>NZ_JBXAPN010000002.1:0-1183820 GCF_058803975.1 Bradyrhizobium sp. GW821-FHT13H06 | reverse complement strand
TGGCCGGGACAAGCCCGGCCATGACGCTGTGGAAACAGTCGGTACCCATAGCCACGTCTCATATGCGATAGCCCTGCGCGAGCGGGGGAGGGTGGGGGAGAGGGTGTCTCCTCAATCGAGAACCCCCAAGAGGAGAGAACCCTCACCCGGCGCGCGGGACGATGCTTCGCATCGCCCGGAGCGCCGACCTCTCCCGCAAGCGGGAGAGGTGCACTGCCGCCTTGGCGCGCGCCGGACCCACCAATGCGCACCGGGAGCTAGCCGATGAGCGAGCTTCCGTTGTCCGCCACCGCCGACGCCGCGCTGCAGGCCGCGCCCGCGACCAAGGCGCGCGGCTATTGGGCGACGGTCGGCCGCCGCATCATGCGCGACAAGGTCAGCATGGCCTGCGCGCTGGTGTTGCTGCTGATCTTCCTCTCCGCGGTCCTTGCGCCATGGCTGGGTCTCGAAGATCCCTACAAGGGCTCAATGATCCGCCGCCTGCGCCACATCGGCACGGCCGGCTATCCGCTCGGCACCGACGAGCTCGGCCGCGATATGCTGGCGCGGCTGATCTACGGGGGCCGGCTGTCGCTGGTCATCGGCATCCTGCCCGTGATTCTCGCCTTCTGCATCGGCACCTCGCTCGGCATCATTGCCGGCTATGTCGGCGGCAAGCTCAACACCGCGATCATGCGCACGGTCGACGTGTTCTATGCCTTTCCGTCCGTGCTGCTGGCGATCGCGATCTCCGGCGCGCTCGGGGCCGGCATCCTCAATTCCATCGTGTCGTTGACGGTGGTGTTCGTGCCGCAGATCACCCGCGTCGCCGAGAGCGTCACGACGGGCGTGCGCAACATGGATTTCGTCGAGGCCGCGCGCGCCTCCGGTGCCGGGCCCTTCACCATCATGCGCGTGCACATCCTCGGCAACGTGCTCGGCGCGATCTTCGTCTATGCCACGAGCCTGATCTCGGTCTCGATGATCCTGGCGGCCGGTCTCTCTTTCCTCGGTCTCGGCACGAAACCGCCGGAGCCGGAATGGGGCCTGATGCTGAACACGCTGCGGACCGCGATCTACGTCAATCCCTGGGTCGCGGCATTGCCGGGCGCGATGATCTTCGCGGTCTCGATCTGCTTCAACCTGCTCTCGGACGGCCTGCGCAGCGCCATGGACATCAGGAATTAAAGCCATGAGAGGGATTCTGATTGCGGCGATGCCGGTGCCACACCTCTCCCATAGGGAGAGGTCGGATCGCATCGTTAGATGCAATCCGGGTGAGGGGCTACACTCCACCGAGTTTGCCGCTCCCCCTCACCCGCGCCTTCGGCGCGACCTCTCCCCGATGGGGAGAGGTGGGAGTCCGCGGCTATGAGCGAAAGCACCACATCCGTTGAAATGCTGGAGCCGGTCGAGGACGTCGGCGGCGTCGCGCAGCCGCTGCTTCAGGTCAACGGCCTGACGAAACATTTCCCGGTGCGCGGTGGACTGTTCGCCGCCAAGCGCACCGTGCGCGCCGTCGACAACGTCTCGTTCACCGTCGCCAAGGGCGAGACGGTCGGCATCGTCGGCGAGTCCGGCTGCGGCAAGTCCACCACTGCGCGGCTGCTGATGCATCTGATGCCGCGCGACGACGGCGACATCATCTATGACGGCATGACCGTGGGCCAATCGCTGAGCTTGCGCGAATTGCGCCGCGGCATGCAGATGGTGTTCCAGGACTCCTACGCCTCGCTCAATCCGCGCCTCACCATCGAGGAATCGATCGCCTTCGGCCCCAAGGTGCACGGCATGGCCGACGCCACGGCACGCGCACTCGCGCGCGAGCTGCTCGGCAAGGTCGGCTTGCGTCCGGAAACATTCGCCAACCGTTATCCGCACGAGATCTCCGGCGGCCAGCGCCAGCGCGTCAATATCGCGCGGGCGCTGGCGCTGTCGCCGCGGCTGGTGATCCTGGACGAAGCCGTCTCGGCGCTCGACAAATCCGTCGAGGCGCAGGTGCTCAATCTTCTGGCCGATCTCAAGCGCGAGTTCGGCCTGACCTATCTGTTCATCAGCCACGACCTCAACGTCGTCCGTTACATCTCCGATCGCGTGCTGGTGATGTATCTCGGCGAGGTCGTCGAGCTCGGTCCGGTCGACCAGGTCTGGGACGCGCCTGCCCACCCCTACACGCGTGCCCTTCTTGCGGCGATGCCGTCATCGGATCCGGACAAGCGCACCGAGACGCCGCCAATATCAGGCGATCCGCCCAATCCGATCGATCCGCCCTCGGGCTGCCGCTTCCACACCCGATGTCCGTTTGCGGAGCCGCTCTGCGCAAACGCGACACCAAAGCTCACCGCGCTCGATAGAATGGGCCACGAGGCCGCGTGCTACATGGCGATACCGGGTTCAGGCCACAGCCGCGCGCCCAGGGAGAAGACCGCATGACCAGACCGACACCGAAAGACATCAAGCCGATCGCGCTGGTTGCAGGCGTTGCCGTGGACGACGAGATCGCAACCCGCATTTCCAATGCCATCGGACCTGCCTTCGAGGGCTTCGCGGCCATTGCCGGCACGCTGCCGTTCGACCTCGAGCCCGCCGGCTATGTGCTCGCACAGACGCAGAAGGTGTCGAAATGAGCACCGAACCCGCATTGATGACGCTCACCGAGGTCGCGCGTGCGATCGCGATGAAGCAGCTGTCCTCGCATGAGGTGACGCGCGCGCTGTTGCATCGCATCGCGCAGTGGCAGCCGCACCTCAATGCCTTCATGTCGATCGAGGCGGAGGCTGCGTTGAAGGCGGCCGATGCAGCCGATGCCGAGCTTGCCAAGGGCAACGTCCGTGGTCCGCTGCACGGCGTGCCGCTCGCGCACAAGGATATGTACTACGACGCGGGTCACGTCGCGACCTGTGGCTCGCTGATCCGCCGCGACTTCGTGCCGACCGTGACCTCCACGGCCTTGCAGCGGTTGAAGGACGCCGGCCAGGTCCGTCTCGGCACGCTGCATCTCGCCGAATTCGCCTATGGGCCGACCGGGCACAACGCCCATTACGGCCCGGTGCGCAATCCCTGGAATGTCGCCCACATCACCGGCGGGTCGTCATCCGGCTCGGGCTCCGCGGTCGCCGCGCGCCTGACCTATGCGGCGCTCGGCTCGGATACCGGCGGCTCGATCCGCATGCCCGCGCATTTCTGCGGCGTCACCGGTCTCAAGACCACGGTGGGCCGCGTCAGCCGCGCCGGCGCGATGCCGCTGTCGCAATCGCTCGACACGGTCGGCCCGCTGGCCCGCACTGCCGAGGACTGCGCGCTGTTGCTGGCGCTGATGGCCGGCCCCGATCCCGCCGATTCGACCTGCAGCCACGAGCCGCTGTCGGACTACGTCGGGGCGACCAAAGGCGCGCTGAAGGGCCTCAAGATCGGCGTGCCCACCTCGTTCTATGTCGACGATCTCGACAGCGAGGTTGCGCGCGTGCTGGACGAGACCATCGCAGTGCTCAAGCGAGAGGGCGCCGACATCGTCAAGGTCGAGCTGCCGGACCAGCGGCAATTGTCCTCGGCCAGCCAGCTCGTGCTCGCCGCGGAAGCCGCCGCCTTCCACAAGCGCTGGATGATCGAGCGTCCGCAGGATTATGGCGCACAGGTCCTGATGCGGCTCCAGAACGGCCTCGCCGTTCCCGCCATCACCTATCTCGAGGCCATGCGCTGGCGCGGGCCGGCGCTCGCCGCGCACGACGCCGCAACGTCAGGCGTCGATGCGGTGATCGCACCGGCTTCGCCAGTGCCGGCACCGACGATCGAGGAGAGCGACGTCGGCGGCGGCCCGAACGCGCCGGCGCTGTTGCAGCGGCTCACGCTGTTCACCCGCCCGGTGAATTTTCTCGGCCTGCCGTCGCTCACCGTGCCCTCCGGCTTCACGAAGACCGGCCTGCCGGTCGGGATGCAACTGATCGGTCGCTCCTTCGACGAAGCGACCTTGCTCACCATCGGCGCGGCCTTCCAGCGCGCCACCGACTATCACGATCGATTGCCGAAACTGCCGTCATGACAAAGCTGGTCGAGATATCGGGCCTCAACATCCGCTTCACCGGCGAGCGCACGGTCTATGCCGTGAACGATCTCAGCCTCTCGCTCGGCAACAGCGAGGTGCTGGGCCTGCTCGGCGAGTCCGGTTCCGGCAAGAGCGTGACACTGCGTGCGCTGATGCGGCTGCTGCCGAAGAAGCGTACGCAGATCACTGGCACGGTCAACGTGCTGGGCCGCGACGTGCTCGCCATGAACGACGAGGAGCTGTCGTCGTTTCGCGGCCAGACCGTGTCGATGATCTTCCAGGAGCCGGCGCTCGCGCTCGATCCGGTCTACACCATCGGCGCGCAGATCGCCGAAAGCGTCGTGCGCCACGAAGGCAAGAGTTTCGCGGAGGGCAGGGCGCGGGCGCTCGAAATGCTCGAGGTCGTGCGCATCCCCTCGGCGAAGCGAAGGCTGGATGCCTATCCGCACGAGATGTCGGGCGGCATGCGTCAGCGCGCGATGATCGCGCTCGCGCTCGCCTGCCGTCCCAAGATCCTGCTGGCGGACGAGCCGACCACGGCGCTCGATGCCACCGTGCAGATCCAGATCCTGTTGCTGCTGCGCGAGCTGCAGCGCGAATTCGGCATGTCCGTCATCTTCGTTACCCATGACATCGGCGTCGCCATCGAGATCTGCGACCGCGTCGCGGTGATGTATGCCGGCCAGATCGTGGAGCAGGGCACGCTTCGCGATATCGTCCGCTCCCCGGTGCATCCCTACGCCAAGGGCCTGCTCGCCTCGACCATCCATGGCGCCAAGCGCGGCGCCCGCCTGGAGACCATTCCTGGCACCCCGCCCTCGCTGGCGGAGAAGCCGCACAATTGCTCCTTCGCTCCCCGCTGCAAGCTCGCAGAGCCGCGCTGCCTGGAGCAATTGCCCGCGAATGTCGAGGTCGGCCCGGGCAGGGCGGCGAGATGCGTGCTGGCGCAGCCGGTCACCGTGGTGTCATAGTCCCGGATGAGTTGGGCTAGGCTGCTCGAGCCTCGCCGCCAGTATTCACACCTTATTCATCCCGGTTCGCGTTCCATGGCTCCTCTCACGGAGAGGGGACCGCACTGATGCACATTTCCAACGAAGGCCTGCTCGTCATCCTGTTCGTCGGCCTGGTCGCCGGCTGGCTCGCCGGCAAGGTGGTGCGCGGGACCGGGTTCGGAATCATCGGCGACATCGTGGTCGGCATCGCCGGCGCGCTGGTGGCGAGCTTCCTGTTTCCGAAGCTCGGCATTCGTCTCGGCACAGGGCTCGTCTCCGAAATCGTCTACTCCGCCATCGGCGCCGTCATTCTGCTGGTTGTCGTGCGCCTGGTGCGTGGCGGGGGCAGGTTCTAAGCATGATCCGGAAAAGTGCGCAGCGGTTTTCCGAAAAGATCATGCTTAAACAACAACCTAAAGCGCGATGACGATTCATCCTAATCGCATCGCGCTTTAGCCCGCATTCGGCAGGGGGAACTTCCAGCCTCTCCGTTTTCCCGGAAGAGGCTGAAAGCCTGCAAGAAAAAGCCGCAAGCCTGTGAAATTCCGGGCTTGCGCGGGAGGTCATCAGGGGTAGATGTGGCCTCATCAGGGCTCTGGATGAGCTCGGCTGCGTTGGACGCCGGGCAAACATGATGTTAATCCGGGGCGAGTACCCTGAATTGCCCGTGAAATCAGGGGCTTTGCCCCCTTAGTCGAAAGAGATCAGACTGATGGCAGCCATCCCTGGCGTCCGCCGTTCAGAGCTCGGTGACGCCTTGCGCGCTTGTCGCACGGCATTCATCGGCGTCGGCCTGATGAGCTGCATGATCAACCTGCTCTATCTGACCGGGTCGATCTTCATGCTGGAGGTCTACGACCGGGTGCTGCCGAGCCGCAGCATCCCGACCCTGGTCGGCCTCATCATCCTCGCCAGCTTCCTCTACATGGCGCAGGGCGTGCTCGACATGATTCGCAACCGCATTCTGGGGCGGATCGGTACGTCGCTCGACGAGGCCCTCAACAAGCGCGTGTTCGACACCATCGTGCGCCTGCCGCTTCTGGTCGGCAGCCGCAACGAGGGCCTCCAGCCGCTGCGCGACCTCGACAATGTCCGTTCCTTCCTCGGCGGCATGGGCCCGAGCGCATTCTTCGATCTGCCCTGGCTGCCGCTTTATCTCGCCATCTGCTTCGCCTTCCACGTCCTGATCGGCGTCACCGCGCTGGTCGGCGCCATCATCCTGGTCGGCCTGACGCTGGTCACCGAGTTCATGTCCCGCCAGCCGGCACGCGAGGCGATGGGGCTCGCCGCCCAGCGCAACGATCTCGCCCAGGCCAGCCGCCGCAACGCCGAGGTGATGGTGTCGATGGGCATGGCCGGACGGATGAACCAGCGCTGGAGCGAGGCCAACGAAAAATATCTCGCCGGCAATCAGCGTGCGAGCGACGTCGCCGGTGGTCTCGGCGCGATCGCAAAGGTACTGCGCATGATGCTGCAATCGGCCGTGCTCGCGGTCGGCGCCTATCTCGTCATCCACCAGGAGGCGACGGCCGGCATCATCATTGCCGGCTCGATCCTCTCCGCCCGCGCGCTCGCTCCGGTCGATCTCGCCATTGCGCATTGGAAATCCTTCGTCGCCGCACGCCAGAGCTGGCACCGCCTCACCCGCCTGTTGGAGCAGATGCCGGCGCAGGCGATGCCGACCCAGTTGCAGGCGCCCACCAGCCGGCTCTCGGTCGAAGGTGTCGCCATGGTGCCGCCCGGCGATCAGCGGCTCGTGGTGCAGGACGTCACCTTCGCGCTCGCCGCCGGCAACGGCCTCGGCGTGATCGGCCCGAGCGGCTCCGGCAAGTCGTCATTGATCCGAGCGCTGGTCGGGGTCTGGCAGCCGGTGCGCGGCAAGGTGCGGCTTGACGGGGCGGCGCTCGATCAATGGTCGTCCGACATGCTCGGCCGCCACATCGGCTATTTGCCGCAGGACGTCGAATTGTTCGGCGGCACCATCGCGCAGAACATCAGCCGGTTCGATCCCGAGGCGACCTCCGACGCGATCATCGCCGCGGCCAAGGAGGCCGGCGTGCACGAGATGATCATCAAGATGCGCGAGGGCTACAACACGCAAGTGGGCGAGCAGGGCGCAGCGCTCTCCGCGGGCCAGGCGCAGCGCGTGGCGCTGGCGCGCGCGCTCTACGGCAGGCCGTTCCTGGTCGTGCTCGACGAGCCCAACTCCAACCTCGACACCGAAGGCGACGAGGCGCTGACCCGCGCCATCCGTGCCGCGCGCGAACGCGGTGCCATCGTCGTCGTGGTGGCGCACCGCCCGATCGGCGTCGAGGCGGTCGACCAGATCCTGGTGCTGCGCGACGGCCGCATGCAGGCGTTCGGCCCCAAGGAGCAGGTGCTCGCCCAGGTGCTGCAGCCGCGCGCGACGCCGCCGGCACCGATCAAGATCGTCAGCGAAGGCGGAGTGGCCAAGTCATGAGCAGCAAGTCATGAGCACGTTGGCTATCGGCGGAACGAAGCCCCCCGCCAAGAAGACTGTAGGTGATTCCATCAGGTTTCACTTGGTCCTTGGCCTCGCCATCGTGGTGGTCCTGGTCGTCGGGCTCGGCGGCTGGGCGTCGACCGTCTTGATCTCGGGCGCGCTGATCGCGCCGGGGCAGATCGTGGTCGAATCCAACGTCAAGAAGGTGCAGCATCCGACCGGCGGCGTGGTCGGCGAGGTGCGTGCCCGCGACGGCGACCGGGTCAAGGCCGGCGACATCGTGGTGCGGCTCGACGACACCGTGACCAAGGCCAACCTTGCCATCGTCACCAAGAATCTCGACGCCGCGCAGGCGCGCGCGGCGCGACTCCAGGCCGAGCAACGCGGTCTCGACAGCATCGAGTTCCCGCAAACGCTGATCGAGCGCGCCGGCGATCCCGAGCTCAAGGTGCTGCTCTCAGCCGAAACCAAGCTGTTCGACGTCCGCGTCAACGGCCGCACCGGGCAGAAGGCGCAGCTGCGCGAGCGCATCACGCAGCTCAACGAGGAGATCTCCGGTCTCAGCGCCCAGGAGAAGGCCAAGGACCAGGAGATCGCGCTGGTGCAGAACGAGCTCACCGGCGTGCGCGAGCTCTACGAAAAGCGCCTGGTGCAGATCTCGCGCCTGACCCAGCTCGAACGCGACTCGGCACGTCTCAACGGCGAGCGCGCGCAGTACATCGCCTCGCGCGCCCAGGCCAAGGGCAAGATCACCGAGACCGAGCTCCAGATCATCCAGATCGACAAGGACGTGGTCAGCGAGGTCTCCAAGGACCTGCGCGAGACCAACGACAAGATCGGCGAGCTGATCGAGCGCAAGGTCGCTGCCGAAGACCAGCTCCGCCGCATCGACATCCGCGCGCCGCAGGACGGCATGGTGCTGCAATCGACCGTGCACACCGTCGGCGGCGTCGTCACGGCCGGCGATACCTTGATGCTGATCGTTCCGCAGGCTGACGATCTTCAGGTCGAGGCCAAGGTCAATCCGGTCGATATCGACAAGCTCCAGATCGGCCAGAAGACGCTGCTGCGCCTCTCCGCGTTCAACCAGCGCACCACGCCGGAGCTCAATGGCGTCGTCAGCCGCGTCTCGCCCGACGTCACCACCGACCAGCGCACCGGCCAGGGCTACTACACCATCCGCGTCTCGATGCCGCCCGAGGAGATCGCCCGCCTCGGGGACGTCAAGATGATTCCCGGCATGCCGGTGGAGGCCTTCGTCCAGACCGGCGACCGCACCATGCTGTCCTATCTGATGAAGCCGCTGCACGACCAGCTGATGCGCGCCTTCCGGGAGAAGTGACGCGCGAAAGCGCGTCATCTTTCCTCGTCATTGCGAGCGTAGCGAAGCAATCCAGATTGTCTCCGCGGTGAGATTTCTGGATTGCTTCGCTACGCTCGCAATGACGACTTGGCTGCGATCCTGCTATAGTGCGCTTGTTTCAAGCAAAGCGGCGGTCGAATCATGCAATCTCCCCCCTCCATCGCCACTGAATCCTTCTCCGATGCGTCCCTCGCCGTCGCCCGTCTCGAAGAGATCTACGAGCGCAACACCAAGTTCCTGCGCGAGCGGTTCGAGGCCTATGTCAATGGCGAGACCGTCACGACGCGGATGCGGGCCTATTATCCCTTTGTCCGCATCACCACCGCGACGCATGCGCGGCTGGATTCGCGCCTGTCTTACGGCTTCGTCGCTGGGCCCGGCGTGCACGAGACCAGCGTGACGCGGCCGGATCTGTTCCGCAGCTATCTCACCGAGCAGATCGGATTGCTGATTCAGAACCACGGCGTGCCGGTCGAGATCGGCGAATCCACCGAGCCGATCCCGATCCACTTCGCCTATCGCCGCGACATCAACATCGAAGCCGCCATCACGACCAGCGAGAACTCCGCCGTCACGCGGTCGCTGCGCGATGCGTTCGACGTGCCTGATCTCGCGACGATGGACGATGCGATCGCCGACGGCACCTTCGAGCTGCAGCCGGGGATGCCCAAGCCGCTGTCCCTGTTCCGCGCCGCCCGCATCGATTACTCGCTGCGCCGGCTTTATCACTACACCGGCACCGATTCCGAATATTTCCAGAACTTCGTGATCTTCACCAATTACCAGTTCTATGTCGACGCCTTCGCGCAGCTCTGCCAGCAGCGTCTTCAGTCCGGCGAGGCGGGCCTCGACGCTTTCGTCGCGCCCGGCAACGTCATCACGCGCAGCGGCGGCGCGACGACGGGCGTTGCCCCCGCGCGCGCACCGCAGATGCCGGCCTTCCATCTGGTCGCGCCGGGTTATCGCGGCATCACGCTGATCAACATCGGCACCGGTCCGTCCAATGCGCGCAACGTCACCGACCATGTGGCCGTGCTGCGGCCGCATGCCTGGCTCATGCTCGGCCATTGCGCGGGCCTGCGCAACACGCAGCGCCTCGGCGACTACGTGCTCGCGCATGGCTATGTGCGCGAGGACCATGTGCTCGACCGCGAGCTGCCGCTGTGGGTGCCGATTCCCGCGCTCGCCGAGATGCAGGTCGCGCTCGAGGAGGCGGTCGAGGATGTCACCGGGCTCGAAGGTTTCGAGCTGAAGCGCCTGATGCGCACGGGGACGGTGGCGAGCGTCGACAACCGCAACTGGGAGATTTCCGGGCCTGAAGTGATCCGCCGCCTGTCGCAATCGCGCGCGGTCGCGCTCGACATGGAATCCGCCGCCATCGCCGCCAACGGCTACCGCTTCCGCGTCCCCTATGGCACGCTGCTCTGCGTCTCGGACAAGCCGCTGCACGGCGAGATCAAGCTTGCCGGCATGGCCAGCGAATTCTACCGCCGCCGTGTCGGCCAGCATCTCGAGATCGGCCTGAAGGCGCTGGAGCGGCTCAAGCAGCAGGAATCGGAGCGCCTGCATTCGCGAAAGCTCCGCAGTTTCGCCGAAGTCGCGTTCCAGTAGGTCGGGGCCCCCCTTCATCCTTGCTGACAAGCCGGAGAATTTTTCGCATTGTCCGCGAGGGGGGGCCGACCGGGACGCTTGCGATGCCGCTCACGCGCGACAAGATCATTGGCCATGATCTCGAACGTCTGGCCTTTCGTTTCACCATGCTGAACGATGGCGAGGTCGTGCAATGCCAGATCAGCGACGCTGCCATGGACGAGCTCGCGGGCATGCAGGGCACCGAGAGCAGCGCGCGCCAGGCACAATTCTTGTCGCTGCGCGAAACCATCGAACGCATTGCGTCGGACCTCTACGACGAAGCGCCGCGCTTTCACGGCTATGTGGTGCGAATTTTCATGCGGCATTTGGGGCGGTGACATTGAGCCGTGCCGCGGACACAACCCCCTCACCGTCACCCCTCCAGCTTCCTCAGCAGCAACTTCAGTGCCGTTGCCGCAAACACCTGCATGTTCGCAAACCGGTCGCTGCTGCCCGTCTCCAGCGTCATCACCTCCGCGGCGGGTCCTGCGACCGCCATGCAGCTATGGCCCGCTGCGTCGCCGTAGCGGTTGCCGGTGGGGCCGGCGGCACCGGTCTCGGACAGGCCCCAATCACAATTGAAGCGGCTGCGCATCTGCTCGGCCAGCAATTGCGCGTAGGGCTCCGACGACGACCGGAAACCTTTCATGCCGTCATCCGAAATATCCATCAGCACCCGTCTGGCGTCGCGGGTGTAGACCACCGCGCCGCCGAGGTAATAGGCGGAGGCGCCGGGCACCGCGAGCAGGCTGGCCGAGATCAGGCCGCCGGCCGATGATTCCGCAACCGCGATGGTCTGCTTGCGCGCGATCAGTTGGGCCGCGACCCGTTCCGCAATGCCGACGAGCTCTCTCATCCCTGAAACCCCTCATTCCTTCGCAACCGAGCTGCGCCTTCCTAGCATATGCCGGCGGCCCCGGCTGAGTTGCGGGCGGCGGGCAGGCCTGCTTGAATGCGGGCACGAGACAAGAATTGACGAGGAAACGTGAAGGAGACGTCATGGCGTCCCTGATCGCCGGTGGGGTGGACTGCGATGTGCATCCGGCCGTGCCGCATCTGACCAGCCTGCTGCCGTACCTGAACGATTATTGGCGCGATCAGGTCACGACGCGCGGCATGGTCGACCTCGTCTCGCAATCCTATCCGCAGAACTCGCCGATTACGGCACGGCCCGACTGGTGGCCCGAGCAGGGCAAGCCGGGAGAGAGTCTGGCGGACATGCAGCGCCATGTGCTCGATCCCTTCCAGCTCGAGCATGCCATCTGCAATCCGCTGTACGGCGTGCAGATGGTGTTCTCCGAGGACATGCAGGCCGCCTTCTGCCGCGCGCTGAACGACTGGCTGGCGAAGGAATGGCTCGATCGCGACACGCGGCTGCGTGGCTCGATCGTGATCCCGACGCAAAGCGTCGAGAAGGCCGTCGCCGAGATCGAGCGCTGCGCCCCGGACAAGCGCTTCGTGCAGATCCTGATGCTGGTCATGGGCGACGTGCCGCTCGGCAAGCGCGCGCTGTGGCCGATCTATGAGGCCGCGGAGCGGCTGGAACTGCCGCTCGGCATCCATGCCGGTTCCGCTTATCACAATCCGCCGACCGCGGTGGGGTGGGGATCCTACCACATCGAGGACTATGTCGGGCAGGCCCAGGCGTTCCAGACCCAGCTCACCAGCGTGATCGTCGAAGGCGTGTTCGCCAAATATCCGCGGCTGAAAATGGTGATGCTGGAGTCCGGCGTCTCCTGGATCGCGCCCTATCTCTGGCGACTGCACAAGTTCTGGCGCGGGGTGCGGATGGAGACCCCATGGGTCGATCGCGCGCCGCTGGAGATTGTGCGCAGCAACATCCGCTTCTCGTTACAGCCATTTGATGCACCGCCGGAAGCCGAGACATTAATTCGCCTGTTTGATCATATGCAGTCGGACGAATTGGTCCTATTCTCCACGGACTATCCGCACTGGCAGTTCGACGGCCAGGACGCGCTGCCCGGAGGTCTGTCCCCCGATCTCGTGCGCAAGATCATGATCGACAATCCGCATGCAACCTATCCCCGCCTGACGTGAGCCGCTGCCAAAGGAGGCAAGGCGATGAATATCCAGTTCCGCGAGAGCCAAGAAGCCGCGTCCCCACTGACCGTCAAAACCGCGATCGCGGACTGCGACATCCATCCGGCACGCGCCACCCGCACCGAACTCTATCCCTACCTCGCCAAACGCTGGCAGCATCACCTCGAAGTCTACGGCGTCCATGCCTATCAAGGCATGATGGAAGGCCCGCCCTATCCGAAAGCCCAGCCCAACGCCTCGCGCCGCGATGCCTATCCGCCGGAGGGCGGGCCGCAGGGCTCCTCGCTATCTTTCATGCAGAAGCAGCTGCTCGATCCCAACAACGTGCAACTGGGGGTGCTCAATCCGCTCAACACCGGACAAGGCATCCGCAATCACGAGCTGTCGGCCGCGCTGTGCTCGGCGATCAACGACTGGCAGATCGACAAATGGACCTCCAGGGACAAGCGGCTGAAGGCCTCGATCGTCGTCGGCAATGAGGACGGGTTGTCGGCCGCCGCCGAAATTCGCGAGCGCGCCGGCGACAAGAACTTCGTGCAGGTGCTGCTGCTCAGCCGCAATGTCGAGCCGCTCGGCCAGCGCCGCTATTGGCCGATCTACCAGGCCGCGGAGGAGGCAGGTCTTCCCGTCGGCGTCCACGCCTTCGGCTTCGGCGGCAACCCGATCACGCCCTCGGGCTGGCCGTCCTACTACATCGAGGAGATGGTGGGCCACTCGCAATGCCAGCAATCGGCGCTGGCGAGCCTCGTGCTGGAGGGCGTGTTCGAGCGCTTCCCGAAACTGAAGATGGTGATGATCGAGGCCGGCTTCGGCTGGGCGCCGTCGCTGGCGTGGCGGCTCGACAAGGCCTGGCAGCGGCTCAGGAGCGAGGTGCCGCATGTGAAGCGGCCGCCGTCGGAATATATCCGCGAGCAGGTGTGGTGGACGACGCAGCCGATGGAGGATCCTGAAAGCCGCGAGGATCTGTTCGACGTTATCAAATGGATCGGCTGGGATCGACTCTTGTTCGCGACCGACTATCCGCATTGGGATTACGATGAGCCCTCGCGCGTCTTGCCGGCGGGCGTCAGCGAGGCCAATCGCGAGGCGTTCTATCTCGGCAATGCGAAGAAGCTTTACGGGATAGCCGCATGATCCGAAAAAGTGTGAAGCGGTTTTTCGATCAGATCATGCGGAAAACATAAGCATGGCCCGGCATGTCATTGCCGCGGTCGACGAGCTTCCGCCGGGCACGCGAAAATTCCTGGAGATCGACGGACGGCCGATCGCAATCTTCAACATCAAGGGCGAGTATTTCGGCCTGATGAACCGCTGCCCGCATCAGGGCGCGGCGCTGTGCGAGGGCCCGCTGATCGGGCTCGCGCAATCGAACAATCCCGGCGAGATCGAGTACACGAAACTCGGAGAGATCATCCGCTGCCCGTGGCACGGCTGGGAGTTCGACATCCGCACCGGCCAATCCTACTGCGACCCCCGCCGCTTCCGCGTGAAGGCCTACCCGGCCCATGTCGAGCCGGGCGCGAGCGTAGTGAAAGGGCCGTATGTCGCGGAGACGATCCCGGTCAGGATCGAGAGCGACTACGTGGTGGTGGAGCTGTAGCCGCGCCTCTTCACCCTCCCGCGACCGGCTCCGGCACCGCATCATAGGCCGGCACCGCTTTGCCGCCGCGATACACCGTCGAGGCCGCGATGATGCCGAGCAGGGCGGCGAACATCAGCCAGAAGCCGGGCGAGGCCTTGTCGCCGGTCCGCTCGATCAGCCAGGTCGAGGCGAACGGCGTGAAGGTGCCGAACAGGGCCGCGGCGAGCGCGAACGCCAGCGAGAAGCAGGTGGTGCGGACATGCGCCGGCACGATCTCGACGAGGGCACCCAACATGGTGCCGCTGTAGACGCCGAAATAGAATGAGAACACCATCTCGACGGCGAGCAGCTTGCCGAAGGTCGGCGCCGCCACCAGCCAGTGCAATGCCGGATAGGCGGTCACCAGCGCCAGGCAGGCGATCGCGATCAGCACCGGCTTGCGGCCGATGCGATCGGAGAGCGCGCCGCCGACCGGATTCCAGATGAAGTTGGCCACCGCGACGAGCAGCGTGACCAGCAGCGCGTCATGCGTCGACAGCTTCAGCACGGTCTTGCCGAAGGTCGGCGTGTACACGGTGACGAAGTAGAACGTCGTCGTGGTCAGGATTGCGATCATCATGCCGAGGACGACGATGCGCCAGTTGGCGAGCGCGGAGGCGAACACCTCGCTCGCGGTCGGATGCTTCTTCATGGCGAGGAAGGCCGGTGTCTCCTCGAGCGTCCGTCGCAGGAGGAAGATCAGCGGAATGATCAGGCATCCCACGAAGAAGGGAATGCGCCAGCCCCAGGCGGCCACGGTGTCGGCGGGCATCACCTCGGAGAGGATGTAGCCGAGGATCGAGGCCACGAAGATCGCGACCTGCTGGCTCGACGATTGGAACGAGGTGTAGAAGCCGCGATTGCCGGGCGTCGCGATCTCCGCGAGATACACCGACACGCCGCCGAGCTCGACGCCGGCCGAGAAGCCTTGCAGCAGCCGGCCGATCAGCACGATGATCGGCGCTGCGATGCCGATGGTCGCGTAGCTCGGGCAGAACGCGATGACGATCGTGCCGAAGGCCATGATGCCGAGCGTGACGATGAGGCCCTGGCGGCGGCCGATGCGGTCGATGTAGGCCCCCAGCACGATGGCGCCCACGGGGCGCATCAAGGCGCCGAGCCAGAACACGCCGAAGGTGTTGAGCAGCGAGGCGGTCTCGTTGGTCGAGGGGAAGAACGCCTTGCCGATTGCGGCGGCGTAGAAGCCGAACAGGAAGAAATCGAACTGCTCGAGGAAATTGCCTGAGGTGGCGCGCAGGATCGCGCCGACGCGCGACCTGATTGCGGGCGGATTGGTTGAGGCGGCTGGTCCAGCCATGACGTTGCTCCCCTTGGAAAGACGTGGCCGGGCCGAAATGCATTGCACGGCAAGGCGACAGATTGATGCTGCGACAATCTGTCATACCCCATCCCGCGCGGGGTGGGACGAGTCAACCGGTTTTCCGGAGGAGGCTGATGATTTTTCAGGCTTTGTTTTGCGTTGCAGCGACGATCCATTGCCGGAAGGCGGCAAGCTTCGGCGCCTCGCGGCGGCCCTCCGGCGCGACCAGGTAGAACCCGGCATCGGCCGGCAGCGCGATCTTGAAGGGTACCACCAACCGGCCCTTGGCGATGTCGTCCTGGACGTAGGAGGTCCGTCCCATCGCCACGCCGATGCCGTCGATCGCGGCCTGGATGGTCATGAAGATCATGTCGAAGGTGATGCCGGGCTGCCTTGCGATATCGACGGGCAGGCCCGCCGCGGTCAGCCACAGCCGCCAGTCGTCGCTGTTGGCGTTCGAGGTGTGCAGCAGCGGATGGTTGCGCAGATCCTCCGGCCGGCGCAGCGGCTTGTCGCCGCGCAGCAGTGACGGACTGCATACCGGAAACAGCTCGTCCGCCATCAACCAGTCGGCACGCACGCCCGGCCACTGGCCGCGGCCGTAGCGGATCGCGGCATCGACATTGTCGCGCTGGAAGTCGACGAGGCTGGTCGAGGTGGTGATGCGCACGTCGATGCCGGGATGTTGCTCCTGGAAATCGGTCAGCCGCGGCAGCAGCCATTTTGCCGCGAGCGAGGCCAGCGTCGACACGGTCAGCACCTTGTCGTCCTCTTTGCGCAGCAGTCGATCGGTGGCGAGCCGGAGATCATTGAAGGCGGCGCGGACGCCCGGCAGGTAGTCGCGCGCCTCCGGCGTCAGCGCCAGCGCGCGGTTCTGCCGGATGAACAGGCGGATGCCGAGCTCCTCCTCCAGCCTGCGGATCTGATGGCTGATCGCGGTCTGGGTCACGTTCAGCTCGCTGGCTGCCAGCGTGAAGCTGAGATGGCGCGCGGCGGCCTCGAACGCCCGCAATCCGTTCAGGGACGGCAATCTGGCAGTCATTTGGCAGCAGGATACATGACGTTATTTCATGCGAAAAGGTACAAATTGTCGTTTGTCGCAGCGCGGCAGGAAGCAGATATTAGTGGTCAACTTAGCTCCAGGAGCTGAAAATGTCTACTTTGACCGACAATTCGATGACAAATCATCATGCACCGGGCCTGATCCAGCAGATCGGCGAGACGCTTCACGTCTGGCATGAGCGCTACCGCACCAGGCGCGAGATGACCAACTGGACCGCCCGCGACCTCCATGATGTCGGGCTGTCCTGGTCCGATGTCGCCTATGAGGCCGACAAACCCTTCTGGCGGGCCTGATAGGCCGCCAGGCCGGCGCCGCCTGACTGTGGGGGCGCCGGCGGTCCCTTTTCCGCACGGCATGTGTCATGAGCATCCTTCGCCTCGAAGACCTGAAGCAATATTCGGACAGGCTGCGCACAAGCGACGGCACGGCGCTCAACGTCCGCTTCGTCGAGCCGCGCGACACCGACGAGCTCCAGCACTACTTCCGCTCCCTCTCGACGGGCTCCCGCTACAACCGTTTCTTCGGCGCGATCAGCGAGCTGCCGCAGGGCCTGCTGCACGACTTCCTTCGGGTCGGCGAGGGCGAGCGCTTCACGATCGTTGCGACCATGATGGTCGACGGCTTCGAGACCATCGTGGCCGAAGCGCGCTACGCCTTCCATGCCGAGACCGCGACTCTCGAGTTCGGCCTGTCGGTCGACGACCGCTGGCAGGGCCGCGGTATCGCCACCGCGTTGATGAAGAACCTCGAATGCCGCGCCGCCGCGCTTGGCGCCGAGCACATGTTCGGCGACACGCTGCGTTCCAACGAGGCGATGGTCTCGCTCGCGCGCAAATCCGGCTTCGCTTTCGTCAATCATCCCGACGACTGGAAGCTGGTGCGTTTCGACAAGGAGATCAGCGTCGCGCCCAGAGACATTCCCTGCGCGAGCTGGCGCCTCGCCGCCCTTTCCCGTCAGGCCGACAGCCCCTCAGCCTCGGCCTGACACCACTGCAGCCCGGCCTGGCCAAGCCAGAGCCGGGTTTTTTTTGCTTTCCTGCCCGATCCGTCATCCTGAGGCGCTCGTTCTGCGCACTTTCGCAGAACGAGCCTCGAAGGATGAACGGCCCCGCTGTTTCCAAGCAGTCTCTCGCAGCAACAGTCGGGCCGTCGCCCTTCGAGGGCCGCTGAAAAAGCGGCCGCCTCAGGGTGACGGTCACAGATTTCGGGTGTCGGCTACTTCCCCGTGAACACCGCCCTGCGCTTCTCGATGAAGGCCTGCACCGCCTCCTTGTGATCCGCGGTCGTGGTCAGGCGGATCAGTCGTTCAGCCTCGTGGTCGCGCGCCGTTTCAAAGTCGAACAGCACGGCCTCGTCGAGATTGTCCTTCATGTAGCGCAGCGCCAGGCGCGGGCCTTCGGCGAGCGATCTGGCCAGCGCGAAGGCCTCGGTTTGCAGCTTGTCATCAGGCACCACGCGGTTGACGAGGCCGATGGCTTCGCAGCGTACCGCATCGACGCGATCGCCGGTGAACATCAGCTCGCGCGCCCGCGCGGTGCCGACGAGCCGGGTCAGGAGCCAGGCGATGCCGTAGTCGCCGCTGAGCGCGATGCGGGCATAGCCGGTTGCAACGAAGGCGGATTGTGCGGCGATGCGGATATCGCAGGCCATGGCGATGGCAAGCCCGGCGCCGACCGCGGGACCGGGCAGCGCGGCGATGGTCGGCTTGCGCACCGACACCAGCGCGCCGGTCAGCAGCCGTTGCCGCTCCTGAAGGTCGGCAACCTTGTCGTCAAGGGACATATCGAGCTTTGCCTTGTCGCGATGTGCGCCCATGCCCTTGACGTTGCCGCCGGCGCAGAACGCTTCGCCCGCGCCGGTGAGCAGCAGCGCGCCGACACCGGGATCCTCGCCGCAGGTTCGGATCATCGTGCGCAGCGCCGGCGTCAGGTTATCGGATAGCGCATTGCGCGCCTCCGGCCGGTTCAGCGTGATGATCGCGACGCGGTCGCGCACGACGCAGAGGAGTTCACTGGTGCCGGTGTCGATGGTGGTTTCCGTGGTCATCGTCGCTCCCTACTCTTGTAGAGTGGGCAAAGCGAAGCGTGCCCACCATTTCTTTCCGTCTCCGAGATGGTGGCATGGCGCTAACGCGCCTTTGCCCACCCTACGGCAGCTGTGAATTTATCGCCTCAAAACTTCTCCACCCAGGGCCGCAGCTCCAGCTCCCAGCTCCAGGCGCTGCGCGGCTGCTGCAGCACGTTCCAGTAGCTCGCTGCGATCGCGTCGGGATCGAGCATCGAATCCGGCTTGTCCGCCGGTTCGGTTCGCGCCGCACTGCGGATGCCGCCGTCGATGACGAAATGCGCGACATGGATGCCTTGCGGCGACAATTCGCGCGCCATGCTCTGCGCGAGGCCGCGCAGCGCGAACTTGCCCATCGCGAACGGCGCCGACTGCGCATAGCCCTTGACGCTGGCGGAGGCGCCGGTGAACAGGATCGCGCCGTGCTTGTTCGGCAGCATGCGCCTGGCCGCCTGCTGCGCCACCAGGAAGCCGCCATAGGCGCTGACCGCAATCGCCTGCGCGACGTCGGCCGGAACGAGCTCGATGAAAGGCCCGCGCGTGCGGCCGCTGGCATTGTAGACGACGAGGTCGGGCGTTCCGATCTCGCGCTCGACGAGGCCGAACAGCCGCTCCACCTCGTCAGGCTCGGTGGCGTTGCAGGCATAGGCCTTGGCGCCGGTCTCGCTGCAGAGCGCGCCGAGCTTCTCGATCTTTCGCGCGGCGAGCGCGACGCGGATGCCCTGGGCGGAGAGCAGCCGCGCCAGCGAGGCGCTGAGGCCTTCGCCGGCACCGACGATGAGGGCGATCTTGTATTTCGGATGTTCCATGGCGTGATCTCTCGGAAGCAGGAGCCGCTGATCTATGCATGGGCTGTGCGAACGACCAGCCGGGTCGATCACAATTCCGCAGAGCGAATTGCTCCTCCACGGCGATCATGCCGCCCTGACAATTTGCGGCTTTATCGCTGTCCGCGACTGGAGCATGATCGACATCATCCAAAGCGGCAAGCGCAAAGAATTGCCGTCGGACGGAAACGAAGAGGACGATCATGCACAAGCCGGTCACAGCGCAGCCACAAAATGCCGCGGCCGCACCTTCCGGCCTGCTGGCGCCCGATACGTCAGGCATGAATTTCTACCGCGCCGATCCGGCGCTGGCCGATCTCCTGCGCATTCATCTGCCGGATACGCTGTTCCGTCATATCGAGCCGCATCTCGACCGTCTCGGCGAGCTCGCCGGCGGCCATCTCGACGAGTGCGCGCGGCTCGCGGACCGGCACACGCCCGTTCTGCACCAGCGCGACAAGTTCGGCCGCGACATGCAATGGATCGAATACCACCCGGCCTATCGCGAACTGGAGAACGCCGCGTTCGGCGAGTTCGGCATCCATGCGCTCTCGATCCGCAAGGGCATCATGGGCTGGCCGGACAAATATCCCGTCGTCGCCAAGCACGCCTTTACCTTCCTGTTCAACCAGACCGAATTCGGCATGGGCTGCCCGATCAACGTCACCGACGGCTGCGCCAAGCTGCTGGCAAGTTTCGGCAGCGAGGCGCTGAAGGCGAAATATCTCGACGGCCTGACCTCGACCGACATGAGCAAGCTGACGCAGGGCGGCCAGTTCATGACCGAGAAGGAGGGCGGCTCCGACGTCGGCACGCTGACCACGCGTGCGGTGCAGGAGGGCGACCATTGGCGTCTCTACGGCGAAAAATGGTTCTGCTCGAATGCGGACGCGAAGGTCGTGATGCTGCTGGCGCGTCCTGAAGGGGCGGGCCCCGGCACGCGCGGCGTCGGCCTGTTCCTGATGCCGCGCTTTCTCGACGACGGCGCGCAGAACAACTACCGGATCGTGCGCCTCAAGGACAAGCTCGGCACGCGTTCGATGGCCTCGGGCGAGATCAAGCTCGAAGGCGCGATCGCCTACGCGGTCGGCAAGCTCGACCGCGGCTTCGTGCAGATGGCCGAGATGGTGAACTCGTCGCGCCTGTCCAACGGCGTCAAGTCCACCGCGCTGATGCGCCGCGCCTATCACGACGCGATGACGGTGGCGACGAACCGCGTGGTGTTCGGCAGCCGCATCGTCGACCTGCCGCTCGGACGGCGACAGATGTTGAAGATCATGCTGCCGGTCGAGCAGGCGCTGTCGATGAGCTTTCTCACCGCCGATGCGCTCGATCGCGCCGAAGCGGGAAGTCAGGATGCGGCGGCGCTCCTGCGCATCCTCACCCCGACGCTGAAATTCCGCGCCACGCGCGATGCGCGCAAGGTCTGCGGCGATGCGCTCGAGATGCGCGGCGGCATCGGCTATATCGAGGAGTTCGCCACCGCCCGCCTGCTGCGCGATGCCCATCTCGGCTCGGTCTGGGAGGGCACCGGCAACATCGTGGCCATCGATGCGCTGCGGCGCGCGGTCGGCCGTCACGGCGCGGAGTCCGCGCTCGCGGCCGATCTGCACGCCCGGCTCGACGACAGCGCTTCCGTGCCGCAGGCCTGGCGCGACCGTCTGCGCGGCCTCACCGATCGCGCCGTCGGCTTCGCGCGCGAGGTCGCGAGCAAGTCCGAGAACGAGGCGGAGGCCCGCCGCGCCACCAGCCTGCTCTATCATGTCGCGAGCGCGGTCGCGCTCGCCTGGGAGGCGCATCGCATCCACGACATGCGCGGCGATGCGCGCCGCCTGCTGCTGTCGCGCCTCGTCATCGATCATCGGGTGTCGCCGAGCGATCCGTTCCGGCTGACGGAAAATGCCGCGCAAGCGAAGATCGCAGTGTTGCTGCTCGGCGATCGCGCAGGCAGCATGAGCGAGGTTGGCGAACTGGTTTTGGCAGCGTAGGCTCTCTTCACCTCTCCCTTCGGGAGAGGTGAAGTCCGCACGCAACGATAATCATAACAACGAGGAAACACCGATGAAGGCCGCCGTCCTCCATGAAGTCAACCAGCCGCTCGTCATCGAGGACATCAGCCTGCCGAAGCCCGGTCCGCGCGAGGTGCTGATCCGCACCGCGGTTGCCGGCCTCTGTCACTCCGATTTGCATTTCATGGAAGGGCTCTATCCGCATCCGCTGCCGGCGGTGCTCGGCCACGAATCCGCCGGCGTGGTCGAGCAGGTCGGCTCTGATGTCACCTACGTCAAGCCGGGCGACCACGTCGTCACCTGCCTGTCCGTGTTCTGCGGCACCTGCGACAACTGCACCACGGGCCGCACCGTGCTCTGCACCGACACCACGGTGAAGATGCTGCCGGGCGTCTCCAACCGCATGCAATGGTCGAAGCCGGAACAGCTGCACCAGTTCCTCAACCTCTCCTCCTTTGCCGAGCAGATGCTGGTGCACGAGAACGCCATCGTCAAAATCAGGAAGGAGATGCCGCTCGATCTCGCCGCGCTGATCGGCTGCGGCGTCATCACCGGCTACGGCGCGGTGGTGAACACGGCGAAGGTGACGGCCGGCGAGACCGTCGCCGTGATCGGCTGCGGCGGCGTCGGCATGGCCGCGATCAACGGCGCGCAGATCGCCGGCGCCGGCCGCATCATCGCCATCGACACCAATCCGGCCAAGCTCCAGCTCGCGACCAAGCTCGGCGCCACCGACATCGTCAACCCCGCCGACGGCGACGTGGTCAAGCAGGTGCGCGACCTCACCGATGGCGGCGTGCATCATTCATTCGAGGTGCTCGGCCGCAAGGAGACCGCCGAGCAGGCGTTCGGCATGCTCGCCTCGGGCGGCACCGCGACCATCGTCGGCATGATTCCGTTCGGCCAGAAGATCGAGCTGCACGGCTTCGACTTCTTGCGCGAGCGCAAGATCCAGGGCTCCTCGATGGGCTCCAACCATTTCCGCGTAGACATGCCGCGCCTGGTCGATTTCTATCTGCGCGGCCGCCTGCACCTTGAGGACTGGATCTCGGCCAAGCTGAAGCTGAACGAGATCAACGAGGGCTTTGCCAACATGAAGGCCGGCAAGACGCTGCGCAGCGTGATCATGTTCGATAGCTAGCGGTCGTCACGGTGTCATCGTCCGGCTTGACCGGACGATCCAGTACGCCGCGGCGGGACTTGTGTGAATGAACTACCGCCGCGGCGTACTGGATGCCCCGGTCAAGCCGCGGCATGACAGCGGAGTGTGAGGACGGCCTGCCCTAACTCGCCGCGACAAGCGACGCATCAATCGTCGAACATCTTCGGCGGCACGAACCCGCCGAACTCGCGCTCGATCAGCTCGGCGAGCTTCAGCGGCGTGCGATCCTCCAGCCACGGGCCGACGATCTGCACGCCGACCGGCAGGCCGTCTTTCGACAGACCGAGCGGAACGGCCGTCGCAGGCAGGCCCGGAAGCGTCGCGATGCCCGGCCAAGCGAGCTGGTCGGAATAGGGATAGTCCTTGCCGTCGATGCAGATCGTTCGCAGGCGTTGCTCCGGCGAATGGTCATGCGGAAAGGCCGGCGTCGGCATGATCGGGCAGATCACCGCGTCGAAGCTCTTGAACAGCGCGCGCCATTGCGCCCGCAGGCCGGCGCGGCTGCCTGCGTCGAGCACCCAGGCGCGGTGGCTTGCGGTGATGCCGCGCAGTCGCTCCGCGCCGAGGTTGCGATCCTCGGGCGACAACTGGCTCGCCCGGGCCTGCGCATCCGCAAGCTCATCCGGCAGGAAGAATGCGCCGAGAAAGCTCAGGAGCATGCGCATGTACAGCCGCGACGTCTCCGCGAAGTCCGGGAGCAGCGCGCTCTCGCGGGCGACGGTCACGCCGGCCTTCGTGAGCTCGGTTGCGAGCCTGTCGATCGCGCTGCGGACGTCCCGGTCGGTCGGAAGCAGCGGGTGGCTGTCGATCACCAGAATACGGAAGTCCCGCAATGATTGATGCCGTGCAACGGGCAGATCGAGCTTGTAGGCGACACCGGCATCGAGCGGATCCGGTCCGGCCATGATGTCGAACAGCAGGGAGAGATCTGCTGCCGTGCGCGCCATCGGCCCGATGACGGCGAGGTCGCCCTCGCGCGGAATGGCCGGAAACGGCGGCGGGGTCTCGCCCCGCGCCGGGCAGAGATTGAGAGTCGGCTTGTGCGCGAAGACGCCGCAATGAAATGCCGGCACACGCAGGGAGCCGCCGATGTCGGAGCCTGTGGCGAGCGCGCAATAGCCAGCGGCGAGGGCTGCGGACGATCCTCCGGACGATCCGCCCGGTGTTCGGCCGAGATCATAGGGGTTGTTGGTGGTGCCGTAGATGTCGTTGTAGCTCTGCCAGTCTCCGAGGCCGACCGGCACGTTGGTCTTGCCGAGGATCACGCCGCCCGCCTCCTTGATGCGCGCTACCGGCAGCGCGTCTTCTACGGGTTTGAAATCCTTCTGCGGAACGAACCCCCAGGTCGTCGGCAGGCCGGCGATGTTGAAGGATTCCTTGATCGTCACGGGCAGGCCGAGCAGCGGCTTGCGCTCGCCGCGCGCCAATGCAGCGTCCGCCTCGCGCGCGGCAACGAGCGCGCGGTCGAAATCGCGCACGCAGATCGCATTGATCCTGCCGTCATGCCGTTCGATGCGCTCGATCGCATCCTGCGTGAGCTCGACCGCGGAGACCTTCTTCGCGCTCAATGCGGCCGACAGCTCGACCGCACTCTTGAAACTCCATTCCGACCTCGCCACGGCGCTTCTCCCGCTCTGGTTGTTGGAGGATGATGCGCAGTTTGGCCGAACGCGGCAACGGCTGTTTGATGGCGATTGCTATGTCAGTGGGACAGTGTGGCTCCTACGCCGCCCCGATCACGATCCCGACCGCCAGCACGATGGCGCCGCCGAGCACGATCTGGAACACGGCCTGGAGGAACGGCGTGTCCATGTAGCGCGAGCGGATGAAGGCGATCGCCCACAATTCGAAGAACACCACAATGCAAGCGATTCCCGTCGCGATCCAGAACGCGTTGGCCCAGCTGTCGGGTACGAGATAGGGCGCGGTGTGGCCGAGCCCGCCGAGCGTCGTCATCGCGCCACAGGTGATGCCGCGCAGCCAGGGCGAGCCGCGCCCCGTGAGCGAGCCGTCGTCGGACAGCGCTTCCGCAAAGCCCATGCTGATGCCGGCGCCGATCGAGGCGGCAAGGCCCACCAGAAATGTTTGCCAGTTCTGATGCGTGGCAAAGGCGGCCGCAAACAGCGGCGCGAGCGTCGAGACCGAGCCGTCCATCAGGCCGGCGAGGCCCGGCTGCACATATTGCAGCACGAACATCCTCCGGCGCGTGCGGTCCTCCTCGGCACGCACGTCGGGCTTCAGGATCTCGTCGGTGAGTTTCGCGGCGGTATGCTCATGAGCCTTCTCGGCTTCGGCGAGGTCGCCGAGCAGCCGGCGCACGTTGACGTCCTCGGCCTGCTCGGCGGCCTTGGCGTAGAAGCGCTCGGCCTCGAGCTCCATGGTCTCGACTTCCCGGCGGATCGTGTCGAGCGGCAGGTTCTTGGTCAGCCAGATCGGGCGGCGGCGCAGGAAGCCCTTGACGTCTTCGCGGCGGATCGGCGGCAAATGCTGGCCGAAGCGCTGCTCGTACGTTTCCAGCAGCATGTGGCGATGGCCGCGCTCCTCCTCGGCCATCTGCTCGAACAGTTTCGCGGAGTCGGGATAGCGCTCCTTCAGATCCTCGGCGAAGGTCATGTAGATCCGGCTGTCCTCCTCCTCGGAGGAGATCGCAACCGCCAGCACCTCGCGCTCGGTCAGATCGGCAAAATTCTTCACGGCCGCCCTGTCATAAGTTTAGAACTATTCTAAAAACTATATAGGGCGCAGTGGTTCCCCGGTCAAATCAGGCAGGGCCAGTCCTGGTGAGGAAGTCCAGCAGCAATCGGCTGACCTCGGCCGGCTGCTCTTGCTGGACCCAATGGCCGGCGCCCTCGACGAGATGGCAGCCGAGCATCTTCGTGCATGCGCGCGCCTGCATCGTCTCGAACACGCCCGGGCGCTGATAAGTGCCCCAGTCCTGCTTGCCCGAGATGAAGCAGGAGGGCACGTCGATGCTGCGGCCGGCAAACAATTGCAGCTCGTTGTTGAAAGCGCCCGAGGTGCCGCAGCGATACCATTGCAGGCCGCCCTGGAATCCGGTGCGGCCATATTCGGCGCTGTAGTAAGCGAGTTCGCGGTCCGGCAGCCATTGATTGGCGGCGACCGCGGCCGGCGACGGCATCTCCTTCGCAACCGTCTCGGCCATGGTCTCGTTCAGGTCCATCACGTAGTAGGTCGGCAGCTTCGCAAGCTCACCCGCCGACCACGATTCGAGCGGATAGGGCTTGTTGCCGGTCCAGTCCGCGCTCTTGTGATGATAATAGGCGCGCAGAAAATCATGCACGCCCTGCGGCGCGCGCTGCATGTCGGCGTTCGCCTCGCGCGTCGCGTAATACCATTGATAGTGTTTTCGCGGCCGCGGGAGCGCGGCTAGCGCGCGATGAACGGGGTCTTCGGCCGCAGGCTTGGCCGGCATGTCGACGGTGCCAAATGGCAGCGGCGGCGGTCCGCCGAACGGCGCGCTCATCATCGTCACCGAACGAAACACGTCAGGCCGGATCAAGGCGCACCAGGCCGCGACAGGGCTGCCGAAATCATGGCCGACGACATCGACCTGCCTGTAGCCGAACGCCGACACCAGGGCGAGCGCGTCACGCACGAGATTGAGAAGCGAGAAGGGGGCGAGATCGCCGTCGTACTCCGCACTCCATCCCGTCGTGCGTCCATAGCCGCGCTGATCCGGTGCAATCACGTGATAACCCGCATCGGCCAGCGCCGGCATCACCTTGCGCCAGGAGAAGGCCAGTTCCGGAAAGCCGTGCAGCAGCAGGATGCAGCGCCGCCCCTTGGTCTCGAATCCCGCCTCGAGCACATGCACGCGCAGGCCGTTGATGCCGTCGATGGTGCGCGAGCGGATGCCGGCGGGGAGGGGAATGTCGGGCAGATCAGGCATGTTGTTTCCTCGTCATGGCCGGGCTTGTCCCGGCCATCCACGTTCTTCGTGATCGATGGATTGTAAGAGCGTGGATGCCCGGGACAAGCCCGGGCATGACGGGAGGAAGCAGGAAGACCGCTTGCGCTACACCGCCGCGCAAACGAATCCTTTGCCCTTGCGCCGGATCTTGCCGACCGACGGCGAGGGGAAATGTGCCGTGCAGCACAGCGTGTCGGTGTCGCAATAGCGCTCGAGGAAGCTGCGGCGCGTCGTGGCTGCCTTGGCCGGATCGACATCGAACTTGATCGACAGCTCCGGATAGAGCGTCTGCAACGGCGAGTGCATGAGATCGCCGGAGAACACCGCCTCGTCCTTGCCGCGGCCCATCGTGAAGGCGACGTGGCCCGGCGTGTGACCGGGCGTCGGCAGGATGCGGACGTGGTCGCCGATCTGATGGTCATTGCCGACGAGCTCGTGCCTGTTGGCTTCGACCACCGGCAGCACGCTGTCGGCGAAAGGCGGGATCTCCGCCTTCGCATTCTGCTCGGACCAGTGGTCGAATTCCTGCTTGGCGAAGACGTAACGCGCTTTGGGGAAGGTCGGAACCCAGCGGCCGTTCTCCAACCGCGTGTTCCAGCCGACGTGATCGACATGCAGATGCGTGCACATCACGAAGTCGATGTCGTCCACCGAGAAGCCGGTAGCGTTCAGCGCGCGCAAATAGGTGTCGTCGGTCTTCATGTTCCATTTCGGCCGCTGCGGCCGCGGCTTGTCGTTGCCGATGCAGCTGTCGATCAGGATGGTGTGGTGCGGCGTCCTCACGATGTAGGACTGGAAGCACAGCAGCAACACGTCCTGCTCGTCCAGCGCCCTGGCCTGACGCATCCATTGCCGATTCTCGGCCAGCACCTCCGCCGTCAGCCCCGGCAGCATTTCCAGCGCAGGAACGAAGGAGGTCTCCTGCTCGATGACGCGATGGATGGTGAGATCGCCGACTGAGAACTTCAGGCTCATGAGAACTCCCGGGATTTACGCGGCCGGCGGCACCGAGATCTTGACCGAGGGCCGCTCCATCATCTTCTGGTGAAACGCATCGAGCTTGGGATAGGCCTTGCGCCAGCCGCAATCGGCGAAGCGGAAGTCGGCGTAGCCGAGCACGCAGACGAGGCCGATCTGCGAGATGTCGAACGGGCCGTTCAGGACGTCGGGCATGTTCTCGAAGCGCGCCATGCCGGTCCAGGCCCGGTTCCAGTGGTCGTCCGACCAGGCCTGCCATTGCAGGCCCTGCGGGCGCACCAACTTCTCGTAGCGGCACAGCAGCATGGAATCGAGCATGCCGTTGATCAGCGAGTGATTGGTCTTGGCTTTCCAGCGCCGCGGACCGTAATCCGGGATCAGGCTGCCGCCGGCCATCTCGTTGAGATATTCGACGATGACGTAGGAATCCAGGATCACGTCGCCATCATTGGTGATCAGCACCGGCAGCTTCTTCAGCGGCGTGATCTTCGAATAATCCTCGTTGGCCGTGCCCGGCGTCACGGCCGCAGGCACGAACTCGATCTTGTCGATCAGCCCGAGCTCGATCGCGGCGATGCGCACCTTGCGGGCGAAGGGCGAGGCGGGGGAGAAGGTGAGCTTCATGGGAAATGTCCTGCGGAGTGACCGGCAATTGGTTTTCTTCATTGCGAGGAGCGAAGCGACGAAGCAATCCAGACCGCCTCAGCGGAAAGAGTCCTGGATTGCTTCGCTTCGCTCGCAATGACGGTGAGAGGGCGAAGGCTTCCGCTTACGCCGCGATGATCTCCTGGCGCTGCTCGCCGAGACCTTCGATGCCGAGCGTGACGACGTCGCCGACATTGAGGAAGGTCGGCGGCTTCATGCCGAGGCCGACGCCGGGCGGAGTGCCTGTGGTGATGATGTCGCCGGGCAGCAGCGTCATGAACTGCGAGACGTAGGAGACGCACTTGGCCATGGAGAAGATCATGGTCTTGGTCGAGCCGGTCTGGCGGCGCTGGCCGTTGACGTCGAGCCACATCGACAGGTCCTGCACGTCCTTGATCGCGTCCTTGGTCGCGAGCCACGGGCCGAGCGGGCCGAACGTGTCGTGCGACTTGCCCTTGGTCCACTGGCCCAGGCGCTCGATCTGGAATGCGCGCTCAGAGACGTCGTTGCAGACGCAATAGCCGGCGACATGGTTCAGCGCGTCGGCTTCCGAGACGTATTTTGCGCGGGTGCCGATGATGGCGGCGATCTCAACCTCCCAGTCGAGCTTGGTCGAGCCGCGCGGCTTCTCGACCGGATCGTTCGGGCCCGACAGCGAGGTGTTGGCCTTCATGAAGATGATCGGCTCGCTCGGAATATCGGCGCCCGTCTCCTTGGCATGGTCGCTGTAGTTGAGGCCGATCGCCACGAATTTCGAAATGCCGGTGACGGGCGCGCCGAACCGCGGCTTGCCGGAAACGGCGGGCAGCGAGGCGGGATCGAGCGCCGCCAGCTTCTTCAGGGACTCGGGCGAATAGGCTTCGCCGGTAAGGTCCTTCACATGCGCCGACAGGTCGCGCAGCTGGCCGGATCTGTCGATCAGGCCGGGCTTTTCCGCACCCTTCTCGCCGTAACGAACAAGCTTCATTCTCGTTTCTCCCTGGAGATTGGACCGGTCGGTTAACAGCTTCATGGAACAGGGCGGCAGGAAATTCAACCGCCCAGAACGAGCCGCATTGCAGGCTTCTGGATTCGGTGGGCAGGCGGGCTCTCGTGTCCCGGACGCGGTGCGGCACGCAATGCCGCTCCGCAGAGCCGGGACCCGGTTTGCGGCCACATGGGCCCCGGCTTAGCAGCGCATCACTTCGTGCTGCGCAGCATCCGGGGCACGAGACCTAGCCCAGCGCGACGAACCTGAACGCGTCCCCATTCCGCCTGATATGCCCGGCCGAAAAATGTCCGCCGATCACCAGCGTCGGCGTGTCGGCAAAGCGGCCGAACAGCGCTGCCCGCGTCGCCGCCGATTGCGCCCGGTCGGAATCGGCGGTCGAGGACCAGTCGAGATGGGCCATCTGGCAGGGGTGATGGGCGACGTCGCCGGTGAGCAGGGCCTGTTCGCCGTCCGACTGGATGAGGATGCTCATATGGCCGGGACTGTGGCCCGGGGTCGGGATCATGCTGATCTCCTCGCACAGACGGTGGTCGCCCGGGATCAGATCGGCCCTGTCGGCATCGACGATCGGCTGCACGGAATCGCCGAACACGGCCTGCTTGTCCGGCTCGGTCGAATGGTCGCGCCAGTATTCGTATTCGGTCCTGCCGAAAACGTAGCGCGCCTTCGGGAAGGTCGGCACCCATTTGCCGCCGGACAGTTTCGTATTCCAGCCGACGTGATCGACGTGAAGATGCGTGCACAGCACGGTGTCGATGCTGTCGGGGGCAAAGCCGGCCGCCGTCATGGTCTCCTGGAACGGCGTGCTGCGGTTGTTCCAGGTCGGGACGTTGCGGCCCTGCTTGTCGTTGCCGAGGCCGGTATCGACCACGATGCGCCTGCCGGGCGTCTCCACCACCAGCGAATGGATCGACATTTTCAGCCGGCCTTCCTCAGTGGCAAAATGCGGGATCAGCCAGGGCAGCTTGCAAATTTCCTCATTGCTCGCGAGCGGCAGGATGAAACGGGTCGAGCCGACCGTCTCCAATTCCACCACTTTGGTGATTTTGACCTTGCCCACCTGCCACTGCATCCGGCACCTTCCCATGTTCCTGCTTCACCATCTCCGTCATTCCGGGGCGATGCGCAGCATCGAACCCGGAATCTCGAGATTCCGAGTCGCGCCTTCGTCGCGCCCCGGGAATGACGGCAAAAGAGGGCGAAACATGCGCACTTTCCGCATCTTGGCGCAATGGATCATCTGACGCGATGCGGCGTTATCGCGGGAACCCTGGAGAGAGCCATGCCGGAGCTTACGATTTCCGCCGAGAAGGTTGCCTTCATCATCGAGAAGGCGCGTGAATTCGACGTCAAGGAGGGGGATTCCGATCCGGATTCCGGCTCGAACCCGAGCGACGACGATGCGATCGATGTCCTCGAGGACGATGGCTCCGACCCTGTCGTGCAAGAGCTCGGCAGCTTCATGATTGCGTTGAACGAGGACGAGCAGGTCGATCTCGTCACGCTGACCTGGCTTGGTCGCGGCGACGGCACAATCGAGGATTGGGACGATCTGCGCGCCCGCGCCGTGGAGGCGCGCGGTGAGTATCGCAGCCCGCGCCGCGAAACGGTGCACTATCTGCTCGGCGAGCCGATGCTGGGCGACCTGCTCGCCAACGGGCTCGAGGAGTTCGGCATCGACTGGACCGGCGAGCGCCTCACCGCCGATTCCTCCGATCCCAGCGAGCGGGACGAGGACGAGGCGACGAAGCAGCGGTGATGGTCATGCCCGGGCCTGTGCCGCCTGCGCGGCCGAAGCCGCTTCGGCGAGGCGAAGGCCCGGGCATCCACGTTCTTCGTAACTTGCGGCAAGTCGTGGATGGCCGGGACAAGCCCGTCCATCACGATGCGGAGCCTTCAGTGCCCCGCAATCGGCGCTACAGCGTTCCCGGGAACGCGCCACCATCCAGCAGAATGTTCTGCCCGGTGATGAAGCCGGCCTTGGCGCCGCACAGGAAGGCGCAGGCATAGCCGAACTCGTCGGGCTGGCCGAAGCGGCCGGCGGGGTTGAGCTTGGCGCGCTCGGCCAGGATCTGCTGCGGCGTGACGCCGCGCTTGTCGGCTTCGCCCTTCGCGGTGCTGGTCAGGCGATCGGTCTCGAACGGGCCCGGCAGCAGACCGTTGATGGTGACGTTGTTGATCACCGTCTTGCGCGACAGGCCGGCGATGAAGCCGGTGAGGCCGGCGCGCGCACCGTTGGAGAGGCCGAGAATGTCGATCGGCGCCTTCACCGCGGCCGAGGTGATGTTGACGATGCGGCCGAACTTGCGCGCCATCATGCCGTCCACGGTCGCCTTGATCAGCTCGATCGGGGTCAGCATGTTGGCGTCGATCGCCTTGATCCAGTCGTCGCGGGTCCAGTTGCGGAAATCGCCGGGCGGCGGGCCGCCGGCATTGTTGATCAGGATATCGGGCTCGGGACAGGCCTTCAGCACCGCCTCTCGTCCCGCTGGTGTCGTGATGTCGCCGACGATCTCGGTGACCGTCACGTCGGGATAGGCCTTGCGGATCTCATCGGCGGTTTTCTTCAGGGCTTCGGCGCCGCGCGCGGTTAGCGTGACGTGAACGCCGGCGTCCGCCAGCGAGATGGCGCAGGCGCGCCCGAGGCCTTTGCTGGATGCGCAGACGATGGCGCGGCGACCTTTGATCCCAAGATCCACTGTTTCACTCCCGTAATGTCAGGCAGGTTTTGGACGGCGGCACTCTAGCCAACTGCGGCGCCGCTGGTAAGGGACGGGCTCGCAACAAAATGCATGCGCGGCCACGCTGCGATGCAAATGTGCCTCATCAGATGCGCCGCTCCTGCTTGAGGCGGTCGATCGCAGAAGTCGCCTCCGGCGGCAGCGACTTGAAGCCCATCTGGCCGGCGGCCGAGAACAGCGGCCGCAGATGCGAGCCGGCGAGGAAAGGCGGCTCGCGGTTGGCCGGCACGATCTGGTCGAACACCAGCACCAGCGTGGTGGCGACGAGGCCGACCCTGATGGCGCCGAGCGCGGCGCCGCCGAGCCGGTCGCCGATTCCCGCCTCGCCGACGGTGTCGTTCAGCGCGATGCGGCCGATATGGCCGAACAGCATGCCCACCACCACGAAGATCGCGAAGAACCAGATCCAGTTCTGGAGCAGCGGCGAGTTTGCATTGCCGGCAATCTGCGGTGCGATCAGCGGCATCAGCGCAACCGCGATCGGCGCGGCGAGGAGATAGGCGAGGATGGTCGTGGCGCTGCGCAGCAGGCCGGTCCTGAACCCGAAGCCGACCGCGACGGCGAGCGCGGCATACACGGCGAGATCGAAACTGTTCATGAGCGAAACCCTGCCTCTGGAACGAATGAACGCCGAACCGATCATTCCGGTTTCAGATCGCTAAAATCGTCTGTATTGATGGCCCCAAAGCTCGCGGGATGCGCCCAAGAAACTGGTAAGGAAATCGGCAAGGAAATCGTCATGTCAGACCTATTCGACGTCAGTAAAGAAACCATCCTCGTCACGGGCGCGAGCCAGGGGCTGGGCCGGCAATTCGCACGGGTGCTGGCGGCGCATGGTGCGGCCGTCGCGCTGGCTGCGCGGCAGACCGACAAGCTGAAGAGCCTCGAGGAGGAGATCCGCGGCAAGGGCGGCCGCGCGGCCGCGGTCGCGCTCGATGTCACCGACACGGCCTCGATCGCCAGGGCTGTCGACGCCGTCGAAGCCGCGCTCGGCCCCGTCACCGTGCTGATCAACAATGCCGGCATCGCCATCGAGAAGCTAGCGACCGAGCAGACCGAGGCGGACTGGGACGCGGTGATCGGCGCCAACCTGAAGGGCGCCTATTTCCTCGCGACCGAAGTCGCGCGCCGCATGATCGCGCGCAAGCAGGAAGGCAACATCGTCAACATCGCCTCCGTGCTCGGCACCGGCGTCTTGAAGGCGGTCTCGCCCTACGCGATCTCCAAGGCCGGCATCATCCAGGCGACCAGGGCGATGGCGCTGGAGCTGGCGGGGCAGAACATCCGCATCAACGCGCTCGCGCCGGGCTATATCGACACCGAAATGAACCATGCGTTCTGGTCGACGCCATCAGGCGAACGCCTCGCCAAACGCATCCCCCAGCGCCGCGTCGGCGCCGAAACCGATCTCGACGGCGCCATCCTGCTGCTGGCCTCAAAGGCCTCGCGCTACATGACGGGGAGTGTGGTGACGGTGGACGGCGGGTTCTTGTTGAATTGAACGTCTCTTCGCCTCTCTCCGTTTGCGGCAGGGTTATCGCATATGGGAGCGATTCCTCTGTGTCCATCCTTCGAGACGCCCGCCGTTGGCGGGCCCTCAGGATGAGGACGGAGGGCGCGGCAGCAGTTTCAGCGGGCACCGATGCCGCTCAGCCTCATCCTGAGGAGACCGCGAAGCGGTCGTCTCGAAGGACGAGGCGCGCGCTCAGGCCCCGCCAAGAACTCACTCGCCAAGAACTCATATGCGATAGCCCTGCCATCTGCGAATATCCGCATCGTCATTGCGAGCGCAGCGAAGCAATCCAGAGTCTTTCCGCGGAGGGATTCTGGATTGCTTCGCTGCGCTCGCAATGACGGAGGGGGCGGCGGCGGGCGTCTATCCAATACCGTCCTTGCGGAGACTCCTCCTAACCCCAACCCTCTCCCGTAAGCGGTGAGAGGGAGAAGATCATCGCATCTCCGCCCGGATCATGTCCGCCGCCTTCTCCCCGATCATGATCGTCGGCGCATTGGTGTTGCCGCCGATCAGCGTCGGCATGATCGAGGCGTCGACGACGCGCAGGGCTTCGAGCCCGTGCACCTTCAACGCCGGATCGACCACGGCCATCCCGTCCGTCCCCATCTTGCAGGTGCCGACCGGGTGATAGACGGTGTCGACGCGCTCGCGCAGCACGGCGCGGATGTCGTCGTCGCTGCGCACGTTCGCGGTGAACATGTCCCTGGTCTGCAGCGCGCGCAGCGCCGGTGTCTCCATCAGGCGGCGCGTGGTCTTGAAGCCCGCGACCATGGTCTCGAGATCGTCCTCGTGCCCAAGGAAGTTCGGATCGATCAGCGGGGCCTGCATCGCATCAAGGCTGGCGAGCGAAACGCTGCCGCGGCTCTTCGGGCGAAGCAGGCAGACATGGCAGGAGAAGCCGGTGCCGCCATGGCGCTTGCGGCCGTGGTCGTCGACCATCGCCATGCCGAAATGCAGCTGGATGTCGGGCATGTCGAGATCGGGCCGCGTCTTCAGGAAGCCGCCGCATTCGGCGAAATTGGAGGTGAGGGGACCGCGGCGCTCGCGGCGATATTGCAGGATGGCGCGGATCAGCCGCGGCATGCCCTTCAGCGAGATGCCGGAGAAATAGGGACTGTCGGACATGTAGCCGAAGATGAAGTCGGGATGGTCCTGCAGGTTCTGTCCGACGCCGGGCAGATGATGCACGCTTGCGATCCCGTGCCCGCGCAGGGCGGCGGCATCGCCGACGCCCGACAGCATCAGGAGCTGCGGCGACTGAAACGCGCCGGCGGCCAGGATCACCTCGCGTCTCGCGCGAAGCTGTTTCACGTCCTTGCCCTGGCGGTATTCGACGCCGACCGCGCGCCTGCCCTCGAACAGGATGCGCGTGGCATGCGCCTGCGTCACGACGCGCAGGTTCGCGCGCTTGCCCATGTGCGGATGGACATAGGCCCGCGCCGCGCTCCAGCGCTCGCCGTTCCTCTGCGTCACCTGGTAGATGCCGAGGCCCTCATGGTCTTCGGCGTTGAAATCCTCGCGGATGCGGAATTGCCCTTCCTGCGCCGCCTGCAGGAAGATCTGCTGCACCGGATTGCCGGAGCGCAATTTGTTGACGAAGAGCGGCCCGTCCTTGCCGTGATACTCGCCGTCGAAATCGGCGTTGTTCTCCGACCGCTTGAAATAGGGCAGCACGTCTGCGTACGACCAGCCGGCGTTGCCGAGCGAAGCCCAGTGGTCGTAATCGGCGCGGTGGCCGCGGATATAGACCATGGCGTTGATCGCGGACGAGCCGCCGAGACCCTTGCCGCGCGGCTGATAGCCGATGCGGCCGTTCAGCCCCTTCTGCGGCACGGTGTTGAAGGCCCAGTTGTTGACGTTGCCGGCGACCATCAGCACCAGCGCGCCCGGCGTGGTCACGACCCAGTTGTCGCAAGCCCCGCCGGCATCGAGCAGCGCCACCGATGTCCCTGCATCCTCCGACAGCCGTCCCGCGACAGTGCAGCCGCCGGAGCCCGCGCCCACGACGACGAAATCGAATGTGTCGGTCAATGTTGTTTCCCCCTGCCTTTTCTCGTCATTGCGAGCGCAGCGAAGCAATCCAGGCTGTTACCGCGGAGGGATTCTGGATTGTTTCGCCGCGCTCGCAATGACGGCGTTTGTGTAGCCCCTACGACATGAACCGCATCAGCTTCTCCAGCCGCGCGATCCTGCCGCCATAGGGTGGATAGAGATCTGCGAGGCGATTGAACCGGGAACGATAGAACACCGGCTTCAGCTTGCTGAACGTCCTGAAGCCCCATTCGCCGTGATAGGCGCCGGTGCCGGAGGCACCGACGCCGCCCATCGGCTGGTTCACTTGCGTGAAGTGGAACAGGCAGTCGTTGATCGTGACGCCGCCGGAGACGGTGCGCGCCAGCACCTCGTCGCGCGCGCTCTGGTCGCTGCCGAACCAGTACAGCGCCAGCGGCCGGTCGCGGGCGTTGACGAAGGCGATCGCCTCCGCCGGTTCGCGCGTGCCCAGCACCGGCAGCACGGGTCCAAAGATCTCCTCCTGCATCGCCGCCATTGCTTCGCTCGCACCGACGATCAGCGTCGGCGGGAATTTGCGATGCGCCTTCCAGTTCGGATCATCGGGCTTCGCAGGTTGCAGGATCTTTGCGCCGCGTTGCGCCGCATCCGCGACCAGGCCTTCGAGCCGGGCATAGTGCCGGTCGGAGATGATCGAGGTGTAGTCCTTGTTGGCGGGATCGGTGCCGAACATGCGCCGCATCTGCGCGCGCACCTTCTCGGCGAAGGCCTGCAACGAGCGCTCCGGCACCAGCACATAGTCCGGCGCGATGCAGGTCTGTCCGGCATTGAGCAGCTTGCCGTAGGCGATGCGCTCGGCCGCCTCGTCGAGATCGGCGGAAGCATCGATGATCGCGGGCGACTTGCCGCCGAGTTCGAGCGTAACAGGCGTGAGATTGCGTCCCGCGGCCTCCGCGACCAGCCGGCCGACACGGGTCGAGCCGGTGAAGACCATGTGATCGAACGGCAGGCTCGCGAAGCCCTTGGCGATCTCGTCCTCGATGCCGGTGACGAGCACCTCCGCGGCATCGAATCGCTGCGCGACCGTCTCCCTCAGCAGCGCCGAGAAGTGCGGGACCAGCTCGCTCGGCTTGATGATGACGCGGTTGCCGGCGGCGATCGCGCCGATGGCGGGCGCGAGCGTCAGCTGAAGCGGATAATTCCACGGCGCGATGATGCCGACGACGCCGAGCGGCTGCGGCATCAGCCGGTTGCGGGCGGGGAGGAATTGCAGCGCGGTCGCGACGCGCTGCGGCGTCATCCAGGCCTTGAGGTGCTTGGTGGCATGCCGAATCTCCGAGAACAGCAGCATGGTCTCGGCGATGGTGGTCTCGACCGCCGAGCGGTGGCCGAAATCGGCCGAGATCGCCTGCCGGAAGCGCTCCTCGTTGTCGGCGATCACCGCGCGCAGCCGCGCCAGCCGGTCGAGCCGCTGGGCCAGGTCGGGCGCCGGCTCGTTCCGCGACCGCGCGACCATGGCATGGAAGGCCGCTTCGAGGGCCCGCAGCGGGGCGCTCGTCAGGGATTTGTCCACGGGCGTTCCTCCCTCAAGGGCGCGTTTCAGCTTAATCTTGTTGCCGCAAGCTGGTCCTTTGTGGAACTTCTGGCAAGAGCGCGCGGAACGCAGCGGAAATCGGTCGGATTCCCCTGTCATAAAGTCGAAAAAAACGTTCCCGCAGCCCTTTCCAAAGCCAGCCCGCCTTGATACATACGCCCCGCACCCGATGGGCTTTGCCCCGGGGTCGCCTTCCAAGGAAGCCTTTGGGACGGAAGAGCAAGCCACGCGAACAGCGCCGGCCTCAACCGACCGTCCCCGGGATTTCCGCAAAGGCACGCAACGATTTAACGCGGGGTGGAGCAGCCCGGTAGCTCGTCAGGCTCATAACCTGAAGGTCATAGGTTCAAATCCTATCCCCGCAACCAAGTTGATGAAATACCCCAGCAATCTCACAGGATTGCTGGGGTATTGTTTTGGTGCCGAGGTCGAACCCAACAACATCAATAGCTTAGCTTGCGCGTTCAAATCGCCCCGCAACGATCCATTCGCATCTTCACCAGACGAATAATCTCCCAGTTGGAAAGCTTCGCGGCGTCGATATTTCGATCGGCCAATTCGTTCCGGCACCGTCTTGTTATTCGCGGTGTCTGAATCAAAGACCGGCCGCGCGCTTACTTCAACAGTTCATCGAGCGCAGCATGTTCTGGGTCCAGCGAGGAACTGCCCTATTTGACCCTGAAGTGGATGACGCCGTCCCAATCTTGGGGCGGGGGCTCCAGCAGAAATCCGACAACTCGATCGAGATAGATTCCAGCCACGACATCTTCGGGATGCTCGGTGGCAAACCCCTCCAGAGCGTTGAGCGTGCGCAGCCAATCCTTGCTGGCGTACATCTCATAGACACTATTCCAGTCCCGGACGAGCTTCGCCATTTCCGGGGTGACGCGGTATTCCTCGGGGCCATCGATCATGCCGAGAAGTTCGAAGACGTTCAGCGCCTTTCCTGCGCCCTTCGGCTGGCTGCGGTCCACGCGCCGGAATAGGAATTCTCGCGAACAGAGATCTGCGACCTGTCCACTCGCGAGAATGCCGGTCCCATAATACTTGTTCAGTGCCTCCAGCCGCGCGGCGATGTTCACGGTGTCGCCAATCGCGGTGTAGTCGATTCGATCGGATGACCCGACATTTCCCAGCACGGCCTCGCCGACGTGAATCCCGAAGCGCGTCTGCCAAGGGGGCAAACCTTCCTTGACCCACCGCTCGTTCAAACGTCGCGCTACGGCGCGGCATGCAAGGGTCGTCGCGCAGGCCACATGTTCGTGTCGCGCAACCGGAAGCGGTGCATTCCAGAAAGCGAAAATTGCGTCGCCGATGAATTTGTCCACCGTTCCACTCTCCTTGATGATCAAGGATGCGAGCTCTTCAAAGTATTCGGACAGTCTCACCATGAGATTCTCAGCTGGCATGCCCTCGGCGATGCGAGTGAAATCCTTGACATCGGTAAACAGTATGCTGACGCGACGGGTCTCTCCGCCGACCTCAACCAGGCTCTCGCTTTCGAGAAGATCCTTGACCAGCGCCTTTGGTACGAATTTGGAAACTTCGCGAATCGTGCCCTTCATGCCGGACATTGACCTGATGAGAGTGTTGATCTCACGCACCCGCGATTCCATTCTGATCGGATCAGCCAGTTGGAACGATCGTATCAATTCCGCCTCGTCGGAAAGCTTCCTGAGCGGCTTCGAGATCGAGTGCGCGAGGTAAATGATGGCCGGCAGGGCAAGAACAAAGACCAGCAATGCGGTGGGGATGTTTCGCGCAGCGGCATGGGCCAGAGACCCCAGAAAGTCCGAGAGAGGAGCCGCATAAAGCACAAAGAAGACGCCTCCGTCTCTGGCGACCTGCCGGACTACTGTGGCCAGATATTCCGTACCGGCTACATTAAGATTGGCCAGTTGGTAGGGACCGCTGCGTGCGAAGATCTGCAATGCTTCCCGAACCACGGGGTCGGTAAGATCGGTGGTCCTTGCGAGTTCAGTCGCTTGGGTTTCCCCTGCGCTGGGGGTTTTGAACATCCGATCAGGATCGAAGTGAGCAAGCAGACGATTCTCTTCGTCAAATGCCACGAATCGCTGCTCTTCATTCGATCGGACCGACCGGACATAGGCCATCAACCGGTCGAGTGTGATGTCGACGCCGACGACACCGCCTTCAAATGCCCTTGCCAGGGTCATTCCTGCTTGCGAGGTGGCCGCGAAGATATACGGCGGCGTGCGGGCGACGCTTTGCGGTTGTGCGCGCGCACTACGATACCAATCGCGGCGACGAGGGTCATAGGCGGAAAGCTGATTGCCAAGCGTCCCAATCTGCTGGCGATTGGAGTCGAGAAATCGCCAGGTTTCGACGCGAACGCCGCTGCCATCGACGCGGATCTCCCGAATCGCGAACCGGGTGGTCTGAGGCCCGCCCAGACCTGCGATAAAGGAGTTTTCGGCTTCCGAGATCGACAGAACGTGAAAGAAATTCCCGTTCTCGAAACCAGCATACACCGCGGATATCTGCGGGCTCAGCGTCAAGCTGGAGAGGATCAAAGGCAGGATCGCCTCCTTCGAGCCGGAGGCCTGATGGAACGTGGGATCGTTGCCGAGTTGCTCGGTCATCAAGAACGCGGTCGCAAAGAATGCGAGACGTCGCTCATTGATCCGGTCTATTTTCGCCTTGAACGTATCGGATGCGACCTTGATCGCGGTCTTGCGGTCCTCAACGTAGTTGGCGACCGTAACTCCGGCGCCTACCAGCAGCGAGGCGGTCAGGAAGAGTGTCAGGACCGTCACGAAGAGAGGGATGCGCGAGATGCGAGCCGGAGCGGGATACATTGAACTGCCGCCTCCGCGGACGTTTTATTGCGTAGACAGGTCGATAATGCGCTTCGACAGATAGTCGACCCAGTAGCGAAGGAACGGGTCGGCTTCATCCAGTTTCTGTTTGAGCTTTTCCTCGCTCACGGCCAGCAACTCGCATCCGCCTTTCGTAAAGGCCGACGCGGCGCGCTGCGCTCCGGCCATGAGCGCGTGAACGCCGAACATCTGCCCGGGCTTCAGCTCCGTCAAAGCACGCTGTTGAGCCGTTCCATATCCAACGAAAATCGTGACGTCGCCCCGAAGCAGGATATAGGCGATCGTTCCCAATTCACCTTCGGCGAAGATCGTTGCGCCCGCGGGAAACACCCTTCGATCTAGGCCTTTCCATGCGGACTGGACCAAGGTCTTTGCATTTCCGGGCTCGAAGGTCATTCGAAAGCCTCTCAATTGAGGCGGCGGATGCTCATCGTGCACCCCTCAGAGATTCTGGAACGGATAGATCACCTTCCAATCCCGCTTCATGTCCACGATGGTCCAGCCTTTGGCCAGGCCTTCCTCCAGCGCTTTGTCGAGCTTGCCGACCGGAGAGGTGCGGTCGTAAGCCCATTCACGCTCACCGTCGGTATGATGCACAATGCCGATGAAGCGCGCCCCGCCGCCGGCTGCGGTCCATTGCAGCATTTGAAGGTCACCGTCCGAGTTGCCGAAAGCGAGGATCGGCCGACGGCCGATGAAGCGGTTGATGCCAACCGGCTTTCCGGGGCCATCGTCTATGAATTCGATCTTGGGCTCCTTGATGAGTTCAGGCGTGCCACCCGGTCCGAGTTGGAACTTGACCACGCCGGACGAGCCGACGACCTGCTCCGGCGGGATGCCGTATGTCCGCTCGGCGAACACGCGCATGAACTCGACACCGCCGCCAGACACGATGAATGTCTTGAAGCCGTATTGACGAAGGTAGGCGAGGAGCTCGAGCTGCGGCTGGTAAACCAATTTGTCGTAGGGCTGATTGAAACGCGGGTGGCGCGCAGACGCTAACCAATCGGCGACCGTTTGGGAGAAAGCATCGGTTGTCATGCCTGCGTGACTAGCCGTCACGATTTCCAGCAGCCCTTTTTCGCCGGAGGCCGCCAGCGCCCCGGAGTCGCTCTCGATCGCTGCCTTGAATGGCTGTGCGTCCTTCCACTCCGGATGCCGCGGCGCCAGAGCCTTGATACGGTCGAAGGCGAACATGACCTGGAAATACACCGGCTGCTCGGACCAGAGCGTTCCGTCGTTGTCGAAGACCGCAATGCGTTGAACGGGCGCCACGAATTGCGGTCCGCCGGGCGTCGCTACCCGTGTGACGAACTCGATGATCGATTTCTTTGTCGCCCCTTCCTGCCAGGATGGCAGCGGATCGGCTTGCGCGAACGCGCTGTGGCTTGCAAGCACGCAAAGCACGGCCCTGAGCAAACCTGTAAGCATTGCGCGCCGGGTGATTTGCCGCATGGTGGTAATCATGACAATCTCCGTCCGGTCGGGATTCTCCAGCCGCGGGCGCCGGCCGGAGCACGTGATCCGGCCGACGCATTGTTGCCACTGTCACCCGCCGTGCGGATTCGACATCTGCGCAAGGACTTCGTCTACACTGAAGCTCGAGGGCTTTTGCCGTGGCGGGAAGTCTTTGAATGTCTCGACGAACTGCGCCACCATCGCTTGAGCCGGGACGATCAGGAACGCCCGTTGAATCGTCCAGTCGTAGTAGGTGTTCGACGTAACATCGGCCCGTTCATATGGGTCCAGGCGCAGATTGAACATCTTGGGCAAGCGGCGACAGACAAAGGGCGCGGCCCAGATCTCCAACGTCCCTTGGACCTTCTGCTCGCAGAAGACCATTTTCCAGTTCTCATGGCGCATCGCCACAAGCTGGGCGTCATCGTTGATGTAGAAGAATTCCTTGCGCGCGGACTTCTCCTGTTGGCCGGTAAGGAGCGGCAACTGGTTGTACCCGTCGAGGTGCACCTTGAACGTCTTGCCGGCGGCGGCATAGCCGGTAAGCAGCTTGTTCTTGATGTCGGGCTCCCCGGCCGCTGCCAACAGTGTCGGGAACCAGTCAAGGGCGGCGAAGATTTCGTTGCTGACTTGTCCCGGTTTGATGCGGCCCGGCCAGCGGATCATCGCTGGAACGCGATAGGCGCCTTCCCAGTTGGTGTTCTTCTCGCTGCGGAACGGTGTCATGCCGCCGTCCGGCCACGAGTTCATGTGCACACCGTTGTCGGTGCCGTAGATGACGATGGTGTTGTTGGCGATACCCAGATCGTCGAGGGCCTTGAGCAGGTTGCCAACGTGGCCGTCGTGTTCGAGCATGCCATCCATGTATTCGCTGAGGCCGCTGCGGCCCTTATATTCCGGCCGCACGTGGGTATAGAGATGCATGCGGGTGCCGTTCCACCAGCAGAAGAAAGGCTTGTTGCCCTGAACCTGCCGCTTGATGAAGTCGATCGCCGCATTGGATGTCTCGTCGTCGACCGTCTCCATCCGCTTCTTGGTAAGCGGACCGGTATCCTCGATGGTCTGCTTCCCGACCTTGCCGAAGCGTGGATCGACGGTCGGGTCATCCCGATCGGTGGCTCTGCATTTGAGCACGCCGCGCGGGCCGAATCTTGCCTTGAACCCGGGGTCCTTCGGATAGTCGGGATGCTCGGGCTCCTCCTCGGCATTGAGGTGATAGAGGTTCCCGAAGAACTCATCGAACCCGTGCACCGTCGGCAGGAATTCGTTGCGGTCGCCAAGATGGTTCTTGCCGAACTGGCCAGTGGCATAGCCGAGCGGTTTCAGCGCCTCGGCGATGGTGATGTCCTCGGACCGCAAGCCTTGCGCCGCACCGGGCAAGCCGACCTTGGTCATCCCGGTGCGTAGGCCGGATTGGCCGGTTAGGAACGAGGCCCGGCCCGCCGTGCAGCTCTGCTCGGCGTAATAGTCGGTGAACATCAATCCTTCGCGGGCGATACGGTCGATGTTCGGCGTTTTGTATCCCATCAGGCCGAACGTGTAGGCGCTGATATTGGCGACGCCGACATCGTCGCCCCAGATGACGAGGATGTTCGGCCGTTGCCCGGCAGGAGCGGGCTGCTGCGCTTGCGCCTGCGTCACCTCGACTCGCGCGCCCGCGACGAGCGCGGACGTGGCGGCGAGCGCCGTACCACCGAGCAGAATCCTGCGCCGATCAAGTGCACTGGCCTTCGCGTTGGACTTGTCTCCATCCTTCTCTGTGCTCATGACTTGCTCCTTTCGCGAATGACACAACGAAATCCCACGTGGCTCGTGGACGTATCGATCGGCTCTGCATGACGCGCGGCCGGACGGTAGCGGCGGCAGTAGTTCGGGGCGCACAGGTGTGAGCCGCCTTTCAGCACCTTGCGTGGAATCCTAATGTTGGGTTGGCAGGGGTCGTAGCTGTTGGCCTCGCGACCCCCGCGCGGGTTTTCCGGGATGCAGCACGGCTTGGCCGCGTCGGCTTCGTGCTGTGCGCACCACCAATCGGAGGTCCATTCCCAGACATTGCCGATCATGTCGTGCAGGCCGTAGCCATTCGGCGGAAACGCCGTCACCGGCGAGGTGCGCTCGAAACCGTCGCTGTTGAGATTTTCATGGGGGAAGTGGCCCTGCCAGGTATTGGCTATGTGCTTGCCGCCGGGGGCAAGCTCGTCGCCCCATGCGAATTCGGCGCCGTCGAGCCCGCCGCGCGCGGCGAATTCCCATTCCGCTTCCGTCGGCAGGTCCTTGCCGGCCCAGAGCGCATAGGCCAGCGCATCGGAATAGGCGACGTGCACCACGGGATGATCGTCGAGCGTGTTGATGCTGCTCTTCGGGCCGTAAGGATGGCGCCAGTCGGCGCCCTTGAGGAAGCTCCACCATTGGCTCCAGTCGCGCAGATCGACCGGACGGAGCGGGGGTGCAAAGACCAGCGACCCGGCATAGAGCATGTGAGGCAACGCGCCGGGATAGTCCTTCGGATCCGGGGAAATCTCGGCAAAGGTGACGTGGCCCGTCGCCTTTACGAACGCCCTGAATTGACGGTTGGTCACCGGCGTCCGGTCGATCCAGAACGGATCGACGATGACGCGGTGCACTGGCGCCTCTTCCCGATAGTGCCGGTCCGAACCCATGCGGAAGGTGCCGCCGGGGATGAGGATCATCTCCGCGCGATCGGAGATGGATGCGGGGTCGCTTTCTGTGCTGCGCTGACCGCTTCCGCACTGACGATCGCCCGCGAGATCGAACGCGTCATTTGATGCCGTTCTTGAAGACATCGCGTCCCTCACCCTGCTGTTGCTGTGCCTTGGGTGCTTCGCGCGGGGCTTACCTGTCAATGCGCGCTTTTCAGCGCGTGCCGCGCAGAAGAAGACACATAGAGACCTCCACCAAGAACCGCTTGTAAGGCATCCGCCAGTTTATCGCCGGCGTCGGATTTGATGACGTATCCCAACGCTCCTTCCGCAAGGGCTTTTCTGATGACGGCCGGCTCGTCCAGAACCGAAATGAAAATAATACGAGCCTCCGGATGCGCGTCCCGGAGGCTGCAGGTCGCAGGGCAACAGCAGCACGCCCCTTGGGTTGGCAGCGAATACGTCGCTCGTGCCGCGCATAAAGAAAACTAAGCACGCCAGCGCAGTGCCCACGCGTTTCATTGCGCGCAGCTCTCTCGCGACACTGCCAGACCAGACAGCAAGTCCCCGCGCCGGCTCCGTTTGGGGCCCGCGCGAAACGTCTCCGTGATCAGAGCGCGTATCAAGCTAGGCACTACTACCCAAGGTTTGCAAGCGGATTAAGGGACACGTGTGCTGGCCTATTCAACTCTGGATTGGCTTTATTGAGCCTCGGCCGGTGGGCGCCGGTGCTTGGCCATACTGAGTCCCACGAACGATCCCACGCCAAAGTAAGAAGATTCGGATCTCAAATGGCTACCAGCAGCGAATGTCGGTATCGGTGGTTGCGCCTCCCCGCAACCAAATCGGATTGCCGGATCCGATACGAAAATGGCCCGCGCGATGCGGGCCATTTTTGTTTGGATTGCCTCCGCTTCAAAGCTCCCTAATCACTTTCCCCATCCGCACCTACCACGGTCGACGGCGCTTCCCCAAACACCAGCCCCTCAGGCTGAAACTTGATCGTCTTTCCTCGAAGGCGGGGATGGCTCTGGCGAGATGCTTCCACACGGGCAGCTTCCTGGTTCGCGCGGTCTTGGCAAGCGCGAGGAAGGCCCTGATCTCGTCCTCGTTCATCGAGGGTAGAACGTCGGATAGGCAAAGCCCTGTTCGACCAGCCAGTGGTTGATGTCGACCTTTTCGCCCGCGACCGTCACCTCGATGCAGCGGATCATCTTCGTGCGACAGGCCCGTGGCGGAATGTGAGACGGGCGAGACCACGTCACGGTGCCCGCGAACAAAACGCCCGCGCGTCTGGAGCGCGCGGGCGACGATGATCGCCAACAGAGTAGAATCTTTCCAATCAGGATCTGTACGGGCAGACCATCGTCAGATTCAGCAGCGTCGGCGTGTTCGAGCCCTTCTTGTACTCCCACTCCAATCGGATCTCATGCCGGTGGGCATAGGCGTCGTTCGGCCCGTGGACGATGATGTTGGTCTTCATCGCGATCGGCGGCTCGGAGTTGAAGCATTTCCGGACGCAGGCATCGAGCAGATCGCATCGCGTCAGCGGGATCACGCCCGGCTCGTCCCTGGACAGCGGGACCGTGTTCGGCTGGGTGCTGAGGTCGAGACGAGCCCGGCCCTTCTCCTTGTGCCAGTATTTGGCGCTTCCCTGCGGCCACTTCGAGGCCGGGTTCAGGATCAGGTGGTACTGACCGTATTCCAGGGTCGGCAGGTCGATGTCCTCCGATGCCTTGAGCTTGGCGACGCTCTTTTTCATGTTCGCCAAGGGATAGTAATTACTGTTCATCAAATCCCTGAAGGCTTTGCCGTTATATGTCTTGCCGCCCATCGCCTTGTCCTTCGATACAATCTAATCGGTCAGGGAGACGTGCAGCCCAGCAAAGCTCGTTGGCCCTGTACGAAAGCCTCGGTGCCCCCTAGAACGCGTCGCCCCATTTTCGCGCGCCGACGACGCTACCATCCCAAAATGCAACTCGTCCAGAGAGGCACCTTTGCCGGCACAGGTATGTTTCTCGGCGAGTTGATTGCCATGCATGTGCCGTTCGGTATTCTTGTGCAGAGCTCACCTTGAGCATCGGTCGGTATAGACGCCGCCGTGACTTTTGAAGGCACAGGAATGCAGTGTGTCGCGTGTCAGTCGACGATCGATCCGAGCGCTGGCTGGTGCCCGAAATGTGGGCTGGCTGTGCGGCGCTCCGATCCCGAGAGCGACCGCCGGTTCGTGACGATTCTCCGCGCCGATGTCGTCGATTCCACCGGCCTCATCGCCGAGCTGGAGCCGGAGGCGGCCATCTCACGGCTGGAGCCGGCCCTGGCCGCGATGCGAGCCGCGGTGCGCCAGTTCGGGGGCATCGTCAGCAAGGAGCTGGGCGACGGGATCGCGGCTGTGTTCGGTGCCCCGATCGCGGACGATAACCACGCGCCGCTGGCGTGCCATGCGGCACTTGAACTCGTTCGGCGCGTCGCAAGCCTCGGCGATCCCGGGCTTCAGGTGCGTGTCGGCCTCCATTCCGGTCACGTCGTCGCCTACATGGTCGCCAGCGAGTTTTCCAAGGTCTACGAGATTGGTGGTGCCGCTCAGCATCTGGCGGCACGGCTGGAGTCGGTGGCGGAGCCGAATCATATCTACGTGTCGCAAGCCTGCCAGGAACTGGCCCAAGGGCATGTCCGATTCGAGTTCCTCGGCGGCAAGCCGCTGCGCGGCTTCAACCAGCCTGTGCCGGTCTACCGCATCGTGGGCGCGAGCGACCTGTCGAGCTGGCGGGTGCGACGGGCGCGCAGCATCTCCCGGTTCGTCGATCGCACGATCGAGCGGGCACTGCTTGCCCGCGCCGCGGAGGCGGTCGGTGCCGGCCGGCGGACCGTTTTGCTGCTGGGCGATGCCGGTATCGGAAAGTCACGTCTCGCGCACGAGTTTGCCCAGGAGCTCAAGGCGGCTGGCTGGCGCCTGATCGACGCCGAGTGCAGCCCGAACCTCCAGGGCGCGCCGTTCAGCACGCTCAAGCGCCTGTTGCTGTCGCTGCTGGACGCCGCCGCGAAGGGTTCCGACGGACTTGAAAATCCGCGGATGGACCGACCGCTGATCCAGCAATGCGCCCTGGATGCTGTGCTGGATCTGCCGATATCGGAGCCGCATTGGACCGAGCTGGAGCCGCACGCGCGAGGGCGAGCGATTTGCGACGCGAGCTGCGCATTGGTCGAGAATGCGGTTCGCCGCCACCGCACGATACTCCTGCTCGAAGATCTCCACTGGATCGACCGGGCCAGCGATACGGTGATGTCTGCGATCGCCTCGCTTCAGACGCCGAATCTCCTCGTCTTGCTCACATCCAGGCCGAACGGCATGCCGGTATGGACCACGCGCTGCCAGGCCGAAGTCGTCGCGATGCGCCCCCTCGACGACGATTCGGGGATGGCGATGCTAGCCGACATGCTTGGCCCCTCCGCGGCGAACAACGATCTGAAGACCAGGATCATTTCGCATACGGCGAATGTGCCCTTGTTTATCGAGGAGGTCTGCCGCGGCCTGAGGGACAGCGGAACGCTGCGAGGTCAATGGGGTGATCTCGCGCTCATGCGCCCCATCGAGGAACTCGGGATTCCCACGAGCATCCAGGGCGTGATCGCCGCGCGTCTCGATCGCGTGTCCCGGCAGGAGCGTTCCGTCTTGCAGGTCGCAGCAGCCCTGGGCCCGAGATCGAGCGTCGCGATGCTGCGAGAGCTGGTCGAGTTGCCGGAGGCTGCCCTCCAGGACTGCCTTGCGGTGCTCGATCGCGCCGAGTTGCTGGTGCGAATCGACAGTGAGCTGGACGATGAACTCGAGTTCCGTCACGAAATGGTCCGCCAGGTGACGTATGACTCGATGGTCGAAAAGGTGCGCGAGGACATCCATGCGCGCATTGTTGCGGTTTTCGAGAGTGACGGAACGAGTGCCGAAGAGCCCGATACGCTGTGCTATCACGCGCTGCGCGCGAAGGACTGGCTCAGGGCTTTCACCCATGGCAGGAGCGCGGGACGAAAATGCCTGAGTCGGTCGGCCTTTGCGGATGCGGCGAACTATTTCGAGATCGCGATGGGCTCGCTCGACAAAACGCCGCCGACGCCATTGCGGGAATCGGATGCCATCGATCTCCGGATGGAGGCGCGCGGGGCATTCATCGCATCCGGGCAGGTCGCCGAGTGGCTGGATCTGGGCAAGGAAGCCGAACGGCGCGCTGACGCGATCGACGATATCGGACGCAAGGTCGCCGCTATGACCGTCAGGTCGGGCGCACAGAATTTCTACGGGGCGCCAGTCGAGGCGGTCGCAATCGGCGAAGAGGTCGTCGGCCTCGCCGTGGAATGGGGCAATCAGGGTTGGCTCAATCTCGCGCGATATGGATTGGGGCAGGCCTATTTCCTTGCCGGCCGGTACCGTGAAGCCGAACAGACATTGGCACTGGCTCACGCCCAGTTGGCGAGTCCGGAGGCCAGCGCGCCGATCGGCACGACGCCAAGATATCTGCTCTTGCTCTGCTGCATGATGAAGAGCTTCACCCACACCGTCATGGGCGAACTCGACGCCGCCGAACAGCTCCAGCAACAGGCCTCCGCGATCGCCGAGGAGACCGGCCGTCCCTACGACCGCGTCGCTGCCGCCTATAGCGGCGGCTGGCTGAAGCTCGGCCGGGGCGAGCCGGCGGCGGCCGCCGCCATCCTCGAAGAGGGTTTCGTCCTCGCGCAGAAGCACGGCATTCGGCTGTTCGTGCCGGTGCTGGCCTGCCACCTCGGCATCGCCTATCTTGAGCAGGGCCTGTTCGACCGGGCGCGCGGCATGCTGACGGAGGCGCGCGAGGAAGCGAAGGCGGTCGGCTACACCTCGGCGGTGCTGCGCAGCTCGATCTACCTGGCGCTCGCCACCCACCGCCTCGGCGACGTCAGGGCCGCGCAGAACATGCTGCGCGAGGCCCGCAATACCGCCCGCCAGCAGGGGTTTTCAGGCCTCGAGGCCGAGGCCCTGTTCGGCGAGGCCGTCGTGACGCCGCCATCGGACGCGGCGAACAAGGCCGCGATCCTCGCCGCCCTGCGCGCCGCCATCGCGATCGCCTCCGAAAGCGGCGCGCTGCCGCTCAAGCACAAGGCCGACGCGATGCTGAGCGGGATGCTCGCCGGCGGCGACCGGCCCAGCTGAGCCTGCTCCCGGTCAGTCTGGCGGCAGCGCCGGCGCGCACGAACCTGCCCGACGCGTCAAATAAATCCCGCAGCTAAAACAAGGGGATCGCTACTGTGCATGGGGTTGTTTTCGCTCTTTTTGAAGCAGCCCCTCGCGCCTCACGCCAGAAACGCGCGGAACCGGCGCAGCGCGATCACGAAGAAGACGCCGCCGATTACGGCGAGCGCGGCAAGCTGCGGCCACACCGCCTCCAGGCCCGCGCCGCGAAACAGGATCGCCTGCGCCAGCATCACGAAATGCGTGTTGGGCGCCGCCAGCATGATGTCCTGGACGAATTGCGGCATGCTCTCCCGCGGCGTCATGCTGCCCGACAGGGTCTGCAGCGGCAGCAGGATCATGATCAGCAGCAGTCCGAACTGCGGCATCGATCCGGCGACGGTGGCGAGGAAGATGCCCATGCTGGTGGTGGCGAACAGCTGCAGCGCTGCGCCGACCAGGAACAGCGCCAGCGAGCCGTCGATCGTGACCGCCAGCCAGCCCTTGACGACGAAGGCGATCGACAGCGCCGAGGCGATCAGCACCACGGCTCCCATCGACCAGACCTTGCTCACCATGATCTCCAATGGCGTGACCGGCATCACCAGGAGGTGCTCGATCGTGCCGTGCTCGCGCTCGCGGATCAGCGCGGCGCCGGTCAGGATGATCGAGAGCATGGTGATCGAGGTGATGACGTGATCGATGGCGCCGAACCACGACTTCTTCAGCTCCGGGTTGAACCTTGCCCGCAGCGTCAGCTCGATCGGCGCGGCCTGCGCATTGCGCGCACGCGCCAGGAACTCCGCGACTTCAGCGCTGACGATCTGCTCGATATAGCCGCCGCCGTTGAACGCCTGCGAAATGCGCGTCGCATCGATGTTGAGCTGGATCGTGGGCGATTTACGCGCCAGCAGATCGCGCTGGAAATCCGGCGGGATGTCGAGCGCGAAGGTGTCGATGCCGGCGTCCATCCTGCGGTCCATCTCGTATTGCGAGATCAGGCGCGGCGTCGAGAAATAGGGCGGGGTGAACGCCATCCCGATCCTCGTCGAGACCGGCGAATGGTCTTCGTCGACGATGGCGATCGCGGCGTGGTTCAGGGTTTCCGGCAGCGCCTTTGCGCCGGCATAAACCGCCAGCGTGAACGAATAGACGATCAGCACGAGCAGCATGGGGTCGCGCATCAGGCCGCGCAATTCCTTGATGCCGAGTTGAAACACATTGTCGAAGCGCATGGTCAGTGGGCCTGTTTCTTCAGCAGCATCGTGCCGGCGATCACCAGGACGGGGACCATGATGGCGAGCGCCAGGAGATCGTTGTGGAGGGTGTCGAACCCCAGGGCCTTGGAGAACGTGCCGCGCGAGATCGTGACGAAATAGGTGGTGGGATAGAGCCGCCCGATCAGCGCGCCCGCTCCCTGGAGGGATGAAACCGGGTCGATCAGCCCGGAATACTGGATGGCCGGGATCAGCGTGATCAGCACCGTGCCGAACAGGGCCGCGATCTGGCTGTTCATGAAGGCCGAGATCACCATCCCCATGCCGGTCGTGGCCGTGACGTAGAGCAGCGCGGCCAGGGCGTAGGTCGGAAAGCTCCCGGTGAAAGGTACGCGGAAGACGGCGAGGGCAAAGCCGACGAGGAGGAGGAAGTTTCCGAATGCCAGCACGACATAGGGCAGCTGCGTGCCGAGCAGGAATTCCAGCCGCGTCACCGGCGTGACGTAGAAATTGACGATCGATCCGAGCTCCTTCTCGCGCACCACCGCCAGCGCGGCGAGCACCGCCGGAATCATGATCAGCAGCAACGGGATGATGCCCGGCGCCATGGCGACGACGCTGATGACGTCCGGGTTGTAGCGGTAGCGCACCTGGAGCTGGTAGGTGCCGGCGATCGCCGCATCGCCATAGAGCTCGCGGCCCTTCTGCGCGAGCCAGGTCGCGTGGATCGCCTGGGCGTAGGAGCGCAGCGTCTCGGCCCGTGTCGGATTGGCACCGTCGACCCAGGCGCCGATCTCGACATGGCGGCCGCGGCTGACGTCGCGGCCGAAGCCCGGCGGCAGCTCGATGGCGAGACCGATCTCGCCGGCGCGCATGCGGCGGTCGAGATCGGCGTAGTCGGTGATCGGGGATTTCTGGGTGAAGTAGCGCGAGCCCGCGATCTGAAGGCTGTAGTCGCGGCTGATCGTGCTGTCGTCGCGATCGAGCACCGCGAAGGTCAGATTCTCGACGTCCATGCTGATGCCGTAGCCGAGCACGAACAGCAGCAGCACGCTGCCGAGGATCGCGAGCGTGGCGCGGATCGGATCGCGCCGCAGCTCGAGCGTCTCGCGGCGGGAATAGGCCAGCATGCGCGTCGGATTGAACGCGGCGCTGTGCCGACGGACCGCTGTGGGGCTCGCAGATGCGGGCGGCGTCGAGGCGACCGCCGGCTGGCGGGCCGGCTCCGTCGTGTCCGCGATCGCCTCCTCCAGGCAGGCGATGAAGGCCTGCTCCAGCGTGGCGGTGCCGCGCGCGGCCACGATCGCGGCGGGCGTATCCGACGTCAGCACCTTGCCGGCATGCATCAGCGAGATCCGATCGCAGCGCTCGGCCTCGTTCATGAAATGGGTGGAGACGAAGATGGTGACGTTGTCCTTGCGGGAGAGCTCGGCGAGGATCTGCCAGAAGCGGTCGCGGGCGACCGGATCCACGCCGGAGGTCGGCTCGTCGAGGATGAGGATGTCGGGCGCATGGATCATGGCGACCGCCAGCGACAGCCGCTGCCGCAGCCCGAGCGGCAGGGCATCGGGCAGGGCGTCGACGACGTCGGCAAGATCGAACCGGGCGATCATCTCGTCGATGCGCGCGGCGATGGTGCCCGCCGGCAGCTCGAACAGGCGCGCATGCAGATCGAGATTCTGCGTGACCGTGAGCTCGGAATAGAGTGAGAAGCCCTGCGACATATAGCCGATGCGCCGCCGCACCGACATGTCGCCGGCATCGATGGTGTTGCCGAACAGCCGCGCGGTGCCTTCGCTCGCGGGCAGGAGGCCGGTGAGCATCTTCATGGTCGTGGTCTTGCCGCAGCCGTTCGAGCCGAGAAAGCCGAAGATCTCGCCCTTTCTGATGCGGAAGCTGACGTCGTCGACGGCAACGAAACCATCGAACCGCCGGGTCAGGTGGTCGGCTTCGATCGCGATCTCCTCGTGGTCCTCGTCGCGCGGCGGGATGACGACATTGGTATGGTTGCCGCGCTCGGCCTCGGGAAGAAGACGGATGAAGGCGTCATCGAGCGTATCGGCTCCGGTCTGCCGCTTGAGTTCGGCGGGCGTTCCGGTCGCCAGCACGCGGCCGGCGTTCATCGCGATCAGGAAATCAAACTGCGCGGCCTCCTCCATGTAGGCGGTCGAGACGATTACGCTCATGCCGGGCCGGCTGTCGCGGATCGAGGCGATCAATTCCCAGAACTGGCGGCGCGACAGCGGATCGACCCCGGTGGTCGGCTCGTCCAGGATCAGGAGCTCGGGATCGTGAATCAGCGCGCAGCACAGGCCGACCTTCTGCTTCATGCCGCCGGAGAGTTTTGCCGCCGGCCGGTCGGCAAAGGGCGTGAGCCCCGTGTCGCGCAGCAGGCTCGCGATCCGCCTGTTCCGCTCCGCCTTGTCGTGTCCGAACAGGCGGCCGAAGAAGTCGATGTTCTCGAACACCGACAGTGTCGGATACAGATTCTTGCCGAGGCCCTGCGGCATGTAGGCGATGTCGGGGCACACGTTGCGGCGGTGGCGCGCGCTCGCCATATCGCCGCCGAGCACGTCGATACGCCCCTGCTGGATCGCGCGCGCGCCCGCGATCAGGGCGAGCAGGCTCGATTTGCCGACGCCGTCGGGGCCGATCATCCCGACCATGCAGCCGGACGGCAGGTCGAGCGTGATGGACTCGAGCGCCCGGGTCTTGCCGTAGCTCAGGCCCACGCCTTCCAGATGCACCACGCTGCCGACGGCAGCCGGTGCTTCGGCTGCGGCAGTCGTGCTCATCTCGTCAACTTGATCTTGAGGTTGTCGGGCCATTGCGAGGCCGGATCGAGCTGCACATAGGCCATGCCGGGCAGGCCGGTCTTCACATGCTCGATGTGCTGACGCAGCAGGTCGGGCGCGATATGCGACTTGATGCGGAACATCAGCTTTTGGCGTTCCTCCTCGGTCTCGACCGTCTTGGGCGTGAACTGCGCGACGTCGGCAACGAAGGTGGCCTTGGCGGGGATCACGTATTGCGGGATGGCGTCCAGCACGAGGCGGACTTCGGCGCCGATCGCGACGCGGCCGGCCTCGGCCGTCGGCAGGAAGAACGTCATGTAGACGTCGCCGAGATCGACCATGTTGAGGACGCGGCCGCCGGCAGCGAGCACCTCGCCGGGCTGTGACACGCGATACTGCACGCGGCCGTCGCGCGGCGCCTTCAGTACGCTGTCGTTGAGGTCGGCGTTGATGCTTTCGATCGCGGCCTTGGCCGCGTCGACCGCGGCGCCGGCATCGATCACCATGGCGCGGGAGGAGCTGATTGCGGCTTCCGATGCCGCGACCTGGGCATGGGAAGCGGCCAGTGCCGCTTTCGCCGTGGCGTTGGCGGAGCGGTCGTCGTCCAGGACCTGCTGAGACACCGCACTCGTCTTGATCAATTGTTCGGACCGGTCCAGCTTGCGGCTCGTGGTGTCGAGCTGGGCGATGCGCTGGTCGACCACGGCTTCGGCGGCCTTCCGTTCGGCCTCGCGCTGGTTCACCAGGCTCTTCGCGGTCTCGACATTGATCATTGCCCGCTGGAGCTGCGCTTCGGCCTGGCGGCGCTGGGCCTGCAGCTGCTCGGTGTCCATGCGTGCCAGAACCTGGCCCGCGCTGACGAAATCGCCTTCGTTGACCAGGATCTCGCGGATTCGTCCCGGCGTCTTGGTGGCGATGTCGATCTCGACCGCTTCGATGCGGCCATTGCCGCGGGCGAAACCTGGTGGCAGCGCGTCGGCATCACGGTGCTGCCAATAGTAATAACCACCGCCCGCGAGCAGGATGGCGAGCGCGGCGACGACGCGACCCGGTGTAAAGTTCATCTGTGCACAACGCCGTGCGGTGGCGCCCACTGTTGAGATACGAACGCCCGGCCGCTGATCGCGCGGCAAGGACGAGCTCAACATTGCAGCTAATCTTGCACCGCAGCTTGATGCAGATCAGACGGCGGCGCGCGGCGTGCTGCCTCCATTTTGGGCCGCGCGTCGTCATCGCCGCGCGTCCGCCCGGATCGGCCGAGCGGACGCGCGAGACTTGGTGGAGGGATTGCCGTCGGCTCGATCCGGGCCGTCTCACTTCACCAGCGGGCAGCCGCCGTCCTTCAGCGGCCGGAACGCCTGGTCGGCGGGGACTTCGGCGAGCAGCTTGTAATAATCCCACGGCCCCTTCGATTCCTCCGGCTTCTTCACCTGGAACAGGTACATGCTGTGCACCATCCGGCCGTCCTCGCGCAGCACGCCGTTGTCGGTGAAGGCATCCCGCACCGGAAGCTCGCGCATCTTGGCCATCACGGTCTTGGTGTCGCGGGTGCCGGCGGCCTGCACCGCCTTGAGATAGTGCAGCGTGGCGCTGTAGGTCGCGGCCTGGTTCATGGTCGGCATGCGCTTGACCCGCTCCAGGAAGCGCTTGCCGAAAGCGCGGGTCTTGTCGTTGAGGTCCCAATAATAGGCCTCGGTGACGATCAGGCCTTGCGCCAGCTTGAGGCCGAGGCTGTGCACGTCGGAGATGAACATCACGATCGCAGCCAGGTTCTGGCCCCCGGCAACGATCCCGAACTCGCCGGCCTGCTTGATCGCGTTGATGGTGTCGCCGCCGCCGTTCGCGAGGCCGATGATCTTGGCCTTGGAAGCCTGGGCCTGAAGCAGGAACGAGGAGAAGTCCGCCGTGTTGAGGGGATGCTTGACGCTGCCCAGCACCTTGCCGCCGGAGGCCTTCACGACGTCACCGGTGTCGCGCTCGACCGAATGGCCGAACACGTAGTCCGCGGTCAGGAAGAACCAAGTATCGCCGCCGTTCTTGACGATGGCGCTGCCGACGGTGTGTGCGTTGGCATAGGTATCGTAGGTCCAGTGCGCGGTGTAGGGCGAGCAGGACTTTCCGGTGATGTCGGAGCTCGCCGCATCCGTCACGATCATGATCTTCTCGTACTGCTTCGACAGCTCCATCACCGCGAGCGCGGTCGCCGATGTCGGCAGATCGACGATCATGTCGACGCCTTCGGTCTCCCACCATTTGCGGGCGATGGTGGAGGCGACGTCGGGCTTGTTGAGCACGTCGGCACTCAGCATCTCGATCGGCTTGCCGAACATCTGCCCGCCAAAGTCCTCGATCGCCATTTTGGTGGCCTCGACATTCCCCATGCCGCCGATGTCTGAATAGACGGACGAGAAGTCGGAGAGCACGCCGATCTTGAGCGGTGCCTGCTGGGCCGAGGTCGGGGCGATCAAGGCAGCCGACAGCAATCCGGCCGCAGACACGAGTGCCGCGATAGGTCTCATTGGATACGTTTCCTCTATACGGGGCTATTCTGCCCCTTTGTCCGACAAAGCTAAAGCCAGGTTCCGGCAGAGTCAATTTCTTGCACCAGAGGCTTAAATGCGAGAGTTTGACGCATTCTCCGGTCAGGCTTAAGGTTTGTCGGACAATCGCCAATGGAGTTTGATTTGCCTGTCGCTCCGCTGTTTCGTCCGATCGATGTCGCGCCCGCCTATCAGAGGGTTGCTGACGCCATCGAGCGCGAGATCGTCAATGGCCGCATCAAGCCGGGCGATCCCATCGGCACCGAGCACGACCTGGTCCGCCAATTCGGCGTCAATCGCTCGACCATTCGCGAGGGCATCCGCGTGCTGGAGGAAGGCGGGCTGATCAGGCGCGATTCCTCGCGCCGCCTGCACGCCTGCCTGCCGCGCTACAGCAAGCTCGCGAGCCGTCTCAGCCGCGCGCTGGTCCTGCACGAGGTCACCTTCCGTGAACTCTACGAGGCCTCGATGACGCTGGAAGTCGCCAGCATCGAGGGCGCGGTGGAACGGGCGACGGAGGAGAACATCGCCGAGCTCGCCGGCAATCTCGCGCGTAGCGAGGCTATAGTCGGCGACGCCGCGATGCTTGCCGAATGCGATGCCGAATTCCATGTTCTGGTCGCCAAGGCCTCGCAGAACCGCGTGCTCCAGCTCGCGCGGGAGCCGGCAGCGCAGTTGTTCTATCCGACCACTGAGATGATCGTGACAGGTGTCGCCGAAGGTGGCCCGCGTCTCGTCGCGGCGCACCGCCATCTCATCGATGCGATCCGCCGCCGCGACCGCGAAGCCGGCGTGCTGTGGACGCGCCGACACCTGCAGGACTGGCGACGCGGCTTCGAGAAAATCGCGTCGCTCGATCGCTCGGTCGAGCACATGTACATGGAGCACGCGCAGGCGGCCCGCCGCAGATAGCGCCTTTGGAATTCGTGCAGCACAACAAACAAAGACATCACACGGAGGAACACATGACCGGCGACACCGCAGCCACCATCTCGAAAGCGCGCGAGCATTCGATCGGCGATCTCTTGCGCCGCTCGGCGGGCCGCGAGCCGAACAAGCTCGCGGTAAGCTGCGGCGGTGTGAGCTGGACCTTTGCCGCAATGGACGCGATCTGCAACCGGCTCGGCCGCGGCCTGCTCGGGCTCGGCGTCAGGAAGGGCGACCGTGTCGCCGTGCTGTCGCGCAATTCGCACGCCTTCGCCGCGCTGCGCTTCTCGGTGGCGCGGATCGGAGCCGTGCTGGTGCCGATCAACTTCATGCTCAATCCGGACGAGATCAATTTCATCCTGAAGAGCTCCGGCGCGAAACTGCTCTCGACCGGACCGGACTTCGTCGAGCAGGCACGCGCGGCCAGCGCCAAGGATTGCGCGGTCGAGAAGATGGTCTGGCTGCCGGGCGAGGATGCGGCCACGGCGCCTGCGGGCCTCACCACCTTCGACGATCTCCTCGACGCCGACGGCTCGTTCCTGGACGCATCGGTCGACAGCCGCGATCTCGCGCAGATCGTCTACACAAGCGGCACGGAATCTCTGCCCAAGGGCGCGATGCTGACCCACGAGGCCGTGATGTGGCAGTATGTCAGCTGCATCATCGACGGCGGCATGAGCGCGGACGACAAGTTCCTGCACGCCCTGCCGCTCTATCATTGCGCCCAGCTCGACGTCTTCCTGGGTCCGCAGATCTATCTCGGCGCCTCAGGCGTCATCACCGGCAAGCCGACCGCCGACAACATCCTGGCCCTGATCCAGGCCCACAAGATCACGTCCTTCTTCGCGCCGCCGACGATCTGGATCGCGATGCTGCGCTCGCCGAATTTCGACAAGACGGATCTGTCGACGCTTCAAAAAGGCTACTACGGCGCCTCGATCATGCCGGTGGAGGTGCTGCTGGAGCTCCAGCGCCGCCTGCCCAACGTCAAGTTCTGGAATTTCTACGGCCAGACCGAGATCGCGCCGCTCGCAACCGTGCTGCGACCGGAGGATCAGCTGCGCAAGGCCGGCTCGGCCGGCAAGCCCGTGCTCAATGTCGAGACGCGCGTGGTCAACACGGCGATGGAGGATGTCAAGGTGGGCGAGGTCGGCGAGATCGTGCACCGCTCGCCGCATCTGCTGTCCGGCTACTACAACGATCCCGTCAAGACCGCGGCCGCGTTCTCCGGCGGCTGGTTTCACTCGGGCGATCTCGCCACGGTCGACGACGAGGGCCACATCACCGTGGTCGATCGCGTCAAGGACATGATCAAGACCGGTGGCGAGAACGTCGCGAGCCGCGAGGTCGAGGAGATGGTCTACCGCATCCCCGCCGTCTCCGAGGTCGCCGTGGTCGGCCTGCCCGATCCGCGCTGGATCGAGGCGGTGACCGCGATCGTCGTGGTCAAGGGCGGGGAGACGCTGGACGAGGACGCCGTCATCAAGCACTGCGCCGGCCAGATGGCGCATTTCAAGGTGCCCAAGCGCGTCATCTTTGTCGATAGCCTGCCGAAGAATCCGAGCGGCAAGTTGTTGAAGCGCGAGCTGCGCCAGCGCTTCGTCGGCGGTGAGACGCTCGACAAGGCGATCCAGAAGAATTTCGGGACCTGAGACGGAGCGATCGTCATGAGAGCCTGGCAGTCGCGCGCGATTGGTCGATAGAGGGGATGGATCTGGTTGAGCTGCCGGACCCGCGCTCGGCGGCACGCGGCCGGGCGTCCTGCAGGAGGTCATGGTGCTCGGGTTCAGCTTCGATGCCGTGCCGGAGCGATGCGCCTGATGCAGCACGGCGGCCATTTCGGCAAGATCGTGGTCGAGTTCGCCTAGTTTGTCTCGCCGGCCAGCTTCCTGACGTCGTCCGGCGTCTGCCCGAAGCGGCGGCGAAACGCGCGGTGGAAATAGGATACGTCGTGAAATCCCGCCAGATGCGCGATCTCGATGATCTTGCGCGTGCGCATGGCGGGATTTCGCAGCAACCGCTCGGCCCGCAGCAGCCGCTGCTCCAGCACGAAACCGCTATAGGTGGTGCCGGCGCGCTCGAACAGCAATTGGATGGTGCGCGGGCTGATCCGGTGCGCGGCGGCAAGATCGGACAGCGACAAGGCGGGGCTGTCCAGCTGCGCCAGGATGTCGGACTTCAGGGCTTCGAGACGCGCCGCGGCAAGGCCGCGCGTCCGCGCCTCCTCGGCGGCATCGCCGCGGGCTCCGATCATCAACACAGAAAGATCGAACAGGTGCTGCGAAACCGCGTCGAGCTCCGAGGCTCCGAGCCCGGCAGCATGCGCATGTGCGAGGTCGTAATATCGAAGGAACATCGATGCGATCGGCTTGAGGCCGTCGATCGGTCGTGCAATCAGGTCCTCGGCATTCGGGCAGGCGCGCAGCAGCGCCTTGCGGGGCAACAACGCGGTCTGGAAGTTGCCGTACGCGGTCTGAGTGACGCGGGCTCCCTTGATCGACGGATCTCCGATGGTGAGGTCGCCGGCGGCAACGTTCAGCGCGCGACTTCCCATGGCCCCGCTCAGGGCCGAATTCGGTGACATGACGATGACCAATTCGTCGTTCGTGCCCATCGACACGAAGCTCATCGGCGTGCCGAACGAGGCGGACAGTCTGATGCGCGGAAGAATGGCGGGAGTGATTGTCCGGTGCACCGGGCCGTCTCCGATGGGAACGAAATCGGTTCCCATCACCTGCCGGCAGAACTGCTCGCGCCAGCCCTCATAGGCCGGCCCCGTGGGATCGCCGTTGAATGAGAGCTGAGGCGGGGTCATCGGTCGGCCGTAAACGTTGGTGGGCGATCTGTATCCTGATCGGGTCACCGAGGTGCGGCAACGAGAAAAGCGCCAAATTGCGTGAAAAACCACTCGCAATCGCGCGTTGAACCAGTGACCAGGTGCCGCAGTAGGATACTCCGCGCCGCGGAAGCTCAATACTCCTTCACCGCCGCCGCGAAGGCCAGCCACAGCGCGATCGACGCGAGCCCAAAGCCGCCGAGCAGCAGGAAGGTCGGACCGTAGCCGATCCATTGCGCGATCCAGCCGCCAAGTGCGGGACTGAGACTCGCGCCGATGCCCTGCACCGTGATCACGGCGCCCTGGCCGAGATTGATGCGGCCGGTGCCGTTGAGCGAGCGCGCGACCATGCCCGGGACGGCGACAGTCTGCAGCCCGGTGCCGATGCCGTCGAGCACCTGCATCGGCACGACGCCCCACCATCCCGTGACGAAGAAGGCGAGCACGCCGCGGATCGGCAGGAACATGAAGGACACCAGGATCACCGGCCAGTAGTTGCGCTTGCTCGCGGCCTTCATCGCGATCAGCGACGTCACGATCATCACGCCTTGCGCGATCACCACGGTAGTCGCGACGAAGCTCGGGCCGTTGGCCTGCCCTTCGGCCACCGCGGCTAGTCCGTAGAGCGGGACGATGGCGGCGTTGCCGAGATGGAAGAGGGCGAGGGCGAGAGCCAGCACGAGCAGCGCCCGGTGCTTGAGCAGTATCGTCATCGCATCCGGCGGAGCTTTGGAGTCGTCCTCCTTGCTGCCGCGCGCGGCGCGGTCGTCGATTGCCTTTGCGGGGATCATCAGGACGCAGGCGATGGCGATGGCACCGAACACGGCCGCCAGCGCGAACACGGCGACATAGCCGAACTTGTAGCCGAGATAGCCCGACAATGCGGCGCCGACCATGTTGCCCGCATGGTTGTAGGCCTGGTTGCGGCCATTGAGCGCATTGAAGCCCTTCTGCTTGGCGATGCCGAGCGTGATGCCCGTTACCGCCGGCACGATCGCGGCGCTCGCCAGCGATTGCGCGACCTGCGAGAACGTCACCGCCCAGAAGTTCTGCGAGATCAGGATGATCCCGGACGCGAGAACGACGCAGATGCCGGGAATGACGACCCAGAGCCGCTTGTTGCGGCTGGCGTCGATGAAGCCCCCGATCGGCGTCGTGATCAGCATGCCCGCGACGTTGCCGATGGTCATGGCGGTGCCGATCAGCCCGCTGGCCCAGCCGCGCTCCTGCAGAAATACCCCGACGAACGGCCCGATGCCCGACTGCATGTCGGCCATGAAGAAGTTGAGCGCGAACAAGGGCCAGATACGGGAAGAGGTGGGAGACCGCGATGCCATCGATACTCGAACATGCTCTTCGTGTGTCGTGATCCCCTTGGCCCATCGTGCCGGCGTGGACCTGAACGTAACGGGCGCTCACCGCGTTGGTTCCAGCCACTGCTGCCGGCCATCGATCTTGCCGGGAGCTTGTCCGCAATGTCATCCTGGATCTTCCCACGGAGCCCGAGCCATGCCTCTCTGGACCTGCGAAACCTGCGGTGCTCAATTTCCCTCACGCGGATCGCCGCCCGACTCCTGCCCGATTTGCGAGGACGAGCGACAGTTCGTGAACTGGAAAGGGCAGACCTTTCTCGCGCGCGAGGAGCTCGCGCGAAGGCATCGACTGGTGGGCCGGGACGATCTTGGCCTCACCGGGATCGGGATGGAGCCAAGCTTTGCCATCGGGCAGCGCGCACTTTTGGTGCCCCAAGACGACGGCTGCGTGATGTGGGATTGCATTCCGCTTGCGACCGACGAGGCCATCCAATATGTCGCGGCACTCGGCGGGCTGAAGGCCATCGCGATCTCGCATCCGCACTACTACGGCGCGGTCGCGGACTGGAGCGACACGTTCGGCGGCGTGCCGGTGTACCTGCACGCCGATGACAGCGCCTTCGTCACACGGCCTCATCCGGCGATCGTGCACTGGACCGGCGAGCGCCATCGCATCACCGATGACGTGCTGCTGCTGCGCACCGGCGGCCACTTCGCCGGCGCCACCATGCTGCATTATGGGCGTGGTGCGGACGGCAAGGGCGCGTTGCTCACCGGGGACATCGCGCAGGTGACGATGGACCGCCGCTTCGTCAGCTTCATGTATTCCTATCCGAATTACATGCCGCTGGGCGCCGCCGCAGTGCGGCGGATCGCGGCAGCTGTCGAGCCGCTCGCCTTCGACCGGATCTACGGAGCCTGGTGGGGCCGCAACATCGCCAGCGGCGCCAAGGCTGCGTTCGCGGCGTCGGTCGCGCGCTATCTGTCGGCCATCGCCTGAGCCGATGTGCGGACCGGATTTATCTTGCCGGTCCGCAATAACTGTACTAAAGGTACATTATAGTGGCCTTGCCGCAAAACGACGTATCTGCGGGTTCGGCATGATCGATGCATCGCTGAAGCCGTGGGGTTTTGCGGCCTCCGTGAGCGGGAGCTGAATGCATGACGGCGCAGCGTGACTACGAGATCTTCGAGGCCGGCGACGTCCTGCTCCGGTCCGGGACCGTCCTTCCCGCCATGAAGCTCGCCTTCAAGACCTACGGCACGCTGAGTCCGGCCCGCGACAACGTCATCCTCTATCCGACCTCGTTCGGTGCGCAGCACACCGATACGGAATGGCTGATCGGGCCCGACGGCGTGCTCGACGCCACGCGCTACTTCGTCATCATCCCGAACCTGTTCGGTAACGGCCTGTCGTCCTCGCCGTCGAACATGTCCGTTCCGTTTCCCGAGGTGACCTATCACGATGCCGTCGCGATCCAGTACCGGCTGCTCACCGAACGCTTCGGCATCTCCAAGCTTGCGCTGGTCTATGGCTGGTCGATGGGCGGTATGCAGGCCTATCACTGGGCGGCGCTGCACCCCGACATGGTCGAGCGCGCGGCGGTCGTCTGCGGCAGCGCCCGCTGCGCGCCCTACAACTACGTCTTCCTGGAAAGCGTGAAGGCCGCGCTCACTGCCGATCCTGCCTTCCGCGACGGCCGTTTCGCCGAAAGACCCGTCGCCGGCTATCGCGCCATGGGGCGCGTCTATGCCGGCTGGGCGATGTCGCACGGCTTCTATCGCGACGAGCTCTGGCGCGAAGCCGGTTTCACCTCGCTGGAGGATTATCTCGTCCGCGCCTGGGACGTGACGTTTGCGCGGCGAGACGCCAACGACCTCCTGGCGCAGATCGGGATCTGGCAGAATGGCGACGTCAGCCGCTGCCCGACATTCGCGGGCGATTTCGATCGGGCGCTGGCGGCGATCAAGGCGCACATGCTGCTGATGCCGGGCGCGACCGATCGCTATTTCGACGTCCGCGACAACGAGGACGAACTCGGCCGGCTCGTCAACGCGAAATCGGCCGTGCTGCATCCGATCCCATCGCTGCATGGCCATCGCGCCGGCAACCCCGTCAACAATCCGCGCGACCAGGCCTTCATCAAGGCCGAGATCGCCGCGCTTCTCAGCAAGTAGGGCAGGCACCCGATCATGAGCGACGCAACCGTTTCAGAACCCGGTCATCGCCTGAAGCCGCTGACCCCGGCCATGCTGCGCGAATTGTCGGTTCGCTCCAATGTCAGGGGAGCGGCGCAGAGCCTTGGCCATTACGGCGTGATCCTGCTGGTGGGCGCGTTGATCTGGAAGGTTTCGTCGACGTGGGGCGTGCTCTGGGCGCTGCCGCTGATGGTGGTGCAGGGCTATCTCGTCGCCTTCCTGTTCATGGCGGTGCACGAAACCGCGCACAAGACCGCGTTCAGGAGCCGCAGCCTCAATCTCACGGTGGGCTACCTCTCGGCCTTCATCATCGGACTGCCTTACGAATATTACTGCCTGTTTCACTGGGACCATCATCGCTACACGCAGGATCCAGAAAGGGATCCCGAGTTGATCGTCGGGGTGAAGCCGGCATCCGACACGCAGCTTGCGCTCGCCTATAGCGGCCTGCTCCAGGTCGCCGGCCGGCTGCGGCTGATGCTCGGCCATGCGCTCACCGGCAAGGTCACCGTGCCCTGGATTCCCGAGAGCAAGCGCGCCGTCATCGTGACGGAGGCGCGGATCCATGTGGCACTCTATGCGCTGCTGCTCGCGCTCTCACTCTGGTTTTCCTCGGCGCTGCTGCTCTGGGTCTGGATCGTGCCGCTGATCATCGGGCAGTTCTTCCTGCGGCCCTACCTCTACGCCGAGCATACCGGCTGTGACCACACCCGCAGCGCCTTCCACAACACCCGCACCACCTACACCGGCGCGGTCGTCAAATGGTTCGCGTGGAACATGCCCTACCATGTCGAGCACCACGCCTATCCCTCGATCCCCTTTCACGCGCTGCCGAAGCTGAACGAGATCGTCGACGGCGAGATCGTGCATCGCGGCCGCGGCTACATCAGAACGACGCGGGAGACCTGGGCCTGGTTTCGCCGGCAGCGGCAGGCCGGCTAGTCGCGCGCGTCTCTCACATGCGTTTGCCGGCTTCCGATAAGAAGCTTCATTGCACGTTCATCACGCGCGCTTGTCTGACGCGTCATTTCAATACCGTTTCGCCGCGCCGGCGCGAATGATTCGAAATACTCTATTGAAATCAATTGTTTGGACGGCCTCTGAAACGTGGCTAATAAGTACTTCCCGATAGGGAAAGTTTTAGCCGTCTTGTATTCACAACCGAGCGAGGCCGCCGCTCTAGCGTTAAGCAATCAACGGGAGATTGATGATGAGCGCGACGAGAGGCCGTCTTCTTGTGGTCGACGACGACCTGGTGCAGCGGGTTTTGATCAGCAAGATCGGCTCGAAGCTCGGATATGATTCCGTCGTTGTCCCGTCGTACGAGGCTGCAACCGAGCTTCTGACGCGCGAGGCCTTCGACGTCATGGCGCTGGACCTGTCGCTCGGCGAGCGGGACGGGGTGGAGCTGTTGCGCTTCGTCGCTGAGCGAAACCTCCGCGCGATGGCGATCGTGATCATCAGCGGCTGCGATGATCGCATCATGAAGGCAACGCGCCGGGTCGCCACCGGGCTGAAGCTGCATCTCGGCGGCTGCCTGACCAAGCCGCTCGATCTCAACCGCCTGCGCTGCGCGCTCGAAATGCCGCAGGGCTCGCCGCTGATCGCGACGGCTGCCGCGCTGCCGCCCCGGATCACGCCGGACAGAATTGCGCGTGGTCTCGCCGATCACGAGTTCTTCGTCGAGTTTCAGCCGAAGATCGCACTGCGGACCGAGCGAGTCGTCGGCGCAGAGGCACTCGCACGCTGGCGTACCGCCGAGTTCGGCATGGTCTCGCCCATGGTTTTCATTCCGATCGCCGAGGAGGCTGGCCTCATGCGCGAGGTGACCGACTGCATCCTTTCCTCCGCGCTGTCGCAGGGCCGCAAGCTGATCGAGCGCAATCCCGGTTTCACCATCGCCGTCAACATCTCGGGCTCGCTGATGTCGGACCTGACCCTGCCCGACCGGATCGAGGAGATCCTGCGCCGTGAGAACGTGCCGCCGTCGTCGCTGACGGTGGAAATCACGGAGACCACGGCAATGGCGGACGTCGATCGCGCCAACGACATTCTGGTGCGTCTGCGGCTCAAGAACATCGGGACGGCGATCGACGACTTCGGCACCGGCTATTCGTCGCTCGCGGCCCTGGCGCGGCTACCGTTCAGCGAGCTGAAGATCGATCAGTCCTTCATCAAGGGCTGCGAAGCCGACGACGACATGATGAAGATCGTCGATGCTTCCGTCGCGCTGGCGAAGGCATTCAACATGAAGGTCGTGGCGGAGGGTGTCGAGAGCTCGCAAGCACTCGAAATCATCCGCCGGATCGGCTGCGACGTTGCCCAGGGCTTCTATTTCGCGCCCTCGCTGCGGCGTTCGCGCGCTGAGCGGTGGATATCGCAGCGCAATTCTCTCGCGGACGAAAAGGCCGCGGCCTCGGCGGCTTTGGCGAGTTGAGACGACGAACCCCGGTCGCACTGCGACCGGGGTCGCGCCAGCCGACGGCTGTATCAGTAGATCCCGTAGGCGCAGACATTCACGACGCGCACGCGCAGGCCATGACGGGTGCGGACGAGGCGCTCCTGGTAGCAGTTGCTGACGCCCGTGTTGAGGTAGATACCGCCAACGCCCCAGCCGGGACCCCAGTGGTGATGACCGTGATGGTGATGGAAGCCGCCCGCCGAGGCCGCGGTGGGCGCGAGGGCGGCAAAACCGAGCGAGCCGGCAGCGATCAGACCGAGAGCAAGCTTACGAAACATCTTCATTCTCCATTTGGCGCAGGGGCCATTGTTGTGTCCCTGCATCTCGGTCGAGATGAGATGCGATCGCGTTCACACGGGATGCGGAGAATCGTGTTTCAGGATTGTTTCGTGGGCTGCGACAAAGTGTGCTGCCGTCAGGCTTTTCGCACCGCGCGATAGCGCACAGCCATCGCCTGCGTCATCTCCGCCATCTTGTCGCGGAGATCGGCAGGCTCCAGCACTTCGGCCTCGGGGCCGAGCCGCAGCAGTTCGGCCGCGGCGTGCCACGACGTCTTGCCGACCGGGACTCGTGCAATGCGCCAGCCATCGGCATCTATGGTCTCTTCAAGCTGCGTGCGTGCCTTGACATAGGGCTGGCTCAGCGCGTCGAGCAGTTTGACGCCGAACGGCGACAGCCGCACCATCGCGACATTGGGATGCATCTCGGCTTCGAGGCGCAGCGTCGCGGCCTGCCAATAGGCGGCGAGATCGAAGCCGGCGGGCCTGTCGAAGCGGTCGTCGAGCGCCGTGCAATCCAGCACGCGCGCGACGCGATAGGTGCGCACGCTGCCGTCGACCTGGCCGGCGAGATACCAGCTGCCGCCCTTCAGCACGAGGCCGAGCGGCGCGACGCGGCGTTGCTTCTCCGCGCGCCAGCTCTGGTAGCGGATCTTGATCAGCGTCCCGCGCAGCACCGCGCCGGCGATGGCGCGCAGGTGCTTTGGGTCTTCCGCCTCGCCGAACCAGCCCGGCGCGTCCAGATGAAAACGCTCCTGCATCCGGCCGGCGTCTTCGCGCAGAGTCTCGGGCAGGGCAGCCATCAGCTTGTTCTGCGCGGCGATCATCGCGGCGTCGAGCCCGAGCGCGGCGGCCGGGCCGGGCAATCCCGCCAGGAACAGCGCGCCCGCCTCGCTCTGCGACAGGCCGTTCAGCCGCACGCGATAGCCGTCGAGCAGGCGATAGCCGCCCTCGGCGCCGCGGTCGGCGTAAACGGGAACGCCGGACGCCGCGAGCGCGTCGATGTCGCGATAAATCGTTCGCACCGAGACTTCGCAGGCCTCCGCGAGCTCGGGCGCGGTGATCCGTCCCCTGGCCTGGAGGGTGGTGAGGATCGACAGCATCCGGCTCGCGCGCATGATCCCCTTAAACCATACCTGACAGAAGATGTCAGGTATGGTCCGCTACAAGCAGCCCAGCGCCAGCCGGCCAGAGGGAGACTGCCATGACCGATCCGAACCGCATCACGCTGTATTATTCGCCGCAGACGCGCGCCACCGGCACGCGGGTGCTGCTGGAGGAGCTGGGCGCTCCTTACGATCTCCACGTTCTCAACATGAAGGCCGGCGAGCAGCGCATGCCCGCCTATCTCGCCATCAACCCGCTCGGCAAGGTGCCGGCGATCCGTCACGGCGAAGCGCTGGTGACGGAGCAGGTCGCCATCACCATCTATCTCGCCGACCTGTTTCCGCAGGCCGGCCTCACGCCCGCCCTGAACGATCCGCTGCGCGGCCCCTATCTGCGCTGGATCGCATATTACGGATCGTCGTTCGAGCCGGCCCTGATCGACAAGTTCATGCAGCGCGAGCCGGCGCCGATCACGCAATCGCCCTATGCCGATTACGACACCATGCTGGGTGCGCTCGAGGCGAGGCTGTCGAAGGGCCCGTATCTGCTCGGCGAGCACATGACAGCCGCCGACGTGTTGTGGGGCGTCGCGTTCAGCTGGACCATGATGTTCGGCATCGTGCCGAAGAAGGACGTGTTCGTCCGTTATGCCGAACGCATGACGGCGCGGCCGGCGTTCCAGCGTATCACGGCAGCCGACGCCGAGATGGCGGCGCAGCATGCGGCTGCGGTTGGGGGATGAGCGGCTCCCCGGGAGCCCGGATCGGCGCTTCGCTTGTCCGGGACCACGGATGAGTGTGAAGCACCTGCCTGTGATTCCTGGCAGGTCCCTCAGAACCGTGGTGCCCGCTTCTCGGCAAACGCCTTGATGCCTTCCTTGATCTCGTCGCCGCGCATGCTGTCGCGGTGGCGTTGGTCGGCGGCGGCTTCATCGAACTCGCCGTGGGCGAACTCGTTGATGGCGCGTTTCATGCCGCGCATCGCCTGCGGGGCGTTGCCGGCGAGGACGCCAGCGAGCTTGTCGACTTCCTCGTCGAGGGATTCCACCGGCACCATCGCGGTGAGATAGCCGATGCGCAGCATCTCCGGCGCGCCGATCTTCTGTGCGGTCAGAAACAGTTTCTTCGCATTGTCCACGCCGAGACGCGTCACGTAGCGTTTGATGCCGCTCGGGTAATAATGCAGCCCAAGTCGCGCCGCCGGCATGAACATTTCCGCGGTATCGACGCCGATCCGGAAATCGCAGGCGAGCGCGAGGTCGGTCGCGCCGCCATAGACGCCGCCGTTGAGCCGGCAGATGGTCGGTACGCCCAAATCCTCCAGCCGGTTGACGACCACCTCGAAAGCCGAGCCCGCGCTCTGCTGCTCGCTCGCGCTGACCGCGCGCTCCGCCACCGAGTTGAGATCGTAGCCGGCGGAGAAGGCACGCCCGGTGCCGGTCAGCACCAGCACGCGAATATCGGGATCGGCCTCGATCCGGTCGAACAGCCTCGTCAGCTCGCCGAGATCCTCCGCCTGGAGCCGGTTGAGATGTTTCGGTCGATTGAGGCGGATGGTGGCGCGTGCGCCGGTGATTTCGAGCAGGGGGCCGGTGGCGGCCTCGGCTGTGTCCGACATTCTTGTCTCCATTGTCGGCGCCAAAGTGCCCGCCTGGGCGGAGGCCGTCAACGACGGGCGCAGGCAGTTTCATTGGCGCGGTTGCACCGAGCGCGCTCGTCCGTGCCGCCATCGCTCGCGGAGTGCCTACTTGAAATGTGGCGGCTCGTCGTAGCCGCGGCGGCTGCTGAAGAACAGCAGCACCATCAGCCCGACGCCGACGATGACGGAAAACCCCGCGCCCAGCGCCAGCGCCACATAGCCTTCCGTCGGGATCGGCTCACCTTCGACCGCCATTGCGGAATAGGCGAAGTAGCCCGCCGCCAGCATGGCCAGAAGGAGGATGATCAGGAGTGCACGCATGCCGCATTCTCCGGTTGCAGCCGGAAAACCAACAATTGCGAATGGGCGGGGTTCCAGGCGGCCGGCTGACGAGCGGCGCAGCGGCGGGCGGCCCCAAACCGGCGGATCAGGCGCTCTGGGCGGTCTTCACCACCACGACATTGCTGTCGTCCAGCTGGGCCGGGCCGGCATCGCGTACCGTCTTGTCGGCTTCGCCGGCATGACGTTTCAGATAGTCGCGGCGCATGCCGATCTCGTCGCGGACGAACTCGTAGCCGAGCTTGAAGGTGTCGAGCCCGTCGGTACTGATCGTGCCGTCCCTGAGGCCGATTACGGCGCCGCGCAAGATGGCCTCCAGCTCGTCCTGGAGACATTCGAGCTGGTCCAGCGAGTGGGCATGCTCGATCCGCTCGCCGATGTCGAGGATGGCCGTGGAGAGCTCGCTGGCCTTCTCCGGCGCGATCCTCGTGATCTTGGCGTAGATCGCCGCGAAGATCGAACCGATGATGCTGAGCGCGGCAACGCCCACATACATCAGGTCGCTGTACTTGTCGATGAACGACTTGGTGTCGTCGTTGATGTAATCGGCGGCGCCCTGGTGCGCGATCACGAACGCATCCTTCTCGACGGAGGCCGGTTCTATCCTGGTGGCGAAGCCGTTGTCGAGGCCGAGCGCGGACTTGTTCTCGTAGATGATACGCGCGAGCTCGCCTGCCGTCGTCGGGGACATTCTGGATTGTGCGACCAGGAGCCATTCGAGCCCGATCGTGTCGAGATCGTCGTCGGGAATTTGCGGCGATGTCGACAACGTGCCTGCCGTCAGTGTCTCGCCGGAGATGCCGGGGAATTTGCGGGCCAGCATCTTCGCTTCGTCGATTGCGTTCAGCGTGAAGCCGCCGCGTCTGGCGACTTGCTCATAGGATTTGTCCCTGACGGCCCTGGAGGCGTGGACGATGGCGATCACCGCGCCAAAGCCGTTTGGCGGGGCGAACAGCCTGTCGAGCGTTGCGCCCTGCGGCGCCATCTGGATCCTCGCAGCCTCGGGGCCGTCCGGGACCTCGAGGATGCTGCGGACGAAGGCGAGCGAGGCTTCGTTCTCGGCGACGACCGCGACTTTCTTTTTCCTGAGCTCGGAGAGGGACTTGATCTTCTTGTTGCCGGGGCCGAGCAGCAGCACGAGATCATGCTCGAGGATCGCGAGCGTGCGCGCGCGCGGCGGCACCTTGGAGTCGCTGCGCAGGACGGCGAGGTCGGCCTGCTTGCGGTCGAATTGGGCGAGCGCCTTGGCGTTGTCCGCGTTGTTGACGATCTTGATCCGGACGCGGGAGTCGCTGTCCTTCAGCACTGTGGCGAGATTGGCCGCGAACAGCGCCTCGTCACTGTTGGGAGCGCCGACGGCGAAGGTCAGCGTCTCCGAATTGTGCAGCAAGGTACGACCGCCCCAGACGGTGGCGAACGACAACAGCAGGGTCAGCACGACGTAGAGGAAAACCTGCTGCTGGTTTGTCTTGATCACCTTGGGGCGCCGGGGTGGCGGTTCGGTCGGCGATGAGGTGGGGCCTTCAGTACTCATGGCAGCACCTGGCCTTAGTCTCGGATGGCGGTCGGCTCGCGGCGGGCGCCCTGCAATTCGTAAATGTCTGAAAAAAGAACGATATTCTCTGTCGCCGATGATAGCGCGACCGTAACAGAAAGCAAATTTCGAGCCGGAGGTAACCGGACGCGACACGTCCGCGGCGATTGGTCATCCTATCACCGGTTAGCCACAGTTGGCGATTTTCCGGTTCCCCCGGCTGCATTCCGCCGCGGGAAATGTCATAAATCGCGTCCCGGCGATTTGACCGGTCCAAGAAGAAGTTGCGCTGAACGCTCCAATTCTTCCCGTCACGTCAATGAGGCGTCAGCTTGTCGTTTCCACCCATGTCATCGGCGATTCCGGTTGAAGCGCTCATTGGCTGGATGTTGCTGCTCACCTTCAAGCACATCATCGCCGATTTCGTTCTCCAGACCGCCTGGATGGCGCACGGCAAGGATCAGAAGCATGGCTGGGCCCTGCCGCTTCTGGTGCACTGCCTGATCCACCTTGCCGTTGCGCTGCCGCTGATCCTGATCGTGGCGCCGAGATTCTGGTTCGTGGCGCTGATCGACTTCGCGATCCACATCACGATCGACCGCGCCAAAGGGTTCGTCTCCGCCAATTTCGGCGTCGACCTTGCGCATCCCTGGTTCTGGACCCTGATCGGCGTCGACCAGGCGCTGCATCACCTGACCGGCTTCGGCCTCTCCATCTTCATGGCGGCGAACTGACGGCGGCCCTTCTGCGGCCTCTGGCTGGAAGCAATCGCTTGCATCACGAAAGGTCGTCATGCCCGGGCTTGTCCCGGGCATCCATGTTCTTCGTGCCGCTTGGTTCTCCGCGGATGGCCGGGACAAGCCCGGCCATGACGCCGGGAGAGCATTTGCGCTCCCGCGCCCACCAATTCGCGGCCCACACGCAAGCACCCCGGGCGACTACCGGGCAGCGTGGTTAACCTTTCGTTAGAGAATTGCGCTGCATCTTCCTGACACGAGGGAGAACTGCAATGTTTTCAAGCCGCGACACCTTTGAAAGCGATTTCTGCCCGGTCCGCGACGAGCTCCTTGGCGAAATGTATCGCGCCAGCGAGAGTGGGCTGCCGAGGCTGGTTGAGAGTGTTGCCCCTGACGCGCGCGCCAGGCTGGCGCTGTTCTGCTACCGCCGCAGCCATTTGCACTCGCTGGCGGTCGCGATCGCAGCAAGCTGCAGCGAGCGCGACCTGGTCGAGAACGGCGGCCGCGTCGGCTCGACGCTCTACGCGCTGTCGCGCGAAGGCGCGGTGAAATCCTCGCCGTCGCTGTCGGGCGGGCGCAAGCCGATCACGCTGTCGACCAAGCCGCTCTCGGTGCTCGCACCGCTCGATGACGAGCTCGACGACGAAATCGGCGAAGCCGTTCCCGCCTAAGCGGCCTCTATAACCGGCAACCCGAACTTCCGTCGCGCCATCGCGCATTCGGCGTCGCCCGGCATGCAGGTGCGGCACACTTCCGGCCGCACTTCATAGATGCCGCAGGCCGTCATCTTTCCGATCTCTCCCTGCAAGGCCGAGCAGCGATCACCCTCGCAGCGCATGCCGGACTGGCGCTCGTTGACCAGCGTTCCGGGAATCGCGGCAAGCTCTTCGTCGCTCTCGATCGAGAAGCGCGGCCAGTTTTGCGAATAGCCGCAGCAGGCGCCGCAACCCTGGCAACAACTCGACAGGTCGATCTCTTCCATCGTCCTCACGTGTCCTTTGGCGGACCCCAGACCAGGCTCTGCCGCCATCTTGCGCGCAGCACGTCGCGCCGCTCCGGATATTTCTCGTCGAGATAGGTCGCCTCGACCACGCGGTCGGTGCGGAAGCTGCGGAAGTCGCCGCGCAGCTCGCACCAGGCCGCCAGCAGCCGGACTGCTTCGAGATAGCCGACCGAAATCGGCCAGATCACGCGCTCGCTGGGACGACCCTGCTCGTCGCGATAGCGTAGCATGATCTTCTTGCCTTCGTGGATCTGGGTGCGGGTGCGCGCCATGTCCAGGCGGTCCGGTTCCCTGTTCCAGCTCGGCCGCGCCCGGCTCGCCGGCTCCAGCACGAAAGGCCGCAGGCGCTCAGGCACGGTATCGGCGATCTTGGCCATCAAGTCTTCGGCCGCGCGCGCCAGCGTGGAGTCGGCGTGGCCCGCGACCCATTGCGCGCCCAGCACCGCCGCCTCGATCTCGTCGGGTGTCAGCATGAGCGGCGGGAGGTCAAAGCCTTTCTCCAGAATGTAACCCATGCCGGCTTCGCCGCGGATCGGCACGCGCTGGCCGATCAGCGTCGCGATGTCGCGATAGATCGTGCGCTTCGAGGTCTCGAGCTCGGCCGCGATCGCGTCCGCCGTCAGCGGCTTACGCGTGCGCCTCAGCACCTGGATGATTTGAAACAGCCGGTCAGCGCGTCTCATGACAGGTCCCTTGTCGCTGCTTTTTTCCCGGTGGTCTTTTTCAGAAGGCGGCGCGCGGCTGCTGACAGGATGTTGGCAGCAGGGGAGTTCTATACCGGGACAACACTTCGACTGAAGAGGATTTGTCCATGATCATTCCAACCCATTTCGGCCCGGCCGGCCCGTTGTGGCGGAGCCAGCCTTTCCAGGTCCAGGCGTGGCAGGCTTGGGCGTTCAGCCGCCTCGTTTCGCTTGATGTCACGGTCGTCGACCTCCGCTTTGCGCTCGCGACCGCCGTGACGCGGTCGCTGGTCCATGCCGCGGATGCGCTGGTCCGCCACGTGATGGGCCGCGCCTGGCGAGGGGCCCGCTTCGCAGAAGATATCACGGCTGCTGCCACCATGGTGGCAGCAGCCGGCCGCTAGGTTCCGTCAATTCGTTCGACAGGTTCAGGAGAGCCCGCATGATCACGCTTTACGGCTTTGGCGCCGGCTTCGGCCTGCCGGAAATCAGCCCCTTCGTCACCAAGACGGAAGTGCAGCTCAAGATGGCAGCGCTGCCTTACCGGAAGGAGCGGGCGATGCCGCCCGCGTCCCCCAAGGGTCAGCTGCCCTTCATCGACGACGGCGGCGAGGCGGTGGCCGATTCCACCTTCATCCGCGCCCATATCGAGCGCCGCTACGGCTTCGATTTCGATGCCGGACTTTCGTTGCAGGAACGCGCGCAGGCCTGGGCCTTCGAGCGCATGATCGAGCATCACGTCTATTGGGCGCTGGTCGGCGCGCGCTGGGTCGATCCGGTCAATTTCGCCAAGGGGCCTGCGCATTTCTTCGACGGCGCGCCGGAGCACAACCGCGAGAAGCTGCGCGAGGATGCGCAATTCCGGGTCGCCGAGAACTATCTGCTCTCCGGCCTCGGCCGCCATGCGCCGGACGACGACGTTGATCTCGCGGTGCGCTCGCTGTTCGCGCTGTCGGTGCAACTCGGCGACAAGGCGTACCTGATGGGCAGCAAGCCCTGCGGCGTCGATGCCACCGCCTTCGGCATGCTCGCCGGAATGCTGACGCCGTTCTTCGAGTCCGGACTGCGTCAGCGCGCCGAGGGCTTTCCAAACCTCACCGCCTATGTCGATCGCATGATGGACAATTACTATCCGGAGTTCGCCTGGACCCCGCTGCGGCAGGCGGCGTGAGGCGGATATTGTTTCCGCATGCACGGTGCACCTCTCCCGCTTGCGGGAGAGGTCGACGCGCTCGCAGAGCGCGGCGGGTGAGGGCTCTCTCGGCTGGGAGACTTTCTCGGCAAGCCTCGGTCAATCCCAACGCGGAAGAACCCTCTCCCCGACCCTCTCCCGCAAGCGGGAGAGGGGGCTCATCCCCGCTGGGGCCTCCACGTACTCTCGAACGCAAAACCAAAAGAGCCGGCCCATCGGGCCGGCTCTCGTCGTCTCAAATCTTTCGCAGCGTCTACTTCACCAGCATGTACTTGCCGTCCTTCACCGTGAGCAGGATGCGCGAGCGCTCGTCGAGGCCGTAGCGGTCCTTTTCGGTGAAGTTGTAGACGCCCTGGCTCGCCGCCAGCTCCTTCTCCGTCAGCAGCGCCTGGCGAATGGCTTCGCGGAATTCCGGCGTGCCGGGTTTCGCCGTTTTCAGCGCCGTCGGGATCACGCGCTTGAGGATTTCGAACGCGTCGTAGGAGTGGCCGGCGAACTGGCTGCGGCTGTTCGGGCCATATTTGGCTTCATAGGCCGAGTTCAGCGCGAGGCCCGGCTTCTTGGTAAGCGCGGTGTCCGGCTGGTCCTCGGGGTCCATGACGGGACCGGAGGCCATCAGCACGCCCTCCGCCGCTTTGCCGGCGATGCGGATGAAGTCCATGCTGGCAGCACCATGGGTCTGGTAGATCAGGCCCTTGTAGCCGCGCTCGCGCAGCTCGGTCTGCGGCAGCGCGGCTGCGGTGCCGGACGCGCCGACCAGGATCGCGTCCGGATTGGCGGCGACCAGCTTCAGCACCTGTCCGGTCACCGAGGTGTCAGGACGGGCAAAGCGCTCCTCGTCGACGATGGTCATGCCCATCGGCACGGCCTGGGCCTTGAGGTCGTTGAACCAGAGGTCGCCGTAGGAATCGGAATAGCCGATGTAGCCGAGCGTCTTCACGCCCTTGGACTTCATGTGATCGTACAGCACCTTGCCCACGATCGGAATCGGCTGCGGCATCGCGACCGACCACTTCATGCGCTCGGGCGTGATCGGGAACGGCGCAAGACCGAAATGCGGGATGCCGGCTTCGTTGGCGACGTTGGAGACCGCGATGGTCGGCGGCGTCAGCGCCGAGCCCATGATGATGTCGGCCTTGGATTCGGTCACGAAGCGGCGGGCGTTGGTGGTCGCGGTGGTGGGATCGCCGCCGTCGTCGAGCACGATCACCTTCAGCGGCACGCCGCCGATCTCCTTCGGCACGAATTCCAGCGCGTTGCGCTCGGGAATGCCGAGCGCGGCGCCCGGGCCGGTCGTGGTGGTGGTGATGCCGATGGTGATTTCGCTGGTCTGGGCCAGCGCAGGCAATGCCGGCAGCGCCAGCGCGGCCGCGGTGATGGCAGCGGTCAAATAAAAACGTTTCATCTATTCCTCCCTTGACGTGTTTCTTTGAAAGCAGAAATCGGGGGGTAATTCAGCCCCCTCTTTTGGTGATGCGGCGATTTAGCTCCGGGCTCTAGCTCCCCGTGAATTTGGCTACCATTTCCGCCGGGAACGGTGCCGATTTCAGCTTGTCGGGGTTAACGGGATCGCGGCCGACCAGGACGCGGGTCTCGAACCCCTCGATCGCCAGCGCCTCGCCCTTGTAGACGTTGTGCTTCACCTCGAAGCTCGAGCGCTTGATGCTCTCGATTTTGGTCTCAATGGTGATCCAGTCGCCATAGGTCGAGGGGATGTAGAACTTGGCCCGCGTGTCGACCATGGGAATGCCAACCAGGCCATACTTGCGGACCAGGTCCTGCTTGGAGAAGCCGGCAACCTCGAACAGGGTCGAGGTCGAATCGTCGAACATCGCGAAATAGCGCGGGTAATAGACGATGTTGGCGGGGTCGCAATCGCCCCACTGGATCTGGACCTCGCGCCGGTTCACGAACATGAATTATGCATCCACCAGCGCTGTGACACACCTCTCCCGGAGGGAGAGTTCGAATTGCGCAGCAATTCTAGTGAGGGAGTACGGTCTCTCGATGGGGCAGGGCCCCTCACCCGGCGCCGCGCGCCGACCTCTCCCAATGGGAGAGGTAAGGTCGAGGTCGCTGTTGTAATCCCGCTCATCGATTTATTTCGGCGCCATGCGCAGCGAGCCGTCGAGGCGCACCACTTCGCCGTTCAGGTAGGCGTTCTCGACCATGTGCAGCGCGAGCGCGGCGAACTCGTCGGCATTGCCGAGCCGGCGCGGGAACGGGATCGCGGCGGCGAGCGAGTCCTGGGCTTCCTGCGGCAGGTTGGCGAGCAGCGGCGTGAGGAACAGGCCGGGCGCGATCGTCAGCACGCGGACGCCGAACTGCGCGAGCTCGCGCGCGATCGGCAGCGTCATGCCGACGATGCCGCCCTTGGATGCCGAATAGGCCGACTGGCCGATCTGGCCGTCATAGGCGGCGACCGAGGCGGTGTTGATGATGACGCCGCGCTCGCCGGTCGCCTGCGGCTCGAGCTTGGACATCTCGGTCGCGGCAAGACGCAGCATGTTGAAGGTGCCGATCAGGTTGACCTTGATCACCTTGTCGAAATCGGCGAGCGCCATCGGGCCGTCGCGGCCGACCACGCGCTTGGCAACGCCGATGCCGGCGCAATTGACCAGCACGCGGGCCGGGCCGTGGGCCTTCGTCGCCTGCGCGATCGCGGCTTCAGCGGAGGCGGCATCGGAGACGTCGCAGGTCACGGCGACGCCCTTGATCTCGGCGGCGACGGTTTCCGCGAGCTTGGCATTGAGATCGAACACCGCGACCTTCGCGCCCTGCGCCGCCAGTTTTCGCGCAGTGGCAGCGCCAAGCCCCGATGCGCCGCCGGTCACGATGGCTGCCTGATCCTTCAACAACATGGCATTCTCCTTCGATTCTAATTCAGACGCGATCGTATCCAAGCGCTCGATGCGCTCCCTCGCCCCGCTTGCGGGGAGAGGGTTGGGGTGAGGGGGACTCTCCGCGGAGACGGCGAGAGTGAGACTCGCGGAGAGCCCCCCTCACCCGAATTTGCGCGTTGCGCAAATTCGACCTCTCCCCGCAAGCGGGGAGAGGTGAAGGAAGATCCGGCCTGGTTCATTCCGATTGTCATGTTACCCGACCGATATCACACGGTTCGATGGATTGGCAGCGTAGAGCTCCTCGATCAGCTCGCCGCGATGCTCCAGCACCGCGCGCTGGTTGATCGAGCCCTTGTCGGTGACCTCGCCCTTGTCGATCGACAGCGGCGTGTCCATCAGGATCGCGCGCGTGATCCGTGTCGAGGAGCCCGTGGCTTGGCTGAGGAAACGGGTCAGGCGCTCGCGAAACGCCTCGCGCACCAGCCGGTCGCGCGTGGCGACGACGAGATCGTCGGTGGGCAGCGTCGGGTTGATCAGCCGGCAACCGTCGAGATCGAGCACGACCAGCGCGGAAATCTCGTCGCGGTTGATGCCGGCGATGACGACGTCGCGCACCAGCGGTGCGCAGGCCGCAACGAAGCGCGCACGCAGGGGGCCAACGCTGACCCAGGTGCCGCTGGCGAGCTTGAAGTCTTCGCCGATGCGCCCGTCGAAATCGAATCCGGCGTTGAGATCGTCGGGATCGGCCGGCTTGAGCGCATCGCCGAGTTTGTAGAAGCCTTCCTCGTCGAACGATTTCGCGGTGATGTCGGGCTGGCGCCAGTAGCCGGGCATCACGTTCGGCCCCTTGCAGCGGACCTCCAGCTTGCCGTTGTTCGGCACCAGCTTGGCGTCGTTGCCCGAGACCGGCAGGCCGACATGGCCGGAGCGGCTGGTACGCGGATTGACCGACATGAAGAACGGCGCAGTCTCGGTCGCGCCGAGGCCCGTCAGCATCGGCACGCGGTAGCCTTTTTCCTTCACCGCGAGCTCGTCGAGGCTGTCCCAGACGAAGGGCGACAGCGCCGCACCCGAGAAGAACATCGCGTGCAACCGGTCGAAGAACCTTGCGCGCAGGCCCTGGTCGTCGCGCAAATACGGCAGCAGCGATTCATAGCCTTTCGGCACGTTGAAATAGACCGTGGGCGAAATCTCCTGGAGATTGCGCACGGTCTCCTCGATGCCGCCGGGCATCGGCTTGCCGGCGTCCAGGTACATCGAGCCGCCGTTGTAGAGCGTCAGTCCGATGTTGTGGTTGCCGCCGAAGGTGTGGTTCCAGGGCAGCCAGTCGATGATGACGGGCGGCTCGTCCTTGAGGAAAGCGAGCGTCTCGCGCAGCATCACCTGGTTGGCGCAGATCATGCGCTGGGTGTTGATGACTGCCTTGGGGTTGCCGGTCGAGCCCGAGGTCAGCAGGAATTTTGCGATCGTGTCGGGGCCGATCCGGCCGTGGACGTCGTCGAGATCGCCGCGGAGCGGCGTCGCCATGAGGTCGGCGAGCAGGGTGACGTCGCGGCCCGGCACGTGGCCATAGGACGCGGCGATCTCGGTGCCGAGCGAGACATTGGCGGTGAGTGCGTCGGCGAACTTGTCGGCATCCTCGGCGAAGACGAGGCCGGGCGTCAGCAGCTTCATCAGATAGGACAGCTTGCCGTAATCCTTCGACACCAGCGAATAGGCCGGCGACACCGGGCAGAACGGAACGCCCGCATAGAACGCGCCGAAGGCGAGCAGGGCGTGGTCGATCGAATTGCCGGACAGGATGACGACCGGGCGCTCTGCGGACAATCCGCGCGCAATCAGGCCTGAGGCGATGTGCCGGCTCGCGGTGAGCAGCTCGGCATAGGTGATCTTGCGCCAGCCGCGGCCGCCTTCGCGCTCGGCCATGAAGACGCGGTCCGGCGTCGTATTCGCCCAATGATGCAGGCGCTCGGTGATGCGGACGGGATAGTCGCCGAGCGGCTGCTTCGGCCTGAGGTAGATCGTGCCGTCGTCGCGGCGCTCGACGTTGACGGCGGGATCGCCGAACGAGATCGGCCGCAGCGGGAAAGTGCTCGCGCCGCGCTCCGTGCTGGAAGAGGACGGCTGTGCGCTCATGACTTCGGCTTTACCTTCGCGGTCTTGTGTTCGAGGAACTCGCGGATCCGGCGCTTGGCCTCCTTGTCGCTCTGCGCGACGGTGGCCATCAGCGATTCCATCAAGAGACCCGTCTGCGGATTGGCCTCCGCGATCATCGGCAGCGCCTGGAGCACGGCGAAATTGGTCAGCGGCGCGTTGGAGGCGATCTTGGTCGCAAGCTCCAGCGCCTTGCCGAGCCCGTTGCCGGCTTCCGTCAGATATTGCGCGAAGCCGTAGGATGCGCCCTCGGTCGCGCTATAGACGCGTCCGGTCAGCATCATGTCCATCATCCGGGCGACGCCGATCAGCCGCGGCAGCCGCACCGAGCCGCCGCCGCCGACGAAGATGCCGCGTTGTCCCTCCGGCAGCGCGAAATAGGTCGAGGGCTCCGCGACGCGGATATGCGCCGCGCAGGCAAGTTCCAGCCCGCCGCCGATCACTGCACCCCGGAGCGCCGCGATCACGGGCACGCGGCTGTACTGGATGCGGTCGAACACCCTGTGCCACATCTGGGAATGGAGCAGGCCGCCGGTCGCATCGTGCTCGGTCAGTTCGGAGAGGTCGAGGCCTGAGGAGAAATGGTCGCCGATGCCATGGATCACGACCGCGCCGATGTCCTCGGGTAGGGACGCAAAACACTCGCCGATTTCCAGGATGATGCCGTCATTGAGCGCATTGCGCTTGGCCGGCCGGTTCAGACCCACGGTCAGAACCCGGTCCGCCCGCTCGATCTTCAACAGCCCGGCGGTGCCCGCGTTGGCGGTCTCGGCGTTTCCCTGTGTCATTTGCGTCCTTATCAGAATAGTTATGTTGTATAACGAATTCTGGGGGAGTCAAGGTGGACGATATCACCCCCCTGGGGCAGGGATTGGATTGCTGGGGGCCTGACCCGGCGGTCAGAGGCTTCGGGGAGTATTTGACATGCTGCTGTTGCCACATCCTCCGTCATTGCGAGCGCAGCGAAGCAATCCAGAATCTTTCCGCGGAGGGACTCTGGATTGTTTCGCTGCGCTCGCAATGACGCGGTGAGAGCCTTCCTCACATGACCTGGTGCACGTCGATCACCACGCGGTCCGCATGGCGCGCGGCCGAGCCGACAAAGATGTGCTCCATCAGCCAGCGATACTTGTCGTGCCCGGTCTCGAACCGCGGCACGGTGCGGAAATAGATCAGCTTGGGATCGACCGGCTCGCCGCGCTTGAGCTTTTGCAGGAGCTCGACCGGGCCGAAGCGCATGCCCTTGTTCTCGACATAGACGACGGCGCCGTCGTCGGTCTCGAAGGCGTACTTGGCTTCGAGGTCGATCAGCTCGTTGGGGCGGATGGTCTGGAAATCGGCGCCGAAGGGAAGCACCTTGCCCGTGATCGCGCCCGTCACCTCGCCGCCGACGATCGGGATGATGCGCCGGACGCCAATCCCCGTCTCGCCGGCGGTGACGACGTCACCGATGCGGGCGGTGACGGTGAAGACGTATCTGGTTTCGAGGGTGGGGGCCATGGATTGCTCCAACTATTTGTCAGAAGGCGCCGATGTCTTCGCCTCTCCCCGCTTGCGGGGAGAGGCCGGAATACGCGCCGAAGGCGCGGATTCCGGGTGAGGGGGCTCTCCGCGAGTCTCACTCTCACCGTTCTCGCGGAGACTCCCCTTCACCCCAACCCTCTCCCCGCAAGCGGGGCGAGGGGCTCACCATCGCCGCCGCGGCTGTCCAGCCTCAATTCGCCATCATCCGCGTCGGCAGCCAGGTCGCCAGCAGCGGGAAGGCGATCAGGATCACGAGGCGCACGAGGTCGGTCGCCACGAACGGGATCACGCCCTTGAAGATGGTCGAGAACGACACGTCCTTCACCACGCTTTTTATGACGAAGACGTTCATGCCGACCGGCGGATGGATCAGGCCGAGCTCGACGGTCATCACGATGATGATGCCGAACCAGATCGGATCGAAGCCGAGATGCATGATCACGGGAAAGATGATCGGCACGGTCAGGATGATCATCGCCATGGCGTCCATCAGGCAGCCGAGCACGAGATACATTACCATGATCAGCGCCAGCACGCCGTAGGGTCCGAGGCCGAGACCGGTGAGGAATTCCGTGACCTTCTGCGGCGTCTGCGTCACCGTGAGGAAATAGCCGAAGATCAGCGCGCCGATCAGCACGGTAAACACGGCGGCCGCGGTGCGCGTGGCCTGGAGCAGCGAGGCCAGCACCTTCTCGCGGTCGAGGCGGCCGGTCAGCACGCCGATGATGAAGGCGCCGGTGGCGCCGACGCCGCCGGCCTCGGTCGGCGTGAAGCGCGGCAGGAAGGGCAGGCCATAGAGGCCGCCGATCACGAATATGAACAGCAGCACCGGCGCCCAGATGTCCTTCAATCCGGCGAAGCGTTCGCGCCACGGTGTCACCTTGCCCTTGGGCAGGAAATCGGGGCGGAAATAGCCGATCAGGAAGATCGTGATCATGTACATGGTCATCGCGAGCAAGCCCGGGATGATGCCGGCGATGAAGAGTTTTCCGATGTCCTGCTCGGTGATGATGCCGTAGACCGCGAGTACGGTGGACGGCGGCAGCATCGCGCCCAGCGTGCCGCCGGCCGCGATCACGCCGGTGGCGAAGGATTGCGGATAGCCGAACCGGCGCATCTCGGGATAGGCGACGGCGGAGAAAGTCGCGGCCGTCGCGACCGAGGAGCCGCAGATCGCGGCAAAGCCGCCGCAGGCGCCGACGGTCGCGATGCCGAGGCCGCCGCGCAAATGGCCGACAAAGCCGTTGGCGGCGCGGAACAGCTCGCGGCTCATGCCGGAATTGCTGACGAAGGAGCCCATCAGCAGGAACATCGGAATGACGCCGAACGTGTAGTCGGTCACCGTGCGCATCGAGGTCTGCCCGACCAGCTTCAGCGCCGGCGTGGCGCCGACGAGATAGGAGAAGCCGGTGACACCGACGAGGCCCATGGCCATGCCGACCGGCACGCGCAGGAGCATCAGGACGAAGAGGGAAACGAAGCCGATAACGGCGACGGCATCGGTGCTCATGATTACTCCGTCGCCTTGATCTTGGGGTCGTGCATCTCTTCGGGATGGAAGATCAGCCGGTAGGTGCGGATCGCGATCAGCAGCACCGCGCAGACGTCGCCGATCCAGGCGACGAGAAAGAAGGGCCATGTCGGCATGTGCAGGTCGAAGGTCTGGACGTTGTCGTTGTAGGTGCCGCGCACCTTGTCGAACAGCGTCCAGGTCTGCACGGTGACGACGAACAGCAGCACCAGCGTCGCGAACACGTCGATCCAGCGCTGATAGCGCGGCCCGACATTGCCCCAGACCAGGTCCACCGTGATGTGAGTGCCGCGATAGGAGGTCGCCGCGATGCCCCAGAAGATGAGGATGCCGAGCAGCATGCGGCCGATGTCGAAACTGTCGGGAATCGAATAGTTCAGCGTGTTGCGCAGCAGCACCGACAGGAAGATGTCGAGCGCGACGATGCCGACGAAGCCGGCCGCGATCCATTCGATCGAGTCGATCACGCGATCCATCCAGGAGCGCTTCATGGGTGTGTCCTGTGTGATGTCATTCTTGTGCTCGACCCGGCTGCAGCCCTTCGCCTCTCCCCGCTTGCGGGGAGAGGCCGACACGCGAAGCGTGGCGGGTGAGGGGGACTCTCCGCGAGTCCCGCTGTCTCCGTCCCCGTGGAGACTCCCCCTCACCCCGACCCTCTCCCCGCAAGCGGGGAGAGGGGGACGAAGCGTCGTGCGCTGCTAACGGTACCTTGCAGGGCAACGGCGGCGAGATGCCCCTCGCCGCCGCGTTTCCTTCGACGAAGGCTACTCCGCCAGCGCGTTGTACTTCTTCAGCGATGCCTTCAGATCCGCGATCGCCGCATCGGGATCGGCGCCGGCCTTCTTGGCATTGTCGCTCCAGGTCTTGACCAGCGGCTCGGCGGCCTTCTTCCAGGCGGCGGTCTGCTCGGCCGTCAGCTTGTAGACCTCGTGATTGGATTCCGCCTTCACCTTGTCGATGCCGGCATCCTCGAACTTGCCCCAGTGCTCGCCGACCGCGCCCGCCATTTCGACCGTGCAATTCTTGTCGATCGCGGCCTTCTGCTTGTCGGACATGGCATTGTACTTGTCCTTGTTGATCACGAACACGAAGGTCGTGGTGTAGAGCGGCGCCTCCATGTCGTATTTGGTCACCTTGTCGATGCCGAACAGCACCAGGGAACCCCAGGGGAAGGTGACGCCGTCGGCGACGCCGCGCTCGATGATGTCGCGCACTTCGGGCGCGGAGGACTGCACATTGGTGCCGCCGAGCGAAGTGACGAAATTCGCCATGGTGGCGTGCGCGGGGCGGATCTTCAGGCCCTTCACGTCCTCGGGGTTGACGATCTTCTTGGTCTTGGAGTGGAACGAGGAGGGCGAGTGGACGAAGGCGAGGCAGTATTTGACGTCCTTCATCTCCTTCTCTGCATATTTGCGATACCAGGCGTCGAGCCCCATCGAGCCGCCCTTGGCGTCCGAGATCAGGAAGGGCAGCTCGCCTGCGCCGATGATGGGGAAGCGGCCGGGCTGATAGCCGGGATTGACATAGGTGACGTCGGCGATGCCGTCGCGCGCCATGTCGTAATGGTCGAAGGCCTTGCCGAGTTGCTGGGCCGGAAACACCTTGCCCTTGATGGTGCCGCCGGAATCCTTCTCGACCGCGGCGGCCCAGTCCTCCAGCGATTTCTGCAGCGGATGCGAGGCCGGCACCCAATGCGAGATCTTCAGATCGAAGGTCTTCTCCTGCGCGAACGCTGGGCTCACGCTTGCTGCCAGCAGCAACGCCAGACAGGCTTTTCTCATCACGCGTCTCTCCCTGTTTTTGACGGCGGGCTTCGATGGCCCGGTCTCGTTAATTAACATGTTATCTAATTGGCCGGCGCGTTCAAGCCGGAAACTGGCGCGCACTTCGCCTCGCCGTCTACAGCATCCATGTTGCATGGATTTGTCGCGCTGCGGCGAACGCCCTCCCTTCTTCCCAACCGTTATATGATATAATTATCCTGCACGGAGCGGCGCGACAAGCGACCCGCGACGGAAGCCTACAGGATCGGAAGGAGCAAGTATTGCGGACAAAAGTCGCAATCATCGGGGCCGGGCCGGCCGGATTGTTGCTCGGGCAACTGCTGCACACATACGGCATCGACAACGTCATCCTGGAGCGGCAGAGCCCGGATTACGTGCTCGGCCGCATCCGCGCCGGTCTCCTGGAGGAAGGAACCGTCGCGCTGCTCGACCAGGTCGGCGCCGGCGCGCGGGCCCATGCCGAAGGCCTGGTGCACGAAGGCATCGAGCTCGCCTTCTCCGGCCGCCGTCACCGTATCGACATGAAGGGTGCGACCGGCAAGACGGTGATGATCTACGGCCAGACCGAGGTCACGCTCGACCTGATGAATGCGAGGAAGGCCGCTGGTCTCATCTCCGTCTACGAGGCCAGGGATGTGCAGCCGCAAGATTTCGACGGCGGTCGCCCGCGCGTGTCCTATGTGAAAGACGGCGTCACCCACACCATCGATTGCGATTTCATCGCCGGCTGCGACGGCTTCCATGGCGTCAGCCGCGCCAGCGTCCCGTCTTCGGCGATCGAGGAGTTCGAGCGGGTCTATCCGTTCGGCTGGCTCGGCATCCTGTCCGACACCCCGCCGGTCAGCCACGAGCTGATCTATTCCAACCACGCCCGCGGCTTTGCGCTGTGCACCATGCGCTCGACCAGGCGCAGCCGCTACTATGTGCAATGTTCGCTCGACGATCATGTCGATCGATGGCCGGACGACCGCTTCTGGGACGAATTGAAGCGCCGGCTCGACCAGGAGGCGGCCGACAGCCTCGTCACGGGCCCCTCGATCGAGAAGAGTATCGCGCCGCTGCGCAGCTTCGTCGCCGAGCCGATGCGCTTCGGCCGGATGTTCCTGTGCGGCGACGCCGCCCACATCGTGCCGCCGACCGGCGCCAAGGGATTGAACCTCGCTGCCAGCGACGCGCATTATCTGTCGAGCGCGCTGCGCGAGTTCTACGACGAGAACTCCAGCGCCGGCCTCGACGCCTACTCCGCCAAGGCGCTGGCACGGGTCTGGAAAGCCGTGCGGTTCTCCTGGTGGATGACCTCGATGCTGCACAAATTCCCCGATACCGGCACGATCGGCGCCCGCATCCAGCTCGCCGAGCTCGACTACGTCACGCAGTCGCAGGCCGCGATGACGTCGCTGTCGGAGAATTACGTCGGGCTGCCGTTTTAAAGCGGCATCGCTCTCTCGGCATCGTCATTGCGAGCGAAGCGAAGCAATCCAGGAATCCCTCCGCGGAGACAGCCTGGATTGCTTCGCTCGCAATGACGAGGCGCGCCCGTTTCAAACGCCCGCGCAAATTCCGTTTGAAACTTTGTAATTGATGCAACCGTCATCCACATCGCGTTCAATGCCGGCAACCAGCAACGCGAGACAGCCATGACCTCCACCGACATCCCCGCGGGCTTCGAGCCGCATTTCCGCAAAGCCCCGCTCACCGATCCCTGGGAGCCGCTCTATTCGAGGAAGACCGACAAGGGCGTCACCGTGGGATTGCGGCTGGCGACGCCGCACACCAATGCGCGCGGGCTGATCCATGGCGGGCTGATCGCGGCGCTGGCCGATGCCGCCATGGGCTACAGCTGCGCGCAGGCGACGGCCTGGACGACGTCATTCGTCACCATCTCGCTGTCGGTCGACTATGTCGGCGCCGCCGAGATCGGCCAATGGCTCGCGGTCGAGGGCGAGGCCATCAAGACCGGCTCCACGATCTGCTTCGCGCAGTGCCTGGCGAAGGCCGACGACGCCGTGATCGCGCGGGCGAGCGGGACGTTCCGCGTGGTGCCGAAGAAGGGGTGATGTTGTCGTTCCGGGGCGGCGCGGAGCGCCGAACCCGGAACCTCGAGATTCCGGGTTCTCGCTTCGCGAGCCCCCGGAATGACGATGGTCACCCGAACCTCCACTCCGCCGTCTCCACCACGAGATCAACGAACGCCCGCACCTTGGCCGAGAGCAGGCGCGAGGTCGGATAGACGATGTGGATCGGCAGCGCCGGCTGCTCATATTTCGCCAGCACGATCTTCAGCCGCGCCCGCTTCAAGCCCTCGGCGGCCTGATAGGCCAGCACCCGCGTCACGCCGCCGCCGGCCTCGGCATATTGCAGCGCCGCGTCGGCGCTGTTGCTGGTGAAGCGTGGGGTCGGCGTGACCTCGATGTCGCGGCCGTCGTGCTGGAAGCGCCATTCGGACCAGGGGCCGAACTGGATGGTCTGGTGCTCGCGCAGCGCCTCCGGCGTCTTCGGCTCGCCATGTCGCTTGAGATAGCCGGGTGCGGCCACCACGATCCGCCGCATCACGCCGACCTGGCGCGCAACCAGCGAGGAATCGGCGAGATGGCCAATCCGTACCGCCGCATCGACGGCGTCCTCGACGAGATTGACCAGATGATCGGATAGCCTGAGCTCGCAGGCGACCTCGGGATAGCGCTTGAGATAGGCGGTCATGACCGGCCCGACATGCAGCCGGCCGAAGCCGACCGGCGCCGACACCACCAGCCGCCCGCTCGGCCGGTTGCGCTCCTGCCGCGCCGAGCCGTCGGCCTCCTCGATATCGGCGAGGATGCGCCGCGCGCGCTCCAGATAGCGTGCGCCGACGTCGGTCAATGTCACCTGCCGCGTGGTTCGCTGCAGCAGCCGCGCGCCGAGGTGCTCCTCCAGCGCCGCGATCAGCCGGGTCACCGCCGAGGGCGACAGGCGCAGCTTGCGCGCCGCCGGCGCGAAGCCGCGCAGATCGGCGACGGTGACGAACACGTGCATGGCTTCGAGCCGGTCCATGGAGATTATTGCTTATATTGCAATGATGAAGTGTCAAGCGGTCAGATTGTTCTGGTGGACGACAGGTCTATCTTGAGCCGTGAAGACGCAGAGATGCGCCGGAATTTCAGGAGATGTTCCGATGACGACAGCAGCCCATACCTATGCCAGCGACGTCGCGTTCTCGCCGGCGGTGAAGGCGATCCAGGCGCGCAAGGGCTCGCGCGAGGCCTATGCGCGTAGCGAGCAGCGCGGCTGGCGCACTGAGGTCGATGACAACCTCGCGGCCTTCCTGGCTGACGCCAACAGCTTCTATTTCGCCACCGCTTCAGCCGACGGCCAGCCCTACATCCAGCACCGCGGCGGACCGAAGGGGTTTCTCAAGGTGCTCGACAAGCAGACGCTGGCCTTCGCCGACTATGCCGGCAACCAGCAGTTCATCACGCAAGGCAATTTGACGGAGAACCCCAGGGCCTACATCTTCGTGATGGACTACGCCCATCGCCGCCGTGTGAAGATCTGGGGCGAGGCGCGGGTGGTCGAGGACGACGAAGCGCTGACCGCGTCGCTGATGCCGAAAGGCTACCGTGCGCGGCCGGAGCAGGTGATCCTGTTCAAGATCGCAGCCTGGGACACCAATTGCCCGCAGCACATTCCGCAGAAATTCGACGCGGGCGACGTCGCCGCGGCGCTGGCGGCGCGGGATGCGAGGATCGCGGAGCTGGAGGCCCAGGTGGCGGCGCTGAAGGGGGAGAAGGCAGGCTGAGGCGTCTTCGCCTCTCCTCGCCTGCGGTGAGAGGCTGGAGCTTGCGCAGCAAATTCCGGGCGACGGCGACTCTCCGCGAATTCAACTGCTTGATAGAGCTCCCGCTCCGCCCACACTGTCATTGCGAGCGAAGCGAAGCAATCCAGGACCTCTCCGTGGAAAGATTCTGGATTGCTTCGCTGCGCTCGCAATGACGAAGAGGAGAGACCACGACTTCAAATGATCAGGGCGCGGAGACTGTCCTCACCCGGCCCTCTCCCGTAAGAACGGGGGGAGGCAGAGGAGAGACCTACAACACGCTCTCGCCTTCGTGCTGGAAGCCGAGATAGCTGGCCGCCACCCGCTCGTTGGCCGCGACGTCGCTGGCCTTGCCGCTGAGAACGAATTCGCCGAGCTCCATCACATAGGCCTGGTCCGCGATCTTCAGCGCGGCCTGCGCGTTCTGCTCGACCAGCAGCACGGAGACGCCGGCGGCGCGCAGCTCGGTGACGATACGGAAAATGTCGGCGACGATGATCGGGGCGAGGCCGAGGCTCGGCTCGTCCAGCATCAGGAGTTTTGGCTCGCCCATCAGCGCGCGGCCCATCGCGAGCATCTGCTGCTCGCCGCCGGAGAGCGTGCCGGCAAGCTGCTTGCGCCGCTCCTTCAGCCGCGGGAACAGCGTGTAGACCCGCTCCATCGAGGCTTTCGCCCGGCTCCGCTCGATGCGGAAGGCGCCCAGCTCGAGATTGTCCTCGACATTCATGGTCACGAACAATTCGCGGTGCTCGGGGACGAGGCCGAGCCCCATCGCGACGCGGTCCTCGATATCGAGCCGGGCGAGATCCTGCCCGGCGAAGGCGACGCGGCCCTTCAGCGGCAGAATGCCCATGATGGCCGAAAGCAGCGTGGTCTTGCCGGCGCCGTTGGCACCGACGATGGTGACGATCTCGTTGGCCCCGACCTCGAGCGAGACCGAGCGCACCGCCTCGACCTTGCCATAGGCGACATGCGCGTCGGTGACGGACAACAGCGCGCTCATGCCGCCACTCCGAGATAGGCCTTGATCACTTCGGGATTGGTCTTGATCGTGGCGGGGGTGCCCTCCGCGATCTTGGTGCCGAAATCGAGCACCACGATGCGGTCGGCGAGATTCATGACGAAGCCCATGTCGTGCTCCACCAGCAGCACGCTCATGCCGCCGTCGCGCAGCTCGCGCAGCAGCGTGGCGAGCCGCTGCTTCTCCATGTGGCGCAGGCCCGCGGCCGGCTCGTCGAGCAGCAGCAGCATCGGATCGACGCAGAGCGCGCGGGCGATCTCGACGATGCGCTGCTGGCCGAGCGAGAGGCTGCCTGCGAGCTGGTGCATCTGCTCGGTGAGGCCGACGCGCTCGATCTGGCGGGCGGCTTCCGCGAGCAGCTTCGCCTCGTCGGCGCGGTCGAGGCGCAGCATCGAGGAGATCGGTCCGGAATGGCCGCGCAGATGCGCGCCGATCGCGACGTTCTCCAGCACGGTCATGTCGGGGACGAGCTTGACGTGCTGGAAGGTCCTGCTGATGCCGAGCTTGACGATCTCCTGCGGCGGCGCGTTGTCGACCTTCTTGCCGAGCACCGAGATCGAGCCCGAGGTCGCCGACAGCACGCCGGTGATCAGGTTGAACGTCGTGCTCTTGCCGGCGCCGTTCGGGCCGATCAGCGCCACGATCTCACGAGCCCGGACGTCGAACGAGACATTGTTGACCGCGACCACGCCGCCGAACTGCTTCCGCGCCTTCTCGACCTGGAGCAGCACGCCGGCCTCGCCGGGCGCGCGGGTGCGGTGCCCGAGCTGCAGCGAGGCATCGGGCTTCTTGCCACCGGTGCGCTCCGGCAGGAACGACATCAGCCAGGGCCAAAGGCCGCCGGGCGCGAGCTGCAGCAGCGCCACCAGCATGATGCCGAACACGATGGTCTCGACCTGGCCGGAGCCCGGCAGGATCAGCGGCAGATAGCTTTGCAGCACCTCTTTCAGCACGACGACGATCGCCGCGCCCAGGACGCCGCCCCAGACATAGCCGGCGCCGCCGACCACGGCGATGAAGAGATATTCGATGCCCATATGCGCGCCGAACGGGGTCGGGTTCACCGCGCGCTGGAGATGGGCGTAGAGCCACCCCGAAAGACCGGCGAGCACCGCGGCATGGATGAACACCAGCAGCTTGGCGCGCGGTGTATGCACGCCGAAGGCTTCCGCCGCGACATGGCCGCGCCTGAGCGCGCGGATGGCACGGCCGGTGCGGGAGTCCAGGAGGTTCATCGTCAGCAGCGCCGAAACGATCACGGCGATCCAGATCGCGTAATAGATCGAGCCGGGCGAGAGCATCTTGAACGTGCCGATCGACAGCGGCGGGATCGACGAGATGCCGTCGTTTCTCCCCAGGAACTCCAGCTTGCTGAAGAGATAGAACAGGCCGAGCCCCCAGGCGAGCGTGCCGAGCGGCAGATAATGGCCGGAGAGGCGGACGGTGATCAGCCCGAGCAGCACCGCGAGCGATCCGCTGACCACGAGCGACAGCGGCAGCGTCAGCCAGGGCGACAGGCCGTAGGCCGTCGACAGCACCGCGGTGGTGTAGGCGCCGAAGCCGACGAAGGCCGCCTGCCCGAACGAGGTCAGACCGCCGACGCCGGTCAGCAGCACGAGGCCCATCGCGACCAGCGCCGCAAGACCGATATTGTCGAGCAGCACGATCCAGAACGGCGGCATGCCGGGAACGAACGGGATCGCCGCCATGACGGCTGCAAAGACGATGATGGGAAGCCGGCTCTGCATCTTGGCGTCAGTCCTTCTCTTCCTCGACCGCGGGCGCGGCGAGCGAGCGCAGCAGCAGCACGGGGATCAGCAGCATGAAGACGATCACTTCCTTGTAGTTGGAGGCATAGAAAGACGAGAACGCCTCGACGATGCCGACGACCAGCGCCGCGACGGCGGTGAGGGGATAGCTGACGAGCCCGCCGATGATCGCGGCGACGAAGCCCTTCAGGCCGATCAGGAATCCGCTGTCGTAGTAGAGCGTCGTGATCGGCACGATCAGGATGCCCGACAGCGCGCCGATGACCGACGCCAGCAGGAAGGCGATCTGCCCGGACAGCGTGGTGCGGATGCCGGCAAGCCGCGCCCCCAGCCGGTTCACGGCGGTCGCGCGCAGCGCCTTGCCGTAGAGCGTCAGGCCGAAGAACAGCCAGAGCCCGACGATGAAGGCGATGGTGATGGCGTAGACGGTGATGCTCTGGCCGGTGAAGCGCAGCGCGCCCGCAGTGAAGGCGCCGGACAGCACGGCAGGCCCGCGCTGCCCCTCGGCGCCGAAGAACAGCAGGCCCAGTCCCTGCAGCGCGAGGTGGACGCCGACGGACGCAATCAGCAGCACCAGCACCGAGGTGTGCGCCAGCGGCTGGAACGCGATGCGGTAGAGGTAGAGGCCGATCATCGCGACGATCACCAGCGACAAGGCGATGCAGACCGCGACCGGCGGCTTCTGCGCGGCAAAGTAAAGGGTCAGCGCCAGCACGATGGCCGGCAGCACGATGTTGGTGATGAGACTGCGCACGATCAGCCGCGCATGCAGCGCCTTGCGCGCCACGAACAGGTCGAAGCCGAAGGCGCCGATGCCGAGCGCGAGCGCGAGCTTGGCTGTGCCCGGCATCTGGCCCGCGGCCAGCGAGGCATAGGTCAGCGCGCCGTAGGTGACGAATTCGCCCTGGGGAATGAGGATGACGCGGGTGACGGCGAACACCAGCACCAGCGCCAGGCCGAGCAGCGCGTAGATCGCGCCATTGGTGATGCCGTCCTGTACCAGGAACAGCATGATGGTGGTATTCAAGACCGGACGCTCCCCCTCAATATTGAGGACCGGTCTCCGCAATTGCGGTGGATGGTCCCCTCACAGCCATTGAAATACGCTGACGATATTTGATATGGTCCATAACAATTATTAAATATAACATCAAGGGTGGGGAACGACCCGTCCCGAATTTAGCGGGATTACGAGCACGAGGCGATGACCGTTTCCAAAACCGCTGAAAAGTCCTCCGAAAAACCGGCCGACGCGGGCAAGGGCCGCAAGGACGCGGGCGAGGTCCAAACCGAAGCGCTCCAGCTGGGCGAGCTCTCCGAACAGCTCGGCTATGTCCTGAAGCGGGCCCAGCTCAAGGTGTTCGAGAACTTTCTGCGCTGCATGGCCTCGCTCCAACTGACGCCGGCGCAGTTCTCGGTCCTGCTCCTGGTCGAGAAGAACCCCGGCCGTAACCAGACCGAGATCGCCTCCACGCTCGGCATCCTCAGGCCGAACTTCGTGGCCATGCTCGACAATCTCGAAAGCCGCGACCTCTGCGCGCGGATCCGCTCCACCAACGACCGCCGCTCACACATCCTGGTGCTGACCGACAAGGGCAAGGCCGTGCTGGCGCGGGCGAAAAAGCTCGTCGCCACCAAGCACGAGGCCCGGCTGAACGATCTGCTCGGCCAAGCCAACCGCGAAGCCCTGATCGGGATGCTCTCGAAGATCGCCAACGAGTTCTGAGGGGCGGACAGTCATTCCAGGATGCGCGGGAGCGCGACCCCGGAAAGGTCGAACCGCATTTGCGCGGTCGTCATGCCCGGGCTTGATTGAGCGTTGTCCTGGGCGTCCTCATGCGCCCGGAGCAACGGTGGGGCGGGACGAGCCTGACGGCGGAGTAAGAGGGCATGAGCTCTGAGGACGTCGAATGGTATGATGCTTCGGTCATGTAAAATGATGCTTGAAACATCATTTTACGTGCCCTAAGCTTGGCTGATCAATCACTGTACCTGCCACGGACATTCGCCCGTGATCACCGCCGCGCAGCTTCGAGCCGCCCGTGCCTTACTCAGGATTGACCAGCGCGAACTCGCGCAGCGCTGTTCACTGTCGCTGCCCACCATCCAGCGCATGGAGGCCTCCGAAGGGGTGATCCGCGGCAATGTCGATTCTCTGGTGAAGCTGGTTGACGCGCTGTCGGTTGCCGGCATCGAGTTGATCGGCGAGGGGGCGGTGTCAAGCGCCGGGGGCCGCGGGGTGCGGCTGAAGTCTCCACCTCCAAGCGCGGGCGACCAATAGCGATGACAGCCAGCGCACAAATCATGATCGAGGACCGGCCATGATCGCCGTCGCGCTATGGTCGGTGGCCGCTCTGCTGGCGCTGGCGCCTGCCGGAATCGTGCTGTCGACGCGCCCGCGCGGCTCGCTCATCCTTTACGGCGGATGCCTGGTCGCCACATCGACGCTCTGTGTCACGGCGCTGTCCGGTCTGCTCTATCCCCCTCAGCTGGCGCCGAGCGCGATATTGCCGATTGGACTGCCCTGGCTCGGTGCTCATTTCCGCCTCGATGCGCTGTCCGCCTTCTTCCTCGTCGTCGTCAATCTCGGCGGCGTCGCTGCGAGCCTGTTCGCGCTCGGTTACGGCCGGCACGAGGACTCCCCCGGCCGCGTGCTGCCGTTCTATCCCGCCTATCTCGCAGCGATGAACGTTGTCGTGCTGGCAAACGACGCCTTCAGCTTCCTGGTCGCCTGGGAATTCATGTCGCTGACCTCCTGGGCGATGGTCGTGTCGCATCACCGGGACCCGGAGAATGTCCGCGCCGGCTATGTCTATATTCTGATGGCAAGTTTCGGCACGTTGGCGCTGCTGCTCGCCTTCGGCCTGCTCGCGAGCGGCGCCGGTTACGATTTCGATGCGATCCGAGCCTCGCATCCTTCCACTGCGCTGACCGGCACGGTGGTCATCCTCGTGCTGCTGGGTGCCGGCTCCAAGGCCGGCCTGGTGCCGCTGCACGCCTGGCTGCCGCTCGCCCATCCCGCCGCGCCCAGCCACGTCTCCGCCCTCATGAGCGGCGTCATGACCAAGGTCGCCGTCTACGGCTTCGTGCGCATCGTCTTTGATCTCGTGCCCGAACCGGTGTGGTGGTGGAGCATGGTGGTGCTGCTGGTCGGCGGTCCGACGGCGACGCTGGGCGTGCTCTATGCGCTGATGCAGCGCGATATCAAGCGCGTGCTCGCCTACTCAACGATTGAGAACATCGGCATCATCTTCACCGGTCTCGGGCTGGCGCTGGCTTTCAAGGCGGAAGGGCTCGACTGGGTGGCGGCGCTCGCCTTCACCGCGGCGATGCTGCACGTCTTCAATCATGCGCTGTTCAAGAGCCTGTTGTTCTTCGGCGCCGGCGCGGTGCTGGGAGCGACCGGCGAGCGCGACATGGAGAAACTCGGCGGCCTGATCCATCGCATGCCGAAGACGGCGTTCGCGATGCTGGTCGGCTGCGTCGCGATCTCGGCATTGCCGCCGTTCAACGGCTTCGTTTCGGAATGGCTGACCTTCCAGGCGATCCTGCTTTCACCGCAACTGCCCTCCTGGGGCCTCAAGCTGGTCATCCCGGCGGTTGGCGGTTTGCTGGCGCTTGCGGCCGCCTTTGCCGCGGCCTGCTTCGTCAAGCTCTATGGCATCAGCTTCCTCGGTCGGCCGCGTTCGGATGTGGCGGCGTCAGCGCATGAGACTGACCGCTTCTCGCTGACCGCAATGTTCGCGCTTGCCGCCTTCTGCCTCATTGCCGGTATCCTGCCCGGGCTGTTCATCGACGCACTGGCGCCGGTGAGCAAGGATATGGTCGGCAACATCATGCCGCATCAGGCCGGATTGCAGTGGCTCACCATCGTGCCGATCGCGGAAAGCCGCAGCTCCTACAACGGCCTTCTGGTGTTTCTGTTCGCGGCCCTCTGCGGCACGGCGGCGGCGTCAGCCATTCACCGTCTCGCCTCCGACCGCCTGCGCCGTGCGCCGGCCTGGGATTGCGGCTATCCCGACGCGAACCCGGCGATCCAGTACTCGGCCTCCAGCTTCTCGCAGCCGATCCGCCGCGTGTTCGGCAGCGTCATCTTTGGCGCACGCGAGATCGGCGAGATGCCGCCGCCGTCCTCGCCGCTTCCTGCGCGGCTCCAGGTCGAACTGCACGATCTGATCTGGGATGGGCTGTACGCGCCGATCGCGAAGGCCATCGGCTTTGCGACGGACCGCATCAATATCCTGCAGTTCTTCAGCATCCGCCGCTACCTGACGCTGGTGTTCGTGGCGCTGGTCGTGCTGCTGATGGTGGTGGCGCTATGAACGAGCTGCGCGACATTCTCTCCCAGGGCGCGCAGATGTCGCTGGTGCTGGGACTCGCGCCGCTGCTGACGGGTTTCGTGCGGAAAGTGAAGGCTCGGCTGCTACGCCGGCGCGGGCCGCCGATGCTCCAACCTTATCGCGACCTCATCCGCCTGATGCGCAAGGACGTCGTGCTCGCGGACAACGCATCCTGGCTGTTTCGCGTCATTCCGTATCTGATCTTCGCGGGCACCTGGGTCGCCGCGTCGCTGGTGCCGACCTTCGGCAATGGACTGTTGTTCTCCTGGACCGCCGATCTCATCGCCATCACTGCGCTGCTCGGCAGCGCCCGTTTCTTCCAGGCGCTCGCCGGCATGGACGTCGGAACCGCCTTCGGCGGCATCGGCTCCAGCCGTGAGGTGATGATCGCCTCCCTCGCCGAGCCCGCGATGCTGATCACCGCGTTCTCGGTTGCCATGATCGCCGGCTCGACGCAGCTCCCCACGGTGGCCGAGTTCATGGGCTCGGACGCGGTCGGCCTGCGCGTGTCGTTGGGGATGGCGTTCGTGGCGCTGACCATCGTGGCGCTGGCGGAGAATGCCCGTATCCCCATCGATAACCCCGCCACCCATCTCGAGCTCACCATGGTGCACGAGGCCATGGTGCTGGAATATTCAGGGCGGCATCTCGCGCTGATCGACCTGTCGTCGCAGCTCAAGCTTCTGCTCTATGTCTCGCTGATCGCCTGCGTGTTCCTGCCATGGGGCACGGCGACCGCGGATGCGAGCGTTGCAAGGCTCGCTCTTGGCGCGCTGGTCTATCTCGGCAAGCTGACGGTCCTCGGCTTCCTGCTTGCCGTGTTCGAGACCGCGATCGCCAAGATGCGCGTGTTCCGGATTCCGGAGTTCTTGGGCGCGGCGCTGATGCTGGCATTGCTTGCCACGCTGTTGCGCTTCGTGTCGGGGAGCCTCTGAGATGAGCAGCCTGCAATTCGACATCGCCCATCTGCTCGCCGGCTCCCTGGTGCTGGCGAGCTTCATGATGCTCTACCAGGACCGGCTCTATGCGCTGCTCAACGTCTATGCGCTGCATGCCGGCGTGCTGGCGCTGTCGGTGGGCTGGCAGGCCTATGTGCAGCAAGCGCCGCATCTCTATATCACGGCGCTGATCGCGCTGGTCTTCAAGGCCATCATCATCCCCGTGGCGCTGCACCGGATCATCAAGCGGCTCGGTATCCACCGCGAGATCGAGAACGTGATCGGCATCGGGTTGACCATGATGGCCGGAATAGGCCTCGTCGCGCTGTCGATGGTGGTGATGTTGCGGGTGACGCCGGGCGCTGATGCCCTCGCGCGCGAGGACCTCGCCTTCGCGCTGTCGGTGGTGCTGCTGGGGCTCCTGATCATGGTTACGCGACGCAACGCCGTGAGCCAGGTCGTCGGCTTCATGTCGCTGGAGAACGGGCTGGTGCTGGCGGCAACCGGAGCCAAGGGCATGCCGCTGGTGGTGGAGATCAGCGTCGCCTTCTCGGTGCTGATCGCTTTCATCGTGATCGGGATATTCCTGTTCCGCATCCGCGAGCGTTTTGACAGCGTGGACGTACAGGCGCTCGATCGCTTCCGGGGAGAGCGGCGATGACGATCGATGCGCTCGGTGCGATCCTGCTGATCCCGTCCGTCTCGGCCGCTCTGCTCGCGATCCTGCCTGGCTACATGCTGGCGGCGAAGCTCAACATCGTCGCGGCGCTCGCGACCTTCCTCACTTCGCTGTCCCTGTTCGTGATCGAGCCGACGTCGGGGCAATATCTGCTGCTCGACGACCTCAACAAGGTCTTCATAGTTCTGACGACCTTCATCGGCTTCACGACCTCGGTCTTCAGCGCGAGCTACATCCATCACGAGATCGAGATCGGGCGGCTGACGCCGGTCTTCCTGCGTTTCTATCACGCGATGTACCAGATGCTGATGTTCGCGATGAACCTCGCGCTCGTCGCCAACAATATCGGCCTGATGTGGGTCGCGGTCGAGGTGGCGACGCTGACGACCGTGCTGATGGTCGGCATCTACCGCACCCATGAGGCGCTGGAAGCCGCCTGGAAATACTTCATCCTCGGCAGCGTCGGCATCGCGCTCGCGCTGTTCGGCACCATCCTGGTCTATATGGCGGCGCGCCCCGCGGTGGGCGAGGGGCTGGACGGCATGGTATGGACGGTGCTGGTGAAGCACGCCGCACAGTTCGATCCGGCGTTGCTCAACGTCGCCTTCGTCTTCCTCTTGCTGGGCTACGGCACCAAGGTCGGCCTCGCGCCGCTGCACGCCTGGCTGCCGGATGCGCATGCCGAGGGCCCGACGCCGATTTCGGCGGTGCTTTCCGGTCTGCTGCTCAATGTCGCGCTCTATGCGCTGCTGCGCTTCAAGATGATGCTTGCGGTCAACTCCGCGGCGATCGCGCCGGGTCCGCTGATGGTGACCATGGGCCTGATCTCGGTGATCTTCGCCGCGCTGATGCTGTACCGGCGCCGCGACATCAAGCGGATGTTCGCCTATTCCTCGATCGAGCATATGGGCATCATCGTCTTCGCCTTCGGCATGGGCGGGCCGCTGGCGAATTTCGCAGGGCTGTTGCATATGACCATGCATTCGCTGACCAAGTCGGCAATCTTCTTCGCTGTCGGTCATATCGCACAGGTCAAGGGCACACAGAAGATCGCCGATATCGGCGGCCTCACGACGACCAACCCCGTGCTCGGCTGGGGCCTGATGCTCGGCGTCATCGCCATCGTCGGGCTGCCGCCGTTCGGCATCTTCATGAGCGAGTTTCTGGTGGTGAGCTCGACGTTCGCCCGCGCGCCCTGGCTGACGGTGATCCTGGTGCTCGGCATCATCATCGCGCTCGGGGGGCTTTTTCTGCGGGTCGGCGTGGTGATGTTCGGCGAGCCCAAAGGCAAGACCGCACCCGCCGAAGCCTCCTACGTGCCGATGTTCACACACCTCGGATTGGTGCTGATGGCCGGCATCTATCTGCCGCCGGTGCTGGTCACCAGCTTCCAGAACGTCGGGAAGCTCCTGGGGTAAGCGATGGGCATCCTCGACAGCATCCCCCATGTCAAAGCGGTGTCGTCGCACCGGCCCTGGCCGCGCGCCGTCGTGACGGAAGCGGGCTGGCAGGTGGCGATCGATCGGCTCGTCGAGGGGGGCCTCACACTGCTCGGCCTCTGGGGCGAGCCGACCGCGGTGCATATGGCGATGCTCGATGGGGGCTCGGCCGCGATCGCGGTCGTCACCTACGAGTGTACGGCCGGCACATTTCCAAGCGTCGCCAACCGTCATCCGCCGGCGCTTCGGCTGGAGCGGACCATCCATGATCTGTTCGGGCTTGTTCCGACCGCTGCCGACGATCTGCGGCCGTGGCTCGATCACGATGCCTGGGGTCAATCCTATCCGCTCTCCGGCCGCAACGCATCGCGCGACGTGCGCCCATACCGGTTCCTGGCGGCCGAGGGCGAGGCGTTGCACCAGGTGGCGGTCGGCCCCGTTCATGCCGGGATCATCGAGCCCGGCCATTTCCGCTTCACCGCCAATGGCGAGCATGTGGTGCGGCTGGAGCAGTGGCTCGGCTACACCCACAAGGGCCTGGAGTCGCTGATGCAGGGCGCGAGTCTCGAGGCTGCGGCAAAGCTCGCCAACCGCACCTCCGGCGACAGCGCCGTCGCCTATGCCTTCGCCTTTGCTTGTGCCGTGGAAGCGGCGCTGCAGATCGAGGCGCCGAGGCAGGCGACCCTCTTGCGGGCGCTGATGGCCGAGCTGGAGCGGCTCGCCAACCATCTGGGTGACATCGGTGCCATCTGCAACGACGCCTCGTTCGCGCTGATGCATGCCCAGACCGGCATCTTGCGAGAGCGCTGTTTGCGCGCTGCGAACGTCGCGTTCGGCCATCGCCTGATGATGGATGTCATCGTGCCCGGTGGCGTGACGCGAGATATCGCGCCGGAAGGCGTTTCCGCGCTGCGCGCGCTGCTCGCGGAGCTACGCAAGGTCTTTCCGCGCCTGATCGAGCTCTATGACAACACGGCGTCCTTGCAGGACCGCACCGTCACCACGGGCATCGTGAAGGCGGAGTATGCGCGCCAGTTCGGCGCCGGCGGCTATGTCGGCCGCGCCTCTGGCCGCGATTTCGACGCGCGGCGCGCGATCGCCTACATGCCTTACGATTCGTTGTCGTTCGAAGTGCCGGTACTGCAGGCCGGCGACGTGAACGCGCGGGTCTGGATCCGGATCCGCGAGGTCGAGCAGAGCGTCGCGTTGATCGAGCAGATTCTCGACCAGCTTGGGCCGGGCGGGCTCGAAACCGCGCTGCCAGCCAGGATCGGCGGCGGTGGCTGTGAAGGCATGGCGCTCACCGAGGCCTTCCGCGGCGACGTTCTGGTGTGGCTGCGGCTCGATGGCGAGTTGCGCGTCGAACGCTGCCACCTGCGCGACGCCTCGTGGTTCCAGTGGCCGCTGCTGGAAACCGCGATCGAGGGCAACATCATTGCCGACTTCCCGCTCTGCAACAAATCGTTCAACTGTTCCTATTCGGGCGTGGACCTCTAAGCCATGCGCAAGACCCTGCTCGAAAGCCTCACCCATGGTTCGCTGACGGAGCCCGCTCCGGCGCCGGACGGTTCGGCGCTGGCCGAGCTTGCAGCGAAAGTCGACCGTGCTGCCCAGGCCCGGCTGGGGCGTTCTCTTGCCATTCGCGAGGTCGATGCCGGGTCCTGCAACGGCTGCGAGCTGGAGATCCACGCGCTGTCCAACGCCTTCTACGACATCGAACGTTTCGGCCTGCGATTCGTCGCCTCGCCGCGCCATGCCGACGTGCTGCTGGTCACGGGTCCCGTGACGAAGAACATGCGACAGGCGCTGGAGCGGACCTACAACGCGACGCCCGACCCGAAATGGGTCGTCGCGGTCGGCGGATGCGCGATCGATGGCGGCATTTTCAGAGGCAGCTACGCCTGCGTCGGCGGCGTGTCCGAGATCGTTCCGGTGGATCTGCACATCAAGGGCTGCCCGCCGTCGCCGACGGACTTGTTGAAGGGCCTGCTCGCGCTGCTGGAGCACGTCAGCGTCAAGCGGTAGGCCGCACCTACACGCTCCGTCACTGCGAGAGCGCTGGATTCCCCACTTTGCGGCGAACGACGACTGTGTCGTGGCTGGACAGATGTCCAAAGCCATCATGGATAGGCAGAGCCGCGATGGCGTCGGGCAGGGCGAGCCTCAATCCACCAGGATCACCCGGATATCGTTTACGTTCGTCAGCGTCGGCCCCGACTGGAGCAGATCCCCCGTGGCCTCGAAGAACGAGGTCGCGTCGTTGTTGTCGAGATAGGCCTGCGGCTGCAGTCCCTGCGCCTTCATCCTTGCGAACGTTGCCGCGTCGATCAGCGCGCCGGCGGGGTCGGTGGGATTGCCGGCGCCGCCGTCGGCGCCGTCGGTGTCGCCGGCGAGCGCCGAGATGCCGGCGGTGTCCTGCAACAGGCCGGCGAGCGCCAGCGCGTATTCCTGGTTCGGTCCGCCGCGCCCCTGGCCACGCACGGTGACCGTGAGCTCGCCGCCTGAGAGGATGGCGATGCGCTTGCCTTGCGCACGCGCCTCGAGCGCCAGCCTGGCGTGATCGGCGGCGACCTCGCGCGCCTCGCCTTCGAGATCGGCGCCGAGGTCGATGGTCTCGTAGCCGGAGGCGCGCGCCATCTTCACCGCGGCGTCGAGCGACTGCTTGGGCCGCGCGATCAGCTCGAAAGTCGCACGCCCGAAGGCCGCGTCACCCGGTTTGCAGCTCTCATTGGCGGGATCGTCGAGTGCACGGCGCACCGCATCGTCGACGTCGAGCTTGTACTTGGCCACGATCGCGCGCGCGTCCGCCAGCGTCGTCGGATCCGGCACGGTGGGACCGGAGGCGATCGCGGAAGGGTCGTCATGCGGCACGTCGGAGATCGCGAGCGTGACGATCTCGGCGGCGTTCCTGCCGGCGCGCGCCAGCCGCCCGCCCTTGATGCGCGAGAGGTGCTTGCGCACGACATTCATCTCGCCGATCGGCGCGCCCGAGCGCAGCAGCGCCTTGTTGACCGCCTGCTTCTGCGCGAAGCTGACGCCATTCGCCGGCGCGATCCAGTTGGCCGAGCCGCCTCCGGTGAGCAGCACCAGGAGCAGATCGTCAGGCCCGGCCTCGCCCGCGAGCACGAGCGTGTCGGCGGCGCCTTTCAAGCCGGCTTCGTCAGGCACGGGATGGCCGGCCTCGACCACGCGGATGCGGCGGGTCGGCACGCCGTAGCCATGGCGCGTGGTGGCGATGCCGACCAGCCGCTCCGGCGGGAGCTCGAGCGCGTCGAGATAGTGCCGCTCGGCCGCCGCGGCCATCGCGCCTGCGCCCTTGCCGGCGGCAAGGCAGATCACGCGTCCCCTGGGCGCGGGGCGCAGATGCGGCGCCAGGATCGTATTCGGATGGGCGGCGGCAACGGCGGCGTCGTAGAGCGCGCGGAGCAGGGGACGTCGGTCGGTCATGACGATGGCCTTCGGCAGACTGAAGTGGCGGCGACGAGGTCGCCGGTCAACTGCCTACCGCATCGTGCGCCAAAGCGTAAGCGGCCTCTGCCATCATTCGATTGTGCAATCGCGTGATCAAGACCGCCGCGCAAGCAGAAACCCCCTGCGCGACCGGGCGCAGGGGGTTCTCCGTCGTGCCCTTCAGGCGCCAGCTAGCCGCCGGCTTCCGCATTGATCACGTCGCCGAACAGCTCCCATCGCTCGCCCTTGAAGCGTTGCAGCTGCAGCGAGCTGATCGGGGCGAAATCGGTCGCCGACGTGTTGATCTTGATGCCGGGCAGCAGCGCTTCGGTGCGGAAGTCCTTCAGGCTCGCGGCCTGTTTCATGACGTTCGCGCGCGTGAGGTCGTCGCCGCAGTTCTTCAGCACCTGGACCAGCGTCTGCGCGACGCCGTAGCCGACGATCGTGCCGCCGTCGGTCTTGTCGCCTTCGGGAAAGTACTTCGTCATGAAGTCGAGGAACGCCTTCATGCCGGGGTCGTTGGCCCATTGCGCGTCGGTGGTGTCCTTCAGATAGGCCGCGGAGATGATGCCTTGCGCGTTCTCGAAGCCTGCCGGCTTGATCACGCTTCCGACCGAGGCCGAGACGTTGTTCAGGAAGTGGATCGGCTTCCAGCCGATCTCGGCGTTCTTCTTGATCGCCTGCGCCGCGAATTTCGGCGTGGTGATGTTGATGAAGACGTCGGCGCCGGTCGCCTTCAGTTTGACGATGTGATTGTCGATGGTCGGCTCCGACGTCTCGTAGCTTTCCTCCAGCACGATCATGCTTGCGGCCTTGGCGCCGAGGCCGTCCTTCAGGCCCTTCAGGTAGTCCTTGCCGTAATCGTCGTTCTGGTAGAGCACGCCGATCTTGGCGTTGGGCAGCTCCTTCAGGATGTATTTGGCGTAGATCTGCGTCTCGCTCTGGTAATTGGGCTGCCAGCCCATGGTCCAGGGGAAGTTCTGCGGATCGTTCCACTTGGTGGCGCCGGTGGCGACGAACAGCTGCGGCACCTTCTTCGAGTTCATGTATTTCTGGATCGCCGAGTTGGGCGGCGTGCCGAGCGAGTTGAAGACGAGCAGCACCTCGTCGCTCTCGACCAGCTTGCGCGCCTGCTCCACCGTCTTCGGCGGTGAGTACGCGTCGTCGTAGGAGACGAAATTGATCTTGCGGCCGTTGATGCCGCCCTCGTCGTTGATCTTCTTGAAATAGGCGGCTTCGGTGCGCCCGATGATGCCGTAGGCGGAGGCCGGTCCGCTGTAAGGCATGATGTTGCCGATCTTGATCTCGGTGTCGGTCGCGCCGGTATCGTATTTCTTCTGGGCCGATGCAGTTGAGGTCGAAGCCGCAATGAGCGCGAGCGCCAATGATGCGGCCGCAAGTTTGCCGGTGACAGCAGGCATTCCAATCTCCCTATTCTTCTTGGTGTGTGCGTCCCTTTTCTTGTCTCGTTTTTTGGCGACGCGCCCGCAATTCAATACGATTTGCCCGGAAGCTTCAAGGAAAAGCCCCTGCGGCAAGTCCGCAGGGGCTGCGTCTTTAGTCGATTGGGATGATATCTTTAGCAGCTGGTTAAGGTTAGCCGCCGACGTCGCCGCTCAGGACCTCGCCAAATCGCTCCCAATGCTCGCCCTTGAAGCGGATCAGTTGCAGCTGCGAGAGCGGCGCGAAATCGGAGGCCGACGTGTTGACCTTGATGCCCGGCAACAGCCCCGCAGGCTCGAAATCCCTGATGCTGGCCGCCTGCTTCATGATGTTCTCGCGGGTCAGATTGTCACCGCAGGCCTTGAGCACGTGCACGAGGCCCTGGCTCACGATATAGCCATACATCACCGAGGCGTCGGCGCGGTTCGCATCCGGATAGTACTTATCCAGGAATTCGTTCCAGGCGATCATCGCCGGGTCCTTCTTCCATTGCCCGTCGGTCGGGTCCTTGAAGTATTGCGACGAGATAATGTCCTGGGCGTTCTCGAAGCCGGCCGGCTTGATCACGCTGCCGATCGAGGCCGAGACGTTGTTGAGGAAATGCAGCGGCTTCCAGCCGATCTCGGCATTCTTCTTGATCGCCTGCGCCGCGAATTTCGGCGTGGTGACGTTGAAGAAGATATCCGCGCCCGTCGCCTTCATCTTCACGATGTGGGAATCGATGGTTGGCTCGGAGACTTCATAGCTGTCCTCAATGACGATCATCGAGGCGGCCTTGGCGCCGAGCCCGTCCTTGAACCCCTTCAGATAGTCCTTGCCGTAGTCGTCGTTCTGGTAGAGCACGGCGATCTTGGCGTTCGGATGGTTCTTCAGGATGTACTTGGCATAGATGATCGACTCGATCTGGTAGTTGGGCTGCCAGCCCATCGTCCAGGGGAAGTTCTGCGGATCGTTCCACTTGGTGGCGCCGGTGGCGACGAAGAGCTGCGGCACCTTCTTCGAGTTCATGTATTTCTGGATCGCCGTGTTGGGCGGCGTGCCGAGCGAGTTGAAGATCAACAGCACCTCGTCGCTTTCGACGAGCTTGCGTGCCTGTTCCACCGTTTTGGGCGGCGAGTAGGTGTCGTCATAGGTGACGAAATTGATCTTGCGGCCGTTGATGCCGCCTTCCGCATTGATCTTTCGGAAATAGGCCTCCTCGGTCTTGCCGATCACGCCGTAGGCGGAGGCGGGTCCGCTGTAGGGCATGATGTTGCCGATCTTGATTTCGGTGTCGGATGCGCCGGTGTCGTATTTCTTCTGCGCGGATGCTGCCGTGGAAAGAGCGACAGTCAACACGAGGGCAGCCGAGAAGGCCCCCAATCGCACATGCATTGCAGGCATCTTGATCTCCCTAGGTGGATTGAATGTGTCGTGTTCTTGATTGGGAGCGATCATTGGGCGCCGCTCCGACACCATTGAATACCCTTCTCAAGCGCGCAGCAAGCAGAACGCCCCCCGGCGCTGTCGCAGCGAGGTGCTTCTTTTTTGAGAGAGTGCGGAATATTCCGGCAGGCGAGATGAGGCGCGTCGCCAGTTCAGCGACGCTGAAGTTGTGTTGCGAAGTATGAGCTATTTCGAATTGAGCCGTCGCGGCGGTCAGTGGCCGACGTGGCTCGAGATGATGTCGCCGAACAGCTCCCATTTCCGGCCCTTGAACCGCATCATCTGGAGCTGTTCGATCGGAGCGAAATCGTCCGGCGCGGTATTGATCCTGATGCCGGGCAAGAGCGTATCGGGTTCGAAGTTCTTCAGGCTGGCGGCCTGCTTCATGACGTTCTCGCGGGTGAGATCGTCGCCGCACATCTGCAGCACCTTCACCATGGTCTGCGCGGCGGCATAGCCGAACACGACGCCGGCATCGAGCTTGTTGGCCTGGGGGTCATACTGGGCGAGGAAGTTGTAGAACTTCTTCATGCCGTCATCGGCATTCCACTGCGGATCGGAGCCGTCCTTGGTGTAGCTCGCCGACAGGACGCCTTGCGAGATCTCGAGCCCGGCCGGTTCGAGCACGCCGCCGACCGAGGCCGAGACGTTCGAGATGATGTGGACCGGATGCCAGTTGATCTCCGCCGCCTTCTTGATGCCCTGCGCCGTGAATTTCGGTGTGGTGATGCTGATGAAGACGTCAGCGCCGGAGGCTTTCAGTTTGACCACGTGCTCGTCGATCGCCGGCTCCGAGGTGCTGTAGGGCTCTTCCAGCACGATCATCGAAGCCTTGGGGCCGAGGCCCTCTTTCAGCCCGTTCAGATAGTCCTTGCCGAAATCGTCGTTCTGGTAGAGCACGCCGATCTTTCCGTCCGGCTTCTCCTTCATGATGTATTTGGCGTAGATGCGCGCCTCGCTCGCGTAGTTCGGCTGCCAGCCCATGGTCCAGGGATATTGCTTGGGATCGTTCCATTTCGACGCGCCGCTCGCCACGAACAATTGCGGCACCTTCTTCTCGTTCATGTATTTGCGGATGGCGCTATTGGTGGAGGTGCCGAGCGAGCCGAAAATCAGCAGCACCCCGTCGCTCTCGACCAGCTTGCGCGCCTGCTCCACCGTCTTCGGCGGCGAATAGGCGTCGTCATAGGAGATGAATTTGATCTTGCGGCCGTTGATGCCGCCCTCGGCGTTGATCTTGTTGAAGTAGGCTTCCTCGGTCTTGCCGATCGCGGCATAGGCGGAGGCCGGTCCACTATAGGGCATGATGTTACCGATCTTGATCTCGGTATCGGAAGCGCCGTTGTCGTATTTCTTCTGCGCCAGCACTTCGCTGCTCATTGCAGTGCACAAGGCGAGCGCGACCCAGAGGGACGCAACCTGGAAACGAACGGCGACCATTGTTCTCCTTCCTCGGGGCGGATCGGTCGCATAGAACAAGATTGACGCTGGCCGTCAACAAAAAGCCCCCGCGGTCGCCCGCGGGGGCTTTTTACGTTGGATGATTGCGTCAGCGTGTCACTCGGAGGCGATATCGCCGCTGATGATCTCGCCGAACAGTTCCCACTTCTCGCCCTTGAAGCGCATCATCTGAAGCTGCGCAATCGGGGCGAAGTCGGTGGCGCTGGTGTTGATCTTGACGCCGGGCAGCAGGGTATCCGGCGCGAAGTCCTTCAGGCTCGCGGCCTGCTTCATGAGGTTGGCACGGGTGAGGTCGTCACCGCACATTTCCAGCACCTTGGCCAGGGTCGACGCGGCGCCGTAGCCATAGACCATGCTGGTGTCGGACTTGTCGGCGCCCGGCATGTACTTGTCGACGAACTCGTTCCACCTCTTCATGCCGGGATCGTTGGCCCATTGCGGGTCGGTGGAGTCCTTGGCGTAGGCTGCCGACAACACGCCCTGCGCGCTTTCGAATCCGGCCGGCTTCATCACGCTGCCAACCGAGATCGACACGTTGGTGAGGATCTGGAGCGGCTTCCAGTTGAGCTCGGCGGTCTTCTTGATGGTCTGGGCCGCGAACTTCGGCGTGGTGTAGATCAGGAGCACGTCGGGATTGGCCGCCTTGATCTTGACGATGTGACCGTCGATCGACGGCTCGGAGATCTCGTAGCTCTCTTCCATGATGATCATTGACGAGGCCTTCGCGCCGAGACCGTCCTTGGTGCCCTTGAGGTAGTCTTTGCCGAAATCGTCGTTCTGATAGAGGATCGCGATCTTGGCGTCCGGCTTCTCCTTCATCAGCCATTTGGCATAGATGTGCGCTTCGCTCTGGTAGGAGGGCTGCCAGCCCATGGTCCAGGGGAAGTTCTTCGGATCGTTCCACTTGGTCGCGCCGGTGGCGACGAACAGTTGCGGGATCTTCTTGGCGTTGAGGTATTTCTGGATCGCCGTGTTCGAGGGCGTGCCGAGCGGGTTGAAGACGGCCAGCACCTCGTCGCTCTCGACCAGCTTGCGGACCTGCTCGACGGCCTTCGGCGGCGAATAGCCGTCGTCATAGGTTATGAAGTTGATCTTGCGACCGTTGATGCCGCCCTTGTCGTTGACCATCCTGAAATAGGCCTCTTCGGTCTTGCCGATGATGCCATAGGCCGAGGCCGGACCGCTGTACGGCATGATGTTGCCGATCTTGATCTCGGTATCGGACGCGCCGGTGTCGTATTTCTTCTGGGCGAGTGCAGCGCCGGAGGTGAGGGTGACGGCCGCCGTTGCCGTGACCAGCGCGGCGGCTCGCAGTGTTCTTCCGAAAAGCAATTGGGTCTCCTTGGTTAAACGACAGTCCTTGAGAGTTTTCAGTTCTTCCTGAGCTTGCCGACGAGTTGCTGGCCCAGGACCGCGATCTGCCTCGCGCCATGCGGCACGAGGTAGATGACGAGGAACAACAGCACGCCGAACACTGCGCCGGAGAGGCCCTTGGAGATGCTTTCCGCCATGTTCGGCACGAAGATGATGAAGGCCGCACCGACGAACGAGCCGGGCAGCCAGCCGACGCCGCCGACCACCATGCCGAGGAACAGCGAGATCGCGAGCGTGATGGTGTAGCTGTCGGGCGCGACGAATTGCACGGCGATGGCGCCAAGCGAGCCGGCAACGCCGGTTATGCCGGCGGACACCCCGAAAGCCAGCGTCTTGTAGAGCGCGACGTTGACACCCATCGAGGAGGCCGCGATCTCGTTGTCGCGGATCGCCATGAAGGCGCGCCCCGAGCGGGAGCGCAGCAGGTTCACCGAGAAGATGTAGATCGCGATAGTCACGGCGAGCGTGAAGTAGTACAGCCACATGTCCTGCGACATCGGCAGGCCGAACGGTGCGTCCGGCTTGGTGACGACGAGGCCCTGCACGCCGCCGGTCCAGTGCTCGAGGAAGTTCAGCTTCAACAGCTGCGGCATCGCGGTGGCGAGCGCGAAGGTCGCGAGCGCGAGATAGACGCCCGACAGCCGCAGCGCCGGCTTGCCGAACAGGTAGCCGAATCCGAAGCAGATCGCGGCGGAAATCGGAATGGTCAGCGCGTAGTTGACGTTGGCGTGCTCCATCAGCACCGCCGAGGTGTAGGCGCCGACGGCGTAGAACGCGCTCTGGCCGAGCGAGAACTGGCCGGAGCCGCCGGTCAGGATGTTCAGCGCCAGCACGGCGAGCCCGTAGATCAGGAGCATCGTCATCTGGAAGATGATGAAGTTCTTGACGAACATCGGCACGACCAACAGCGCCGCCAGCACCACCAGCGAGGTGCCGGTGCCCAGCGTCATGGCGCGCTTCGGAACGGCCTCGACCGCCTGGTGGCCTTCGGCGACGACTTCTTCTGCAGCGCTCATGATCAAACTCGCTTGACGATGTGCCGGCCGAACAGGCCAGCGGGTTTGACGACCAGGACGGAGATGATCAGCGCGAGCGCGATCGGGAGCTTCAGTTCGTTGCCGACGCCGGGGATGTAGGTGCCGGCGAGGTTCTCGAAGACGCCGACCAGGAAGCCGCCGACCACGGCGCCGAACGGGCTGCTCAATCCGCCGAGCACCGCCGCGGCGAAGCCGTAGATCAGGACGCCGCCCATCATGTTGGGCTCGAGGAACACGACCGGGGCGATCAGCATGCCGGCGATCGAGCCGATCGCGGTCGCCATGCCCCAGCCGAGCGCGATCATCCAGCTCGTGTTGATGCCGACGAGGCGGGCCGATTCAGGCACCGAGGCGGCGGCGCGCATCGCAAGGCCGATCCGGGTGTACTGGAAGAAGAAGTAGAGGCCGAGCAAGAGCAGCACGGTGACGCCGATCATGCCGGCCTGGTGCGTCGAGATCAGCTGGCTGCCCAGGAACGGCGAGGAGCCGAACGGGGTCGGGTACTGCTTGATGGTGAAGTCCCAAATCAGGCCGGCCGAGGAGTTGATGATCGCAAACAGTGCGATGAAGCCGGCGACGTTGGTCAGCACCGGCGCCTTGGCGAGCGGCTTGAACAGGATGCGCTCGATCGCGATGCCGGCGACGAAGGAGAATGCCAGCGTCATCAGGAAGGCCGCCCAATAGGACACGCCCCACTGCATCAGCTGCCAGGATATGAAGGTCGAGAACATCGCCATCTCGCCTTGCGCGAAATTGAGATGGTCGATGGCCTGGTAGATCATGACCACGGCGAGCGCCATGCAGGCGTAGATCGCGCCCGTGGCGATGCCGGCCAGGACCTGGTTGGTGAACAGTTCCATTGTCCCGGCTCCCTCAGTAACCCAGATAGGATTTGCGGATTTCTTCGTTGTTCGCGATGTCCTTGGCCTTGCCCGACATCACGATCCGACCGGTCTCGATCACATAGGCCTGGTCGGCGAGCTCGAGCGCCAGCTGGGCGTTCTGTTCGACCACCAGGATCGACACCTTGTCCTCGCGGTTGATCTTGCCGAGGATGCCGAACAGATCGCGCACCACCAGCGGCGCGAGGCCGAAGGAGGGCTCGTCGAGCAGCATCAGCCGCGGCCGCAGCATCAGGGCGCGGGCGACCGCGAGCATCTGCTGCTCGCCGCCGGACAGCGTGCCGGCCACCTGGGTGTGCCGCTGCTTCAGCACCGGGAAGTGGGCGTACATGCGCTCGATGTCGGAGACGATGCCGGCGCTGTCCTTGCGGGTGATGGCCCCTAACTGCAGGTTCTCCTCCACCGTCATGGTGGTGAAGGTGCCGCGGCCCTGCGGCACGTGGGCGATGCCGAACCGCACGATGCTTTCGGTCGAGCGGTTGTTCAGGGGCTTGCCTTCGAACTCGATCGCTCCGGTCGAGCGCACCATGTTGCAGATCGCGCGCAGTGTCGTGGTCTTGCCGGCGCCGTTGGCGCCCAGCAGCGTCACCAGCGAACCCTCGTTGAGCGAGAAGGACAGGCCATGGAGTGCCTGGACCTGGCCGTAATAGGCGCGCAGGTCCTTGACGTTGAGCAGCGTCGTCATTGGTCCTTGCTCCCGAGATACGCCTTGATGACGTCGGGGTCGGCCTGCACCTGGGCGGGCGTCCCCTCCGCGAGCTTCTTGCCGAAATTCAGCGCGACGACGTGGTCGGCGATCGACATCACGAGGCCCATGTGGTGCTCGACCAGGAGCACGGTCATGTGGCGCTCGTCGCGAATGCGGCGGATGAGAGCTCCGAGCACGTAGACTTCCTCGTGGTTGAGGCCGCCGGCAGGCTCGTCGAGCAGCAGGATCTTCGGATCGGCCGCGAGCGCGCGCGCCAGCTCGACCCGCTTCTGCGTACCGAAGGGCAGGCCGGAGACGATGGTGTGAGCGACGTCCTCGAGGTCGAGATAGGCGAGGATCTCGTGCACCTTCTTGTTGACGCTGGTCTCGCTGCGCCGGACCCAGGCAAGCCTCAGGGAGTCGCTGATGATGTCGCTGGAGGTCTTCGAATGCGCGCCGACGCGGACATTGTCCATCACCGAGAGGTTCGGGAACAGCGCCACGTTCTGGAAGGTGCGGCCGATGCCGATCTCGGCGATGCGGTGCGGCGGCCGCGACAGGATGCTCACGCCGTCCAGCAGGATGTCGCCGGACGACGGCTGGTACAGCCGTGAAAGGCAATTGAAGAGCGTGGTCTTGCCGGCGCCGTTGGGGCCGATCAATCCGAGGATCTGGCCCTTGTGCATGTCGAAGGACACGCCGTTGAGCGCGATGATGCCGCCGAACACGACGCTGACGTCGCGAACCGCGAGCAGGGGCGATGTCCCCCGCGCGAGCTGTGCCTGCGTCATGTCGTCTCGCTCACGTCGTTCAGTGAGTGATGGGGCGATGCGAACCGCTCCCGATGATGACAAAGGCTATCTGAACCCCTCGGCCACACGCGCAACTTTTCCTCCTGATTTCAGCTTTTTGCTGTTGTCTTTTTTTGAATGCGGCATCAGACCCCCGAGCGCCGCTTCGATGTTCCTTACCATCGCCAGCAGACGCGGTCCAATGTCGTTGATCAAACGCTCTTCCGTGAAACGGAATGCTGGCGCGCCGCAATTGAATGCGTAAGGTCCGGTTCCGTCGTTGAGCTTGAGCGCGACGCCGGCCGCGCCGATGTCGTCGTGCCAGTCGCCGACCGAGATCGCAAAACCGTATTTCGCGACCGTTTCGCCGGAACGTTCCAATCCTTCGCGCATCTTCGGCCAGCGGCTGCCGTAATGTTCGCGCAGAATGCGCGACACTTCAGCGCGACTCTCGTCGTCGAGCGCCCAGAAATAGGCGCGGCCCATCGCACTGGTTGCAATCGGCACGCGCGAGCCGACGTCAAGTTGAACGCCGACCGTCTCGCTGCCGCGGCTCTGCCCGAAATAGATCATGCTGTGACGGTCGCGGCCGCCGACGGCGACGGCGCCACCGGTCGCGCGCATCACTTCCTCGCGGAACGGCTCCGACAAGTGCCGAACGCCCAGATTGGCCAACGCCGCATAACCGAGCGACATCGCTGCGGGTGCGAGCTGGTACTTCTCGAAGCGGGGAACCGGCGTCAGATAGCCGAGCTTGGTCAACGTGTAGGTCAGCCGCGACACGGTCGGCTTGGGCAGGTTGGTGCGGGCCGCAATCTCCTGATTGCCGAGCAGGCCGTCATTGGGTTGGAACGCGCGCAATACATCCAGTCCGCGGGAAAGCGCGACGACGAAATTCCGATCGGTCGCAGTCTTCTTTCCTGTACGCTTCATCCCTGATCTGCTTCTTGCGCGGAGTCGTTGACAACGTCCGTGCTTCAAAATAACCCTGCCGTCAAGATGCGGAATTAAATTCCGCACTGCGAAATCGAACAAAAGCAAATCCCCACCAAGGAGGGACACCGTGAGCGAAGTGGTCAAGCTTGAGCGTCATGACGAGGTCGGCATCGTCACGGTCAACAGCCCGCCGGTCAATGCGCTGAGTGCCGCAGTCCGCGGCGGCATTCTGGAATGCATCAAGGCCGCGATCGCCGATCCCGCCATCAAGGGCATCGTGCTGACCTGCGCCGGCCGCACCTTCATTGCGGGCGCCGACATCACCGAATTCGGCAAGCCGCCGAAGCCGCCGGCCCTCAACGACGTGCTGTCCGAGATCGAGAATTCGCCCAAGCCCGTCGTTGCCGCGATCCACGGCACCGCCCTCGGCGGCGGCCTCGAGGTCGCGCTCGCCTGTCATTTCCGTGTCGCGGTGAAGGAGGCCAAGCTCGGCCTGCCCGAGGTGAAGCTGGGCCTGTTGCCGGGCGCCGGCGGGACCCAGCGCCTGCCGCGCGCGGTCGGGCCTGAGCTCGCAGTCAAGATGATCGTCGGCGGCGACCCGATCGGCGCCGCCGAAGCGCTGAAGAACGGCTTGATCGAGGAGATCGTCGAAGGGCCGGCCTCGGGCGGCGAAGCCTTCGTTCGCAAGCTGCTGGCCGAGAAGCGCCCGCTGCGCCGCCTGCGCGACGACGATTCCAAGATCGCGGCGGCCAAGGCCGACCGCTCGATCTTCACCAATGCCGTCGCCGCCATGACCAAGAAGTCGCGCGGCCTGGAAGCGCCGTTCGCGGCGGCCGATGCCGTCGGCTACGCCATTGACCTACCCTTCGACGAAGGGTTGAAGAAGGAGCGCGAGGGCTTCCTGAAGCTCGTCGCTAGCGACCAGTCCAAGGCGCAGCGCTATGCGTTCTTCGCCGAGCGCGAAGCCGCCAAGATCGCGGGTGTCCCCGAAGGCACCAAGTCGCGCCCCGTTAACCGTGTCGCCATTCTCGGCGCCGGCACCATGGGCGGCGGCATCGCGATGTCGTTCGCCAATGCCGGCATCCCCGTCACCCTGATCGAGACCGCCGAGGAGCAGCTCAAGCGCGGCATGGGCATCATGCAGAAGAACTGGGAAGCGACCGCGGCGCGCGGCGGCATCCCGGCAGACGCGCCCGCCAAGCGCATGGCGCTGATCAACGGCGTCGTCGGCATCGAGAATGTCGGCGATGCCGACCTCGTCATCGAGGCCGTGTTCGAGACCATGGCGGTGAAGAAGGAGGTGTTCGGCAAGCTCGACCAGTACGCCAAGCCGGGCGCCGTGCTCGCCTCCAACACCTCGTACCTGAACATCGACGAGATCGCGAAGTCGACCAGCCGTCCGCAGGACGTGCTCGGCATGCACTTCTTCTCGCCGGCCAACGTCATGAAGCTGTGCGAGATCGTGCGCGCCGACAAGACCGCGCCGGACGCGCTCGTGACGGCCGTCACGATCGCGCGCAAGATCGCAAAAGTGCCGGCCGTGGTCGGCGTCTGCGACGGCTTCGTCGGCAACCGCATGCTGGCCCAGCGCGGCAAGCAGTCCGAGAAGCTGCTGTTCGAGGGTGCCTTGCCGCAGCAGGTCGACGCCGTGGTGACAAAATTCGGCATGCCGATGGGACCGTTCGCGATGGGCGACCTCGCCGGCCTCGACATCGGCTGGCGCTCGCGGAAAGACCGCGGCATCAAGTCGGAGATCGCGGACGCGCTGTGCGAAGCCGGCCGCTTCGGCCAGAAGACCGGCAAGGGCTACTACAAGTATGAAGCCGGCAGCCGCGCCCCGCTGCCCGATCCCGAGGTCGAGAAGCTGATCGACGAGACGCTTGCCCGCCTCGGCCGCAAGAAGCGCGTCGTCAGCGACGAGGAGATCCTCGAGCGCATGATGTATCCCATGATCAACGAGGGCGCGAAGATCCTGGAAGAGGGGATCGCGGCGCGTCCTAGCGACATCGACGTGGTCTGGCTCTACGGCTATGGCTGGCCGATCTACCGCGGCGGCCCGATGTTCTGGGCCGACACCGTCGGCCTCAAGCACATCGCCGATCGCCTGTCGTTCTACGCCAAGGAGACCAACGATCCGAGCCTCGAGCCCGCCCCGCTGCTGAAGAAGCTCGCGGCCGAAGGCAAGACGTTCGCCTCGCTCGCGGCGGCGTCGAAAGCGGCGTGATCGGATTGGGATCGGTGGCTACGATGAGTCGTTCCGGGCGACGCTCTCTCCGTTCCCTCCCCCCTTGCGGGGGAGGGGCAGGGAGGGGGGTAGCCCCGGGCGAGGTCAGCGTTTGTGGCTACCCCCTTCCCCAACCCCTCCCCGCAAGGGGGAGGGGAGCCCATCCGCCGGTGCCCGCCTCACGCGACCCGGCCATTATCGCTTTGCAGAGTCTCGATCGCCTATGACCCATCCCGGCGAACAGTTTTACCCAGAGGGCGTGCATTGGGACGATCCCATCGTCCAGGGTCCGCTCCCGGATCTCCTGTCGAAAGCCGCCGCTGAGCACGGCCCGCGCACCGCGTTGGAATTCCGCGATCGCGCGATCACCTACGCCGAGCTCGCAGCTCAGGCCGAGCGCGCCGCCGCGGCGTTCCTGCGCGCCGGTTGCGGCAGGAACTCTTCCGTCGCGCTGTTCCTCGGCAACACCCCCGATCATCCCGTCAACTTCTTCGGCGCGCTGAAGGCAGGCGCCCGCGTCGCGCATCTGTCACCGCTCGACGGCGAGATCGCGCTGACGCACAAGGTTTCCGACTCCGGCTCGCGCCTGCTCGTCACCTCGAACCTCCAGGCGCTGCTGCCGACCGCGCTGAAATTCCTGGAGAAGGGGCTGATCGATCGCCTGGTCGTCTGCGAGGACGATCATTGGGGCAAGGTCGGCACGCCGCAGGCGGCGATCCCCAACGATCCCCGCATCGTGACCTTCAAGACCTTCGTCGAAGGGGCCGCCGCGCCGGCAGAATGGCCGAAGGTGACCGCCGACGACGTTGCGCTGCTGCAATATACCGGCGGCACCACCGGCCTGCCCAAGGGCGCCATGCTGACGCACGGCAATCTCACCGCGGCGGTGTCGATCTACGACGTCTGGGGCAAGCCGTCGCGCGCGGCGCGTGGCGAGACGATCGAGCGCGTGATCTGCGTGCTGCCGCTGTTCCACATCTACGCGCTCACCGTGGTGCTGTTGTCCTCGCTCAGCCGCGGCAATCTGATCTCGCTGCACCAGCGCTTCGACGTCGAAGCGGTGATGCGCGACATCGAGGTCAAGCGCGCGACCTACTTTCCGGGCGTGCCGACGATGTGGATCGCGATCGCCGCGCTCCCGGACCTCGACAAGCGCGACTTCTCCTCGCTTGCCACCATCGGCTCCGGCGGCGCGCCGCTGCCGGTCGAGATCGCGAATTTCTTCGAGCGCAAGGTCGGCAAGAAGCTGCGCAGCGGCTGGGGCATGACCGAGACCTGCTCGCCCGGCACCGGCCATCCGCCTGACGGTCCCGAGAAGCCGGGCTCGATCGGCCTGATGCTGCCCGGCATCGAGCTCGACGTCGTCGCGCTCGACGATCCCCGGCGCGTGCTGCCGCCAGGCGAAGTCGGCGAGATCCGCATCAAGGGCCCGAACGTCACTGGAGGCTACTGGAACAGGCCGGAAGGATCCACGGATGCCTTCGTCGACGGCCGCTTCCTCACCGGCGACATCGGCTATGTCGACACCGACGGCTATTTCTTCCTGGTCGACCGCAAGAAGGACATGATCATCTCCGGCGGCTTCAACGTCTATCCGCAGATGATCGAGCAGGCGATCTACACCATATCAGGCGTGCACGAGGTGATCGTGCTCGGCATCCCCGACCAGTACCGCGGCGAGGCCGCAAAGGCCTTCATCAAGCTGAAGCCCGGCGCAAAGCCGTTCTCGCTCGACGAGCTGCGCGCGCAGCTCAACGGCAAGCTCGGCAAGCACGAACTGCCGGCCGCGGTCGAGTTCGTCGACGATCTGCCGCGCACGCCGGTCGGAAAATTGTCGCGCCACGAATTGCGCCAGCAGCAGAAACCGTCACAATCCACCAGAACCGCATCAGGAGTCCGTTCTTGACCGACGCCGTCATCGTTTCCACCGCCCGCACCCCGATCGGCAAGGCCTATCGCGGCGCGCTCAATGCCACCGAGGGCGCAACCCTGCTCGGCCACGCCATCGGCGAGGCCGTCGCGCGCGCCAAGATCGATCCGAAGGAGATCGAGGACGTCGTGATGGGCGCCGCCCTCCAGCAGGGCGCGACCGGCGGCAACATCGCGCGCAAGGCGCTGCTGCGCGCCGGCCTTCCCGTCACCGTCGCCGGCACCACCATCGACCGGCAATGCGCCTCCGGTCTTCAGGCCATCGCGCTGGCCGCGCGGTCGGTGCTCTTCGACGGCGTCGAGATCGCGGTCGGCGGCGGCGGCGAGTCGATCTCGCTCGTGCAGAACGACAAGATGAACGGCTTCCACGCCCAGGACCCGGCGCTGCTCAAGATCAAGGGCGAGGTCTACATGCCCATGATCGACACGGCGGAGGTCGTCGCCAAGCGTTATGGCATCTCGCGCGAGAAGCAGGACGAGTATTCGCTGGAGAGCCAGCGCCGCACCGCGGCTGCCCAGCAGGGCGGCAGGTTCAAGGAGGAGATCGCGCCGATCACGACGCAGATGGCGGTCACCGACAAGGCGACCGGCGCGGTGTCGATGAAGGACGTCACGCTGTCGCAGGACGAGGGCCCGCGTCCCGAAACCACGCTCGAAGGCCTTGCCGGCCTCAAGCCCGTGCGCGGCGACGGCTTCACCGTCACCGCCGGCAACGCCAGCCAGCTCTCCGACGGCGCCAGCGCCTGCGTGATCATGAGCGACAAGGAAGCCGCCAGGCGTGGCCTCGCGCCGCTCGGCATCTTCCGCGGCTTCGTCTCCGCCGGTTGCGAGCCGGACGAGATGGGCATCGGCCCGGTCTTCGCCGTGCCGCGCCTCCTGAAGCGCCACGGCCTCACCGTCGGCGACATCGGCCTCTGGGAGCTCAACGAAGCCTTCGCCGTGCAGGTGCTGTATTGCCGCGACAAGCTCGGCATCGACCCCGAGAAGATCAACGTCGACGGCGGCGCGATCGCGGTCGGTCATCCCTACGGCATGTCGGGCGCGCGCCTCACCGGCCACGCCCTGATCGAGGGCCGTCGCCGCAAGGCGAAATACGCGGTCGTCACCATGTGCGTCGGCGGCGGCATGGGCGCGGCGGGGTTGTTCGAGGTGCTGCAGTAACGGGGGCCGTCGTTCCGCGGCATTCGCGCAAGCGAATGAACCCGGAACCTCGAGCCAAAACTTCTGGATTCCGGGCTCGCGCTTCGCGCGCCCCGGAATGACGAATAGGGAACAACGTTCACAGGAGGATCCGATGGATCTCGCATTCACTAGGGAAGAGCAGGCGTTTCGCGAGGAAGTGCGGCAGTTCTTCCGCGACAACGTGCCGCCGGATACGCGGCGCAAGCTGGTCGAGGGCCGCCACCTCTCGAAGGACGAGATGGTGACGTGGTGGCGCATCCTCAACAAGAAGGGCTGGGGCGTCAGCCACTGGCCGAAGGAATATGGCGGCACGGGATGGACCGCCGTGCAGCACTACATCTTCAACGAGGAGCTTCAGGCTCACCCGGCGCCGCAGCCGCTCGCCTTCGGCGTCAGCATGGTCGGCCCGGTCATCTACACCTTCGGCAACGAGGAGCAGAAGAAGAAGTACCTGCCGCGCATCGCCAATGTCGACGATTGGTGGTGCCAGGGCTTCTCCGAGCCCGGCTCCGGCTCCGACCTCGCCTCGCTCAAGACCAAGGCCGAGCGCAAGGGCGACAAGTGGATCATCAACGGCCAGAAGACCTGGACCACGCTCGCCCAGCATGCCGACATGATCTTCTGCCTCTGCCGCACCGACAACAACGCCAAGAAGCAGATGGGCATCTCCTTCATCGTGTTCTCGATGAAGTCGAAGGGCGTCACCGTGCGCCCGATCCAGACCATCGACGGCGGCCATGAGGTCAACGAGGTGTTCTTCGACGACGTCGAGGTGCCCTACGAGAACCTGATCGGCGAGGAGAACAAGGGCTGGGATTACGCAAAATTCCTGCTCGGCAACGAGCGCACCGGCATTGCCCGCGTCGGCGTCTCCAAGGAGCGCATCCGCCGCATCAAGGAGCTCGCCTCCAAGGTCGAATCCGGCGGCAAGCCGATCATCCAGGACGCGGCGTTCCGCGAGAAGCTCACCGCTTGCGAGATCGAGCTGAAGGCCCTCGAGCTCACGCAGCTCCGCGTCGTCGCCGACGAAGGCAAGCACGGCAAGGGCAAGCCCAACCCGGCGTCCTCGGTGCTGAAGATCAAGGGCTCCGAGATCCAGCAGACCACCACGGAGCTGCTCATGGAAGTGATCGGCCCGTTCGCCGCGCCCTACGACGAGCACGGCGATGACGGCTCGAACGAAGCCATGGACTGGACCGCCCAGATCGCGCCGAGCTACTTCAACAACCGCAAGGTCTCGATCTACGGCGGCTCCAACGAGATCCAGCGCAACATCATCGCCAAGGCGGTGCTGGGGCTGTGATTGATTGAATACAGGACGCTGTCGTCCCCCGCGAAGGCGGGGGACCCAGTACGCCGCGGCGATCGTGAGTCCCGCCAGCGCCTGCGTTTACTGGATCCCCGCCCCGGTGCGCAATTGCGCACAAGGCGGGGATGACATCTGAGGGTGAGGCGACGGCAGGGCAATTCCCGCCGATTTGGAGAGAGACATGGATTTTGATCTGAACGAGGAGCAGCGGCTTCTCAAGGAAAGCATTGACGGCCTGCTGACCGATTCCTACGATTTCGAGCAGCGCAAGAAGTACATGAAGGAGAAGGGCGGCTGGAGCAGAACGGTCTGGCTCAAGCTCGCCGAGCAGGGCCTGCTCGGCCTGCCCTTCGCAGAGGCCGATGGCGGCTTCGGCGGCGGCGGCGTCGAGACCATGATCGTGATGGAGGCGCTCGGCAAGGCGCTGGTGCTGGAGCCTTATCTCGCGACGGTCGTGATCGGCGGCGGCTTCCTGCGCCATGCCGGTACCGATGCGCAGAAGGCTGCTCACGTGCCTTCGATCATCGACGGCAGCAAGACGCTCGCCTTCGCCCAGCTCGAGAAGAACTCGCGCTACGATCTCTTCGACGTCTCGACGACCGCGAAGAAGAAGGGCGATGCCTACGTCGTCGACGGCGAGAAGTTCGTCGTGCTCAACGGCGAGAGCGCCGACACGTTGATCGTCACCGCGCGCACCAAGGGCGATCGCCGTGACAAAAGCGGCATCGGCGTGTTCCTGGTGCCCGCGAATGCCAAGGGCGTAGCCAGGAAGGGCTATCCGACCCAGGACGGCCTGCACGCCGCCGACATCACCTTCACCGGTGTCGAGGTCGGCCCGGACGCCGTGATCGGCAATCCCGAGGATTCCCTCGCGCTGATCGAGCGGGTGGTGGACGAGGCCCGCGTTGCGCTGTGCGCCGAGGCGGTCGGCCTGATGGACGAGTCGCTCAAGACCACGGTCGAGTACATCAAGACGCGCAAGCAGTTCGGCGTCGCGATCGGCTCGTTCCAGTCGCTCCAGCACCGCGCCTCCGACATGTTCGTCGCCGCCGAACAGGCGCGCTCGATGTCGATGTTCGCGACCATGGCCGGTGATTTCGAGGACGCCAAGGAGCGCGCGAACGCGATCGCCGCGGCCAAGGTGCAGATCGGCAAGTCGCTGAAATTCGTCGGCCAGCAGTCGATCCAACTCCACGGCGGCATCGGCATGACGATGGAGGCCAGGATCGGCCACTACTTCAAGCGCCTCACCATGATCGAGAACACGTTCGGTGATACCGACTACCACCAGCGCCGTGTCGCCGATGCGGGCGGGTTGATCTGACGCTTGCCGTCATTGCGAGCGAAGCGAAGCAATCCAGGGTCTTTCCGCTGGGACATCTCTGGATTGCTTCGTCGCTTCGCTCCTCGCAATGACGGAGGTCGTTGAAGCATCGAGGCACCAAAAATGAAAAACACCCCGTTCGATCTCACCGGCAAGGTCGCCGTGGTCACCGGCTCCAGCCGCGGCATCGGCCGCTCCTCCGCCGAGCTCCTCGCCAGGCTCGGAGCAAAGGTCGTGGTCTCCTCGCGCAAGGCCGAGGCCTGCAAGGAAGTCGCCGACGGCATCAACGCGTCCGGTGGCGAGGCAACCGTCATTCCCTGCAACATCGCGCGCAAGAACGAGGTCGAAGCGCTGATCGCGGGTGCCACGAAGCATTACGGCAAGATCGACGTCCTCGTCTGCAACGCCGCAGTGAACCCGTATTACGGCCCGCTGCTCGACATCCCGGATGAAGCCTTCGACAAGATCATGGGCTCGAACGTCAAGAGCAACATCTGGCTCTCCGCGCTGGCGATTCCGCAGATGGCGGAGCGCGGCAACGGCTCCGTCATCATCATTTCGTCCATCGGGGGCTTGCGCGGCTCCACCGTGATCGGCGCCTACGGCATCTCCAAGGCCGCCGATTTCGCGCTGTGCCGTTCGCTCGCCGGCGAATGGGGCCCGAAAGGCGTCCGCGTCAACTGCATCGCGCCCGGCCTCGTCAAGACCGATTTCGCCCGCGCGCTGTGGGAAGACGAAGCCATGCTGAAGCGCCGCACCGCCACCACGCCGCTTCGCCGCATCGGCGAGCCCGACGAAATCGCCGGCGCGGTCGCCTACCTCGCCTCCGATGCGTCGAGCTTCATGACGGGCCAGACCATCGTCATCGATGGCGGCGTCACGACGGCCGCGGTGTAGGCCTCTTCCCTCTCCCCTTGTGGGAGAGGGAAGATCGCCGCGTAGCGGCGAGACGGGTGAGGGGTCTCTCTCCGCCCGCACCCCCCACTCGCGATACTCTTCGCGGATAGAACCCCTCATCCGGCGCTTCGCGCCACCTTCTCCCACAAGGGGAGAAGGGAGGCGCGCCGCGGGCACCGCATCCAATCTTGACCTTCCGCCTCCAATCCGCTCCCTTTGGCCCGACAATGATCCCCTTCCAGGGGAAAACGCCAAGGTAAGCCGCCATGTCTTTCGTCCTCGCCATCGACCAGGGCACCACCTCCTCGCGCGCGATCGTGTTTCGCGGCGATATTTCCATCGCGGCCAAGGCGCAGCAGGAATTCCCGCAGCACTTTCCGGCCTCGGGCTGGGTCGAGCACGAGCCGGAGGACATCTGGACCTCGACCGTGATGGTCTGCCGCGAGGCGATCGAGCAGGCCGGCATCAGCGCCAAGGACATCGCTGCGATCGGCATCACCAACCAGCGCGAGACCACGGTGGTGTGGGACCGCGCCACCGGCCAGGCCGTGCACCGCGCCATCGTGTGGCAGGACCGCCGCACCGCCGACATCTGCGCCAAGCTGAAAGCCGACGGCCGCGAGCCGGTGATCTCCAGGAAGACCGGCCTGATCATCGATCCCTATTTCTCCGGCACCAAGGTCGCCTGGATCCTGGATCACGTCCCCGGCGCGCGGGCGCGCGCCGCGCGCGGCGAGCTGATGTTCGGCACCGTGGATTGCTACCTGCTCTGGCGCCTCACCGGCGGCAAGGTGCACGCCACCGACGCCACCAACGCCTCGCGCACGCTGCTGTTCAACATCCACACCGGCCAGTGGGACGACGAGCTGCTGGAGATCATCGGCGTGCCGCGCTCGATGCTGCCCGAGGTGAAGGATTCCTCCGCCCGGTTCGGCGAGAGCACGCCCGATCTGTTCGGCGGCGCGATCGCGATCTCGGGCATTGCCGGCGACCAGCAGGCCGCCACCATCGGCCAGGCCTGCTTCCGCCCAGGCATGATGAAGTCCACCTACGGCACCGGCTGCTTCGCGCTGCTCAACACCGGCACCACGCCGGTCGTGTCGAAGAACAAGCTGCTCACCACCGTCGCCTACCAGCTCGACGGCAAACGCACCTACGCGCTCGAAGGCTCGATCTTCGTCGCAGGCTCGGCGGTGCAATGGCTGCGCGACGGCCTCGGCATCATCAAGCATGCTGCCGAGACCGGACCTCTTGCCGATCAATCGGATTCCATGCAGAGCGTCTATCTCGTCCCAGCCTTCGTCGGCATGGGCGCGCCCTACTGGAATCCCAGGGTGCGCGGCGCGCTGTTCGGCCTCACCCGCAACACCGGCCCGGCCGAGCTTGCCCACGCCGCGCTGGAAAGCGTCTGCTACCAGACCTACGACCTCTGGGCCGCGATGCGCGCGGACTGGCCGAGCTCGGAAACCGCCAGCGTCGTGCTCCGCGTCGACGGCGGCATGACAGCGTCAGACTGGACCATGCAGCGCCTCGCCGATCTCCTGGACGCGCCGGTCGACCGCCCCGTGATCCAGGAGACCACCGCGCTGGGCGCCGCCTACCTCGCTGGCCTCCAGGCGAGCGTCTATCCCGAGCCGACCAGGTTCGCGGACAATTGGCGATTGGAGCACCGCTTCAAGCCGAACATGAGCCAGGCGACAAGAGAGCGGAAGCTCGCCGGCTGGGCGAGGGCAGTGAAAGGCGTGCTCGCGAGCGACGAGGGGGAGGGGTAGCGATAGGCACAGCCTTGCAGGCCGATGCTGCGGGGCGCGCTCAACTGCCTCCACGTCGTCATTGCGAGGAGCTCTTGCGACGAAGCAATCCAGACTGCCTCTGCGGAAAGATCCTGGATTGCTTCGCTGCGCTCGCAATGACGGAGTGCGGTGCTGCTGTCGTTCCTCAAAACGACGCCACACGCTAGCTGTTCCCAAGTGAAGCAACAACCATGATCCTCCTCGACGGCTACTCCGACGTCCCCGCCGGCAAGATCGCGGCAGTCGTCACCCATCTGGAGATGACTGCACCTCCCGCGCGCCGCGCCGATCCGCCAGGCAGCTGGACCCTGCGCAAGGTCGATGCCCCCGCGCTTTCTTGGTACCGCGACATCTTCCGCCGCGTCGGCGAGGACTGGCTGTGGTTCTCGCGAGCACGCATGAATGACGCGGAGCTTGCCGCGATCATCCACGCGCCGGGCATTGAAGTCTACGCATTGGTCGCGGATGGCCGCGACGAAGGCCTGCTGGAGCTGGATTTCCGCGAGCCCGGCCAGTGCGAGCTGACCTATTTCGGCGTCACCGCACCCTTGATCGGCACCGGAGCCGCCCGCTTCCTGATGAACCGCGCGCTGGAGATTGCCTGGTCGCACGACGTCGGCCGCGTCTGGGTCCACACCTGCACTCTCGACCATCCATCGGCCGTTGCGTTCTATCAGCGCTCCGGCTTCCACCCCATCCGCCGCCAGATCGAGATCGCCGACGATCCGCGCCTCGACGGCACCGCGCCGCGAACGGCAGCGAAGCATGTGCCGATCATCGAGTAGGGAACGGCTGCGTCCCCACCGTCATTGCGAGGAGCACTTGCGACGAAGCAATCCAGCAGGCTGTAGCTCGGATGAGAGCAGCGATATCCGGGGGAAGCGCTCACGAGAGCCCCGGCCGGTTGTCCATTGATCCCGCTTTGTTGCGTCGTGCGCAATGCTCTTGTTCCAAGATAGTTGTTGCGGCACCTTCGCATTGACGATGAACTGAGCGGCCCTGCCGTGTTCAACGACTGACAAGAGCGAGAACCATGTTCCTGATCGGCCAATATGATTCCCCCTTCGTCCGCCGCGTCGCGATCGCGCTCCGGCTCTACGGGCTCGCCTTCGAGCACAGGCCGTGGTCGACCTTCGGCGATGCCGACAAGATCGCGCCGTACAATCCGCTGCGCCGGGTGCCGACGCTGGTGCTCGACGACGGCGAGGCGCTGATCGAGAGCACCATCATCCTCGACTATCTCGACGAGCTCGTCGGCGAGGCAAAGGCGATGCTGCCGCGCGGCGGCGCTGAGCGGCGCAGGCATCTGCGCATCTGCGCGCTCGCCTCCGGCCTCGGCGACAAGGCGGTGAGCCTGCTCTACGAGCGCGTGCTGCGGAAGGAGCAGCTCGCGCTCTGGGTCGAGCGTTGCCAGGCGCAGATCGGCGACGTGCTGGGCGTGCTGGAATCCGAGCGCGCCAAGGTGACGACGCCGTACTGGCTGGGCGACCGCATCGGCCATGCCGACGTCGCGGTGGCCTGCGTCGTTCGCTTCACCCGCGAGGCGCACCCGCAGCTGTTCGACGCTTCACGCTATCCGGTGTTGAGCGCCCATGCCGAGCGCTGTGAGGCACTGGCCCCGTTCAAGGAGATCGTGCAGCCGCTGGCGCCGCCGAAGGGGTAGGGCTTCCTTCTCTCCCCTGGAGGGCAGGGTTATCGCATATGAGTTCTTGGCAGGGCCTGAGCGCGCGCCTCGTCCTTCGAGACGGCGCTTACGCGCCTCCTCAGGATGAGGCTAAGTGGCGTCAGTGCCCGTTGAAACTGCTGCCGCACACTCCGTCCTCATCCTGAGGAGCCGCGCCCTTCGCACGGCGTCTCGAAGGATGGCCGCAGGGAGAAGCTCTCGAATGCGATAGACCGGCCCCGCATCTCGCTTCGCTCATGCGGGCTACAGGCGAAGGCAATCAATACGGGCTGGAGCGTGCAACTGCCACAGCAGCCGACGATGGAATATTACCGCTGTTTTGCCCGACGCCGCAACTCGCTTTCGGCTAGACCGAAATTGCTCAGGCTTTTCAACCCCATCGCTACTGTGCATGGGGTTGTTTTCGCGGTTTTTGTTTGGAAGCGCGCTAGCCCGCCCCGGCGCGCTTCTTCTGCCAGACGAGGTGCACCGCGCAGGTGCAGCCCGGCGGGTGCGAGGCGAGGTCTTTCGGCATCTCGTCGTTCGCCGGCTTTGCCGCGAAGGACCTGTCCTGCTGCGACGGGATGTAGTTCAGCACCGGCGCGAGCCAGCGTTCGGTTTCCGCCACCGTCATGCCCTTGCGTGCCGCGTAGTCCTCGACCTGGTCGCGCTCGATCTTGCCGACGCCGAAATAATAGCTCTCGGGGTTCGCGAAGTAGAGCCCTGATACGGAGGAGCCCGGCCACATCGCAAAGCTCTCGGTCAGCTTCACGCCGGCCGTGTTCTCGGCATCGAGCAATTCGAACAGCGTCGCCTTCTCGGTGTGATCGGGCTGGGCGGGATAGCCGGGCGCCGGGCGAATGCCCTGGTACTTCTCCAGGATCAGCTCCTCGCTGGAGAGCGCCTCGTCCGGTGCGTAAGCCCAGAACTCGCGGCGCACCCGGGCATGCATGCGCTCGGCGAAGGCTTCGGCGAGGCGGTCAGCCAGCGCCTTGCACAGGATCGAGGAGTAGTCGTCGTTGGCCATCTTGAAGCGGTCGGCGACCGCGTCTTCGCCGATGCCGGCGGTGACCACGAAGCCGCCGATGTAGTCGGGCACGCCGGCGGGCGCGATGAAGTCGGCGAGCGCCGCGTTGAAACGGCCCTCGCGCTTCTCGAGCTGCTGGCGCAGCGTGTGCAGCGTCGCGATTGGCTTGGCCCGGCTCTCGTCGGCATAGAGCACGATGTCGTCGCCTTGCGCATTCGCCGGCCAGAAGCCGATCGTCGCGCGGGCCCGGAACCATTTCTCCTTCACGATGGTGTCGAGCATCGTGCGCGCGTCGTCATAGAGCGAGCGCGCGACCTCGCCGACCTTGGCGTCGTCGAGGATGGCGGGGAAGCGCCCGGCGAGCTCCCAGGTCTGGAAGAACGGCGTCCAGTCGATGTAAGGTACGAGCTCGGCGAGATCGTATTCGTCGAAGCTGCGGGTGCCGAGGAAGGTCGGCTTCACCGGCTTGCTCTTGGCAAAGTCGACCGGCACGCGGTTGGCGCGGGCGTCAGTCAGCTTCAGGCGCTTCTTGTCCGCCTGCGCCCGCAGATGCGCTTCCGAGATCCTGGCGTATTCGGCCCGCACCTCGGCGGCGTATGCCACACGCTTCTCGGGCGAGAGCAGTGAGGACGCGACGCCGACCGCGCGGCTGGCGTCGTTGACGTGCACGACGGGACCGGCGCGATAGCTCGGGTCGATCTTGACGGCGGTGTGCACGCGGCTCGTCGTGGCGCCGCCGATCAGGAGCGGCAGCTTCAGGCCTTCGCGCTGCAATTCGCTGGCGAAGAACGCCATCTCGTCGAGCGAGGGTGTGATCAGGCCTGATAGCCCGACGATGTCGGCCTTCTCCGCCTTCACCGTCTCGACGATCTTGGCGGCCGGCACCATCACGCCGAGATCGATGACCTCGAAATTGTTGCACTGGAGCACGATGCCGACAATGTTCTTGCCGATGTCGTGGACGTCGCCCTTCACCGTCGCGAGCACGATCTTGCCGGCGGACGAGGAGCCTTCCGTGCCGATGCCGTTTGCGAGGTTGCGCGCCTTCTCCTCCTCCATGAACGGCATGAGGTAGGCAACCGCCTGCTTCATGACGCGCGCGGACTTCACCACCTGCGGCAGGAACATCTTGCCGTCGCCGAAGAGGTCGCCGACCACGTTCATGCCCGCCATCAGCGGTCCCTCGATCACGTCGAGCGGACGCGAGGACTTCTTGCGGGCTTCTTCAGTGTCCTGCTCGATGAATTCGGTGATGCCGTGCACCAGCGAATGCGACAGCCGCTTCTCCACCGGCCATTCGCGCCAGGCGAGATCGGCTTCCCTGCTTTCCGTCTTCTTGCCGCGGAATTTCTCCGCCAGCGCCAGCAGGCGCTCGGACGCGCCGGGATCGCGATTGAGGACGACGTCCTCGCAGGTCTGGCGCAGCTCCGGATCGATGTCGTCATAGACGATCATCTGCCCGGCATTGACGATGCCCATGTCCATGCCGGCCTTGATGGCGTGATACAGGAACACCGAGTGCATGGCCTCGCGCACCGGCTCGTTGCCGCGGAACGAGAACGAGAGATTCGAGACGCCGCCCGAGATATGTGCGCCCGGCAGGTTCTGCCGGATCCAGCGCGTCGCCTCGATGAAGTCGACGCCGTAATTGTTGTGCTCCTCGATGCCGGTCGCGATCGCGAAGATGTTCGGATCGAAGATGATGTCCTCCGGCGGTAAGCCGACGCGGCCCACCAGGATGTCGTAGGCACGCTTGCAGATCTCGGTCTTGCGCGCGAACGTGTCGGCCTGGCCGGCCTCGTCGAACGCCATCACCACCACGGCCGCGCCGTGGCGGCGCGCGATCCGGGCTTCGTGGATGAACTTCTCCTCGCCTTCCTTCATCGAGATCGAGTTGACGACCGGCTTGCCCTGCACGCATTTCAGGCCGGCCTCGATCACGGAGAATTTCGAGGAGTCGACCATGACGGGGACGCGGGCGATGTCGGGCTCGGCGGCGACGAGGTTGAGGAAGGTCACCATCGCAGCTTCGGAGTCGAGCAGGCCCTCGTCCATGTTGACGTCGATGATCTGCGCGCCGTTCTCGACCTGGTCGCGCGCGACCTGCAGCGCGGCGGTGTAGTCGCCGGCGGTGATCAGCTTGCGGAAGCGGGCCGAGCCCGTGACGTTGGTGCGCTCGCCGACGTTCACGAACGGGATGGCGTCGGTCAGCACGAACGGCTCGAGACCCGAGAGCCGCAGGCGCGGTTCGATCACCGGCACGGTGCGCGGCTTGTGCGGGGCGACCGCGGCGGCGATCGCCGCGATATGGTCCGGCGTGGTGCCGCAGCAGCCGCCGACGATGTTGACGAGGCCGTCGCGGGCGAACTCGCCGATCAGGCGGGCCATGTACTCGGGCGTCTCGTCATACTGGCCGAACTCGTTGGGCAGGCCGGCGTTCGGATAGGCGCAGACGAGCGTGTCGGCGACGCGGCCGATATCGGCAATATGCGCGCGCAGATCTTCGGCGCCGAGCGCGCAGTTGAAGCCGATGGTGATCGGCTTGGCGTGCCGTACCGAATTCCAGAACGCCTCCGGCATCTGGCCCGAGAGCAGGCGGCCGGACTTGTCGGTGATGGTGCCCGACACCATCACGGGCACGTCGATGCCGAGTTCTTCGGTGATCTCGGCGATCGCATAGAGCGCCGCCTTGGCGTTGAGGGTGTCGAAGATGGTCTCGACCAGCAGCAGATCGACGCCGCCGTCGATCAGCCCGCGGATCTGCTCGCCATACGACTTGCGCAGGTCGTCGAAGGTGACGGCGCGGTAGCCGGGATTGGAAACGTCCGGAGAGATCGAGGCGGTACGGTTGGTGGGGCCGATGGCGCCGGCGACGAAGCGCGGCTTGCCGTCTTCCGCCGCGACGCGCCGTGCGGCATTGCCGGCGAGGCGGGCGCCTTCGCGCGCCATCTCGTAGACGATGTCGGTGAGGTCGTAATCGGCCTGGGCGATCGAGGTCGTGGAGAAAGTGTTGGTCGCGACGATGTCGGCGCCGGCGCGCAAGTAAGCGGCGTGGATGTCCTCGATCGCCTGCGGCTGGGTCAGGATCAAGAGGTCGTTGTTACCGCGCAGGTCGCGATGAAAGGTCTTGAAGCGCTCGCCGCGGAAGGCGGCCTCGTCGAGCTGGAGATTCTGGATCATCGTGCCCATGGCGCCGTCGAGCACGAGAATGCGTTCGCGCGCGGCGTCGAGGAGGGCGGTTCGCTTGGAGGATACGGGTACGGTCATCTGATCTCACGCAGCCTTCTGGGCGGTCCTGGCGCGAATGCCGAGCAAATGGCTGATCGCGAATACGAGGTCGGCGCGGTTCATGGTGTAGAAGTGGAAGGTGTCGACGCCGTGCTTGGCGAGCTTCTGCACCTGGCCGGCCGCGACGGTCGCGGCCACCAGCTTGCGTGTCTCGGCATCGTCATCGAGGCCGTCGAATTTCGCGGCGAACCAGTCCGGCACGGTGGTGCCGGCGCGGGTGACGAAATTGCGCGCCTGCTTGAAATTGTGCATGGGCATGATGCCCGGCACGATCGGGATGTCGATGCCGCGGGCGCGGACGCGGTCGCGATAGCGGAAGTAGAGGTCGTTGTCGAAGAACACCTGGGTGATCGCGCGCGTCGCACCCGCATCGACCTTGGCCTTGAGCGTGTCGATGTCGGCGTCGAAGTCGCGCGCCTCGGGGTGCTTCTCGGGATAGGCCGACACGCTCACTTCGATGTCGGCGTGCCGCTTCTTGATTCCCGCGACGAGGTCGGCCGAGCTCTGGTAGCCGTCGGGATGGCTCGAATAGGGCGTGCCGATGCCGCCGACGGGATCGCCGCGCAAGGCCACGATGTGGCGGACGCCGACCTCGTGATAGCGGTCGACGATCTCGTCGATCTCGCCGCGCGAGGCGCCGACGCAGGTCAGATGCGCGGCGGGCAGCAGCGCGGTCTCCTTGAGGATGCGGGCGATGGTGGAATGGGTGCGCTCGCGGGTCGAGCCGCCGGCGCCATAGGTCACCGAGACGAATTTCGGCTCGAGCGGGGCGAGCCGCTTGATGGTGTCCCAGAGATTGCGCTCCATCTCCTCGGTCTTGGGCGGAAAGAACTCGAAGGAGATCGCAGGCCGCTTCAGGTGCCCGTCGGCCGTCGCAGGCGTCGTCACGTCAGTCATGGCACCACTCACTCCAATTCCCACCGGCCGTGGGGTCTAGCTTGGGAGGGCCTAAGATAAGGCAAAGGCAGTTTGGCCGACAGCCCATCGATGATGGGAAGTGGCCCACTAGAGCATAGATACTTTGAAATTTGACGCCGATAGGCCTTTCAGTGGGAAGGCGGATAAATCGGAGCAATAGGTTGTATTACAACGATTTTATTGGATTCAAACGCCTCCACGGTGTCCATTGAGTTGGTGGGCATGATGAAGTTCTCGTGTTACGAAGGTAGTTTGTCCCAACCAGCATCGTCCCCGGCGACCCGCCCCTCCGTACTCTCTGACCTGCGCGGCCCGCCGTTGCCGCCGCGCGGTCCTTCGTTAGGGTAATGCGCCATGATCCCGATCTCAGTCCTCGACCTCTCTGTCGTTACGACAGGCACCAAGCCCGCCGCGGCGCTGCGCAACAGCATCGATCTGGCGCGCCATGTCGACGGGCTCGGCTATCTCCGCTACTGGCTCGCCGAGCATCACAACCTCGCCTCCGTCGCGAGTCCCGCGCCCGACGTCATGATCGGGCAGATCGCGGCGGTGACGCAGCACCTCCGCGTCGGCTCCGGCGGCGTGATGCTGCCCAACCACGCGCCGCTGATGGTGGCCGAGCGCTTCAAGATGCTGGAGGCGCTGTTTCCCGGCCGGATCGATCTCGGTCTCGGCCGCGCACCGGGCACCGATGGTGCGACGGCCTACGCGCTGCGCAGCCGGCTCGATCGGCGCGAGGGCGACGATTTCCTGGAGCGCCTGCACGAGCTGATTCTGTGGGAGACCCGCGAATTCCCTGCGGGACACCCCTACAACAACGTCGTCGCGATGCCCGACGACACCAGGTTACCGCCGATCTGGCTGCTCGGCTCCAGCGATTATTCCTCGGAACTGGCCGCACAAGTCGGCATGGGCTTCGCCTTCGCCCATCATTTCGCCACCCACGACGCGATCGATGCGATGGTGCATTACCGCAATCGTTTTCAGCCCTCAGCCTGGCGTGCGAGTCCGCATGCCATTCTCGCGGTCGCCGTCATTGCGGCTGATACCGACGAGGAGGCGGAGAGGCTCGCCTCGTCCTTCGACCTCAACCGGCTGCGCCGTGACCGCGGTCAATATCTGCCGCTGCCGAGCGTCGAGGAGGCGATCGCCTATCCGTATACGGACGCCGAGCGCACCTCGATCCTGCGCAACCGCTCGCGCCTGTTCGTCGGCAGCCCCGCGACGGTGCAGAAGAAGCTTCAGCCGCTGATCCACGCCAGCAAGCCGGACGAGCTGATGGTGATCACCGCCGTGTACGACCACGAGGCGCGCAAGAAGTCGTATTCGCTGCTGGCGGAGGCGTTCGGGTTGGCGAGGCAGGCGGCTTAGCTATTGCTGTCATTCCGGGACGATGCGAAGCATCGAACCCGGAATCTCGAGGTTCCGGGTTCACGCTTCGCGTGTCCCGGAACGACAGGATCATTCCTGCGTCTCGCTGAACGTCGCGCGGAACGGATGTCCCGGATACACGCCGACGATGCGGAATTCGCGCGAGAAGAATTTCAGCTCCTCGATCGCGAAGGCGAGGCCCTTGTCATCAGGGTGGCCATCGACGTCGGCATAGAACTGCGTGGCGAAGAAGTTGCCGTCGACCATATAGCTCTCGAGCTTGGTCATGTTGACGCCGTTGGTCGCAAAGCCGCCGAGCGCCTTGTAGAGCGCGGCCGGCAAATTGCGCACCCGGAACACAAAAGTGGTGACCAGCGGGCCCGCGCCTTGGGGTGCCCATTTCGGCTCGCGTGCCAGCACCACGAAGCGCGTGGTGTTGTGCGCCTCGTCCTCGATGTCCTCGGCGAGAATGTCGAGGCCGTAAATTTTTGCGGCGAGACGCGAGGCGATCGCGGCCACGGTCTTGTCCTTGCGCTCTGAGATGTCGCGGGCGCTGCCGGCGGTGTCGGCGTGCACGATCGGCTTGATGCCCAGCTTGCGGATGATGCGCCGGCACTGGCCGAGCGCATGCACATGGCTCTCGACGCTCTTGATGTCTTCGAGCCTGGTCCCCTTCACCGCCATCAGCTGGTGCCGCACCGGCAAGAACCATTCGCCGATGATGAAGAGGCCCGACGCCGGCAGCAAATGATGGATGTCGGCGACGCGGCCGGCGACCGAGTTCTCGATCGGGATCATGCCGAGATCGGCTTCGCCCGACGAGATCGCCGACAGCGCGTCCTCGAAGGTGGCGCAGGGCATCGGTTCGGCCTCGGGATAGGCCTCGACGATGGCGATATGGGAATTGGCTCCAGGCTCGCCCTGGAATGCGATCTTCAGCTTGCTCATGTCTTGAAGTGCTCCTGCCCGGCCTTGTAGCAGCGGCTCAGGATTTGGAAAGGATGCTGCGGGCGGTTTCGAGGTCGGGCGGCGTGTCGACGCCGCGGGGGACGCTGTCGACGATCATGATATCGATGCGCATACCGGCCTCGATCGCCCGCAACTGTTCCAGGCTCTCCTGGCGTTCCAGGGGCGAAGGCGGCAGCGACACGAACCGCTCCAGCGCCGCGCGGCGATAGGCATAAAGCCCGATGTGGTGGTATCGCGGTCCGTTGCCGTAGGGGGCGGTGGCGCGGGTGAAATATAGTGCCCGCAACCGCTTCGGCCCGATCGGCGAACCGATGGCCTTGACCACGCTCGGCGCGAGGTCTTCCTCCTCGGTGTGGATCTGCGAGGCCAATGTGACGATGTCGACCGCGGGGTCGTCGAACGGCGGCAGCACCTCGCGGATCGTTGCCGGCGTGATGGTGGGAAAATCGCCCTGGAGATTGATCACGATCTCAGCCTTGCCCTCGGGATCGAGCTTCTGCATGGCCTCGTGGATGCGGTCGGAGCCCGACGGGTGGTCGGAGCGGGTCATCACGGCCTCGCCGCCATGGGCGGTGACGACCGAGGCGATCTCCGGCGTGTCGGTGGCCACCGCGACCCTGCCGATTGCCGCGGCTTCGGCCCGGCGCAGCACATGCACGATCATCGGCAATCCCGCGATGTCGGCGAGCGGCTTGCCGGGCAGGCGGGTGGCGGCCATGCGGGCCGGGATCAGCACCAGGATGCGAGGATCGATCATTGGGTTCAAAGGTCTGGGGTCAAGAGCCTGGAAACGGGACGTTTTCCGCGCCGAGAAATGGGGTGGGGACGGGCTGAAAGCCGGCTCGCTTATACGGGTTGCCAGACCCCGGGCAAACCGATATCTCAATGGCAAAACTCGGGGAAACAATAAGGAATGTTTTGATTCTCCCGAGGCTCGTCCTGGCGGCCGCTTGGGCCGCTGTTTCCTTCTTGCGGTGGGGCCTGGCCGGAAATGGACTCTTTCGAACTTAACAAGATTCTCGGTGCCGTGCTCGGCACCTGTCTCTTTCTGCTGGTGACGAGCTTCACCGCGAGCGCGCTGTTCTCCCCCAAGATGCCGGAAAAGCCGGGCTTCGAAATCGCGGTGAAGGAAGATGCCGGCCATGGCAAGGAAGGCGCCGCTGCGGCCGCACCGTCCGAGCCGATCGAGAAGCTGCTCCAGACCGCCTCCGTCGAGAAGGGCGCTGCGGCCGCCAAGAAGTGCGGCGCCTGCCACACGTTCGAGAAGGGCGGCCCGAATCGGGTCGGTCCGAACCTCTATGGCGTCGTCGGCGAGCCAAAGGGCCAGGGCCGTGCTGGCTTCAACTTCTCGGCCGCCATGAAGGCCAAGGGCGGCAACTGGACCTTCGACGACCTCAACAAGTTCATCGCCAATCCGAAGGGCTTCATTCCTGGCACCGCGATGGGCTTCGCCGGCATCCCGAAGGATTCCGAGCGCGCCGACGTTATCGCCTATCTGAACACGCTGTCGGAGCATCCGCAGCCGCTGCCGACGGCCTCCAAATAAGGCCGCCGGAACGCATCTTGGAATGAACGGCCAGGCTGAAATGCCTGGCCGTTTGCTTATCCAGGCCTCGCGGCCAGTTTATCGGGGCGTTTGGCCGCATTCGATCGGCCGTCCGGCCCCCAAGATGAGGAAAAAGCAACACATATTCGGTCGAAACCTCGTCTATATTAGGAACTTAAAGGAGTAGCCTCCTTCAAGACAGGGATGTTGATTTGGCCATCACCCGACGCGATCTTCTGCTCACCGGCACTGCGGTCGCAGTGCTTCCCATCCTCGGTTCCGTGGCGGGCGTTCCCGCCATCGGCGCGGCCGAGGCGCAGTCTTCCAATGAGCTGCCTTGGCGCCACGCGCTGTCCCTGTTCGGAAAGGTCAAGTACCCCGCCGACTTCAAGCGCTTCGACTACGTCAATCCGGACGCGCCCAAAGGCGGCGTCGCGCGCCAGATCGCCGTCGGCACATTCGACAATTTCAACATCGTCGTATCAGGTGTGAAGGGGCAGGTCGCCGGTGCCGTCGCCTTCATCTACGAATCCCTCACCACGCCCTCGCTTGACGAGGTCTCGACCGAATACGGCGCGCTGGCGGAAGCGGTCAGCCACCCGGACGATTTCTCCTTCGTCACTTATCGGTTGCGGCCGCAGGCGAAGTGGCATGACGGCAAGCCCGTCACGCCGGAGGACGTGATCTTTTCGCTCGATTCCTTCAAGAAGCACCATCCGATGTATTCGGCGTACTACAGCCATGTGGTGAAGGCCGAGAAGGTCGGCGAGCGCGAGGTGAAGTTCGTATTCGACGCGCCGGGCAATCGCGAATTGCCGCAGATCGTGGGACAGCTTACGGTCTTGCCGAAGCATTGGTGGGAGGGGACGGACGCGCAGGGCCGCAAGCGCGATGTCTCCGCCACCACGCTCGAAGTGCCGCTCGGTTCGGGCCCCTACAGGGTCAAGGAGTTCGTAGCAGGACGGTCGATCGCGCTGGAGCGCGTCAAGGATTATTGGGGCCGCGACCTCCCCGCCAATGTTGGCCGCAACAATTTCGACGAGCTGCGCTACGAATATTTCCGAGACGCCACGGTCGCGATCGAGGCCTTCAAGGCCGATCAGGTCGATTGGCGCACCGAGAACAGCGCCAAGAGCTGGGCGACGGCCTACGACTTCCCCGCCGTGAGCGAAAAGCGCGTGATCCTAGAGGAATTCGTCAATCGCAGCTCGGGCGTGATGCAGGCGTTCGTGCCGAACCTGCGACGCGCCAAATTCAGCGACCCCCGCGTGCGTCGTGCGCTCAACTACGCCTTCGACTTCGAGGAGATGAACAAGCAGATCTTCTTTGGTCAGTACAAGCGTATCAGCAGCTATTTCGACGGCATCGAGGAGCTCATGGCGACCGGCTTGCCGCAGGGCAAGGAGCGCGAGATCCTCGAAACCGTCCGCGCCCAGGTCCCGCCCGAGGTCTTCACGACGCCCTATAGCAATCCGGTTGGCGGTAGCCCGGAGGCCGTCCGGGAGAATCTTCGCGAGGCGCTGCGTCTGTTCAAGGAGGCTGGTTATGAGGTGCGCGACCGCAAGCTGATCGACGTCAAGACCGGCACCCAGTTTTCGCTGGAGTTGCTGAACCAGGATCCGAGCTTCGAGCGGATCACGCTGTTCTACAAGCCGTCGCTGGAGCGGCTCGGCATTGCCGTCAGCGTGCGGACGGTCGATCCGACCCAATACGAGAACAGGACCCGCGAGTGGGATTTCGACGTCGTCACCAATTCATGGGGCGAGTCGCAGTCGCCGGGCAATGAGCAGCGCGAGTTCTGGTCGTCCAAGACGGCCGACATCGCCGGGTCGCGCAACATCGCCGGCATCAAGAATCCCGCGATCGACAAGCTGATCGAACGGGTCATCTACGCCACCGATCGCGACGACCTGGTGGCCGCAACAAAGGCGCTGGACCGGGTGCTGCTGTGGAATCACTATGTCGTGCCGCAGTGGACCTACAACAAGGTGCGCACCGCGCGCTGGGATCGCTTCGGTCGGCCGGCGGAATTGCCCAGATATGGTCAGTCCGGTTTCCCGTTCATCTGGTGGTACGACGCAGACAAGGCGGCGCGGATCGCAAAGAAGTCGTGAAGGACATTCCCCGCATGACGCAGATGTCACGCCGCCATGTGCTGGCCTTGGGTGTTGGCGGCGCCCTCGGGGCGTCCATTGGTGCGCCGTTGCGCATTGCGTGTGCATCGGAAGCCGGGACCGAGGCTCACGGCATCTCTGCGTTCGGCGATCTCAAATATCCCGCCGATTTCCACCATTTCGACTACGTCAATCCGTCTGCGCCGAAGGGCGGCACGTTCTCGCTCATCCCATCGACGAGGTCGTATAACCAGTCCTACCAGACCTTCAACTCGCTCAACGCCTACATCCTCAAGGGCGATGGCGCGCAAGGCATGGACATGACGTTTTCGCCGCTGATGGTGCGCGGCAGCGACGAGCCTGACGCGATGTACGGGCTTGCCGCAAAATCCGTGCAGATATCGCCGGACAGGCTGGTCTATCGCTTCACGATGCGGCCGGAGGCGAAATTCCACGACGGCACCAGGCTCACCGCCCACGACGCGGCATTCTCGCTGACGACGTTGAAGGCCAAGGGCCACCCGCTGATCATCGTGCAGATGCGTGACTTCGTGAACGCGGAAGCCATCGACGATGCGACGCTCGTCGTCACCTTCGCCAAGGGACGCGCCCGCGACGTGCCGCTCTATGTCGCCGGACTGCCGATCTTCTCGAAGGCCTATTATGCGTCCCGGCCGTTCGATGAATCGACGCTGGATATTCCGCTCGGCTCCGGTCCGTACAAGGTCGGCAGGTTCGAGGTCAATCGCTACATCGAATTCGAGCGGGTCAAGGACTGGTGGGCCGCCGATCTGCCGGTTTGCCGCGGCAGCTACAATTTCGATGTCGTGCGCTATGAATTCTATCGCGACCGCGACGTCGCCTTCGAAGGTTTCACCGGCAAGAGCTATCTCTATCGCGAGGAGTTCACCTCGCGCATCTGGGCGACGCGCTATGACTTTCCGGCGGTGAAGGATGGCCGCGTCAAGATGGAGGTCGTGCCCGATGACACGCCCTCCGGAGCGCAAGGCTGGTTCATCAACACGCGACGCGAGAAATTCAAGGACCCTCGCGTGCGCGAGGCCCTGATCAACGCTTTCGATTTCGAATGGACCAACAAGACCATCATGTACGGCGCCTATGCCCGTACGGTGTCGCCATTCCAGAACTCGGACCTCATGGCAGGCAATGCGCCGCCTTCGCCGGAAGAGCTGAAGCTGCTCGAGCCGTTTCGTGGCCAGGTTCCGGACGACGTTTTCACCGCACCGTTCACGCCTCCGGTCACGGACGGCTCCGGGCAGGACCGCAGCCTCTTGCGCAAGGCGCAGCAACTGCTGAGCGAGGCGGGTGTGCCCATCAAGGACGGCAAGCGGATGCTGCCGAATGGCGAGGTCTTCAAGATCGAGTTCCTGTTGGATGAGCCTTCCTTCCAGCCGCATCATGCGCCCTACATCAAGAATCTCGCGACGCTCGGTATCGAAGCGAACGTGCGCCTCGTCGATGCGGTGCAATACAGGGCGCGTCAGGATGACTTCGATTTCGACATGACGATCCAGCGCTTCAGCATGTCGGCGACGCCGGGCGACGCCATGCGCTCGTTTTTCTCCTCTCAGGTCGCGAATACCAAGGGCTCGTACAATCTCGCGGGCATCGCCAGCCCGGCCATCGACGCCATGATCGAAAAGATCATGGCGGCTGACAGCCGCGAAGAGCTGACCGTCGCCTGCCGCGCTTTCGATCGCCTGTTCCGCGCCGGTCGCTACTGGGTACCGCAATGGTACAACAAGACGCACCGGCTGGCCTATTGGGACCAGTTCGGCCATCCGCAGAAGCTGCCGCGCTATGCCAACGGCGTCGGCGCGCCGGACATCTGGTGGCATGAACCCGCCAAGGCCGCCAAGCTCGAGCAGGCGAAATAGCCATGAGCGCCTATATCGCCCGCCGCATCCTCCTGATGATCCCGACGCTACTCGGGATTCTCTTCGTGTCCTTCATCGTGGTGCAGTTCGCGCCCGGCGGCCCGGTCGAGCGCGTCATCGCGCAGCTTTCGGGCGCCGATACCGGCGGCACATCGCGCATTTCGGGCGGTAGCGATTTTGCGCAACGCGCGCCGGGACAAGTCGGTGCCGGCGGCGATGCCATCAACTCGAAATACCGCGGCGCGCAGGGGCTCGACCCCGATTTCATCAAGAAGCTGGAGGTGCAGTTCGGATTCGACAAGCCGGCACCGGAACGCTTCGCGCTGATGGTTTGGAATTTCGCCCGTTTCGATTTCGGCAAGAGCTATTTTCGCGACGTTAGCGTGATCCAGCTGATCAAGGAGAAGCTGCCGGTCTCGATCTCGCTGGGGATCTGGCTGACACTGATCACCTATCTGATCTCGATCCCGCTCGGCATCCGCAAGGCGATCAAGGACGGCACCCGCTTCGACACCTGGACGTCGACGGTGCTCGTGCTCGGCTATGCCATTCCCGGCTTCCTGTTCGCGATCCTCCTCATCATCCTGTTTGCCGGCGGCTCGTTCTTCAACTGGTTTCCGCTGCGCGGACTTACCTCGGACGGCTGGTCGCAGTTTCCCTGGTATTGGAAGATCATCGACTATTTCTGGCATCTGACGCTGCCGCTGATCGCCATGGGCCTCGGCGCGTTCACCACCATGACGTTCCTGACCAAGAACTCGTTCCTTGACGAGATCCGCAAGCAATACGTCATGACCGCGCGCGCCAAGGGGTGCAGCGAGAACCGGGTGCTGTACGGCCATGTCTTCCGCAATGCGATGTTGATCGTGATCGCCGGCTTCCCCGGGACCTTCATCCACGCCTTCTTTTCAGGCTCGCTTCTGATCGAGACCATCTTCTCGCTGGACGGGCTGGGGCTGCTCAGCTTCGAGAGCGTGCTCAACCGCGACTATCCCGTCGTGTTCGGCACGCTTTACATCTTTTCGCTGGTCGGTCTCGTGATCAACCTGATCTCCGACCTAACCTATATGTGGATCGACCCCCGGATCGATTTTGAGGCGCGGGAGGTCTGATGACGATTACCGCGCCGACACCGGTCGAGACCACGGCGACGTCTCCGCTGGGAGAGGTCGTGCCCATCACGCGAAAGCCGTTCGCGCCTTCGCCGCTCAACAGGCGGCGGTGGCAGAACTTCAAGGCCAATCGCCGCGGCTACTGGTCGTTCTGGCTCTTCATCGCCCTGTTCGTGGTCTCGCTGTTCGCCGAGCTGATCGCCAACGATCGGCCCTTCCTGATCAAGTTCGACGGCCGGCTCTATTGGCCCGCCTTCGTGACCTATTCGGAAACGACCTTCGGCGGCGATTTCGAGACGGCGGCCGACTATCGTGATCCGTACTTGCAGAAGCTCATCAAGGACAAGAACGGCACAATCGTCTGGCCCCTGATCCGCTATTCCTACGATACTCACAATCTCGATTTGCCGACGCCGGCGCCGTCGCCGCCGACCTGGATGTTGACGGAGAAGCAGTGTCAGCCGGTGGTGGAGAAGAAAGGGCTGAAGAGTTGCCGCGACCTCGAATATAATTGGCTCGGCACCGACGATCAGGGTCGCGACGTGGTGGCGCGATTGATCTATGGCTTCCGCATCTCGGTGCTGTTCGGACTTTGTCTCACCATCGTCTCGTCCGTCATCGGCATCGCGGCGGGGGCGGTGCAGGGCTATTTCGGCGGCCGGGTCGACCTCATCTTCCAGCGCTTCATCGAGATATGGACGGCGATTCCCTCGCTCTATCTTCTCCTGATCCTGTCCTCGGTCCTCGTGCCCGGCTTCTTCGTGCTGCTCGGCATCCTGCTGCTGTTCTCCTGGGTCTCGCTGGTCGGTCTGGTGCGGGCCGAGTTCCTGCGCGGGCGCAACTTCGAATATATCCAGGCGGCGCGGGCGCTCGGCGTCTCCAACCCGGTCATCATGTTCCGCCACCTGCTGCCGAACGCGATGGTCGCGACCATGACGTTCCTGCCCTTCATCGTGTCGAGTTCGGTGATGACGCTGACGGCGCTCGATTTCCTGGGCTTTGGCCTGCCGCCGGGATCGCCTTCGCTGGGCGAATTGCTGTCGCAGGCCAAATCCAACGTGCAGGCACCCTGGCTCGGTTTCTCCGGCTTCTTCTCGGTCGCGATCATGCTGTCGCTCCTGATCTTCATCGGCGAAGCCGTGCGCGACGCCTTCGATCCGCGCAAGACGTTCAGGTGAGGGCGTGATGGACGCGATCAACCAGCCCCTGCTCAGCGTGCGCGATCTCTCGGTGGCTTTCCACCAGGGTGGTGGCACCACGCTCGCGGTCGACAAGGTGTCGTTCCAGATCAAGCGCGGCGAATGCGTGGCGCTGGTCGGCGAATCCGGTTCCGGCAAGTCGGTCAGCGCACTCTCGATCCTGAAGCTGTTGCCCTATCCGAATGCATCGCATCCCTCGGGCAGCATTCGTTTCAAGGGGCAGGAGCTGATCGACCGGTCCGAGCAGAAGATGCGCGAGATTCGCGGCAGCGACATCTCCATCATCTTCCAGGAGCCGATGACCTCGCTCAATCCGCTGCACACGATCGAGGCGCAGATCGGCGAGATCATCCAGCTGCACAATCCCACCAGCAATGCCGAGGCGCGCAGGCGGACGCTGGAATTGCTGACGCAGGTCGGCATTCCCGAGCCCGAGACGCGGCTGAAGAGCTATCCGCACCAGCTTTCCGGCGGTCAGCGCCAGCGCGTGATGATCGCGATGGCGCTCGCCAACGAGCCGGACCTTCTGATCGCGGACGAGCCGACGACGGCGCTCGACGTCACCGTGCAGGCGCAGATCCTGGCGCTGCTCGCCGAGATCCGTTCGCGGCTCGGCATGAGCCTGCTGTTCATCACCCACGATCTCGGCATCGTCCGCCGCATCGCCGACACCGTCTGCGTCATGAAGGGGGGCGTGGTCGTCGAGCAGGGACCGGTCGAGCAGGTCTTCAAGACCCCGAAGCATCCCTATACGCGCGACCTGCTCGCGGCGGAGCCGAAGCCGGATCCGGCGCCGCCGCAGCCGGATGCGCCGGTGGTGATGTCGGCCGACGATCTCAAAGTCTGGTTTCCGATCAAGCGCGGCCTGATGCGCAAGACGGTCGGCCACATCAAGGCGGTCGATGGCGTAAGCGTCGCCGTGCGCAAGGGCGAGACGCTGGGGGTCGTCGGCGAATCAGGCTCGGGCAAGACCACGCTCGGGCTCGCATTGCTGCGGCTGATCTCCTCGGACGGGCGCATCGTGTTCCTGGGCAAGGACATTCAGGGCCTGCGCTTCAAGGAGATGCGGCCGTTCCGGCGCGACATGCAGATCGTGTTCCAGGATCCGTTCGGCTCGCTCAGCCCGCGCATGTCGGTGGCCGACATCATCGCCGAAGGCCTGTCCGTGCATCAGCCGAAGCTCTCGCGCGAGGAGCGCGAGGTGCGCGTCGTCAAGGCGCTGGAGGATGTCGGGCTCAATCCGGATACGCGTTTCCGCTATCCGCATGAATTCTCCGGCGGCCAGCGCCAGCGCATCAGCATCGCGCGCGCGGTGGTGCTGGAGCCGGATTTCGTCGTGCTGGACGAGCCGACCAGCGCGCTCGACATGCTGTTCCAGGCGCAGATGGTCGACCTCTTGCGCGAGCTCCAGCGCAAGCGCGATCTCACCTACATGTTCATCTCGCACGATTTGCGCGTCGTCGCCTCGCTCGCCAGCCATCTCATCGTGATGCGCGGCGGCAAGGTGGTCGAGGAAGGCCAGGCCGCCGAGCTGTTCAAGAATCCGAAGACGGATTACACCCGCGCGCTGTTCGCGGCCGCGTTCCGGCTGGAGACGGCCGGGAATGGCTCGGTGGCGACGTAGCTGTCGTCATTGCTGGGCTAAAGCATGATCCGGAAAAGTGCGCAGCGGTTTTCCGACAAGATCATGCTTAAACAACAACCTAAAGCGCGATGACGTTTCATCCTATTCGCATCGCGCTTTACGACCTGTCCGTCGAGGGCGGAGGTCGAAATGCTCATTCGAGGCGCCGCCTCGGCGTCGCCTCAAATCCTGTCGGGGATGCAGGTCCCTAATTCGCGGCGTTACCTGCAGAGATGACGGCGACGGTCTCGACCGATGTAGGTGCCCGTTGCGGGATCGTAGGATCGGTAGCGCTCCGCGCAAGAACGTGAGGCGGCAGCGCCATCAATGCGAGCCAGGGCGTTGTTCGCTCCCTGCGCAGGAGCCGCGCCATCCGGCAACTCGAGGCCTATCCGACCTGCCGGCGTCAGTGTGCCATTCAGGTTGCGATTGGGGTACTCGGCCTCGTACGTATCCGGATGGCTGCTTGCAAAGCCAGACTGCGCGTAGGCGGTGCTTAAGGTCAGGCTCGACAGCAAGGTCGCGGCAGCGAGAATCTTCAGTCCAGTCATAGTCGATCTCCATCACCAGCCGGCGCGTCGTGCAGCCAGCGCGATGAGATGTGGATCGACATGGTGCGGTCAACAAGCTCGTTGTGAGCCATACTTGCTGCCCGGCCCAATGCTGTCGTTCAAACACGGAAAGCGTCGTGTGCTTGTGGAACGAGAGGCAGTGGTCGAGGGAGGCCCGCTAGAGTCGCTTGATCGCGGTGACCTCGCTGCCGGCCTGCCTGATCCGCGCAATCGCGGGCTCGATCGGCTCGACCACGGTCGCCATGTGATATGCATTGGCGTGAACCATGGTGCTGGCATCTCGGACGATGGCGACATGGCCCTTCCAGAAGACCAGATCGCCGCGCAGCAAGCTGCCTCGCTCATGAGGCTCCAGCGTGCGGCCGAGTCCGGCCAGCTGCATGTCACTATCGCGCGGGCAGCCGATGCCTGCGGCGGTCAGCGAGATCTGCACGAGGCCCGAGCAGTCGATGCCGAGGCTGCTCTTGCCGCCCCACAGGTAGGGCGTGCCGACGAAGCGCTCGGCCACCGACACGAAATCTGCCTCGCGATGATCGAGCGGGACGAGATGCGTCCCCGGCAAAAATCTCCCGTCGCGCGTCACGGCGAAAGAGCCGTCCTCGCGCGCCACGGCAATCTTCGATCCCATCACGAGCGTGTCGGCCGGCGGCAGCTTGATCGAGGGACCGGGGAACGCGAAAGTTCTCAGTGCGCCCACCTTGTGCGTCGGCGCGGCCGTCGGTTTCACGAGCGCCGCGTCGGGAAGCCAGCCGACATAGCCATCGCCATTGAGCTGGCCCCAGGCCCACCCCTCGCCGTTGCGGTCGTAGACCGTGACGCGCTCGCCGCGCAGCGCTTCCGTCATCAGCATGGCGTTCGAGGACGGCTGCTCGCGCACCGGTGCGATCGCCTCGACCACCTCGAATTCCTCGCCGGTGACGAAGCGATCCGCCTCGACCTTGCCTTCGAGATATTTCGCGGCGATATCGCCCCGCGCCGGCGTCAGCCGTGGATCATGTTTGGGATCATGCATAGCGCTCGCTCAGCAATGTGTAGAGGGCGCGAGCGGCCTGGCACTCGCCGCCTTCGGGCCGCGCCGGCTTCGCCGACGGCGTCCAACCATAGATGTCGACATGCAGCCAGCTCCCGGCGTGCTCGACGAAGCGCTGCAGGAACAGCGCGCAAGTGATCGAGCCGGCGAAGCCGCCGGACGGCGCGTTGGTGATGGTGGCCGTCTTGGAATCCAGCCAGGCATCGTAAGGCGGCCACAGCGGCATGCGCCACAACGGATCGTTCTCCTTCGCCGCGCAGCGCGCGACGTCGGCGGCCAGCGTCTCATCATTGGTATAGAAGGGCGGCAAATCCGGCCCCAGCGCGACGCGGGCCGCGCCCGTCAGCGTGCCCAGATCGATCAGCAGTTCGGGCTTCTCCTCGTCCGCCAGCGCCAGCGCGTCGGCGAGGACGAGCCGGCCTTCCGCGTCGGTGTTGCCGATCTCGACTGTGATGCCCTTGCGCGAGGTGAAGATGTCGAGGGGGCGGAAGGCATTGCCGGCGACCGCGTTTTCCACGGCCGGGATCAGCACGCGCAGCCGCACCTTGAGCTTCGCGTCCATCACCATGCGCGCGAGCGCCAGCACGTTGGCGGCGCCGCCCATGTCCTTCTTCATGATCAGCATGCCGCTCGACGGCTTCAGGTCGAGTCCGCCGGTGTCGAAACACACGCCCTTGCCGACCAGCGTCACCTTGGGATGATCAGGATCGCCCCAGCCGATGTCGATCAGTCGCGGCGCGCGGCTGGAGGCCATGCCGACGGCGTGGATCAGCGGAAAATTCGTCTTCAGATCGTCGCCGACGGTGCAGGCGAAGCTCGCGCCGAACTCGGTGGCGAGCGCTTGCGCGGCTGCGGCGAGTTCCGCCGGACCCATGTCGTTGGACGGCGTGTTGATGAGGTCGCGCGCCAGTACTGCGGCATCGGCGATCCGCTCGATCTCGGCCGCGTCGACACCGTCAGGCGGCACCAGCCGGACCTCGGGGCGATCCGCCTTGCGGTAGCGGGCGAAGCGGTAGCACCCCAGTGCGAAGGCGAGCGCCGCCAGCCGCGGATCGTGCGGTGCGTTGGCAAAGCGATAGGTGCCCGGCGGCAACAGGCCGGGCAGGGCCCCGGGTCGGAACAGGTCGCGCGATCTTGCACCCTCATCCTCGAGGCCGAACAGCACCTGGGCAATCGTCCCGTCCAGCGCGGGAAGTGCCAGATAGCCGCCAGGCTTGGCGGCAAAGGCGCTCGCGGCGGCAAACTGGCGTTGCGCCGGCGGCAGCGTCTCGGCAATCTGATCCCAGCTCGACTTGGTGACGAAAGTGATCGGGATGGCGGTGGGCGACGTCTCGAAGATAGAGGGCATTGGCGGGTCCGGATCGTCAGATCAAGCGGGGTCATGCGAACTGACGAGACTTCGCAGAGTTTCGGCGCCGCTGCAATCAGCATTGCCGTCACCGTTCAGCGAACTGCTACGCGCCGCAAGGCCATGCTAGGTTCGGGGGTGCGGCCGCCAGATGTGGAGATCGGAGGCGACCGGAGGAAGCGCCGGGAGGAAACGCGATGGAATTTGTGTGGAGCGTGGTCACATTCGTCGGCCAGGCCGTCGAGGCGATTTTTGGCTATATCGAGCATCACCATTGGATCTTCGCGTTCCTTGCCGGCGGCTACGTCTTCTATCTCCACGACCGCTCCGTCCACGCGCGGTTCGATGCGCTCGACAAGCGCATCGACGAAATCCGCCGGCGGCTCGCCATCGAATATTGACCGGGTGAGAGGACGCCGTCCTCGGGCGGATCTCGTATCTCGCGCCGAGACCTACGGTTTGGAAGGGGACGGCCTCACGCCTTTGCGAGCGTTGCGGCCGTGATGCCGCCGCGAGAGGCCAGAGGGCGTCGTTAACCGGCCGTTAGGGTTAACATTCTATTGCTGGCGCGTTCGGCTCGATCAAGCGGTTCCAGAATCAAGGCTTCATGCGTCAACGGATCAGTCCTGCCCGGCTTCTTGCCTCGACGTCGCTGATCGCAGCGGTGGCCATGGGCCTCGGCGGCTGCACGGCCATGTCGAAACTCTCCGACGTGACGGGCTCGGTCGGCCCCCGGGCGGAGACGGCTCCCGCCGACCGCGCGTCCACCGATCCAGCGCGTGCCGTCGACGCCTATGGCGAGCGCTACCGCGCCAATCCCAGGGATGCCAACGCCGCACTCGCCTACGGACAGGCCTTGCGCGCCAACGGCCAGCGCGCCCAGGCCGCCGCCGTGCTCGAGCAGGCGACCATCGCCAATCCCGGCAACAAGGCGCTGCTCGCCCAGTACGGCCGCGCACTCGCCGACAACGGCAATTTCCAGCAGGCTTACGACGTCCTGTCGAAGGCGCATTCGCCCGACAATCCGGACTGGCGCCTGCTTTCGGTGCAGGGCACGGCGCTGGACCAGATGGGCCGTCATGAAGAGGCGCGATCTTACTACGCGAGCGCGCTCAAGATCGCACCGGGTGATCCCGGCGTGCTCTCCAATCTCGGCCTGTCCTACATGTTGTCGCGAGAGCTGCCGAAAGCCGAAGAGGCGCTGCGGCAGGCCTATGCTTCCCCGCGTGCGAGCGCGCGGGTGCGGCAGAACCTCGCCTTGGTCGTCGGTCTCCAGGGCCGCTTCGCGGAAGCGGAGACCATCGTGAAAGCGGACCTGCCACCGGACCAGGCCGCCGCCAATGTCGCCTATCTCAAGGACATGCTCAGCCGCAGCGAGGCCCCGCACGGTGCACCGAAGCGGACGCCGGTTGCTTCGCTCAGCCAGCCCGACTGATCAGATCTGATCGCCCGATCTCAGCCTGAGTGGCGAACCGCGCGGTCCGCTCTCACTCAGTGCAACTCCGTGACCTTGATGGCGGTCGGCCCCAGAATGACCACGAACAGCACCGGCAGGAAGAACAGGATCATCGGCACCGTCAGCTTCGGCGGCAGCGCGGCGGCCTTCTTCTCGGCCTCGTTCATGCGCATGTCGCGGTTCTCCTGCGCCATGACGCGCAGGGAGTGGCCGAGCGGGGTGCCGTAGCGCTCCGCCTGCTGAAGCGCGAGACACACCGACTTGACGCCCTCGAGCCCGGTGCGCCGTGCGAGGTTCTCATAGGCGACCTTGCGATCCTGCAGATAGGACAGTTCGGCCGTGGTCAGGGTGAACTCCTCCGAGAGCGCGATCGACTGACCCACGATTTCGGTCGCGACCTTCCGGAACGCCATCTCGACCGACATGCCGGATTCGATGCAGATCAGGAGCAGGTCGAGCGCGTCGGGAAATGCACGCTTGATCGAGAGCTGACGCTTGGCGATCGCATTCCTGAGAAACAGCATCGGCGCCTGAAGGCCGAGATAGGCAGCGCCGATGCAGATGCCGATCTTGACCGGCAGCGCCTGTTCCATGCGCGCGATCACGAAGACGTAGAGGGCCGAGCCGATGAAGAGCACGATCGGGGCGACCATGCGGGCAAACAGGAACGTGATGTAGGGCGCCTGGCCGCGGTAACCTGCCATGATGAGCTTGTCCCGCGCAGCTTCCTGCGCGAGCCATTTGGTGAGGTTGAAGTCCTCGACCACCTTGGAAACGAGCTGCTTCGGGGTCTGGCGCAGCGAGACTTTTTCGCTCTTGTGAAGACGCTCACGCTCGCGCTGCCGGATGCGCTCACGCTCGCTTGCCACCGCCTTCATGCGCTTGGAGAGGCCCTCGCCGGCGAACAACGGCATCACCAGCGTATACACGGTTGCGCTGGCGGCGACGGCCGCGAGCAGCATGGTCATGAAGCGGACGTCGTGCAGTTTCGAGACGAGGAATTCGACCATACGGCACCGTCAGAAATCGAAGTTGATCATCTTCTTCATCACCATGATGCCGATCGACATCCAGACGACGCAGCCGACCAGCATCAGCTGGCCGGTAGGATGAGTCCAAAGCACCGAGATGTATTGCGGCGTCGTGAGATAGACGAGGAACATCACGATCGGCGGCAGCGAGCCGATGATGCCGGCCGAGGCCTTGGCTTCCATCGACATCGCCTGGATCTTCTCCCGCATCTTCTTGCGGTCGCGCAGCACCTTGGAGAGGTTGCCGAGCGCTTCGGAGAGGTTGCCGCCCGACTTCTGCTGGATCGACACCACGATGCCGAAGAAATTGGCCTCCGGCAGCGGCATGCGCTCGTAGAGCCGCGCGCAGGCCTCGCCCAGCGGCATGCCGATCGCCTGCGTCTCGATGATAGCCAGGAACTCGCTGCGCAGCGGCTCGGGAGAATCGGCGGCGACGACCTTGATCGATTCGAACAGCGGCAGGCCCGCCTTGATGCCGCGAACGATCACGTCGACCGCGTCGGGCAGCGCAGCCAGGAACTTGGCCTCGCGACGCTTCTTCAGGAAGCTGAGCGCCCAGCGCGGCAGGCCGAAGCCGCCGGCAAAGGCGAGCCCGGCGGCGCCGATCATGCCGCCGCCGCCGAACAGAGCGACCGCGAAGAACACGCCCGCCACGACGGCGGACGCGATCCAGAATTTCTGCGGCGTCCAGTCAAGCCCCGCCTGCGACAGGCGGACGCTGAGCGGAGCGCTCTTCTCCTGGGCGCGCCGCGCCTCGAGGTCCTTGAGCGTTGTCTCGACCTGCTCGCGGCGCGAGCGCTGGGTCTTCTCGGCCTGGCGGGCCGTCGGCGCCTCGGCGCGCGCGACCGATGCGCGCCGGCTTTCCGCCTTTCGCTCCCCGGACAGCAACGGATAGAGGAAGACCCAGGCGATGCCACCGACGGCTGCGGTGGCGAGGAAGGCGAGGGCGAGGACCTGCATGTTCATGGCGGCGCTGACCTGCTCACGTCTTCGGAGCGACTTCCGCTGCGTCGAGCGCAGCGGCAAGGCGCTTCTCCTCGCCGTAATAGCGGGCGCGTTCCCAGAACTTCGGACGGCCGATGCCGGTCGAGCGGTGCCGGCCGATGATCTTGCCGTTGGCGTCCTCTCCGACCATGTCGTAGAGGAAGATGTCCTGGGTGATGATGGTATCACCTTCCATGCCCATCACCTCGGTGATGTGGGTGATGCGGCGTGAACCGTCGCGCAGGCGCGCGGCCTGGATGATGACGTCGATCGAGGCGCAGATCATCTCGCGGATCGTTCGCGAGGGCAGGGAGAAGCCGCCCATCGTGATCATGGATTCGCAGCGCGACAGCGCCTCGCGCGGGTTGTTGGCGTGCAGCGTGCCCATCGAGCCGTCATGGCCGGTGTTCATGGCCTGGAGCAGGTCGAACGCCTCGGGTCCGCGGACTTCGCCGACGATGATGCGTTCGGGCCGCATGCGCAGGCAGTTGCGCACCAGTTCGCGCATGGTGACCTGGCCCTCGCCCTCGATGTTGGGCGGACGGGTCTCCAGCCGTACCACATGGGGCTGCTGGAGCTGGAGCTCGGCGGCGTCCTCGCAGGTGATGACGCGCTCGTCGTGCTCGATGTAATTGGTGAGGCAGTTGAGCAGCGTCGTCTTGCCCGAGCCCGTACCGCCGGAGATCAGCACGTTGCAGCGGACGCGACCGATGATCTGGAGGATCTCGGCGCCCTCCGGCGAGATCGCGCCGAACTTGACGAGCTGATCCAGCGTCAGCTTGTCCTTCTTGAACTTGCGGATGGTGAGCGTCGGGCCGTCGATCGACAGCGGCGGCACGATGGCGTTGACGCGAGAACCGTCGGCGAGGCGCGCGTCGCAGATCGGCGAGGATTCGTCGACGCGCCGGCCGACCTGGCTGACGATGCGCTGGCAGATGTTGAGAAGCTGCTGGTTGTCTCGGAAGCGAATGCCGGTGCGCTGGATCTTGCCGCCGACCTCGATGTAGACGGTATTGGCACCATTGACCATGATGTCGGCGATGTCGTCGCGCGACAACAGCGGTTCGAGCGGACCGTAGCCGAGGACGTCGTTGCAGATGTCGTCGAGCAGTTCTTCCTGCTCGGCGATCGACATCACGATGTTCTTGATCGCGATGATCTCGTTGACGATGTCGCGGATTTCCTCGCGCGCGGACTCCGAATCGAGCTTGGCGAGCTGGGCGAGGTCGATCGCTTCGATCAGTGCGCCGAAGATGGTCGCCTTGACCTCGTAATAATTGTCCGAACGCCGGCTCTCCATGGCCGGAGGCGGCGCGACCTTGGCAGGGGCAAGCGGCGGCGAGGCGACGGCCGGCGGAGTTGGGGCGCGCGACATCGTCGGCGCCGGAGCCGGGGCAGGCTCGTGCGACACGGCGCCGGGCTTGGGCGCCCGAAAGTCGGTGTCTGTTCCGCTACGCTTACCGAACACTTAACAGCTCCATGCGGCGCTTATCTTCCCCGCAACTTCTCAATCAGAGGTGAAAGCAGGGACGACTTTTGTTTCTTGGTCTCGCTGCGGCCGGTCAGGCGTTGGGCGATCTGCAGGAACATCTCGATCGATTTGTGGTTGGCGGAGATCTCCGCGATCATCTGGCCGTTGTTGGCTGCCGAGCCGAAGATCTGCGGCTCGAACGGGATCGAGACGACCGGCTGGCTCTCGATCGCCTTGGCGAACTCCGTGGCGGCGATTTCGGGCCGTTTCGGCACGCCGACCTGGTTGAGGCAGTAGAGCGGCGGCCGGTCGTTGGGCCGCGCGGCCTTCAACAGATCGAACAGGTTCTTGGTATTGCGCAGGTTGGCGAGGTCAGGGGCGGCCACGATCAGGATATCGTCCGCTCCGATCAAGGCGCGCTTGGTCCAACCCGCCCATTGATGCGGAACGTCGAGCACGATGCAGGGCATGGTGGAGCGCAGCGTGTCGAACACGGCGTCGAAAGCGTCGGTGCCGAAATCATAGACCCGGTCGAGCGTCGCAGGTGCCGCCAGCAGGCTGAGATGGTCGGTGCATTTCGACAGCAGGCGGTCGATGAAGGCGGTGTCGACGCGGTCGGGCGAGAACACGGCGTCGGCAATGCCCTGCGGCGGATCCTGATTGTAGTCGAGCCCGGCGGTGCCGAAGGCGAGGTCGAGATCGGCGACGACGGCGTCCATCGCGAGGTCGCGCGCGATCGCCCAGGCGACATTGTGGGAGATGGTGGAAGCCCCGACGCCACCCTTGGCGCCGACCACGGCGATGATGCGGCCGACCGCCTTGGCTTCCGGCGCCGAGAACAGGTTGCAGATCGAGCGCACGACGTCGATCGCGCCGACCGGCGCGAGCACGTAGTCGCTGACGCCGCGGCGAACCAGCTCGCGATAGAGCGTGACGTCGTTGATGCGGCCGATCACGACCACGCGGGTGCCGGCGTCGCAGACGGTGGCGAGCTGGTCGAGCCCGCTCAACAGATCGCTGCGGCCGTCGCTCTCGAGCACGATCACGTTCGGCGTGGGAGCCGAGCGATAGGCTTCGATCGCGGCCGCCATGCCGCCCATCTGGATCTTCAGGTGGGCCTTGCCGAGACGGCGATCCTCGCCGGCCGCCTGTACCGCGGCGGCAGTCTCCACGGTTTCGCAGAAGGCCTGGACCGAGACGCGCGGCGCAGGCGCAATATGCTCCTCCATCGGCGGAGGAGCGGCTTGCTGCTGCTCTTCTTGTGTCTGGCGCGCGTAGCTGATCATCTGCCGGTTTCGCTGAGTTTGGCCTTGTCGGCCTCGGGATAGGTCGTTGCCGTCGAGAGCCCTTTGCGATATTTCTCGAAACCGGTGATGCGCCGCGGCGTGTATGACGGAGTTTCGGGCCGCGGCTGCTCCAGATCCGACGGATTGTCGACCATGGCCGCGAGGTTGCGCTGAGCGGCGCAGCCGTAGTTGTAGTAGTCCTTGTTCTCGAACCAGCGCTTGTTCTTCATCGAGGGGCCGATGTCCTCAGGCCACAGGCCGCAGGGACCGGCGACCGCGGCGATCTTGGAATAGGTGAGCCGGATCGGCGGCAGGAAGCGCTTGTCCTCTGGCCGGTAGGGGTGAACGCTGACGCCGCGCGGCGGAACGCCTGCCGCCGCCAGCATCGCCTGGATCTCTCGCATCGTATCCGCGATCGGACGAGCGTTGGGCGTCTGGGACGGTACGTCGATGCGAATGGCGCCGGTGCCTTCGTGCAACCATGCCGATGCGACCCCCATCACGTCGGCGCGCTGGGCGGCGGTCAGTCCACCGCGGGCATGCCCGACGAAGACGACGATCGAGCGATTTTGCTCCTCGATCGCGATCGGATGGCGCTGCTTGTAATCGTCGGGAATGGAGGCCGTGACGACCTCGTCGTGCTGGCAGCCGCCGAGCGCGAGCGCCATGCCGACGAGCGCGCCACCGAGGCGGATGGCGCGTCTGCGAAGCTGGGGTGGTCTCGTAATCATCGTGAAGTCCCCGTTCCGCCTCAGTCGGTGATGAAGCCGTAGGTGCCGCGGTAGCTCTTGCCCGGTTCGGCCCGTCCGGGCACGCCGTAGAGTCGGTTGACATTGCCGATCAGCTGGGCCTGCGGATCCGCAGGCGGAGCGAAGCCGTCATCCGGCCGCGACAGGTCCTTCGGCGCCACCGCGCGAACGACATAAGGCGTCACGATCACGACCAGTTCGGTCGTGTTGTTGACGAAGTCGCGGCTGCGGAACAGCGTGCCCAGGATCGGGAGTTGCATCAGTCCCGGCAATCCGCTGATCGCCTGCTTGGTCTGCTGCTGGATCAGGCCAGCCATCGCCATCGCGCCGCCGGAGGGAATTTCCAGCGAGGTCTCCGCGCGGCGGGTCCTGATCGAGGGCACCGTCAGCGAATTCACCGTGGTCGAGGTCACCGCCTGCGACAGCGTGATCGCATTCTCGTTCGACAGCTCCGAGACTTCCGTCATCACCCGCAGGCTGATTTTGCCTTCACTCAGCACCACGGGCGTGAAGTTCAGCGAGATGCCGAACTTCTTGAAGTTGATCTGGGTTGTACAGACATGAGTGACGGGGTCGCACGCATAGCCTGACGGCACCGGGAATTCACCGCCGGCGACGAACGTCGCCGATTCACCGGAGATCGCGGTCAGGTTCGGTTCGGCCAGCGTGCGGATCACGCCAGCGGTTTCCATCGCACGCAGGGTGGCCTGCACGGATGGCGTCGCGCCGAACTTCGTGGTCAGATTGTTGCCGTCGACAAGGTTGCGGCCATAGGCCGTGAACGGGTTCGAATTGGTGAAGCTCACCACGGAGGTGCCGTAGTTGAGGTTGGCGGAGAGGTCGATGCCGAGCTGCTTGACGATGTTGCGCTGGACCTCGGCCACCGTCACCTTGAGCATGATCTGGTCGCGGCCGCGCACCACGATCGAGTTCACCACCTTGTCGGGGCCGCCGGCCAGGCGCGCGGCGAGCTCGTTGGCCTGCTGAGCTTCCATCGGGTTGGCAGCCGTTCCGGTCAGGACGATGCCGTCGCCGAGGCCATCGATCTGGATGTCTGAATTGGGCAGGACCTGCTTCAGCGCGGCCCGCACGCCGTTGAGGTCGCGCTTGACTGCGATGTCATAGGCCGCAATCTGCTGACCGGCGGAATCGAAGAACACGATGTTGGTCTGGCCGACCGCCGCGCCGATGATGTAGGCGCGCTGCGCCGAACGGACCACCGCATTGGCGATCTTGGGATCGGCGACAAGCACGTCCTTGATGTCGCGCGGCAGGTCGATCACGATGGACTTGCCGATGCCGAGCGAGAGGAAGCGCGCGTTGATCTGGCCGTCCGCCGCGGCCGGCGCCACGGGGCGGTAATCGGCAGCGATCACCGGGTTGAACGCCAGCGCGAAGGCGGCCGAAAACGACAGGGCGCGGACCAGTGAGGTTCGTATCGTCGCCGAATCTGCCCTGCATTTCATATCGACTGTCTTCATCGTGCCTTAGCCGTCTGACTTGGAATGCCGTAGCGAATGATCGAAACGCCGTCTCGCTTCTGTGCGGAGTCGTCGAGCGTGATTTCGCTCAGCTTGACATCGGCGATACTGCGCAGCGCCAGCGACAGCGTGCCGCTCTGCCGCGCCGCGGAGAGCGTTGCGGTCTGCGCTGGATTGAGCTCGAGGGTGACGGTCTTGCCGATCACCGCGTTCTGGCCATCCTTCTCCTTGGGCGCCTGGTCGATGGCCAGGACGCGGATATTGGCCAGGATGATCTCGGAGGTGACGAGGTCGGGGGCGCCGCTGCTCTCGTCCGGGTTCTTCAACCGGCGCGTGAGAAGCACGTCGACGCGATCGTTGGGCAGGATGAAGCCGCCCGCGCCGGTCTCCGGCGAGATCTCGGTCGAGATCGCCCGCATGCCGGTGGGCAGGATCGCCGCCATGAAGCCGGAGCCTTCCGCCTTGACCAGCTTCTGGTCGCGGATCGGCTCACCCTGAATGAACGGTGCGCGCGCGATCGAGCCGCTTACCTGGGTCGCAGCATCGGGACGCTCGTTGCGGCGGATGAAGGTGGTGCTGGCGGTCGCGGCCGGCCAGGTCTGCCATTGCACGTCTTCCGGTTTCACGGTCTGGCCCAGGCCGATGTCGTTCTTGGCGACGAGGACGTCGACGGTCGGCAGCTGCGCGACCGGAAGCGGAGGCGGCGCAGAATTGTCGGTGCCGCTCGCCAGGTACGCGGCGACGCCGCCGGCGCAGATGGCGACCGTCAGGACGACAATGCGTGCCCTATTCATACGCTTCACTTTCCAACAATACGCGGCGACGCTGCCGCCGCCGTGATCGGCAGTTGACCAGCTATTCGTCAAAGCATGGTTAATGAGGCGTATCTAAATCGCCTTAACGCCGGGTTACCCAGTGGGTTCAGCGCAGTGCGAGGTGAGTGAGGTCGATCGCCTTCACCCATTCGGTCTCCGGGTAGACCATCAACGCGCTCAGGGCGAGCGCGATGCCGTAGGGAATGCCGCTCTCCTTGGCGTGCAGCCGTGCGAGCCAGGCCTGACCCGCCAGCCCGTAGGGCAGCGGCCATTGCCGGAACTGGAGCAGAAGCAGCGTCAGCGCGCCGCCGAACAGCGAGGCGTAGAGCAGGAAGTTCATCAGCTGCGCGAAGCCGAACCAGAGCGCGACGGAAGCCGCGACCTTGGCGTCGCCGCCGCCCACCCAGCCCATCGCGAAGCAGGCGAAGGCCACGACCAGGACGAGAGCGCCGGCGCTGACATGACTCATGATTTCGTAAGGTGCCATGCCACCGGCAAGGGCGAGCACGAAGAAGCCTGCGACCAGCGCCAGCGACACGCGGTTCGAGATCGTCATCGTGAAGAGATCGCTCGCGGCGGCGAATGCGATCAAGGCCGGGAAGAGCAGAAGGCGCGCAAGGTCGAGGATCATGGGCTGCGTCTTGAGGCCTGGGTTGGCCGCGGGAGCTGGCGTCGCCGGATGTTAGCGCGTAGTGCTAAACAAACCGACAACGGCGACAGGGACGTGAGGCCAAGGCTGCCGAATGCGTTTTCACCAGAAGCTGGCGATGCGTGCGGCGAGCGCGACGGTCGCAAGCAGCAGCGCAAGGCAGATCCAATAGGCCGGCGAGCCGGCTTGAGCCGCCCCCACCTCTTTCGCCGCGACCGCGGCATCGGTTCTGAACTTGTACAACGCCACTGGAACTTGCCGTCTTCAGAAAAGCAAAGGCCCCGGAGGCCCGGGGCTCTTGTCGTCGGTCTCGGTTCCCTACTTCAGCGACGTGCTGATCGAGGTGAACTTGCCGTTCAGCGCGGTGCCGAGATTGTTGACGACGGTGATGATGGCCAACGCGATGCCGGCGGCGATCAGACCGTATTCGATGGCGGTGGCGCCGGATTCATCCTTCGCGAAACGCGCGATCAAGTTCTTCATGAACAAAACTCCGTCTGGGTGAAATCGCCTCGTTCGGCGCAGCCTGAGGCGAAGACCATGAGAGCCGAGCTCTTTCGGTAAAGTTAAATCGATCGGATAAACCAAGGTCCGGCGCGAAGCTTTCGCGCAGAGTGAATTTCGCCTTAAAACGACAGCTGCGATGCATTCCGGTTCCCGATGCATCGGCAGCGCGATGCCTGCTTCACCCTCCCTTAAATTTCGCGGAGTACGTCTAGGCTGGACTGGAATTCGCAAGAGAGGCGACGATGTCGAGCCTGCCCATGCAAGTCGCCCTGATGCTCGGCGAGACCATCGTCAAGGTGATCCCCGTCACCTTCGTGCTTGCGGCGGTCTTCACCGTGCTGGAGCATTTCTGGGCCTGCAATCCCGGCGCGCCGTGGTGGCGCAAGCGGGAGATCGTCACCGACATCTGCTACTGGTTCTTCGTCCCGGTGTTCGCCCGCACCATGCGGATCGGTCTTCTGATCGTCGGCGCCAGCGTCGTCTTCAACATCCATGACGCCGACGCGCTCATTGCCTTCTACGACAATGGCCATGGTCCGCTGTCGCAGCTGCCGCTGTGGCTCCAGGCCCTGCTGTTCCTGGTGCTGTCTGATTTCATGCTGTACTGGCTGCACCGGCTTTTCCACGACGGCGGCTTCTGGAAGTACCACGCCGTCCATCATTCGTCGGAGGAAATCGGGTGGATCTCCGCGGCCCGCTTCCATCCCGTCAATCTCTTGCTCGGGACGATCAGCGTCGACGTCGTGCTGCTGATGGCCGGGATCTCCCCCAACGTCATGATCTGGGTCGGCCCGTTCACCACCTTCCATTCGGCCTTCGTGCACGCCAACCTGAACTGGACCTTCGGACCGTTCAAATACGTGCTGGCGACGCCGGTATTCCACCGTTGGCACCACACCTCGCTCGAAGAGGGCGGCGACACCAATTTCGCGGGGACGTTTCCGATCTGGGACGTGCTGTTCGGCACCTTCCGCATGCCGGAGGGGAAGCTGCCGCAGGACTACGGCAAGGACGAAGCGACCATGCCGAAGGAGATCTGGGGCCAACTCTCCTATCCGTTCAAACAATAGCCGGCGAGTTTGCGGAACGTTCATGAATTAAAGGCAGGTTGGCCGGGTCGGGCGCCGGCTCCGCTGTTATCTGGTCGCTTCTGCCGGTTTGTGACGTCCCGGGGGTAAGAGTATGCGTAAGGAATTGCTGCGCCGTCATGCGCGCGTGTGTCTTCTGGTTGCCGCTGCGGCGCTGGCATGGCCGGCCGCCGGCCTTGCCGAGTCCACCGCCGACACGATCGCCGTCAATGTCGATCAGGCCAAGCTGGTACGGCTGCCCGGCAAGGTGGCAACCATCGTGGTCGGCAATCCCCTGATCGCCGACGTCACGCTCCAGCCGGGCGGCATGATCGTCGTGACCGGAAAGGGCTATGGTGCCACCAACTTCATCGCGCTCGACCGGGGCGGCGAGATCCTGGTCGACCGCCAGATCCAGGTTGAAGGTCCGAGCGACCGGCTCGTCACCGTCTATCGTGGGATCGAGCGCGAGTCCTACAGCTGCGTACCGCTTTGCCAGCGTCGCGTGACGCTCGGCGACAGCGACGCCTACTTCAACAACACGATGAGCCAGGCCGGTTCGCTGAGCAACAGTGCCAGCGGCAGCGCCAAACCCAACTAAAGCGCGATGCGATCAGGATGAATGGTCGGCGCGCTCTGGGTTATTGTTCGAGCATGATCATTTCGGAAAAGCGCTGCACACTTTTCCGGATCATGCCGTAGAATAAAAGGCCGTGCGCGACGCACGGCCTTCTTGTTTCCTCTGGCTCGGGCCGGTCGGGCCAAGAGCCCGGTGGGCTCAGCCCGCGGCGCGGAGGTTGTCCGCCGCCGACTTGCCGGAGCGGCGGTCGGCCACGATCTCGTAGGAGATCTTCTGGCCTTCGCGCAGCGAGCCGAGACCGGCGCGCTCCACGGCGCTGATGTGAACGAACACGTCCTGGCCGCCGTCGTCGGGCTGGATGAAGCCGAAGCCCTTGGTCGCGTTAAACCACTTCACGGTTCCCATGCTCATGGGGTAGTCCTTCTCAGATAAACACAATGTCGGAGCCCGCTCACGCGGGCAAGTTTAGATCGAATTTCTGGAAGGGTCGTCAGGGTGTCTGAACCGGCTGTACCGGTGGATGCCAATGTCGTCCGGCCGAAAATCGATTAATTCATTTTATCGGAAACGGGGATTCGAAACAATCGGGACGTGCACGATTTTTTGATCCGCCGTGGTGTCAACGGCGGATCAAGATCCAAGTCGGGATTTTATCTCGCGCGTGCGCGCCGCAGCCGATCAGCGGCGGCGGAACTGGCCGCCGCGCTGTCCGGGACGGGGCGGTCCGCCCGCCGTGCTGGGACGTTCGTCCTTGTGGCGGAAAATCAGCCGGCCCTTCTCCAGGTCGTACGGCGACATCTCCACCGTCACGCGGTCGCCGGCGAGCGTCTTGATGCGGTTCTTCTTCATCTTGCCGGCGGTATAGGCAACGATCTCGTGTCCGGCGTCGAGTTGCACGCGGTAACGGGCGTCGGGGAGGATTTCGGTGACCAGTCCTTCGAACTGGATCAGCTCTTCCTTAGCCATGAATTTCTCCAGGTCGTGGACGGCTAGTGCGAATAGGGTTTGCGGTTCGGTTGGCTGTTTGGCCGACTCTCGCGGCGCAAAAAGGCAACGCCTTGTATCCCATCAGGCGTCCCGGCGCTATGCGCGGAACGTTGTTCCGGACGGTCGACGGGCGATGAATGCATCTTACCACCGGAGCGGCGGCGCCGAGAACCCTTCGAAGCATTCGGGCCACCATTGCCGGGTCGTCCGTCAGCATGCCTCGCCTCGGCGTGCCGTCCTTCACCGTGCCTTCCGTCACTTTGCTTGCCGGCACCATGGTGACGCCCGTCGGCATGTCTTTCGTCAGCACGCCGCCCGTCACCGTGCCGTGCCCCTTGCGGGCGTTGGCCCGGGCGGCCGCCCGGCCGGCCCTGCCGTTGCTGCGACGGGGCGGGGCCGGCATCGCGGCGCCCGGCGTCGGTGCGGTGGTCCTCGCGCGGCAGCGCGACGCGGATCAGCCGTTCGATGTCGCGGAGATAGCTGAGCTCCTCGCCGCCTGCGACCAGCGAGATCGCGGTGCCGTCGGCGCCGGCGCGCGCGGTGCGGCCGATGCGATGGACGTAGGTCTCGGGGACGTTGGGCAGGTCGAAATTGATGACATGGGTGATGCCGTCGACGTCGATGCCGCGGGCGGCGATGTCGGTCGCCACCAGGGTGCGGATCTCGCCAGAGCGGAACTGGGCGAGCGTCCGCTCGCGATGGTTCTGGGACTTGTTCCCGTGGATGGCGCTCGCGGCAATGCCGGCCTTTTCAAGGGTCTTCACGACCTTGTCGGCGCCGTGCTTGGTGCGGGTGAAAACCAGTGCGCGGTTGATCGGCTCGTCCTTCAGGAGCTTGGTCAGGAAGGCGGGCTTGGAGGAGAAGTCGACCTGGATGATGCGCTGGTTGATCCGCTCGGCGGTCGAGGAGACCGGGGTCACCGCGACGCGGGCCGGATCGCGCAGCATGGCGTCGGCGAGCTCGGCGATGTCCTTGGGCATGGTGGCCGAGAAGAACAGCGTCTGCCGCTTGATCGGCAGCTTGGCGACGATTTTGCGAATATCGTTGATGAAGCCCATGTCGAGCATGCGGTCGGCTTCGTCGAGCACGAGGAACTCGACGCTTCCAAGCTTCAGCCCGTTGCTCTGCACGAGGTCGAGCAGGCGGCCGGGAGTGGCGACCAGAACGTCGACGCCCTGCATCAGGGCGCGGACCTGACGGCCCATCGGCACGCCGCCGATGGCGAGGGTCGACGCCAGCCGCAGGTGACGGCCATAGGCGTTGAAGCTGTCCAGGATCTGGCCGGACAGCTCGCGGGTCGGAGAGAGCACGAGTACGCGGCAGGTCTTGGGCTGCGGCTTGATGCGGTTCTCGAGCAACCGGTGGAGGATCGGAAGCGCGAAGGACGCGGTTTTGCCGGTGCCGGTCTGGGCGATACCGACGACGTCGCGGCCGGTCAGCGCCAGCGGGATGGTCTGGGCCTGGATCGGGGTGGGGGTGACGTAATTCTCTTCACGAAGAGCGCGCGCGATGGGTTCGGCGAGGCCGAAATCCTGAAACGAAGTCAAAAGAGGGGTTCTTTCCATGTCAAAAGCGAGCGCCCGGCGCATTCGGCGCGGCGCGCGCAAAAAGGTGTCGAGAAGACACCTGCGTGTTTGGGGTGTCGGATGGGCTTGGGAGATATGGGGCAAGCCAGACGCCCGTACGGGCTTAAGAACACGCGGCTCGCTATGACCCCTTGATTCGCAAGAGGTCTGGGTGGTCATATGGAACATCGAAGGGGCGCTTTCAAGGCAGGCGCGCCCGAAATAGCGATTGCGGTGCAAAAATAGTGATGCCGGAAATTTAGCCAGAACTGATGGGTTGCTTAGAAAATAACCTGCATGCCGCTTTCGCATACATTTTGGCCGCCTATAATTTAGTCAATCTGACTATGGCCAAACTTCGATTCCGGCCAATTTCATAAGTAACATCAAAGCGTTGATGGGTGCTCAGCCCATGGCATGGTTCTTGCGATTCCGTTAATCGCAGGCGGCCGTGGGGCCGTTTCGTAGCATTTTCACGTCTGCGTCAGGGAGATGAGACACTCATGTTTAGCAAATCCACTCACGATATAGCGGCTTCATTTAGCCGCCGCGGCGTGCTCGCCGCGACCGCCGGACTGGTGCTCGGTCTGGCTTCATTGACTGGCGCGAAGGCCGCGGACGACACCATCAAGGTCGGCGTGCTCCACTCCCTGTCCGGCACCATGGCGATCAGCGAAACCACGCTGAAGGATACCATCCTCTTCCTGATCGATGAGCAGAACAAGAAGGGCGGCGTGCTCGGCAAGAAGCTGGAAGCCGTCGTCGTCGACCCCGCTTCGAACTGGCCGCTGTTCGCCGAAAAGGCGCGCGAGCTGATCACCAAGGACAAGGTCTCGGTCGTGTTCGGCTGCTGGACCTCGGTGTCGCGCAAGTCGGTGCTGCCGGTCTTCAAGGAGCTGAACAACATTCTGTTCTACCCCGTGCAGTACGAGGGTGAGGAGAGCGAGCGCAACGTGTTCTACACGGGTGCGGCCCCGAACCAGCAGGCGATCCCGGCCGTCGACTATCTGATGAAGGAAGAGAAGGTGAAGCGCTGGGTGCTCGCGGGCACCGACTACGTCTATCCGCGCACGACCAACAAGATCCTGGAAGCCTATCTGAAGTCGAAGGGTGTCGCCCAGGAAGACATCATGATCAACTACACGCCGTTCGGTCACTCCGACTGGCAGACGATCGTGGCCGACATCAAGAAGTTCGGCTCGGCCGGCAAGAAGACCGCGGTGGTCTCGACCATCAATGGCGACGCCAACGTTCCCTTCTACAAGGAACTCGGCAACCAGGGCATCAAGGCAAAGGACATCCCGGTCGTCGCGTTCTCCGTGGGCGAGGAAGAACTCGCCGGCATCGACACCAAGCCGCTGGTCGGTCATCTCGCCGCCTGGAACTACTTCGAATCGATCAAGACCAAGGATGGGTCGAACGAGAAGTTCATCAAGGACTGGCAGGCCTACACCAAGAACCCCAAGCGCGTGACCAACGACCCGATGGAAGCGCACGTGATCGGCTTCAACATGTGGGTGAAGGCGGTCGAGAAGGTGAAGTCGACCGATCCGGACAAGGTGATCGACGCGCTTCCCGGCATCGAGGCGCCGAACCTGACCGGCGGCGTGTCGAAGATGCTGCCGAACCACCACATCACCAAGCCGGTGTTCATCGGCGAGATCAAGGCGAATGGCCAGTTCGATGTGGTTTGGAAGACGCCGGGCCTCGTCGCGGGCGATGCCTGGTCGAAGGAGCTCGATGGCTCCAAGGACCTGATCGGCGACTGGGTCGGCAAGAAGTGCGGCAACTTCAACACCAAGACCAACAAGTGTCTCGGTTCGGGCTCCTGATCCGGATCTGACGTCCATTGCAAGATCGGAGAGGGCGGCGATCCCGCCGCCTTCTCCACTCATTTCTGCCGGGGTCATTCACAGTGCCAGCCCATTTGTCCGCCCGTCTCTGCTCGCTTGCACTCTCGTTGTTTCTGATCGCGTTCGCGCTGCCGGCCTTCGCCGGTCCGTTCGAGGATGCCGTCGCCAAATTCGCCAATGACGATTTTTCCGACACGGAAGAGGCGATCGGCGTGGTCGCCGGCAGCGGCAACCCGTTGGCTTTCCCCATCATCAGCGCGCTCCAGGACGGCCGCCTCATGGCCGATCCTGACAGCAAGAAGGTTTACGTCACCGGCGCCGACGGCAAGTCGGTCGACGCCGCGACGGGCGCGGCCGTCGCCAGCGTTCCCGACAGTGCGAGCGCGGTCCGCCTCAACAACCGCCTGCGTCGCAGCGTCGACGCCGCGCTCGGCGGCCTGACGCTTCAGTCGCCGGACGTCGGAACGCGGCTGCAGGCCGCGCAGTCCGTCTTCAAGTCGCATGAGGAGACTGCGCTCGAGGCGGTCGATGCGGCGCTTGCCAAGGAAACCAACAGATCCGTCAAGACCGCGCTCGGCGAGGCCCGCGCCGCGATCCTGCTGTTCAAGTCCGATGCCACCGAGGTCGAAAAGCTCGAGGCCGTCGCCACCCTCAAGGCGCGCGGCGACCAGGACGCGCTGGCGCTGCTGACCGGCATGGGCGACCAGCCGGCGTCGGTAACGAAGGCCGCCGCGAGCGCGATCGGCTCGATCCAGAGCTCGCTGGCGGTCTGGTCCATGGTGCAGAATGCCTGGTACGGCCTCTCGCTCGGCTCGGTGCTGCTGCTCGCGGCGATCGGACTCGCCATCACCTTCGGCGTGATGGGCGTCATCAACATGGCGCATGGCGAGATGGTGATGATCGGGGCCTACACCACCTTCGTGGTGCAGGAGGTGATCCGCACCCGCTATCCCGGCCTGTTCGACTATTCACTGCTGATCGCCGTGCCGCTCGCCTTCCTCGTCGCCGGTGCCATCGGCGTCTTGATCGAGCGCAGCATCATCCGCTTCCTCTACGGCCGGCCGCTGGAGACGCTGCTTGCCACCTGGGGCCTGTCGCTGGTGCTGCAGCAGGCGGTGCGGACGATGTTCGGCCCGACCAACCGCGAGGTCGGCAACCCCTCCTGGATGAGCGGCGCGTTCGAGCTCGGCCAGATCACCATCACCTATAACCGGCTCTGGATCCTCGTCTTCACGCTCGCCGTGTTCATGATCCTGCTCGCGATGCTGCGCTACACGGCGCTCGGCCTCGAGATGCGCGCGGTGACGCAGAACCGGCGCATGGCGGCCTCGATGGGCATTGCCACCTCGCGCGTCGATGCGCTGACCTTCGGCCTCGGCTCGGGAATCGCCGGCATCGCCGGCGTCGCGCTGTCGCAGATCGACAATGTCAGCCCCAATCTCGGCCAGAGCTACATCATCGACAGCTTCATGGTCGTGGTGTTCGGCGGGGTCGGCAATCTCTGGGGCACGCTGGTCGGCGCCTTCACGCTCGGCATCGCCAACAAGTTCCTGGAGCCGGTCGCCGGCGCCGTGCTCGGCAAGATCGCGATCCTGGTCCTCATCATCCTGTTCATTCAAAAGCGGCCGCGCGGCCTGTTCGCGCTCAAGGGCCGCGCGGTGGAAGCATGACCCCTCACATGCTGACGCGATCGCTGGACCGCAGCGCGACGATCTTCCTCGCCGTCGTCGCGGCCTGCGGCATCCTCATCCCGCTCTCCAACCTGCTGCTGCCCGCGGGCTCGTTCCTGCAAGTGCCGACCTATCTCGTCGCGCTCTGGGGCAAATATGTCTGCTACGCCATTCTGGCGCTCTCGATCGACCTGATCTGGGGCTATTGCGGCATCCTCTCGCTCGGTCACGGCGCCTTCTTCGCGCTCGGTGGCTACGCCATGGGCATGTACCTGATGCGGCAGATCGGCACCCGCGGCGTCTACGGCAATCCGGTCCTGCCCGATTTCATGGTGTTCCTGAACTGGGAGAAGCTGCCGTGGTACTGGTACGGCTTCGACATGTTCTGGTTCGCCGCGCTGATGGTGCTGGTCGTGCCCGGCCTGCTCGCCTTCTGCTTCGGCTGGCTCGCGTTCCGCTCCCGCGTCACCGGCGTGTACCTGTCGATCATCACGCAGGCGATGACCTATGCACTGCTGCTCGCCTTCTTCCGCAACGATTTCGGCTTTGGCGGCAATAACGGCCTCACCGATTTCAAGGACATTCTGGGCTTCAACGTGCAGGCGGAGGGCACCCGTGCGGCGCTGTTCGCGCTGAGCTGCCTGGCGCTGATTGTGGGCTTCCTGATCTGCCGCGCCATCGTCTCGTCCAAGCTCGGCAAGGTGCTGATCGCGGTGCGCGACGCGGAATCGCGGACCCGCTTCCTCGGCTACCGCGTCGAATCCTACAAGCTGTTCGTGTTCACGGTCTCGGCCTGCATGGCCGGCGTTGCCGGTGCGCTCTACGTGCCGCAGGTCGGCATCATCAATCCGAGCGAGTTCGCGCCGGGCAACTCGATCGAGGCGGTGATCTGGGTCGCGGTCGGCGGCCGCGGCACGCTGGTCGGCGCCGCGCTGGGCGCCGTCGTCGTCAACTATGCAAAAACGTTCTTCACGTCCGGCATGCTGGCGCCGTACTGGCTGTTCATGCTGGGCGCGCTGTTCATCCTGGTGACGCTGCTGCTGCCGAAGGGCATCGTCGGCACTTTCAACGCCTGGTGGGACTCGTCGAAGGAAAAACGCACCGCCGCGACCTCCGTGAGCGTGGCGGCCGAGGACGGCGTCACCGAACCCAAGATGGCGGAGTAGCGCGATGAATGTCATGGATACCCGCGCGACTTCCGCGATGCTCTATCTGGACGGGGTGCACGTCTCGTTCGACGGCTTCCACGCCATCAACAATCTCTCGCTGACGCTCGAGCCCGGCGAGATGCGCGCCATCATCGGCCCGAACGGCGCCGGCAAGACCACGATGATGGACATCATCACCGGCAAGACCAAGCCCGACGAGGGCACCGTGCTGTTCGACGGCGTCACCGACCTGACCCGGCTCGACGAGACGCGCATTGCCGAGCTCGGCATCGGCCGGAAATTCCAGAAGCCGACCGTGTTCGAGAGCCAGACCGTGCAGGACAACCTGCTGCTCGCGCTCAATGTCGACCACAGCGTCAAGGCGACGCTGTTCTGGCGCGGCAGCAAGGCGGAAGCCGAGCGCATCGACAAGGTGCTGGAGACGATCCGCCTCACCGAGGCCCGCAACCGCCTTGCCGGCAGCCTCAGCCACGGCCAGAAGCAGTGGCTCGAGATCGGCATGCTGCTGGCGCAGGATCCCAAGCTGCTCCTCGTCGACGAGCCTGTCGCCGGCATGACCGACGTCGAGACGCATCTCACCGCCGAGTTGCTCAAGGAGATCAACAAGACCCACACGGTCATGGTGGTCGAACACGACATGACCTTCGTGCGCGAGCTCGGCGTCAAGGTCACGTGCCTGCACGAAGGCACCGTGCTCGCGGAAGGAACCATCGACCAGGTCTCGTCCAACGAGCGGGTCATCGAAGTCTATCTGGGACGCTGAGCCATGCTTGAGGTCAAGGACATCAACCTGTTCTACGGCGCGGCGCAGGCGCTGCGCGGCGTCTCGATCTCGGCCGAGCCGGGCAAGGTGACTTGCGTGCTCGGGCGCAACGGCGTCGGCAAGACGTCTCTCTTGCGTGCCATGGTCGGGCAGTATCCGATCTCCTCGGGTGCGATCGTGTTCGATGGCAGCGACATCACGGGTCTGAAGCCCTATGAGCGTGCGCGCAAGGGCATCGGTTTCGTGCCGCAGGGCCGCGAGATCTTTCCGCTGCTGACGGTCGAGGAAAACCTCAAGACCGGCTTCGGGCCGCTCAAGCGCGAGGACAGGCATATCCCGGACGACGTCTTCTCGTTGTTTCCGGTACTGCAATCCATGCTCGGCCGGCGCGGCGGCGACCTCTCCGGCGGCCAGCAGCAGCAGCTCGCCATCGGCCGCGCCCTGGTGATGCGGCCGAAGCTGCTCCTGCTGGATGAGCCGACCGAGGGCATCCAGCCCTCGATCATCAAGGACATCGGTCGCGCCATCTCCTACCTGCGCAACCTCGGCAACATCGCCATCGTGCTGGTCGAACAATATCTCGACTTTGCCTGCGAACTCGGCGACAGTTTCGCGGTGATGGATCGCGGCGCGGTGAAGTTCACCTGCGATCGCGCCAACCTGGATCCCGGCGAGATCAGCCGCCAGATGGCGCTGTAAGTCAGGGGCCAATAAGCCAAGAAATCCTGCCGCGGCCGGCTGGGGAGACGGATGCGCAGCGACGCTTTAGCGACGAATTCGGTGTTCGAGGCCAACCGCGCCCGTGGCGCTGTCAGGTTCGACGTGCACGCTCGTGACGGTGTGACGCGCCGCGGGGCCTTGCATGAATCCGGTTCGCTCCGCGTGCGCTTTCCCTCGCCCGAAGACGAGGGCCTCTCCGGCGTGTTCGTCAATACCGCCGGCGGCGTTGCCGGCGGTGATCGCTTCGACATCGAGATATCGGTGGCGGAGAGCTCGCGGCTGACACTGACGACGGCGGCGGCTGAAAAGGTCTATCGCGCGCCGGGCTCGGCGGCGCAGCTCAACATCGCCCTGAAGGCCGGCGCGGGTGCGCGTCTTGCCTGGCTGCCTCAGGAGACGATCCTGTTCGATCGCGCCCGGGTTCACCGCCGCTTCGACATCGCGCTCGACGAGAACGCCTCGCTCCTGCTTTGCGAGATCGTCGTGTTCGGCCGCACCGCCATGGGCGAGCGGATGGAGCAGGGCGAATTCGTCGACCGCTGGCGGATGCGCCGCGGCGGCAGGCTGGTCTTCGCCGAAACGGTCAGGCTCGGCGGCGATATCGGCGCAAAGCTCGCGCGATCCGCGGTCGCCAAGGGTGGCGCGGCGATCGGCACGGCCCTGATCGTGCCCGGCGATGAGGCACTGGTCGAGCGCATCCGCATGGCATCGGAGTCGTTCTCCGGCGAGGTCGGGATATCCGCCTGGAATGGCTTTGCAATGGCGCGGTTCTGTGCCCAAGATGCGGCGCGTTTGCGCGCCGACATGATGGCCGTGCTGGCGCGCACTGGCGTCGCCCTGCCGCGGCTCTGGCTGAATTGAGTGGTTGAATTGACGTGTTGAACGGAAGAGATGTCGCATGAACCTGTCTCCCCGCGAAAAGGACAAGCTTCTGATCTCGATGGCGGCGATCGTGGCGCGCCGCAGGCTGGACCGCGGCGTCAAGCTCAACCATCCTGAGGCGATCGCGATCATCTCCGATTTCATCCTCGAGGGCGCGCGCGACGGTCGTACCGTTGCCGAGCTGATGCAATCCGGCGCGCAGGTCCTGACCCGCGACCAGGTGATGCCGGGGATTCCCGAGATGATCCACGACATCCAGGTCGAGGCGACATTCCCTGACGGAACGAAGCTCGTCACCGTGCACGAGCCGATCCGTTGAAGCGCGAAACTGTATCAACATCGTCATGCCCAGGCTTGTCCCGGGCATCCACGACTGTCAACCAAGCGGCCCCACGTGGATGGCCGGGACAAGCCCGGCCATGACGCAGCGGAGCAAGACGAGGCAGCACATGATTCCCGGCGAACTTTTCATCCAGGACGGCGAGATCGAGCTGAATGCCGGGCGCAAGACCGTGACGCTGACGGTGGCCAACACCGGCGACCGCCCGATCCAGGTCGGCTCGCACTACCATTTCTTCGAGACCAACCCGGCCCTGAAATTCGACCGCAAGAAGGCTCGCGGCATGCGCCTCGACATTGCCGCCGGCACCGCCGTCCGCTTCGAGCCCGGCCAGACCCGCGACGTCCAGCTCGTCGCCATGGCCGGCAAGAAGACGATCTACGGTTTCCGCGGCGACGTGATGGGGAAGCTGTGACATCCGGAGGAACGAGCGCGGCGCGGCACGGTTGAGGCGAGTGCAGTGATCGACAGTGAGGTGAGCACGCCGGTCAGGCTCCCTCCCCCCTTGCGGGGGAGGGTAAACGCATGTGGATTTCACGAGGACTGTCTGCGGGCTTGCTCCGCTTCTCCCGCTTGCGGGAGAGGCCGACGCGCTCGCAGAGCGCGGCGGGTGAGGGCTCTCGCCACGCAGGGACATTCTCCTCAATCCCTGGCAATCCCGACGCGGAGATACCCCCACCCCAGCCCTCCCCCGCAAGCGGGAGAGGGAGCCCAGCGCCGATGCCGCCGCATCGTGCACACCACATGCGATCGCCCTGCCTTGCGGGGGAGGGTTGGGGAGAGGGGTGAGCTACAAACTCCGACGGGAGTAGCCTTGCGAGGCTGCGTCGATCGCGGATGTTGTCGTCGAGGAGTGCTGTGACAGCCATGCTGCCTGCCATCCGCCTCATCTCCGAAGCTGCCGACCTCGCCGCGCACCGCCACAACGGCATGGCGCGCAAGGGGCGCGGCAATGAGCCGTATATCAATCATCTCGCCGAGGTCGCGAACCTGCTTGCGACCGCGACTGAAGGTGCCGACGCCGAGCTCGTCGCTGCCGGCTGGCTGCATGATTGCATTGAGGATACCGACACCACGCGTGAGGAACTCGCGCAGAGATTTTCGGAGCGTATCGCCTCGCTCGTCACCGAGTGCACCGACGACATGAGCCTGCCGAAGGCTGAGCGGCGTCGGCTTCAGGTGCTGGACGCTCCGAAGAAATCCGATGGCGCCAAGCTGATCAAGATCGCCGACAAGATCAGCAATACGGGCGCGCGCATTCAAACCGACCCGAATGCCGAGGAACGCCAGGATCTCGCCGACTACATCGAGTGGGCCACGCAGGTCGTGGCGGGTTGCCGCGGAGGCAATGCGTGGCTCGACGAAAGATTCGATGATGCCGTGAAAGCAGCAAGGGCGCTGCTATGACCCACCAGACATTCCAACGCAAGCGGGGCTCGTGATGTCCGTCAAGATAAAGCGTTCCGTCTACGCCGACATGTTCGGCCCGACCACCGGCGACAAGGTGCGACTGGCCGACACCGACCTCATCATCGAGGTCGAGAAGGATTTCACCACCTATGGCGAGGAGGTGAAGTTCGGCGGCGGCAAGGTGATCCGCGACGGCATGGGGCAATCGCAAGTCACCAACAGGCAGGGTGCGGCCGACACCGTCATCACCAATGCGCTGATCGTCGATCACTGGGGCATCGTCAAGGCCGACGTCGCGATCAAGGACGGCATGATCTCCGGGATCGGCAAGGCCGGCAATCCCGACATCCAGCCGGGCGTCACCATCGTCATCGGTCCCGGCACCGATGTCATCGCGGGCGAAGGAAAGATCCTCACCGCCGGCGGCTTCGACAGCCACATTCATTTCATCTGCCCGCAGCAGATCGAGCACGCGCTGATGAGTGGCGTCACCTCGATGCTGGGTGGCGGCACGGGCCCTTCGCACGGCACCTTCGCCACCACCTGCACGCCCGGCCCGTGGCACATCGCGCGGATGATCCAGTCGTTCGATGCCTTCCCGGTCAATCTCGGCATCTCCGGCAAGGGCAACGCCTCGCGCCCTGCCGCGCTGGTCGAGATGATCAAGGCCGGCGCCTGCGCGCTGAAGCTGCACGAGGACTGGGGCACCACGCCTGCCGCGATCGACAATTGCCTGGCGGTCGCCGACGATCACGACATCCAGGTGATGATCCACACCGATACGCTGAATGAATCCGGCTTCGTCGAGGACACGGTCAAGGCGTTCAAGGGCCGCACCATTCACGCCTTCCACACCGAAGGCGCCGGCGGCGGTCACGCCCCCGACATCATCAAAATCGCCGGCCTGAAGAACGTGCTGCCGTCCTCGACCAACCCGACGCGGCCCTTCACCCGCAACACCATCGACGAGCATCTGGACATGCTGATGGTGTGCCACCACCTCGATCCCTCGATCGCGGAAGATCTGGCGTTCGCCGAAAGCCGCATCCGCAAGGAGACGATTGCGGCCGAAGACATCCTGCACGACCTCGGCGCGCTCTCGATGATGTCCTCGGACTCGCAGGCCATGGGCCGCCTCGGCGAGGTCATCATCCGGACCTGGCAGACCGCCGACAAGATGAAGAAGCAGCGCGGCTCGCTGCCGCAGGACAAGGGCAAGGACAACGACAATTTCCGCGTCAAGCGCTACATCGCCAAATACACGATCAATCCCGCGATCGCGCATGGCGTGTCGAAGCTGATCGGCTCGGTCGAGAAGGGCAAGCTGGCCGATCTCGTGCTGTGGTCGCCGGCGTTCTTCGGCGTCAAGCCGGATTGCATCGTCAAGGGAGGCACGATCGTCGCCGCGCCCATGGGCGATCCCAATGCCTCGATCCCGACGCCGCAACCGGTGCACTACCAGCCGATGTTCGGCGCCTTCGGCAAGGCGCTCACGGCGTCCTCCGTCGTCTTCACCTCGAAGGCTGCCGTCACCGGCGGCCTCGCGCGCAAGCTCGGCATCGACAAGAAGCTCTATGCCGTCCAGAACACCCGCGGCAGAATCTCCAAGAAGAGCATGATCCACAACGATGCCACGCCCAACATCGAGGTCGATCCGGAGACCTACGAGGTGCGCGCCGACGGCGAACTGCTGACCTGCCCGCCCGCTGAGGTGCTGCCGATGGCGCAGCGGTATTTCATGTACTGAAATAGCGCCTCAACGCATGTCCAGGGAGGGAAGTCTGGCCGCGTGTCCGGGGACGGCTTTTTGCGGTTTTGCGTTCGGTCCCGCCTGGTCTAATGTCCCGCCTGGTATCTTAACCTTCAGAAGAAAAGCCGGGAGGATTTCTCGTGATCTACGTCGTTGCCACTTTGACCATCAAGCCCGAAACGCGCGCCGAATTCATTGCAGCGGCCACCGCCTGCATCAAGGAGACGCGGAAGGAGCCCGGCAATATCGCCTATGATCTGCATGAAAGCGTCACCGATCCCAGCAAGATGGTGTTCGTCGAGCAGTGGGAAAACGCCGAGGCTCTGGTGCCGCATCGGGGCATGGAGCACATGAAGACGTTCGGCCGCGTCGCGGTGAAGTGCTTCACGGCGCCGCCGAAGATCGAAGTGATCACCCCCGAGAAGGTCGAGACACGGTAAAGAGGTAGGACGCATGATCCGGGCGACGCAGGTCAGGGGACAGCACCGCTTCACGGAAGCGCCAGCGGATACGGTCGTGCTCGATTTCGACGATCGGCACCGCCGCCGCATGGCGATGACCGGCACGCGGGGGCTCGAATTCCTGCTCGACCTGGAGCATGCCGTCGCGCTGCGCGGCGGCGACGCGCTGGTGCTGGAGGACGGCCGGCTGATCGAAGTGGTCGCGGCGCCCGAGCCGCTGCTGGAGATCCGCGGCCGCGATCCGCACCATCTCGTCCGCGTCGGCTGGCATCTCGGCAATCGCCATCTGCCGACGCAGATCATGGCCAAGGCCCTGCGCATCCGCCGCGACCACGTCATCGAGGCCATGGTGAAGGGCCTCGGCGCGCGCGTGATCGAGATCGAGGCGCCGTTCGATCCCGAAGGCGGGGCCTATGCCGATGCGGGCCACGCGCATGGACACGACGACCATGCGCATCACGACCACGGCCATCATCACCATGATCACGGCCACCACGATCATGATCATGCCGCGCATGATCATGGCCACGGTCACCACCATCACCACGATGAGCACTGCGACCACCCCGACCATCACCACGGCCACAAGCATGCTCATGACCACAAATGAGCCGGTCGGCGCCGGTGCCCTTGCCGAAGGCGAGGCGGCGGCGCTGTACCGGCTGATGACCTGGCTGTCGCCGGCGTTCCCGGTCGGCGGATTCTCTTATTCCAGCGGCCTCGAATGGGCCGTCGAGGCGGGCGACATCACCGACGCCGCCTCGCTGGCGGATTGGCTCGATGCGATGCTCGGCGACGGCTCCGGCTTTTGTGACGCGACGTTTCTGGTCCACGCCTATCGCGCCGCGGAAGCGGGCGAGACCACCGCTTTGAACGAGATCGCCGAACTCGCCGCCGCCTTCGTGCCGTCGCGCGAGCGGCAGCTGGAGACGGCCTCGCAGGGGCGCGCCTTCATCGACATCGCCCGCGCCGCCTGGAATGCCGACGGACTGGATGCCGTGATTGCGGCATGCAGCACGCCACCGGTCTATCCGGTCGCCGTCGGTGTCGTCGCAGCTCAGCACGCCGTGCCGCTGGCGCCGACGTTGCACGCCTTCCTGCATGCGCTGGTCTCGAACTGGATCTCGGCGGCCAGCCGGCTCATTCCGCTCGGCCAGACCGATAGCCAGCGTGTGCTGGCAAGGCTGGAAGCCGCCGTCGCCGCGACCGCCAATCGTGCGCTGAATGCGGCATTGGACGATCTCGGCAGCGCGACGTTCCGGGCCGATCTCGCCAGCCTGCGGCACGAGACGCAGTACACGCGGCTGTTTCGCTCGTGACCGGCGCGGCTTCAACCAATCGAGAGAGAGCGAATCACATGTCGAAATCTCACGGCCCCTTGCGCGTCGGCGTCGGCGGCCCGGTCGGGTCGGGCAAGACCGCGCTGATGGACCTGCTCTGCAAGACCATGCGCGAGCGCTATGACATTGCGGCGATCACCAACGACATCTACACCAAATGGGATGCGGAGTTCCTCGTGCGGTCGGGGTCGCTGACGCCGGATCGCATCGCCGGCGTCGAGACCGGCGGTTGCCCGCACACCGCGATCCGCGAGGATGCCTCGATGAACCTCGCCGCGGTCGCGGACATGCGCGCCAAGTTTCCCGGACTTGATCTCGTGCTGATCGAGTCCGGCGGTGACAATCTCGCTGCCACTTTTTCCCCGGAGCTGGCCGACCTCACCATCTACGTCATCGACGTCGCCGCCGGCGACAAGATCCCGTCCAAGGGCGGCCCCGGCATCACCCGGTCCGACCTCCTGGTCATCAACAAGACCGACCTCGCGCCCCATGTGGGCGCCTCCCTGGAGAAGATGGAGACGGACGCGAGGCGCATGCGCGGCGAGCGTCCTTTCGTCATGACCAACCTGAAGAAAAGCGAGGGGCTCGACCGAATCGTCGGCTTCATCGAAGCCAAAGGCGGCCTGAAACGGCCGGGCTGACGGGACGCGACCACTTGGCGCAGGCATTTCCCCGTCGTTAACGTTTGGGCAGCGCCGTAACCGCGGAACAAATTTCGGACACGGCGATTAACTACCTCCGGCGCCCGGGGGCAGATCCATCCCTGCCAGACCATCGGCCGGGCGGATTAAGCTTTTCAGGCGACCCAAGTTGCGTACTGATGCCTCCTCCTCCATTATCTCCGCCACTGGGGTCTACCCTGTTTCGGCAGACGGCCGTTCGAGCGGCGTTCATATGCTCCGTGTTTATTGCCGACCTCCTGCTTTCGCCTGAGTAATCGCGTGGTCAGGCTCGGTTTCATCATCGGCTTCATCGCTTTGCTCGGGGCCTTGCTCTCCGGGCTTGCAGCCTATCGCGTCCATGACCAGGAGCTGGCGCTGGATCGGATTGCGCTCGCGCGCGCGATCGACGTTCATGCGAGCCTGGTTCAGGACCGCCTCACCGAGCGGGAGCTGCTCGCGCGTGTCGCCTCAGGCCTGTTCCGCACGCCATCCGTGATCAAGCCGAACATGCTGGAGCCGCTGCGCTCGGCGATCTACGCCTTCAAGACCGATTTCGTGGTGGCCGGCTGGATCGCCCGGCTGAAGCCGAACGAGCTCGCGGCGGCGCAGGCCGCCATCGCCGGCGCCGGCTTCCCAAATCCGCAGATTCGGTCCTATGACGACAAGCCGATCAATCCGGCCGAGATCACTCAGCCGATCGACGTGCTGATGGACCTCGAGCCACGCAGCAACGAGACCAAGACGCTGCCTGGCCGCAGCTACGATCAGGATCCGGTTCGCAGTGCCATGCTGACGCGTGCGCGCGCCGAGAAGAGGTCGGTTGCCTCGGACCCGGTGCCGTTGATCCGCGGGGACGGCGCGATCGGCATCATCGTGGCTGCGCCCGTCATTCCCGAGGGAGCAACGGAGCCGGCCGGGTTTGTCACATTTTCCTACGAGCTCGCCTCGCTGATGCTGACCAATGACGACATGTCGTTGTTCGCGGTCGCGCTCAGGGATCCGCGCAAGGAAGGCGGCGAGCTCATCGCCAACGACCAGGGCGTGGTCTCGACGCGCAGGGTTGCAGTGGACGGCCCGGCGCCGTCGGCGACGCGCACGGTGAGCTTCGGCGGCCGTGACTGGCAGCTCAGCTATTATGCGAAAACCAACTCGGCGCGTCGCGCCGAGCAGACCGCCATCATCGTCGCGGCGATCGGCTTTGCGATCACGGCAATGGTGTGCGGCCTGTTCGGCTATGTCGCCTACAACAATCTGCGACTCAGCCGGGAGATACAGGTCAGGATCGGGTTCGAGCGCCGGTTGACTGCGGTCATCGACGAGCTCAACCACCGCGTCAAGAACATCCTGGCGGTGATCCAGTCGATCGTGACGCGCACCTTGCGCCACGGTTCGGACATCGACATCGCGCGCGAGCTGCTGATCGGGCGCATCCACGCCATGTCCAACGTGGTCTCGCTGCTCAGCGAGAGCCAGTGGCAGGGCGTCAAGCTGAAGGGCCTGTTCGAGGCGCGCGCCATCCCGCATGCCGACCGCATCGCCGTCACCGGTCCTGATATCGCGGTCAGCGCACGCGCGGCGCAAAGCCTGTCGCTGCTGTTCTTCGAGCTCGCCTCGCATTCCGACGAGGGCCTGTCGCTGGTTGGAAAGCATCCGCACATCACCGCCAACTGGACGGTGACGGGAGAGGAGGGCAACGAGGTCTTCCATTTCCGCTGGGAGGAGTTCAACACCAGCGAGGCGACGCGTCGGCCGGATTCCGATTTCGGCCTGATCCTGCTCGACCGCGTCGCGCCCGAGGCGCTAGGGGGCACCGCCAAGCGCTTCTTCACCGACGTCTCCTACGTCTATGAATTGACCGCGCCGATGGAGACGGTGGTCGACATGACCGAGCGCGACCGCACGGACAAGATCTCGGCGCCGGTCAGGCCCGTGCGCAGCTAACCCTTCGGCCGCAACACGAGATCGACGAGGTTGCGCGCGTAGGCCGGGGTGACCGGCGTGATGCCGAAGACGTAGCGATAGAACAGGCCGCCATAGATCGCATCGTAGAGATCCTCAGGAAGCCCCTCAGCCAGAATGCTGCCATCCTGCTGGCCCGCGGCGATCATCTCGACGAGCGCGTCGCGGCGGAATTGCAGATAGCGCGCGTAGAACAGCTCCGCCGAGCCGGTCTTCGAGATGCATTCGGAGATGACGGCGAGCTGGACCTTGCCGAACTCGCCCTGGAGCGCTTCGGCATAGGCCGCGGCATGGCGGCGCGCGCGCGCCGCGGGGCTGCCGGAACTCGCCGGCGGCAGCGGCAGCATCTGCGCGGCGTGGTGGAGAAAGGCGTCGATCAAAAGCGCCTCGCGGGACGGCCACCATTTGTAGATCGTCATCTTGGAGACGCTGGAATGGCGCGCGACCGCGTCGATGGTGGTGGCGGCAAGGCCGGTGGAGGCCATCAGCGCATAGGCGCTCTCGAGAATGGCGTTGCTGGTCTCGATTGACCTCGGCCGGCCGCGCCGGGGCGCGCTGTCAGCCTCGTCACCCCCGCCTTTCCCCCTCGCCACGCCCGGTCTCCTCACGCAGACTTTCGGCATAGCGCAGCCATGGCCTTCGGCCTAGCAGAATCGCACGGTTTTGCGACCAAAGCCCGATGCAATCAGGACGAATCGGCATCGCGCTTCAGGTCGTCGTTTAAGCATGGTCTTGTCGGAAAACCGCTACGCACTTTTCCGGATCATGCTTTAGGCCTGCTGCCTCAGGGCGGCAGGCATGTCCTGCCGCTTCGACCAGGCGACGTAGTAGGCGACGGCGGTCATCGCGGCGAAGCCGATGATGCTCACCACGATTTGCATCGCCACCAGATTGGGGCCGGTGATCAGGATGAGATGGCCGGCAAAGGACAGGAACACGCCGACGCAGAACACGGCGAGCCATTCCTCGCCGCATCGTATGACCGCCTGAAGCGGCCTCAATCGCAGGCCGGGGTGATCGGCTGGAACCAGATGGGTCGCGAGCAAGGCGAGCGCGAGGAAGTGAACCACGCGATAAGGCGCGAGATTCTCCTTGTCGGTCGGCGCGATGCCCTCGAGGAGCAGGCCGGGCAGATAGGCGGACAGTTCCGGCGAATGGCGCAACAGGGTGACCGCCATCGCGAAAACGAGATAGCTCCCTGCGAGTAGCCGCAGCCAGGGAAGGTTGCGCAGCGCCCGTGCCGGTGCGCCGGTGACGGCAAACCAGCCGCCCAGCACCATCAGCATCTGCCAGCAGAACGGATTGAAGGTCCACTCCTGGTCGGGAGAGATCCGAAAATTCCACTCGAACCAGCGTGCGGCAAGATACAGCGCGACCGATGCCGCAAGCGTCACGTTCGGCCGTCGCAACAGACCCCACAGCGCGAACGGAAAGAAGGCCATCAGAGGAATCATCAGCTGCAGAAGGTCGAGGTTCAGCGGCTCCTCCTGGAGCACGAGGCCGCGAATCAGGATACGCAGCGGGTGCTCGAGAATCCCCGAGATGTTGTATTGGTGGATGATCTCCGGCGCCATCGATTGCGAGGCGACATAGGCGATGGCGTCGATATAGATCACGAACAGCACGACATAGGCGGCGTAGAGCCGCCAGACGCGGCGAAAGATTCGCGTCGCCGCGACCACGTAGCCGCGCTCCAGCGCCATCCTGCCGTGGATGATGGCGACGCCATAGCCCACCACGAACACGAACAAATCCGCCGCGCCGCTGAAGCCGAAGTTGCGCAGCGTCAGCAGATTGACGACGTTGTTCGGAATGTGGTCGACGAAGACCGACCAGTTGGCGATGCCGAGTGTCAAATACAGCCTGGCGTCGTGATGGAATGCGGCGAGGTTCGCCTTGACGGACGGTTTCATTGAGTAAAATAGCTTTTGGAATCAGGATGATGCTTTTACCGGCAACCTCCTGCCTATCCGAGTAGCGTTTGCGTGAGCAGGACCGGTTTGCACCGGCTGGCGCAAAATTGCGCGGCGTGGCCTCTATCGAATGCCGATAGATGCGCTCGCAGGACTTACGACGAAATTTTCTGACCGGCTCCGACCGCTACTCGGCAGGTTCAGCCGACACCTCGTCGGACACACCGGCGCGGCTTGCCAGGATGCCGAGGGCGACGCCGCCGATCGCCAGGATCGGCAACAGCCGCTTCATGCCGATGGCGCGAACGATCTGGAGTCCGGTGGCGAGGAGCATCGGATCCGCCAGCATGCTCTGCGCGGCCGACTTCGCGGCGCGCTCGGCCGCGATCCGGGCACGCTTCTGCACCTCGCGCTTGTAGCCCCAATAGGAGCCCGCCGCCGCCAGGGTCAGCAGGAAGAAGATGCCCGCGCCGGCCAGGCAGGCCTGCACCGGGCCATATGCCTCCAGGACCGAGATGAAGGCGGCGGCACAAAGGAAGCCTGTCGTCACCAGCAGCGCGAAGGCCGCGCCTGCGGCAAGGGAGGTCAGCCGAATTGTCGTGCCGGTGGATGCACTGATCCCGTCGATGATGCGCTGAAACATGGCCTTGCTCCTCAAGTCCCCCACAAGCCGAAACGTCACAAGCCGACATCGGCGGCGCGGCAGCGCCGCCGTAGCATCCGTTCCGCAACCTTACCGGCGCCAGGCGACGCCGATCAGGAAGCCGATGCCGAGCGCCAGTCCGACGGTCGCGAGCGGTCGCTGCGTGATCGCCTCTTCCAGCGTCTCCTCGATCGAGCCGTAGGCGTCTTGTGCAGCTTCCATCATCGCGCTGCCGCGCTCGGACATGTCGTCCATCGCGGAATCCACGTTTTCGCGCGCCTGGCGATAGCCGCGGCGAGCCTGCTTGCCGGTGGAGTTGGCGAAAGTATTGAGCGCGTCGGTGATCTGGTCGGTGAGGGCGGCGATATCGCTTTTCACGGCTGCTACATCCTTCTCGAGACGTTCTCGGGTGGCTTTGTCGGTCCAGTCTTTCATCCCGGCTTCGGCATTGGGCGTGGACATCGGGAGCTCCAAACTGTTGACGGCTGAGATAGCCGGAGAACGTTTCGTCGTCAGGGAAGTTCCGTCACGGAAACCAGTCAGGCCTGCGGCAGATGCGGCGCGTCCGTCGGCATCAGATGCTCCTTGAGAATCAGGGCCATGATCAGAAGCGGTGATGACAGGAACGCGCCCATGGGGCCCCACATCCAGGTCCAGAAGGCCAGCGCAAGCAGGACCGCAAGTGCATTCAGCGCCAGTCGCCGGCCGATAATGGTCGGTGTGATGAAGTGCCCCTCCAGGAAGGTGAGCCCGCCGAAGGCGAGCGCGGCCATGAGACCGCCGCCGATGGTGGGGAAGGCGACCAGCCCTACCACGACCAGCACCACGAACATCGCGACCGGCCCGATGATCGGGATGAAATTGAGCGTTGCCGCCAGCGCGCCGAGCCCGGCCGGATTGGGCATGCCGGTGAGCGCGCAGATAAGGCCGGTGCCGATGCCGACGCCCACATTGATCAGGGTGACGGTCAGGAGGTAGTTGCCGAGATGAACCTCGATCTCGTTGAGAATGCGAAGGGTGCGCAGGCGCGCGTCGCGATCGCTGAACGTCATGATCATGGCTCGCCGCAGGTCGCGCCAGCTCGCGATGAACAGAATGAGGGTGACGAAGAAGAGCAGAAATTCGGTAAAGGTCGGCGAGAGGAATTCCAGCGTGGGTTGCACCCATTCGACCTTGGGCATCTCAATGCTGGGGAAGCCCTCCGAGCCGCCGATCATGCCCTGCAGCTCTCGCCACAGCGCCAGCGGCCGGTTGAATACGTGCAGCTTATCCCTCAATTGGGCGCCGAGCTCCGGCAGGCGCGTGCTCCACTCCATCACGGGTGAAGCGATCAGGGCGACGACGAAGGCGACCACTGTCGTCCCCGCGATCACGATCAGGACAGCACCGAGCCCCCGCGGCACCTTGTACCGCTCCAGGAAGTTCGCCGCCGGCGACAGCATGGTGCCGGTGACGAAGGCCATCACCACGGGCAGGAAGAACGCCCTTCCGACATAGAGCACGGTGACGACCGCAATCAGCAGCAGGCCCGCGAGCGCGAAAGCGACGAACTCGGTGCGGCGGACCACCGGCGGCAGCTCGCCACGGCTCTCAGGGAGCGGTTCGCCTTCGCTGTTTCCGGACATCAGGCGTTCGCCGGGAAGGACGCGCACAACATATCTCCCGCATGGAAGGCTAGCGATCCGCGCGCCCATTCCATAACGTTGCGGAGGAAGCGCGAGTTCCATCGCAGCTTCGTGAAGATGTGCTCGCTTGACTGTGACCAAGCTGCCGCAGCCTGCGGTGGAACTCGAATCGGCTCCGCTGCGTTGCTTGGATTAGCTGCGTCACCCTGATGCAGACATCCAACGGGGCAGCACATGACGAAATTCTCTGTAGTCCGCCGCAGCTCTGCGCCGCGCGCTGTCGCCGCGTTCGCGCTCGCTACTGCCTTCCTTGCGGTAACCTGTGGTGGCGCGAGCGCGCAAAGCTTCGGCTATGCTCCAATGCAGCCGCAGGCCTATCCGCAGGATCCGGGTTACTCCCAGGGTGACGTCAACGAGGCGCCGCAGCCCGCCGACGAGGACGCCCGGTTGCCCGACCGGCTGCGCAAGCAGATCGTCAGCTTCGACAGGGGCGAGCCGGCCGGTACCATCGTCATCGACACCAACAACACCTATCTCTACTACGTGCTCGGCAATGGCCGCGCGATCCGCTACGGCGTCGGCGTCGGTCGCGAGGGCTTCACCTGGTCGGGCGTGCAGAGCGTGAGCCGCAAGGCGGAGTGGCCGGACTGGCATCCGCCGACCGCGATGATCGCGCGCCAGCCCTATCTGCCGCGCTTCGTCGCCGGCGGCCCCGGCAATCCGCTCGGCGCGCGTGCGATGTATCTCGGCTCCAGCGAATACCGCATCCACGGCACCAACGATCCCTCCACCATCGGCAAGTTCGTCTCGTCCGGCTGCATTCGCATGACCAACGAGGACGTCATCGACCTGTTCAACCGGGTCAATGTCGGCGCCAAGGTCGTGGTGCTGCCGAAGAACGCGCCTTTGATGGCCAGAGGCGCAGATCCCGCGCGAAAGCGCCCGGCCGTGAGCACGCTGCCCACCGGCCGCCAGGCGTTGAACATCACGACGTCGGCCGTGAACTGAGAGTGAGCGAGGTCGTATGAGCAGGCGCGTGGTTGGCAAATTGGCTGGCGGCACAGCGATGTTGATCGTTGTCTCCGCCGGTCTGGCGTCGGCACCGTCGGCGCATGCGGAGGATTTTTTCTCGGCATTGTTCGGCGGCTTCCGGATGCGGCCGCCGCCGGAGATCCGGATGCCGTTCCCGAACGACGACATGCCGCGCTACGACGCGCCGCGGCGGTCCTCCTATGGTGCCGGCACTGCCTATTGCGTGCGCGGCTGCGACGGCCGCTACTTCCCGGCGCAAGGCACCGATGCCGCGAGCAAGGCGCAGTCCTGCAAGAGCTTCTGCCCGGCCTCGGAAACCTCGCTGGTCTACGGCAGTAATATCGACGACGCCACGACGGAGAACGGGAAGTCCTATTCCGACCTGCCGAACGCGTTCCGCTATCGTAACGAGATCGTCGCGGGGTGCACCTGCAACGGCAAGGACCCGGCTGGGCTCGCCCAAGTCAAGGTCGAGGATGATCCCACCCTGCGCAAGGGCGACATCGTCGCCGGCGCCGGCGGCCTCGTGGTCGCCAGCCGCAATGCCAACGACCGCCGCGGCGTCGCGATGAATTTTTCGCCGCTGCCGGACTCGGTGCGCGCCAAATTCCGCCAGGTCCCCGTGGTGGCGAAGGAGTAAGGTTTGCCGCAACGAAGCAGATCCTCGCCCCATAGGCAGTCGTCTCCGGACAAGCTCGCCGTGAGCGCACGCGGGTCCGGATCTGGAAGAATGAAATCGTGAGTGGCTCGGCCAATCGTAGAATGACGGATATTGCGAGAGGTTTCAGTAGGTTGCCGAAGTGGAACCGACTAGTGTGCAGCGCGTTAAGAACAGCGGCACAATTTGCCTGAAGGGGGTCCTGCAATGCTGGTTGGCGTACTCGTTACCTTTCTCGTCGTCATTCTCGTGCTCTATCTCATCAACATGCTGCCGATGGACGGCCGCGCCAAGCAGATCGCGCGCGTGGTTGTCATCATCATCGGCATCGTGTCGCTGCTGAAATATCTGGCGGTATTCTAGCGAAGGTATCGTAGCCCGGATGAGCGAAGCGATATCCGGGACCTCTATTGCGTCTCCCCGGATATCGCTTCGCTCACCCGGGCTACACCTCTAAACAAAAGCCCCGGCCTGAGCCGGGGCTTCGTTTGTGCTGCTTTAGTGCAGCCCCTTGAGCCAGTCGTCGACGTCCTGACGAACCTGGTCCTTGGCCTTGCCGTAGCGTTCCTGGAGCCGGCCTTCGAGCTGCTCGCGCCGACCCTCGATCAATTGGAGGTCGTCGTCGGTGAGCTTGGCCCATTTCTCCTTGGCCGAGCCCTTGAATTGCTTCCAGTTTCCTTCGATCCGATTCCAGTCCATGACCGTCTCCCGTTGGTTGATGGCCGGACAACGCGGTCCACGGTGCAGCCGTTCCGCGGTCCGCCGCGGCGTTTCGCCCACAAAAAAGCCCCGGCGTGAGCCGGGGCTTTTGAAGTTCTCTATCGGTACTCAGCCCGCCGCTTTCGCCTCGCGGCGGCGGGCGGTGAGGATGTATTCGGTGTAGCCGTTCGGCTGCTCGCGCCCCTTGAAGATGAGGTCGCAGGCCGCCTTGAAGGCGACGCCGTCGAAGGCGGGCGCCATCGGCTTGTAGATGGGATCGCCCGCGTTCTGCTTGTCGACGACGACGGCCATGCGCTTCAGCGATTCCATCACCTGCGCCTCGGTGATCACGCCCTGATGCAGCCAGTTGGCGAGATGCTGGCTGGAGATGCGCAAGGTCGCGCGGTCCTCCATCAGGCCGACATCGTGGATGTCGGGCACCTTGGAGCAGCCGACGCCTTGGTCGATCCAGCGCACGACATAGCCGAGGATGCCCTGGCAGTTGTTGTCGATCTCCTGCTTGACGTCATCCGGCGCCCAGTTCGACTTCGACACCGGGATGGTGAGGATGTCCGAGAGCTTCGCGCGCGGTCCGCCCTTGGCGAGTTCCTGCTGGCGCGCGGTGACGTTGACCTGGTGATAGTGCAGCGCGTGCAGCGTCGCGGCCGTCGGGGAGGGCACCCAGGCGGTGGTGGCGCCGGCCTGCGGATGGCCGAGCTTCTGCGCCAGCATGTCCGCCATCTTGTCGGGCGCAGCCCACATGCCCTTGCCGATCTGGGCATGGCCGGGCAGGCCACAGGTCAGGCCCATGTCGACGTTCCAGTCCTCATAGGCCTTGATCCAGGCCTGCGCCTTCATCTCGTTCTTGCGGATCATCGGGCCCGCCTCCATCGAGGTGTGGATCTCGTCGCCTGTGCGGTCGAGGAAGCCGGTGTTGATGAACATGATGCGCTTGGAGGCGCGCTGGATGCAGGCCTTGAGGTTGACGGTGGTGCGCCGCTCCTCGTCCATGATGCCGACCTTGAGCGTGTTCTCGGGCAGGCCCAGCATCTTCTCGACGCGGTCGAAGATCTCGCAGGTCAGCGACACCTCGTCGGGGCCGTGCATCTTCGGCTTGACGATATAGGCCGAGCCGGTGCGGCTGTTCTTGACCTTGGAAAGACCCCTGAGGTCGTGGATCGCGAGCAGGCCGGAGACGGCGGCATCGAGCAGGCCCTCGGGGACCTCCTCGCCCTTCTCGTCCAGCACCGCGTCGGTGAACATGTGGTGACCGCAATTGCGCATCAGGAGCAGGCTACGGCCGTGCAGTCTCACCTCGCCCTTGCCGTCGGGCGTCTTGTAGCTGCGGTCGGCGTTGAGCGAGCGCGTCAGCGTCTTGCCGCCCTTCTCGAAATCGGCCGAGAGCGTGCCGTTCATCAGCCCGAGCGTGTTGCGGTAGACCAGCACCTTGTCCTCGGCGTCGACCGCCGCGACCGAGTCCTCCATGTCGAGAATGGTGGAGACCGCGGCCTCCATGATCATGTCGGCGACGCCGGCCGGATCGTCCTTGCCGATCGCGCTGCTGCGGTCGATCTTGACCTCGACATGCAGGCCGTTGTTGACGAGCAGCACCGCGCTCGGCGCCGCCGCATCGCCCTGGAAGCCGGCGAACTGTGCCGCGTTCTTCAGCGCGGTGGCATTGCCGCTCTTCAGCTTCACCGCAAGCTGGCCCGCGACGACGCTGTAGGCGGTGACGTCGGTGTGGCTGCCGGTGGCGAGCGGCACGGCGGCGTCGAGGAACGCCTTGGCCTTGGCGATCACCTTGTCGCCGCGCGCCTTGTTGTAGCCCTTGCCGCTCTCGGCAGCGTCGTGCGGAATCGCGTCGGTGCCGTAGAACGCGTCATAGAGCGAGCCCCAGCGCGCGTTCGCCGCGTTCAGCGCGTAGCGCGCATTGGTGAGCGGCACGACAAGCTGCGGACCGCAGATCTTGCCGATCTCCTCGTCGACATTGGCGGTCTCGACCTTCTGCGTCGCCGGCTCCGGGACCAAATAGCCGATCTCCTTCAGGAAGGCGGTATAGGCATCGAGGTCGAACGCCTTGCCCTTGTTGGCGCGGTGCCAGTCGTCGATCTTGGCCTGCAGCGTGTCGCGGAATGCGAGCAACTCGCGGTTCTTCGGGCCCAGTTCCTTGATGATGGCGGCAAGCCCGGCCCAGAACGCATCCGGCGCGATCCCCGTTTTCGGGGCCGCTTCGTTGGCGATGAAGTCAAACAGGACGGGGGCGATCTTCAATCCGTGGGCGTCGACGCGTTTCATGATGGGCTTTCTTGTTGGAAATGGCTGTTTTTGGCTGCTTTTGACCCGACAGCAGCAAAATGCGCCCACGCGGGGCGGCTTTCGAGGGTCTATTAGCCCCAAAATCGGGGCGGTGAGAAGACCCTCAAGGGTTTGTCAAAATGTTAAGGCGAGGTCAGGGAGGTTGCTGGTTTTACAGCGATTGAGCCCAGCTTGGCGCCGCGCGCACAACTGCGCTGCCTCCCCCCTTGCGGGGGAGGGCGGGGGAGAGGGGTAGCCAAGCAAAAGGCGTTGGAATTGACGACGAAATCAGCTCACGCTGATGGAGGGGAGTCCCCGTGTGAACCCCTCTCCCTAACCCTCCCCCACAAGGGGGGAGGGAACGTACCGCGTGCGCGGTGGCAGCTAGCCAAACAGTAAGTAGGTGCTTCAAATATTCGCGGCGAGGTCCACGACTTCGTCGAACAGCACGCCGGTCGTCTTCAGCATGCGCTCGATCTCGTCGGCGGCCTCAGTAACCGTTCGCGTCGAGGTATCGATCACCAGCTCCGCCGCCTCAGGCTTCTCGTAGTCGTTGCCGATGCCGGTGAACGAGGCCAGCGCCCCGGCGCGAGCCTTCTTGTAATGGCCCTTGGGATCGCGCTCCTCGCAGATCTCGGCCGGCGTCGCGACATGGATCTCGCGGAACGCGGTGTCGGCGATGCGGCGCGCGGCGGCACGGTCCTCGCGCGCCGGAGAGACGGCGGCGACGATCGCGATATGGCCGTTGCGGGCGAGATGCGTCGCGACCTCGGCGAGGCGGCGGATGTTCTCGCTGCGATCGGGGGCGGAGAAGCCGAGATCGCTGTTGAGCCCGGCGCGTAGCGTGTCGCCGTCGAGCAGGACCGGCGAGCCGCCATTGGTGAACAGCCGCCGCTCCAGCGCTCTTGCCAGCGTCGACTTGCCGGAGGCCGGCAGGCCGGTGAGCCAGACCACGGCACCGTTGTGGCGGTAGCGCGCCGCGCGCTCGTCAGGGCGCAGTGCCGATTCCACCGGCACGATATCGACCGGCACGGCGCGCTGGCCGGCATCGACGGACAGCACCAGGCCGCCGCCGGCGATGCGTCCGGAGACTTCGATCACGAGACGGCCGGTGCGCGGGTTCTCGGTGTAGGGATCGGTGGCGATCGGATTCGAAAGCGAAATGTCGATCTCGCCGACATGGTTGCGGGCGATCGCCTTGTTCTCGGTGCTCGAGAGCTCGCCGGGATCGACCGCCTTCTCGATGGCGACGACGGTGGCGCGGCTCTCCTTCGGACCGCTGCGCACCAGGATCTGGTCGCCCTTGGCGAGCGGCTTGTCGTGCAGCCAGAAGATGCGCGCGCGCAGCCGGCGTGTTTCGCGCGGCGCACTGCCTGCATGCGCGATGATGTCGCCGCGCTCGATGAACAGCTCGCGGTCGAGCGTGATGCCGACCGAGCGGCCCGCGCCCTGCCGTCCCGCCAGCGGCGTCACCGGCCAGCTCTCGACGGTCTTGATCCTGGCGATCTTGCCGGCCGGCATGATCACGATCTCGTCGCCGGCAATCAGGCTGCCGGATTCGATGCGGCCGGCGACGATGCGCCGGTCGTCGAACTTGTAGATCGCCTGCACCGGCAGCCGCAGCGCCAGCGTCCCCAGCGGCCGCGCCGGCTCGAGCCTATCAAGCGCCTCGACCACGGTCGGGCCCTTGTACCAGCCGATCCGGCCCGTGCGCTCCGCGACGCCGTCGCCGTCGCGCGCCGAAATCGGGATCACCGCCGTCGGCGTCACGCCGAGGCCGTTCAGATGCGCGGAGATCTCGTCGCTGATGTCCTTGAAGCGCGCGGCGGAGAAATCGACGCGGTCCATCTTGTTGACGACGACAGCGACCTGCTTCACGCCGAGCAGATGAAGGAGATAGCCGTGCCGCCTCGTCTGGTCGCGCACGCCTTCGAGCGCGTCGATGATCAGCACCGCGCCGTCGGCCTGCGAGGCGCCGGTGATCATGTTGCGCAGGAACTCGGCGTGGCCTGGCGCGTCGATCAGGACGATGTCGCGTGAATTGGTGCGGAAGCGGATCTGCGTGGTGTCGATGGTGATGCCCTGGTCGCGCTCGGTCTGCAAAGCGTCGAGCAGGAACGACCATTCGAACGGCATGCCGCGCCGTGCGCTGACGGCCTTCAGCATTTCGAGCTTGCCCTCGGGCAGGCTGCCGGTCTCGTGCAGGAGGCGGCCGACCAGGGTCGACTTGCCGTGGTCGACATGGCCGACGATGACGATGCGCACCTGGGGACGCGTGGTGCCGTTCGGAGTCGCGGACGAAGCCGGGGTGACGATCATGTTCATGCGGGCGCTCGCGTCCTTGAGGTCAGAGATAGCCGGCGACGCGCAGGCGCTCGAAAGCATCCTCGGTCTCGTGGTCGAGCGCGCGTCCGGCGCGTTCCGGCACCTTGGTCTGTTCGAGCTCGATCAGGATCTCGTCGATGCTGGACGCTGTCGAGGCGACCGGGTTGGTGATGTCCTGATCACCCAGCGAGCGATAGCGCTTGCCGTCCTTGGCGAGATACAGCGGGATGATCGGAATGTTCTCGCGCTTGGTGTAGGCCCAGATGTCGGCCTCGGTCCAATGCAGGATCGGATGGATGCGCAAATGCGCGCCTTGCGGTGGCGACGCGTTGAAATGATCCCAGAATTCCGGCGGCTGGTCGCGCACGTCCCAATTGCCCTCCAACCCGCGCGGCGAGAACACACGCTCCTTGGCGCGCGTTGCCTCCTCGTCGCGGCGGATGCCGGCGATCAGGCCGTCAAAGCCGTATTTGGCGAGCGCCATCTTGAGGCCTTCGGTCTTGCGCGCGGCGGAGCGCGCGGCCGGCGGCAGCGTCGGGTCGACGGCATCGATCGGCGGGCAGGGCTCGACGCGCAAATCGAGATCCCACTCCTTGCCGTAATGATCGCGGAAGCGATACATCTCCGGAAACTTCTTGCCGGTATCGACGTGAAGGGCGGGAAACGGCATCTTGCCGAGGAAGGCCTTCCGCGCCAGCCAGATCATGACGTTGGAATCCTTGCCGAGCGACCACAGCAGGGCGATCTTCTTCAGCCGGGCGAAGGCCTCGCGGAAGATGTAGATGCTCTGCGCCTCGAGCTGGTCGAGATGGTCCATGCTCGGGGCAAGGTCGGCAGAAAATTCTTGCTGGCCCAAGCGCTCGATGAGGGCCGGGCTGCTCACTCCGACAGCAGCGGAATCGTCCTTGAGAAGATGCATCTCTGCCACTTTGCGTTTGGAGGCGAAAATTCTATAGTTGCGGTGCGGAAGAGAAGAAAAAATTTTCTCTTTGCGCGCTCGAAACGAGACATATATAGAAAATAATTCCAGTCAACCCCGTTTGTGGGGAAGCGAGTAGCGCATGCGGTTCTTGCCGGTGTTTCTCGATCTCAAGGCCGGCCCGGTGGTCCTCATCGGCGCGGGTGAGCTTCTGCGCGCCAAGATGCGCGTGCTCGCCGCTGCCGGCGCGCGCCTGCGCGTGCATGCGATCGACGGCAATCAGGATTTTGGCCTCGACTCCGGGGACGCGGCGCGCGTCGAAATCGCGAGCGGCGATCCGCTCACGGCCGATCTCTCAGGTGTCGTCGCCATTGTCTGCGCGGGTGCCGGCGACGTCGGCGTTGCGATGTCCGTGCGGGCGAAAGCGCTCGGTCTGCCCGTCAACGTCATGGACGATCTCGAGCACTCCAGCTTCATCTTCCCGGCGATCGTCGATCGCGGCGATGTCGTGGTCGCGGTCGGCACCGGCGGCACCTCGCCGGTGGTGGCGCGGCGCGTGCGCGAGAAGATCGAGGCGCTGCTGCCGGCCCGCATCGGCGAGCTTGCCGAGTTCATCGGCGGATTCCGCAAATCCATCAACGAGCGCATCGCCGAGTTTCCACTGCGCCGCCGCTTCTGGGAGCGCGTCATCGACGGTCCGATCGGCGCGTCCGTGCTCGCCGGCCGCAAGGGCGAAGCGGACGCTGCGCTCAAGGCAATTGCGGACCCCTCCGAATTCGCGCGCGCCGACAAGCCGGAAGGCTCGGTCGCGCTGGTCGGTGCCGGCCCGGGCGATCCTGACCTTCTCACCATCAAGGCGCTGCGCGCCTTGCAGGATGCGGACATCGTCTTTCATGACGAGCTGGTCTCGTCCGAGATTCTCGATCGCATCCGCCGCGACACCACGCGCGTTGCGGTCGGCCGCCGCGTCGGCAAGCCCGGCATCGGCCAGGACGCCATCAACAAGCGCATGATCGAAGCCGCGCAAGCCGGCCAGCGTGTGGTGCGGCTGAAGGGCGGCGATCCCCTCGTGTTCGGCCGCGGTGGTGAAGAGGTCGAAGCGCTGCGCGCCGCCGGCATCGCCTATTCGATCGTCCCCGGCATCACCGCAGGGCTCGGCGGCGCCGCCGATTTCGAGGTGCCGCTCACCTATCGCCATGAAGCGACCCGCATCACCTTCCTGACCGCGCACAAGGCGCGCGATGCCGAGAATGTGGATTGGTCGACGCTGACCGACACCAGGATGACCGTCGTGGTCTACATGGGCATGACGGCGGCGCCGGCCGTGCGCGCCGGCCTGTTCGCAGCCGGCCGCTCGCCGGAAACGCCGGTCGGCGTGTTCGCCCGCGTCACGCGGCCCGATGCGCAGGGCGCGATCGGCACGCTGCGCGACCTGCCCGAGCTCGTACGGCGGATCCAAGGTGGTCCCGCCATCCTCATCATCGGCGACGTGGTCCGGCATGCCGGCTCGCTTGGCCGTCAAACCCCCAACAAGACCCCGAAGCAAATCATCTCTGACCTCCTGGATGCAGCCGAATGACCTCCCCGCTCGAACAGAAGAAGATCAAAATCGCCGGCCCCTCGGTCGTGACCGCCAACCGCACCTGGGACGGCATCGTCGTCTACCGCACCGCCGCCAAGGGCTGGTCCGCCGAGCTGGCGGAAGCCGCGATCGTGCGCAACTCCGACGAGGCCAGGGCGTTGCTTGCGGAGTCCATCGCCGATGATGTCGGTGCGATCGGCCCCTATATCGCGCCGGTGCAGATCGGCGAGGACGGCAAGATCCTGCCCGGCAATCTGCGCGAACAGATCCGCCGCACCGGCGTCACCATCGGACAGCCGGCCCAGGTTTAAGGCACGCACTAATGTATGCTTACGACGAAATCGACCGCACGCTCGTCAACGAGCGCGTCTCGGAGTTCCGCGACCAGGTGAGGCGGCGCCTCTCCGGCGAGCTCACCGAGGACGAGTTCAAGATCCTGCGGCTTCAGAACGGCGTCTATCTGCAACTGCACGCCTACATGTTCCGCGTTGCGATCCCCTACGGCACGCTGGCGACCAACCAGCTGCGGGCGCTCGCCCATGTCGCGCGCAAATACGACCGCGGCTACGGCCATTTCACCACGCGGCAGAACATCCAGTTCAACTGGATCAAGCTCGCCGAGCTGCCGGACGCGCTCGAAGACCTCGCCAAGGTCGGCATCCATGCGATGCAGACCTCCGGCAACAACATGCGCAACGTCACGTCGGACCAGTGGGCCGGCGTCGCGCCCGGCGAGATCGAGGACCCGCGCATCTGGTCGGAGCTGATCCGCCAGCACACCACGCTGCATCCGGAATTCTCGTTCCTGCCGCGCAAGTTCAAGATCGCGATCACCGCGTCGGACCATGACCGCGCTGCGATCAAGATCCACGACATCGGCCTGCGGCTGATCAAGAACGAGAAGGGCGAGACCGGCTTCGAGGTGCTGGTCGGCGGCGGTCTCGGCCGCACGCCGTTCATCGCCAAGACCATCAAGCATTTCGTCCACGGCCGCGACATCCTCAGCTACATCGAGGCGATCCTGCGCGTCTACAACCAGTACGGCCGCCGCGACAACATCTACAAGGCGCGTATCAAGATCCTGGTGCACGAGCTCGGCATCGAGAAGTTCTCCCGCGAGGTCGAGGAGGAGTGGCAGCACATCCGCAACTCCTCGCTCCAGATCGACGACGAGGTGATCGAGGACATCCGCTCGCGCTTCACCTATCCGGCCTACGAGAAGCTGCCGCACATGCCCGACGAGCTGCGCCAGGCCGCGGCCGATCCGGATTTCGAGGCGTGGCGCAAGAACTCGGTGGCTCCGCACAAGGTGCAGGGCTATTCCATCGTCACGATCTCGCTGAAGCCGACCGGCGGGCCTCCGGGCGATGCCACCGCCGAGCAGATGGACGCACTCGCCGATCTCGCCGACAGATATTCCTTCGGCGAGATCCGCGTCGGCCATGAGCAGAACCTGGCGCTGCCGCACGTCGCCAAGCGCGATCTGCCGGCGCTGTGGAAGGCGCTCGACAAGCTCGGGCTCGCGACGCCCAACGTCAATCTGATCACCGACATCATCGCCTGCCCGGGGCTCGATTATTGCTCGCTGGCGAATGCGCGCTCGATCCCGATCGCGCAGGAGCTGACGCGGCGCTTCGCCAATCACGAGCTCGCCAATCTGATCGGCCGGCTCCACATCAACATCTCCGGCTGCATCAATGCCTGCGGCCACCACCATGTCGGCCATATCGGCATTCTCGGCGTCGAGAAGAACGGCGAGGAAGTCTACCAGATCACCATCGGCGGCCGCGCCGACGAGAACGCGGCGCTCGGGACCTTGATCGGGCCGGGCGTCAAGTTCGACGAGGTCGCCGATGTCGTCGAGGACATCGTGGAGGCCTATCTGGCGCTGCGTGAGCGGCCCGAAGAGCTGTTCATGGACACGGTGAAGCGCCTCGGCGTCGAACCTTTCAAGGAGCGCGTCTATGCCACTCGTTAACGGCGGAAAGATCGTCGACGACGGCTTCGTCAAACTCGCCGTCGATACGCCGCTGCCCGAGCGCGGCGACATTCTTGTGCCGGCCGAGCGTTTCCTCGGCGAGGCCGAGGGCTTGCTCCAGCGCGCCGGCAAGGTCGGCGTGATCTGGCCGAACAATCGCGACATCGCCGAACTCGTGCCGCATCTCGGCAGGATCGCGGCCGTCGCGCTGGTATTCCCGACCTTCCGCGACGGGCGCGCCTACAGCCAGGCACGGCTGCTGCGAGAACGCTACAATTACCGCGGCGAGTTGCGCGCCACCGGCCAGGTGCTGCGCGACCAGTTCGTGTTCATGCTGCGCGCCGGCTTCGACGCCTTCGAGGTCAAGAAGCAGGCGGACGCGGAAGCCTTCATGCAGACGGCCAGGCGCTATTCGGTGTTCTACCAGCCGACCGGCGATGGCCGCATCACGGCGCTGCACCGGCGCATGCAGCTGCGCCATTCCGAAGGTGTCGGCACGTGACCGCGATCGCGCCTCAGGTTTCTACGGTCTCTGCGTTGCCCTCGGCGGAGGAGCTCGATCGCGCTTTGCGCGATGCCTCGCCCGCGGAGATCATCGCTGCGGCGCTGAAGACGGTCGGGCGCGACAAGCTCGCGCTGGTATCGTCCTTCGGTACGGAATCGGCGACGCTGCTGAAGGTCATGGCGGACGTCGATCCCGCGATTCCGGTGATCTTTCTCGACACCGGCTGGCTGTTCGAGGAGACGCTGGCCTATCGCGACACGCTGATCGCGAAGCTGGGCCTGAAGGACGTCCGGTCGATCAAGCCGGCCGACGAGGCACTCTCGCGCGACGATCCCGACCGCGACCTCTGGTTCTCCGATCCCGACGCCTGCTGCCGTATCCGCAAGGTAGAACCGCTGGCGCGGGCGCTGAAGCCGTTCTCGGCCTGGCTCAACGGCCGCAAGCGCTTCCAGGGTAGTGCGCGCGCCGACATTCCCGTCGTCGAGGACGACGGCGCGCGGTTGAAGTTCAATCCCTTCGCCAACGTCTCGCGCGAGGAGATCGAGGCGATCTTCACTCGTGCCAAATTGCCGCGGCACCCTCTGGTTGCGTCAGGATTTCTGTCGGTTGGCTGTATGCCTTGCACCAGCAGAACGGCCGAGGGCGAGGATTCCCGCGCCGGCCGATGGCGGGGCCGCGCCAAGACAGAATGCGGCATTCACACGATGAAGGTTTCGTAGCACGGTTGCGTTGCCACGCTGCGAACAAGAAAATCCGGTTCCGTTGACTTGAGTGCCTTTCGCCCCGAGTTATGCCTGCGTCGATGACACCGATGTCGTCGAGGTGAATGGAGATGGACATGATGCGCCGTATCGTTCCGCTCGCTGCAGGACTCCTCTGGGCAAGCTCGGCTCTCGCTGCTGACGTCAGTTTGCTGAACGTGTCGTACGATCCGACGCGTGAGCTCTATGGCGAGTTCAACAAGGCGTTCGCGAATGCCTATCAGAAGGAGACCGGCAAGAGCATCGAGATCAAGCAGTCGCATGGCGGCAGCGGTTCGCAGGCGCGCGCGGTGATCGACGGATTGCAGGCCGACGTGGTGACGCTCGCGCTCGCCTATGACATCGATGCCATCGCTGCCAAGGGCCTGGTGGCGGCGGATTGGCAAAAGCGGCTGCCGCAGAATTCATCCCCCTATACCTCGACCATCGTGTTCCTGGTGCGCAAGGGCAATCCCAAGGGCATCAGGGACTGGGACGATCTGATCAAGCCGGGCGTCGCCGTGATCACACCGAACCCGAAGACATCGGGCGGGGCACGCTGGAATTATCTTGCGGCCTGGGGCTTTGCGCAGAAGAAGTTCGGCTCGGCCGACAAGGCCAAGGACTTCATCGGCAAGCTCTACCAGCAGGTCCCGGTGCTGGATACCGGTGCGCGGGGCGCCACCGTGACCTTCGTCGAGCGCGGTGTCGGCGACGTGCTGCTCGCCTGGGAGAACGAGGCGTTCCTTGCGCTGAAGGAGTTCGGCGCGAACAAGTTCGAGGTCGTGGCGCCGCCACAATCGATCCTCGCCGAGCCGCCGGTCGCGATCGTGGACAAGGTTGCCGACCGAAAGGGCAATCGCAACGTCGCCGATGCCTATCTGCAATATTGGTACACCAAGGAGGGGCAGGAGATCGCCGCGCGCAACTTCTACCGTCCGCGCGATGCCGAAATCGCCAAGAAGTATGAAAACGCCTTCGCCAAGGTCGAGCTGTTCACGATCGACGACGTTTTCGGCGGCTGGACCAAGGCACAGAGGGAACATTTTGCCGACGGCGGCGTCTTTGATCAGATCTACAAGAACTGATCAGGCGCTGTCTTAAGAGGCTTTTGCAGGGGGCCTGGTGAGCGCAGTTGCAGCACGACGCCGGACATTGCCGGGCTTCGGTCTCACCATGGGACTGACGCTGACCTGGCTGTCCGTGATCATCCTGATTCCGCTCGCCGGCCTGTTCCTGAAATCGCTCGAGCTCAGCCCCGAGCAGTTCTGGAACATCCTTTCCAGCCGCCGTACCCTGAACGCGCTCCGCGTCTCGTTCGGCCTCGCCTTTGCGGCGGCCTGCGTCAATCTCGTCATGGGCAGCATCATCGTCTGGGCGCTGGTGCGCTACCGTTTCCCGGGCCGGCGGCTGTTCGACGCCATCGTGGACGTGCCCTTCGCGCTGCCGACCGCGGTGGCCGGCGTGGCGCTGACCGCGCTGTTCGCCGAGAAGGGCTGGCTGGGCGCGCCGCTTGCCGCGCTCGGCATCAAGGTGGCGTTCACGCCGGTCGGCATCTTCGTCGCCATGATCTTCATCGGTATTCCCTTCGTGGTTCGCACGGTGCAGCCGGTGCTCCAGGATCTCGACCCCGAGATCGAGGAGGCCGCGGGGAGCCTTGGCGCCAGCCGCTGGCAGACCATCTTCCGCGTGATCCTGCCGTCGCTCGCACCGGCGCTGCTCACCGGCCTCGCGCTCGCCTTCGCCCGCGCGGTCGGCGAATACGGCTCGGTGATCTTCATCGCCGGCAATCTGCCCAACGTCTCCGAGATCGCGCCGCTCCTGATCGTGATCCGGCTCTCCGAGTTCCGCTATGCCGATGCGACTGCGATCGCGGTGGTCATGCTGGTCGTGTCGTTCGTGATCATCTTTGCCGTCAACCGGCTCCAGCGCTGGGCGCAGAGCCGGATTCCGGAGCGCTGAGGGCGGATCATGACGATGCAGATCGCAGATTCCATACCGCTCTCGGCCTCCGACGCGAAGGCGCGTGCGCAGGCGGCGGCAGCGCGGGACAATTTGCGTACCGAACCGCGCGCGGTGCGCATCACCATCATCGCGCTCGCGATGATCTTTCTCACTGTCTTCGTCGTGCTCCCGCTCGTCGTCGTCTTTGCGCAAGCGTTCTCGAGGGGCGTCGTCGCCTATCTCGCCGCGCTCGCCGAGCCGGAGGCGCTGGCTGCAATCAGGCTGACACTGCTGGTCGCAGCGATCTCAGTAGGCCTCAACCTCGTGTTCGGCCTCGTCGCCGCCTGGGCCATCGCCAAGTTCGATTTTCCGGGCAAGACGTTCCTGATCACGCTGATCGACCTGCCGTTCTCGGTCAGTCCGGTGATCTCGGGTCTCGTCTTTGTGCTGCTGTTCGGCGCACAGGGCTATTTCGGCAGCTGGCTGCGCGAGCACGACATCCAGATCTTGTTCGCGGTGCCCGGCATTGCGCTCGCCACCACCTTCGTCACCTTTCCCTTCGTGGCCCGTGCGCTGATCCCCCTGATGCAGGAGCAGGGCACTCAGGAGGAGGAGGCCGCGATCTCGCTGGGCGCCTCGGGTCTCCAGACCTTCTTCCGCGTCACGCTGCCCAACATCAAATGGGGGGTGCTCTACGGCGTCCTGCTCTGCAACGCCCGCGCCATGGGCGAGTTCGGCGCTGTCTCGGTCGTCTCCGGCCACATTCGCGGCGAGACCAACACCATGCCGCTCCTTGTCGAGATTCTCTACAACGAGTACCAGTTCGTCGCCGCCTTCGCGATCGCCTCGCTGCTGGCGATGCTGGCGCTGATCACGCTGATCGCGAAGACTGTTCTCGAACGCCATCTGGACGAAGGACAAGAGTCAAGTGACCATTGAAGTCAGAAATCTCGTCAAGTCGTTCGGCAGCTTCAAAGCCCTCGACGGCGTCGATCTCAAGGTCGACAGCGGCGAGCTGGTGGCGCTGCTCGGTCCGTCAGGCTCGGGCAAGACCACGCTGCTGCGGATCGTCGCCGGGCTCGACTGGCCTGATTCCGGCGAGGTCTTGATCAATGGCGAGGACGCACTGGCGCAAGGCGCGCGAGAGCGTCACGTCGGCTTCGTGTTCCAGCACTACGCGCTGTTCCGCCACATGACGGTGTTCGAGAACGTCGCCTTCGGCCTGCGCGTGCAGCCGCGCGCGGTCCGCAAGGACGAGGCGGCGATCCGCGCCCGGGTCAAGGAGCTGCTCGATCTCGTACAGCTCGACTGGCTCGCCGATCGCTACCCGAGCCAGCTTTCCGGCGGCCAGCGCCAGCGCATCGCGCTCGCCCGCGCGCTCGCGATCGAGCCGCGCATCCTGCTGCTCGACGAGCCGTTCGGCGCGCTCGATGCCAAGGTGAGGAAAGAGCTGCGCAAATGGCTGCGCTCGCTGCATCATGAGATCCACGTCACCTCGATCTTCGTCACCCATGACCAGGAGGAGGCGCTGGAAGTCGCCAACCGCGTCGTGGTGATGGACAAGGGCAGGATCGAGCAGATCGGCTCGCCCGATGACGTCTATGCAAGTCCCGCGACCGCCTTCGTCCACGGCTTCATCGGTGAATCGATCGAGCTGCCGGTTGAAGTCGAGGGTGGTGCTGTCACGCTCGGCGGCCGGCCACTTCGGCTCACAGCGGACGGGCTTGCGCCTGGCGCGTCAAAACTGTTCGTGCGGCGACATGACATGCTGGTCGGCCCGCCCGGCAGCGGCGCCTTCGAGGGCGCGGTCCGGCATGTCCGCAATTTCGGCCCCGTCCAGCGCGCCGAGGTCGCGCTCTCGGGCGGCCAGACCATCGAGATCGATGCCCCCCGCGACAAGGAACTTCGCGCCGGCGACATGATCGGATTGGAGCCCCGCCGCTACCGGATATTTGCGGGCTAGAAACCCCCTGTCATTCCGGGGCGATGCGAAGCGAACCCGGAATCCCGAGATTGTAGCGCGAGATTCTCAGGTGCGCGATTGCGCACCATAGTTCGCGCTGACGCGCGCCCCGGAACGACTTGCGTCGATTTTCTTCAAAATTCACCTTTCAGCCACGGTTGATATGCAACAACGGCCCCTCATTTGGGGGCCTCGATTCATGCGCGCTGCGGCCGCAATTCTCGTCATTTTGCTGCTCGCCGGCTGTGCCGGCAACGAAGCACCGGTCCAGCAGCCATCCATGTACACCGACATGGCGGTTCCGGGCTCCAAGCTCGATGCGCAGGCGGCTGCGGTGATGATCTCGCAATACCGCCAGAACAACGGGCTGGGCACCGTCGTGATCGATTCCGACCTGATGCGGCTCGCCGAGTCCCAGTCGGGCGCGATGGCGGCGGCCAACAAGATGGACCACGACGTCCGCGCGCCGCTGGCCAAGCGCCTCGCCGCCGGCGGTTATCCCGCGACCGTGGCGGTCGAGAACATCTCGGCCGGCTATCATACGCTGGCAGAAGCGTTTTCTGGCTGGCGCGACTCGCCGCCTCACCGCGCCAACATGCTCAAGGGCGGTGTCACAAAATTAGGCATCGCGGCGAGCTATGCTCCCGGCACCAAGTACAAGGTGTTCTGGACCATGATCCTGGCCTCGACGGAGCCTCGATAAGCCAGACTTGATCCCGGGATGCATTGACGCCGGAGCGGGGTGTCGCCACGGTGGCCAGCCTTTTGCTATTGTTCCCGAATGACAGATCATAGTCCGGAAATCGCAACAGTCCCGACGAATGCGCAACGCGTCCTGGTTCTCCAGGGCGGCGGCGCGCTCGGCTCCTACCAGGCCGGCGCCTATCAGGCGCTGTGCGGCTACGGATTCGAGCCGGAATGGGTGGCCGGCATCTCCATCGGCGCGGTCAACGCTGCCATCATCGCCGGCAATGAGGGCCAGACGCGCGTCAAGCGGCTCAAGGAGTTCTGGGAGATGGTCTCGGCGCCGGTCCCGTGGAAGCCTCTCGGCAAGAGCGACCACAGCCGCGAGCTGTTCAATTCGACCAGCGCTGCGCTGATTGCGACCTTCGGCGTGCCCGGCTTCTTCACGCCGCGCATTCCGCCGGCGCCGCTCTGGCCGCCGGGGCATCCCGAAGCGGAAAGCTATTACGACACATCGCCGCTGAAGAAGACGCTGGAGCGTCTCGTCGATTTCGACCGCATCAACGATCTGAAGACGCGGCTGTCGGTCGGCGCGGTCGGCGTCACCTCGGGCAACTTCAAATACTTCGACAATTACGAGTTCAAGAAGCTCGGCAAGACCATCGGCCCCGAACACATCATGGCCTCCGGCGCGCTGCCGCCGGGCTTTCCTTCCGTGAACATCGACGGCGAACATTACTGGGACGGCGGCATCGCCTCCAACACCCCGCTCGACTACGTGCTCGATGCCGAGGTCGAACGCGACATGCTGATCTTCCAGGTCGATCTGTTCTCCGCGCGTGGGGATCTGCCGAACTCGCTGCTGGAAGCTGCCGAGCGCGAGAAGGACATCCGCTATTCCAGCCGCACGCGGATGAACACCGACAAGAACAAGCAGCTGCACAACGCGCGCCGCGCCGTGCGTGACCTGATCAGTAAATTGCCGGACTATCTCAAGAACGATCCTTCCGTCGAATTCCTGGCGAAAGTGTCGCGCGAAAGCACCGTCACGGTGGTGCATCTGATCTATCGCAGCAAGAACTACGAATCGTCGTCCAAGGATTACGATTTCTCGCATGTCGCCATGGTCGAGCATTGGGAAGCCGGCGTGCGCGACGTGCATCTGTCGATGCGCCACAGGGACTGGCTCGAGCGGCCCCAGTCCAGCGAGACCATGGTGACCTACGATCTCACGGGGGACGTCACCGCGCCCCCGGCAAAAAGGAGCGAATAGAATGGGTAGTCTGTCAGGCAAGAACGCCGTCGTGACCGGATCGACCAGCGGCATCGGGCTCGCCTATGCGCGCGCCTTCGCCGCCGCCGGTGCCAATGTCGTCATCAACGGCTTCGGCTCGGCCGAGGACATCGAGAAGGAACGCGCCAAGATCGAGTCCGACTTCAAGGTCAAGGCGATCTACTCGCCGGCCGACATGACCAAGCCCGCCGAGATCGCCGGCATGATCGCGCTCGGCGAGAAGACGTTCGGCTCGGTCGACATCCTCGTCAACAACGCCGGCATCCAGTTCGTGTCCCCGATCGAGGAGTTCCCGCCGGAGAAGTGGGACCAGATCATCGCGATCAACCTGTCCTCGGCCTTCCATGCCATCCGTGCCGCCGTCCCCGGCATGAAGAAGAAGGGCTGGGGCCGCATCATCAACACGGCGTCCGCGCATTCGCTGGTGGCTTCGCCCTTCAAGTCGGCCTACGTCTCGGCCAAGCACGGCATCGCCGGTCTCACCAAGACCGTGGCGCTGGAGGTCGCGACCCACAAGATCACCTGCAACTGCATCAGCCCCGGCTATGTCTGGACGCCGCTCGTCGAGAAGCAGATCCCCGACACGATGAAGGCGCGCAACCTGACACGCGAGCAGGTCATCAACGACGTGCTGCTGGATGCGCAGCCGACCAAGGAGTTCGTCACCTCCGAGCAGGTCGCCGCGCTGGCGCTGTTCCTGTGCAGCGACGATGCAGCTCAGATCACCGGCACAAATCTCTCGATCGACGGCGGCTGGACCGCGGAGTAAGCACGACGATGCGGTGGTGCCGTAGGGTGGGCAAAGGCGCGTTGCGCCGTGCCCACCATGCGTCCCCAACGAAGTGAATGGTGGGCACGCTTCGCTTTGCGCACCCTGCGATTCTGGCGTCCGCTCCCGGCCTCAATGGCTCCAGGCCAGAGCCGTGACGATGGCCGACGACAGGTTCAATTCCGCGAAGATGATCCTGCCGGCGACCACGAACAGGACGCAGGCGAGCGTCAGCCGCAGCACCGTCTCGGGCACGCGCGTCGCGCTGAAGCTGCCGACGATGATGCCGGGCAGAGAGCCCAGCAGCAGCACGCCCATCAGGGCCCAGTCGACGTCACCGAGCGCCCAATGGCCGATGCCGGCAACCAATGTCAGCGGCACCGCATGGGCGATGTCGGAGCCGACGATGGTCGCCATCGGCAGGCGCGGATAAAGCAGCAGCAGCACGGTGACGCCGACCGCGCCGGCGCCGACCGAGGAGATCGAGACCAGCACGCCCAGCACGACGCCGGTGATCACGGTCGCAATCGCCGTGGTGCGCGCGTCGACGCGTTCCAGCTTGCTGCGATAGCGCTCCATGATCGTCTTGCGAAAGATCAGCGAGGTCGCGGTCAGCAGGAGCGCGAAGCACAGCACCAGATTGACCAGGCTGCGCTCGGCATCGCTCTTGAGGTCGAGCTTCCACAGCACCAGCAGCGTCACCGCGCTTGCCGGAATGCTGCCGCAGGCGAGCCGCAGCACCGCCGGCCAGTGCACGCTGCGCGACCAGCCATGCACCACGCTGCCGCCGGTCTTGGTGGCGGCGGCATAGAGCAGGTCGGTGCCGACCGCGGTGGAGGGGTGGACGCCGAACAACAGGATCAGCAGCGGCGTCATCAACGAGCCGCCGCCGACGCCGGTCATGCCGACAAGCAGGCCGACGGCGAATCCGGAGGCGACGTAAAGTGGATCAAGCATCTCAGGGAATGTTAGGTTGATCTCATCGGTTGGGCAATATGACGTAGAATAAGCTTTCCCTGCCCGGCAAGCCACTGAGCCAAATAAGAAAAATCTTTCCGCGGCGCGGCGACAGACAGTCGTTTCGCCCAAATCGGTGCCCTCTTGCGAAACAGCCGTTCGCGCTGCTCACGCGCCGACGCCGAGGAAATCCCGCGCCAGGTCAGGGTTGGCGGTGAGCTCGGCGGAGGTGCCCTCGAACACCACATGGCCGTTGTTGAGGCCGTAGACGCGGGTGGCGAAGCTCAGCGCTGCGGCGACGTTCTGCTCCACCACGATCATGGTGCGGCCTTCGCGCGCGAGGCTGGCGGCAACATTGACGAGATCGCGTACGATCAGCGGCGCCAGTCCCTCGAACGGCTCGTCGAGCAGGATGATGCGGGCGTCGCGGATCAGCGCGCGGGCGATCGAGAGCATCTGCTGCTCGCCGCCCGACAGCGTTCGTCCGAGAGACTTGCGTCGTTCCTTCAGGCGCGGAAACACACCGTAGATGCGCTCGAACGACCACGCGTTCGGTGCGGTCAGGGCCGCGATGCGCAGGTTCTCCTCGACCGTCAGGCCGCCGAAGATCGCGCGCTCCTCCGGGACCAGCTGCACGCCCATGTTGGCGATGGCGGATGGAGCGAGGCCGCTGATCGGCTTGCCATCGAGCCGGATCTCGCCGCTCCTCGGGGCGAGCACCCCCATGATCGAGCGCAGCGTCGTGGTCTTGCCGGCGCCGTTGCGACCGAGCAGCGCCACGACCTCTCCCTCCTCGACCCGGATCGAGAGGTCGAACAGGACGTGGGAATCGCCGTAGAGCGTGTTGATGCGGTCGACTTCAAGCAGGCTCATGCGCGTGAAGCCCTCCGAGGTAAGCGTCCTGAACCTGCTGGTTGCCGCGGATCTCGTCCGCCGTGCCGTCGGCGAGCAGGCGGCCTTCGTAGAGCACGGTGATGCGCTCGGCGAGGCCGAAGATCGCGTCGAGGTCGTGCTCGACGATGACGATGGTGCAGGTCCGGGCGATGTCGCGGATCAGTGCGCAGGTCGCTGCGCGTTCCGACGGGCTCATGCCGGCGAGGGGCTCGTCGAGCAACAGCACCTTCGGGCTCGTCGCAAACGCCATGCCGATCTCGAGCCGCCGCTTCTCGCCGTAGGCGAGGATGTGCGCCGGCGTGTCGGCGCGCGCCGTAAGATCGAGCAGCGCCATGATCGCCTCGATCTGTGCCTCCACCTCCGGCAGGCTGTCGGCCGTTCGCAGCAGGTCGATCCGCAGCGGTCCGCGGCAGCGCGCCAGGGCGGCGATGCGCAAATTCTTCCGCACCGAGAGATTTGGAAAGAGCTGGTTCAACTGGTTGGACTTGGCGATGCCGAACTGCGCGGTCCGGCTGACGCCGTGGCCGGTCACCTGCGATCCGAACAACAGCACATGACCCGAGCTCGGGCTGACCTCGTCCAGCAGCATCTTGAACAGCGTGCTCTTGCCGGCGCCGTTCGGGCCGATCACGGCATGAATGGATCCGCAGCGGACCTTGAACGAGACGCCGTCGACGGCTTTCAGCCCGCCATAGTGCCGTGCCAGCGCACAGGCCTCCAGGGCAACGTCGCTGTCGCCGGTGGCGGGTGACGGCAATGGCAGGGCGGTGTCGCGCTCCCTGCTCGATGCGGTTTTCACCGCGCCGGCCTCGATCGCCTCGGTTGCGGCCTCGGCGGCCCGACGTGCGGAAAGGGTCCGGCGCTCGGTCAACCAATGGATGATCTCGCCGCAGATGCCGCGGCGCAGGCCCACGACCAGGACGATGAAGGCAATGCCGAGCACCAGCTTCCACAGCGTGGTGAGGCCGGGAATGAGCTGGAGATTGTCGCGCAGCCAGAGCCAGACCGCGGCGCCGACCAGCGGTCCGATCAGGGTGTTGGCGCCGCCGACGATGGTCTGGACCACGAGCTGGCCGGACGTCTCCAGCGAGAACGCGTCCGGCGGCATGTAGCTCTGGAACGAGCCGAGCAGGCCGCCGGCGAGTCCGGCGTAGAGCGCGGCGATGACGAAGGCTGCGAGCTTGTAGGCCGGCACGTTGTGGCCGAGCATTGCGACGCGCGCGGTGTTCTCCTTGATCGCGAGCAGGATCGCGCCCACGGGAGAGCGGACGATGCGGCGTGCCAGCACGTAGCCACCGAAGAAAATCACCGCGAACAGCACGTACATCGGCAGGCCTGCGCCGATGCGGATGGCATGCTCGCCGAAGCCGAGCACGGGCACCGGCACTCCGGGAATGCCGTTCTCGCCACCGGTGTAGTGCGACAGCGGCGAGTTCTCGATGAAATAGGCCATCTGGCCGAACGCAAGCGTGATCATCGTGAAGTAGATGCCGATGCGGCGCACCGCGAGCCAGCCGACGACGAGCCCGAATGCGCCGGCCGATATCGTGCCGGCGGCGAGCGCCAGCCACACGCTGCTCAGCGCGCCGGAAACCAGCAGATACGCCGTGACGAAGCCGCCGACGCCGTAGAACGCGGCCTGGCCGAACGACAGGAGGCCGGCGAGGCCAAACAGGATGTCGAAGCCGAGCCCGATCAGTCCCCAGTTCAGCACCCGCGTCAGCAGGTCGATGGAGAAGCCGAGATGCGGCAGCACCACCGGTGCCGCAATCAGCGTGGCAAGAATCGCGAGCTCCGGAATGTGGCTCCGCAGCCCGCCCGATCGCGACCTGTTCATACCCGTCCTTCCGAGCCGAACAGGCCTTGCGGGCGCAACACCAGGAGCAGCGCCATCAGCGCGTAGAGCATCACTTCCGAATAGGAGGAGTTGAACGCGCTGGTGAGGCTGACGATCTCGCCGGCGATCAGCCCGCCGACCACCGCGCCCGGGAACGAGCCGAGGCCGCCGAGCACGATCACGACGAAGGACTGCGCCATGAAATTCGCGCCCATGTCCGGCGTCACCGCGACGACCGGAGCATACAGCATTCCGGCGAGGCCGACTGCGACGACGCCGATCGCGAACACCAGCAGGAAGGTGCGCCGCAGGTTGATGCCGAGGATGCCGACCATGCCGGGGTTCTCGATTCCGGCGCGAACCACGAGACCCATCGAAGTGCGGTAGAGCACGAGATAGAGGCCGACCAGCAGCGTTGCGATGATGGCGATGAGCTGGAGGCGGTAGGTCGGATAGATCAGGAAGCCGAGCTGCGTTGCGCCCTGTCCCCATGACGGCGTCGGCACGCGCTGCGCGTTGCCGCCGAAGACGGCGCGCACGCACTCCACGAGCACGATGCCGATGCCGTAGGTGACGAGGATCTGGTCTTCATGCGGCCGGCCGTAGAAGAAGCGGATGATCAGACGCTCGAGCAGGAAGCCGAGCACCAGCATGAAGCCGCAGCCGACCGCGATCGCGAGCAGGAACGACTGGGTGTATTGCAGCATGACGAAGGCGGCATAGGCGCCCACGGCGAACAACGCGCCGTGGGCGAAGTTCAGGACACCGAGCGTGCCCAGGATGATTGTCAGGCCGCTGCTGACGAGCGCCAGCAGCGAACCGAGGGCGAGGCCGTTGAAGGCCTGCGAGGCGAGGGCGGGCCAGCTTGGCATCTGGGCGGCTCAGGTATAGGGGCCGAGCTTGCAGCCGAACAGGTCCGGCGGATTCATCACGCTCTCGCCTTCGGCCACGTCGACGATCTCGTAATAGTCCTCGGGTCCCTTCATCGCCGCCGGCGCCTTGCCGCGCAGGACCGGGATCGGGCGCACCATCTGGTGATCCTCGGCGCGGAAATAGACCTTGCCGATCGTGGTCTCGTAGGGCTGCTCCTTCGAGGCCTCCATCGCCTTGATGACGTCGACCGGATTGAAGCTCTTCACCCGTTCGACCGTCATCGCCCAGAGATAGGTCTGCATGTAGCCGATATGGGCGCCCCAGCGCGGGTGATATTTGTTCTTCGCGACGAAGGCGTCGACGAAGCCCTTCGCGAGCGGATAGCGATCCGACAGCGTCCACCAGAAGTCGCAGCTGCCATAGACGCCCTGCATGATTTCGGCGCCGAGCTCCTTGTCCTGGAACGAGGACAGGTTCGGCACCACCAGTTTCATCTTCTTGAGCACGCCGAATTGCTCGGCCTGCTTGGTCGAGGCGACCGCGTCGGCGCCGAAGGCGATGTTGACGAACACGTCCGCGCCGCTGTTGGCGATGTTGAGAAGCGCCGAGGAATAGTCGGTGGTGCCGAGCGGAACCACTTCCTTGGCGACCTGTTGCCAGCCCTGTTCCTTCGAGAACTTCGCGAAGCTGTCATAGACCGTGTGGCCGTAGGTATAGTCGGGCACCAGGAAGGCGGTCTTCATGTTCTTGCCGAGCGCCTTGGCGACGACGGGCGCGAGCGCCTTGGCGGCCATGTAGGCGTTCTGCTGCGAGCGGAAGCCATAGCGCTGGCAGTTCTTGCCGGTAATGTCGTTGGAGCCGGCGATGCCCACCATGTAGAGCACCTTTTCGCGCGAGCCCAATTCCTCCAGCGCGATTGCGCTGGCGCTCGACACCGAGCCTGAAAGCATGATCGCCTTGTCGCGCTGGATGAACTGCGTGGCGCTCTGCACGTCGAGATTGGGTTTGCCCTCGGTGTCGGACACCTTGTAGCGGATCTGGCGGCCGAGCACGCCCTTGCCTTGCAGGCCCCATTTCTTCGCGGCATCGCCGCCCGCGTTGATCTCCGAGATCGCCAGTTCGTAACCAAGCTTGAGATCTCCGCCGTCGCCGGAGAAGACGCCGGTGAGCGGAATGGTCAGTCCGATGAAGACCGAGTCCGCGGTGACGCCGTCCGGGAAGGTGCCGATGCTGGCCGGCGTCTGCGCCCAGGCGGCGCTACCTGGAAGCACGAGACCGGCAGCGGCGCCGGCGCTTCCGAGCAGAATCTGACGACGATCGAGCTTCATGACTCACCTTCCATGTTTCATCACCGCCGGATCGGCCGGTGCATTGCGGTTGGGTACGAGCCGGGCTCACGACCCGGCATCGATGTGATCGCTCTCCGCGTCCGGCTGGGACGCCGCGCTTCCGGTGAAGGACACGGGATTGAGCCGGCGGCGGTTGACGCTGAGGTCGAAGACGTCGAATCGGTTGTAGTAGCCGACCACGTCGTGAAACTGCTTGGGCTCGACGCAGCGGTTGAGATCGATCTCGGCGTAGAGGATGCCTTCCTCGTCGCGCAGCGCCTCGCCGATCTGCTCGCCGGTCGGATCGAGGAAGAAGGTTTCCGCGCGCGGCGTCGCGTCGAGCACGGCGGCGGCGGAGGCGTCGCGCGCCACCAGCATGTCGCGCGCCGCCTTGTCGAGCACGCCCGCGGTGACGAGGCCGAACACCTTTGCTTCGAAGCAATGCGCGCTCGCCCGGATCCGGGTGGCTGCTGCGATGTGGTAATTGCCGCCACCGGCCGGCCGGCGGGTCGGCCAAACCGGCGGCCAGCTCGAAATATGAAGCTGCTCACCCTGCGCCATCAGCGAATAGCGTGCCAACGGGTTGGTATTCTCGCCGCAGATCAGTTGCCCGATCTTGCCGAGCCTGGTGTCGACGACGCGCAGGCCCGCGCCATCGCCGCCGCTCCAGATCAGCTTCTCGTAGAAGGTCGGCACCAGCTTGCGGTGGTGGTTGAGGATCTCGCCGTCCTCGCCGATCAAGAGGTTGCTATTCCAGATGGCACCGACGCTCGCCGGCGACTTCTCGCTGATGCCGATCGACACCACGACGCCGAGCGCGCGCGCTTCGTCGCGGATCGCCTTGATCTCGGGGCCGTCGACCAGCACGGACTGGTCCGCCATGCGGACGAACAGGTCGTGATTGTCGATCGGAGCCCACAGCGCAGCCCATACCGGGAATGCAGGAATGAACGTCTCGGAGAATGCCACGATCTCGGCGCCGGCGGCGGCTGCCTCACGGATGAGCGAGATTGCCTTCTTTGTGGTCGCCGAGCGGTCTAGAAACACTGGCGCAGCATGGACCGCGGCGGCCTTGAAGCGAGGAAGCATGGCTTTGTCCTTGGTTCAGGACAGGCTAGTGGGGTCCCCGGGGCCTCGATACAGACAATCCTGCAAGACGGCTTGCAGGGGGCGACAATCCGTCCCACCGTACGTCGCTGGCACAACGCTTGCTGTCTGGCGGGCATGCAGGAGTTCAACTCGCTCGACTGGGACGACCTCAAGATATTTCTTCACGCAGCCCGCGGCGGCAGCCTCGGCAGCGCGGCCAAACGTCTGCGGGTCGACCAATCCACCATCAGCCGGCGGATCGCGCATCTCGAATGCGCGCTGGGCGCGACGCTGTTCGAGCGTTCGCCGCAGGGGTTGCGTGTCAACGAAGCCGGCGAACGCCTGCTCTGTCACGCCGAGCGGATCGAGAGCGCCGTCATTGCGATGCATCAGGACGTGCAGCGCGGCGGCAGCCGGATGGCGGGCCGCGTCCGGCTCGCGACGATGGAAGGCATCGCCTCGCTCTATCTCGCTTTCCGCTTCGCACCGCTGCGGCAACGTTATCCGGATCTCACCGTCGAGCTCCTGACCTCGCCGCAGGCCGTCTCGGTCAATCGCCGCGAGGCCGATATCTTCCTGAGCTTCTTCCGTCCGCCGGGACAGGGCATGGCGTCCGAGCGGCTCGGCAGCTTTCAGCTCGCCCTTTACGGCTCCCGGGATTACCTGGCACGCGAGGGCATGCCGGAACGGCCCGCGGACCTCGCGCGCCACAGCTTCGTCACCTACATCGACGATCTGATCCAGCTGGACTCGGTGCGCTGGCTCGACGACATCATCCGCAATCCGCCGGTCAGCTTTCACTCCAACAGCATGATCGCGCAGATGAACGCAGCGGCCGGCGGGAACGGCCTGGTGCTGCTGCCGAGCTTTGCGGTGGCTGGCCGCAGCGATCTGGTTCCCGTGTTGCACGAGAAGATGTCGACGACGCGCGACGTCTGGATCAACGTCCACAGCGACCTCCAGTTCGTGCCGCGCATCCGCGCCGTCTCGAGCTATCTCAAGGCGATGTTCAAGTCCGACCCGCTGATGCAGGCGGATACGTCGGGCCGCAAGATGCTCGACGCGCTGCTGGTGGCGGATGCCGCGGTCGTCGCATTTCAGAGCGGCTGAGGGCGCGACGGCTAAGCCGTGCGGCGGCCGAACGCCAGCACATGCAGGCCGAGCCGCTGCCGCACGATCCAGAACAACAGCACCGTCTCGAAGCTGAGCGAGATCGAGGTTGCGGCCGCGGCGCCGTGGCCGCCATAGCGCGGTACCAGCGCAACGCAGAGCACGAGGTTCATCACGAAGGCCAGTGCATAGGCCAGCGCGCAGATCTTCTGCTGCCCGAGCATGTTGAGCAGCCGCTCCACCGGCCCGATCGCGGAGCGCACCACGAGCCCGATCGCAGCGACGAACATGATGTCGTAGCCGATCACGAATTGCGGCCCGAACAGCCAGAGCAACGGCTTGCCGAGCACGAGCAGAACGATGGTCGCCGCCAGCGACGGCCAGAACGTCCAGCTGATGGCATGCGCCACATAGGCCGAGAGGCGCGCCTTGTCGCCGAGCGCATTGTATTCCGCGAAGCGATGCGCCGTCGTGGCCGACATCGCGTAGTGGATGAACGAGACCAGCGCCAGCGTCTTCACCACGGCGAAATAGACGCCAACCTCGTCCGAGGGACGGAATTGCTGCAGCACCAGCACGTCGGTGTAGGACAAGAGCAGGTAGAAGCTCTCAACCAGCAGGATCGGTAGTGAGACGGCGAGCCAGCCCCTGACGTCGTAGGCCTTGGGTCCCGGCTCGATGTGATCGGCGAGCTTGCGATTCAGCACCAGCATCTGCCCGGTCATCGCGATCCAGACCGCACCTGCGCTCGCAACCATCGCGGCGACCGCGCCGAGATGATAGCCGAGCAGGAAGGCCGCGGCCGTGAGGCCGATGATCAGCGCCTGGCGGATGATGAATTGCGGCATCAGGCCGAGCTGCATCCAGTCATGCGAGCGCGCGATGCCGTCCTGGGTGTTGGCGACGACGAAAGCAGGGAGGGTCATGCAGCCGATATAGAGCGGCAATTCCTCGGCCGGATCGATCCACGGCGACAGCAGCTTGACGATGCCGGCAAGGGCGAGCGAGACCAGCGTCGACACGGCAAAGGTCAGCCAGCGGCTGCCGGAGAGAAAGCCGCGCAGCAGCGCCTGCTCGCCGCTGGTGCGATACTCCGGGATGATCTTCTGCGCGGAGGCGGAGATGCCGAAATCCATCATGCTGCCGAGCAGCAGCACCCAGGTCCAGACATAGACATAGACGCCGTAGTCGGACGTGCCCATCCAGCGCGCAAGCAGAACCTGCGAGACATAGGCGAGCCCCGCGCTGATCACGCGGATGACGAAGATGGTGCCGGCGAGCCGCCGCGTCAGCGACGCCTCGCTCGATCCGCCGGTCAGCTTGGCCCGCAGCCGCGCGATCAGCCCGGCCGGTCCGGTCGTTCCGGGTTGTGCATCCATCACGGCCACGTCGAACAGCCCCCAGGCGTCCCGCATGCTGCGGCATGCCAGGGGACTAGCAACCATTCGTTAAGATTCGGTTGGGTGGACGCTAATTCAAGTTCGTATTGAACTCGTACGCCTTGTCGGGCCCGACCAGCGTGAACTTGAGCGCCGCACCATCCGGCTTGGCGCCCGGCGGCAGCCCGTCGAGCTCGAAAGAAAACCGCATCACCCCAGGCGGGCTGTGCGGCACCAGCGTGGGAATCGGCAGCGCCCAATCGGGCGTCGGCCCTTCCACGAACAGATTGACGTTGCGGCCATCAGGCGTCACCACGTCGACCACGACATTCTTGGGCCCGTCGCGCTTGACGTCGCGAATGGTGAGCGGATTGGGGTCGCCGATATTGGCGGGCTTGGGCACGGTGTCGAGCGCAGCACGCAAGTTCGCATCCTCGGTCGAGGCGACGCTGTTGAAGCCGAGCTCGGCGCTGGCCTCGACGGGAATGCAGAGCTTCTCGCACACCGCGTAATTGATCTCGGCGCGCAAGGTCACGGGCTTGTCGGCGGCCTTGGCGACGATGCGCAGGGGCAGCACGATCTGGTTGTGGTAGCCGATCGAATGGCCGCCCGCGCCGTCGTCGAACTTCAGCGGTGCCGGCCACATGATCGTCACTGCCTCGACATTGTCGGACTTCGAGAAGTCGAACCGCGGTGGCACGCCGGAATCGCCGGGTGTGCGCCAGTAGGTCTTCCAGCCGGGCTCGAGCTGGAACGCAATACCGCCTAGCAGGACCGCGCCGCTGCGCGATCCCGCCAACAACCGCACCGCGGAATGTCCGTCGCGCTGCCAAGGCGACGCGTCATCGGCACGGGCGGCGATGGCCAACGACGACGCAAGCAGGGTTGTCGCGACGCCAATCGCCGCACGCAGGGGAACTCTTGTGAGCATGGTACGTCTTTACAGGGTGGCTCCCGGCCAAACCATTGAATTGCTTGTGATGGTGCACTTGAATCAAGCCCGTGCAAGCCTTGATTTGACAGCGGACCGGCCCGACATCAGGATAGGAATTGAAACCGGAGTGCTTCACCGATGGCTCCCACAGGCAAGAGGACGGGCGAAAGCACCCGCAGCTCGGGCCCCGCACTGCCCAATTCGGCCGGTTATCTCGACGGCCGGCTGCTGATTGCGATGCCCGTGATGGGCGATTCCCGGTTCGAGCGGTCGGTGATCTATCTCTGCGCCCATTCGGCCGAGGGAGCGATGGGCATCATCGTGAACCACCCCGCCGGCAGCATCGACTTCCCCGAGCTGCTGCAGCAGCTCGGCATCATCAGGAAGGGCGAGCACATCAAGCTGCCGGAGAATGCCGAAAGCATGAAGGTGCTGCGGGGCGGACCGGTCGACACCGGCCGCGGCTTCGTGCTGCATTCCAGCGACTTCTACATCGAGAATGCGACGTTGCGGATCGATGATGGCGTCTGCCTCACCGCGACCGTCGATATCCTGCGCGCGATCGCCAACGGCTCCGGCCCCAAGCACGCCATCCTCGCGCTCGGCTATGCCGGCTGGGCGCCGGGACAGCTCGAGACCGAGATCCAGAGCAACGGCTGGCTGCATTGCGATGCGGATGCGGATCTGATCTTCGGCGACGACGTCGACGACAAGTACAACCGCGCTTTGCAGAAGATCGGCATCGATCCCGGCATGCTCTCGAACGAGGCCGGGCACGCGTAGCTGGCGCCGTCGTCCCACCTCCGCTGTCATGCCACGGCTTGACCGGGGCATCCAGTACGCCGCGGCGGATGTGGTGAGAACGATTCCTCAAATGCAGGTCTCTGGAGTACTGGATCGCCCGGTCGAGCCGGGCGATGACACCGGTTGCTGAGCAAATGCTATTCCGCCGCCTGCTGCTGCACCGTCGGCTCGGTTCCCGCCACCGTCGCGCGGCGCATGTCGCGGGGCTGGGACTGGTCGTAGCGGCGGACGCGGTGCATGGTCTGGCGGTTGTCCCACATCACGAGGTCATGCAGCTTCCATTTATGCACGTAGACGAATTCCGGCTGCGTCGCGTGCTCGTTCAGGTCGCGCAGCAGCAGCCGGCCCTCAGGCACGCTCATGCCGACGACCTTGCCGGCATGCGATGAGAGATACAGCGACTTGCGGCGATGGACGGGATGGGTCCGCACCAGCCGTTGCAGCACCGGCTTGAACATCTCCTTCTCCTCGTCGGTGTATTCGGTGAAGCCGAGCGATCCCCGCGAATACATCAGCGAGTGCTCGCAGACGAGGTCCTCGATCTCCGCCTTCGTCTCGTCGTCGAGTGCGTCATAGGCCGCGCGCATGTCGGCGAATTCGGTGTTGCCGCCCTTCGGATTCACCACGCGCGCCGACAAAAGCGAGAATTTCGCCGGGATGGGACGGAACGAGCTGTCGGAGTGCCAGAGGCAGTTGCCGAGATTGAACAGATGCGCGCGGCTGTCCTTCGCAAGCGGCTTGCCGTCCTTGCCGAGATTGGAGACGTCGTTCAGGCCGGATTGCAGCCGGTAGTCCTTCTCCTTGGTCACGGTGCCGCCGCGCGCGTCCTCGCGCCGGCCGAAATTCAGCGCGAAAGCCATCTGCTGCTCGTCGGTGATGTCCTGGTCGTGGAAAACCAGCACCGCATATTTGTCCATGGCCGCCTCGACCTGGCGCGCTTCATCCGGTGTGAGAGGCTTTCGCAAGTCGAGGCCTGAAACCTCGCCGACAAAATGCTTCTGAAGCTGCCGGATGGCGATCGTCATGACGTTCTCTCCCGCGGGTCGCGAGCGGTTACCCCGCTCTGTTGACGAAAAAGCTACTCCCGCGCCAGTCGTTGTCAACGCTTCGAGCGCATGGCTCTCACGCGTTGCGGGCCATCAGCCCGCCATCGACCGGAATCACCGCGCCGGTGAGGAACGATGCCGCTGGCAGGCACAGGCTCAGCGTCATGTGCGCGACCTCTTCAGGATCGCCATAGCGGCCGAGTGCGGTGCGGCGCTTGGCGTAGATGGTCTTGTGCTCCTCGGAGATGCGGTCGGTGATGGCGGTGCGGATCGGTCCGGGGCAGATGCAGTTGACGGTGATGCCCTCGCGGCCGAGCTCCACCGCCAGCGAGCGGGTGAGGCTGGCGACGCCGCCCTTGGCTGCTGAATACGGGCTGTGCAATGCGGTGGCCCCGAGCGCTTCGGTCGAGGCGATGTTGACGATGCGCGGGCTCTTCGACTTGCGCAGGTGCGGCAGCGCAGCACGGATGATGCGCGGATGTGCCGTCAGCATCACGGCGATGCCCCTGGCCCAGGCGTCCTCATAGGCCTCGTCGTCGATCGCAACACGCACGGAGATGCCGGCATTGTTGACGACGATGTCGATTGCCCCGAAATGCGCGGCGACATCGCCGACCACGCGCTTGATCTCGCCGCCGTCGGCGACGTCGAGCTTCCACGCCCTGGCTGAACCGCCGCTCGCCGCAATCTCCTTGGCGACAACATCCGCGCCCTGCTCGTCGAAATCCGTGACGGCCACGTTGGCCCCCTCGGTGGCGAACACGCGCGCCGTCGCGCGCCCCATGCCGCTGGCCGCGCCGGTGACGAGAACCGTGAGGCCCTTCACGGACCGGCTGAGCTCCCTGGAGTCGGACATGCTGTTTTCCTCGCGCCGTGCTTGTTCTTGTTGTGATTGACAAGGCTGGCATCGATCCGCAGACAGGTCAAACAAGCAAGACGAAAGGGGAGGCCGCGATGGCGAACGAACTCGATTTCTCGGGCAAGCAGGTGCTGGTGGTCGGCGGTTCCAGCGGCATCGGCAACGGCATCGCGCAGGCTTTTCGCGCGAGAGGCGCGCATGTCGCGGTTTGCGGCACGCGTGCTCGGCCTACGGAATATTCCATCGAGGAAGGCTCCGATCTCACGGGCCTCGCCTATGCCCAGCTCGACGTCAGCAATGCCGGGGCGATCGAGGCGTTCAAGCCGTCCTTCGACAGGCTCGACGTGCTCGTGCTCGCGCAGGGCGCGGTGCTCTATCGCCGCGGCGAGTTCGAGATGGCTGGCTTTCGCAAGGTGGTCGAGGTCAACCTGATGAGCCTGATGGCCTGCGCGACGCGCTTCCATTCCATGTTGCGGGATTCCAGGGGCTCGCTGATCATCGTGTCCTCGACAGCGGCCTATCATTCCACCATGGGCAATCCCGCCTACAATGCGTCGAAGACCGGCGCAGTCGGATTGACGCGGACGCTGGGCGAGGCCTGGGGCGAGGACGGCATCCGCGTCAACGGCATCGCGCCGGGGCTCGTCGACACCAAGATGACGAAGGTGACGACCGACAATCCGAAGCGGCTCGAAGGCGCGCTTGCGCGCATCCCGCTGCGACGATTGGGCACGCCGGCCGACATGGCGGGCGCGGCGCTATTCCTGGCCTCGCCGCTGTCGTCCTACATCATCGGCCAGACGCTGGTCGTCGATGGTGGTCTCATTCTCTGATCCCGTGGAACTGCACTGCTCCTGATCGGTTACTTGGGCTGACCCCCCGAGGAGGAGCAACATGGATACGGATCGGATTGTCGGATCGGCCAAGGAATATGCCGGACGCGCGGAAGGCGCGATCGGAGACATCGCAGGCGATGCCAAGACGCAGGCGTCGGGCAAGGCACGGGAAGCTGCAGGCACGGTGCAGAATCTCTACGGCCAGGCCAAGGATGCGGTGCGTGATGCCACGGACACCGCGGCAGGCTATGCCAAGGACGCCTACGAGAACAGCGGCGAGACCTTCCGCGACGGCTCGAAGGCGATCGCGCAGAAGGTGCAGGACAACCCGCTCGGCGCGCTGCTGGTCGCCGGCGGCATCGGCTTCGCGCTCGCACTCCTGATGTCGCGACCCGCGCGCCGCCCGCCGCCGCGTTGGCGCTATTGAGGCATGATCCGGGAAAGTGCGCAGCGGTTTTCCGAAAAGATCATGCTTGAGCAACAACCTAAAGTGCGATGACGATTCATCCTGATCGCGTCGCGCTTCAGGGCTCGGCCAAATGCCACGTCAATCCGGGCTCGCGCCTTCCGGTGCGGGCCCGGAGTTCATTCATCGGTCGCGGTGATAGGGCTGATGGGTCCGGGCTCGCGCCGCGGGCGCCCCGTATGACATCTCAAATCAGCAAGGCAGATTACCGGAACATCTCCGCCGCTCGCCCGACATTGGCAGGCGGGCGCGGAATCCCTGGATTGGAATTCGGATTGCGCGGCCCCGGGGCCGGCGTCCATTGGCGCGGCTGCGGAGAGCCGAAGCCGAAGCCGAAGAAGTCCCGGCCTGCGGGCGTCGCCTGGGCCGGCTGCTGCGGCGGGACCTGCGGCTTCTTCGGCGCGAGCTTCGGAGGCGCGATCACCGCGGCCGCTCCTGGCGACCCCTGCGCCGTGCCGCCGTCGGGCGTCGTTGTGGCCATCGGCGTATCGCCCTTGGCCTGCTCACGGCCGACTTCCCGGCGCGGCCAGGCATAATCGTCGGCGCGGCCGGCTGGAGCCGCCAGCGGTTCACCCTTCACCATGGTCTTGGCTGCGAGCGCATCGACGGCGGCTGGACGCGTGCCCGGCCCGCCCAGCAATTGATCGGTCGAAATCGAGGCTGCAACCAAAGGCACGATCGGCCCCGCCAGCGGCCGCGGTGCGGGCTTGCCCGGCTCGGCGCTGGTATCGGGGGTGGCAGGCTCGCTCGGCAGCGCGATCGGACCGGAGCGTGCCGCGAGCAGGCGCGTGATCTCGCGCTCGACATAATGGGCGAGCTTGCGTGCGCCGGCCTTGGTGAAATAGACGCCGTCGGAGCTGCGGAGCTGACGGATCTGGCCTTCGAAGTCCGGGCCCTTCTGGAGGAAGCGGCCGGCTTCGTCGACGAAGCCGTCCCACACGTCGACATAGGTGATGCCGGCCTTGGCCGCGCCCTCTCGGTACAGCGAATCCAGGAACAGCGTGTCCGCGGTGCCCTTCGTTCCGCGAACAGCGGGCAGGCCGACCCAGAGCACCGGCACGCCCTTGGCCTTGAGGATGTTGGCGAGCTCCTCGATCTTCTTGCCGTAGAGCTCGACCCAGCGGTCGTCGCGGAATTCGTAGAGGCCGTTCGGGTTGCGCGCGGTCTTCTCCGGCGCGGCCGCGGGCGTGTCGGCATTGTCGGCATCGTCCTGCGGCAGATCGGCATCGGCAGGCTTGTCGTCCGGCTTGGCCGCGGTATCGGTGCCGGGCTTCGTCTCGCCGGGCTTGGCGTCACCCGGCTTTGCCTGCGGCTTGGCGCGCGCGCCTTTGTCGCTCTTCTTGTCTTTGTCCTTTTCCGCGGCCGCCTTGTCCGTCTTGTCGGCAGCGGGCTCACGGATCGCGGAGCGGTCGTTGAGGCCGAGCATGACGACGATCACGTCGGGCTTCTCGGTCTCGAGAATGCCCCTTGCCGCCGCCGCCCAGTCCGCGGGCTCACCCTTCGGCTGATACTTGATGAGGCCCGACGTGGTCTTGTGCTTGCGGATCACGCCCATATCGGGCTGCTCGCTGTAGGCGTCTTCCAGGCCATAGGCGAGCCAGTCGGCCATGGCATCGCCGATCACCAGCACGTTCTTCTCAGGAATGGTGTCGCGTTTCGCCGGCGCCGGCGCGCGCGAAAAATCCTGACGCGGCGCCTGCGGCTGTTGCGGCGGGTACGGCGCGAAGAAGTCGCCGCCGAACCATCCGCCGCCTCCTCCGCCGCCCCGTGGTGGCGGGGCCGCTCGCTGCGGCGGGCCGCCGAAACCGGGGAAGTTGAAGAACTGCGCCGAGGCAGGTCCTGCGACCGAGACCAGGATTGCAAGCGCCGTCCCCAGCGCGATCAACGGGCCGGTCTCGGTCAGCACCTTGAACAGGGACTTCTTCGACATGCGATCTCGGGCGCGCGCGAGGGGATTGGAAGCAGCTCGATATAATAACGGAATCAGGCCGCAAACGGGCAGATTCTCTTTGCAGATTCTTCTCCATAGGCCGGGGAACGGCCGCCGGCGTCAAGGCCGCCTGTCGAAATCCCGCCTCAGGGTTGCTTTCGGCGCGATTTTACCGCCCGCGCAGCCGGTCCAGCACGTCCGATGAGGCAAATCCGTCGGCGGGGACCCCGATCGAGGCCTGGAAGTTGCGCAGGGCTTCCCGGGTCTGGCCGCCGAACTGGCCGTCCGGGGTGCCCTTGTAGAAGCCGCGCTGGGCCAGCAGCTGCTGCAGTTCCAGCCGCTCGGTGCGCGCCAGCTCCCGCTCCTGGCGCGGCCAGGGTTGGACGAAAGGCTGCCCCCCGCGCAGGCGATCGGCGAAATGACCGATCGCCAGCGCATAGGCCTCGGCCGGGTTGTACTTCATGATGACGCGGTAGTTCTGCAGCATCAGGAAGCCGGGTCCTTGCGCGCCGGCCGGTGCCAGCAGATAGGCTTTCTCCGCCGGGTGCGGGAAGGGCTGCCCCGTCGCCCGCTTCAGCCCAAGCTTCTCCCATTGCGCGATCGTCATCGCCTTGGCGCGGTCGGCCAGCATGTAGTTGAAGCCCTGGGGCACCACGACCTCGTAGCCCCAGGTCTGGCCGGACTGCCAGCCGTCCTTCTTCAGGTTGTTGGCGGTCGAGGCGATCAGGTCGGTGGGATTGTCGACGACGTCGCGCCTGCCGTCACCGTCGCCGTCGACCGCGAAGCGCTTGAAGGCGGTCGGCATGAACTGGGTCGGGCCGAAGGCGCCGGCCCAGGAGCCGCGCAGCTGCTCAGGCCTGAGATCGCCGCGGTTGAGGATCTCCAGCGCGGAGAGGAACTCGTCCTTGAAATAGGCTTGGCGGCGGCCGATGCAGGCGAGCGTCGCGGTCGATTGCAGCACGCTGCGGTCGCCCATCTGCGTCGAGTAGTTGGACTCGATGCCCCAGATCGAGGCGATGATGTAGCGGTCGACGCCGGTGGCCCTTTCGGTGGCCTCGAACTGCGCCTTGTACTTGGCGAGAATTTCGCGGCCCTTGGCGAGGCGGTTGTCGTTCACCAGGATGTCGAGATAGTCCCAGATCGACTTGGTGAACTCCGGCTGCGAGTCCATGAGGTCCATGATGCGCAGGTCGGGACCAAGGCCTGCGGTGAAGCGCTGAAAATTCTCCTGCGTGATGCCGCGCCGTGCGGCATCGGGCCACATCGCGGCGACGCAATTGCTGAAATTGCCGGCGGCCTCGCGGATCGCGGCGGCCGTCATCAACGGATGGCCCGAGGCGCCGTCCTCGCCGCTCCAGGGTTGAGCGCCGCCGGGGCCTGGCGGCGCTTGCGAAGGTGCCGGACTGGAGCCGGAGAAGATGCCGCCGAACAGGTTGGACAGGCCGTTCTGGGCCTGGGCGTGCGCGCAGGCCGGCAGCAGCGAAGCGGCAGCAACCATCGCTGCGCCGGTCAGAAATCCCGCCCGTTTTGCCAGCCCTGCCATCGTTTGCATCATGTCCCACCCGTCGGCCTGAAAAAATCCGCCACAGGAGGCCCGGTTAGCGTTGCCAATAGCTTAACAAAGGTGAAATTTTGGTGACGGCCTTTTTCTTAACTCTGACCGGGCGAGGCCCCACATCCGCCTTTGTTGGCGGCTGCAAACAGGCTAGCAAGAAGCCATTGCTCCCGTCACATGTGCCCCCAGGTATTCGATCAATCACATGAGAATTCGCAAAGCTGTATTCCCCGTTGCCGGCCTCGGCACCCGCGTCCTGCCTGCCACCAAGGCGATGCCGAAGGAAATGCTGACCATCGTCGACAAGCCGCTGATCCAGTACGTCTATGACGAGGCGAAGGAAGCCGGCATAGAGCACTTCATCTTCGTCACCGGCCGCAACAAAAGTGTCATCGAGGATCATTTCGACCGCATGTTCGAGCTCGACACGACGCTGGCCGCGCGCGGCAAGAAGGCCGAGCAGGACATCCTGGCGCAGAACCAGCCGGAAGCCGGCGCCGTCAGCTTCACCCGCCAGCAGGCGCCGCTCGGCCTCGGCCACGCCGTCTGGTGCGCGCGCGACATCGTCGGCAACGAGCCGTTTGCCGTGGTGCTGCCGGACGAGCTCGTGCTCAACACGCCCGGCTGCCTGAAGCAGATGATCGAGATGGCATCCTCGCTTGGCGAGAAATCCAATCTGATCGCGGTCGAGGCGGTGCCCGATCACCTGACCCACCAATACGGCATCTGCGGTGTCGGCAAGCGCAACGGCAAGATGTTCGAGGTTGACGGCATGGTCGAGAAGCCGGCCAAGGGCACGGCGCCCTCCAATCTCTCCATCACCGGCCGCTACATCCTTCAGCCGGAGATCTTCAAGATCCTGGAGACCCAGGAGCGCGGCGCCGGCGGCGAGATCCAGCTCACCGACGCCATGATCGGGCTCGCCAGGACGCAGAAGTTCTACGGCGTCGAGTTCGATGGCGAGCGCCATGATTGCGGCTCCAAGCCGGGCTTCCTGCGTGCCAACATCGCCTACGGCATGAAGCGCCCGGAACTGCGCGACGGGCTGATCGCCGAGATGAAGAAGTATCTGGGGCAGGAGTAGGCGCTATCTCTCCACTCGTCATTGCGAGGAGCGAAGCGACGAAGCAATCCAGGCTGGTTCTGCGGAGACAATCTGGATTGCTTCGTGGAGCCTGTCATCGGGCCGCGCTTCGCGCGGACCCGGTGGCTCGCAATGACGACGGCGAGAGAGTTCGTTAGGCCACCCGCGACAGCTTCGGAATGCTGGCGACCACCGACTGGTTGCGCCCACCGGCCTTCGCGGCATAGAGCGCCTTGTCGGCAGCGGCGACTAGGACCGGCCAGTCCATGCCGGCCGCGGGCACGAGACTGGCGATGCCGCAGGAGACCGTCGAGGCCGCCTGGCCGTCGGACCAGCCCTGCACCTTGAGGCGGATCTTCTCGGCGACCTTGAAGGCATCGTCGGCCGAGGTGTTCGGCAGCAATACGGCGAATTCCTCGCCGCCGTAGCGCGCGGCGCAGTCGCCGGCGCGGCTCACGGAATCTGAAATGCAGATGGCGATGCCGACCAGCACCTGGTCGCCGGCCTGATGGCCGAACGTGTCGTTGTAGGCCTTGAAATGATCGGCATCGATCATCAGGAGCGCGAGCGGCGCCTTCTGGCGCATCGCGCGCCGCCATTCGACGTCGATGACGGTATCGAACTTGCGGCGGTTCCTCAGGCCCGTGAGCGCGTCCGTCGTCGCCATCTCCTCGAGCTTGCGTTCGGCCTCGGCGCGCCGCCCGATCTCGCGCGCGAGCACGAGCGTCGATCCCAGCACGAACAGCGCGAGTGCCAGCACCACGGCGCCGATGCGGAACGCCTCCCTCTGCCAGAGTGCGAACACTGCGGCCAGGGGCCTGCCCGCCACCACGAACAGCGGTCCGCTGTCGCCGCTCCGAACATAGAGCCGCGGCGTCGGATCGACCGGGCCCTGTCCGGAATAGGAGGCACCGGCCGGGAGATTGTCGGCCTTCCAGCTTCGGCGATCGTTCAGGTTCGTGCCGATGATGTCGAGATCGAACGGCCGCCGCATGATGATGGTGCGGTCGCGCTTGAGCACGGTGATGGTGTCTTCAGGGTCCAGGTTCAGCCGCTCGAACAATTCGTGGAAATAGCTGAAGCGGATCGAGCCGGCGACGACGCCGAGGAAGCCGCCGTCGGTATCGCTGATGCGCCGGCTCAGCACGATGGAATAGGCGCCGCGGAACAGCATCGGGCGGCTGATGAAGAGCCCGGCTCCGGGATTGTCGCGGTGGACCGTGAAATAGTCCTCCTGGCTCCGGTTCTCGGCGAGGGGATCGAGCGTGGAAGCGTCGATGATCAGCCGGCCCTCGGCATCGAACACCTGGATGGCGCCGAAATGCCGGGCCGTCGTCGCGTGGTCGAACAGGATCAGGTGGCGGATCGTCTTGGAGACCGTCGCGAGCTCGGGCAGCAGCATGTTGCCGGCGACCGCCTTCAGCGACAGGTCGTAGATCTCGATGTTGCGGCCGATGTCGGACTCGATGGAGGTCGCGAGGTTCTCCAGCGTCTGGCGGGCGAGCGCCTCCTCGCCGCGGCGCATGTCCAGCATGACGTTGACGCAAATGGCCGAGAAGCCGATCACCGTCACCACGGACGAGATGATCAGCAGCTTCGCCGAAATCCGCCATGGCCGCCGGGCCGTGATTTCGCGCCATCCAAAGGGCATCGGTCGCTCCCGCTACCAGTGGATGCGCCCTAAAGCTTGCGTAGTGTTTAAGGCAGGACGGCGCTACCGCAATGAGTTAAGAATCGGTGTATGGGTCGAACGGTTTTTGGCAGATCGGACGGGACTTCGGACGAGAGGACGCTTGTGAACGACTACGACGCGTTGCGCGACTATCTGATGCGGCAGAAGCAGGAGGAGTTCGTGCTGAGCTTCGAGCAGATCGAGGAGATCATCGGCGCCGCGCTGCCGCGCGCGGCGCATCGTGCCTCCTGGTGGGACAGCCTGCGCAGCCCCGACATCCAGATGCCGCAACGCGAAGCCTGCCTCGCCGCGGGCTTCGTGGCGACGCGGATGCCGGACGGTGCGAGCGTGCGGTTCAGGAAGCAGAGGAACGAGCGGCGGCGTTGACGTCGACGAGGCGCGCTCTTCCCCTCTCCCCTTGTGGGAGAGGGTGGCTCGCCGCGAAGCGGCGAGGCGGGTGAGGGGTTCTCTCAGCGCGCTAGTCTCGCGCATTTGAATTCGCGGAACGAACCCCTCATCCGGCGCTTCGCGCCACCTTCTCCCACAAGGGGAGAAGGAAAGACGAGAGCCGTCAGCTCGCCGCTTCCAGCCGCACTTCCGTCAAGAGGCGCATCGCCGCGTCCGCATCCATCGGCTCGCCGAAGGCGAAGCCTTGCGCGTATTCGCAGCCCATCTGGTAGAGCTCGACCGCATCGGAATCGGTCTCGGCGCCCTCCGCCACCACGTCCATGCCGAGATCGTGCGCGAGCGCGATGATCGACTTCAGGATCACCGGGCGGGTGCCGCGGCTGGTGGTGCGCACGAAGGACTGGTCGATCTTGATGGTGTCGAACGGGAAACGCTGGAGATAGGCCAGCGAAGAATGGCCGGTGCCGAAATCGTCGAGCGACAGCCCGGTGCCGAGCTCGCGGATGCGCGTCAGCATCTGCGCCGCGTGCTCCGGATTCTCCATCACCAGCGATTCCGTCAGTTCGAGCTTGAGCGTGCCGCGCGCCACCGAGGAGCGCGACAGCACGGTGCGGATGTCGTGGATCAGATCGTGGCGCAGCAACTGCCGTGAGGAGACGTTGACGGAGGCGAAGATCGGGTCGCGCGAGCGCATCGCGCGCTGCCACACCGAGAGCTGCTTTGCGGTCTGGTCGAGCACGAACATGCCGAGGTCGACGATCAGCCCGGTCTCTTCGGCGATGGTGATGAATTCCGACGGCGCCATGCGGCCGAGCTTCGGGTGATCCCAGCGCGCCAGGGCCTCGAAGCCGGCGATCGAACGATCCTCCAGCCGCACGATCGGCTGATAAAGGATGGTGATCTCCTGCCGCTCGATGGCGCGGCGCAATTCGCTCTCCAGCGTCAGCCGGTCCGTCTTCCGCGCACGCATGGCGGGCTTGTAGACGTCGATGCGGTCGCCGCCGATGCGCTTGGAATGGTACATCGCCAGCTCGGCGTCCTTGATGATCTCGTCCGTGAGCTGCGTCTGCGGATCGGACAAGGCGAGGCCGATCGAGGCGGTGAGGAAGATCTCGCGGTCGTTGAAGGCGATCGGCGCGCGGATGGTCTTGCGGATGGTCTCGGCGAAGGCGGTGATGCGGGCCGGGTCCTGTTCCGAGAGCAGGATCAGGCCGAACTGGTCGCCGGCCAGTCGCGCCAGCGTGTCCTGCGGCTTCAGGATGCGGGTGAGGCGGCGGGCGAGGGTGAGCAGGATGGAATCGCCGACCGCGATGCCGACGGAATCGTTGACCTGCTTGAAGCGGTCGAGATCGATCACCATCAGCGTCGGCCGCAGCGTCGGCATGGTCTTGGAGAAGTTGGCGACAGCGCCCAGCCGGTCCATGAACAGCTTGCGGTTGGGCAGGCCGGTGAGGTTGTCGTGCACGGAATCGTGCAGCAGGCGTTCCTCGGCGTTGCGGAGCTCGGTGACGTCGGTGAGCGTGCCGACGACGCGCGAGACCTCGCCGTCGGAGCCGACCACCGGGCGGGCCTTCAGCGCGAACCACATGAAATGACCGTCCGGCGTGCGCAGGCGGAAATCCTGCACCAGCCGGCCGCGGCGCTGGTCGAGCACGCTGTCGAGCGCGGCGCGGAAACGGTCCTGGTCGAGCGGATGCAGCACTTCGAGCCAGGACGCCGCGGGGCCTTCCAGCGTGCCGCGCTTGAGTCCGAGCAGGGCCTCGGTCTCGGGGCTGGTGAACACCTTGTCGGCGGACACGTCCCAATCCCAGATCAGATCGCCGGAGCCGGCGAGCGCCAGCGCCCGCCGCTCGATGTCGGAGACGATGCCGGTGGTGGCGCCGCCGCCGGCGAAGGCGTGCTGCATCACCGTGAATCCGATCAGCATCACGATCAGCACGAGGCCGCCGAGCAGGGCCGGGCCGACGATGTCGTTGGTGACGGAGCCCGCGACGGTCATGCCGGCCGCGACCACCCAGACCACCAGCAGGAACCAGGTCGGGATCAACAGCACCGCGCGGTCGAAGCCGTGGGTGGAGAGATAGACGATCAGCGCGAAGCCGGCGAAGGCGATCAGCACCAGCGAGATGCGCGCGATGCCGGAGGCCACCGCCGGATCGAACAGCGCCAGCGCCACCAGCGAGCCGAGGAAGGCGAGCCAGCCGATCGTGATGTGGGAATAGCGCACGTGCCAGCGGCTGAGATTGAGGTACGCGAACAGGAACACCAGCAGCGTTGCCGCGAGGATGGCCTCGCCCGCCGCGCGCCAGATGCGCTCGGCGTTGTTCGACATGTCGAGCACCTTGCCCCAGAAGCCGAAATCGACGCCGATATAGACCAGCACCGCCCAGGCCAGCGCGGCGGCGGCCGGGAACATGATGCTGCCCTTGACGACGAACAGGATGGTCAGCACCAGCGCCAGCAGGCCGGAAATGCCGATCACGATGCCCTGGTAGAGCGTGAAGGAATTGACCTTGTCCTTGTAGGATTCCGGCTCCCACAGATAGAGCTGCGGCAGCTTGTCGGTGCGCAGCTCCGCAACGAAGGTGACGACGGCGCCGGGGTCGAGCGTGATGCGGAACACGTCGGCGGTGGCGCTTTCCTGACGCTCGGGCCGGTCGCCGATCGAGGGCGTGATGGTCGCGATGCGCGACAGGCCGAGGTCGGGCCACAGCAGCCCCGAGGAGACAATGCGATAATGCGGGGCGACGATCAGGCGGTCGAGCTGGTCGTCGGTGTTGTTGGCGAGCGCGAACACCACCCAGTTCTGCCCGCCTTCGCGGGCGCGCACCTCGATGCGGCGGACGATGCCGTCGGTGCCGGGCGCGGTGGAGACCTGGATGCGATCGGCATCGCTGCGCTGATGCTCGAGCACGCCGGTGAGGTCGATCGCGGGCGCGTCGCTGCGGACGCTGACGGCGTCCAGCGCGCGCGCGGGATACGCGGCGACAAGAATCATGAGGCCCAGCGCGATGGGCGCGAGGCACCTGATCAGACGCAAGGTCAATTCTCCGCGTTCGACGCAAACTCTGAGTGCAAGGCGAATCTAGAAGGCGATTCAGACCGGACCGAAGTGGTTCGGCGCGTCGCGATAGATGCCACGAAAGCGAGGAAAATCAAAGGGTTTCCGGCCTGGCCTGTGGGCCGGCGGCCTAGGCCTCCAACACAATTTTGCCAATATGTGCGCTGGTTTCCATGCGCCGGTGGGCATCCGCCGCCTTTTCCAGCGGGAAAGCGCTGTCCATGACCGGCTTGATGCGGCCTTCGCGCAAAAGCGGCATCACTTTCGCCTCGATCGCGGCCACCATCGCGGCCTTGTCCGCATTAGTACGGGGGCGCAGCGTCGAGCCGGTATGGGTCAGGCGCTTGACCATCACCTTGGCGATGTTGACGCTGACCTTGGGGCCGTTGAGGGTGGCGATCTGGACGATGCGGCCATCGACCGCCGCGGCATCATAGTTGCGATCGACATAGTCGCCGGCGACCATGTCGAGGATCAGGTTGACGCCAAGGTTGTTGGTCTCCGCCTTGACCACGGCGACGAAATCTTCGGTCTTGTAATTGATGGCACGGTCGGCGCCCAGCTTGAGGCAGGCGTCGATCTTGTCCTGCGATCCCACGGTGACGAACACCTTGGCGCCGAATGCTTTCGCAAGCTGGATCGCCATGGTGCCGATGCCGGAGGAGCCGCCATGGATCAGCAGCGTCTCGCCGGCCTTGAGGCCGCCGCGCTCGAACACGTTGTGCCAGACCGTCATCAGGGTTTCCGGCAGCGCGCCGGCTTCCTTGATCGACAAGGCCGGCGGCACGCTCATCGCCTGGGCATCCTGGGCGATGCAGTACTGCGCATAGCCGCCGCCGGCGACCAGCGACATCACCTTGTCGCCGACCTTGTGCCGCCTGGCATTGCTGCCGACCGCGACCACTTCGCCCGCAATCTCGAGGCCCGGCAGGTCGCTGGCGCCGGGCGGCGGCGGATAGGCGCCGGAGCGTTGCGCGACGTCAGGCCGGTTCACGCCCGCGGCTTCGACCTTGACCAGGATCTCGTCCGGACCGGGCTGCGGAACGGGGCGTTGTTCCGGCACCAGCACCTCCGGTCCGCCGGGCTTGGAGATGGCGATCACGGTCATTTGCGCGGGCAGCTTGTCCATGATGTGTCCTTGAGTGCATGGGATCGGCGGATGGCATATCGCCTTTTCCGCCAAAGTGAAACGACATTAAGGCCCGAACCGCGCTGCCAGATGCCGTGCTCTCTCGAGAGAGATTTTCTCGACCAGTGGACGGATCGGAGCGACGGCCGTGCCGGCACCGCCATCGAGCAGGTCCGCGAGTGGGCCAACGGGCCAGCTAGGAACAGCGTCAATGCGACCGAAGGCGCGCAGCACATTTTCCGACAGGCTGGGTATGATACTCCAAGCCAGCACGGCGCAGACGCTGATCAGATTGAGTCCTGTCCGAGTCACGAGCGCTGCGCGTACCGGATCGGACTTGCTGGCCGTCCATGGCGCGGCGTGCTGCAGGTAAGCGTTCGCGACATCCCAGATCGCGCGAGTTGCCGCCGCCGCCGCACGAAACTCGAGCGCCTCGTGGTGCCGTCGCAGCGTCGCGATACGTTGCTCGAGTTCGCGTGCGAGCAGGTGCTCGGCCGCGCCCGGCGCACCGCCTTCCGGAATTCGGCCGTCGAAGGCCCGATGGGCGAAGCGGACGATGCGATTGACGAGGTTGCCGAAGATGTCAGCGAGATCCTTGTTCACGTCGGCGACGAACTTCGCGATACTGAAATCGGTGTCGGCGCTTTCGGGCGCGTTGGCGATCAGCCACCAGCGCCAGAGATCGGCCGGCAGTTCTTCCAGGGCCTGATCGGTGAAGATGCCCCGATTGCGGCTGGTCGAGAACTTGCCGCCTTCGTAATTCAGCCAGTGGAATCCCTTGACGATATCGACTGTTTTCCACGGCTCGTTCGAGCCGATCAGCGTTGCCGGAAAGCTTACAGTGTGGAATGGGATGTTGTCCTTACCGAGGAACTGGATGTAACGGACGTCATCGGCCTGCCACCACCATTTTCGCCAGTCGCGGCCTGGCGCGGCGGCGGCCCATTCCTCCGTGGCTGCGATGTAGCCGATCGGCGCGTCGAACCAGACGTAGAATACCTTGTTCTCGAATCCCTGGCGCGGAACCGGAATGCCCCAGGTCAGATCGCGCGTAATGCAGCGATCGCGCAAATCAGCCGTGAGCCAGCTTTTCGCAGTTGACACCACGAAGGAAGGCCAGCCGGACCGGCTGTCGATCCACTCGCTCAACGCTGCGACAAGCCGCGACTGCCGCAGGAACAGATGGCGGCTTTCGCGGGTCTGAAGCGCGCGGTCGCCCGACAGCGCAGATCTCGGATCGATCAGTTCGGGCGGATCGAGCAGCGTGCCGCAGTGGTCGCATTGATCGCCGCGTGCGGATGGGTCGCCACAATGCGGGCAAGTGCCGAGCACGTAGCGATCTGGCAGGAAACGGCCGTCCACCGGGGACCAGACCTGTTGCAACGCGCGTTCCTCGATCAGTCCGCCCTGTTCGAGTCTACGATAGAAGTGCTGCGTCAGGGCGCGATTCTGCGGCGAGCTGGTCCGCCCGAAATGGTCGAATGACAGGCCGAAGCGGCGGTAGATGTCGGCCTGGATTGCATGCTGCGTGCTGCAGAAGGTCTGGATGTCCTGTCCGGCGCGAACGGCGCCGAGCTCGGCCGGCGTGCCGTGCTCGTCCGTGGCACAGACGAAGAGCACCTTGTCGCCGGTCTGCCGTCTAAAGCGGGCATGGACATCGGCAGGCAGGAGCGACCCGACCAGATTGCCGAGATGCTTGACGCCGTTCACATAGGGAAGGGCGCTGGTGATGAGAATTTTGGACATGGCTGCGTCTTTCGCGTTTGGTGATGCCGACCCGGAAGAGATCAAACCGGAAAATCAAAAGCCCTCCCGCATGATCGGAAGGGCTTGGGGTCGGCTCATGCCTCACGCGCGTGGACGCGCTCTCATCCCGTCCGGTCAGCCTCCTTGCGGTCGGGCCGGGGCATTCGCGTCAAATGTTGCGCGCTCGCGAAAGTCACTGCACATTTCTCCTTGTACAGAAACGATAGCATTTCGGGATGGAGAACGCCAGATCAGCGTCCTTCAGGACCGCTCGGGAGACACACATGGCCATGGAAGACGACGACCGCCCGCGCAGGAAGATCACGCACGAAATCGGCCAGGATCTTTCACTGTTGTCGGTCGAGGAACTGACCGAGCGCGTCGCGCTGCTCAGGACCGAGATCGCAAGACTGGAGGAAGCCGCCACCAGGAAGCGCGCCTCGCGCGATGCGGCGGACAGCTTCTTCAAGTCGTAGGATTGTCCCGACTCTCGTGTCCCGGACGCGGTGCGGCACGTAGTGACGCGCCGCAGAGCCGGGACCCATGCCTCACCAACACATCGGCCAAAGGGCTGGGCCCCGGCTCAGCAGTGCAGCACTTCGTGCCGCACTGCGTCCGGGGCACGAGACCTCGGCTCGGCCGCTGGCCGACATGGCTAACGAACTCTCAAAAAATTAGCTCGTTTACGGTCGATTAAGCTTTCGGGTTTATGACTGGAACTGTCCTCGTTTGGACACCGAGTGGCTCCTGTCCACTCTGTTTGACGCCTCCCTGTTATCAACTTTCAAAGCCGCCGGTCTCCGGCGGCTCTTTTTTTGCGCAAAGCGCAGCGGATACCGCTTCGCGTCGAGAAGACCTGTCGAAACAAGAATATCCCCTCAGTTGCATTTGCGAGGAATGTCCCGCGGAAACCATATCCGCGCTTGTCACTGGACTCCGCGCTCCGCCCGCGCAATGATTTGTTCATCATAAGCCGGCGCCAAGCCGGACAGTCAAACAGTTGCGTAAGGGGCGTTAACCATGGAACGTTTGCAGGCCGAAGGCGCTCTCGTTCAGCTCAGCGAGCGGTTCACCAATTCTGCGGCGTTCGGCGCTCTGTTCCGTGAAGGCATGGACCTCGTCGAAGAGACCGCCGCCTATCTCGACGGCGCCGGTCGCGTCGAGGCCAAGGCACTCGATCGCGCCGTCAGCCTCACCTATGCGACCGAGAGCATGCGCCTCACCACGCGCCTGATGCAGCTTGCTTCCTGGCTGCTGCTGCATCGCGCGGTGAAGGAGGGCGAGATGACGCTGAGCCAGGCCAACCGCGAGAAGACCAAGGTCAAGCTCACCGCGGCCGATCCTGGTCCCGTCGACACCATCGAGAAGCTGCCCGCGCAGCTCCAGGACCTGATTCATCGCTCGATGAGCCTGCAGATCCGCGTGCGCCGCCTCGACAGCACGATCCACACCCCGCCGGCCGAGCACGTGGCGATCGGCAACCCGCTGGTGCCGCACCTCAACGCGCTGAAGGCCGCGTTCGAGCGATAAGCCTCTCGCTGTCATTCCAGGGCGGCTCGTAGAGCCGAGCTACGGTGCGCACTTGCGCACCTGAGAATCTCGAGGTTCCGGGTTCGATGCTACGCATCGCCCCGGAACGACCGCCCCAAAACAAAAACGCCCCCGGCTTGCGGGGGCGTTTTCGTCTCCAGCCTTGCGGCCGGCTCAATCCTTTTTGAGAAAGCCCGAAAACTTCTTCTGGAAGCGCGAAACGCGGCCGCCGCGGTCCATGATCTGCGTGGAGCCGCCGGTCCAGGCCGGGTGCGACTTCGGGTCGATGTCGAGGTTCAGCGTGTCGCCTTCCTTGCCCCAGGTCGAGCGGGTCAGGTACTCGGTTCCGTCGGTCATGACGACCTTAATCGTATGATAATCCGGATGAATTTCGGCTTTCATGGCAATTCCTCGGCGCTCCGGCGCCTTCTTGGGTGGCTAGCGAATGACGGATTTGGGCGGCTCTATACCGCACGAAACCTTGCAAAACAAGCCGTGTCGGGCCGTCGAACCGGGTTTGCCCCTAAGGGACTTCCCGGATTTGCCACTACCCCTACACCAGCCTATTGGGTGCAAACCAATGCAACAGGTCGGATATCATGAGCGCAGTGGAACGGCTTGATGACCACGATGTCAATCGGCCCGCAATGAACGCCGCGGACATCCCGTCGATCGAGGCCGAGCTGATCGAAGAGCCCGCCAAGGGGCGCGCCAAGCTGCGGCCGCTGCTTGCGCTCGCGCCCTATGTGAGCCGCTATCGCGGCCGGGCGGCGCTGGCCTTCGTCGCGCTCACGGTCGCCGCGCTGACGACGCTGCTGGTGCCGATCGCGGTGCGCAGGATGATCGATTTCGGCCTGACGCCTGAAGGCATCGAGCTGATCAACAGCTACTTCTCGGTGATGCTCGCGGTGGTGGGCGTGCTCGCGCTCGCGAGCGCGGCGCGCTACTACCTCGTGATGACGATCGGCGAACGCATCGTCGCCGACCTCAGGCGCGACGTCTTCGCCCACCTGCTCTCGCTCTCCCCCGCCTTCTTCGATTCCGCCCGCAGCGGCGAGCTGATCTCGCGGCTCACCGCCGACACCACCCAGCTCAAATCGGCCGTCGGCGCCTCGGTCTCGATCGCGCTGCGCAACCTGATGATGTTCCTGGGCGCCGCGGCGATGATGGTGATCACGAGCCCGAAGCTGTCCGGCTTCGTGCTGCTGGCCATTCCCTTGATCGTGCTGCCGCTGGTGGCCTTCGGGCGCTGGGTGCGGCGCCTGTCGCGCAATGCACAGGATACGCTCGCCGAAGCCTCGGCCTATGCCGGCGAGCTGGTCGGCGCGATCCGTACCGTGCAGGCCTATACCAGCGAGCAATTTGCCGAGAAGCGTTTCGGCGGCGAGGTCGAACAGGCCTATGAAGCCGCGCGAACCTCGACCCAGGCCCGCGCCGTGCTCACGGCCATCATCATCTTCATCGTGTTCGCAAGCGTCGTCGCCATCCTCTGGATCGGCTCGCACGACGTGCTGAGCGGCGCGATCACGCCGGGCCGGCTCGGCCAGTTCGTGCTTTATGCCGTGTTCGCCGCGGCGGGCCTCGGCCAGCTCAGCGAGGTCTGGGGCGAGGTCTCGGCCGCCTCCGGCGCGGCCGAGCGCCTGTTCGAGATCCTGCAGGTGAAGCCCGAGATCGCCGCGCCCGCGGCGCCGCAGGCGCTGCCGGTGCCGGCGCGCGGCGAGGTCGGCTTCGATCAGGTCAGCTTCGCCTATCCGGCGCGGTCCGACGTCAAGGTGCTCGATGGCGTGTCGTTCACCGTGCGCCCCGGCGAGAAGGTCGCGATCGTCGGTCCCTCCGGCGCCGGCAAGAGCACGATCTTTCATCTTCTGCTGCGCTTCTACGATCCGCGCAGCGGGACGATCTCGCTCGACGGCGTGCCGGTCAGATCCGCCGACCCGCGCGATTTCCGCGCCCGCATCGCGCTGGTGCCGCAGGACTCGGTGGTGTTCGCCGCGACCGCCCGCGAGAACATCCGCTTCGGCCGGCCCGATGCGACCGATGTCGAGGTCGAGCGCGCCGCCGAGCTCGCGCATGCCGCCGAGTTCATCCGCCGCCTGCCCGAAGGTTTCGAGACGGCGCTCGGCGAGCGCGGCGTGACGCTTTCCGGCGGCCAGCGCCAGCGCATCGCGATCGCGCGCGCCATCCTGCGCGATGCGCCGCTGCTGCTGCTGGACGAGGCCACCTCCGCGCTCGACGCCGAAAGCGAGACGCTGGTGCAGACCGCGCTGGAAGAGCTGATGCGCCACCGCACCACGCTGGTGATCGCGCATCGCCTCGCAACCGTGCTGTCCTGCGACCGCATTCTGGTGATGGACCAGGGCCGGATCGTCGAGCAGGGCACGCATGCCGAGCTCGTGGCGGCGAACGGACTCTATGCGAGGCTGGCGCGGTTGCAGTTCGAGGGGGCGTAGAGGGTCAACGCTGGAGAGAACGCCTACGGCTTCCATTCCATCTTCAGCACCGGCCGGCCCGAGGTCGGGTTCACGTCGTCGCCGGCATGGGCAAAGCCGTTGCGCTCGTAGAAGCGGATGGCGCGGGCATTGTCCTTGTTGACGAGCAGCGTGATTCCTCCCGGCGAGAGGCGCTTGGCCTCATCCACCAGCAGCCGCGCTGCATCCGAGCCCCAATGCTCCGGATCGACCACGAGCTGGTCGAGATAGCCTTCGCCATCGATCGTGACGAAACCGGTCAACGCACCGTCCTGCTCCGCCACCGCGATCGAGGCCTTCGGCACCAGGTCCTTGCGCCAGCGCTCGCGCCACCATTCCAACCGGGCCGCGAAGTCGATCTGCGGATAGGCCTGCTGCCAGGTGCGATGCCAGAGCTCGATCGCAGCGGCCTCGTCCTCGGGGCGGTAGGGGCGAAGGTGGATCATGAGGTCGTCATGCCCGGGCTTGTCCCGGGCATCCACGAGCGGCGGCGCACGCGGAAGCAAATACGTGGATGGCCGGGACAAGCCCGGCCATGACGGTGTGGTAAGTATCGCGCGGCCCTCACCACTACCGCTCCGTCAGCTTCAGCTCGATGCGGCGGTTGCGCTTGTAGGCCTCCTCGGTGTTGCCGGGATCGAGCGGCTGGAATTCGCCGAAGCCGGCCGCGACGAGACGCTGGGCGGGCACGCCGAGCGAGATCAGATACTGCACCACCGAGATCGAGCGGGCCGCGGACAGGTCCCAGTTCGACTTGAAGTTCGGGCCGTTGACCGGACGCACATCGGTATGGCCGTCGACGCGCAGCACCCAGGGGATCTCGCTCGGGATCTTCTTGTCGAGCTCGATCAGCGCAGTCGCCAGCGTGTCGAGCTCGGCGCGGCCCTCGGGCAGCAGCGTCGCCTGGCCGGTATCGAAGAACACTTCGGACTGGAACACGAAACGGTCGCCGACGATGCGGATGTCGGGGCGGTTGCCGAGGATGGCGCGCAGGCGGCCGAAGAATTCGGAGCGGTAGCGCGACAATTCCTGCACGCGCTGCGCCAGGGCAACGTTCAGGCGAGAGCCCAGATCGGCAATTCGATTTTGCGATTCCTTGTCGCGCTTCTCGCTGGCATCCAGCGCCTCTTCCAGGGCCGCCAATTGCCGGCGCAGCGCGCTGATCTGCTGGTTCAAGACCTCGATCTGCGCCAGGGCCCGCGCCGAGACAGCCTTCTCCGAGTCCAGCGCCTTGCCGAGTTCGGCGGACTTGCCTTGCGCGTCGTTGCCGGCGGCGGCAAGGCCGTCATAGAGACCCTTGATGCGGTCGCGCTCGGACTCGGCCGAGGCGAGGCCCGCCTTCAATTGCGAGACCTGGTCGTCGAGGCTGAGCTTGCCGAGCTTTTCCAGCGACAGGAGCTCGTTGAGCTGGGCGATCTTGGCGTTGAGCTGCTCCAGCGCCTTGTCCTTGCCGGTGACCTCCTGCGACAGGAAGAACTGTACGACCAGAAACACCGACAGCAGGAACACGATCGACAGCACCAGCGTCGACAGCGCATCGACGAAGCCGGGCCAGTAGTTGAAAGCGCCTTCGCTGCGGCGGCCGCGCGCTAGAGCCATGTCCGTTGATCTCCACTCTCGTGTCCCGGACGCGCTGCGTGCAACGCTGCTGCGCAGAGCCGGGACCCACTATCGTTCAGAGGATTCTGGGCCCGGGCTCAGCAGCGCATCACTGCGTGCTGCGCCGCGTCCGGGGCACGAGACCCTCCACTTTACTCTCAACTCTTCTCGGGCTGACGCGCGATGCGCTCCAGCAGGCGCCGGATCTCGCGGTTCTGCTCGCCCTGGCCGTCGGCCCATTCGCGGATCATCTGCTGCTCGGTGCGCATGTGCGAGACCAGCGCCTGGATCGCTTCGGCAAGGCTCGCCATCGCCGCCGTTGTGCCGCGGCTGGCGCTGCCTTCCTCGAACACGGAGCGCAGCCGTTCGACCGCGGCCTGGAGCTCGCCGCTGGCGACGCCGCCGCCGCCTGCCGCAACGGGCGCTTCGCCGCTGCCATATTCGCGCACGGTGGTGGCGAGCCAGTCTTCGAGGTCCGTGTAGAAGCGGTTCTGCGCCTGGCTCGATTGCAGGTCGAGGAAGCCGAGGATCAGGGAGCCGGCGAGGCCGAACAGCGAGCTGGAGAACGAGATCCCCATGCCGCTGAGCGGGGCGGCGAGGCCCTCCTTGAGCGTGTCGAACAGCGAGCCGGCATCGCCGCCGACCTTGAGCCCGTCGATCACCTTGCCGACCGAGCCGACCGTCTCGATCAGGCCCCAGAAGGTGCCGAGCAGGCCGAGGAAGACAAGGAGGCCGGTCATGTAGCGCGAGATGTCGCGGGCCTCGTCGAGGCGCGTCGCGATGGAATCGAGCAAATGCCGCATCGTGGTCTGGGTGATGGTCATCCGCCCGGAGCGCTCGCCGCCGAGGATCGCCGCCATCGGCGCCAGCAGCTTCGGGTGCCGGGCCGGCGCCAGGCCGGGGTCGGCGATGCGGAAATTGTTGACCCAGGAGACTTCGGGATAGAGCCGGATGACCTGGCGGAAGGCCAGCACGATGCCGATGAACAGCACCGCCCCGATCAGCGCATTGAGCCCGGGATTGGCGAAGAAAGCCTGGATGATCTGCTTGTAGAGCACCACGCCAACCAGCGTGCACAGCACCAGGAAGACCAGCATCCGCACCAGGAAGACGCTGGGCGAGGACAGTTTCGTGTACTCGATATCCAAGGTGGAGCGGGAAGTGCCAGACGGCATGGCCGGTATCATCCGTTACGTAAGCTTGCTTGCGGTGCGCACTATGGCACAGCGCCCGCCCAAAAAAAGCGCCGGATGCGCCAATTTCGGGGACAGCTCGGGGAACCCGGACCGTAAGCGGCGCTTTGATGAGCAGGTATCTGCAGAAGCTCGCCATTCGGGAGGTGCATGAGCGTCGTTTCCGCGATCATCGGGAGTGCCGAACACGTGCCGCTGCCGGACGTGGTCGTCCGTGCCGCGATCCAGCGCTTGTGCTCCCGCACGGCGAGCCGCCTGTCCGCGCTGGGCGCCGCCGATGACGCCGCCTTCGCCGGGCGGATGATGCTGCGGCCGATTGCCGAGGGCGCGGGGCCCCGGCATGACGAGGCGCCTGCTTGCTTCTTCGCCGAAGTGCTCGGCCCCAACCGCAAATTCTCCTCCTGCTTCTACAAGACCGACGCGAGCACCTTGCGGGAGGCGGAGGAGGAGGCGCTGCGCCAAACCGTCGAGCATGCCGGTCTTGCCGACGGCCAGACCATCCTCGAGCTCGGTTGCGGCTGGGGCTCGCTGTCGCTGTGGATGGCGCGGCAGTTTCCCCATGCAAAGGTGACGGTGGTGTCGGGCTCGCAGGCGCAGCGCGCTCATGTCGAGGAGGAGGCGCGGCGCCGCGGACTCCTGAACCTGCGCGCGGTCACCGCGGACATGAACGTGTTCGCGCCCGAAGGCCAGTTCGACCGCATCGTCTCAGTCGAGATGTTCGGGCAGATAACGAACTGGCGCAAGCTGATGACACGGGTGCGGTCATGGCTGGCGTCGGAGGGGCGGTTCTTCATGCAGGTCGCCACCCATCGCTCGGGCTCGCAGCTGTTCGACCGGCTCGATCGCAACGACTGGATCGCGCAGCACGTCTTCACGGGCGGGCTGATGCCGAGCCATCACCTCGTCAGGCAATTCGACGATATCCTTGCGATCGAGAAGGAATGGTGCTGGAGCGGTACGCATTACCAGCGCACCGCCAACGACTGGCTCGCCAATTTCGATGCGCATCGCGGCCCCATCGAGGCGTCCTCGCGCAGGGTCTACGGCGAGGAGACTGCTCCTTGCATGCGTCGCTGGCGCTGGTTCCTCCTCGCAACATCCGGCCTGTTCGGCTACGCCGGTGGAACCGAATGGGGAATCAGCCATTATCGGATGAAGGCCGCGGAGTGATTGCGGTGTTCGGTCGCAGCACGCGGCGGTGGAACTGGATTCACAATCAGGTGAGTCGCTAAAAGGCAGCTGAAGTCAACGGGTTACGTCGTGTGACAATGAGCCGCCTGCAACACGCGTTGCGTCGCAGCAAGTCCATTCTATTTTGAGGCCATCGGCGCGCGAAAGGAGTCCAGGACGGGCCCACGGAGCGTGATCAGTATCAACAACATCGGGGCACCACATTTCATGTCAGGACTTCGCGCGCGATCGGCATGCGTTGCATTGATGCTCGCGGCCCTTGCGCCGCTCCTTGGTGCTTGCGACGAATCCAGCTCCGCCGTATCCGCCGCCCAGCCGGCCGCCCCTGACGTGAGCGTCGTCGTCGTCAAGCCGCAGCCGCGCGCCGTGGTGCGCGAACTGCCGGGCCGCATCGCGCCGACGCGTGTCTCCGACGTGCGGCCGCGCGTGTCCGGCATCGTGGTCCAGCGTCTGTTCCGCCAGGGCAGCGAGGTGAAGGCAGGCGATCCGCTCTACCGCATCGATCCGCGTCCGTTCGAGGTCGAGGTGATGGCCAACGAGGCCGCGCTTGCCAAGGCCGACGCGGCATTGATGCAGGCCAAACAGCAGGCGCATCGCATCGCCACCCTCACCAAGGATCGCGCTGCCCCGGAAGCCGAGAACGAGAAGGCGATCGCGGCCGAACGCCAGGCCCATGCCGAGGTCGAGGGCCGCAAGGCCGAGCTCGCGCGGGCCAAGCTCAATCTCGACTATGCCACCGTGCGCGCGCCGATCGACGGCGTGGTCGGTGCGGCGCTGGTCAGCGAGGGCGCGCTCGCCGTGCAGAACGAGACCAATCTCGCCACCATCCAGCAGCTCGATCCGATCTATGCCGACTTCACCCAGTCGGTGAATGAACTCAACCAGCTCCGCCGTGCCTTCGAGACCGGCGACCTCGATCGCATCGCCGCCGATGCCGCCAAGGTGCGCCTGGTGCTCGACGACAACACCATCTATTCGCTCGACGGCAAGCTGCTGTTCTCCGACGCCAAGGTCGACGCCCACACCGGGCAGGTGACGTTGCGCGGCGAGTTCCCCAATCCCAGGCGCGAACTGCTGCCGGGCATGTATGTCCGGGTCCGCATCGACCAGGGTCTCGATTCCGACGCGATCGCGGTGCCGCAGCAGGCGGTCCAGCGCAATGGCGGCGGCGGCAGCGAGGTGTTCGTCGTCAAGGACGACAACCACATCGTGGTCCAGCCGGTGCGCACGGGATCGGTGCAGGACGGACTCTGGTTCGTCACCGAAGGCCTGAAGGCCGGTGACAAGGTCGTGGTCGAAGGCTTCCAGAAGTTCGCGGCCGGCGACAAGGTCAAGCCGCAACCCTGGTCGGAGGTGGAAGCGACCGCGGACAACCGGCACGCCCAGCAGCTCACGCGGTAACGCGCTATGCCGAGCTTTTTCATCGACAGGCCGATCTTCGCCTGGGTGGTCGCGCTGTTCATCTGCCTGATCGGCGCGATCGCGGTGCCGCTGCTGCCGATCGCGCAATATCCGATCATCGCGCCGCCCTCGATCTCGATCTCGACCAGTTATCCCGGTGCGTCGCCCGAAAACCTCTACAACAGCGTCACGCGGCTGATCGAGGAGGAGCTCAACGGCGCCTCCGGCATTCTCAATTTCGAATCGACCAGCGACTCGCTCGGCCAGGTCGAGATCATCGCCAATTTCCAGCCCGGCACCGATACCAACGACGCCTCGGTGGAAGTCCAGAACCGCATCAAGCGCGTCGAGGCGCGCCTGCCGCGCGCGGTGATGCAGCAGGGCATCCTGATCGAGGAAGCCTCCAGCGCGGTGCTTCAGATCATCACGCTGAGTTCGACCGACGGCAGCCTGGATGAGGTCGGCCTCGGCGACTTCATGATCCGCAACGTGCTGGGTGAGATCCGCCGCATTCCCGGCGTCGGTCGCGCCACGCTGTACTCGACCGAGCGCAGCTTGCGCGTCTGGGTCGATCCGGCCAGGCTCGTCGGCTACGGGCTGACCGCCGACGACGTCAACAAGGCGATCTCCGCGCAGAACGCGCAGGTCGCCTCGGGCAGCATCGGCGCCGAGCCGTCGACGTCCAGCCAGCGCACCTCGACGCTGGTGCTGGTCAAGGGGCAACTCTCCTCGCCTGACGAATTCGGCGCCATCATCCTGCGCGCCAATGCCGACGGCTCGACCGTGCGCCTGCGCGATGTCGCGCGCGTCGAGGTCGGCGGGCTCAGCTACCAGTTCAACACGCGCCTCAACGGCAAGCCGACTGCGGGTCTGTCGGTGCTGATGTCGCCGACCGGCAATGCGCTGGCGACCGCGAGCGCGGTCGAAGCGAAGATGAAGGAGCTGTCGCGCTTCTTCCCGGCCAACATCACCTACGAGATCCCCTACAACATCACGCCCGTGGTCGAGGCCTCGATCAAGAAGGTGCTGACGACGCTGGTGGAAGCCGTGGTGCTGGTGTTCGTGGTGATGTTCCTGTTTCTGCAGAACATCCGCTACACCATCATTCCGACCATCGTGGTGCCGGTGGCGCTCTTAGGCGCCTGTTCCACGCTGCTGCTCGCCGGCTACTCCATCAACATGCTGTCGATGTTCGGCATGGTACTTGCGGTCGGCATCCTCGTCGACGACGCCATCGTCGTGGTCGAGAACGTCGAACGCATCATGGCCGAGGAAGGCCTGCCGCCGAAGGAAGCCACGCGCAAGGCGATGTCGCAGATCACCGGCGCCATCATCGGCATCACCTTGGTGCTCATGGCGGTGTTCGTGCCGATGGCGTTCTTCCCGGGCTCGGTCGGCATCATCTACCGCCAGTTCTCCGTCACCATGGTCGCCGCGATCGGCTTCTCCGCCTTCCTCGCGCTGTCGCTGACGCCGGCGCTGTGTGCGACCCTGCTCAAGCCTGTCGCCAAGGGGCACGGTCATTCCAGCAATTTCGTGTTCGGCTGGTTCAATCACATGCTGGAGGCCGCGCGGTTCCGCTACGCGAATACGGTCGGCTTCTCGCTGAAGCGCACCGGACGCCTGATGCTGGTCTATGCCGCGCTGCTGGTCGGCCTGTCCTGGGCCTTCGTCAGCCTGCCCGGTGGCTTCCTGCCCGTCGACGACCAGGGCTTCGTCACCACCGACGTGCAGACGCCGTCGGATTCGTCCTACGCCCGCACCGAGGCCGTGATCGAGAAGGTCGAGAAATATCTTGCCGCGCGGCCGGGAGTCAAAGACGTCACCTTCCTCACGGGCTTCAGCTTCTCCGGCCAGGGCATGAACACCGCGCAGGCCTTCATCACGCTGAAGGACTGGTCGGAGCGCGGTCCCAAGGATTCCGCCGCGGCGATCGTCAACGACATCAACCGCGACCTCTCATCGATCCGCGACGCAAAGATCTCGGCGCTGCAGCCGCCGCCGATCGACAATCTCGGCAACTCCTCCGGCTTCTCGTTCCGCCTTCAGGACCGCGGCCAGAAGGGCTATTCGGCCTTGATGCGCGCTGCCGACCAGCTGATCGCGGCGGCCAATGCGAGCCCGGTGCTTCAGAAGGTCTACATCGAAGGCCTGCCCGAGGCAGGCGTGGTCAATCTCATGATCGACCGCGAGAAGGCCGGCGCCTTCGGCGTCACCTTCGAGGACATCAACAACACGATCTCGACCAATCTCGGCTCGAACTACATCAACGACTTCCCGAACCGCGGCCGCATGCAGCGCGTCGTCGTGCAGGCCGACGCGCGCGACCGCATGCGGACCGAGGACATCCTCAACTACAACGTCAAGAACAGCCGCGGCCAGCTGGTGCCGTTCTCGTCCTTTGCCACGGTGGAATGGGCACGCGGTCCGACGCAGATCGCCGGCTTCAACTATTATCCGGCGGTGCGCATCTCCGGCGAAGCGAAACCCGGCTTCACCTCGGGCGATGCGATCGCCGAGATGGAGCGGCTCGCCGACAGATTGCCGCGCGGCTTCGGCTATGAATGGACCGGACAATCGCTCCAGGAAAAGCTGTCGGGCTCGCAGGCGCCGTTCCTGCTGGCGCTCTCGGTGTTCGTGGTGTTCCTGTGTCTGGCTGCGCTGTACGAGAGCTGGACCATTCCGCTCGCGGTGCTGCTGACCGTGCCGCTCGGCATCGTCGGCGCCGTGGTCGCCGCCATGCTGCGCGGCCTGCCCAACGACGTCTACTTCACCGTCGGCCTCATCACCATCATCGGCCTCGCCGCGAAGGACGCGATCCTGATCATCGAGTTCGCGAAGGATCTGCGGAAGGAAGGCAAGCCGCTGGTGGAAGCCACCATCGAGGCCTGCCGCCTGCGCTTCCGCCCGATCCTGATGACCGGCCTCGCCTTCATCTGCGGCGTGCTGCCGATGGCGATCGCGCATGGCGCCGGCGGCGCCAGCCAGCAGGCGCTGGGCAGCATCGTGATGGGCGGCATGATCGCGGTGGTGATCCTGGCGCTCCTGATGGTGCCGGTGTTCTTCGTCTCGGTGCAGCGCGTGCTGGGCGGGGACCGGGAGCCGGCGGCGGCGAAGGAACATGAGGCCTACGGCCCGCCGGCGCGGGCGCATACCGGGCACTGACAGTTCTTTCCGTCATTCCGGGGCGCGCGTAGCGCGAACTATGATGCGCAATTGCGCATCTGAGAATCCATCGGGCCGCAATCACAGTCGATGAATGGATTCCGGGCTCGCCCCCAGTGGCGCGTCCCGGAATGACGGCGGAGTGTGGAGCGCGAGCTCCCGCCTTACGCCGCCTTCCTCAAGATCTTCACCAGCTCCCCGTGCACGAACTCATTGCCGCACACCACGTGCCCGGTCACCAGCGGATCGCCAGGGGTCTCGATGTCGCTCACCGTACCGCCCGCCTCGCGCACCATGATCTGGCCGGCGGCGATGTCCCAGGATTGCAGGTTGCGCTCCCAATAGCCGTCGAGGCGGCCGGCGGCGACGAAGGCGAGGTCGAGCGAAGCGGCGCCGAAGCGGCGCAGGCCCGCGACGCGATTCTGGATCGCGGTCATCTCGCGGCGGAATTCCTCATGGTCGCCGCGGCCGATATGGGGCAGGCCGCAGGCCACCACGCATTCGTTGAGCTGGCGGCGGCCGGCCACGCGCAGGCGCTGGTCGTTGAGGAAGGCGCCCTTGCCGCGCTCGGCGATGTAGAGCTCGTCATTGGCGGGGTTGTAGATCACGCCGGCGATGATCGTGCCCTCACGCGCGAGGCCGATCGAGATCGCGAATTGCGGGATGCCGTGCAGGAAGTTGGTGGTGCCGTCGAGCGGATCGACGATCCAGGTGTGGCTCTTGTCGGTGCCTTCGCGGGTGCCGCCCTCTTCGCCGATGAAGCCGTAGCCGGGCCTTGCCTTGGCGAGGTCCTGATAGAGGATCTCCTCGGCGCGCTTGTCGGCGAGCGAGACGAAATTCGCCGGCCCCTTCAGCGAGACCTGGAGATGCTCGATCTCGCCGAGATCGCGCTTGAGGCTGCGGCCGGCGCGGCGCGCGGCCTTGACCATGACGTTGATAGTGGCGGAATACAGCATGAGCTCTGGACTTGATCGGGGGCGGGGATCAGGGGCAGGGACGGAACGTCGCGCCTGTTTGAGGGATTGGGTGCCCTGCGAGGGCGCTTGCGTCAAGTCATTGCGTCAAGTCATTTGGTCCCGAGCCATTTCTTGGCGGCGGCCTCAGCCTTGGCCCGCTCCTCGGCCGGCAGATCGGATAGTTGCTTGTCGAGATCGGGGTCGCCCTTGCCGGCCGTTTTGGCCACCAGGTGCCATTTGAAGCCCTCGACCTTGTCCATGGGCGTACCCACGCCGTTGATCAGCACCCATGCCAGCCGGTTCTGCGCGATCGCGCTTCCCTGGCGGGACGCCTTGCGGAGCAACGCGACGGCCGCCGGCTGGTTCTTCGGCGTGCCGGTGCCGTTGAACATCGCGATCGCATATTCGACCTCGGCATCGACATTGTCGGCGAGCGAGGCGGCCTGGAGCAGCCGCACCGCGCGTTCCGGGTCCTTCGGCACACCGTTGCCTTCCTTGTAGAAGGTCGCGAGCGCGTATTGGGCCTCGGGCAGGCCTGCATCGGCGGCCTGGCGCAGCAGCTCCGCCGAGCGCTTGACGTCCTGCGGCAGTGTCTGGCCGTCCAGATAGAGCAAGGCGAGGTTATAGGCGGCCTTGGGCTCGCCGAGCTTGGCGGCGGAGGCCATCAGCTTGACCGCCTCGCCCTTGTCGACCGGGCCACCGCGGCCCGACATGCGCAGCATGGCGAGCGCGAACATCGCCTCGCGATCGCCGGAATCGGCGGCGCGCTTGTACCATTCGGCCGCCTTGGCGTAGTCGCGCCGGATGCCCATGGCGTTGGAATAGAGCTCGCCGAGCATGGTCATCGCCTTGGGATCGCCGGCTTGTGCACGGGTGGTGGCGAGCTCGAACGCGGTCTTGTACTGGCCGCGCTGGTAGGCGCCGTAGACCAGATCGACGTTGGGATCGTCGGTCGGCGGTGCGGGGATCACGGTCGCGGCCGGCTTGGGCGAGGGGGACGGCTTGGGGGAGGCCGAAGGTTTCGGCGCGGGAGCGGCCTCCTTCTTCTTGGTGATCGTGTGCGGCTTGGGCTTCTGCTTTTCGGCGGGAGCGCTCGGCGTTGCGGCCGGCGGCGTGATCTGGAGCTGCGCGGCCGCGGGCGCCGTGAGCAGCAGCGCGGCCAGCATGGTGATGTGCGGAAGCTTCATGTCGGGCGCTGGCCGTGCTCCTGACCCGCAGGATCCTGGCCCGCCGGCGCCGTCGCATGGGCCTTCTTGATCGCAGCGTCGGCCTCGACCAGCGCGGCCTTGGGCCCGCGCGGATCGTCCCAGATGAAGTCGCCGACCAGCACGAAATCGGCGCCGCTGGCGGCGAAATCGCGGGCCTCTTCCAGCGAATTGGCAAAGCCGACGCAGGGCGGCTCGAACAGCTCGGCCCACCAGTCCAGCCGTTCGGCGATGGCCTGGGATGACGGGCGCTGGCCTTTCTCGTCGGGCTCGCCGAACAGCACATAGTCGGCGCCCATCTCGCCCGCGCTCATGGAATCGTGCCGCGTGGCGAGCCCGCCGACGCCGGCGATGCGATCGGGCTTGAGCGAGGGCGCCGCCTCTTCCAGCGCGGCAAGACCGGTGAGGTGCGCGCCGTCGGCGCCGCCGCGCGCGACGATGTCAGGATGACCGTCGACGAGGAGGGCTGCGCCTGCCTTCTGCACCGGCGGTGCCAACGCCTTGATGCGCGAGATCATGGTGCGCTGGTCGGTCTCCTTCAGCCGCAGCAGCACGGCCGCGACATCGGCCGAAGCGAGCAGGCCCGGCAAATCGGCGACGAGCCTCGCAGGGTCCTCGACAATAGGCGTCGCGAGGTAGAGACGCGGCGCCGGGCGCGGCGGAGGCGGTTTGTTCGACAAGATCTACGCTGCCTTCTGTTCCAGGCTGCTTTGCCATTCGCCCTTGGAAGCAAGGCCGTTCATCCGCGCGCGATGGCTGAAGGCGCGCTGTCCGGCCGCGACGTTCCCGGCCTTGCCGGACCAGGCCTTCTGCGGCGCGGCCTGGAGCGCGCGGCCATAGGAGAAGGTCAGGCCCCAGGGCAGCGGGCCGAGCTTGTGCATGGCATTGAGATGCGCGGTCGCCTCTTCATCCGACTGGCCGCCGGAGAGGAAAGCGATGCCGGGCACGGCTGCGGGCACGCAGGCCTTGAGCAGCCGGATCGTCTTCTCCGCGACCTCCTCGACGGAGGCCTGATTCGGACACTTCTTGCCCGAGATTGCCATGTTCGGCTTCAGCACCATGCCTTCGAGCGCGACGCGCTGCACGCGCAACTCCTGGAACGTCTTGTTGAGGACGCGTTGCGTCACCTCATAGCAGCGGTCGATGTCGTGATCGCCGTCCATCAGCACTTCCGGCTCGACGATCGGCACGATCTGCGCGGCCTGGCACAGCGCGGCATAGCGCGCCAGCGCATGGGCGTTGACGCTGATCGCGGTCATCGAGGGGATGCCGCTGCCGATGTCGATCACTGCGCGCCATTTGGCAAAGCGCGCGCCGCGCGCGTAATATTTCTTCAGCCGCTCGGCGAGCTTGTCGAGCCCGACCGTGACGAGCTCGCCGGGGCACATCGGCAGGGCTTGCGTGCCCTCGTCGACCTTGATCCCCGGGATGGCGCCGCTCTGCTCGATCAGCCTGACCAGCGGCGTGCCGTCCTTGGCATCCTGCCAGATCGTCTCGTCATAGAGGATCACCCCGGAGATGTACTGGCTCATGGCGTCCTTGGCGCGAAACAGCATCTCGCGATAGTCGCGGCGGTTCTCTTCCGTCGATTCCACGCCGATGGCGTCGAAGCGCTTCTTGATGGTGCCGGAGGATTCGTCCGCGGCAAGGATGCCCTTGCCTGATACGACCATGGCGGTGGCGATCCTGTTGAGCTCAGTCAGATTCATCGAGAGGTCCTCCCAAATCGATTCTGCCCTTGCCCGCAAAAATAGACCGTTCTCGGGCAATTGCCGAGTTAACGTTCGTCGCAGGGCAAAAGCGGGGAGGCTGGGTCTTCGCCTCGCCCCGCTTGCGGGGAGAGGCCGGATCTTGCGCGTAGCGTGAAATCCGGGTGAGGGGGCTCTCCGCGAGTTCGACTGCTACCGTTCCCGGGGAGACGCCCCCTCACCCCGACCCTCTCCCCGCAAGCGGGGCGAGGGGGAAGATGGGGCGGCGTCTGCCTTACGCCACCTTCGCGATCGCTTACGCCACCTTGGGGTCGAGCTCGCCCTTGGCGTAGCGCTTGGCCATCTCGGCGGTGGTCAGCACCTTCTTGACCTTGGAGGCCTGGCCGGCGGTATTGAACTCCTGAAGGCGCTGCTTGCACAGCTTGGTCATCGCTTCCATCGCCGGCTTCAAATATTTGCGCGGATCGAACTCTTCCGGATTGTCCTTGAGCACCTTGCGGATCTGGCCGGTCATCGCCATGCGGTTGTCGGTGTCGATGTTGATCTTGCGTACGCCGTTCTTGATGCCGCGCTGGATCTCGGCAACAGGCACGCCCCAGGTCGGCTTCATCTTGCCGCCATAGGCGTTGATGATGTCCTGGAGATCCTGAGGCACCGACGAGGAGCCGTGCATGACGAGATGGGTGTTCGGCAGCTTGCGGTGGATCTCCTCGATCACGTTCATGGCGAGGATGTCGCCATCGGGCTTGCGGGTAAATTTGTAGGCACCGTGAGAAGTCCCCATCGCGATCGCGAGCGCGTCGACCTTGGTCTCCTGGACGAACTTCACGGCCTCGTCCGGATTGGTCAGGAGCTGGTCGTGGCTGAGCTTGCCTTCGGCGCCGTGGCCGTCTTCCTTGTCGCCCATGCCGGTTTCGAGCGAGCCGAGCACGCCTAGCTCGCCTTCGACCGAGATGCCGCCGAGATGGGCCATGTCGGTCACGGTCTTGGTGACGCCGACATTGTAGCCCCAGTCGCCGGGGGTCTTGCCGTCGGCCTTGAGCGAGCCGTCCATCATGACCGAGGTGAAGCCCGCCTGGATCGCGGTCATGCAGGTCGCGGGCTCGTTGCCGTGGTCGAGATGCACGCAGACCGGAATGTGCGGATAGATCTCGGTCACCGCGTCCATCATGTGCTTGAGCATGACGTCGTTGGCGTAGGAGCGGGCGCCGCGCGAGGCCTGGATGATGACGGGCGCGTCGACCTGGTTGGCCGCGTCCATGATCGCCAGCGCCTGCTCCATGTTGTTGATGTTGAAGGCCGGTACGCCGTAATCGTTCTCCGCCGCGTGGTCGAGCAGTTGACGTAACGTGATCCGAGCCATCTGTGTCTTTCTCCCGTTGGGGCCTGCAAGGCCGCTTGATTACTTGATACGCAGAACTTCGACGCCGGGCAGCGGCTTGCCTTCCATCCATTCGAGGAACGCGCCACCGGCGGTCGACACATAGGTGAAGTCACCGGCCACATGGGCCTGGTTGAGCGCAGCGACAGTGTCGCCGCCGCCCGCGATCGAGACCAGCTTCCTGGCCTTGGTGCGCTCGGCGGCATGCTTGGCGGCCGCGACGGTGCCGCGGTCGAACGGCTGCATCTCGAAGGCGCCCAGCGGTCCGTTCCAGACCAGGGTTGCCGCATCGTCGATCGCCGCGTGGACCCGCGCGACCGATTGCGGGCCGACATCGAGGATCATGCCGTCGGCCGGGATCGCATCGAGCCCATAGGCATGCGACGGCGCGTTGGCCGCGAAATGATAGGCGACGGTCGCATCCACGGGGAGGATGATCGCGCAGTTGGCGGCGTCCGCCTTCTCCATGATGCGCAGCGCGGTCGGCGCGAGGTCCTTCTCGGCCAGCGACTTGCCGATCGCGACGCCCTGGGCGTGCAGGAAGGTGTTGGCCATGCCGCCGCCGATCACGAGCGCGTCGACCTTGGTCACGAGATTTTCGAGCAGGTCGATCTTGGTCGAGACCTTGGCGCCGCCGATGATCGCGATCACCGGCTTGGTCGGGGATCCCAGCGCCTTCTCCAGCGCATTGAGCTCGGCCTGCATGGTGCGGCCGGCATAGGCCGGCAGCTTGTGGCCGAGGCCTTCGGTCGAGGCATGGGCGCGGTGCGCCGCCGAGAAGGCGTCATTGACCCAGATGTCGCCGAGCTTGGCGAGCTCCGCGACGAAGGCGGGATCGTTCTTTTCCTCTTCCTTGTGGAAGCGGGTGTTTTCGAGACAGAGGATGTCGCCGTCCTCTAGGCCGGCCACGGCCTTGGCCGCGGGCTCGCCGATGCAGTCATCGGCAAAGCCGACCGGCTTCTTCACCACCTTCGACAGCGCCTCGGCGACCGGCTTGAGCGAGTCCTTGGCATCGCGCCCCTTCGGCCGGCCGAAATGCGCGAGCAGGATGACCTTGCCGCCCTTGTCGGCGAGCTCGGTGATGGTCGGCGCCACGCGCTCGAGCCGGGTCGCGTCGGTGACGCGCCCGTTCTCCATGGGCACGTTGAGGTCGACGCGCAGCAGCACGCGCTTGCCCTTCACGTCGACGTCGTCGAGGGTGCGGAATTTGTTGGTCATCGGACGCTTCCTTGTCCCGGGCGCATTGCGGCGCAAGGCGCCGCTGTGCAGAACCGGGACCCACGTTGCGGCGAGTCCCGCGGTTAAGATGGGTCCCGGATCTGCGACGCAGCGCTTCACGCTGCATCGCGTCCGGGACGCGAGAGCGGAGTCAGATCACCTTCGCCAACGCGACGGCGGTGTCCGCCATTCGGTTCGAGAAGCCCCACTCGTTGTCGTACCAGGACATCACGCGCACCAGCGTGCCGTTCTGCACCTTGGTCTGGTCCTCGTGGAAGGTCGAGGAGTGCGGATCGTGGTTGAAGTCGATCGAGACGTTCGGCGCACTGGTGTAGCCGAGGATGCCCTTGAGTTGCTGCTCGCTCGCGCGCTTCATCGCCGCGTTGATCTCCTTGGCGTCGGTGGCACGCTTGGCGACGATCTTGAGGTCGACCACCGAGACGTTCGGGGTCGGCACGCGGATCGCGACGCCGTCGAGCTTGCCCTTCAGCTCGGGCAGCACGAGACCGATCGCTTTCGCGGCACCGGTCGAGGTCGGGATCATCGACATCGCAGCGGCGCGGCCGCGGTAGAGATCCTTGTGCAGCGTGTCCAGCGTCGGCTGGTCGCCGGTATAGGCGTGGATCGTGGTCATGAAGCCGGTCTCGATGCCGACGAGATCGTTCAGCACCTTGGCGACCGGCGCGAGGCAATTGGTGGTGCAGGAGCCGTTGGAGACGACCAGATGATCCTTGGTCAGGGTGTCGTGGTTGACGCCGTAGACGATGGTGGCATCGGCGCCGTCGGCGGGCGCGGAGACCAGCACGCGCTTGGCGCCGGCGGTCAGATGCGCGGAGGCCTTGTCCTTCGAGGTGAAGATGCCGGTGCATTCCAGCGCGATGTCGACGCCGAGATCCTTCCAGGGCAGCTTCGAGGGATCGCGCTCGGCGGTCACCTTGATCTTGCCGTTGCCGAAGCTGATGGAGTCGCCATCGACGGTGACGGTGCCGGGGAAGCGGCCATGGACGCTGTCGAAACGGAGCAGATGGGCGTTGGTCTCGACCGGGCCGAGATCGTTGATGCCCACGACCTCGATGTCCTTGCGGCCTGACTCGGCGATAGCCCGCAGGACGTTGCGGCCGATGCGGCCAAAACCGTTGATTCCGACGCGGACTGCCATGTTTCGTCTCCTTCAATGACCGTTGTCATCCCGCACAACGCGCTTTCGTGCGCCTGCGAGGGTTTTTTTAGGGGCGGGCGCCCGGTTCGGCCGGGCGGTGCTTGATCATATGGAAGACTACGTAGTCCTTTTTTGGGGCAAGCTCAACTCTCAGGAAATGCGCTTCAGCACAGCGTTAACCGCGGCCTCGGCGGTAATGCCGAAATGCTTGTAAAGCTCCTTGGCGGGACCGCTTTCGCCGAAGGAATGCATGCCGATGAATTCGCCGTCCTGGCCGATCACGGCATCCCAGCCCCAGCGCACGGCGGCCTCGATAGCGATCTTGACCGGCGCGTTGCCGATGATTGCGGCACGCTTGGCCTCTGGTTGCGCTAACAACAGCTCGAGCGAGGGAACAGAGACAACGCGTGACGCGATGCCGCGTTCCGCGAGCTGCTTCTGGGCCGCGACCGCGATCTCGACTTCGGAGCCGGAGGCAAACAGCGTCGCCTTGGCTTCGCCCTGGGCCGCGACCAGCTCATAGGCGCCGGCTGCGCAGGGATTGTCGTTCGGTGCGGTGGTCCGCAGCTGCGGCAGGTTCTGCCGCGTCAGCGCCAGCACGGTCGGACCGTCGATGCGGTTGAGCGCGAGCTCCCAGCACTCGGCGACCTCGATGGAATCGCATGGGCGGAACACGCGCATGTTCGGAATGGCGCGAAGCGCGGCGAGATGCTCGACCGGCTGATGCGTCGGGCCGTCCTCGCCGAGGCCGATGGAGTCGTGCGTCATCACATAGACGACGCCGGTGCCCATCAGTGCGGCGAGGCGCATCGCGGGACGTGCGTAATCGGTGAACACCAGGAAGGTCGCGCCGTTCGGCGCGAAGCCGCCATGCAGGAAGATGCCGTTCATCGCGGCGCACATGCCGTGCTCGCGGATGCCGTAATGGATGAAGCGGCCCTTCGGCGTCTTGGCCGAGAACGCGGTCGCCGACTTCGCCTTGTTGTTGTTGGAGCCGGTGAGATCGGCCGAGCCGGCCAGAAATTCCATCGGCATGGCCGCGGCGATCACCTCGATCGCAGCCTCCGACGATTTGCGCGTCGCCGCCGTCAGCGGCTTCTCCAGCAGCTCCTTCTTGTGTGCCTTCAGCGCCTTGGCCAGCGAGGCCGGACGCTCATGGCGCAGGCGGCGCTCGAACTCGGCGCGCTTGCGGCTGCCGAGCTCGCTGATCCGTGCTTCCCATTCCTGGCGTGCCGCGGCGCCGCGGCTGCCGGCCGCGCGCCATGCCTTCAGCACGTCGTCGGGCACCGAGAACGGCTCGAGCGAGATGCCGAGATTTTCCTTGGCGGCCTTGAGCTCGTCGGCGCCGAGCGCCTCGCCATGCACCTTCGAGGTGCCGGCCTTGTGCGGCGCGCCGAAGCCGATGGTGGTGCGGCAGGCGATCAGCGTCGGCTTGTTGGATTTTTGCGCGCGGGTGATGGCGGCGGCAATGGCGGCCTGATCCTGGCCGTCGATCTTCTCGGCGGCCCAGCCCGCCGACTTGAAGCGCTTCACCTGGTCGACGGAATCGGAGATCGAGGTCGGGCCGTCGATCGAGATGCCGTTGTCGTCGTAGAGCACGATCAGCTTGTTGAGCTTCCAGTGCCCGGCCATCGCGATCGCTTCCTGCGACACGCCTTCCATTAGATCGCCGTCGGAGACGAGCACATAGGTGTGGTGGTCGACAATCTTCTTGCCGAACTCGGCGGCCAGCATCTTCTCCGCGAGCGCCATTCCGACTGCGGTCGAGATGCCCTGGCCAAGCGGGCCGGTGGTGGTCTCGATGCCCTTGGTGCGGAAATTCTCGGGGTGCCCTGGGGTGAGCGAATCGACCTGGCGGAACTGCTTGATCTGGTCCAGCGTCATCTCGGCATTGCCGGTGAGGTACAGCAGCGAGTAGAGCAGCATCGAGCCGTGGCCGGCCGAGAGCACGAAGCGGTCGCGGTCCGGCCAGGCGGGCGCTGCGGCGTCGAATTTCAGGAACTGCGTGAACAGCACCGTGGCGATGTCGGCGGCACCCATCGGCAGGCCGGGATGGCCCGATTTCGCCTTCTCGACAGCGTCCATCGAAAGGCCGCGGATCGCGTTGGCCATACGGGTGTGATCGACCTGCGTCATGTCTGAAATCCGTCTGAAATGAGGCGCTTGGCGATGTACGCCCGCGCGGGAGGAGCCTGGCGGCCACTGAAGGTCGGGGCTGGGATAGCACCTCGGTTCCGGGAGTCCAAGGCGGTCAAACGCCGGTTTGGCCGTAAAAGTTGCCGGTCGAGATCAGTTTTCCGCCGGGATCGTGCCGGAAGGAATCGATCGATCGCAACCGCGTCCCGATTGATCGGTGCATAGTTTTGCGGCGGCGTTGCGCTGGGCTAGCTTGCCACGTAAATTTCTGCTTCTAACCGCTTGCCGAACCGAGTCTTTTGCCGGACGGCAAGCTCCAGGGAAAGGCCACTGGGCAAAGGCCGCCAGGTTCCGCCGCTGACTGCATGAACGATCGCGTGTCCAATAGCTCCGCCATGACGGAATCATCCGCCGTCGAGATCGAGATTGCGACCCGCAGGCTCACGGCGGCGCTCGACGCACTCGAAAGCGCGGTCGAGCGGCGACGCGATGCCGATCGCGACGAGAACGAGCTCGCGGCGCGGATCCAGGCGCTCGGCGCGGATCGCTCGCGACTCGCCGACGAGCTCGACGGCGCGCTGGTGAAGGCGCGCAAGCTCGAGCGCACCAATCGCGAGATTTCCGACCGGCTGGATTCCGCAATCGTCACGATACGCTCGGTGCTCGATACCGGAGAGGACGGATGAGCCACATCAACGTCACCATCAACGGCCGGCAATACCGCATGGCCTGCGAGGAGGGCCAGGAGGTGCGGCTGCTCAAGCTCGCCGAGAGCCTGGAGACACGCATCCAGTCGCTGCGCGGAAAATTCGGCGAGATCGGCGATGCGCGCCTCACGGTGATGGCGGCGCTGACCGTGTGCGACGAGTTGATCGACGCCGGCAACCGCATCCGCACCATGGAGCAGGAGCTGGTCGAGCTCCGGGACTTCCGCAACGCCGCCGTCGAGCGCGCCCGGATGACGCAGACCGCGGTGGTGAATGCGCTGAATGCCGCAGCCGAACGCATCGAGAAGTCGACCCAGGTCCTGAACCGCACGGTCGGAGGCGGGATCGCGATCGGGTAGGGGCCGCAGAAGAGGTTGCCTATTGTTGTAGTCGGTTTGGCCGCGGGCGACGCGCCTCTCCCGCTTGCGGGAGAGGTCGGCGCATCCGGGCGAAGCGAAGCTTCGTCCCGTGCGCCGGGTGAGGGTTCTCTCCTCTAGGGGATTGTCCCGTCGCGGAGACACCCTCTCCCCAACCCTCCCCCGCAAACGGGGGAGGGAGCGCACTTCCGCCGTGGCTCGGCCGAAGCTCGCTTTTCACCGCACTGGCACTTCGTCAGTACAGTTGTTACATTGCTCAAGCGAGGCTGCGACGTGCGTCAGGAGCCATATATCCCCGGGGCCTTATCGATCCTTTAGGGAACTGTCCCTGGCCGGGCCCGTGGGCCCGGACATATGGTGCCCACCTACTTTCGTAGGGAACTCCGGGATCGAGTGCTTCAACGGCGTTCGCGGCTTCGTACTGTTTTCTTCGTGTCTGTCGAATTGCGTCCCCGACACGCTTGCGGTTCAGCTCAAGGTTCGGTGTCATGCCCCGCCTGGTGCGCAATTGCGCACGGAGGGCCGGGGCATCCGGTACGCCGCGGCGTCGAGGTTCTAGCACTGGCGTCTCTGGAATACTGGATCACCCGCATTCGCGAGTGATGACGTTGGGGGACCAAAGCGCATGTCCGCTTCCAAAGCCGAGCTCCGTGCCAAAGCCCTCGCCAGGCGTGACGCGCTGAGCGACAAGAAGCGCATCGCTGCGGCCGCAAAGCTCGCCAAGCGCGGGTTGCCGTTCGAGCTGCTGCCCGGCAGCATCGTCTCCGGCTATTCGCCGATCCGCAACGAGATCGATCCCCTGCCGCTGATGAAGCGGCTCGCCGAGCAGGGCGCAAAGCTGGCGCTGCCTTGCGTCGCCGCGCGCGGCCAGTCGCTGATCTTCCGCATCTTCCATCCGAACGACCGCCTGACGCTCGGCCCGCTCGGCATTCCCGAGCCGTCGCCGGCGGCAAGCGAAGTGATCCCCGACATCATGCTGACGCCGCTTGCGGCCTTCGACCGTCTCGGCCATCGCATCGGCTATGGTGCCGGCCATTACGATTTCACCTTCGCGCATTTGCGCAAGACCAAGCAAATCATCGGCATCGGGCTTGCCTTTGCGGCGCAGGAGATCGAGGCGGTTCCGGCACTATCCCACGACGTCGCGCTGGATTATGTGCTAACGGAATCGGACGTGTTCGATTTCCGGAGTTCTGAAGTTGCGCATTCTCTTCGTGGGTGATGTCGTCGGCCGTAGCGGGCGCGAGGCCATCGCCGAATATCTGCCCGGCATGGTCAAGGACTGGTCGCTCGATTTCGTCGTCGTCAACGGCGAGAATTCCGCCGGCGGGTTCGGCATCACGGAAGCGATCTACCAGGAATTCCTCGAGGCCGGCGCCGATGCGGTGACGCTCGGCAATCATTCCTGGGACCAGCGCGAGGCGCTGGTGTTCATCGAGCGCGCCGATCGCCTGGTGCGACCGGCGAACTATCCGCGCGGCACGCCCGGCCGCGGCGCCGCACTGGTCGAGACCAAGAACGGCAAGCACGCCCTCGTCGTCAACGCCTTGGGCCGCGTCTTCATGACCCCGTTCGACGACCCCTTCGCGGCGCTCGAGCGCGAGCTCGGCGCGTGCCCGCTCGGCGTTGCCGCCGACGCCATCGTCGTCGATTTCCATTGCGAGGCGAGCAGCGAGAAGCAGGGCATCGGCTTCTTCTGCGACGGCCGCGCCAGCCTCGTCGTCGGCACGCACACCCATGTGCCGACCGCCGACCACCAGATCCTCGCAGGCGGCACCGCCTACATGACCGATGCCGGCATGACCGGCGACTACGACTCCATCATCGGCATGCAGAAGGAAGAACCGCTGCGCCGGTTCACGTCGGGAATACCGTCAGCCCGCTTCGAGCCGGCTGCGGGCGCGGCGACGCTCAGCGGCGTCGCGGTGGAGACGGATGACGCCACGGGGCTTGCGCTACGCGTTGCGCCCGTGCGTGTGGGCGGCCGGCTGGAGCCGGCGACGCCGAAGTTCTGGTTGAGCTGAGTAGACTGCCACCCTGCCCCTCCAGGCAGGGCAATCGCATATGATGTGCAGAACGGCAGTGGGCTCCCTCCCCCGCTTGCGGGGGAGGGTTGGGGAGAGGGTGTCTCCGCGCTGGGACTATTGAGATTAACTGAGGACGTCCCTGTGCGGCGAGAGCCCTCACCCGCCGCGCTCTGCGAGCGCGTCGGCCTCTCCCGCAAGCGGGAGAGGCGGAGCAAGCCTGCAGACAGTCCCCGTGTCATTCATATGCGATAGCCCTGCCCCTCCAGGGGAGGAGAGAAGCCTACTCCGCCGTCTGCTCCCGCAACTCCGCGACGTCCTTCGCCGTCAGCTTCGAGCCCTTCGTGCCGAACCGCGCCGTGACATAGTTCGCCACCGCCGCGATCTCGTCGTCGGTATACGCGTTGCCGAACGCGGGCATCGACAGCGCGCCGTCGGGCGTGTGGCGCTTGGTGCCCGAGAGCACGATCTGCGCGACGTTGGTGGCGGCGGGGTCGTTGACGGCCCAGGTGCCGGTGAGCGTTGCCATCGGCGAGACCGGGCTCTCGCCGCTCCAGCCGTGGCAGCTGGCGCAGGCGCTGGCGAACACCTGCTTGCCGCGGGCGTTCGCCGTGACCCCGTCGCGGTGCGAGGCGGGGGCGACCGGCGCCGTGGTGGCGGGCAGGTCGGGCGAGGGCTGCGGCGGCACGCTGCGCAGGTAAGCAACGATGCTGCTGATGTCTTCGGGGGCGAGCTTGCTCAAGCTGTGGTCGACCGCCTCACCCATCGGGCCCGAGGCCGAGCCATGACCCGGCGCATGGCCGAGCGACAGATACGAGATCAGATCCTGGTCGCTCCAGTTGCCGAGACCTGTCGCCTTGTCGGAGGAGATGTTGAAGGCGCGCCAGCCCGCCGTGATGGCGCCGGCGAACTTCCTGCGGTTGTCCAGCGCGAAGCCGAGATTGCGCGGGGTGTGGCACTCGCCGCAATGCGCCAAGGCCTCCGCAAGATACGCGCCCCTGTTCCATTCCGGGCTCTTCGACGTGTCGGGCGCAAAGCGCGTGTCCGGATTGAACACGGCCGACCAGAACATCATCGCCCAGCGCTGGTTGAACGGGAACGACAGCGTGTTGTCGGGCGCCTTGGCGCGCACCGCCGGCAGGCTGAACAGATAGGCCTTCACCGCCAGCACGTCCTCGTCGGTCATGAAGGTGTAGGACGTGTAGGGCATCGCCGGATAGAGCCGCGCGCCGTCACGGCGCTTGCCGTGCTGGACCGCGTTCAGGAAATCCTGGTCGCTGTAATTGCCGATGCCGGTGTCCTTGTCCGGCGTGATGTTGGTCGAATAGAGCGTGCCGAACGGCAGCTTGAAGGCAAGCCCGCCGGAATACTCCTTCTCGCCCGGCTTGGTGTGGCACACCATGCAGTCGGCGGCCTTGGTGAGATATTCGCCGCGCTCGACGATGCCGGCTTTCTCCAGCTTCGCCGGCACGCCGGTCGGCTTGCCGGCGCGGTAATCCGCCAGCGCCACTTTCGTGCCGCCGGCGAAGTCGAGCGGGCCGGGCCCGCGGATGATGAAGACGCCGACCGCTGCCGCGACGATGGCGATCGCGACGACGCTTGTGAGGATACGCATCTTGCCGCTCATGCCTTCTTCCCCGCAGCCAGCAGTGTCCGGTCGATCGGCAGGCGCCGCAGCGCCACGCCGGTTGCGGCATAAATCGCATTGCGCAGCGCCGGCGGTCCGGCCGTCGTGCCGGTCTCGCCAATCCCGCCGGGTGCCTCGCCGCTCTTGACGACGTGAACCTCGATCTTCGGCGTCTGGTTGATCCGCAACATCCGGTAGTCATTGAAGTTGGATTGCTGGACGCGCCCCTTCTCGATGGTGATCTCGCCATAGAGCGCGGCGGTCAGGCCGAAGATCAGCCCGCCCTCGACCTGAGCCACGATGGTATCCGGATTGACGGCGATGCCGGTATCGACCACCGAGGTCGCACGGCGCAGATTGATCTCGCCTTGCTCGTCGACCTCAGCCTCCACGACGGTTGCAATGAAACTCCCGAACGACGGCTGCAAGCACACCCCGCGTCCGACGCGCGCGGGCAAGGGTTGACCCCAATTGGCTTTCTCTGCCGCGAGATTGAGGACGGACAGGAAACGCGGCTGATTGGCCAGCATGCCACGGCGAAACTCGACCGGGTCCTTGCCCGCCTTGCGCGCCAGTTCGTCGATGAAGCATTCGACGGCAAATACATTGTTGTTGGGACCGACCCCGCGCCAGAACCCCGTTGGTATCGCCGGCGGTTCGGCCCGCACATATTCGACGTGGACATTCGGGATCTCGTAGGGCACGTCGGTGGCGCTATCGATCGCATCGATATCGATGCCCTTCTGGAACGCTGGCGGCAGCCAGCGCGCGATGATCGCCGCGCCGGCGATCTTGTATTTCCAGCCGACGATCTTGCCGCCCGACAAGGTCGCTGCGATCGTATCGCGATACACGGGACGATAGATATCGTGCTGAATGTCTTCCTCGCGGGTCCACACCACCTTGACCGGCCCGTCGACCTGTTTGGCGATGCGAACCGCCGCGACCACCATGTCGGGCTCGAGCTTGCGGCCGAAGCCGCCGCCCAGCAGGTGGTTGTTGACGATCACCTTCTCGACCGGAAGCCCGGCGGCCTTCGCCGCCTCGGACTGCACACGCGCCATGATCTGCGTTCCGGTCCAGATCTCGCATGAATCGGGCTTGCAATGCACCGTGGCGTTCAACGGCTCCATCGTTGCGTGGGCGAGAAACGGCAGCTCGAACGAAGCTTCGAATTTCTCGCCGCTCGCGAGACCCTTGGCGATGTCGCCGGTTGATTTGGCGACCACGCCGTCCTTTGCGCTGGCGGCGCGCAAATCGTCCCAGATCGCTTTCGAATTGATCTTTGCGTTCGGTCCCTCGTTCCACTCGATGTCGAGCGCGTCCAGGCCTTTTTTCGCCGCCCACATATGATCGCCGACGACGGCGACGAGATCGTCGAGCACGACGATCTTTCGCACGCCCGGAATCTTCTTCGCGGCACGGTCATCGACCTTGCCGACCTTGCCGCCGAACACCGGGCACTGCGCCAGCGTCGCGAATTTCATGTCCGGCACGATGGCGTCGATGCCGTAGACGGCCTTGCCGTTGACCTTGTCGGGGGTGTCGAGCCGCTTGAACGGCTGGCCGATATAAACGAAATCCTTGGGGTCCTTGAGCGTGGGAGTCTTGGGCGGCGTCTGGCCTGCTGCTGCGGCGGCCAGCGCACCGTAGGAGACGGTCCGACCGCTCGCCTTGTGGGTCACCTCGCCTTTCGATGTCGTGCAACTGGCGGGATCGACGCCCCATTGTGCAGCCGCGGCCTGCACCAGCATGGCGCGCGCGCTGGCGCCGGCTTCACGTAGCGGCTTCCAGAACGCCCTGACCGATGTCGAGCCTCCGGTCGCCTGAATGATGAAAATGGGATTGCCGTACAGTTTCTCGTTGGCGGGTGCGTGCAGCAATTGGACCTTTGACCAGTCGGCGTCGAGCTCCTCTGCCAGGATCATCGAGATCGCGGTATAGATTCCTTGTCCCATCTCGACTTGCGGCATCACCAGCGTCGTCGCACCTTCCGGGTCGATCCGGATGAAGGCATTCGGCGCGAACTTGCCGTCGGTCTTGTCCTCCGGCTGCACCGGCTCGTTGACGGCGGCGCGCAGCGGCAGGTGGAAGGCGAGCAGGAATCCGGTGGCGAGGCCGCCGGTCAGAAGCGCGCGGCGGGAGACGTTGTTATGTGCGTTCATGGCGGACCTCAGGACTGACGGCCGTTGGCGGCCTGCTTGATGGCCTCGCGGATGCGCACATAGGTGCCGCAGCGGCAGATGTTGCCGGCCATCGCGGCGTCGATGTCGGAATCGTCGGGGTTCGGCGTTGCCGCCAGCAGCGCGGCGGCCGACATGATCTGGCCGGACTGGCAGTAACCGCACTGGATCACTTCGGCATCGAGCCAGGCCTTCTGCACCTTCGCGCCCGCAGGCGTGCTGCCGACGTGCTCGATGGTGGTGACAGCGCGGTTCGCGACCGCGCTGACCGGCAGCACGCAGGAGCGCACCGCCTTGCCGTCGACATGCACCGTGCAGGCGCCACATTGCGCGATGCCGCAGCCGAACTTGGTGCCGGTCATTCCGAGGATGTCGCGCAGCACCCACAGCAGCGGCATTTCCGGTGGCGCGTCGAACGATTTCGTTTCGCCGTTGATGGTGAGAACAGTTGCCATATGCATTCCCTTGCTCGGCGATCGCGTGCGGCGATCACGTCGACGAATTTTGCGCGACCATAATCATACCGATGCGAAACGATGAAGCGTCGAAATTTCCGGCAATGCATATTTGCGCGAACGAGGCGTGAGGCCATGACATTCACGAATTTGTGCGACGATCGCTGCAAAGTTTTTGGGCCAATTGATATGATAATCGTCATGTTTTGACCCATTTTCGTCGCGTGCGACATCGGCCGCCGCAGATGATCGTGCGAACGCGCAAAATCATGCAAAGACGAAACTCGTGCGATTGGGAAAGTGGGGCGGCGGGGAACGGCCGACATTGTTGTGCCCTCTCCCCTTGTGGGAGAGGGCGGCGACGTCAGTCAACGCGAATACGTTTGGGGTGAGGGGTCTCTATCCGCGTAGGACCCTCGTCATTATCGAGCAGTTCTGCCCGCGGAGACAGACCCCTCATCCGGCGCTTCGCGCCACCTTCTCCCACAAGGGGAGAAGGGAAGAGGGGGTCAATTTCGGAATAGTCGCATTATGCCCCTGTTTTGCCTGACGGGTCAAGTGTGGGGCGCATCCCGCCCAGCACTCGAATCATCTCCACGTGGGGGAAGAGGTGACCCGCGACCAGGTCTGATTTGATCGCCCTCTTGGCGCACGCCTAAGCCATTGATTCCGCACAACCCGGCTACTGTGCATGGGGTTGTTTTCGAACTTTTTGTTTTGGCGAGAACGGAGCGCGGTCGCGCAGCAACCGTCAGCTCTGCCGAAAGCCCATCCGGAAGGCGCCCCAATGTTTGCCGCGGACCACGATCGGCGAGGACAGATCCTTCATCAGCACGAATTGCCCGCCGCCCATGTCGCGGCGGTAGGTCTGCAGCAGGAACGGCTTCGTGTTGCCTGCGACCTTCTTCACCGTGCGGTCGGTGAACAGGCGGCGGTTGCGGCAGTTGGCGTTGTTCCAGACCGGGTCCTTGCCCTGCGGCAGCCGGTAGTTCGGATTGTGGGTCGGCAGATAGCCGCCCCTGGCCCAGGCGACGCAGAACACGATGCGGGGATCGGATTTCTGGATCGGGTCCTGGATCGCGGGCAGCACGCGGTCGGTGAACTCGACGTAGTCGGTGAGGTACTGTCTTGGATCGGTGCCGGGGATCTCGCGGTAGTTCTCGTCCATGAGCTGGTCGAGCGTGATCTCGCCGCGATCGATCGCAGCTTCGAACTCCGCCGAAATCCGCTTCGCGGTGTCGACGACGACGCGGATCAGCGGCGCGTCCGACGTCTCCACGCCGCTGTCGGCGATCAGCGCGATCAGACCTTCGGAGGCGTCGAGCAGCTTCGCCACCCGCTCGTCGGCGTTCTTGAGATCGCGCGAGGACAGGTCGACGCCCCTTGCGAGCTCGTTGAGCTCGCTGATGACGGTGTCGCAATGTCCGAGATTGGAGGTCGCCGCGCGCGTGACGCTGCCAATCTCCGCCTCCACGGAGGCGAAGCCCTGCTGGACGCGTGAGATGATGCCGGAGATCGCTTGCGCGCCTTCGCCGGCGGTCTTGGCGCGCTGCGAAGCGTCGCTGCTCTCGCCGATCAGGCCTTCGATCTGGCCGTCGAGATCGCGCACGGTGTCGGAGATCTGGTGCGTGGCCTGGCGGGTGGCTTCCGCGAGATTCTTGACCTCGCTCGCGACCACCGCGAAGCCGCGGCCGGCATTGCCGGCGCGCGCCGCTTCGATGGTCGCGTTCAGCGCGAGCAGATTGGTCTGCTTCGCGATCGCCTCGATCGAGCCGGAGACCTTCGCCACCTGCGCCAGCGCCGAGCCGACGGCGCTGAGGCGCGCCTCGATCCGCTCCACGGCTGCGACCAGCTCGGAGATATGGCTGACCGCGGTGTCGACGGCGCTGCGCGATTGCGCGATCTCGCCGACTGCCGCGGACGTCGTCGTCTGTACGGCCTGCGATGCGTTGGCGATGTCGTGGTTGGCCGACACCATCGTCTCGGCCGTCTTCTGCAGGTGGTGGAAGCGTTCCGACTGGCTCGCGACGCGGCTTGCGACCTCCTGAACGTTGCCGGCGATGTCGGCGAGTTCCACGCCGAGGCCGCCGATGCGGTCGGCGAGCTGGTCGATCAGCCGCTCGGCGAGGGTGCGGTTGGAGCCGGTGTCCATGACGGCAAGGTGTGCGACGGACATGTTCGATGAGTCCTCCAGTCAGAGCCGTTCACCGGCTCACGGCGGCATTCCCATTCCAAATTCGACCTTAGAGGATGATTCGCCGCGGCCGTCTTGCCTGAGCGTGCACTACAGCTTGTAGGCAGTGCGAAATCCGCCCCAGTGCCGGCCTTGCACGCGGATCGGGACGTCGATCTCGCGCATCATCACCGTGTTGCCGTTGCCCATGTCCCGCGCATAGCTCTGGACCAGGTACGAGCGCAGGTTGCGCGCGGCAGCGAGCCCCGCCGGATCGTTGAACATCCGCCGGTTGCGGCTGTTGGCCGTGTTCCAGGCGACGTCGCCCGGCCGCTGCGTGTGCGAATAGATCTTGTTGTGGACCGGCAGGAAGCCGTTGCGGTCGACCATGGCGCAGAACGCCATCCGCGGCTCCCTCGCCAGAAAGGCTTCCTGGAACGGCGGCAGGGCGCGGTCGGCCCAGTCCAGATATTTCGTGCGGAATTGCTGCGGATTGGTGCCCGCAATTTCCACGTAGTCCGTGTCGAACAGGTCCTCCAGCTTGACCTCGCCGCGCGCGACCGCCTGCTCGAATATCTTGGTCAGCGCATTGCCCGCCTCCATGGCACGGGTGACCAGCTCCGTGTTCTCCTCATGGATCGACCAGAGCTTGTCCTCGATCTTCTCGTTGAGCGCGGCGCTGGCACCAACGAATTGCGCGCGGGCGCCTGCCTTGGATTGCTCGACCACGCGCAGGCGGCAGGCGCCGATGTCTTCGAGGGTGCCTTCGATCATCGCTTGCGGTGCAAGCCTGGCTGCATCCGCGCCGCCGATCAGAACGCCGTCCATCGCGATTTCGTAGACCGGCATGACCCCGCGCGTGGTCTCGAACCTGAGATGGCAGGGCAGCCGCTCGGTCTTGCGGCGGTCGGCGTGCTCGCTCTGGCCGAGCAGCACGGCGCAGCGCGATTTCAGCTTTTGAGCAAAAGTGGTAACGGCCTTGCCGGCGCTGGCGACGCTCTCGCCATGGGTCTCGGCCGCCTTGGTCGCGGCATCGATCTCGGCCGCGCTCTCGCCGACCGAGATGATGAACTCCGAGGCGCTGGCGGCATTTCCGGAAACTTCGCTGGTCGTGGCGTTCTGCTCGGCGACGGCGCCGTTGACGGTGTCGAAGACCGGGCGGATCGCCTCGATCGCCTGCGAAATACGGTGCACGGCATCGGCGGAGCCGGCGGCGTCGCGCTGGAGCGCGTCGATCTTCCTGGTGATCTCTTCCGTCGCGCCCTGGGTCTGCACCGCGAGCGCCTTGACCTCGGTGGCGACGACCGCAAAGCCTCTGCCCGCATCGCCGGCGCGTGCGGCCTCGATGGTGGAGTTGAGCGCGAGCAGCGTCGTCTGCCGCGCGATCTGTGCGATCAGATTGACGACATTGCCGATGGCGGCGGAGGATTCGCGCAGGCGCTCGACATTGGCGCGGGCTTCCTGCGCCGCGGCGCTGGCCTCGTCGGCGAGCTTGCCGGCATTGCGGACCTGCGCGCCGATTCCTTGCGCGGACTGGGTGAACTTGTCGGCGGCATGGGCGAAGGTGGAGGCGGTCGACTGCGCCGCGTTGGTCCGGCCGGTCAGGGCGTCCGTGCGGTCGCGAATGGCGGCAAGCGTCGCGGCGGTCGCCTCGGCGCCGCCGGCCACCGAATTGGCGGCCCGTTCGAGCTGGCGGATCATGGCGCCCAGCTCGAGTTCCAGCAGTTCCAGGATTTCCCGGGCCGAATCACTTTCGGCGGCCGGGGCCGGCGCGGAATGGGCCGCCGGCTGCGGAGCCTCCAGGGCTGTCGCAGGCGCAGCCGGGTCCGGCAGACGCTTCCGAAATAATCCGAACGCCATCGGGCCTCTCTTGTCGGAGAACGGTCGGGCGCTATTTTCGCAGCCCGGAATGAAATCAGGGTTAACGGTGCCTGACCTCTAGGCACGGGCGAGTACGGTGTTACCTTAAAGTCGTAGAGCCTCTTTCATTTCGGTGGGTTGGCGGCCTATAAGGCCGCGCTTCCCACGTTCACCTTGGCGCACGATTCCTTAACGAGACCACGCATGGCCGGACATTCCCAATTCAAGAACATCATGCACCGCAAGGGGCGGCAGGATGCCCAGAAGTCGAAATTGTTCGGCAAGCTGGCGCGGGAAATCACCGTCGCGGCCAAGCTCGGCACGCCCGACCCTGCCATGAACCCGCGCCTGCGCGCCGCCGTGATCGCCGCGCGCCAGGAGAATATGCCGAAGGACAACATCGAGCGCGCCATCAAGAAGGCGCTCGGCAGCGATGGCGAAAACTATGACGAGATCCGCTACGAGGGCTACGGCCCGGGCGGCGTCGCCGTCATCGTCGAGGCGCTGACCGACAACCGCAACCGCGCCGCTTCCGACATCCGTTCCTTCTTCACCAAATCCGGCGGCAATCTCGGCGAAACCGGCTCGGTGTCCTTCATGTTCGACCGCACGGGTGTCATCGAATACGACCGCAGCGTCGCTTCCGACGACGCCGTGCTCGATGCCGCGATCGAGGCCGGCGCCGACGACGTCGTCTCCGGCGAAGGCGGTCATGAGATCTACGCCTCGACCGAAGGCTACCGCGACGTCGCCAAGGCGCTGGAAGCCAAGTTCGGCGAGCCGCGCAAGGCCGCGCTGATCTGGAAGCCGCAGAACACGGTCACCGTCGATGACGAGACCGGCGAGAAGCTGCTCAAGCTGATGGACCTGCTCAACGAGCATGACGACGTGCAGCAGGTCTACGCCAATTTCGAGATATCGGACGCGCTGGTCGCGAAGATGGGCGGCTAGGGCTCGCGTGTCCCGGACGCGCTGCAGCGTGAAACGCTGCTGCGCAGAGCCGGGACCCATCGTTCTCCGGGTCCAGACGCCTTCTGGGCCCCGGTTCAGCGTCGCGGCACTGCGTGCCGCGCTACGCCCCGGGGCACGAGACCGCCTTTCCCCTGTTACTTCCGTTCTGTTTCTGTTTCCCCCGCGGCGGCCAGCCGCTATCACTGGCCCATGACCGCGCTCCCGATTCGTGGCCCCGTTCGCATCATCGGCATCGACCCCGGCCTGCGCCGCACCGGCTGGGGCGTGATCGAGGCCGAAGGCAATCGCCTGATCTACGTCGCCTGCGGTTCGGTGGAGCCGCCGGACGATCTGCCGCTGTCGAGCCGCCTGCTCGCGATCCATGAAGGGCTCGCGGCCGTTCTCTCCAACCACCAGCCGATGGAAGCGGCGGTCGAGCAGACCTTCGTCAACAAGGACGGCGTTGCCACGCTGAAACTCGGCCAGGCCCGCGGCGTCGCCATGCTGGCGCCCGCAATGTTCGGCATCTCTGTCGCCGAATATGCGCCGAACCAGGTCAAGAAGACCGTGGTCGGCGCCGGTCATGCCGACAAGCAACAGATCGCGATGATGCTGAAGATATTGCTGCCCAAGGCCGAGCCGCCGTCCGCGGACGCCGCCGACGCGCTCGCCATCGCCATCACCCACGCCCATCACCGCCAGAGCACGGCGCTGCGGCTGAAGGTGGCGGGTCTCTAATGCGCGTTGTGAGGCACAGATGAGCCGCATAGACGGTGTGCTCCCTCCCCCCTTGTGGGGGAGGGGCGGGGAGAGGGGTAGCCGCAGCGGCGGTGCCGCCGTCATTGACGAGCCTGGCGCGCAGTCCTCACGCCTTCGAGACAATCCCCGTGTGGCACCCCCCTCCCTGACCCTCCCCCACAAGGGGGGAGGGAACGGACAGACGATGCCGTGCGTCCTTCAAGCGATGGGTGCGCAGCGATGATCGGCAAGCTCAAGGGCCTGATCGATTCCTACGGCGAGGATTTCGTCATCCTCGACGTCGGCGGCGTCGGCTACCAGGTGCACTGCTCCTCGCGCACGCTGCAGCATCTGCCCTCGCCCGGCGAGGCCGCCGTGCTGTCGATCGAGACCTACGTCCGCGAGGACCAGATCAAGCTGTTCGGCTTCCGCACCGACCAGGAGCGCGAATGGTTTCGCCTGCTCCAGACCGTGCAGGGCGTCGGCGCCAAGGTCGCGCTCGCCGTGCTCGGCACGCTGGCGCCGGCCGATCTCGCCAATGCCATTGCGCTGCGCGACAAGGCCGCGGTGGCACGCACGCCCGGCGTCGGCCCCAAGGTCGCCGAGCGTATCGTCACCGAGTTGAAGGACAAGGCGCCGGCCTTTGCCAATGTCGACCCGGCCGTGGTTCATCTCGCCGGCGCCGTCGACGACCAGCGCGCGCCGCGCCCCGTGGCGGATGCGATCTCCGCACTGGTCAATCTCGGCTATGGTCAGCCGCAGGCCGCCGCGGCCATCGCATCGGCCTCGCGTAGTGCGGGCGAGAATGCCGAGACCGCGCAGCTCATTCGTCTTGGCCTGAAGGAGCTCGCGAAGTGAGCGATCCCAAGGCCAGCCGCATGGTTTCTCCCGAGCGCCGCAGCGACGATGTCGGCGATACCGCGCTGCGCCCGCAATCGCTGTCCGACTTCGTCGGCCAGCAGCAGGCGCGCAAGAACCTGTCGATCTTCATCGAGGCGGCGCGCAAGCGCGGCGAGGCGCTGGATCACGTGCTGTTCGTCGGGCCGCCCGGCCTCGGCAAGACCACGCTGGCGCAGATCGTGGCCAAGGAGCTCGGCGTCGGCTTTCGCGCCACCTCGGGGCCTGTCATCGCCAAGGCCGGCGATCTCGCCGCCCTCCTCACCAATCTCGAAGAGCGCGACGTGCTCTTCATCGACGAGATCCATCGCCTCAGCCCGGCCGTGGAAGAAGTGCTCTATCCCGCGATGGAGGATTTTCAGCTCGACCTCATCATCGGTGAGGGGCCCGCCGCGCGCTCGGTGAAGATCGAGCTGTCCAAGTTCACGCTCGTCGGCGCGACCACGCGCGCTGGCCTTTTGACCAATCCGCTGCGCGACCGCTTCGGCATCCCGGTGCGGCTGAATTTCTACACGATCGAGGAGTTGGAGAGCATCGTCAGCCGCGGCGCGCGCGTGCTCAATGTCGGCATGAGCGCGGACGGCGCCAACGAGATCGCGCGCCGGGCCCGTGGCACGCCGCGCATCGCCGGCCGCCTGCTGCGGCGCGTCCGCGATTTCGCCTCGGCGGCCGATGCCGACAAGATCGACCGCAAGATCGCCGATCACGCGCTGAGCGCGCTCGAAGTCGACGCCGCGGGGCTCGACGCGATGGACCGCCGCTATCTCACGACCATCGCGCTCAACTATGGCGGCGGCCCGGTCGGTGTCGAGACCATGGCCGCCGCGCTGTCTGAGCCGCGCGATGCGATCGAGGACATCATCGAGCCCTATCTGATCCAGTGCGGCTATCTGCAGCGCACTCCGCGCGGCCGGCTGCTCACCTCGCACGCCTTCCGCCATCTCGGTCTCGCCGAGCCCAGCCGCGATCCGTCTCAGTTCGGCCTGTTCGGCACCGATCCGTCCGAAGACGACTGACTGCCGCAACCGGTGAACCCGCCGGTTCAATCCCATCACTAATCCGATGCGCGGCGTACGGCATCGCCGCTCTCGCACACGGATTGGAGTGGGAAGAATGGGGCTGACGGACGACGCTGGATTGCTCGAGGTCATTGCGGCTGCGCCGCAGCTGCAGACGCCTGATGAGACCGAGGCGTTCCTGGACCCGATGCCGCTCGGCGAGCTGGCGTCGATGTGGTGCGCGCTTCAACGCGTCAGCCGGCGCGACCAGGTCGGCAGCATCTGGGCCTTGAAACTCTATTTCGATCGTCTGCCGCACCGCCGGCCGCAACAGGCGCTCGATCTCGTGCTGGAAGTGCTCAAGTCCGAGGCCGACAAGCCGACCGTGATGCAGCTCAACGACAAGTTCCTGCTGTCGCTGCTCTACGCACACGGCGAGGAGGTGATCGCGCGCATCGAGCACGAGGCCGGGCACAATGACCGGCTGCGCTGGCTGCTCGGTGGCGTGCATGTCGATCCCGACGACCCCTTGATGTCGCGTATTGCAGGACTTGCCGACAGCAAGGCCTGGCAGACCGATCATCTGGCGCAGCGCACGCCGCGCGAGCCGCTCGATTTCGCCAACATGTCGACCGCCAGGCTCGCGCGTGCCTGGGTCGAGCAATATTCCAGATCCGAGCGCGACCGGGACGACAATCTGTTCGCGATCATGGATTTCGAGCGCGACCTGCGCGAGGACGATCCCGATAGAATGATCGATCTGATCCTGGAAATCCTGAAGATCGAGGCCAATCCGGTGTTGCTGTCGCTGCTGGCCGCAGGTCCCCTCGAAGATGTGATCAGCGTCGGCACGATCGACCGCATCGAGCGCGAGGCGCGTGTCAATGAACGTTTTCGCGATCTGCTCGGCGGTGTCTGGTACTACCGGGTGTCGGACGAATTGAAGACGCGGCTGGATGCGCTGGTTGGCGAAAGCCATTGGTGATGCCCGTGCAGGCGTCTGCACGAGGATGCAGACGATCTGCACGAGCGCATCCCAATTCTGCTTCAATCGCGTCGCATCGAGAAGCTGCATCAGAAACGGGCTTCCATGATCACGCGCCGTCATCTCATCCGTTCCATCGGCGGTCTGTCCGCCCTCGGCGTCTCGACGGCCGCCTATGGCGTCGGCGTCGAGCCGATGCTGCGGCTCCGCGTCACCCGCTATCATCCGACGCCGCGGCAATGGCCGGCGGATCTTCCGTTGAAGATCGCCGTCATCGCCGACCTCCATGCCTGCGATCCCTGGATGCCGCTCGACCGGGTCGAGGCCATCGTCGACCGCACCAACGCGCTGAACGCCGACCTCATCGTGCTGCTCGGCGACTATGTCGCCGGCCTGCATCAGGTCACGCGCATCATTCCGTGCAGCGAATGGGCACGCGTGCTGGCCGGCCTCAAGGCGCCGCTCGGGGTCCACGCCGTCATGGGCAACCACGACTATTGGGATGACAGGACGGTGCAGCGGGCCGGGCAGGGGCCGACCGTCGCGCACCGTGCACTGGAAGCGGCCGGCATCCCCGTCTACGAGAACGACGTCGTGCGCCTCACCAAGGACGGCCGCCCGTTCTGGCTCGCCGGTCTCGGCGATCAACTTGCGTTCCTGCCCGCGCGCCGGTTTCGCGGCATGGCGCGGTTCGGCGCTGACGATCTCAGTGCGACGCTCGCCAAGGTCACGGACGATGCGCCCATCATCCTGCTCGCGCATGAGCCCAACATCGCGCCGCGCGTGCCGGCGCGTGTCGCGCTGCAACTGTCCGGCCACACCCATGGCGGCCAGGTCCGCCTGCTCGGCTGGTCCCCCGCGGTGCCGCCGCAGGACGGCGTCCGCCTCGCCTATGGTCATGTCAGGCTGAAATGCGACGTCATCATCTCCGGTGGCCTCGGTTGCAGCATCATGCCGCTCCGCGTCGGGGTGCCGCCGGAGATCGTCGAGGTGAGGCTGGGGCGGGCCGCGCCGGTTGTGTCGTAACACGCTTGCGCGGACCGCGGTTTTTGCGCAAAACGGGCCGGCAGCGACAAGCGAAGAGGCTCACGACGTGACTGCCCATCTGGACGGCGAGATCCGCGACGGCCGCCACCACATGCAGGTCCGCGTCTATTACGAGGACACGGATTTCCCTGACTGGACGTTGTCGTAGTAGGCAGTACTGATCGTTCCCGTTTTGTCGCGGTCTTCTGAGAAAAGCTTCATGCTGAAAAGGGCAGCGGCGTTCAGGTACGGTGTGTACTCGTAGGGCATCCGCTTGCGCACCGGATGCACTATAATGCAGTCAACCAGGTTGCGGAAAGCGATGCGGGTTTCGATCGCCTTCGGATTTATTTTGAGCGCGGTGACCAGTCTCTTAGCCTCCGAGCGATATCGGTCACCGAACTTTGGATGATCGAACGGGATCACGTTTTCGCCGCCATTGCCCAGCAGTCGCAAGCGCTCCTCGACGGTTTCCCGTTCCACGTCGCATTCATCTATCCGCTTGACCAACTCATCCGGCTTGCGACGGCTGTTTGCGATCGCATATGATAAACGTTCGATCTCAGTGTTCAGCGCATGACGTCGACGCTCTAGGTTAGAGCGTTCGCTGTCCTTTCGCTGATCGCTCTTCCGCTCCTCCTTCCAAGCACGCATCGCCTCTTCAATGGCTTTCGGCGAAAGCAATCTTACTTTCATTTTTTCGGCAACATCGTTCAGTAGAACGTCCATATCAAAGCTGCGGGTATGCTCGCAGGTGCCTCGCTGATGCGCGTTGGCGCATGCGGCACGCGGGCCGCCATTCCGGGAGGATTGAGCGATTCGCATGCGGCCGTTGCAGACGCCGCACCGAAGAACTCCCGCAAGCGGGTGCTCGTTGTTGCGCGGGACCACGGGCCGGCGCCGCGGCTTACCGGTCGGCCCGAACATATGGATAGCGCGTTCACTGCGAACCTTCTGCGCGCTATCCCAGAGCGCTTGCGGAATAATCCGCAGCTCAGCGTTTTTGACGATGATGTGGCGCTCTTCCGGATTGCGGCGCTTCTGCTTTTTCTGCGTTTCCGGATTGAGAATTGTTGAGCGAACATTCCAATGTATCTCGCCGATATACAGCTCGTTGCCAATAATACCGCGACCATGACGACCGCCAGTAATGCATTGATGATTCCAGGTCGTGCGACCAACCTTGTTCTTGTGACGCGTGGCCCCAGGGGAGAGCACGCCTTCGCGGGTGAGATCGGCGGCAATATCTCGAGTTGAACGGCCCGACGTATACTCGATGAAGATACGGCGCACGATCTTCGCTTCGCTCTCATCGATCATCCGCTCGCCAGGCGCGCCCGGCTTCGGCCGATAACCATAGGCGTATGAGCCGGGAATTCTTCCGTTGTTGACAGCGTTATCATGCCCGCGCCGAACCTTGTCGGCGAGCTGCGGCTTGTAGATCGTATTGTAGAGGCTTGCGATGCTGATGTCGGTTGCGGTCGCATAAACGCCTTTCTGATCCATCAGCTCAACGCGGTTAAACTCAAGCACCTGCTTGAGTCGCTGGATGGTGGCGGGATCGCGCGACAGGCGGTCAAAATGCTCGACGATGATCACGTCAAAGTCATGCTTTCGCACACCGTTAAGCAATAGCTGATAGCCGTCGCGCGCATCTTCGGTAAGGCCCGACTTTGCAGCGTCAACAAATTCACCAACAACATCTAGGTCATTTCGTGCGGCGACCTTCCGGCAGAGTAATAGCTGACCGTCAATCGACGTCGCTTTTTGCATGTCGCTCGAATAGCGGGCGTATATCACGGCCCTCTTTTTTGGTGACGATGTCGCCATCCCGTTCCTCTATCGGCTGCCCTTTTTCATCCCGCGCAAGCTGCCGTCCGATGGCACGCGCCAGCTCAAGCCAAATTTCCTCATTGTCGGGATTGTCCCAACTTTGAGGATGGGAAGGATCAAGCGGTCGGATGATCGCCTTTTGCCCCCGAGGCGATCGGATTCGGGTACGCATTACAGAAAAGCCTTCACAACCTAACGCAAATTTCCATCGTGCGCTACGGCTAGGTGGCAAGGATCACGTGCGGCGTTCGCATCTTCCATTCCGAGATTTGATCGAAGCTTCTCTGTGAGTTTTTCGGCCGATCTAGATCGTCGTCCAGCAGCAGCTTGCGTCGGCAAGCGCGGTGACCCGATCACGACAAGGCTACAGATGACTTTTGCTTTTGTGCCGCTCATGGAGGTCTCGATCTGCAATGGCCAGTCCATTCATGTTGACTGCTGCAGTCGAGAATGAAAATGAGAGTTTTCAAGTGTCAGGCGCTAGCGTGTAGCTGCGAAGATTATCGTAGGTTGGAGGGGATTTGCTAAATAAGGCGGAGTAAGGATACTTGCGGGTGGGTGCCAAAAATGCGGTTGGGTCCAGTCCGGTGGAATGAAAGGCCGCCCGACCTCAGGAGATGAACGCAATGAAAAAAGTGAAGCGGAAAAGATGATCCCGCACTTGCTCGACAAGTGGGTTGCAGAGATAAAAGCTCCGTGGCCGCCCAACGGGCTGCACCATTACAGCTTCGGTTCGTTTTGGACGTGGATGGAAAACAACCATCGTCTCTACACGGAGTTTCGGGCGGTTCCGAATGCCCGCTACGTTACGGAGATGTGGTTCGACAAGCTCACCAAGCAGACGTGGCGCAATTAGCTTCCGCCTTCGCCCTCTTTCTTGGCGCGGGCCGCAGCGAGTTGTTCTTTGTATTTCGCCGCTTTCTCTTCGAGCTTTTTAATTTCCTGTTTGATGTGCTCGCTGCCTTCCAGTCCCGGCGAGACTTCAAGGATATCGTGCACTTCATAGACCACGACCGCCTCGCTTCTGGCCGTGCGTCCCGGAAGGGTTATGGTGTGGTCGTAGGTTCGCATATCCGGCCACATGCGTGACATCCGCACCGTGCCGCTCTTTCGGTATACGGAAATTCTAGCGACCTCGCCGTGCCGATCGATGCCGTAGATGCACCCGTCGTACTGCTCGACCACTTTCTTCCTCTTTGCCATCGTCAGTCCTCCAGCTCAGTCAGTTTGACGATCTTACGCTGGTCGTAGATCACGTACTGCCGGTCAAGGCGCTCGCACAAAGCGCCTTCACCTCGGCGGCGGTATTGAACCGGCCAGCGACCTCGATGCCCTGCTTCACCGCGAAACGCTCAATGTCGATCCAATGGGAGGATCAGTTCCGGTCATAGAATAGGATGGGGCTGGGCGCGCGCGGCCACATCATCTTGTGGACGAGGACGCGGAGCTGGTCGTTGTTGCCGACCTCGGAGAGTTCGCTGCCATAGCGCTTCTCGGCAGCTTCTTTCGCGGTGCTGGCCTCGACCTTCTGGTAGTCCCCTTCGGACAAAAGCCGCACTTGAAACGTAGACATGAGCTCCCCCTGGATCGTGGTATCCCTCTGTATGTAGGGAGCCGGAATACGAATGGGTAGGAAGCCCGTAGATTCCTGCGTGGCGACGGTCGTCAGCCTTTATGCGCCGTTGATTGTTTTCTCTAGGACGGCGATCCGCTTTAGAACGTCGTCGAAGGTCGGCGGTGGATCGTCAAACATCATCGGCGCCATCTTGCGATAATCAGCGCGTAGATCCGCGATTCGATCCGGATGCGGCGAGAGCCGCAGAGTACCGGCGCGGGCGGTATCATAGCTCGCCCATGCAGAGCGGAAAAATACCGACTTGTGATCGGCGACCTGTTTCAACAGATTGCCATCCTTCATCGCTTTCTTGCCCTCATCCGCGTCTGCCAACATCGCGAGGTCGTAGTAGTGCCGAGAAAAATATGGCGGAGTGGGAGATTGAAGGTCGCGGTGGTGTTCGGCATGAAGCGCCGTCGCTTTCTCCCAGAACGTGCGACGCAAGGATAGGACATCGACCGAACAAGAGGGAGCTTCGAAGAAGTCGGGAAACTCCTCCGAGGCGTAGGACATGATTTCCCGCTTTTCGGTCGGCCAGGGATCACCCCGGGCGCCAAACTCCAGCTTAACCCTTCTGCTCATATACGCGAAGCCGGCATAATCCTGCTCGGGCAAGCTCCTTGGATATTCAAAGATCAAGTTTTGCTGGTTACCGGGCTCTATACTCAGGGTCCAGGCCGCCTCTCCGGGGGGACCGAGCTCGCTTGCAATGACAGCAGTTAAGCGCGGCAGCACGACGGTGGCGATGTGCTTCTCGACGTCGGCGACCAGGTCGTCGATCAGTTTGTCCGCCTTCTTTCTCGACGATGCAGTCTCCGGATTGCGGTCACCCGCGTATCCGAGGTCAGCGCGATCGAATGAAAGGTCGATATCTTCCGAAAATCTACGGATCGCGCCGTAGACCTTCGAGAGAGAAGTGCCGCCTTTGAAGACGAGGCCTGGCGAACTTTCGCCCTGCATTCCGAAGAGCCGCTTCAGCGTCCAGCAGACCCAAAAATCCTTTTCGATGATGGCATTCGCTAGGCCGCGGGCCGCGCCCGTCTCGTTGAAGAGAGCGGCGCGGTCCGCTGCGGATAGAGTGGCGACCTTGTCCATGAGTTAGGCAGCCGTTCGCTCCAGGATCTGATCAAGTGCGGGTCGCATCCAGGCAGGTGCCTGCTTGATGCCGCTAGCGAGCGCACGCCGATCCGGCCCCTTCAAACGCGCAGCCGCTGCGTCGACCACGGCCGCGGCCGAGTCGGGTCCCAGATGGCGTAGCGCCTGAACGACGGTACCGGCCATGCTGCCGGGCGCGATAAGATGCTTGGGCGAAGCATGGCGGATGTCGACGGTTCGCTTACCGAGTACCACGCGCCGCGACGGACCGTCAGTCAGATACACGCTGCGCGCCGGTACTTGCGTGGACAATCCAAGCGCATTAGCCGCCTGAGCGCCCGTCATCTGGAGCTTCGATCCAGTCTCGCGCGCGAAGGCTCTGGCGACCGCATCGGGAGCCGGTGCCAAGTCGCCCAATCGCGCATGGACGCGGGGATAGTCGTAGAGACCATGAGCGATACGCCGAAGGCGCTTGTCCTTGCACAATCGGGACAGCGCCTGATCCACCGCAGCGCGGTTGCCGAAGCCAATGAAATCCGAAGGCGTGAACACGCTGCCCGGGCCTCTGGCCCGAACGTGTCTCAAGATTCTATTCGCTACCGAAATCATGGATCGTACTCCTTACCGTCAGAAAATAGACTAGATTTTTCTGACATGCAAGTCCTGTCGTATAGAGCAATCAATCAGCAAATTCAATTAGGTAAATAACCTACTTCCATGCAAGGGGTTCCAATTCAAATCGGCACCCCATGAACCGAACGTAACAAGAACAAATACCGCGCCCGTTCCAGGCGAAAAATGGGTTGTTGGCAGGCAGCGTTGTCGGAACCGTGGTGATCCGTTCGCTTGAAGCCGGCCACCCTCGTTTTCGGAACACCGCGATGTTCATGGCCCAGCTCGTCGGCGACGATTGCCTCCTGAGTGTCTTGATCCGGAAGAAGTCGGAAATGCCTGAGTTCGGCCACGAGCAGGAGCACACCCCGAGCCCCGAGCAGACCGACGTAGAACGTGACGAACCAGAAGTATCCCACGGCGTGTGTGGCCGCGGCCGACAAGGCATGTGACATGAAATAGAACGGCGCGACGGTGAGGATGAGATAGTCGGTCGCGAATCCCACGGGATGGGCCCCGACAGCGGGTGCTTCGTGTAGCGGATCTCTATAAATTTCGCGCTCTCGAAATAGAAGACGCCCGCGGTCACGACGAAGACGCCGGTCATTCCAGATTCAGAGGCCACAGCCAGAGAGGAGGCGTTCGCCGCGCCTGGGCCGTCATCAGCGTACGCAGATTCTCGATAGAGCCGTTGGCGACTACTCCGAAGCTCAATGCGAAGACCACGGCGAGCAGTCGCTTGAGGTTGGCGATGGTCCGCTCGCCTTGCCTGATCAGGTCGGCTTCGACCTTGGCCTTCTCCGTCGCTTCAGTCATTCCGCTCTCCGCGGCTCCGGCACCGGTCTATTTCGCTGGATTTTCAGATGCGGATGACCGTTTTGCGAAAAAAGTTGTTCTGATCACGAAATCTCGATCGCTATTGCGGCCGGACCGTGTAAACTGCTCCCCGCGCAGGGGAGCGGTATGGCGAATAAGCGTATCTTATTGATCGAACCGGGCTACAAGAACAAGTATCCGCCTTTAGGATTGATGAAGATAGCCCAGTATCATGGGCCCCGCGGCAAGCGCGACAACGTCAAGTTCATCAAAGGTGTCGACCGCTCCGTGATGCTCGAGCATTGGGACCGGATCTACGTCACGACCCTGTTTTCGTTCGAGTTCCCGAAGATCGCCGAAACCATCGATTTCGCCATCGACGTGGCGCATGGGCAGACGCAACGGATATTCGTCGGGGGCATCGCGGCATCGCTGATGCACGAGATGTTCCTGAAAGAGCCGCGATGGCGCGGCATAAGGTTCATCAAGGGATTGCTGGACCAGGTGCCCGCGCGCGCTCTCGGACTGAACGAGGAGGACGGCGACTTCTACGCGAACGACCTCGACGGAACGCCCATCGAGGACCTGATTCCCGACTACGACATCCTGGGGCAGATATCGAAGTACTACGTGTATCCGGTGCGCGACGCCTATTTCGCCTACGCGTCCCGCGGCTGCATCCGCAAATGCCACTTCTGCGGCGTGCCCAAGCTCGAGGGCGCGCAGCGCGACGCGACGCCGTTGACGAAATTCGTGCAGGACGTGGACGCGGTCTACGGTCCGCAACGCGACATGATCCTCATGGACAACAACGTGGTCGCCTCCTCGCGCTTCAAGGAGATCATCGCGGAGATACGCGATCTCGGATTCACGCCGGGCGCGAAGCTGGTCCGCGGCAACGACAGGGGTGTCCTGCGGCGGGTCGACTTCAACCAGGGCGTCGACGCGCGGATCCTGTCGAAAGACAGGATGTACCTCCGCGAGCTCTCCTCGATCTGCCTCAGTCCGCTGAGAATCGCGTTCGACCATCTCGGACTGAAGGGGCCCTACGAGACTTCGATACGCTACGCGCACGAGTTCGGGCTCAACGATCTCTCCAACTACATGCTCTACAATTTCCACGATTCACCGACCGATCTCTTCGAGCGCATGTATCTGAACGTACGTCTGAACGAGGAGCTCGGGATCCGCATCTATTCGTTCCCGATGCGCTATCAGCCGACAAATCTTCCCAATCGGACGTTCGTCGGAGAAAAGTGGAACAGGTACTATCTGAGATCCGTCCAACTCGTCCTGCAGGCCACGCACGGCGTCGTGTCCGGAGAGCCGGAGTTCTACAAGGCGGCGTTCGGCTCGACCGCCGCCGAGTTCGACAACATCCTAAGCCGGCCGCATCACATGATCTTCAATCGGCAATGGTTCGAGCGCTATGAGGGTCGCGGCGAGTTCGACGACTATCAGGCGGCGATGGCCCGCCTATCGACGTCGGAGAAGGCCGAGCTTCTGGCGTTCTTGTCGTCGCGCGGGCCGTCCCAATTCGAGCAGTCGCTGGGCGAATTGCCGAAGAACCTGCAGCGCGTCGCGCGCTTCTACGTACCGATGGAGCGCGCGACGGAATTGAAGGTCCGCAGCCTGCAGCAGGGAAGGAGAAAAACCGAGATCCTCGCCGACATCCGGCTGTCCAACGAGGAGATCGTCGAGGACGCGGGGCTCGACGAGCCGGATGCGGACGAATCCCGTCCCGCGCCGAAGCGCAAGCGCGCAAAGGAAGCAGCATGAACCAGATTCCGGCCTTGAAGGGTCAAGCCGCCAAGGGCGGAAACGAAGTTGCCGCCCACCATGTGCGCGTGGGAAAGGACGTGGTCGAACTGCTCACGTCCGGCATGTACGTGTCGCCCGTCTCGATCTTCCGCGAGTACGTCCAGAACGCCGCCGACTCCGTCGACGCTCTGCCGGGTGGTGCGGACAGGACGGTTTCGATAGAGTTCGACCACCAGGCCCGGTCCGTGACGATCCGCGACGGCGGCGCCGGCATCCGCTCGGCGGACGTGCTACCGGTGCTGCTCGCGGTCGGCGGATCGGCCAAGCGGGGAACGTCCGCGCGCGGATTCCGCGGGGTCGGACGTCTCTCTGGGCTGGCGTACTGCCGAGAGCTCGAATTCCGCACGAAGGCTGCGGGCGAAGGCATGATCACGTCCCTGAAATGGGATTGCCGGCGTCTGCGCGAGCTGTTGTCGCAGCAGTCCGGCATATCAGGTCTTCAGGAAATCATCTCAGCCGTAGTCTCGGTCTCGAGCGAGGCCACCGACGACCGCGCGGCACACTTCTTCGAGGTGCACCTGAGGGAAGTGTCGCGTCTGCGCAACGACATGCTTCTCAACGAGCATCTGTTGTCGCACTATCTTTCCCAAGTCGCCCCCGTTTCCTTCGCTCCCGAATTCTCGCTCGCCGCTACGATACAGAAGCGGCTTTCGGAACACGGTGCTAGGCGTCCGATCCGGCTCGTGGTCGCCGGCGAACAGGTGTTCAGGCCCTTCCGCGACGTCGTCGAGCAGCCAGGAAGCGACAAGTCGCTGAAGATCTCCGACATCGAATTCTTCACCATCGCCGACGTCGACGGCGAGGTGGGCGGCGTGGGCTGGCTCGGCCATCACGAATACGTCCGCAGCATATCGTCGACGTTGGGCGTCAGAGGCCTGCGCGCGCGCGTAGGCGACCTGCAGGTCGGAGAGGCGAATCTTTTCGACGAATGCTTCAAGGAGGCGCGGTTCAACGGCTGGACCGTCGGCGAAATCCACATCCTCGACCGCCGCGTCGTTCCCAATGCGCGACGCGACAACTTCGAGGCCAACCATCACTTCGCGAATCTTCTGGTCCAACTCGGCCCCGTTACGGCCAGGATCGCGTCGCGCTGCCGGATCTCCTCGGTGTCGCGCACGGCCGCGCAAATCGTGCAGAACGTGGTCGACGAGGTCGAAGGACGCCTGAAGGATAAGCGCCGCATCGACCGCAGCGACCTTTCGAAGCTGAAGGCCTCGCTGCTGCGCGCGCACGGCAAGTCCAAGCACATCGACGACGAGACCACGCGCGTCCGCCTCGTTACCAAGCTTACCAAGCTGCAGGCAAAGCTGTCGAAGGTCACGCCGCGGCGCGGACCGGCCGTGATGGCTCTCTCGGAGGCGTCACGACTCGTCACCAAGCTGGTCACCAACCGCGCCCAGGCCGAGAAACTGCTGCAGGAGCTCAAGAAGCTCTGCGACTGAAGGCGCCGGAACGCCTCCGGCTGAACGATCTGCGATTCTCCCGAGACGACCGAACGCCTCCTGCCGGAAGCGGCCGTACTTTCTTGCGTGCGCCGGCTTTATTGTGGCTGGCGCGACCATGCGAATCCACCTCCGACGCCGCATGAGGAAAGGCGCGCCTTGGCGAGCGGCAGTGCGCACTTGGCCGAATGCGATCGAGCTTCTCCGCGACCAAGGGTACATTGGCATCATCGATAGCCCGCTGTGGTTCCGCACGCCGGTTCCATGGAACAACTTGACTCCAGGCGCGCGTCTGGTACTGCTGGTTCAGTTCAGTATTGACATATATTTTGATACTGGGAGATTTAATGAATACCACGACGCACTTTTCTCTGATCGTGGCCGGCACCAAGGTACCGGTCACGCACGAATGGGTTCCCATCGGCGACATCCGTCTCAACCCGGACAATCCCCGCATCCGCTTCCTGATTAAACATCGGAAGAAGGGGAAGCCAATGACCCAGGCCCAAGTCCTCGATCTCATCCGGGAACAGGCCGCTTATCCCGGCCTCCAGAAGGCGATCCGCAAGGCGGGCGGTCTGCACGATCCGATCATCGTCGAGAACGGCGGCACGGTCGTCGAGGGCAATACCCGGGCGACCGTGATCATGACGTTGCACGACGGAAACCGCTCGGACGTTCGCTGGCAAGCGATTCCGATCGTCCGGCTTCCGCCCGACGTTCCAGAGCGGGCGACCGCGATGCTGATGGCGGCCTACCACGTGGGCGGGAAGACCGTCTGGCGTCCCTACGCGCAGGCCGATCAGCTCTTCCAGCTCCGCAACGTCCATGGCTGGACCATCGAGCAAATTTCGGACGAGACGCGGCTGTCGAAAGGAGAAGTGCAGCAGCATCTGGACGCCTACTCTTATCTCGTCGACGAGGTGCTGCCCCACGTCACAGACGGCGACGGCAGCGAGATTCTCGAATCGAAGTTCAGCCATGCCCTGGAATTCGTGAAGCGCAAGAACCTCGAGACGCTTCGAAAGGATCCGGAGGTCAGGAAGCGCGTCGCCAAGCTGCTGGTGGAGGACAAGATCAAAGGCATGGAGATGCGGGATCTCGACAAGGTCCTGACGAACAAGAAGGCGTCGACCGCGCTCAAAAAGAACGGCTTCGGCGCCGCCCGGAAGGTCCTGACCGAAAGCGATCCCGTGGCGGCCTCAAAACTGCTCAAGCAGGTGAAGGGGCTCGCGGTCGCGCTCTCGAAGATGGGCCAGGCCGACATCGCTCTGCTGAAGAAGTCGGCGAAGGCCCGGGCGGTGCTCACCGAATTAAACGAGGCGCTGCGGAGCGTCGCCTCGGTCGCCGGCGTGAAGGTTGGAGGCCGCAATGGCTAGAACGGAGCCGCGCCCGCCGGCGCCGGCGGCTGAGGTCGTCGTCGAGCGCATCGACGAGATCGTTCTCGACGGCGCGAAGGTCCAGGTCCGGGGTCAGGATCTCGATCTCGACAGCATACAGCTCGACCCGTCCAATCCTCGCGTCGCCAACACCGTCGCGGTGGGGAATTTCGGCTCGGGCGACGCCATGCAGCAAGGCCTGCGGGACATCCTCTGGTCCGATTCGGACGTCCACGACCTCTACCGGTCGGTGTTGGCGAACAGGGGCCTCATCGAGCGGATCATCGTCCGAAGCAACCACGTCGTGGCCGAAGGCAATTGCCGGACCGTGGTCTACCGAAAGCTGCGTGAGAACTTTCCCGACGATCCGGCCTGGCGGACGATCCCCGCACGCGTTCTTCCGGCCGACATCACCGACCGCCAGGTGGCCATGCTGCTCGGCGAGCTTCACGTCGGCGGCAAGAACGAATGGTCGCCCTTTGAGAAGGCCGGTCACATCCACAAACTCTTCACCCAGTTCGGAATGGTGCAGGAGGAGATCGCCAAGCTGCTCAAGACTTCCAAGACGGCGATCAACCACAACATCCGCGCCTTCGAGGCGATGAAGAACAGATATCTGCGCGCGTTTCCGGGGCCCGGCGCCGTGCGCAAATTCAGCTACTTCCTCGAACTCTACAAGAAGCCGGAACTCAGGGACTGGGTCGGCAAGTCGCCCGAGGCATTGGACGAATTCGTGCAATGGGTGGGCAAGAACAAGATCGCGCGGGGCGAGCACGTCCGCGAGCTCTGCGACATCGTGACCAACACGCGCGCCTTGGCGGCATTCGGCGAGCAGGGACGCGAGGCGGCCCTGAAGATCCTGAAGCACGACCGGCCGGAACTGAGTTCGCCGCTGTTCAAGCTGATGGTCGAGATGACCGCCGCGCTCGAAGACGCCCGTCTCGACGACATACAGCGCGTGCGCAAGGACAAGACCGGCGGGGCCCGGGCGATCGTGAAGAGCTTGGACCAGTCGCTGGCCCGTTTCGTGGACCTGTGCGACGGACTCGATTGAGAGGAGTGACCGACATGGCGACCTATACACGGAACATCCAAGGCCAGCGCGTGACGCTCACGCTGCTTGAGATCGATCCGGACGAGGTCAAGCTCGATCCCGGCAATCCGCGCGTCGGCTTCGCAATGCGCCAGCTCGATGGAGAGTTTCGCGGCGACGAGGCCTGCACGCTGCTCCTGACCAGCCAAGAAGATACCGAAGGACTGAAGCGTTCGATCATCCTGTCGGGCGGCGTCCAGGAACCGATCTATCTCAGGCACGACCTCAGCGTGGCGGAAGGAAACCGCCGCGTAGTCGCCATGCGGGCGGCCAAGGAGGAGCATCCGGACAATCCGGATTTCCGCAGGATGCCCGCCTGGCTGATTCCGGAGGACGTTCCGGAAGACGTGGTCCAGGATCTTCTCAACGAGATCCATCTCGGCTCCGTCCGGGGCTGGGCGCCCTACGAGAAGGCGCTGCAGATGCGGGCTTTGGTGAAGGGCGGTCTGATCGAGGCCGAAGTCGCCGAGCGATATCGGATGACGGCCAACGAGGTGCGCCAGCAGATCGACGCCGCGGAGATGATGGACCGGCTCTACTTCCCGATCACCGACGATCCCACCGCCGGCGAGCACCGCAGCAAATTCTCCTACTTCCTCGAATTCATCCGGAATGGACGCCTGCAGAAGCATTGCGATGCCCAGCCCGCTCTTCCCGGCCGTTTCGCCGAATGGGTGCGCGACGGCCGCATCGATACCGGCATGCGAGTTCGGCGCCTGCCGCGGATCCTCGACACCAAGGAGGCGGCCCGGCTTCTGGAGGTGGAAGGGTTCGACGCCGCCGAACAGTATCTGTCGGAAGTCGACCCGCGCGAGCAGGAGCTCTATCTGGTGCTGGAGCGGGCAGGTGCCCGGCTGCGCGACATGACCGTCGCCGAACTGGTGCAGGTCGGCGATTCTCCGGAGCGGCTTTCGATCCTCGTCGACCTGCGCTCCGCGCTCGAGGACGTCCTGGCCAACGTCGACCGAGTGATGCGTCCCAAGTCCGCCGCCGCGCCGGCGCGCAAGGCGTCGAGGTCACGCTGATGGCGCCCGGATCCGCCCACCAATCCCTGCTGCTGTGGGCCGCGCGACGCATGTCCGCCGATGGATTCAACTTGGGGGGCTTCGACTGCGAGGCCGAGCAGGCAGGTCATTGGAACGCGCTCCCGCCGCCCTTCCGGCTGCACGGCGTGCGCGCGGACGCCTGGGGGACCCGGGCGAGCGACGGGTTGATGGCGTTCGCGGAAGCCAAGACTGCGGGCGACATCGACAACTCGCATACGCGCGGCCAGCTCCGCGTTCTCGGCTTCGCGAGAACGCGGAAGTCGAAGCTGCGCTGTCCGCTGTATCTCGCCGTCCCGCGTTCCTGCGCCTACGCTCTCGACCGCGTGCTCGCCGACGTCGGCCTGCTCGGCGCGCGGCATCTGGTCCGGCTGCACGTTCCCGAAGCCATGATCGCGGGAAGGCGTATCCATGCCGCGTAAGGAGGACAAGAATCTCTCGCTGCCCCACCAGGCGGAAGGCACGGCGTTCCTCAGGGCGAACGAGCGGGCGGCTCTGTTCGACGAGCAGGGATTGGGGAAGAGCAAGCAGTTGATCGACGCCATCGCCGCCGAGATCGCGCACGGCGGACTGGCGGGCGCGCTGATCGTCTGTCCCAACGGATTAAAGTCCAATTGGGGCGCCGAGATCGAGGACTTCTGCAGCCTGCCCTATGCGATCTTCGGGTCCGGCCGCACGGCGAGGAGGACGGCGTTCGGCAGCCTGCGTTCCGCCTTCTACGTCATAAACTACGAGGCCGTCGACGCCGAACTGCCCTCGCTGCGCGCCCTGCTGCGCTTCAAGCCGATGGCGCTGGTCCTCGACGAGAGCCATCGCATCAAGACGCCCGATGCGCGCGTCACGAAGGCGGTGCTGCAGCTCCGCGCCGAAGCGAAGCGGCGGTACATTCTAACCGGCACGCCGGTGGCGAACAAGCCGGAGGATCTCTGGAGTCAGTTCCTGTTTCTGGACGACGGGAATTCGCTCGGCGCCACGTTCGAGGAGTTCAAGGCGCGCTATTGCGCGGCCGGCGGCGGCTACAAGGCGGTGTCGGACCTCAGGGACCGGGTGTCGTCCCTCTCCATAAGGCGCGTCAAGGAGGGCACGGTCGACCTGCCGCCAAAGCAGGTCCACCGCGTCTTCGTCGACATGGAGCCGCGGCAGGCGGCTATGTATGACGAACTGCGCAACGAACTCGCGCTCTGGGTGAGCGCGCTGGACGGCACCCAGGTGCTGAAGCAGGCCGAGGCGATTCTGGCGCGGCTGGTGCGCTTGGCCCAGTTGGCGTCGAATCCCGCCCTGATCGATGCGGCTTATGGAGGAGATCCATGCAAGCTGGTGGCACTCGACGCGCTGATGGAGACCCACCTGAAATCTTCACGACAGAAGGTGATCGTCTGGACCTCGTTCACCGACAACGTCGTGGCGCTGAAGCAGCGATATCGCGACCATTCCCCGGTGACGTTGTACGGAGCGATGTCCACGCCCGAACGTGACGACGCGGTGCGCCGGTTCAGGCGCGATCCCGAAGTCAGGATCATGATCGCGAATCCGGCCGCCGCCCGCGAGGGCCTGACGCTCACGGAGGCCAACGTCGCCATCTACGTCGACCGCACGTTCAATCTCGTCGACTACCTGCAGTCCCAGGACCGGATCCACCGGATTTCTCAGGCTCGACCCTGCGAGATCATCCTGCTCATCGCCAACGCGAGCGTCGACGCGTTCATCGATTTCAGCCTTGAGCAGAAACATCGGCTCGCGAAATACGCCCAGAGCGATTCGCACGAAATCGCACCCGCCGATCTCTCGCTGGAGAAGCCGGACGTGCTGAAAGCGCTGATGTGGCCAGAAAGCGACGTTCACGAAGGGACCGGCTGACCCGCCGGCAATCGCATGCTGACGTTCGACAACAACTGGCGTTTCGATAGCCCGGGCGCGATCGAGCCCGGCGTGTCGAACGCTTTCTCCGATCTGATCAACCGGATCTGCGGTCAGGGCGACCGTCACTCCATCCTGGAGCATTTCAAGTCGAGGTTCGCCGCAGCGGCAGGCGTTCCGCACCACAGGAGCAGCAACGAGAGCTGGGCGGCGACCGACCTCGAGCGCGTCATGGACGAGGCGGCCGCGAACGCGCCGTTGTTCATCGAAGCTTTCTACGACGCCTGCCAGGACCTCGGCCGTCGGCACGAGAGCATGGTCGTCCCCGACGCCGCGCGTATCAATCGCGTACTTGGGGAGAATGGCGCGGGCTACGAAATACGTCTGCCCGATCTCGTCGCCACTGCGCATCACGAAGCGATTCCGGTGCCCGAAAGGCCTCTCGCCCTCGAGGCAGAGGCGCAGAGGCTGATCGAGGAATCTCTAAGGACTTCCGACCGGGCGCTGGCCGAGGGCAGGGGCCGTCAGGCCGTCCAGGAGCTGTTATGGCTCCTGGAGACGATCTCCACTGCGTTTCGCGGCAACGAGACGCCGGACGGTTCGGTGCAGGGCCGGTACTTCAACAAGATCGTCGGCGAACTCCGCCGAAGCGGGCGCGGCAGCCATCAAGAACAGATCCTGACCTGGATGGTCGGCCTCCACGGCTTCCTCTCGTCGCCGACCGGCGGCGGCGTGCGCCACGGGGTCGATCTCAGGGAGGGCGCCGCAGTCAAGATCAACGAAGGCAGGCTGTATTGCAATCTCATCAGGAGTTACATTTCGTATCTGATCTCCGAGCACGAACGGATGGCCCAGGAGGCGGGCCGGTCGCGCTCGCGATGACGAAGGTACGGTGTTGCGATGCACGAGCTTCCGGACCATATCCCGACGGCGCAGATCCTCCTCGACCTCTCGACCGAGGAGCTTGGCGCCCGCCTGCTCTTCCTGATGAGGGAGCGGAAGCGCGGAGCCTATTGGCATCTCGGGGCCTTTAAGATCGAGGAACTCGAAGATGAATTGAGGGAGCGTCCGGCGCACGAACGGCCGGGCTATCCCGACGAGACGCATCGGGACGTCGTGATCGCGCTCCGCGAGGCCTGGTCATGGCTTGAGGCGAACGGCCTGATCATTCCCGATCCCAACGGCGCGCTTGCGGGGATGAAGCGTCTGAGCAGGCGTGCGCGCGCGATCGAGGATTCTTCGGCGCTCGCGAACTATGTTCTGGCGCGTCGCGTACCGAAGGAGTGGTTGCATCCGAGCATGGCGGACGTCGTCTGGGGCGCGCTCATGCGCAGAGAATTCGACAGTGCGGTCTTTCACGCGATGAAGGCTGTCGAGGTCGCAGTGCGCGACGCCGCGGGCCTTTCGCCGGCCGATATCGGCGTCAAGCTCATGCGTGAGGCGTTCGCCCCGGAGAGAGGCAGGCTCACGGATCTGCAGAGCGAACGGGCCGAGCAGACTGCGCGCATGGAGATGTTCGCGGGCGCTGTCGGCTCCTACAAGAATCCGCTTTCTCATCGCGACGTACAGCTCGCCGACGCCTCCGAAGCCGTGGAGATAATCCTTTTCGCCAATCACCTGCTTCGGATCGTCGACCGACGCGTCAAGGCCACGGCCCCCAATCCGCCCAACTGATCCGGCGGATAGATCGGCCCCTGCGGGAGCTGACGAAGGAAAGCGTCTTCCTCACGAATTTTTGCCGGATCGCGTCCCGGCGCGTGGCGCCCTTCGTCATTGCAGGTCGTCTTCCGCCGGCCCGTTCGCCGGCCATCGTCAATCGGGCAGGTACCGATGGTTCGGGATCACGGGATTTCGCTCCTCGATATGCTCCCGAACCAACTCGTGCACGCGGCGAACGAATTCGACTTGGTCTCTCGAAAGAGGGCCTTTTTCGGCGTGATGGGTGATCTGCCGAGCCTTGTTGATCTTCATTATCCACCGGACGAGATCGGCCTTCTTTCCCTTACCGTAGAAATTATAGAAGTCTTTGAACATTTCCCAGTTGTCGTCGTACTGGATGATTTCGCTGTAGTTTATCAGGTAGAGATACCGCCACCGCTCGCGTTCGCCGTCGCTCTCGTTGTATTGCTTGTCGCACTCGTTGCGCACGTTCTTTGGAACGCCTTTCAGCCACCAAGCATCGCTGGCTTCGCCGAACTTGTCCTTGAGCGCTCCCAGCACGTCGTCGAAGAGTATCCGGTTGATCTGATCGATCATTTCTCGGGCTTGTTTCGTGCCCTCGGCATCCTGGCTTTCGATATAGCTTCTCACCTCCGCGACATCGAACGCAGGCAGCGCGTCGTGGATGATCGCCATCATCTGCAGACAGTTCTGATCGACGCTTTGCAGGGAGCTGCCTCGATTCCGGAAACGTGTGATGTCCGCCGCGTCCGCGGACGCGAAGTACTTGATAAGCGGCGCGACGTACCGGCCGACCCGCTCGACGATGTCTTCGGCGTCAAGTGTCGGGGCACGAACGTCGTCGGTGCGTTCGACGAACGCGATGAGCCTGCGGAAGAGTTGCGTCAGCGCCCGCAACCCGAGGTTCGTGCAGATGTATCCGCCCTTGTCGTCGCCCAGTGCCCATTGAGCTTCGAGGCCGGACGCGAACAGGGAGAAATACGCCGCGAGAGCCTCGGTCGCCTTGTTCATGGTAAGCTTGGGATCCACCGACGGCTCGGCCAGGGGACCGGCCAGGATCATCGCCGGACTACCCTTCGTTCCCTTGTGAATGGAGCCCAGCAGGTTGTTCTCCGCGATGCCGTCGGCGAGTGAAGTCAACGTCAGACAGCGGTAGTGGCTCTTCTCCTGCGCGACGGTGAGGATCCGCTCCTTGATCGGCGAATTGGAGTACGAATCCAGCCTGAGAGCCACGCGGGCGCAGAGCGCGTCGAGCCGCTTCTTCGGATCCGGATCGTCCACGTTGAGGCTGGAGACGATTTCGTTGACGAGGTTGCGCGAGACCTTCACCTGTTGCGTGTTGATGTCGACGAACATCTCGATCTCGTCGCGGACGGGCAGGTTCTCGTAGGCCAGGACTGACACCACCGACCGGTCTTCTTCTGCGGCGCGCTGGGCGTGCGCGTAGCCGTACAACCGATGCTGGCCGTCGATGACCCAGGCCGAGCCGTATTGTCCGGGCAGGCTGAGCGTGCCGAAAGACGTATCGTCGAACGATTCCTTGCGGTCGAACTGAAGGTTCTCTCGTTTGAAATTGACGACTATGTTGGTGGGAAAGGTCCCGCCCTCGTCGATGTAGCGGCCTATCGCATTGAGCCGGGACGGCTTCACCATGCGCTGATAGGTGTCGAGGTCGTCGTTGGAGGCCTTCGCCATGTGGCTGACGTAGCAGATGCGCAGCAGGTCGTGGGGAGAGATGAGGAAATTGTAAAATGTCCTGCGGCCCACGCGGCCCTGCGTAGCGGGCACTTTGAGCTTCAGTCCCTCGACCTTTTCCCCCTCGAAGTAACGTCCGAGGAACTGATAGCGGGCGGCCGTCTTCAGGATGTCCGTGAGGCGGTTGAAGTACGAAAGGTCGTCCTCCGTGATGATCGGTATTCCGGCGTTTCCCGCCCTTGTCCTGTCCGACTCCCGCCACTCCATATTGCGGGTGGCGATCGCGAACTTCACCTTCAGCTTCTTGGTGCGGCCGTAATGGGATTGCACCGCTTTCAGGACCTCCTCGCGGATCGCAGCGATCTTGTCGAGAAGCGATTTCACCGACTTGGATCCGCCAATCTGGGAATGGGTGCATTCGACGATGAAGACGGTCTCGTCATCCTTTGCGAAGACATCCAACTGCCGCGGGGGCGTGTTAGGACCGGCCTGGATCGCGAAATTCCGGTCGAAATTGAGTTCCTTGAACCCCATTCGATAGAGCAGCGACCAGACGTCGTCCTCGAGCTGCCGGTCGGCGGGTTTGTCCTTGGCCAACCGGACCGACCTTTGGTTTCTCCGAACGACGCGCCAGCCGTCGGCCTCTTCTCCGACTACCTTCATGTCGAGCGATTCCTTGCTCGAAGCGGAAACGGTCTTTTCATCGAAAGTTTTGGATTTCGCGGCGTAGACGGGTTTCAGAGCTTCGCCGTTCAACAAGCCGGTCAGAACTTGAGGCATATTTAGGTGCCACCCCTAGTGTCGGAAATGCATTGTAAAACGGTAGCAGGATGCGATCGAGATCAAGTATCGGTTGTGCCGCCGTCCACAGCCAATTCGTCGGATGCTTCTGGCGCCGAGCGTTGGACTAAAGGCGTTTGCTCGTCAGCGGAGAGGCATTGGCACGAGGAAGCCGATGCTGGCCGCAACTACGAGAGATTGGGCTCGCGCGCCTGGAGGCCCCGCCGCTTGCGCGCTTGAGAAGCGGGCGTCTCCCTTCGGGACCGGGCTGTCGGCTTCGCTGAAACCCCGGCTTCCGCCGGGTTTTCCCCCTTTCGGGCTTCGATCCCTGACGCGGTGTTTGCGGCTTCGCTCAGCCGCTTCGTAACCCGTCATCGGCGCTGAGGCAGCGCCAAGCGAGAGGAAGAGTGCGGGCCGATCTGGCCATGACGGGTTGAGGGCCGGAGGAGAGTCTTCCGGCGCCCGTCATGGAGATTGCTCCCATGAACACGCAGATTCTTGATGCCCACCGTGACGCCAGCGGCGGTTACAGGGTGGACGTGAGCCGCGGCGAGCGCGTCGGCCGGGTATCCTCCGAGTGGTTTTCTCGTCCGGCAGACCAGCGCTATCTGTCGCTCAACGAACTGGCAAGCACGGTGCGTGATCGCACGGACCGCAGCCGGACGCGCGTGGTCGAAAGTGCGCTCATTCATGTCGAGGCGAGCCGCGGCGATCCCGAGCGGCTGGCCCTGATGCTGCCCGGCTCGGACAAGCCCGTCGCGCCGACCCATTGGAGCTTCGGCCAGCTTGCAAGCCAGGTTGGCGCTCCGGCAGCCTACCTCCGACAACTGCCCGCAGCACTCGCAGGCATCAACCTGCAATATGGCCTGACTTCCAATCGTGCCGAACAAATCAAGACGCTTGAGACGGACGATGGCCGCGTTGAGCTTCGTGCCGTCACCAGCCCAGACTATGGCAGGATCTTTGACCATGAACTCGTTGAGGCCGTGCAGCGCATCGCCGGCAATGGCACAGGTGATACACGCTGGAAGGTGCCCGGGGTGCTCGACTGGTCAACCGGAATCTACAATCCCAGAGTCGACATCTCCAAGGATACGACGACCCTCTATGCATCGGATAGAGATGTTTTCCTTTTCCTGGTCGATGACCTGAACCCGATCGAGGCTGGTCGTCTCCTGGACGGCTCGCCCGATCTCTATTTCCGCGGCTTCTATTGCTGGAATTCGGAGGTCGGGGCGAAGACACTCGGCATGGCGAGCTTCTATCTCCGCGCAGTCTGCCAAAATCGCAATCTGTGGGGTGTCGAAGATTTCGAGGAGATCATTATTCGCCATTCCAAATACGCCTCGTCCCGCTTTGCTCACGAAGCGGCGCCGGCGCTGCTGAACTTCGCCAATTCGTCACCTATGCCCTTCGTCAACGGTATCAAGGCCGCGCGCGAACGGATCGTGGCACATAGTGACGAGGATCGCACCGAGTTCCTGCGTCGCCGCGGCTTCTCCAAGGCTGAGACAGCCAAGGTGATAGAAACGGTGCTGGCGGAGGAGAACCGCCCACCTGAAAGCATCTTCGATTTCGTGCAGGGCATCACGGCCGTCGCGCGCGACAAGCTGCATCAGGATGCTCGCCTCGACATGGAGGCAAAGGCGAAGAAGCTCTTGGATCGCGCCGCCTGACTCGCGCGAATCCGCAGAAGCCAATTTCGCGTGTCTCTGGCACATGTCAGTTTCGTCATTTCCGCGGCGCTGCCCTCTTAGAGCAAGAGGGCGGCGCTTCGCTCCTTGAACGGGTTGGAGGTCGAGAGAAGGTCTCGGCCGCCCGTTCTCGGAGAAACTGACATGGCAAAGGCCGTTCAGAAGATCAAGCTGTCGCCATCGTGCGACATCGCGTTCAACAAGCTGGTGCTCTCGCAGTCCAACGTCCGCCGGATCAAGGCCGGCATCTCGATCGAGGATCTCGCCGAGGACATTGCCCATCGAGAAAAGCTGTTACAAAGTCTATATGTGTTGCCCATCCTCGACGGCGATGGGCAGGATACCGGTGTGTTCGAAGTGCCGGCCGGCGGCCGCCGCTATCGGGCGCTTGAACTATTGGTGCGCCAGAAGCGTCTCGCGAAGACCACGCCGATTCCCTGCATCGTCGGCGAAGCCGGTGGCCGAATTTCCGCGGAAGAAGATTCACTCGCCGAGAACGTGCATCGCGTCGCACTGCATCCGCTCGATCAGTTCCGCGCGTTCCAGACCCTGCGTGAGCAGCGGAAATCCGAGGAGGAGATCGCGGCCATCTTCTTCGTATCCGTCGGTGTCGTGAAGCAGCGCCTTCGGCTTGCGGCGGTTTCCCCAAAGCTGCTCGACGTCTATGCCGACGATGGCATGTCGCTCGAGCAGTTGATGGCGTTCTCCGTCACGGCCGATCGCGCTCGCCAAGAACAGGTCTGGGAGAACGTCAACCGGTCGGGCTATGACGAGCCGTATCAGATCAGGCGCGTTCTGACCGAGCGGGCGGTGCAGGCCTCCGACAAGCGCGCCCGCTTCGTCGGCCTCGCCGCCTATGAAGCGGCTGGCGGCAACGTGCTTCGCGATCTCTTCGAAGAGGACGGCGGCGGCTGGTTCGAGGACATCGCGCTGCTCGAGCGTCTTGTCGCCGAGAAGCTCCGTACCGAAGCCGAGACGATCGCAGCCGAAAATTGGAAGTGGATCGAGGTCGCCCCGAGCTTCCCCTACGGTCACGATCATGGGCTCCGCCGGCTCGAAGGTGAACCCTCCGATCTCACCATTGAGGAACAGGTTAGCCACGATGCGCTCGAGGCCGAGTATACGGCGCTTCAGGAGAAATACGAAGACGCCGACGAAATACCCGACGAGGTCGACACGCGTCTCGGCGAGCTCGAGCAGGCTCTCGCGGCCTTCGAGGACCGGCCGCATATCTTCGACCCGGCTGCCATCCCGCACGCCGGCGCCTTCATCAGCATCGATGCCGATGGGACGTTGCACGTCGAGCGCGGCTATGTCCGCCGCGAGGACGAAGTAGCGTTCGTTGCGGCAGTAGCTGAGCCAAATCCCGACGCCGGCGCGGCAGCACCTGGCCCGGATGATGGCGGCCAACGCGCATCAGCGGTCCAGGGCAGCGTAATCACCATGGCCGGGCAGGCGACTCCGGATGAGGAAGAGGACGATGCCATCCGCCCCTTGCCCGACCGGCTCGTCACGGAGCTCACCGCGCACCGGACGCTGGCGATGCAAGACGCGGTTGCGGCCCAGCCGCATGTCGCGATGACCGCGCTCCTGCACAAGCTCTGCCTCGACGCCTTCCATCGAACCTACGGTCCGAGCTGTATCGAGGCAGGCGTGCGCCATGTTCAGCTTTCCGTCCAGGCGCCGGATCTGAAGGAGAGCGCATCGGCCAAATCGATAGCCGCTCGGCACGACGCCTGGACGGTCGAGGTGCCGGCCGAAGAGGCCGCGTTGTGGGATTGGCTGGTCGCCCTTGACGACGCAAGCCGGCTGGCGTTGCTCGCCCACTGCGTGTCCTTCGGTGTGAACGCCCTGTTCGAGAAGGTCGATCGCCATGGTGGGCCCGGCATCACGGCCCATGGGCTGCAGCGTCGCCTCGATCAGGCCGATCGCCTGGCCCGTGCGGTTGATCTTGACATGGTGGAGGCCGGCTGGCGCCCGACGGTCGACAATTATCTCGGCCGTGTCACCAAGGGCCGCATTCTTGAAGCGGTCCACGAAGCCAAGGGTGACTCGTCGGCCCAACTGATCGACCATCTCAAGAAGGCCGAGATGGCCAAGGAGGCCGAGCGTCTGCTCGAAGGCAGCGGCTGGCTCCCCGAGCCGCTGCGCATTGCCGCGGTGGCTTCACCATCGGTTGGCTCCGACGCACCGTCCGGGCCGCTTCCCGAATTCCTCTCTGGCGATGACGAGGAAACGACCGACGGCGACGAGCGCGAGCAGCCGGACCCCGTCGCGGCGGAATAGTTCGTCGCTGCGGGGTGGCATCTGCCACCCCGCAGTTCTCTGCCACATCACCTCTCGCCCAAACCCGGCCCTCGCGCCGCGCTTTATCGTCTTTGGAGAACCATCATGACCGACGATACCTCAACACCCGGATCGGGTTTCGATTCTGCTTGCTGGCTCCTGCGGGACCAGGAGTTCATGAGGCTGTGCAAGTCCGCTCTTTCCGAGAATAAGACAGCGTTGTTCGATGCGCTCGCGGCTGCGCGCATCGACACCGTGGAGGTTACGTTCAACGGCTATGCCGACGAGGGACAGATCGACGGTGCTGTCGCAGACGGAGAGGGCGGTGATACAGATCTCCAAAGCATCCGTATCGAGATTGCGCGGGTCGAATGGAGCAGCCAAGTCGTCACTCGCCAAACCCTCTCGGTGAAGGACGCGATCGAGAAGCTCATCCACGATCTCCTCGAACAGACCTACTCCGGTTGGGAGAATAACCAGGGCGCCTATGGCGACTTCCTCTTCGACGTCGCCGAACGGACGATCACGCTCAACTTCAATGAGCGGATCGAAACCTCCGAATTGACCCAGCATGTATTCTGAAGGAGGAAGCGATGGCACATCCCTATCACCATTCGCTTTCGTCGTCGAAGAAGTGGGGCGGGACAGTCGATGACTATCTCGCGATCCATAGCTGGTTCGACGTTATCTGGACTGTCAAGCCTCGCTGCCGTGCGACAATCAAGGTGAGACAGCGTCAATCAGGACGAGAATGCGCCGGGCTGGACGGACGGAGCGAGGGCGTAGCCCGAGCGAAGTTCGTCCAGCCCGGCGTCGCACTTTTCGCCAAAGGGGTCAGTGCGGTCTGGCGACCGGGTCAAGTGTCTGATTCACAACGATCATGATCTCAGGCGAGAGACGAGCGCTGTGCGTTGTCCTCCCATGATGACGCCGAACCCGCAAAGTCAACGGCTTCGCCGTTCCCCAGCGCGGACGCCTTCGGACGTCCGCTCCGGTGACTATGCGGGACCCCCGTCGCCTGCTGGGAGGCCAGCCGCACACGATGGGCGGCCGTAGTCAGGAGCATATCGATGCATACCCTCACATCCACCATTCCGGTCTTTGTCTTCGGATCCAATCTCGCTGGTCGTCACGGCAAGGGCGCTGCCCTATGGGCCCGTCAGCATCGCGGCGCGATCTACGGCCAGGGCGTCGGGCGGCAAGGCAATGCCTACGCCATTCCGACCAAGGATCGCCAATTGCGGGTGCTCCCGCTGCACGTCATCCAAGCACATGTTGCCGACTTCCTCGATTACGCGCGGCAATGGCCTGACATCACGTTCGAGTTGACGCCCATCGGTTGCGGCTTGGCCGGTTATCGCCCCGACCAGATCGCTCCGATGTTCTCGAGCGCTCCCGCAAACGTGACGTTGCCGGATGCCTTCTCGGCAGCACTGGCGGCAAGGCCGCCTACGAGCTGACCGACCGGCGTGAAGTTGCAACTGATGCGCCTCGGCCTTCGCCGAGCGCACATACCGCCAAACCTTACCAAACACAGGGCGGCTCTCCGCCGAGCCAGAAAGCGAGGACAATATGGCTGATTGCGTATCTGCTTCAATCATGGTGGGCCGTAGCCGTACCTCAATCGGCTGTCTCGCCGAGATCGGACAGCAGCTGCTCGATGCGGCGCGCAATGCCGCAGTGGCGCTCAACCTCGCGCGGCCAAGCGCGATCACGGGCGTCATCGGCGAGGCTCAGCTCCAGAGTCCGCCTCTCGCGCAGCCGTGGCGCATAGGCCGGTGTCGTTACGAAACGCGAGCAGTTGAGGTAGAGGTCGCACTCGCACGGCCCTTCGCTCGGCAGCCGCAGGCAGTGCCCGAGCTCAAGCTCGGTCTTGAAGAAGTTGCTGCGCAGCCAGTCGATCGCGGGGCCGCCGAGCTCACCGGTGCGGATCGCGTCCGCGCCGGCGCCGGCGATAATGGCGCCCGGCTCAAGCACCGAGCGATAGTCGCGCAGCACCTCGGCGTCGCTGATCCGGGCGTAGATCATCGACATGTGTGGACTCTCGTGGCCAAGCACGCTCATGATCGTGTTCAGCTTGGCGCCGCGCTCCGCAAGCTGTGTGCCAACCGTATGCCGAAACCGGTGCGCGGTGATGGTTGGCCGACCCGCCTGGTCGACCAGGCCGGCAGCGTTGCAGGCGTCACGGAGCGCGTAATCGAAGAGGTAGAATGCCGACATAGGCCGGCCGCGGCGAAGAAACAGGAAGCGGACCCTGTCGCCGGTCCGGCCGTCGAGCAGCGGGTGGTCGGTTGCCGCTTTGCGCAACGCGATGATCGCGCGCAGTGCTTCAGCGGCGTCATCGTGCAGCGGCACGACCCGCTCCTTCATGGTCTTGCCCGCAGGGATGCGCAGCCTGGCCGTTCCGTCTGGATAGGCGTCAAGGCAGTCGATCGGGAGCCGGCAGATCTCGCCGCGGCGGGCACCCGACCAGCGGGCAACCAGCAGCGCGGCGCGCTGCCAGGGGCATGGCAGTTCCACGACCGCTGCCATCAGCCCGGTCAGCTGATCGGCGGGAATGTAGCGCGGGATGCGCGTCGGCATCTTCGGCATGTCGCGATGGTCGAGCAACGGCCGGCTCGGCATATCCGGCCAGCCCCACGCGATCGCATCGCGGAAGAACATGATGATCGCGGCGATCCGGGCACGTCGCGCCGTCGCCGACAACGACCGGCCGGTTTGCGTCCGGGCGTCTTCAGCCATCGCCGACACGAACCCGAGCGCATGATCGCGGGTGACATCGGCGAAACGCGCCAACTCCGGGACGGCGATCGCGAGATGCTGCATGAAATGCCGAAGCGACACCTCCTGGTGATCGACGGTCTTCCTGCTGAGCGTCAACCGGCGGATCGCGATCCAGCGTTCGACCGCGGCTTGCATAACGGCGCGATCGGACGGCAGCGGCTCGCGGCGCTTGGACGGCAGTGCTGGATACTCGCCGACTTGCCCGCGATGATAGAGCAGGAGCTGAAGCTGGCGGGCGTTGATGCGCCAGCACCGTTTGAGCGCGGCCGCCGGACAGGTGCGGAACAGACCAATGTCCTGCCGATCATCGAATCGCTCAATCGCTTCGAGGAGCCCGGCGATATGCTCGTAGTGGACCTCGTCGACCGAACCGAGTGCATTGCGCAGCGTAATCCGCGACATCGCCCAAGACATGCTCGCCGTCACGCTTCCCAGACGATAGCCGTGCTCAACGCCTTGTCGCGCGAGCCCGCCGATACCGAGATCGACACCCAGCGCTTGGGCGACGGGCGCGACGCAGAGATCGCCGACGGCGAGGAGCCAGTCATAGTCGAGCCGCAGCCAGTTGGTCAGCGCCAAGTAGTATAAATAGGAGCGCCCTCGATAGGATGCCGGAAAGCTCGGTCGCTTCTGCGTCTCGCCGCACAATCGCCCGACCCGCTCCTCGAAAGGCGCGTCGAACCAGCTCTCGATCCTTGGCCAACGCTCGACAAAGTCGCGCCGATAGCGGCGCCGCATCGCGCGAAAACCTTGGGTGACGGGTAAGCCGGCGAGAAACGCGACATACTCGGCCTCGTCGCAATGCTGGAAGGCGACTGCATCCGCGGTGACCGTCGTGCTATCGGGCGATCGTCGTGCCAAGCTCATGCGATGTCGACCTCATCGAGGCCGACCGCCCGGCGATACTCGGCAACAACGCTGGCGTCCGATACTCGCGTGTACAGGCGTGTCGCCTCGACGCTCGCATGGCCGAGCCGCTTCTGCAGCGTCAGCTCGCGCATACCCGCCTCCCACATCTTGGTAGCGTGGGTGTGGCGTAGCGCGTGCGGCGTCACCCAAGGCGCTCGGAATCCCGCTCGCTCGCAAGCCCTCGCGAACATCCGGACGAGCGCCGCGTAGGACAGCGGCTCGGCACGGCGTGGGCCGCGACCGCCGACGAGCAACAGGATCGGCGAGGTCGCGTCGCGCGGCCGCTCGTGCATGACGTAGGCGCTGACCGCCTCCAGTGTCGCCGCCTCATGCACGTCGACCAAGCGTTCGGTGCGCGACTTGGAGCGCGCGCCGCGTGGATGATCGTCACGGTGACGCACGGTCAGCCGCCGTCGACCATAGGCGATGTCGGTCAAGTGAAGGCCGAGAACCTCGCCCGGGCGCAGGCCACCGTCAAGCATCAAGCGCACGATCGCAACGTCACGCCGGCTGCGGAGCTGCGGCAACAGCTTCGCGATCTGATCGGGATCGAGCGGCCGCGGCAACCGGCGCGGCGTGCGGACCCGCAACGCCTTCGTTGACGGTGGGCGCGATGCGATGCCGGTCAGAAACGGCCGGTGTCGGTCCGAGGCCATCATGGCGCTGCGCTCGCTGACGCGGGTAATCGGATTAACGCCATCGCGGCGACCGCAGAGGATCGCCCAATCGTAGAATGCCGATATTGCCGCCAGCGCGCGGTTGACGCTTCTGGGTGACAGCGTCGGTGCAGGCTGCGGCTCGCCCTTCGAGGCAGCGAGCACCGGTCCGGCTTGGACTCCTCGGCGACGCGACCGCACCGACCGGAGATAGGCGAGCACTTCCGGCGCACGCTCCGGCGTCAGTCGATCCCAAGTCAGGTCACCTGCCGTGAAGAACCGCCAAAGATGAGCGAGATCATAGGCGTAGGCGAGCACCGTGTTCGGCGAGCAACCGCGCAGCGAAACATACGCCAGGAACTCGGTCGCGACCGGAATCGGCGTGCCGTCGGCGTCGACAAGCAGCGCCGGGACGTCGCTCGTGCCGCTGCACCGTCTGACGAATGCCATCGCTCACCTCGCTGATCGACTCGTAACACTGTAGCAGGAGACCCAACTTATGGCTGTCCACATAATCGACGCAAGCAAGCAGATCACGGCGGACTTTCGGCACCGAGCGCTCCGCCACCACGCCGAAGGCATCTTCATGGCCGAGACCATCTTTGGCCCGGCCGTCACCTTGTCGTCCGGCCGCGTTGTCCCGACGCGTTGGATCGGTGAGCAACACGTTCTCGAGGATCTCGGCTTCATCCCGTCCTTCGCCGACTGGGTGAGGTGCATCCGGCCTGAACCCTGGATGAGCCGCACGCGGCGCATCGCAGACGAGGTCGATCCGTCGCTTGCGGTCAAGGAAGGAGCCTGACCATGTACGGCACCTATCTCCGCCTCGACATCACCGCGCATGACGGTTGGCGGGCCGTCATTCGTGCTGCATCCCGCAAGCTCACCCTGCAAGCGCGGCGCGATCCGGAACGTCGGGCCGCACGCAAGCGCTTCTATCGCGAGATGCTCGACTATCACCGGCAGGAGCAGGACATCGTGCGAACCTGGCAGTTCTGACACCTCCTCCATCGGACGTTCTCTCTCATTTCACCGCATACCGGCCTGGCGCCTCGCGAGAGAGCGTTGGGTCGTCGCATCTTAAAGGAGGATTCCACTGGCTGACTACTATACCCCGACTGTAATCCAGCAGACGGTACCCGAGGCGGACATGACACCGCTTGAGCGTCTGCTGCTATCCTACGTCTTCGACGCCGAACGCGACGGAGACGGCTGGTATTTCTTCTCCGAGTTGGGTCCGGCCGACATGACCGTGATCGAGCGTGCGGCGCTGGAGGCCGCGCTCGCTGTGTCCGAGCTCGATGTCGACAATACGGCCAATACGTTTGTCAGGAAGCATCTCTCGGGTCTAAAGAGTGACGAACTCCAGCATACTCACTTGGACATCGATCTTAGCGAGACGTCCTGGCAGCTCATCCTTCAGGACATCGTACGGCGTTCGTCGACACTTAAATATGTATCGGCGGTATCGTCCTTCACTTGCTCACGGATGCGTGCCGACGGCTTTGGTGGTGCCGTCGTCGTGATCTCGGCCGAGACCATTCTCGGCGAGTCCACGAACGATCTTCTCGAGGCGTTCATCGACCAGGTCTCGCCTTGGACCGAAAGCTGACCAATGCCTTGGCGGGCCAACCATGGTTCGCTGCGCATGCGTCCGAAACCATCACCATGCCCAAGGCCGCGGCGCGCAGCGCGATTTAAACCCGGCATTTGTCCGCCCCCTGACCACGTTGCGGCCTGTCCTGTCTGGGCGCGGCGCATCTGATGTCAACGGGCAAGCCGTTCCCACAGCGGCCAAAGGCCTTCGCGTGACATCCGATGCTGGACCGCGCCCGGTCGCCAGTTCGTCGCAACGCGAAGCTCAGGAGGCGATAGGCAATGTGCAGGGTTCTGAACAAGCATCACGCCGGCATTCCGGTAGGCGCCGTCTACATTGGGCGCGGCAGCAAGTGGGGCAATCCGTTCCGGATCGGCCGCGACGGAGATCGCGCGGCCGTCATCGCCAAGCACGCGCGATGGCTGGCTGACCAGCACCATCTGCTGCGCGCGCTCGATGAACTGCGCGGATGCGATCTCGTGTGCTTTTGCGCGCCGCGCGCTTGCCACGGCGATCTCTTGCTGCGTCTCGCCAACGCCACGCGCGAAGCGCGTGTCGTGTGGTGGCGCGCCGTCCAGGCCGCAGCATGAGAGTGAGAGCAGGGCCGAGCCTCAGGCGAGCCCGGCGCGCGGCGAGAGCGAGTCGCCGGGATGACTAGCCCGCTCTCGGGGTCTCCCACATGTCCAAAACGTCCAATGCCTTCGATTTTCGCAAGTCTGTTGCCTACGACGCCGAGGCCAAGCGCCTCTTTCACAGCGGTGTCAAATCTCAACTCCGCCGTATTGCAACCGCGCTGGGTCTTGAGCCCGGTTCCTACGACCTCCGCTCCAACCAGGCCGGCATTGCCGTATCCGGTGAAATCACCCTCCACGGCGATCATCTCTACGTGCGGGTCTCCCAATCGGCGATGGGCTACCACAGCGGCGTTCTGTTTCGGACCTGCACGGGCCGGAAAGACTATGTCGGCGGCCCCAACAATTTCGCATCGCTCGATTTGCTCAACAGGCCCGACGAGCTCGCGCATTGGATCCGCGAGGTGTGCCATGTTTGACGCTATCCGCCGCCGCACCACCGCCGTTACGTCTTGGACACGCCGTCTCCGCTATCGTTGCGGCGCCAAGCTCAGCCGATGGACACGAGCCTGGCGTTATGCCGCCGGACGGCTTTCGGCGGATGAGGCGCAGCGATTGATGCTCGACTGCCGCTATCCGGCAGGCTGGCATCCGCTGCTCGTTCTCACCGTGGAGGATACGCTCGAACAGGCGCGCCAAGAGATCGCCGATCATCCCGATCTACCCCGTCTCATCGCGGACGGCTGTGCGCGCGTCGGCGACAAATGGGAACCCTACTACGGCGAGCTGTTGGAAGCGCGATGCTGGGCAATCAACCTCGCCAAGAACTACGCTGTCGACGAAAGCATCACATTTGCTCTGCTCGATGATGAGCACGACCTCAAGAAGTGATCGCCGGTTCGGATAGTTCGCTGAAAGGGTCCGGCGCTGGTCGCCGGACCCTTTCTTTCTGTGGTCAGAGGCAGAGGTGGGCCGGGAAGGGTTTGAGCCGCAGCGGTTGAGGAGAGCGCCGGGCGGCTCGGCCCTTTCCCGCTCTCCGAAAGACACCCCTCATGACCGAATCTCTCGTCGGCGGCGCCAGCGCCGCACCGCTCTCGATGCGTGCCGCCGCAGTCGTCGCATCCGCGATTGTCCGCGCCGCCCGACGGCTTTTGACCGAACTCGAACAGGGACGTCGTATCGATGCGACTCTCCTGCGCTCCGCCATGGAGGCAGCATATGGCGCCTCCGATGCAAGTGGTGCCTGGAACTGGAAGATCGCCTGCGATGCCTGCGAGGCGGCGACCATTTTGTTCCTGCGCCGGCATGGCGCCGCCATGCGCGCTAAGGCGGCATCGCCGTCCGTCATGCTGTCGATGCTGATGCGGATCACCGCTCTTCTTCCGACCCAGACACGCCGGTCCGAGGAAAGCGAATCGCTCCAGCAGTTCTCGACACCGATCGGATTGGCCTACGTCGCGAGCGTTGCCGCGGCGATCACGCCTGCCGATGTCGTACTGGAGCCGTCAGCCGGTACCGGCCATCTCGCCATCTTGGCAGAACTTGACGGCGCCTCCCTTGTTCTCAACGAGTTCGCCGAGAGCCGCGCCGGCATTCTCGGGCAGATCTTTCCATCCGTCTCCACCACGCGGTTTGACGCCGCACACATCAACGACCACCTCGATGCTCGCATCGTGCCGAGCGTCGTGCTGATGAACCCGCCATTCTCGGCAGCGGTCCACGTCGATCGCCGGATGGCGGATGCGGCATTGCGGCACGTCGGCTCCGCGTTGGCCCGTCTTCCAGAAGGCGGACGGCTGGTCGCCATCACGGGCGCAAACGTCTCCCCCGAAAATCCGGTGTGGACTGACTCCTTCGTGCGGCTCCAGGAACAAGGCCGGGTCGTGTTCTCGGCGGCGATTGACGGTGCCGTCTATGCCAAGCACGGCACCACCATTGACACCCGCCTGACGGTTATCGATCGCGTGCCGGCGGACGACATCGCGTCACTGCCGCCATCTGCTGGCATCGCCCCAGACCTGCCGACTTTGCTCGGCTGGATCATCCGGGACGTGCCAGGGCGTCGCCCAATTGCTGGCACGCCGACCGCGGTGGTGCCAGCAATTGCAGGCCCGTCGAGGCCACGAAGTGTCCGCGCCTACGTTGCCCAGCGTCAGCCGACGACCGCGGCGCCGGCATCCGATCTCGTGGCGACGGAACTCGCCCATGAGCCCATCGAATGGGCGCCCACCGATGCCGGCAAGATCACCGACGCGCTTTATGAATCCTACGCGTTGCAGTCGATCCGCATTCCGGGCGCGCAGGCCCATCCCAGCAAACTCGTTCAGTCAGCCGCAATGGCCTCGGTCGCGCCGCCAAAACCGTCCTATCGTCCGCGTTTGCCGGCCAACGTCATCGCGGATGGCATCCTGTCGGACGCGCAGCTCGAGAGCGTCATCTACGCTGGTGAGGCGCATTCGGAGTTTCTTAGCGGTTCCTGGACGGTCGACGCGACTTTTGACATCGTGGCGGCCGCACGTGATGACGCGGAGAATGCCGTTCGCTTTCGTCGCGGCTGGTTTCTGGGAGATGGGACGGGCGCGGGCAAGGGGCGACAGGTCGCCGGTATCCTGCTCGACAACTGGCTCAAGGGCCGCCGTCGTGCGATCTGGATCAGCAAGTCCGACAAGCTGATCGAGGATGCGCAGCGCGATTGGTCGGCGCTCGGCGTGGAGCGGCTGCTCGTGACGCCGCTTTCCCGTTTCCGGCAGGGCACGCCGATCCGGCTGTCGGAGGGTATCCTTTTTGCGACCTACGCTACGCTGCGCACCGACGAGCGCGGAGAAAAGCTTTCGCGCGTCTGTCAGATCGTCGAATGGTTGGGCTCCGATTTCGACGGAGTGATCATCTTCGACGAGAGCCACGCGATGCAGAACGCGGTCGGCGGCAAGGGTGAGCGAGGAGACCAGGCGGCCTCTCAGCAGGGGCGCGCCGGCCTGAGACTGCAGCATGCGTTGCCGAACGCCCGCGTCGTCTACGTCTCCGCGACCGGCGCCACCACGGTCCATAACCTCGCTTATGCCCAGCGCCTCGGTCTTTGGGGCGGCAGTGATTTCCCATTCACGACCCGAGCCGAATTCGTCGAAGCGATCGAGGAGGGCGGCGTCGCAGCGATGGAGGTCTTGGCGCGCGATCTCAAGGCACTCGGCCTCTATGCCGCGCGTTCGCTCTCCTACGAGGGCGTTGAATACGAGCTCGTTGAGCATCAGCTCACACCCGAGCAGGTTCGCATCTACGATGCCTATGCCGGCGCATTCAGCATCATCCATAACAATCTCGACGCGGCTATGCGCGCCGCCAACATCACCGGCGAAACCGGCACGCTGAACGCACAGGCGAAGTCCGCCGCGCGATCCGCATTCGAAAGCGCCAAACAGCGCTTCTTCGGCCATCTGCTCACCTCGATGAAGACCCCCTCGCTGATCCGCTCGATCGAACGCGATCTTGACGAGGGACACGCCGCCGTGATCCAGATCGTCTCGACGGGCGAGGCGCTGATGGAACGCCGGCTCGCCGAGATCCCAACCGAGGATTGGGGCGACGTCCAGGTCGACATCACCCCGCGCGAATATGTCCTCGACTATCTCGCCCATTCCTTTCCGGTCCAGCTCTACGAGCCCTTCACCGATAGCGAGGGCAATCTCTGCTCACGTCCGGTCTATCGCGACGGCCAGCCCGTCGAGAGCAGGGACGCCGTCACCCGCCGCGACCGCCTGATCGAGAAGCTCGCCTCGCTCCCGCCCGTGCCGGGCGCGCTCGACCAGATTGTTCAGCGGTTCGGCACGGACATGGTCGCTGAAGTGACCGGCCGCTCGCGCCGCGTCATTCGTAAGCGGGATCGACTCTTGGTCGAGAACCGCGCCGCCTCGGCCAATCTCGCCGAGACCGCTGCGTTCATGGATGATGCCAAGCGCATCCTTATCTTCAGCGACGCCGGTGGCACCGGGCGTTCCTACCACGCTGAGCTCTCGGCCCGGAATCGCAGATTGAGAGTTCATTATCTGCTCGAGCCAGGCTGGAAGGCGGATGCCGCCATCCAGGGCTTGGGTCGCACCAACCGCACCAACCAGGCGCAGCCGCCGCTGTTCAGACCGATCGCGACTGACGTCAAGGCCGAGAAGCGCTTCCTCTCCACGATCGCTCGCCGGCTCGACACGCTGGGCGCGATCACGCGTGGCCAGCGTCAGACCGGTGGCCAAGGCTTGTTCCGGCCCGAGGACAATCTCGAAAGCCATTACGGCCGCGACGCACTGCGCCAGCTCTATCATCTGCTCGTGCGCGGCAAAGTGGAGGGGTGCTCGCTTGAGATTTTCGAGGACGCGACCGGCCTAAAGCTGATGGATGCCAATGGAATCAAGGACGAGCTTCCGCCGATCACGACCTTCCTGAACAGGTTGTTGGCGCTGACCATTGACCTGCAAAACGTCCTCTTCACGGCGTTTGAGCAGCTACTCAACGCCCGCATCGAAGGCGCCATCGCGTCCGGCACCTACGATGCCGGTCTGGAGACACTTCAGGCCGAGAGCTTCGTCGTCGCTGACCGGCGCGTCATCTACACCCATCCCGGAACCGGGGCGGAAACCCGGCTGCTCACCGTCACCGAACGCCGGCGCAATCATCCCGTGACCCTCGAGGAGGCGTTCGATCGGATCTCCGATTCCTGCGCCGTCCCGCTGCTCAACGAGCGCTCGGGCCGCGCTGCCATTCAGGCGCCGGCGCCGAGCCTTATGCTCGATGACGGCGAAATCGAGCGGCGCGTGCGGTTGATACGTCCGATGGAGCATAACAGCCTTCCGCTGAAGATGATGGCGGAAAGCCATTGGGCGGAAGCTGACCGCGAACGCTTCGCCGCGGCCTGGCAGGCGGAACTGGCCGAATTGCCCGAGTTCACCCATAGCACCATCCATATGGCGGCAGGCCTGCTCTTGCCGATCTGGAAGCGGCTGCCGAATGAGTCGACTCGCGTCTATCGGCTTCAGACGGATGCCGGTGAGCGCATCATCGGCCGCAAGGTCTCGCCGGCCTGGGTGGCGACGACGCCGGCTGGTGACGCACCGGCGCTGACGCCGGATGCTGCCTTCGCGGCGCTGCTCGAAGGTCGCACGGTTCTCGAGCTTGCCGAAGGCATAAGACTTCGGCGCGTTCGTGTGATGGGAGCACATCGTATCGAACTGTCTGATTTCACCGACAGTATGCGGGACCGCCTGCGTGCTTATGGGCTCTTCGGCGAGATCATCTCCTGGAAGCTGCGCATGTTCGTTCCGACTGATGCCACCGGCGTCGGCGTGCTGGCCAAGGTGCTCGAATGTTATCCGCTCGTACGAGTCGGTGAACGGGAGGCGGCGTGATGTCCCACGACGCTTCCGAACTGGCACGCCGTCTCGCGCGTGATGCCGAGGCGGTGTGCCGCCATTATCTCTCCAATGGCAAGCGTGAGGGACGGTATTGGCTGGTTGGCGATGTCCACAATAGTCCGGGCCGTTCAATGTTTGTACGGCTCCAGGACTCCCCTAAGGGACCTGCCGGCAAATGGACAGACGCCGCGACCTCCGAGCATGGCGATTTGCTCGACGTCATCAGAGAAAGCCTTGGGCTTCTCGACTTTCGCGAGGTCGCGCAGGAAGCGCGGCGATTTATGAACCTGCCTCGTGCTGAACCGCAACCGGTTTTGAAATCGGTGCGTCCCTCAGTAGTAGCTGGCTCGCAAGAGGCAGCAAGACGGCTGTTTGCAATTTCGGGTCCGATCGATGGCACCATCGTTGAGACGTACTTACATCGTCGTGGAATAACCCACGTGCACCATGGCGGCAGCCTCCGTTTCCATCCGCGTTGTTACTATCGGCCTGACGAGCATCTGCCGACCGAGACCTGGCCAGCCATGATCGCCTGCGTCACCGACCTTGATGGCAAAATCACCGGCGCGCATCGCACATGGCTCGATCCGCTCGGCTTTGATCGGATCCGTCTCGGCAAGGCCCCGATCGACACGCCGCGACGTGCCATGGGCGACCTGCTCGGCAATGCGGTTCGCTTCGGGGCCGCGGACGACGATGTGCTCGTCGCCGGCGAAGGCATCGAGACCATGTTGTCGCTACGCTGCGTGCTTCCGACCCTGCCGATGGCCGCCGCCCTGTCGGCCAACCACCTCTCAGCCATCGCACTGTCGTCGAGTTTGCGCCGGCTCTATATCGCCCACGACGCCGATGCCGCTGGGGACACGGTGCAAACCGTTCTGTTGCAACGCGCGGAAATCGCCGGCATCGAGGCGATTCCATTATCGCCTCGACTCGGCGACTTCAATGAGGATCTGCACGTCTTTGGCCTTCATGCACTTCGGGCGGCCTTGCGGATCCAGCTGGCACCGGAGGACGTCTCCCGCTTTCTGCTTCTGCCGGCCACCGTCAGATAGGCGCGTTTGGCTGCCATCAACGTCGATAGCTCGGTCGCGCGGCGGATCCAATGCCGGCGAGGGCGCGACCACGGCCTTCTAGAGGGCGATCGGACGGCAGCCGGCCCGGGCCGGCAATGGCTGCGGCCAGCTATTTTCCGCCGCGCGCCGCCGAAGGGACGATCACATTATGTATGGGGCGATGGCGCGCTTTGCATCGCGAAGCAAAATAGCCGGCCTCCGCCATCCTTCGCTGGCGCTGCGGCCCTCCGCTAGCGCTCTGGGTGCTGGCCCGTCCCGCCCGCCGTCAGGTGATCGCCACGAAGGCCGCGATGGACGCGGCCGATCCGGCAAAGGACCTCATCCCATGACCGATCGCGACGACATCGAACTACAGCATACGGCATCTCCGACCGACATCGTCCTCAACGAATTGCAGCTCTTTGGCTACCGTCCATTCGACGACCAGCCCGATCCGAGACCTCTACCGGAAGGCAAGATGATCGCGGGCGCCGTTGCCGACATCTTCGACGCATTGGTCGCCACATTGAACGACACCCGGCTCGAACCGGACCTTCCAGATCTGCTGTGGTCGACCGTCAATCTCTTCCACCGCGCCACGGACCGTATAGAACGCGAACTGGACAACAACGAACAGGCCCAACGCAAGAGCCAGCGCGAGCAGAACGGCTCGGAAGTGCGATCGGTCGAACTCGAGCGCCTGACGGCCGAAGGCATCACACTGATCGAGCGTCGCAATTGCCTCGAACTCTTCCGCGAACAGGCCATCGAACGTTTCGAGGTCCACACGGGCTCAGCCTGGCGCCCCCGATCGGGATCACTGGTCAACCATCGCAACCTCACCGCGGCAATGATCGACTCCCGGGACTTTCTCGCGGCCAAGCGCCGCACCGAGACGGAGGTCATGTTGCCAGCAGGGCCGAAGATCGCACTTACGGGTGGCTTTGACTTCAACGACCACCACTTGATCTGGGATCGCCTCGACAAGGTTCACGCCAAGCATCCCGACATGGTCCTGATCCATGGCGGCTCGCCAAAAGGCGCAGAACTGATCGCCGCCAAATGGGCGACCACCCGAAAGGTGCCACAGATCGCGTTCAAGCCGGACTGGACCAAGCACGCCAAAGCAGCGCCTTTCAAGCGTAACGACGCCATGCTCGAACTGCTGCCGATCGGCGTCATGCATTTCCCGGGCACCGGAATCCAGGACAACCTCGCCGACAAGGCGAAGCGCCTCGGCATCGCCGTCTGGAAATTCGGCGCCTCGTGAGCGCCGACCTGCCATCTTCCACACCACCGAGGTAGAGTTGCGTCGCCGCAACTCCGCCTCGTTTCGATTGCATTGCAAAACCGCGCCGTGGTGGTGGTGGAAGGCGCGACCGTTTCACCTTTGCAACTTGGAGCCACCACCATGCTCGCCCTCGGACTCCTCCTCAACACCGTTGGTCTCGGCGTAATCTGCTGGCTGATCTTCACGCTGGCGGTTTACATTCTACCTTTTTTCGTGGCGCTCAATGCTGGCTTTTGGGCCTACCACAGCGGCGCCGGCGTGCTCGGCGCGCCGATTGTTGCCATCGCCGCCGGCGGCATGACGCTGGCAATCGCGCAAATCGCGTTCGCAATGACACGATCACTGATCTTGCGAGCCGTCATTGCGGCCCTGTTTGCTTTGCCGGCCACACTCGCCGCCTATCATCTCGCTCTTGCGATGGCGCACTTCGGAGTGCCTTCTCCTGCTTGGCAGCAGGTTTTCGCTTGCCTCGGCGCCGTCTGCATTGGCGGCACAGCATGGACGCGACTGAGCACCTTAACCGAGCCCCGCCCGCTCGATTCGAAAGCGGTAGTCGGAAACGGTCCTCAACCAGTTCTCAGGGCCCCGGCGCATCAGAAATGATCCTGCGCTATCCGGCTCTCCGACAGATTGGCTAAATCCGCGCGCTGAAGCAAGATCGTCAAGCTTGAGCGAAAGGTAGTCGCGACGTTCTTCGGGGCACCTCGATGAGGTGGCATTGATTGCGTCCGGTGCACATCGATGCGGCCCTGGAGCCGGTCGCTTGCGGCTGGCTTTGCGCTGACGACTACCGCTTTTGCCTCCTTACGTTTCTTTTCCTGCGCCGAAACGTAACGACCTCTTGCCTGGTCGAACCGAGGCCCGCCATCTTCTCCCGGACTTGTGGTTCAGCACGCGACACACCGGGCCTCTGTGATGGCTCGATCTGGCCGAAGACCGGCTCCGCCTCGATCGCCTGAGCCGCAACGCCGTCGTAGCGACTTTCTTCCCCTGGGCTTCGCCCATTCCTCGCGAGGCAAGAAAGTCGCTACGACGGCATCCTCCGCTGCGCTGCGGCCCTTCGGGTGCGTCGCCGATCGTCCTCGGCCTGCAGATCGCCATCGAGGCCGCGGTGGTCGCGGGCTCGAAACACAAACAGGAGAAGACACATGGCTACCATCGGTTCGTTCAAGAAGGTCGGCAACGATTTCCAGGGCGAGATCGTCACCCTCAGTCTGCAGGCCAAAGGCGTCCGCATCGTCGCGGAAACCAGCCCCTCCAACGACAAAGCTCCGAGCCACCGCGTTTTCGTGGGTCGTGCCGAGATAGGTGCCGCCTGGTCGAAGCGCTCCGAAGAAGGTCGCGACTACCTTTCGCTCAAGCTCGACGATCCCTCCTTCAACGCGCCGATCTACGCGAACCTGTTCGACGACGAGGGTGGCGAAGGCTACACCCTGCTGTGGTCGCGGCCGCGGAAGGATTGAGGCTCGCCTCCGACCAATACCCCGCCCGGTCCCGGGCGGGGCTTTCCGGCTGATGCTCCCAATCAAACCGACAACCGCTGAGTCTTCGATCGATTTTCAATGACCGAGAATTGGCGATATCGAATCAGCTTCGTCGCGGCGACCTTGGCGTCGCCGTGTCGGGCCAAATAACAGCTAGACATCGGCCAAAGGCGACTATTATAGTCGTTTCCATAGCGTTCTGTCCGTCTGCTGTGGATGTGATCATACATGATCACATCCCGCCAAGTGCGGGCCGCACGCGCGCTTCTCGGTTGGACACAGGAGACGCTCGCTGACAAGGCCTTGGTCGCTTTAACGGCACTGAAGCGCTTTGAATCCGAAAGCGGACTTCAGGTGCGCGAGGATACGCGCGACCGAGTTCGCGCTGCCCTTGAGGCATCTGGCATCATGTTTTTGGTGTCGGAGCGCGGCGAAGGAGTGATGCTCGTCCACAAACCGGATGTCGCTCGCAAGCCAGTCCGAAGGCGAACTTAGAAAACGGATCTTGCGTGCGAGCGAGACGCCAGCGAAATCCTGCTGACAGCGTCAAGAAAGGGGCTAAAGTAAGTCCGCTGGATCGTTGTGGTTGGCAGCAACTAAGAATCATTCGTTTTGTGACGCACGCATGAAGAAACCACCCCGAGATCCCGACGTTGCCGACGTCGCGCCGACGGATTCCGTGCTCACGGTCTACGACGAGGAGCATATCATCACTTATTTGCGCATGCTTGATGCGGATAAGGAGGGGGCAGACTGGCGCGAGGTGGCGCAAATCGTGCTGCACATCAATCCAGAGCTCGAGCACGATCGCGCAAAGCGTGCATTTGATACTCACCTGACCCGCGCAAAGTGGATGACAGAGCACGGCTATCGGCATTTGCTCCGCGGCGGAGCGTCAAATCCCAATCTTTAGCTCTTTTCGCAGAAGAATTTTTCTTTCCTTCACAAATCAGATTTGGTGCATCACGCGATGCGCGATTAGGGACTAGTTGCAACCAGAGGTTCTCAGAATTATGGCGCCGCCAGCGCGGCAGCTCAGTTTTGGGGACGAGTACATGCCTAAGTTCAACTGGAGATCGCTAGACGACACCTACTACGACCACGTCGAAGAAGCGGAAATGACCGGGATTGCGTGGGAATGCCTGCGCCGCAACGCGTCGTTCGAACGAGATTATCAGACGATCTCGTCATCGGGTCGAGCTCTAAGCGACGGATTCCGTCAGCATTGGGGGTTGGTTTTTCGCAGCTGATCCCGATCGATCCTTCCTTGAACAGACGATCGTCTGGGCTCCCGAGGCCGTGCCGACGATCGTGCCAGTCCGCCCGGAATTGCTTGTCAGCTCGGATTCACACGTAAGGCTGGATCTCAACGAGCTGAACGAAAGTCAATTTCGGCAAGGTCCGGATGGATGGCACGCCGTGTTATATTTGCGCGGCGTAGAGCATCGTATTTGGTTCAAAGAAGCGCCAATCGTCGCCGCTGCCTACACTGTCGAATTGCCGCTCGACCGCGACTTCGAATTCAGGGCGGCTGCCGGCATGCGCTTGTGGCGAGGGCTCAATGGCAGGCCGCAGGGCGCGCCGCCGCACGCGATCTCACCGCATCGCCGGCGGCGAATTGCGCTTGCCTTGCGTGCGTCGGATGCACGGCGCGACGGCGCAACTCATCGCGAAATCGCCGAAGTTCTGTTGCCCGCTCAGCGCATTCCCAAACGGGACTGGGGAACGCACGAGGTGCGGGATCGGATCAAACGCCTGGTCAAGACTGGATTCGCTCTTGTGCAGGGCGGCTACCGCGCTTTGCTAAGACCGCCCTCCCGAAAAAAATAGACCGTTGTCAGGGGGCGAAAATGCACCCCCCAATCTTCGCCCTCCCGTTTCGAGGTTTTCTTCCTCCATGGTGTCCGCGGCCGCGCCGGTGATTGCGCTGGCGTACCAGACGACCATGGAGCACCTCAGATGCCTGATCCGAACGCCGGTCTGCCGCCACGGTACTTGCGGACTGCCGAGGCCGCCCGATTCCTCGGCCTTTCGCCTCGCACTTTGGAAAAACACCGCATTTACGGCACCGGGCCCGCTTACCGGAAAATCGGCGCCCGCGTCGTCTACGCGGTTGCCGATCTGAACGCATGGGCCGACCGCGGCACTAGAACCTCGACCAGCGACCCCGGCATCGGTACAGTGCTGCCGGCGAAGCGGCACGCTCCCATTCCTTATGCAGGAAAGGAGCGGCGCTGATCCATGAAGACACATCCTCACGCTCCCGGCGGCCATTTAACGAAGGAGGCCAGCCCGAGCGATCTCACGACCGTCGAGCTCTTGTGGCTCGAAAAGCGCATCGAGAATCGGATTCGATTCGGTCGACACGTTTCGGAGAAGGTTCTGGACCGCAACCGGCGTGTCCTATCGTTCGCTCCCGGCAGCATCTTTGCTTTCGTCCGTTGGACGTCCAACGACTTCGGCACGGTCCTATCCCGTATCGATATCCTGCGCGCCGTAACGCCGGGGCAACGCTATTCGACCGTTCCCTGGATCACGCCGGGCGGCGAAAGTCTGTTGCGACTATCCGGCTGGCCCAAGGTGGAACGGGCGCTGCAATCGATCGATGCCGTCGAGGCGCTCGGCATCGATCCCGCGGACGCCGCACCCGACCATTGGCACCATGTTCACAACCGATTGTCGGTCAACGAAACACCTCGGCCATACACCCGGTCCCGTCACCAGGCCTGGCTCCATCGGCGGAGGGTCACGTCATGAGCAGTCGGTGTGTGACACTTTTCACGGCATTTGTTGCGACGGGTCTTCTCCTTTCTACGGTCGGAGGAACGACGCCGCGCTACATATGGAACGCATCGAACAGCGTTCCCATCGGCCTTTATCGTGTTCAACCTGCGGCACAGCTAGCCGTCACTGAACTCGTTGCCGTGCAGCCTCCCGATCTTCTCGCTGCGTTCCTTGATCTCAACGGCTATCTGCCGGCCGGCGTCCCCATGCTCAAGCGCGTGTTGGCGCTTCCTGGACAAACGGTCTGCAGAAACGGCCTAACGATCGCTGTCGATGGCATCGATATGGGTCGGGCGCACGAGCGCGACGGAAAAGGCCGTCCGCTTCCAGCTTGGCATGGATGCCGCGTAATCGCCGATGGCGATGTCTTTGTCATGAACTGGCAGTCCGCAGACTCACTCGACAGCCGATACTTTGGGCCACTACCTGCGTCCGCTGTCATCGGCAGAGCGGTAGCCGTGTGGACTGACGAGGAGTGACCATGCGCCACAGTCACACTCGCTTGGTCGGGTGCGAGTTCCCCGAACCCCCTTCGATTCGTCCTTCCCGGCCATGCTCATCAATCAGAAAACGTTCGGCCAGCCTGCAACGGAAGAGCTGTATCTGTGCAACGGAGGACTCGATCGCGTGGCTCCGTTCGCGTCGAACGATCGCGCGCGTCATCGTGGCCATCGCGCCGTTCGTGTACCAAATCACAGCCTTGACAATCTTCGAGAGCGCCCGTGCACAGCCCGCGACACGTTCAGAGGCCGTCGATCGCTTCGCTAAATTCATCGACGCTGCATCCACTCGCTTCGCCGTTCCGGCAAGCTGGATCCGTGCCGTGATGCAGATCGAGAGCGGAGGCAACCAGCGCGCGACGTCGTCCCGCGGCGCCCTAGGCCTGATGCAACTCCTGCCCGGCACCTGGGTCGAGCTCAGCGCTCGCTATGAGCTGGGTCTCGATCCCTTCGATCCTCACGACAACGTTATGGCCGGCGTCGCGTATCTGAAGGAGATGCACGATCGCTTCGGATCGGCAGGCTTCCTTGCGGCCTACCATGCAGGTCCGTGGCGATATGAACAGCATCTCGCAATTGGCAAACCACTTCCGCAAGACACCATCGCCTACGTCGCTGCGGTTACGTCAGTGCTCGGCCACGAGCAGGGCGAATACTCCGCAGTTCGCGTGAAGCGTGCAGTTCCCTGGCGGGAGTCTCCGCTGTTTATCGACCGCGCGGATGCACGAGATTGAACGACTGGCGTGCATCCGTCGTGCAGCGACAGCGCAAATCGTCGGTCGGCTCACGGCAAATCTTCGCCGCCGAGCTGACTTCTGATCGAGCTGTCCCATGACCATTCAACGAGGATCTTCCGCAATGACCGCAATCGCATTTTGTCGCAAGCCGCTCAGAGCCCATGGGAGCTTTAGAACCGGAAATTTGGTGCTGGGGACGAGCAACCGAGGAGGGCAAGATAAAGCGAACTGGCGTTCGCGAACTCGCCGACGATCGGCGATCGGGAAACCTTTGTCTGCACATTGGTTTTTAGCAACGCGACGACTGGCGCTCAAACGACGTTTAGGTGAGGGCGGCTGGCGCTGTTCAAACTTTTCGAACAATTTCAACGCGCCACGAGATGGCGCTCGCGGAGTTCGATTTGAGGGGCTCCACATTTTATTTCGATCTCGTGCGCGTGACTGCGATTTTATGCGATCGACCCATCGCGGCTCTTGCGCGGGGCCTGTCCGATGAGGATCGTCAGTTCATGGCGCAAGATCAAGGCGATGATTTTCATGTGCGACCCGGCCGCGTAGGTAGCCGCGGCACCCGGATCAATCCGCGCGGCAATCTCAGCTCCCAGCCATTCCTGAAGCAGGTGCAGGTGGCCGTTAGGAAGGCTGGCGGCAACCCAAATAGGATTGGCCGCGAGCCTGGTCCCGGTGCCGGACGCGAGAGAGGGTTAAGCGGCCGGTTCAACGCGCGGGGACGCGGCGCAAAAGTTGTTCCTTTGTTTCTTCGTGAGGGGCGCGACGGTGGGTGGCAGCAGGACTCGAGCGGACGCTTCCGGTCGCGTCGCGTCGCTGTCAAGGCGAGGATCATCAAGCTCAATCCGCAGGGAAAGAAGCAGCAGCATGGCGCTGCGAGGGCGAAGGCGGCGAGCAAGTCGGTCGATGCCCACCTTCGGTACCTTGAACGCGATGGAGTTGATCGGGACGGGCAGAGAGGAAAGGCCTATTCGGCTGTTGAGGACGAAGCTGACGGCAAAGCCTTTGTCGAGCGGGGTCGGGAAGATCGGCATCAGTTCCGCTTTATCGTCGCGCCTGAAGACTCCAACGAGATGGCTGATCTGAGAAGCTTCACGCGCGACCTGATGCGGCAGGTGGAAAACGACCTGGAGACGCACCTCGACTGGATTGCGATCGATCATTACAACACCGGCCATCCCCATACCCACATCATCGTTCGCGGTGTTCTGGAGGAAGGCGGCGTCCTCAATATCGCCGGAGATTATATCGCCCACGGCATTCGTCATCGCGCTTCCGAACTGGTGACGCTGGAGCTCGGACACCAGAGCGAACTCGAACTTCAGGCCAAGTTGAAGACTGAGGTTGAGGCGGAACGGTGGACCCGACTCGACAAGATGCTCGTGATTGAGCAGCGGGAAAGGGGGAAAATTGACCTCCGAGCGGGAGAAGGGACGACCTACGCATTTCGTGAGAACCGCGCCGTCATGATCGGTCGGGTGAAATTCCTGGAACGCTATGGCTTGTCGAGCGAGGTTGAGACCGGGCAATGGGCGATCTCGGATCGTGCCGAGACCTCCTTGAAGGAACTCTCCGACCGCAACGATATCATCAAGACCATGCATCGGGCGCTCACAAGCCACGGACTGGAAGAAGAGCGCGGTATCGAACAGTACGTTCGCCATGGTGTTCGGCCGGGCGAGAAGATCACAGGCCGGGTCCTTGCCAAGGGGTTGGCGGGCGATGAAATGGACGAGCGGGTCTATTTAGTGATCGATGGGGTCGACGGCCGTGTCCATCACGTTGAATTCCCCGACGGCTCGAATCTGAAGGATACTGGACGGGACATGATCGTGGAGGTGGCTCCGGCCGCCTCCGGACCGCGAGCCGCCGATCGCAATATCGCGCTCAACAGCGGCGAAAACGACGGAATCTACCGGCCGAGCCGGCACTTGGAACGCATCCGCCAGCAGTTCGAGCGAGAGCTCAAGGATCCTGAGTCGTTTGTCCGCTCGCATGTCCGCAGGTTGGAGGCCTTGCGTCGCGCGGGACATGTCGAACGGATCGACGACGACCATTGGAAAATCCCCGGAGATATCCTTGAACGTGGTCAGGCCTACGATCGCACGAGAGGCGGTGATGGGCCGAGGATCAAGATCCTTTCGTCGGAAAAGCTCGAGCGGCAAATTGCAACGGAGGGCGCCACATGGCTCGATCGCGAGCTGACGGCTCGCGAGCCTCAGGTTATCGCTGATAGTGGCTTCGGCCGAGACGTCAAAAGTGCTCTTCAGCGCCGCGCCGAGCGCCTCGTTGAAATGGGCTATGCCACCGTCAGAGAGGGCGCGGTCCGGATTCCGTCCCATACCGTCGCAAATCTAGAGCAACGGGAAGTGGATCGCGTCGGTCGCGAAATGGCTGCCGAGCGAGGTTTGACTTTCACGTCCAGCAAAGCGGGCGACTATGTCAGTGGCCGCCTCACCGGTCTTGCCTCTCTTGCCAGCGGACGCTTTGCCATGATCGAAGATGGATTGGGTTTCCGGCTTGTGCCTTGGCAACCCATTCTCGAAAACCGCATCGGCCAATTTATGAGCGGCACTCAGCGAGACAGCAGCGGCATCGATTGGGACTTCGGAAGGAAACGTGGGTTGGGACTGTAAATCCGGTTTTGAAAAATGCGAGCAGTCTAGCGATTCATAGCCGTCAATGATGAGATCATCTCTCTCCTGAACTCGACTGCCCTGTTTGACACCCAGTCGCTGATCGCCCGCGAACGCTTGTCCGATTTCTACGCCAGGGCCACATGTTCTACTACGCAAGCGAAACCGTCTTGCAGCGTGCCGAGGACTCCGCAACTTGCGCGTATGTCCTCGACCAGAATCCTTTGGGGTCAAATTTGCGCCGCTCTCGGCATCGTACTCGTCACGATGTGGGCGGCAACGCAATGGGTTGCCTGGAAGCTGGGATTTCAGCCGCAGTTAGGTCCACCCTGGTTCGAGTTGGTCGGTGGGCTGCCCGTTTATTATCCATCAGCCTTTTTCTGGTGGTGGCTGGTCTATGACGCCTACGCGCCAAAGATATTCATCCAGGGCGCCTGCATCGCAGCGTCGGGCGGCATTCTTTCTATGGTGGTCGCGTTCGCGATGTCGATCTGGCGGGCACGCGAGGCGAGGACGGCCGCGACCTACGGCTCGGCGCGTTGGGCTACAGCGTCTGAGGTCCGGACTGCGCAGCTGATGGGCCCCGACGGCGTCGTGCTCGGCAGGTTCGGGCGCCCGTACCTGCGCCATAATGGACCAGAGCATGTGCTTTGTTTTGCGCCGACGCGGTCTGGCAAGGGCGTTGGCCTCGTCGTTCCGACCCTTCTGACCTGGCCGGGCAGCTGTATCGTTCACGACATCAAAGGGGAGAACTGGAATCTGACATCGGGCTTCCGCGCACTGCATGGCCGCGTACTGCTGTTTGACCCGACCAACCGAAGGTCGGCCGCCTATAATCCGCTTCAGGAGGTTCGCCGCGGGGAATGGGAGGTGCGCGACGTCCAGAACATCGCGGACGTGCTCGTCGATCCCGAGGGCGCCTTAGAAAAGCGCAACCACTGGGAAAAGACGAGCCACTCCCTCCTGGTAGGCGCTATCCTTCATGTGCTTTACGCGGAAGAGAACAAGACCCTCGCCGGCGTCGCAAATTTCCTGTCCGACCCCAAGCGGAAAATCGAGGCCACACTAGACGCCATGATGACGACAGCGCATCTTGGTAATTCCGGCCCTCATCCCGTTATTGCGTCAGCGGCACGTGAGCTCCTGAACAAGAGCGAGAACGAGCGCTCCGGCGTATTGTCGACGGCAATGTCGTTTCTTGGTCTCTATCGCGATCCAGTCATCGCGCAGGTCACGCGACAGAGTGATTGGCGGATCAGTGACCTTGTCGAGGGCAGGCAACCGGCCTCATTGTATCTGGTCGTGCCGCCATCCGACATCAGCCGGACCAAGCCGCTGATACGCCTTATCCTCAACCAGATCGGGCGGCGCTTAACGGAAGATCTCGATGCCCAAAAGCACCGGCATCGGCTGCTATTGATGCTGGACGAGTTTCCTGCCCTTGGAAGGCTCGACTTCTTCGAATCGGCGCTGGCGTTTATGGCGGGTTATGGCCTGAAAAGCTTCCTGATCGCCCAATCCCTCAACCAGATCGAAAAGGCTTACGGTCCGAATAACTCGATCCTCGATAATTGCCACGTCCGCGTTTGCTTCGCGACCAATGACGAGAGGACGGCACGCCGGGTTTCGGATGCGCTCGGAATGGCGACAGAACTTCGCGCCATGAAGAACTACGCCGGTCACAGGCTGAGCCCGTGGTTGGGGCATCTGATGGTATCAAGACAAGAAACTGCCCGACCTCTGCTTACCCCAGGTGAAGTCATGCAATTGCCACCCGACGACGAATTGGTCCTGATTTCCGGTTGCTCGCCGATCCGGGCGAAGAAGGCGCGGTATTTCGAGGATGAGCGTTTCCGCGAACGCGTGATACCGCCTGCCAAACTTGGCGGCATCGCAGGAGCCGGTGATCGGCAAAATGACTGGAGCGGGCTCGGTCCGGCCACGGCCGTCGTCAAAGAAGTCGGTACAGCGGGCGGTCCCCGGAACGGCAAATCCGCTGACGATCACGCCAACAGCGGCATCCGGCGGGAACCTGAACTGCTCCAGCATGAAGAGGTCATACCGGAGCCCGCTCCGGCCAGGCCGGAATTCCAGTTCGCCGACGACGAACCGGATGACGAGGTCCAGCGTGCAACAACCTTGAGAAAGCAAGCGGCTAACATTGCACGCCAGGTCGCGATGGATCCCGACGACGGTCTGGGCCTCTCTTAAGCGATGCGGACCAAGCACACATTTCGTCTCCCGCCCGAACTTGCGAAGCAACTTTCCGACTATGCGGGCCGTAAGCGCCTGCATCAGGCATTCGTGGTCGAGACGGCGCTTACCTCCTTTCTGTCGCCGGACAATTCCGAGAGAATGGAGGCGGCGCTTGGAAAACGGCTGGACCGATTGACACGCCAAGTCGAACGCCTTGAACGTCATGTCACGATCTCCAATGAGGCGCTCGCCCTATTCGTGCGATTCTGGTTGACTGCGACGTCACCTGTGCCGGACGCCGCGCTCCCCGCTGCGCAAGCCAAAGGCCGAGAACGCTACGAGCGGTTTGTCGAGGCCCTGGGAAAAAGGCTCGCCAAGGGCCAGAGTCTCGCAAAAGAAATATCGCAAGACGCTGAACCGCAGAGCGACCAATCGAACGATCGGAGTTCGGCGTGATCGCGCATTGCCAACGATCCACCTTGTTACGCCACACTACGATCGGCATCGCTGTCCATTAGGTCACGCGGCTTTCGCGCAAGCGCGGTGATCCGATCCGGCATCTCTCCGTCGAATTGACGGCTCTCAGCAAGTTAGCGCCGAATTTGATGAAGGCGCCATAAAGTTTGGCACGTCTTCTGTGCGTTTGCCGTTGCGCTATGTGAGTCCGGTCCGGACAGCGCGACTCCGCATCTCCTTTCTTTTTCTACGCCAGCGTAGGGCAGGCACATTTGCACTGTTGAAGCGATGCCCGTCCTGTTCTTTCTGTAATTCCCATCAGGTTGGTTCGCTCATCGTGTCGCGACGCCGCGGCCTCGATCGTGGTGTCTTGGGGATTATCAGAACATGCAGCAGCTGGCCGAGGCGCAAGCCGATCTCGTTGACGTTCGACAACAGCGCAGACGAAAAACCTCGGAGCGTCGCAAAGTAACGGTCCGGCTGAGTGAGGGTGTCTGCGGTCGGCTCGACGTTGCAAGCGACCGACCAGGTGCCGGCAAGAGCATGCTTGTTGAAGCTGCTCTTGAGCATTTCTTGAACCCCACGCCATCGGTCGAAGCTTTGCTGCGCGAGGGTCTCGACGGCATACACGCCAGATTCGACCACCTCGAATGCGACATGCGGATAATCGCCGAAACCGTCGCGCTGCACGCTCGCTATCATCTCACCGTTGTCCCGCCGCTTCCGGAGTCACGACAACGCGAAGCAGTTGTTCTCGGCGACGAACGCTTCAAGGTCTTGGCCGAGCAGGTCGATCGACGTGTTCGTCTCGGTCGGCCTCTCATGCAGGAGACCATTAATCGCCTCAACTCCGCGGAACAGGAAGGACCAGGGCCGACACCGGGCGAGGAATCGAGGCATAACTCTGAGCAAGCGCGCAAGAGTCCGAATGCCTTCCCTGGATGCGTCGACCTCAAGCAGACGCCGCCCGCGTCAGCCAAGGCGGCACGCGGCAATCCGACCTTTGCCCGGCATCCCAAAATGACGCGCGGGGCTAACACCTCCGATGAAGAGTTAGACCCGCGCGTCACACAAAATACCGATCCAAGATCGGCAACAGCGAGGTTGGAGGCTGCAAATGAGAAGCCGCTTTCAAAATGGCGGATGATCCTCTCTGTCTTCCTTCCCTTTGCTGCTGGTTATTATCTCTCTTTCCTGTTTCGAACTATCAATGCATCGATTTCGCCATTTCTGACATCCGATTTTGGGCTCGGTGCGGCCGAAACGGGGTTGCTTGCGTCGGTCTATTTCCTTGTCTTTGCCGGCGCCCAGATCCCTATCGGCGTTCTCCTTGATCGATACGGACCACGGCGGGTCCAGAGCGTCTTGCTGGTGATTGCGGTCGGCGGGACCTCACTGTTCGGTCATGCTGATAGTTTTGCTGAGCTTCTCGTCGGCCGCGCCATGATTGGGTTAGGTGTTGCCGCTTCATTGATGGCGGGGCTTAAAGCGATTGTCATGTGGTTTCCGAGAGACCGAGTGGCGTTCGTCAATGGTGGCATGATCATGTTGGGCTCGCTGGGGGCAGTCACGGCAACAACGCCGACGGATTGGCTGTTGAGTTGGATTGGCTGGCGCAGCCTGTTTGAAGTCTTGACGATCGCGACGCTTGCGACCGCCGGGTTAATCTATTTTGCCGTGCCCATCTCCGGCCGGAGCTCCAAGGGCTCCGTCTCTTCGGGCAAACCGCTTACACTGCGCTCAATCTTTTCGGATCCGCGCTTCCTGAGAATTGCCCCTCTCTCCGCAACCTGCATCGGATCGTCCTGGGCAATGCACTCGTTGTGGGCTGCATCCTGGCTCGCTGACGTCGAAGGTTTCGACCGACAAGGCGTGATCAACCAGCTCTTCACGATGGCTATCGGAATCAGCCTAGGCGCATTACTGCTGGGAACGCTCGCGGATCGTCTGCGCAAACGCGGAATTTCGGCTGAAGGTCTTCTGGCAATGTTTGGCGCACTGTTCATGTTGGCCGAGCTCGCCCTGATTATGCGCGTGCCACTGCCATCGATCTTGCCCTGGTCCATTGTATCGGTTGTGGGAGCAGCTACCGTACTGAGCTATGCGATCATCGCGGACTACTTTCCTGTCGAAATCGCCGCTCGTGCCAATGGCGCTCTGAATCTGTTGCATTTCGGCTGGGCATTCGCAGTTCAATACGGGATCGGACTGGTCGTCAACCAATGGGCGCCGCAAGACGGACATTATCCGTTAGACGCCTATCAGACTGCATTTGGCTTCAGTCTCGCGCTTCAGTTCGCTGCTCTGTTGTGGTTCGCAGGACCTTGGCTCCGGAGCTTTGTCAGATTCATCTTTGTTCCAGCGGATGGCCGAGCAGTACTCGCGCCTGCCGCGGTCGCCGAGGAATCTGTCCTTGAGCCGTCTGAAGGAATCGAATGGTAGAACAGGCGCAAAACCTGCAATCTCGATTTCTGTTTATCGTCCGGAGACGTTGGCCCAGACGCTGAATGCGGCAAAATATTCGCCTCCAGGACCTCTGCGCGACCCCTGACCGGGCATGGTACGTCGAACTTGAACCTGAATCGTCACCATTTGTCGCCTTCGCGATGAAGTTGGAGACGACCAACGAACCTCTTTTCCTCGAAGTCGAGGAAGCAAAGCGATTTCGGTTACTTATAGCCCATTGTGGCTTTCCGTCCCAACGATGCCAGGGGCCGGTTGCGCCGAGCTAGGCCTGCGTGGACGTGCGCAGTGCGAGGCGGCATTGCCGCTTTCCGTCTTATCCGACACGCGAACATCGGAGCAAGTCAAGCTCATAACGCCACGCTGCGTGGTTGTTTGCTCAAGCAATAGACGCTAACCCATGGGCAGGTGGTTCACGTGGTTCACATGCCGCGGAATCGTTGCGCCAGAGTCTACGGTAGATCCCAATCTTTCTTTTCGTACGCCACGCTGCGAGCAAGGTCAGCCACTTGTTGCGCGAAGCTGTTTTCTGCCTTTTCTAATCATCCCCATCTGAGGCCGCCTAAAGCGACCTCCGTTGTTGGGGGCAGCGATGGCAGTCCATTCCTTTCAGTCAGAAGCAATCTCGCGCGGCGCGCGCATGCTGCGCACGGCATTCGGTCCCGCGATTGCGCGCTTTCTTGAAGATCCGGCCGTCATTGAGGTGATGCTTAACCCCGATGGCCGGCTGTGGATCGACCGGCTATCGAGCGGCTTGGCAGACACTGGAGAGGTCGTCTCTGCTCCCGACGGGGAGCGCATCGTTCGGTTGGTAGCCCATCACGTCGGCGCTGAGGTTCATGCAGGCAACCCGCGCGTCTCAGCCGAGTTGCCCGAGACGGGGGAGCGTTTCGAGGGTCTGTTGCCGCCGGTCGTAACGGCTCCGGCGTTTGCAATCCGCAAGCCCGCCGTCGCGGTGTTCACGCTGGACGACTATGTCGCCAAAGGGATCATGACCTCCGGCCAGGCTGGCGCGTTAAAGGAAGCCGTTGCAACGCGCCACAACATCCTTGTCGCCGGCGGCACTTCGAGCGGCAAGACGACGCTGACCAATGCGCTGCTGGCCGAGGTTGCCAAGACCTCCGATCGGGTCGTCCTCATCGAAGACACCCGAGAGCTTCAGTGCAAGGCCCCGAATCTCGTGGCGCTGCGCACGAAGGACGGCGTGATCTCGCTGTCGGATTTGGTCCGCTCCTCGCTGCGTCTGCGACCCGATCGCATTCCGATCGGAGAAGTGCGCGGTGCGGAGGCTCTCGACCTGCTCAAGGCCTGGGGCACCGGGCATCCGGGTGGCATCGGCACCATCCATGCGGGCACCGCGCTCGGAGCATTGCGCCGGCTCGAGCAGCTGATCCAGGAAGCCGTCGTCACCGTCCCGCGTGCCCTGATTGCGGAGACCATCAACGTCATCGCCGTCCTTTCCGGTCGCGGCGCAGATCGCCGCCTGGCCGAGCTCGCCAGCGTCACAGGCATCGGGTCTTCCGGTGACTACAGCCTCACCACAATGGGGGACAAAACATGAGTGTGATTTCGTCGTTTGAGCGAAGGATCGTTTCGACCGGGGTATCCGTCGCCGCCTGTCTTGCCGCCAGTCCGGCATTCGCCGCCGGCTCCAATATGCCGTGGGAGCAACCGCTCAACCAGATCCTGCAATCGGTCGAAGGGCCGGTCGCCAAGATCATCGCGGTCATCATCATCATCGTCACCGGACTGTCGCTCGCATTCGGCGACACGTCGGGTGGCTTCCGCAGATTGATCCAGATCGTGTTCGGCCTGTCGATCGCCTTCGCCGCGTCGAGTTTCTTCCTGTCGTTCTTCTCGTTTGGCGGCGGGGTGGTGATCTGATGGATTCGCAGATCCCAGGCTTTGAAGCGCCGGTCCATCGCGCGCTGACCGAGCCGATCCTGATGGGCGGTGCGCCGCGCTCGATCGCGATTCTCAACGGCACGCTCGCGGCGGCCCTCGGCATTGGTTTACGCCTCTGGCTCGCGGGCCTCCTGCTCTGGTTCGTCGGCCACATGGCCGCGGTCTGGGCGGCCAAACGCGACCCTGACTTCGTCGAGGTCGTTCGCCGACATCTCCGCATCCCCGGCCATCTCAACACGTGAGGTCTTCCATGATGAATCTCGCCGAATACCGCCGTTCCAATACCCGGCTTGCCGATTTTCTGCCATGGGCGGCACTGGTCGATGAGGGGATCGTCCTGAACAAGGATGGGTCATTCCAGCGGACGGCAAAATTTCGGGGACCGGACCTCGACAGCGCGGTGCCGGCCGAACTCGTTGCCGTTGCGGGCCGTCTCAACAACGCATTGCGGCGCCTGGAATCCGGCTGGGCAATCTTTGTCGAGGCGCAACGTCATTCGGCAGGAACCTATCCGCCCGACACGTTTCCCGACGTGGCTTCCTCTCTGGTCGATGCTGAACGGAAAGCGCAGTTCGAAGAGGCCGGTACCCACTACGAGTCGAGCTATTTTCTGACATTTCTCTATCTGCCGCCGGCCGAAGGGACCGCGAAGGCAGAACGGTTGCTTTACGAGGGTAGCAACCGCACCGTCGACGCTGATGCGCGCGAGATCCTTCGCGGTTTTATCGATCGTACCAGCCGCGTCCTGCAGCTCGTCGAAAGCTTCATGCCGGAATGCGCCTGGCTCGACGACGAGGAGACCCTGACTTACCTGCACTCGACGGTCTCGACCAAACGGCACCGGGTCAGGGTGCCCGAAATACCCATGTATCTCGACGCACTGCTTGCCGATCAGCCCCTGACAGGCGGTCTCGAGCCGATGCTCGGGTCAGCGCACCTGCGAGTCCTGACAGTGGTGGGGTTTCCGACGGCGACGACGCCCGGAATTCTCGATGACCTGAACCGCCTTCCGTTCGCCTACCGCTGGTCGACCCGCGCGATCATGCTCGACAAGACCGATGCAACGAAACTTCTGACCAGGATCAGGCGGCAATGGTTCGCCAAGCGGAAATCGGTGGCCGCAATCCTGAAGGAGGTCATGACCAACGAGACGTCTGCGCTCCTTGATACCGATGCCCACAACAAGGCCATGGACGCCGACGCAGCGCTGCAGGAGTTGGGCTCCGACCAGATCGGGGAAGCTTTCGTGACGGCGACCATCTCGGTCTGGGATGGCGATCCTGCGACTGCTGACGAGAAGCTCCGCCTTGTGGAAAAGGTCATCCAGGGGCGTGATTTCACCTGCATGACGGAGACGGTCAATGCGGTCGAGGCTTGGCTCGGTAGCATCCCCGGACATGTCTACGCCAACGTCCGGCAGCCGCCGATCTCCACTTTGAACCTGGCGCACATGATTCCGCTGTCCGCGGTATGGGCCGGGGAGGCGAGGGACCATCATTTCAAGGCTCCACCTTTATTCTTGGCCAAGACGGAAGGATCCACTCCATTTCGCTTCTCACTGCACGTCGGCGATGTCGGCCATACATTGGTGGTCGGACCGACCGGAGCCGGCAAATCCGTATTGCTGGCGTTGATGGCGCTGCAGTTTCGCCGCTATCCGAACGCCCAGATCTTCGCCTTTGACTTTGGTTGCTCTGTGCGCGCCGCCACCATCGCCATGGGCGGCGATTGGCATGACATCGGCGGTGTGCTCTCGGGCGAATCGACGGAATTTGTGGAGCTTCAGCCGCTCGCCGCGATCGATGATTCGTCCGAGCGTGCGTGGGCAGCAGACTGGATTAGCACGATCCTCGGCCGCGAGAGAATCGAAGTCACGCCGGAAGCACGGGAGCATCTTTGGTCGGCGTTGACCTCGCTAGCCTCCGCGCCAATTCCGGAGCGGACCTTGACGGGCCTTTGCGCGCTTCTTCAGTCGAATGTGCTCAAGCGCGCACTCCAGCCCTACTGTCTCGGTGGGCCGTACGGCCGACTTCTTGATGCAGAGTTCGAGCGTCTTGGCGAAGGCTCCGTTCAGGTCTTTGAGACCGATGGCTTGATTGGTACGGCAGTTGCGCCAGCCGTCCTTTCCTATCTGTTCCACCGCATCGAGGGACGGTTTGATGGTCGGCCAACCTTGCTCGTCATCGATGAAGGGTGGCTGGCGCTCGATGACCGGGAATTTGCTGGTCAACTGCGGGAGTGGTTGAAGACGCTTCGCAAGAAGAACGCCTCGGTCGTTTTCGCAACCCAATCGCTCGCGGACATCGACGGTTCGGCAATCGCGCCAGCGATCATCGAGAGCTGTCCGACGCGAATCCTGCTTCCGAACGACCGCGCCATCGAACCGCAGATCATGGCGATCTATCGACGCTTTGGTTTGAACGATCGCCAGATCGAGATCCTTGCGCGCGCCACCCCGAAGCGGGACTACTACTGCCAGTCGCGTCGCGGCAATCGACTGTTCGAGCTCGGCCTTGGCGAGGTCGCACTCGCCTTCACCGCGACGTCCTCCAAGGCCGACCAACTCCTGATCGAGCAGGTCCTTACCGATCATGGCCGCGACGGCTTTGTGTCCGGTTGGCTGAAGGCGCGCGACATCGCCTGGGCGACCGACCTCATCCCCCATCTGCCTGAGTTGGAGGCATCCAAATGACCCGCCTCCGCCGTCTCGCCTTCGCCAGCATTATCGCGATCACCGTCACCGTCGACTTCAAGCCTTCTTCGGCACAGTCGGTTGTATTCGATCCCAACAATTATGCGCAGAACGTCCTGACTGCAGCTCGCGCCCTGCAGCAGATCAACAACCAGATCGTCTCTCTGCAAAATCAGGCGCAGATGCTGATCAACCAGGCAAGGAACCTGGCGACGTTGCCGTTCTCGTCGTTGCCGCAATTGGAGCAGTCGATCCTGCGGACCCAGCAGCTTCTCGCCCAGGCCCAGCACATCGCCTACGACATCCAGCAGATCGATCGTGCGTTCTCGACGACCTATGCACCCGCATCATCCAGCGTCTCCGACCAGGCGTTGATCGCAAATGCTCAATCGCGTTGGCAGAACGCGATGTCGGGTTTCCAGGACGCCATGCGGACGCAGGCCACGGTCGTCGGCAACCTTGATACCCATCGCACCCAGATGTCCGCGCTTGTCACCTCGAGCCAAGGGGCGAGCGGTGCCTTGCAGGCAAGTCAGGCGGGCAACCAGCTCCTGGCGCTGGCAGCACAGCAACTCGCGGATCTCACTGCCGTCGTCGCAGCCCATGGGCGCGCGCAAAACCTGGAGTCCGCGCAGCATGCCGCAGCCCAGGACCAAAGCAGGGAGCAATTGCGCCGCTTCCTGACGCCAGGCGCCGGCTATCAACCCACAACCGTGCAGATGTTTCACTGATGAATACGCAGAAACCCGATCGCATTCCATTTGTCGCGGCATTGGCGCTTGTCGCGCTCGCCATCGCAGCCTGCACCATCCCGCTTCGCGGTGGCGAAGAGCAGGCCAAGATGCTGGAGCCCGGCAGCACGTCCCCTGATCCCTTGGCGGCAAAGCTCGCGGAGTGCCGCTCGGTAACCCATGAGCAGAAAGATGCTCTCACTGAGTGCCGGAAGGCTTGGGCCGAGAAGCGCCGCCAATTCTTGGGAAGGACAGCTCCAGCACCATCCGATAGCCGGATGCCCCAAGCGGGATCTTCCCTGTTCGTGACGCCGAAGGATCAGAGCCGCTTGCCGTCTGGCGTCCCTTCGATTCAGCAGAACGAAAAGGAATGATCCATGGGTGGCACGGGGATAATCGATCAATTTCTGGAGACATTCACCCGTTACATCGACTCCGGGTTCGGGCTGCTCGGAGGCGAGGTCGGATACCTTGCCAGCACACTGGCCGCAATCGATGTCACATTGGCGGGCCTGTTCTGGGCCTGGGGGGCCGACGAGGACATTCTGGCCCGCCTCGTCAGGAAGACCTTGTTCGTCGGTGTGTTCGCGTTTCTCATCAGTAACTGGAACAGCCTGGCGCGTATCATCTTCGAGAGTTTTGCCGGCTTGGGGCTGAAAGCCTCCGGTACTGGTCTCTCCTCGGCCGATTTCCTGAGACCCGGGAAGATTGCCCAAGTCGGGCTCGATGCCGGGCGGCCGCTCCTCGAGTCGATTTGGAGCATGATGGGCTATGTCGGCATTGTCGAGAATTTTGCGCAGATCGCGATTTTGCTGTTTGCCTGGATCGTCGTGCTGTTGGCCTTCTTTATTCTGGCGATTCAGCTCTTCATCACCCTCATTGAGTTCAAGCTGACAACGCTCGCGGGCTTCGTGCTGATTCCGTTTGGGCTGTTCGGCAAGACCGCCTTTGCCGCCGAGCGGGTACTGGGCAACGTGATCTCCTCCGGCATCAAGGTGTTGGTGCTAGCCGTCATCGTCGGCATCGGCTCGACGTTGTTTGCGCAATTCACCGCCGGCTTTAGCGGCAACCAGCCGACCATCGATCAAGCCATGGCGCTAGTGCTGGGGGCGCTTTCCCTTCTCGGCCTCGGTATCTTTGGACCGGGAATCGCCAACGGCGTCGTGGCCGGCGGACCGCAGCTTGCTGCCGGTGCCGCGGTTGGGACCGGTCTGGCTGCTGGAGGCGCCGTTGTTGCAGGAGCAGGTCTTGCAGCCGGTGGCGTTGGCCTCGCCAGTGGCGCGCTCCTGGGCGGAGCGCGTGGTGCGGCGACGGTCGCGAGCGGAACAGCAAGCGCCTATCGGGCTGGAGGCTTAAGCGGGGTTGCAAGCGCGAGCGGCTCGGCCGTCGTCAGCCCGTTGCGTCGCTTGGCGGCCAGAGTTGGAGGTGGTTCGCCACCGGCGGAGGGGGCTCCGGCATGGGCGCGTCGCATGAAGCGCGCGCAGAGCGTCAACCAGGGTGTGTCCGCCGCTATCCAGGCCGTCCGCAGTGGTGATGGTGCCGGTGGCGGATCCTCGGTCGATCTCTCCGAGGGAGGGCACTGATGTTCAGACGACCCTCCGTGCATTACGGCCGTACGCCGCAAGCCGTGACGCCCTACCAGAAAGCAGCGCAGGTCTGGGACGAGCGCATTGGCTCGGCGCGCATCCAGGCCCGGAACTGGCGACTGATGGCGTTCGGATCCCTATTGTTGTTGGGCGGGCTTGCCGCGGCTCTCGTTTGGCAGTCTACCCAAGGCACGATCACACCCTGGGTCGTGGAGGTGGACCATCTCGGTCAGGCCCAGGCCGTCGCGCCAGCGAGCCCCTTCTATCAACCGACCGATCCGCAAATCGCGTTCCACCTCGCGCGCTTCATCGAAGATGTGCGAGGTCTGCCGACCGACGCCATCGTGCTACGGCAGGATTGGCTCCGTGCCTACGACTTCACGACCGATCGAGGCGCCGCGGCTCTGAATGATTATGCGCGCACCAACGACCCCTTTGCCAAGCTCGGCAACACTCAGGTTGCGGTCGAGATCTCCAGCGTCATACGCGCCTCGCCGAATAGCTTTCGGGTCGCATGGACCGAACGCCGCTACGACAGCGGTCAGCTCGCTGCGATCGAGCGCTGGACGGCGATCATCTCCATCGTCATCGAAACCCCACGTGATGCTGACCGGCTGCGCAAGAACCCGCTTGGTATTTACGTCAACTCCATCAACTGGTCGAAGGAGCTCGGCTAGTGAGAAACCTTGCACTCTCGTCGCCGGCATCAAGCTTCAATCGCAAGCCTGTGCATCTCGCCCTTCTGCTGACGGTCGCCCTTTCCAGCTGCACGACCTTCAAGCCACCACAGATCAGTTACGACGATGACTTACCGCCGTCCCCCGATCTACCGATGCCGTTGGACGAGCACGCGAAACCCTTGAATGTCCCTCCAGCGTGGACGCCGTCCCGCGGCGGCAACAAGGGTGAAACGGAAGCCAAGGACCCCAGCGATCGCATCGAGATTGCCAACGAGGTCGCGCGCGTCCAGCCCCGGCGCGCGGGATATTTCAACGCCGTCCAGGTCTTTCCCTTTAGTCCCGGCGCGCTTTATCAGATTTATGCCTCGCCAGGGCAGATCACGGATATTGCGCTCGAGCCAGGCGAGCAACTGACCGGTTCAGGGCCGCTGGCTGCCGGCGACACCGTGCGCTGGATCGTCGGTGACACCGAAAGCGGCAGCGGCGACACCAGGCGCGTCCACATCATGGTGAAGCCGACACGACCCGCCATCGAGACCAATCTTGTCGTCAATACCGATCGGCGCACGTACCTGATCGAACTTCGCTCTCGCGAAAAGCTCTATATGCCGTCGGTCGCCTGGTTCTATCCCGAAGACCGAAGTGGTCGCTCGAAAGCTCTGCCTCTAACACCGTTCATCCCGGAGATGAGTGAGCGCCGCTACCGCTACGTCATCGAGGGCGACAAGCCGCCCTGGCGGCCGGTGAATGCCTATGACGACGGCCGCAAAGTCTATATCGAATTCTCGCCCGGCATCTCCCAGGGCGAAATGCCGCCGCTGTTCGTCATCGGCCAGGACGGTAAGCCCGAGCTCGTCAATTATCGCGTCTACAGAAATGTCCTGATTGCCGACCGTCTCTTCGCGGCGGCCGAACTGCGTCTCGGCGGCGAGAAACAGCAGAAGGTCCGGATCATCAGAAATGACGGGAGGCCATCGTGAATGACAATGGTTCGGACCCCAATGGGGGTCCGGTATCAGTATCACGGGGGCCGTCATCGCCCGAGAAAGGCACACAAGCCCTGCGTCTAGGAGCCGAGCGTCCAAGGATTACACGTCTCTCAAGGAAGGTCCTTGCCGGCGGCACTGCACTGGCTTTGCTGCTCATCTCAGGAGCGGTGCTATGGGCGTTGAAGAGTAATCAACCGCACAATCCATCTCCGGATGAACTCTACAGCACGGATCATCACACTATTGCAGACGGCCTGACGACGTTGCCGCGGGACTACGCAAGGATTGCCCGTGATGTTCCACAAATAGGACAGCCACTGCCGAGCGGACTGGCGCGCCCCGTCGTTTCGACTGAAGGGCAACCTGCGTCGATCGGTCTGGATGCCGAACAACAACGTGCCAACCGAGAGACCGAGGCAGCGCGGACCAGCAAAGTATTTGCGTCGACAACGGCGCCGGTCGCCCAACCGCAGTCGAAGGAAACGCCAACCAACGCTGCATCTCCTTCCGATGAAACCTTCACGCAGAACGGGCAGGATCGTAAACTACTGTTCGTCAATGCTCCCGTCGATCGACGAACAACGGCACCTGATCGGCTTTCACGTCCCGCATCACCCTTTGTCATCCAGGCAGGGACGATCATTCCAGCGGCCCTAATCACGGGCGTTCGCTCCGACCTACCGGGACAAATCACCGCGCAGGTCATCGAGACGGTATATGATACGCCTTCTGGCCGTATCCGCTTAATTCCTCAGGGAGCGAGATTAATTGGCATTTACGACAGCCAAATCGCATTCGGCCAATCTCGGGTACTCTTGGTGTGGACTCGGCTCATTATGCCGAATGGTCGCTCGATTGTATTGGAACGGCAACAGGGTGCTGACGCAGGTGGCTATTCCGGTCTCGAGGATGAGGTCGACAATCATTGGAAAGAGCTGTTCGGAGCTGCCGCTCTGTCGACGTTGCTCGGCGTCGGTTCGGAACTTGGGTCCGGCGCTGACAGCGGCAGCAACACAGCGCTTCTGCAAGCCCTTCGGCTGGGCGCGGCTAATTCGCTCAACCAAACAGGACAACAGGTTGTCCGTCGAAATCTCAACGTTCAGCCAACGCTATCTATCAGACCGGGATTTCCAGTCACTGTGATAGTCAACCGCGATCTTGTGCTCGAGCCGTACAGAGGATGAGAGCGATGGCTAAGCTTAGACTCGGAGCGATCGAGGACGATAAGCCGGTTAAACTCACACACGAATTGCCAGCGAGCGTACATCGGGACCTTGTCGCCTATGCCGATTATCTGAACAGTCAACATGTCTCAGCAGCATCGGAGGTGACGAACCGTGGCTGATCTGAAACTCGGCCGGCTGCCCAAGCAAGGCACGGCGCGGCTCACCATTGTGCTCTCCGAACCACTCAAGGAAGAGCTCGATGCGTATGCGGCCGAGCACAGCAGGCTCTACGAACCCGTCGAAACCGCAGCTTTGATTCCGCACATGCTCGAAACATTTATCCGCACTGATCGCGGCTGGCGCAGCCGTCGAAAACGGACGAAGCAAGCGCAACGCGGTCAGCGTCGCGCCAGTCCAACCAGCGGCACCACACGCGCGGATTCCGAAAGCTCAAGCTGAAGCTTTGCGATTTGTTGTTGCTGCTCGCGGACGAGCAGGCTGAGTGCTTGAATGTGCTGAGCCAAGTTGCGGTTGGAGAGTCGCAAGTCACGCATCTCATCGCTCTCCCGACCGCGCAACGTGGCAATCTCTGCTTCGAGTTGGTTAAGCCGGTCTGGGTTTGGAAGCGCAGTCTCGTCTTCACGATTGCGTTGTTCCAGCGCAGCACGAAATCTGTCGAGCAGCTCTGGCGCCCGGTAAAGCGTCGCACGCGACACGCCGGCATCCGATGCAAGCCGGGCGATGGTGAGTGTTGCCCGGTCATCGACTGTTGAGAGCAGCCGCGCTATTGCAGCTTCGATAGCCGCGTGGGCAGCTCCACTGATCGGCTTCGTCATTCCGGTGGTCCATCAAGAAGCGGCGCGATGAGTTGACGCTTGCGTTCGTTATCGTCGGCGATGAGTTGGCGTTGAAGCGATGAGAGACGCTTCGTCCGAAGCATCTCTTCGCCCTCGGCGATCGACATCTGCCAGGGCGCCAGATGACGGCGGGTAATACAGGCATTCGGACAGCGATCCGGCCGGCAATGGGAAAGTGCGGGAGCGCTTCGGTCTGGAGTCGCGCCCTCCCGGTCGAGACAGAGCGCCGTGTCAGGATCAAAGAAGCAGTCGGCCAGGAGACCCACATGCAGCGAGCGGCCGAGATGGGCGAGCATTGCGCGGAGGCGCTGGGCGTCGACAATATGGCCGGGAAAATCACCGAGCTCGTCGCGGATGCGCGCGAACTCGCCGCGCAGACGTGCTGTGGCAGGGCCGGCTGGCGGAAGGCCGCGCCGGATCGCTTCCTCGTAGTGCTCAACGACATCATCGAGCTGGCCGAGCGCGCGTTCCTGCTCAACCTCGCGGCGGAAGCCAGAGGGGATCGACCCCGCATAGCCCTCGAACATGGCAATCGAAGCGTGTTTGTACTGAATCTTGCCTGCAACGGTGCCGAACGGGCGGTTCGCAATGTACCAAGCGAGTGTCCGGCGAAACTGCCGCGGCGTGAACCACCACGGTCGGCCCTCGACATGGGGAATTGCCGGTCCATCGGACGAAAAGCTGTCGAGATGGTCGCGCAGATCGTTGAGAAGGCGGATCACATTGCCGCACAGCTCTGCATGTTCCCCGCCCGCCATCGAGAGAGTTTGCCAGATGGTGTCTGTGCCGCGGGCCTTGCGATGTGGCGCCGTGAGGCGTTCGACGATCTCGATCGCGCGTGCGACTGGGGCGACCGTTACCCACTCAGCCTCTTCGCCGCTTCGGTCCCGCGCCTTGTAAGTAATGCTTTTGATACGGTGTCGTTCGACGATCCCGTCTGCACTGTTGGATATCGAGTGACAACCGACACGCATCGCCTGCAGCTCGCTATCGCGCATGCCGGTCAGATAGGCGCAGACGACATAAGCGGCGGCCAGCAGCATCCGTTCCTCTTCGGCGAGGCTGCGCTCGTCGAACCGTGCGCGCCAGGGCAGGCCTGTGTCGGGGTTGACCGAGATAGGACAATCCATGCCGCCAATCTCTGCGCCGAGGCGTTCGACGGCGCGCACCAATCGTTCCCGGAGGGTTGGGCGGCCGATTAGAAAACGCGCGTCGCAGCCGAGCTGAAGGGCAATGAGATGAAAGTTGATGCTGGTCTCGGCCGCATTGCCCGCGGCTTGCGGCCGGCCGCCTCGGTTATGCTCTGAGACCGGAATACCGCGTCCCTCGGCGCAGCGGCGGCCAATGTAGGCATCTATGCGATTGAGGAGTGTCGGCGTCGCCTCCCGTTTGTTGCCATGAACTGCATTCTGTTCAAGCGCCTCGTACTCGGCGCGAGCGGCGAAGACGTTCGCCGCGAAGTGCTCAATATACTTCAACGACCAACGTAGCAGGGCAGCGATCACCGGCTCAGGAATACGGGGTGTGCGATTATCGGCCGATTGCGGTTGTGGTGATAGACCTGCGATCCGGACGGCGGGCCGACCTCGCCACGGTCGGCAAGAAAGGCCGCCGAGCGTCAGAAATGGCGAATACCGATCGAGGTCGATGGGTGTATTGAGCAGGTGAGCGACCCGGTCGGGGGTTCGGCTTTGCTCTCGTCGAAGCTCAGTGAGATAGGCATCGAGCAATGCCTGATCAACTTTGTGGAGAGCAAAGACGCCCAGATGGCGGGAGACAAACACCATGAACTTTGTGAGGTCGGCCAACGTCGCGCGGGCAGAGGTCGGCGCGAGCCGTGCCTGCGTCGGACATGGCGACGGCTCGTTCAGCCGCGCCCAGAGAAACTCCTTGGCAGTGAGGCGCTGCAACGGATCGTAAAGCGCTGTGAAATTGACGACCGTAACGGAGCGCGGGACGTTCTCGCGAAATATCGCCGGCGCAAGATCCCAGCGGTCATCAGCGAAACGCGACAGCGTGGTCTCGTTGATTCCCGCCTTCAGCACCTGCGTCGCCAGCACCAGTTCGTCGTTACGCCGAATCCGCGAGGTGATGGTCCAGCTGTCGGACAGAGCGGCCTGCAGAGCGGTCATATCGCGCTCGCCTCCGGCGGCAGATAGATCAGACCGGGTGTTGCTTTGGCCGCGTCACGGGCGGCAGCGACCACCGCCTTCGGAAAAGCCGGTATGATCTGGTCGCGGATACGTCGATGGGACTGCCCGAATTTGGCCTCCCAATCGGCTTCGGCCAGTGACTCCCGCTGCGCCGTCGTGAAGCCCAGAAAGGCGATCAGCGCCGGAAGTTTGCGCGCAGTGATGACGGCATTGCCGCAGTCGAGGCAGCTCCAGAATGGCGAAGGACAGGCCTCGCCCTTCGTACCAAAAGGGCTATCATAGAAGCCAGCGCAGCCGGCCAGCCAGACATCCTGTGCGCCATCGAGAACGGGAACGACCGCATCGGCAGCGAGCGCTGACGGCAGCTTGCGGCTGCAAGGATTGTGACGGATCGCCGCTTCCTGCTTGGGAGTGAGAATACATGGTTCTCTGCGCGCAGGTGCCATCGCGTCCTCGATCGCAGCGGCAATGGTGGCTTCATGGATCGTTCTGAGCGCGGGAATATCGGCGTAGTGCTCCGCGGCGACCTCGACGCTGTGACCTTGCGCGAACGTCTCGAGTTGGCCGCCCGTCTTCACATACCATTCGGCCTTGTAGGTCTTGCGCAACCGTGAGAGCTCAAGATGGAGGGCACGACCTCGGTCGTCCACGAGATTGTGCTGACGCATGAAATAACGCGCCATGAAGTTGCCACGCGCCACGCCGGCAATGAGACCATGAACGCATCCCCAGACCCAAAGCTCATCGGTCTCCACGCGTCGGCGTGCTCTGGCCGTGAGCGCCAATGCAAGGCGGACGAGGCCTCCGGGCGTGGTCGTCCCGCCATCGCGTACCCTTAGCACCTTCCACTCGGCGCCATGGGCACGACGCTTGAAATAGGCAATATCGACAAAACCCCTGGCAGGGTTCCTCAGACAGTCGGCCTTCAGCTCGCGCAAGCACTCGATCTCGAGTCCGGTTCCGAGCGACAGGAGGATAATGAACGCGACAACATCGATAGCCGTCAGATAAAAGCGCGCATGTGTCGCCGCGCAACTCAAATCCTTGCGTCGCGCCGCCCCGTGATAAATCGCGCATTGCCGCATACTGTCAAAGATCGGCTCTTTGGAGGCCGCCCAGCCATCTCTGGCGATGGCGTCAACCAGCACCTGGTATTTGTCTCTCACGACGGGATGAAGACCGGGAGGGGGCGCCGGCAGTTCGCCCTCGCGCGCGATCCGCCGCGCCGCCTCTACGACTTGGCGCCGCGCCGCGCGTCGAATCCTCGCGGCGATCGCGCCGCTATAGGCGTCGCGTGGGCGGCTGTTCTTGTAGGGATCGAGGCTGAGATACGTCAGGCGTGGCAACAGCGCTGGCAGAAGGGTACCCGGCTTCGACTCCTCGATCCGCCGCAGTAGCGCTATAGGGCGAGCCAGCAGATGGCGGCGATAGATGGCGCCCGCATAGGTGTGCCGCTTCAACCAGACCTCATAGCGATCGAGCAGCGCGGGCTCAATCGCCTCTACCCGGTCAACGGCTTCACCCGCATCGTCCAGGAAATACAGAAACCGGCGGAGCTGATCGACATGCGTGCGCACCTTGGTGGGCGTGCAGACGACACCCGGCGCGGTCAGACTGTCGCGGAGTGCCGAGCCGAGGGCACGTACGAGCCGAGAGCGTGAGGCGTCATTGAGCGTGACGACGACATGCTTGCCGTCCTCGACTGGGATATCAAAGCGAGCTGTCCCAAGAGGCCTTGGCGCGGCCGTCTCGACTGCAGGAAAGCTCGCCCTCCTGCCGCTCACGACATACCCATCGGAGCGTCAAGCGCCTCACTCCAACGCTCGGCAGCGGCTTCGACGAGCGCGCGACTCTCTTCCAAACTGTCGAGATAGATATACGTGCTGGTGATGCTGGCGTGTCCCAAGAGACGCTGCAGCTTTTGCAATGGATCGCCAATCATGCGGCGGTAGGCGGCAGAACCTGGCTCGCTGGGACGACCGTCGGTTAACACGGCTCCGATTTGCTCGCGGATTAACATGGATAGCATGTAAACCGCGAAAGTATGGCGCAGGGCGTGTGGGGTGACGTTGAGATCGATACCCAGATTGCGGCACCGCGCGCTCGCGCGCCGAAATGCCGCCGCCCAAGCCTCGGCAGTCATCGGACTCCCCACCTCATTGAGCCATAGCGCCATCGGCTCGCCCGCCGGCGTGACGAGTCGCTTGCGCTCTGTGGGGCCAAGCAAATCCAGGCGGACAGCGCGGGGCTGACCGTCTTTGCCAACGATGCCGATCGTGGTGCGGGTGGTGTCGACGCCTATGATTGGCCTGGGCAGGATCACACGGCGCTTGCCAAGGGCGTTGGCTCGCTCGATCGCTCTGTAATCAGCGAGCCGGCGCAGAAGACGAACCGGCAGCCTGATCTCTCGCGCTCGTCCACCCTTGGCGATTGCAGCCGGAAGGCGGAATGAGAGCGATCGCTGTTTTGCGGGCATCCGATCCGGCGTAGGCATCTCTATCGCGAGCAGGCTCGCTGCTTCGTCCAGTCGGAGTCCGGTCGTAACCAGCAGCTCCGCGAACAGGGCATTGCGCTCACCATGACGTCCGCTCCATGCGGAATCCTCACATCCATCGGGGTCACGACCGCGTAGGCCTACATCCCTGAAGAGCAGGAAATGATCGAGGCTGACGAACCGAACATCGCCGCACCTTGCACCCGGTTCGCGTGCCCGCATGGTCTTCACTGGCACAAGGCGGCCACGCTGAATCCGCCGCCAGCCCATTCCAGACCCGAACGGAGAAGTCTTGATCAACTCCTCTTCGAGCGCCCATGCATAGAACTTCTCCAACGCTGCGACGGCACGGTTCCATGAAGCAGCGGAGATTCGATGCGTCGGCGCCGATCGGCGGCGAGCAGCATGATAGGTGGCGACATCGTCTCGATCGGCTTCCCAGACAGACTTGCCGTCGCGCTGTTCGCGGAGGAATCGCATCCAGACCACAAGATCGCGGCCATAGGCCCGGAGGCTGTTCGGCGAACGTACGCCCATGGTAGGGCAGGCGCGAAAAAACCGATTGAGATCGACATCGTAGCGTCCATCATTATCCAGGATGAAGGGCATGCCCTCGCTCAGACCAGCCTTCTCCGCCGCCGCGATCGCGGCGGCGGAGAAGGCTAGCATTCCACCGTGCGTCATCATCGCAGACCCGCCAAGAGCACCCAGGTCGGTGAAATAGAGCTGTGGAATGGAAATCTCCGTGGTGGGGGGGGGGGGGGGGGGGGGGGGGGGGGGGGGGGGGGGGGGGGGACGNACCTACCCCCCCCCCCCCCCCCCCCCCCCCCCCCCCCCCCCCCACCTCACCTTGTCGCCCGAATCACGCTCTCATTACCCGAAGCGTGGCGTTGAAACATAACGCCCGTGAGACGCGCCTATAGAGTCAGGATAATGCCGAAATCCTCGCACGCGAAACTGGTCAGCCGATCAATGATCCAGCCAAACTCATTGCACCCATGTTGGCGCGGTTCATGGCAACGGACAGGAGCTTTTTGAAGGCTCGCCGCGCTCGTCACCCCTCTAAGCGTGGCGAGGGATAGCGCTCGGAGAGCATCTTGAGGAAAGCATTCAAGGCGGGGTTTTCGTTATCGCTTTGCCAATATGCTGAATAGTCCAATCTACTTGGCCCAGTGCCATCACGCAGCTCCCGATACACCAGACCTGAGAAATTGGCGCCAATGTCTGATTCCAAGACCAGGCTGATACCCACTTTCATTGTAACGAGGCTCTTCACGACGCCGCGACTGATATCATGACGTTCAATCCTTGGGCGATCGTCTGGCGACATAAGCTTCGAAACCAACAGGTCTTCGATCTCGCGCCCTGGATCGTATTCGCTTAATATGATCGTTTCATCGCGCAAGTCAGTCCAATAGACGACTTGCTGTGCTGAAAGCGGATGGTCCTCAGGCAACACAACTAATACTCGCTCACTCCAAAGGAATTTTGTCTTGCTGTCCTGCAACGATGTGCTTCCACCCGTTAGAATTAGAACATCGAGCACACTATTACGGAGTGCGGTCGCCAAACGCGTGCGCCTGCGCTCAACGGTGGCAAGTTCGATCTGCGGAAATCTCTGCCGAAAATCAAGCAAAGATGCTCTCAGGTTGCCGGTTGTGAGCGATGTACAGAAACCAATTGCTAGCCGGCCGCTCTCACCGTTACGCGTCGACTTCGCGGTTGCCAGGAGCGCGTCAAGTTCTTCGAGGATCGTTCTTGCCATGCGTAGAATTTGTCGCCCGGCAGGAGTGGACCTCACTCCACCGCTTGAACGCTCAAACAGTGTGACGCCGATCGAGAGTTCGAACTGGCAAACGGTACGGCTGAGCGTCGATTGTCGTACCGCCAGGCTCTCGGCTGCTTTTCGAAAACTCCCATAATCCGCGGCTGCGACAGCGAATCTAAGGTGCCGCAGATCAACCGATAAGAGCCGATTTGGTGCAGGGAGCTTGAGGGAGCCACTTACTAACATTTTTGAATTTCCAAATGCATTATCCGGCTGGGCGCTCACGGCGACATATAGCGGTTTTCCGCGAAAGATCGTCTGCTGTAGTTCAGGCGTTTAGCTGAAGTGGTCCCGGTTGTCTGAACAGATTTTCCGCGTCGCTAAGTGGAGCCTATGCCGTGGTTAGGCTGCCAAGCGGAGGGGCAGCGGGTTGAAGTAGGCTTGATCGGGGGTGATCCCGTCAAGGCTCGAATGCGGTCTTCGGCTGTTGTAAAAGTCGAGATAGCGGCCGATCGATGCACGGGCTTCGCTGACGCTGTCATAGGCCCTCAGGTAGACTTCCTCGTATTTGACGCTACGCCATGGCCGCTCGACGAACGCGTTGTCGCGCCATGCGCCCTTGCCGTCCATGGTGATCGACAGCCGCCACGACAGGACGCGGCGACACTGACCTTTACCAAGGTCGGCCGTTCTGCGCTCCCTCATAGGAGAAACCAGTCGAAGGCTGTCGATTCACACGCAAAATTGTAGCCCGTTGACAGGCGTCGACACGGAAGGTAATCTAACGAATGTTAGAAAATAGCGGCTCGCTGGAGAGAAATTAAAATGTCGAACGCGAACCATCAGCCGCTGGCGGATCCGGCGCGCTTCACGTCCCCGACCAGATTTGTCGATAGCGACGCCGCAGAGGTGAGGGCCTTCGTAAAGTCTGCTTTGCGTGGCCTGAGCTCCAGCGTTTCCAACACGGAAAAGGCAATCCAACTATTCGAAGCTGTGCGCGATGGAATCCGGTATGATCCCTACACGTTTGAACTGGACCCCAATGCTTATCGCGCCAGTGTGGTGGCAGGCGTGGAGTCTGCGTTTTGCGTGCCCAAGGCGATCCTGCTGACCGCTTGCTTGCGTGCTGTTGGGATTCCAGCTGCATTGGGGTTCGCCGACGTCCGTAACCATCTGAATACGCCGAAGCTGACCGAGCTGATGCAAACGGACCTCTTCATCTATCACGGATACGTGCAGCTGTGGCTCGACGGAAGGCCCTACAAGGTTACGCCGGCCTTCAACATGGAGCTGTGCAAGCGCTTCGGCGTAAAGCCTCTTGTCTTCGACGGGGCATCTGACGCGCTGTTTCATCAGTTCGACGAAAAGAATCAGAGGCACATGGAATATGTTCATGACCGGGGCTTGTACGTGGACGTGCCATTTGACGAATTCCTGACTGCATTCAAGGCAACCTATCCGAGGCTGGAGGAATTTAACCGTTGCCGGATCGCGGGACAGGACGCCAAAGGCCCTGAAGATGTTTTTACTTCGATGAACGAAGGGCATCGCAAGTGACGTACTTAGAGGATTTCAAGGTCGGACAAATCTTTGCGTTCCGCACGCCGCCCTTAAGCAAGGACGAGATCATTTCGTTTGCCAGGGAATGGGATCCGCAGCGGCTGCATACGGATGAAGACTATGCCAGGCAAATTCATGGCGGTCTGATCGCATCGGGGTTCCAGACGCTTCTGCTCGTATTCAGGCCGATTATGCGAGATTTCATGACGGGGGTCGCAAATATCGGTGGTTTGGGTTTCGAGAGGCTGTGCTGGAACATGCCAGTACGGCCGAATGAACCGCTTGATATCACGCTAGAAATGCAGGCAATTCGGCCATCCCGAAGCAAGCCCGATCGCGGTGTCATCGGCTACCGTGTCGAAGCGCGTAACATGGCAGGAGAGCCCGTGCTGACCGTCGATACCGCTGCGATGGTTAAACGAAAGACAATGTTAGCGTCATGAGCAATGTGAGGGCGCATTCACAGGAAGATCTGCGGATGCTGCGCGCAAGCGTGCGCACACTTTTGGAGCGCGCGGGCGGCATCGCGCGCGCCCGTAACGCTCGCGAAAATGGCTGGGATCGGCGGGTGATGAGCCAGTTGGCCGATGCGGGTGTGCTCGGAGTCGCCGCTCCAGAATCGGTCAGTGGGCTTGGCATGGGCCTTATGGCGGCCGGCGTTATTTCGGAGGAGGTTGGCCGCGCGCTCGCGCCCGAACCGGTGGTGCCAGCCATCGCCCTTGCGATCGGAATGATGCAACGGGTATGTCCGGGCGATACGATGCTCGCTGCGGCGATCACTGGCGAAATCGCCTCTGCCTTCGCTTGGCAGGAACGCGGCCCTCGAGGTTATCCCGACCAAATGGCGTGCCGTTTCGACGGCCAAGCGCTGAACGGCTCGAAGGCCTGGGTTGCCGGCGCGGTCGGCGCGGATCAACTGCTCGTAGTGGCGCAAAACAATTCCCAGCCTGTTCTTGTTGTCCTCGACGCTGATGGCAAGGGGATTTACGCGGAGCCGCGACGACAGTCCGACGGAAGCCAGCTCTGTGACATCGGCTTTGTCGACGCCCCAGCTAAAGTGCTTGCCGAAGGCTCGGTGGTGTCGGAAGCGTTGTCCGGCGTCGTCGCCGACGCCACGGCGCTCGCCGCCGCCGAACTGGTCGGCGTCAGCGCGAAAGCGCTCGAACTGACACTCGATTATGTGAAGACGCGCGAACAGTTCGGCAAACCGATCGGGTCGTTTCAGGTGATCCAGCACCGGGCCGCAGACCTGTATGTCAGCCAGCAGGTGGCCGAGGCGGGGGTGAGCGAGGCGCTGGCCCGGATGCATGTGTGCACCGATCCGCGCGCGCGCACGCGTGAGGCGAGCCGCGCCAAAGCTCGCGCCTGCAGCACGGCCAAAAAGATCACGCGGGAGTCGATACAACTTCACGGCGCAGTCGGCTATGCGGACGAGTTCGACATCGGTTTGTTTCTGAACCGTGCGCTTGTGCTTTCGGCCTGGCTCGGGGACGCGGCTTACCACCGGGCTCAGTGGATGGATGCCGTTGAGGCAAAGGCTGATGACTGACTGGAATGCATTGAGTGATGAAGCGTTCCGCCGCCAGGTTCGCACTTTCTTCGAGACGGAGTATCCCGAAGAACTACGCCATCTACCGCATCGGGCGAAGTTCGCCGAGATCCGCCAATGGCACGAGAAGCTCTACGCCAAGGGCATGGTCGCACCAGCTTGGCCGGTCGAATATGGCGGGATGGGTCTGGAAGCTTCGAAGCTGCTTATCTTTTATGAAGAGCAGCAGCGCTGGGGCGTGACCCGGGGCCGTGACATGGGTGTGCAGATGGTTGGTCCCCTGATCATCAAGTTCGGCACCCAGGCGCAGAAACACTACTGGCTGCCGCGTATCCTGAGTTGTGAGCACATCTGGTGTCAGGGCTACTCCGAGCCGGGCTCGGGGTCCGATCTCGCCAGTCTGCGCACCAGTGCCGTAATCGACGGCGATTATTTCGTGATCAACGGGCAGAAGATCTGGACCACGATGGCTCATGACGCCACACACATCTTCATGCTGGTGCGCACCGATCCTCGTGCGACGAAAAAACAGGAAGGCATCAGCTTCGTGCTCGCCGAAATGAACCAGCCGGGCATCGCAGTTCGCACGATCACGACGCTCGCGGGCGAAGACGAGTTCTGCGAGGTGTTTTTCGACAATGCCCGCGCGCCCTGCGAGAACCTGATTGGCGAACTGAACAAGGGGTGGGCAATGGCCAAGACCCTGCTCGGCTTCGAACGAATCTTCATCGGTGCGCCCAATCTGGCGCAAAACGCACTGGTTCAGTTACGGACGATTGCGCAAGGGCGCTACATGTTCAACGATCCGGTGTTCCGCGATCGCTTTGCGAAGGTCGCTTTGGATGTTGAGGATCACGCGGCGCTCTATACCCGCTTCGCCGACCAACTCAAGCGAGGCGAGACGCTCGGCCCGGATGTGTCGATGTTGAAGATCTGGGTGACCGAGACGTTTCAGGAGATTACCGAACTGATGATCGAAGCCGCGGGGCCTGACGGCGGCATGATCGGTCCCTTGCAGGTTGGCAATGTCGGTATCGACGTGCTGGCGAACTTCTACAAGGCGCGACCGACGACGATCTACGGGGGGACGAATGAGATCCAGCGCAACATCTTGTCCAAAGCAGTTCTCGGGTTGCCTGAGTGAAGGCCGGTTGCCCACACATTAAAGGAGGAAAAACAGTCATGACTGAACGCTACGCCAAGTACAATAGGCTGAAATTCGATCATCCAGCGGACCGTGTTCTTCGGATCACGTTCGATCGTCCCGAAACCTTCAACTCCGTGGATGCGGAAACGCACACGCAAATGACCGACATGTGGATTGATGTCGACCGCGACCCCAACATCAACGCGGTTATCGTGACGGGGGCTGGCAAGGCGTTTTCGGCGGGAGGAGATTTCAGCCTGATCGAAAGAATAGCGGGCAACTTCGACGAAATGATGAGAACCTGGAAGGAAGCCAAGGATCTCGTCTACAACATCATCAATTGCAACAAGCCTATCATCTCGGCGATCAATGGCCCAGCCGCGGGTGCGGGGCTCGTTGTCGGAATTCTGGCTGACGTGTCGATCGCAGGCAAGCGAGCCAAGATTGTTGACGGGCACCCTCGCCTGGGGGTTGCCGCAGGTGACGTAGCGGCGATCATTTGGCCGCTGCTCTGCGGCATGGCAAAGGCAAAGTATTATCTTCTGACGTGCAAGGCAATCTCCGGCGAAGAGGCCGAGCGCATTGGCTTGGTATCCATGTGTGTCGACGATGATCAACTGCAGCAAGTCGCTCTCGACACCGCGGTCGAGTTGGCAAACGGCGCGCAAAGCGCGATCCGCTGGACAAAGTATTCACTAAATAACTGGTTGCGCCAGGCCGGGCCAATCTTCGACGCTTCCACTGCGTTCGAGATGCTGGGTTTCATGGGCCCTGACGTCAAGGAAGGCGTGCTGTCACATCGGGAGAAGCGCGCTCCGAATTTTCGCAAGGACTGCCCTATTTAGTTTGCGCGGGAGAGAGGTAGCAAGCATATGCCCGACGCGATTTACCGGGAGATCGCTGCAGCCTATGGCCAGGCGGCACGTAAGGCACCCGGCCTAAAGGCACGCTTCGATGCGGCTGATTTCGACCCGGCAAGCATCAGATCATTGAGGGATCTCTCTCGCCTGCCGGTTCTGAAGAAAGAACAGCTCCTGGCACTCCAAAGGGACAATCCGCCCTTCGGAGGCTTTCTCGCAGCCGATCCCGAAAGCCTGTCGCGGATCTATGTGTCGCCCGGACCGATCTTCGAGCCTTCATTGTCGGGAGGTGGCGGGCACGGCCTCGAGGAGCTGTTCAAGGCTGCGGGGATCACGGTGGGCGATCTCATCCTGAACACATGGTCCTATCATCTGGTCCCGGCAGGTCTTCTGTTCGACGAAGCGGCGCGTGCAGTCGGCGCGACTGTCATTCCCGGTGGTACGGGAAACCGTGAGCTGCAGGCGCAGATCATCGTTGAAACCGGGGTTACCGCGGTCTGCGCCAGCACGGCATTCTTCCTTACATTGGCGGATGCGGTAATCGAGACGTATGGGCGGAACGCTTGGAAGGTCAGATCAGCATTCCTCGGCGGCGAGATGGGCGACTGGATGGCGAAACGGCGTCGTATCGAAGCGGACTATGGTGTTACAACCTGGGCCGCCTATGCGACGGCCGATCTGGGTCTTGTAGCTTATGAGGATGACGGCGAGGGGTATGTTGTGCATCCCAATCACGTGGTGCAGATCTGCGATCCCATCAGTGGGGAACCCTTGGCCGCCGGCGAAACCGGTGAGATCGTGGTGACCGCACGCGATGCCAACTGGCCGATGATCCGCTTCGGCACTGGAGATAGCAGCTTCGCTCTTGAGAGTGATGGAGATGGTCGCGTTACGCGTCTTTCGGCCTTGCAGGGACGAGTCGGCGCGGCCGTAAAAGTCCGCGAGATTTTCGTTTACCCCCGCGCCATCGAAGAGGTGGTTATCGCGACCCCGGGCGTGCGCGCCGCCCAGGCGGTTGTGACATGCGAGAACGATCGGGATACCGTGCGCCTCTTGCTCGTCGCCGAGCCCGGCGCCGATCGTATCATGGCCCAAACACGCGCCATCGAAGCTTTTGCCACCAGCGCACGAATTCGGGCCGATGGCGTGGAATTTATCGATATCCTGGAGGAGAACGCGTCGCTGATTGTAAACAAGAAAGACGCTTAGCCGGCGTGAGATCCAGCGCGCAAGGCACGCCGCCTCGTTCGTTTGCTCGTGGAGGGCAAGTCGCGATGATGAAACGAAGGACCGGCATCGTACTGAAGGCCATCCAACAGCAGGCTCTGCAACATCACAATCAGTTCAGACAGCGAATAGTATCCATCGCGTTGGCCCTTTTCGGGATTGAACCACTCTACAGTCCAGTTGAGCGCTCCCAGCATGGCCTGCCGCAAAGGCACAACCTTGATATCGGAGCGCAGCTCACCCGCTTCCTGCGCTTTGCGTAAGCAGTCATCCCAAAGGTTCGCGTATTTGTGTCGTATTGGCTGATGACGTGCTCGCACCTTCTTGGGTAGCTGCCCGTAGATGCGGATATTCGCAGACGTAAATTCGCTCAAACGAAAGAGGTACTCCATATGGGTACGGATCGCGGCGGCGATCCGGCTGCGGTGATCGGGAAACTGATGTGTCTTCGAAATGGTCGCCGACATTCCGCGCAAGACCGCTCGCAATCCGATATCGAGCACTTCGTCGAGTATCTCATCCTTTGAACTAAAATGATAATAGATGCTGCCTGCTTCCATGCCGGCTTCTTGCGCGATATCTCGCATTGTTGCGGCCTTGTACCCTCTGTCGCGAAAAATTCGCGCTGCAGCGGAGAGCACTTGGACGCGGGTGCGGGATGATTTGCTGTCGTCGGAATCAATCAGGTCCAGGGTTTCCAGTTCGATTGGAGCTGGCTGTTTCAATGGCATGCCGCGTGCGATGGACATTCCGTCCAAAAGAAGTTTACACAAGCGCTCAGACAGCATGCTTACGGGATAGCGCGTCGCATCATACCATTCGACTGTCCAATTCATTGCTCCCAGCACGAACTGTCGCAGCGGTACGACTTTGATGTCGCTCCGAATGTCCCCGGCCGTTTGAGCCTCTGCCAAGAAATTGTCCCACACGGAGGTGTAGGCTTGGCGCAGTGGTCGATGGGCCACGCGCATGTCCTGAGGAAGCCTCGAGTAATTTCGGATATTTGCCGAAGTGAAATCACTTTCTTTCAGGAAATACGTCAAGTGCGCGTCGATCATCAAGGCGAATGTCTGGCGGAAATCCCTGCCGGAGAGCCGGCAATCCTCTCGGACCTTCTGTACGGCGTCGAAAACGTGCCGTACCCCCAATCGAAGGATTTCGTCGAAGATCGCCTCCTTCGACGCAAAGTGATAATATAGGCTACCCGCCTCCATACGCGCAGCCTTCGCGATCTTGCGGAGCGTCGTGGCATCGTATCCTTCATCTCGAAATAGCTTCGCGGCGGCGCTCAGGATGAGGGCGCGCGTCTGCTCCGACTTGCCATGATTCTTTCCAGTAGTTCCAAGCTGCGGTGAGGGCGAATTCATATTGTGTAATTTGCCTCTAGACATCGAAATAGCAAGTGCGATAATCTAACATACGTTAGAATTTGGTCGCCAAGGTAGAACACCGATGGCGTATCCGCGGAAGGGAGGGGTGATAACCATGCGCGGGCTCAAAGGGAAGCGGACAATCGTAACCGGCGGCGGCAGCGGGATCGGACGCGAGGTCTGCAAGCGATTTGCCGAAGAAGGCAGCGAGGTCGCCGTTTTCGACATCAATGCCGCGGGTGCGGCCGAAACAGTGAAAATCATAAAGGATGCAGGTGGCAAAGCCACTGCCTACGCCGTTGACATCACCGACCGTGCGGCAGTCGATGCGGCTGTGGCCGAAGTGGAGAAAGTCGGACCCGTCGATGTTCTGGTCAACAATGCCGGCTGGGACGTACCTCGACTTTTCCTGGAATCCGACGCGACACTTTGGAAAAAGGTTATTGACATTAACCTCTACGGTCCGCTGAACATGCATCACGCGGTACTTCCGGGCATGGTTAGAAACGGAGGCGGGCGCGTGGTCAATATTAGTTCCGACGCGGGCCGCGTTGGCTCCTCAGGCGAAGCTGTTTACTCGGCCTGCAAGGGCGGCATTATTGCCTTCACCAAGACAGTGGCGCGGGAATTGGCGCGCAAGGGAATACAGCTCAATGCCGTGGCCCCAGGGCCGACCGACACACCGCTTTTCGCCGAATTCTCAAAGGGCGAAGGTGGCGAGAAAATCGCGGAAGGTCTCAAGCGTTCCATTCCGATGAGGCGGCTCGCGCAACCGACCGACTACCCGGGGATCATCTGCTTCCTTGCCTCCGACGACGCTGGTTTCATCACCGGCCAAGTGATTTCGGTCTCCGGCGGGCTGACGATGCATGGATGACGTGCGCGACGGCGGCGCCCTCAACTTGCGGATTGATACGGCCGGACCGTGCCGAGATACCGTATCGGATGAAATGGTATGTTTACGCCATCTAAAGACATCCAGGACGGCAGCGCGATCAGAGCTTTTCTCAAGCGCTGCGGCCTGACAGATTACGAAAGTCTCGTCGCGCGGGCCGACGCCGACCCCGATTGGTTCTGGTCACAAATTCTCGATCTTGCGAACATAGGTTTTTGCGTCGTTACCGAACGTTGCGGGACGTGAGCGGTGGGCCAGCCGGAATCCGTTGGGCCGCGGACGCCACTCTCAACCTCACCGAGACTTGCCTTGACGCTCGTATCGAAGTTGGGCTCGGGGAAAAAGCCGCCATCGACTGGATCGGCGAAGACGGGGAACGGCGCGTCTGGACCTACCGCGAACTCGCCTGCGAAAGCGCCCGGGTTGCCAGCGCCCTGGCCGCCCGCGGCGTCGGCGCGGGTGATGCGGTTGGCATCTACATGCCGATGGTGCCCGAGATCGAAGCGGCCCTCCTGGGCGTTGCGAGGCTCGGCGCCATCGCCGTACCCCTGTTCTCCGGATACCCGGCGCCGGCCGTGGCGGCACGCTTGAACGACTGCGCGGCCAAAGCGGTTTTGACGGCCGATGCGACTAGGCGGCGCGGCAAGCCTGTTCCCATGGAATCCGTGCTGGTTGAGGCTCTGGCCGACGTATCCAGCGTGCACACGGTGATCAGCCTGCGCCGTTTCGGCGGCAGCGCTGCCGACCCACGGCGGGATCTGGACTGGGCTGCCACAGTCGGGGCCGCAAAGGCGGATTTTGCACCCGTTCCGGTTGCATCAGAGGCGCCGCTGATGATTGCCTACACGTCTGAGACAACCGGTCGGCCCAAGGGGGTGGTTCACACGCATCTCGGTGTGCAGGCGGCGGCAACGACCAATTTCTTGTTGTGCCTCGACTTGAAGCGCGAGGACCGGCACCTGTGGATGACCGATATGGGCTGGGTCATGGGCCCGCTGACCCTGATCTCGACGCTTCTGGCAGGTGCGACACTGGTGCTGGCCGAAGGGGCGCCCTCCATGCCGGACGATCCATTTCGCCTGCTGCGCCTCGCGAGCGAACACGGCGTTACCCATCTTGGCGTCGCGCCCACGTTGGTGCGACAGTTTATGAGAAGCGATCCCGGTCCGCTGGCGCGGTACAATCTCTCCGCACTGCGCATCGTCGCTTCCACCGGCGAACCCTGGACCGAGGATGCCTGGTTCTGGCATCTGGAACACATCTGCCGCCACAGGGCGGTGCCACTCAACATCTCCGGCGGGACTGAGCTTTTTGGCGCAATCCTGACGTCGACCGTGCTGCACATGTTGCGGCCCTGCGGCTTTTCCGGCGAGGCGTTGGGCGTCGGGGCCAAGGTGCTACGACCGGATGGGTCCGAGGCCGGGGACGGCGAGGTGGGCGAGTTGGTGGTCACCAAGCCGCCGCTGGGCCTGACCCCGACGATCTGGCGGGATCGCTCGCGATATCTCGAGACCTACTGGTCCGATTACCCCGGCGTTTGGCGGCATGGCGATTGGGCGCGCCGCGATTCCGACGGAACATGGTTCATTCTCGGCCGTTCGGACGACACACTCAACATTGCCGGCAAGCGTATCGGCCCGACCGAGATCGAGGCCGCACTAACCGCCACTGATAGTGTGATCGACGCCGCTGCAATTGCGGCGCCGGATGATCTAAAGGGCCTCGCTGTGGTCTGTGTCTGCGTCCTCGCCGCCGGCGTGAAAACCGACGGTACCTTGGTGGAGCGATTGAAGGACAATGTAGCCGCCGCGGTCTCCCAATCTTTCCGCCCGCGAAATCCATTTTGTCGAGGCGCTGCCGAAGACTCGCAGTATGAAGACCATGCGCCGCGTCGTCCGCGCGGCGTTTCTGGGCGAGAACCCGGGCGACCTGTCGCCGTTGCAGAATCCCGAGGTCATTGCTCCCATCGCTGCATTGAGGAACAAAGGCCGCTGAACACCGTCTTGGAGGGGAGCGACAGGCTGCAATTCATCGACCGCCCCCGCCGAGAGGATCCGCTCGCTTTGGCATTGTCGATCGATCCATCCAGGCCCGGTGCCCCAACGGGATTCCTCTCGAAAGCTTGGATGCAATGCCGACGGCCCGCAGCGAGCGGGCTAGACTATTGACCATAGACCAATGTCAACAGCCGATATCATCCACCCTTAAAGCGATTGTGCCAGCCGGATGCCCTCGTCAATCGCGCGCAAAGCGTCCAGTTCAGCGGCCTCCTTGGCGCCTCCGACGACAGCGGCCGGAATACCGCGCTCAACCAGTACGGCATGAAGCGCGCGGTTAGATTCCTGCCCGGTGCAAAGCACGATCGTGTCGGCCGCGACGACCTGGCGACGGCCATCGATCACGATGTGTAGGCCCTCATCGCCGATCCGTTCATAGCTGACGCCGCCCAACATCTCGACGCCGTATTTGCGGAGCGCGTTGCGAAGGATCCAGCCTGTGGAAACGCCAAGCCCGTCCCCCGGCTTAGAGGTCTTACGCTGCAGCATGACGACTTTGCGGGTACCGCCCACCGGCGCCTGCGGATCAGCCTTGAGCGCGCCCGGCGCGGAGAAATTTCCATCCACGCCCCAAGTGTCGAAAAAAGCCTCGCTGCCGTTAGCCTCGGCGGCGGGAGTGACAAGAAACTCGGCCACGTCGAAGCCGATACCGCCGGCGCCCATGATGGCGACGGTCTTTCCCGCGACCCGTGCGCCGGACAGGATTTCCGCATAGGTTGCCACCTTGGGGTGATCAATGCCCGGCAGATGGGGGATGCGGGGGCTGACGCCGGTGGCGACCACCACATGATCGAAACCGCCCAGATCCTCTTCGGTGGCGCGTTGGCCCAGATGTAGCTCGACCCCGTGCTTGTCCATCTGGCGGCGGAAGTAGCGCAGGGTATCGTCGAACTCGCTCTTGCCGGGTACAGCGCGGGCGAGCGTGAGCTGTCCACCGAGCGCTTGGGTAGCCTCGAACAACATAACGGCGTGGCCGAGCCGCGCGGCTTCCGCAGCAGTAGCCATTCCCGCCGCGCCACCGCCTACCACCGCAATCTTTTTGCGGACCTCGGCGGGCGTATCGCGCAGCTCGGATTCGCGACCAGCGCGAGGATTTACAAGGCAACTTACCGTGCGGCCAGAGAAGATATAGTCCAGGCAAGCCTGATTGCAGGCGATGCAGGTGTTGATCTCGTCTACTCGTCCTTCTCTGATCTTGTTGACGAAAAACGGATCGGCGAGCATTGGCCGCGCCATAGAGATCAGATCCGCATCGCCGCTTTCGAGGATGTCCTCGGCCATGTCAGCGGTGCTGATACGGTTCGATGCAACAACGGGGATGGAGACGGCGGCGCGGACCCGCGCGGCGGCCTTGCGCCAAGCTCCTCGCGGCACCGGATAGGCTATCGTCGGCACGCGGGCCTCGTGCCAGCCAATGCCAGTGTTGATGATGTCGGCGCCGGCAGCCTCGACCTTGCGAGCAAGGGCGGCGATCTCATCCGCCGGTGCGCCGCCCTCGATCAGATCGGCAGCCGAAATACGATAGATGATCAGTAGATCCGGACCGCAGCGCTGACGCACCGCGCGTACCACCTCGACCGGAAAACGATGGCGGTTCTCAGCGCTGCCGCCCCAGGCATCTTCGCGCTTGTTGGTGTGAGTCACCGTGAATTCGTTGATGAGATAGCCCTCGGAACCCATGATTTCCACGCCGTCAAAGCCTGCTGCCTGCGCGTTCGCTGCCGCTTCGGCGAATTGGCTGATTGTGCGGAGGATGTCGCTATCAGTCATCTCGCGCGGGATGTGGCGATTGATTGGTGCTCGAATTGGGGAAGGCGCTACGCAGCCCGCAATCTTTGCATAGCGCCCTGCATGAAGGAGTTGCGCGCAGATGAGAGCGCCCTCGTGATGTACTGCATCGCAAATCGGGCGAAGCGCCTGAGCCTCTTCGGGATCGTCAAGCCGCGGTCCTTGATCGTCAAGCACGCCTTCGGCGTTAGGCGAAAACCCGCCAGTGACGATGAGCGCAACGCCGCCCCGCGCACGTTCGACATAGAAGGCAAGTTGCGCGGCGATCGGGTCGGGCTTGCACTCGAGCTTGGTGTGCATTGAACCCATGATGATCCGGTTGCGCATTTCGTGGCGCCCGACCTTGAGCGGTGAAAGCACTCTGGCGTAGGTCGACGAAACCGTCGTGTTCATAATTTTCCTCCCTTGGCACTTGCCGTCTATTCTAACGTTTGTTAGGTTTCCTGCAAAGTCGATTTAAGACGCTTCGCGGGAGGATCATTCAATGCCATTTCAGCCGACCGAAGATCAGCTCGCCTTTCGGGAGGTAGCGCGGCGCTTTGCGCGCGAACGATTGGCCGATGGCTATCAAAAACGCGCCAAAGGCCATGTCCTCGATCGGGAACTAATCCGGGAAATGGGCTCACTCGGTCTGATTGGGCCGGATCTTCCCGAGAAGCTTGGCGGAATGGGTGAAAGCTCCGTCACCGCCGGTTTGATCACCGAACAAATCGCCTATGCCGATTTCAACGTCAGCTACGTGCAACTCCTGGGCTCGCTCATGGGCGGGATGGTTGCAAAACACGCATCGGAGGACATCGCGCGCGATTGGGTGCCGCGCGTGATTGCGGGGGACGCGGTGATTGGACTTGGCCTTACCGAGCCGCGGGGCGGTTCGGATGCGGCGAATCTTCAGCTCCGCGCCGAGAAGTCCGGCAATGGCTGGCGGCTGAATGGCGAAAAGACCTCGATGAGCTTTGCCGCGCAGGCAGACGCTGCTGTTGTCTTCGCCCGCACCGGCGATCCCCAAGGCGGGTCGCGTGGCGTCAGCGCGTTTTTTGTCAACTTGGCGGAAAAAGGTATCAAGCGGACCCATTTCGACGATATCGGTACTAAGCCGGTCGGTCGCGGCTCGGTTTTCTTCGATGATGTCCCTGTGCCGGCTGAATGTCTGATGGGTGAACAGGACCGTGCCTTCGGGACCATCATGGCCGGTTTTGACTACAGCCGCGCGTTGATCGGGCTGGAGTGCATCGGTCCGGCGCAGGCCTCTGTCGACGAGACCTGGGCCTATGTGCAACAACGCGAGGCGTTCGGCGCGCCGTTGGCCCAATATCAGGGCGTCACCTTCCCGCTCGCGGAGGCCGAGACGCAACTGACGATGATGCGCCAGCTTTGTTATTACACCCTCGATCTCCGCGATCGCAACATGCCGCATACGGCCGAGGCGGCCATGTGCAAATGGTATGTGCCAAAGACGGCCTGCGAGATCATGCAGCAGTGCCTGATTTTGCACGGGCACTACGGCTACACGACGGATCTACCACACCACCAGCGTTACAACGACGTGCTCGGGCTCCAAATCGGCGACGGTACGGCCCAAATCCAGAAGCTCGTCATCGCGCGCGAGAGGGTTGGGCGTGTGGCGCTCCAATATGACAAGAGAGCGAAGGGGGCGGCGAAATGAGCGTCCCAGTCAATATCCGAACCGAAGGCAGCACCGGGATCATCGAGCTGAGCCGGCCGGAGAAGTTCAACTGTCTCTCGCTCGAGGTGCATGAGCTTATCGATATCGCGCGTGCGAAATTCGAGGCCGACCGTTCGGTCCGGGCTATCCTGATCTGCGCACAGGGCAAACATTTTTGCACCGGTGCTGACCTCGTCGAAGTCAAGGGCAAGATTGACGATCCGGTGGCGCTCGACCACTTCATTGGCTTCGGCATGGGCGTGTTGCGCCGGCTCGAGCAGAGTCCCCTACCGGTGGTCGTGGCGGTTCAGGGGCTGTGCCTGGCGGGGGGGATCGAATTGATGTTGTCGTGCGATGTCTGCTTCGCGGCCGAGACCGCCCAGTTTGGCGATCAGCATGCGCAGTTCGGCCTCATTCCGGGTTGGGGCGGCAGTCAGCGACTGGTCCGCCTCATGGGACTGCGCCGAGCGCTCGATCTGATGTTCTCGGCGCGTTGGCTGAAGGCGGAGGAGGCGAAGGGGGTCGGACTCGTGAACTACGTCGTGGCCGATGATGAACTTCGAAGCGCGGCGTTGGCCTACTGCCAGAAGATCGACACGCGCTCTCGGCAGGGCATTGCGGAGATGAAACGGCTGGGTCGCGACGGTCTGGAATTGACGCTCGATCAAAGTATGCGACTTGAGCGCGATGCTGCGTTACGCCACCTGCCGGGAGCGGACGCGACCGAGGGACTTTCGGCCTTCGCCAATCGCCGCGAGCCGAGATTCGAACAATAACGTCGCGTCGGGGTTCACCATGGATTTCAACTTGAACGATGAGCAGCGCCAGATTTACGAATACGGCGCCCAGCTGGCGCAGCGCTTCGACAACGCCTATTGGCTCGATCATGCGCGTCGGCATGCTTTTCCGCGGGAGATGTTCTCCAAGATCGCCGATGATGGGTTTCTGGGGCTCATGGTGCCTCAAGAGTACGGCGGGGCCGGCCTCGGCATGACTGAGATGGCTCTTTTCATGGAGGGCACGGCCAATCACGGTATTCCGCTTTTGATGATGGTTGTAGGACCGACCATGTCTCTGGCGCATATTGCGAACCATGGAAGCGAGTTCCAGAAGAAAGAGCTCCTGCCGCGGGCGTGTCGCGGCGAAATCCAATTCTGCTTTGCGATCACGGAGCCGGGAGCTGGATCGAACACGATCAAGGCTCGCACCTTGGCGAGGCAAAGAGGCAACCGTTTTTCACTGTCGGGCGAAAAGACCTTTATCACCGGCGCTGATATTGCGGACTACTGCCTGGTGGTGGCACGTACCAAGCCGCACGAGGAAGTCAAACGCAAGACCGATGGCTTCACACTTTTTGCCGTCGATCTGAAAAAGAAAGGCGTCAACAAGCAGCGAGTAAAGGTTTCGATTCCGCTGCCCGAGGAGCAATGGACACTGTTCTTCGACGAGGTCGATCTTGGTCCTGAGGACGTTGTGGGCCAAGTGGACGAAGGCTTCTCGATTCTCTTCGACTCGCTCAATCCCGAGCGCATCATCCTGGCGGCACTATGCTGCGGAATTGGCCGATTTGCGCTGAACAAGGGCGTCGCCTATGCGTCGGAGCGCAACGTCTTTGGCCAGCCGATCGGTGCGCACCAGGGTGTGCAACACCCGATGGCCAAGGCCTATACCGCGGTCGAAATGGCGAGCCTCATGACCCGCCGCGCGGCCTGGGAATTCGATAGCCACCTGCCCGCCGGCGCCTCGTCCAATATGGCGAAATACGCCGCGGCAGAGGCGGGCATCGAGGCAGTCGATGCGGCGCTCCAGGCTCATGGCGGCTCCGGGTTTACCGAGGATACCGGCATCTATGAGCTATACCCGCTGGTGCGCTTGCTGCGCACTGCGCCGGTCAACCGCGAGCTGTGTCTGAGTTTCATCGGCGAGAAGGTCATGGGCCTGCCACGGTCCTACTGAACGCGGCGGATCGGCAAGGAGGCTGAGCAATGAATTTTGGTATGCGATTCCGGCGGGCGGACGCTTACGCAAAGTCGAGCGCGCGCTGCTGGCACGCCATTGAAACGACCCCGCTCGACGAAATCCGGCGCATTCAGGAAGAAAAGCTCATTACGCAGATGACCTATCTGCAGGCCAACTCGGAATTCTACCAGAAGAAGCTGGGCGCGGCCGGTGTCAGCTTCAACGACGTGCGCACTATCGAGGATCTGCAGAAGCTGCCCTACACGTTCAAAGCGGAGATCCGCGACAGTCTTGCCGCTCGCAAGCCCTTCGGCCTCCACCTCGCGGCGAAGCCCGAAGACCTCATTCAGATGCAGGCGTCATCCGGTACCACAGGCAGCCCATCTTACGTGGCTCTGACCGAATCCGACGCCTTAATGTGGCATGAAATGTCCGCACGCTGTTTCTTCGCCAACGGCGTGCGGCCCGGCGACGTGGTGCTGCACGCCTTCTCGCTGGCCAAAGGCTTTGTCGGCGGCATCCCGGTCATGCAGGCTCTGCAATACATGGGCGCCATCGATATTCCAATTGGCGCCGACGGGGGAGCCGACCGGCTCGTCAGGGCCTGCGCCGACATCCGCCCGCGCTGCGTTGTCGGAGCGCCGAACTTCGTCCTGCACCTCGGCGAGAAGGTACCTGAGATCCTAGGTATCCAGGCGTCCGATCTGGGGGTCGAGCGGGTTATCGTGGGTGGCGAACCGGGTGGCGGCATCCCCACCATCCGTCGCCGCATCGAGGAACTCTGGGGTGCGAAATGCACCGAGATGCTGGGTGGCACCGACCTTGGCGTGACCTACTGGGCCGAGTGCGACGAACAATCGGGCATGCACATGGTCAACATGGACTTCATTATTACCGAGCTGCTCGACCCTGACACCGGCATAATTATCCCTTTCGAGGACGGCGCGCGTGGTGAGATGGTCTATTCGGCGATAGGCCGGAAAGCGAGCCCGCTTCTACGCTTCCGCTCCGGCGACTATATCGAGGTCCTGGGCACCAGCTGCTCGTGCGGGCGAACCGGGCCAAAGATCCGCTGTATCGGTCGTACGGACGACATGCTGATCGTCCGCGGCGCCAACGTCTTCCCCTCGGCCATCCACAGCCTCATCAACGAAATGATGCCCGAGACCAACGGGGTGGTGCGCGTTGTCGCCGATTTCGAGGGGCACACGACGCAGTCGGCGCTGAAGGTGATCGTCGAACGCGGACCGCACCGTCCGGCCAGCAAGGACGACGAACTAAAAGACAAGATCGAGATGCGCTTGCGCGATGCGCTGGTGTTCAAGGCCGACGTGCGCATCGTCAAACCCGACACATTCGAGAAGCCCGGCGCGGCGAAGGTTGCGCTTACTCTTCGCAAGTACCCCGATCTGCCATGACAATTCTTAAATCGCTTCTTGACACGAGGTCGGAGGATTTCCGGACCAATGAGGCGCACTACCGCGCGAAAATCAAAAAGCTGCACGAACTTCGGCTGTCGCAACGCGCCGGCGGACCGCTGAAAGCACGCGAGCGACATGAAGAAAGGGGCAAGGTTCTGCCGCGTGATCGCGTCGAACGGCTGCTCGATCCAGGCACGCCCTTTCTGGAACTGGGTGAGCTTGCCGGATTGAACAAATATGACGACGTCCCCCCCGGAGCCAGCATCATTACCGGCATCGGCATGATCGAGGGCCGGCACTGCATGATCATTGCCAACGACGCGACGGTAAAGGGCGGCACGTATTTCGGCATGACCTGCAAGAAACACGTGCGCGCCCAGCGCATCGCCTGGAACAACCGGCTGCCGGTGATCACGCTGGTTGACAGCGGAGGTGCCTTCCTGCCCGAGCAGGCAAACATCTTCCCCGACGAGGGACAGTTCGGCTCGATCTTCCACAACCAGGTGGGCATGTCGGGCGATGGCATTCCACAGATTGCCGTGGTGATGGGGCCTTGTACCGCGGGCGGCGCCTATATCCCAGCACTATGCGACGAGGTGGTAATCGTGCGGGGCCAAGGTTTCATGTATCTCGGCGGCCCCGAATTGACGTTTGCCGCGACTGGCGAGAAAGTCGATGCCGAGACCTTGGGCGGCGGCAAGATGCACTGCTCGATCTCCGGTGTGACCGACCACCTGGCCGAGAATGACGCCCATGCGCTCGCGATCACCCGGCAGATCGTGGCGCATCTGGGTGACAAGGCCAGTCCACGCAAGACCCCTGCCGTACCGAAGCCTCCAGCTTATCCCGTTGAGGAGATCTACGGCATCATCAGCCGCGACGCCAAAGTGCCGACCGAGAACCGCGAGATCGTCGCCCGGCTGATCGATGGCAGCGAATTGCACGAGTTCAAGCCGCTTTATGGCGACACGCTGATAACCGGCTGGGCCCGCATTCACGGCCACGAGGTCGGCATCCTGGCCAACAGCGGAGTGCTCTTTGTCGAGGCAGCTCTGAAGGCGACGCATTTCATAAATCTTTGCGTACAGCGCGACATTCCGCTGGTCTTCCTCGCTGACGTCAATGGCTTCATGGTCGGCCGCGAGGTGGAGCAGGCGGGCATCGCCAAGGCGGGCGCCAAGATGATCACCGCCATGTCGTCGGCCCGCGTGCCGAAATTCACGGTGATCACCGGCGGCTCCTACGGCGCGGGCTACCTCGCCATGTTGGGCCGGCCGTTCCAGCCCGACGCCATGTTCGCTTGGCCGAACGGTCGCGCGGCCATCATGGGACCAGAGCAGGCGGCGAGCGTGCTGGCCCAGGTGCGCGCCCAGATCAATGAACGCGAGGGCAAGAACTGGACGCCGGAAGAGGAAGAGGCGTTCAAGGCTCCAATCCGCCGTGAATACGAGACCTTTCAAGACGCCTACAACTTCGCCTCGCACCTGTGGATCGACAACGTGATCGAACCTGCCGAGACACGTGATGTGCTTGCGCTGTTGCTGGACGTAGCTTCGCGGCGCCCGAAAGCTGAGAGCCACTTTGGCGTTTTCCGGTTTTAGGGCCGAGACACCATGCGTATTAAAACCCTTCTCATTGCCAACCGCGGCGAAATCGCCTGCCGGATCGCGCGCACGGCACGTGGGCTCGGGATCATCCCGGTCGGCGTGCATTCCGATGCCGACGCCAAGGCTCTGCATGTGCGCGAAATCGGTCGGTCGCTGCGGATCGGCGCCGGGCCGGCTGCCGAAAGCTATCTGCGGATTGACGCGGTGATCGCGGCCGCCCGGCAAGCCGGCGCAGATGCAATCCATCCCGGCTATGGCTTCTTGGCGGAAAATGCCGACTTCGCTCGCGCGGTCGAAGCCGCCGGCATGATCTTCGTCGGCCCCACAGCTGGAACGCTGGAGCGGTTTGGCGACAAGGCCAGCGCCAAGAAGGCCGCGATCGAGGCGGGGGTGCCGGTGATTCCTGGCGTCGAGCGTGTAATGTCGGATCCCGTCCAGATTGCCCAAGCGGTGCGCGAAATTGGCCCGCCGGTCCTGCTAAAGGCCGTCGGTGGCGGTGGCGGGCGCGGTCAGCGCCTGGTCGAGAACGAAGTTACACTGGCTGCCGACATCGAAGGCGCGTTGCGCGAGGCAAAGTCCACCTTCGGCTCTGAGGGGCTTTTGCTGGAGCGCTTCTTGCCAGCGGCTCGCCATGTCGAGGTGCAGGTCGCGGGAGACGGCAACGGCCATGTCGTGCATCTCTTCGAACGCGATTGCACGCTTCAACGCCGCCACCAGAAGGTGATTGAAGAAGCTCCCGCCTGGGGCCTGCCGCGACCGCTTCTGGACCGGATCGCGCAGGACGCGGTCCGGCTTGCCGAGGCACTCAACTATCGCGGGCTTGGCACCATCGAATTCCTGGTGACGGGCGAGAAGTATTTTTTCCTCGAAGTCAATCCCCGGATTCAAGTTGAACATCCCGTGACGGAGGCGGTCACCGGGCTAGACCTGGTGGCGCTGCAACTGCGCATCGCAGAGGGCGCAGGTCTGGGCCTGACGCAGGATCAGATCACCTGCACCGGCCATGCCGTGGAGGCGCGGCTCTATGCCGAGGATCCGACGATGCAGTTCGCCCCCTCGACAGGGCGGATCACCGTGCTCTCGCTGCCCGGTGATCTCCGTATCGACAGCGGGGTCGAAATAGGCGACAGCGTCAGCCCATTCTACGATCCAATGATCGCAAAGCTGATCATCCACGGTCCCAATCGGAAAACCGCGCTGGCGCGCCTGGCGCGGGTGCTGGATCATGTGGCGGTGGACGGGGTTGAGACCAACCGCGCCTTCCTTGCCGCGCTGGCCCGCGACGCCGATTTCGCGCGGATGGAGGTCCACACCCGCTGGATCGACCATCGCATCGAGGCGCTGACCGCCGCGCCGCAGCGGTCGGATGCGCGCCTGTGGCAGGCGGCGGCCGGCGTCCTGTTCGTCACCCGCGGTCGCGCCAATGGCGATCCCAACCCTTGGCGCAACCGCGATCGGTTCACCGGCTGGCGGCTAGGTCTTGGTGGCGGTCTGGCAGAAGCTGGGCAGCGCGTGATGCTGGCCCGTCCGGGCGCGCAGGGCGAAGAGCTGCGTGTCAGTCCGGTGGGAAGCGATGGGCGCTTTGTCGTCTATGGGGCCGACGCGACCCCGCTGGCTCTGACCGCAGCTGAGCTTCGGTGTGGCCACTGGCAGATCACGCAGGATGGTGAAACGACGATGATCACCACGCGGATCAACGGTGAGACGATTGAGATCGACACGCCCGACGGACGTCACCTGTTCCAGGCCGCACCGCCGCTTGCCTTCGCCGAGATCGACAGCGCCGCGGACCGTACTCTCTTATCGCCTCTGACCGGCACAATCGTGAAGGTGCTGGTCCGCGAGGGCGCCCCTGTGGCGGCTGGCGAGGTCGTGGCAATCCTGGAATCGATGAAGCTCGAAATCTCAATCAAGGCGATGGTTTCGGGGGTGGCGAAAAGTATATCCATCTCGCAAGGCGCGATGGTGGACCGGGGGCAGCCAATCGCCGAGATAGCTCCCATAGATAGCGAGGGTTCATGAGCGATTTTCCGAAATTTGTCGAGTTCAGGGAAGAAGGGCCGCGTGAAGGGTTCCAGATCGAGAAGAAGATCCATCCGATCGAAGAGCGGATTGAACTAATCGATATGCTCAGCGAGACCGGGTTGAAGCGGATTCAGGTGGGCAGCTTCGTCAATCCTCAAAAGGTGCCCCAAATGGCGGATACGGCGGAGCTGTTTAAGCGCATCAAGCGGGTGCCCGGCGTGAGATACACCTCGCTCTGGCTGAACGACAAGGGTTTCCGCAAGGCGCTTGCGGCGCATCAGGTAGACATCGATCCGCGGCTATTGTTCTATCCCTCCGACACATTCTCGCGAAAGAACAACGACGCTTCGTCGATTGAGATGCGCGAAAAGCAGCGCGAATGGGTGAAGCTCTACAAGCAGGAGGGCCACGCTGTCGACACGGCGTACGTGATGACCGCATTCGGATGCAACTTCGAAGGACCGATCCCGCAGCAACGGGTCCTGGACGATTTCCGCTTTATCCTCGATCTCTGCACAGAAGAAAATATCCCGCTGCCGATCCTTGTTGTCGCCGACACGATGGGGTGGGGCAATCCCGAGGCGATCAAGCGCATGATCGGAGCGCTTAGGGATATGAAGCCCGACGCGCGCATCGGCATGCACTTGCACGACACAAGGGGCCTCGGAATAGCCAACCTCTATGCTGCGCTTTCTATGGGCGTTGACATGTTTGAGAGCTCCGTCGCCGGACTGGGCGGCTGCCCGTTTGCCGGTCACGGCCACGCGCGCGCGGCCGGAAATGTCTGCACCGAAGATGCCGTGTTTCTCTGCCATGAACTAGGCATCCGGACCGATATCGACCTCGACAAGCTGATCGCGGCTGCCGTTTGCGCCGAAAAGATCATCGGCTCGCCGCTGATGGGCCGGGTGATGCATTCCGGCGGGCTCGACAAGTACCGCAAAGCAAGCTGAGCAAGGATCGAGATGAGCAAGGTCCTCGACGGAAAAGTCGTCCTGATCACAGGGGCGGGCGGCGGCATCGGACGGGAAATCGCACTGGCAGCCGCGAAGGTCGGAGCCGCAATTGTAGTCAACGATCTGGGCGTTTCCGTGAAAGGCACTGGCCAGACCGAAACTGCGAGGCAGAAGGTGACCGACAAAGCGAACTTTATCCCGCTCGACGTCTCCGCCGCCGTCTTTTCCTGGGATCCGGTCTGATGGCAAATCGCAAGAGAAAGATCTCCTCCAAGATCGCATGGAGCACGCCTGACAGAATCTGCGTGCGCGGGCTGGATCTGCCGAACGAGATTCTCGGGCACATGAACCTTGGGGATCTTGCATTTCTCCAACTGACCGGGCGCAAACCGACGCTTGAGGAAGGCAGGGTGTTCAATGCCATTGTCATCACGCTGGTGGAACATGGCATTACGCCCTCGGCGCTGGCGGCACGGATGACCTACATGGGCGCGCCCGAGGCGCTCCAGGCCGCGGTGGCTGCGGGGCTGTGCGGACTCGGCACCGTATTCGTCGGCTCAATGGAGGGCGCCTCTAAAATGCTCTACGAGGCGCTGCCGCGCGATAAGCTCGGCAGCCGACAGGATCTCGACAAACTCGCCGACGAAACCGTGGAGGCGTTTGCTGCCCGCAGGGCCATCGTTCCGGGTCTTGGCCATCCAGTGCACAAACCTGTCGATCCGCGCACGCCGCGCCTGTTTCAGATTGCAGCAGAAAACGGCTTGTCAGGCGAATATGTCGAGCTGATCAAAAAAATCCAGACCGCGGCTGAGAAACGCTCCGGCAAGATGCTGCCGATCAACGCCACTGGGACCATCGGAGCGATCTGCTGCGAGTTCGGCTTTTCCTGGAAGATCGTGCGCGGCTTCGGCGTGATGGCACGTGCCATCGGCCTCGTGGGCCACATTCTGGAGGAGAGCGAAAACCCGATCGCCTATGAGATCTGGCAGCGCGCCGAAGAGGAAAGCCTCGAAACCAGCGGCCCGCGCGCAGATTGAGTTATTTTCAGAGGAATTCGATGAAGACATCCGCTCCCGACATCCACAACCTCGGAAGGCCGCCTCTTTCTAAGCGAACCTAATGACCAGAAAGCCCATCCGTCTTCCGTTCCTCGCTGCCGGTAGAGTGGACCGCGCTCTGCTCGAGGCGGATTTCGGCGGCGCGTATCAGGTTGCCCTTGATCTGGAGGATAGTGTCACGCCGCAGAAGACGGGGCGGCGAGCAAGATACGTTGCGGGGCGGATAGTCGATTTATGCAAGGCGCATGAATGGCTGGCAGAGTTGGAACATCTTGGTGATCTGAAATATCCTATCGGAGGAGGTTCTGACGTTGCATTTTCGGGCAACGCTTGGTCAATGGCTCTGGTCGATGCCAGATGACGTCGGGCCACTTGGCGTCCACTGACCCGGCCGGGGCGGAAATCGGTCAGCGCGCGGCTTTCCACTGCTGAAGCGATCAAGGGAGGAATCGATGCGGGATGAAGTCATGGCTGCAGGTCAGACCAGCGTCTATGGCCTGTTCAGAACCTGTGCACGAAGGCAGCCGTCCTACACCGCGATCGACTATGACGGGTTAACCGTTTCATATGGCGACCTTCTGAACCGGGTCGACCGGATCGCTTCCGCCCTTCTCGGTAAAGGAATCAATCCTGGCGACCGCATTGCGATCCTTTCGCATAACTGTCCCGAGTATGTGGAACTGCAACTGGCGGCAGCTGCGATCGGAGCGATCGTTGCTTGCCTGAACTGGCGGCTGGCGCCGGCCGAGCTCAAGCATTGCATCGAACTGGTGGAGCCGGTGATGGCTGTGGTCGAGCCGGAATTACACGCATCGTTCGCGGTCGTGTCCCAATTGCCGGTGATCGAAATCGGCCCTGAGTGGAGCCGCATGAGCACCTCGACCGCCCCCGATCCTCGTCTCGGCACCATGCTTGAAAGCGATGAGCAGGGACTGACCATTCTTTTCACCTCGGGGACCACGGGACTGCCCAAGGGCGCGCTCATCAGTCATCGCGCGCATGTGGCGCGCGCGATGGTTTTTGCCGCCGAATTGATGCTGGCCCCCCTTGATGCGTTCGTCGCCTGGGCGCCGATGTTCCACATGGCGTCGACCGACCATATGCTGGCAACACTCATGCGTGGCGGTACGGTAGTCATCATAAACGGCTTCCAGCCAGAAGCGATCAACATGGCATTGGCCAGCCGCAAGATCGGATGGCTGGTGATGATGCCGGGCGTGATCGATGCATTCATCGAGACGCGGAAAGCCCATCCGGGACCAATCAAGGGGATCAGGATTTGTGGCGCTATGGCGGATCTTGTGCCACGGCACCAAATTGCAGAGTTGACCCGCCTCCTTGACGCTCCCTATCTAAACTCCTTCGGCGCTACTGAGACCGGTCTTCCGCCCGCAAGTGGTTCTGTCATTGAGGTCGGCGTGACGCCGACCGATCTCGCCAAACGTATTTCGTCATTTTGCGAGATTGGGCTGGTCGATCCGCAGGACAATGACGTGCCCGACGGCGAGCCGGGTGAAATGGTGATCCGGGGACCCACGCTCTTTTCAGGCTATTGGAATGCGCCGGAAGCCAACGCCGTGGATTTCAGAGGCGGCATGTTCCACATGGGCGATACCTTTCGGCGCCTTCCTGACGGACGCGTGGATTTCGTCGACCGGGTAAAATACATGATCAAGAGTGGAGGCGAAAATGTTTATCCGGCCGAGATCGAGCGGGTGTTACTGGCTCATCCGGCGGTTTCAGAAGCTGCGGTAGTCAAGGTCAGTGATCCAAAATGGGGAGAAAGGCCAGTAGCGTTCGTCGCTTGTAACGATGCAAACATATTCGCCGATGAACTCATGAGGCTCTGCGGGGAGCGACTCGCCGGATACAAACGGCCGAGAGAGATCCGGTTCATTGCCTTCGAGGATTTCCCGCGTTCGACCAGCGGCAAAGTCCAGCGCCATGTCCTCGAGGATCGATTGAAAGATGAAGGCGCTGCATGACGAATATGACCTGTGATAGTCGGAGCTGACGCTGGAGGTTCAGAAGCTGAGTTTGATTTTATCTTGGGATGGATGGCGATAGCCGGAGCACCTCGGCCAACGCGGATATGAAAGCGAGCGGTGCGCACGTGGCGTCGCAGCCGATCTGACGCACCCGCTGCGGCGCGACAAACTCCCGCCAGCGCGTCGTCGAGGGGTACGTTGGTTTGGCGAACCAAGGCGAGAAAGGCCATCGCGCGCCGTAGCTCGGTGCGATGATCGCGGTCGCGGCCAACACTGCCGCAGACTGCTACCTCGCGGTGTCGAAGGAAAGCAGAACATCCGCCACACTGCGTGGCCTGGCGATCCGAAGCCGCTGCACTCCAGCTCGATTGGCAAGGCCTTGCTTGCCGCCAAGCCGCCGAAGGGGCGCACTGAGACGATGGCAAAATCGCCACTCGATGCGATGACGGGATACACGATCATTGATCGCACGCGTGTTGCCGAAGAGATGAAGCGATCAAGCTCACCCCGGCTCGTGGTTACGCGATCACGCGCGGCGAAAATGTGGCCGACGTCATGGCGGTCGTGAGGGGCGGTAAAGATCGGCGGCGGACGTATGTGGAATCGCTGTCGCCGGGCCACGCACCGGATGACCGAGCGCATCGCATTTCGCGGCCATTGGGGCGATCTATAGGTGAAAGTCTCGGCGCGCGAGGACGTGGCGCTCGCCATTCTGACCGGCTCGGAGACAAGGCGTTTGCTTCGGGGGCGACCTGAAGGAGATGGAGGAGCGGAAGTGCCGGACGGACCAGTCTCCACTCAGACCGGGCGAAGCGCCTTTGCCAGGTCGGCCTGCCGGGTCGGAAGGTTCACCGTCTCGGCGGCGACCAGCCGGTCACCGGAGAACAGACGGATCTCGCGGGCGTCGTCGTCCTCGCTCGTGCTTTCCTGAAGGCGGTCGTAGCCCGCGGCGATACCAAGGCCCTGCACCTTCATTCCCTTGAGGTCCGACCAGAAGCGCGGCGGAGCGGCGGGTGGCAGCGGCTTGCCGCAGATATGGGCCGCAGCAACCAGCGCCTGGGACATGCCATTGTGGATCGTCTCGATCCGGATGGGCGCGCCGAAGAAGGGGTTGACGGCCCTCGCGCAGTCGCCGACAGCGTAGACATGGGGATCCGTGGTGAGCATGGCGCCATCGACCACGATTCCGCCGTCACACCCCAGACCGGCCTGCACCGCAAGCCCGACATTCGGCAAGGCACCGATGCCGGCAACGACGATGTCCGCAGGCACCTGCGCCCCCGAGACCAGCCGCAGGCCGGTTGCCCGGCCGTTTCTTCCCATGATTTCTTCGACCCGCGCGTTGAAGATGAACGCGACGCCTTCTGCCTTCAGCTTCCGGGTAACATGGTTTGTCACCGCCGGCGAGGCGACGCGCGCCATCGGTCGGGCGGCGGCCTCGACCACGGTCACCTGTTTGCCCCGCGCGATCGCGGCGGATCCGACCTCGAGCCCGATCACACCACCACCAACAATGGCGACGGTCCGGCAATCGGCGCGACCGAGCGCCTCGCGCAGCGCGGCGGCATGGCCCAGATCGCGCAGGTAGAATACGTTTTTTAGACCCGCCCCGGGCACTTTGATAGGGCGCGAGCTGGCCCCCGTTGCCAGGATCAGTTTGTCGTAGCCGATCGCGCCGCGGTCGCGCATCGTCACCTGCCTGGCCTCGCGGTCCAGCCGCACGACCTTGCGGCCGCGTTCGAGCGTGATGCGGTTGTCCTGAAAGAACCCGGCCGGCCGGATCGGCGTCGGCCGCGGCGTGTCGGCCGACGTCAGCCAGGCCTTGGACAGCGGCGGGCGTTGATAGGGCAGGGCGGGTTCCTCGCCCAGCACGGTGATCTGTCCGTCGAATCCGTTCTGGCGAAGCGCCGCCGCGGCGCTGACGCCCGCCGCTCCCGCGCCGATGATGACGATTTTCTGCATGGCGATTCCATTCCTCCCGAACTGCTGCAGGGCCTCACAGAAGCCCGCGCGAGCGCGCCGCGGCGATGGCCTGAGACCGGTTAGCAACATCGAGGTCGCCGAAGATCTTTTTCAGGTGCCATTTCACTGCGTCCTCGGTCACGAGCATCTGCGAGGCGATCTGTTTGTTTGTCATTCCAGTGCTGACGCACTCCAGAACGGCGATCTGCTTGACCGACAGACGTGTGCCCCCGGCTGCCAGCGATCCGCGCCGCCGCTTCGACTCTCCGGCGGGCTGGATCTCTGTTCGGGCCGCCAGAAGCGGCGGCTGCGGAATGGCATCGAACAAGTCCTGCGCGACCGGGTGCAGCGCAATGAGTCCGTCCCGGATCCAGCGCGAGGTCGAATGACACCTCATATGGCGGGCGATCTGCTCGGCTTGGATCAGTTTGCGTTTTGCCGTCTTCTCCGATCCAAGTGCGTGGGCTGCCACAGCCTGACAATACTGCGCGATAATTTCCCCGCGCGCGTCGGAAATCGACGCGGCGGCTTGGGCGGCCAGCTTCGCATTGCGTTCGGCCAAGCCGAATCGCCCCCCGGCGAATGCCTCCATCGTCCGCAGGAACGCGATCCGTCCTTGGATCGCGCGGTTCTGATTGGGCAGGAACCGCAATGCGCTTTCATCGGGGAGCGCCAGCCGGTCGGACCGGTCGCCGTAGCACAGCGCCAGTTCGGCCTGCTGAAGCCGCGCGAGAATGTCGAGGCGCAGAAGATGCCGCTCCCGCGCCGCCGCTCGGCATTGCTCCAGCAAGGCCCAGGCCCGCTCGGGATTGCCTTGCCGGCACAACAGGGTCGTGTAGCTGGAGGTAACCCCCCAGAACACGTCGGTCACGCCGTAGTTGAGGCCAAATTCGAAGGCGGCCCCGGCAAGGGCTTCACTAACGAAGTCGGGATTGGCTTCCTGAAGGGCCTGCATTTCGAAGGCGCCGAACAACTTGTCCGAAAAGGCCGAACGCGAAACCGCGACATCCGGGCTGTTGCGGGCGTCCGAGAGGGAATCGAACGCCAGCGGGATGTCCCCCTTGAACAGAGACGCCTGGATCCTGGCCGCGGCGAGCCAGCCGAACGCGTACCGCTGGCGGGCGGAGCGATTGGCGGCAAAGGCCTTGCCGAGGACTGTCTCGTGGCGGTCGAACCGGCGGTCGCTCGCGGCGATGAAGGCAAGACAGGTGAGCGCCGCGCCCTTGCCGACCTCGTTTCGGTCACCGAACTCCCGAATCCAGTCCCGGCAGAGACCCTCGCTCAGCTCCATCTCGTCGTGGGTAGCCTTGCCGATCGCCAGCACAAGCTCGCGCCAACCCTTCCCATCTTCCACCCCGGCCGGTTCGCCCGAGCCGGCCTTCACTTGGGCGCCGAGGATATCTTCCGCTTCGGCGAATTTTTGGCAGAAATACATCGTCCAGGCGTAGCTCAGGCGAAGCGCCGGCAATTGGTGAAGCTTGCTGCGCGGCACCTCGGCGCACCATGTGCGGAGCGCCTCGATCTCACCTTGGCGCAGCGCGAGGTCCAGCATGATTTCCCCGCTCATGCCCTGCGCCCAGCGATGGTCGCGTGCCTCCAGCGCCGCGACAATGGCGTGTTGGAACTCCCGCCGCCGCCAATGCCAGAATGCGATGCGTTTTAGCACGTAGGACCGGCGCGCCCCCTGCTCGATGTCGAACCGGCGGCGCAGATAGGCGCGGAGCGCGGGATGCATCTCCATCCCGAGATCGGGAGCGCTCGACGGGATCAGCAGGCCGTGGGTCTGGCTGAGGTCGACGATGTCGCGCGCGGCATCCTTCGTCTTGAACACGTAGTCGTAGCATTCGGCTGTGATGGTCTTGAGCATGGCCGCGTTGCGCAGAACGCTCCCCGATGTGCCGGGCAGGCGCCCAAGAAGCTCTTCGCTGAAATAGGAGCAGGTTTCCGGCCAGGTCGCGGCGGGCGTATCCGGACGAGCAGTGATGCGCATGAACCCGCAAAGCGCGGGCCATCCCCCGGTGGTCGCGATCATGCCCTTGGCCGCCGGGCCATCCATGCCGGCATAGGCGCGGGCCTCGTCCTCGGTGAAGGCAAGCTCTGCGGCGCCGAACGTCCTGACGCCGGGCAGCAGCGACAACCTCACAAGCCCGTCAGCTGCCCTGGCCGCAAGCACGAGTCGCACGTGATCGGGCGTTTCGCAGATGAGATTTTGGATCAGCTCGAGGCTTTGCGCATCGCCACCGGGACCGTCGAGGCAGATGGTTACGGGACCGGCTGCGCCAGCGAGGGCATCGCGAAGCGGCCGGGTGAACGACGCGGTATCGGCCTCGCTCCGCAAAGCGCGCGGCCCTTCGATCTGGTACAGGATCGCTGCCGCCAGCAACTCTTCCTCTGGAAGGCCTATCAGTGATTCCTGAGGCAGGCAAAGATATGCGAAGGCTTCGTTTCTGGCGCAGGCATCTTCTGCGGCCGTGGCGACCAGCACGGATTTCCCGTATCCCATCGGGGCCCGATACAGGAGGGCCTTGGCTCCGGGCACTCTATCGAGGCTAAGCCGATCGCGCCGGACAGTGGCGCGCACAAGGAATTGCCGTCTTGAGCGCATCCGGTCACACAAAGCCGTGACCTGTGGCGCAATCCGGCGCCCATCCGCCTCCATGCTCCTCCCTCGCGTAACCGGTGGCCAGTCTTTTGAGGCAAGCTAGTGCAAGGTTCTGGATGCCAAAACTACACTAACGTGTAGTTGATCGCCATCGCAATTCCGAGATTTTAGGGAATTAAGTGCCTGATTGGGCGCGGTCGCGGTGTCCGTCCGCCAAGCTCGGACCAGAGCTGCGTACCTTATGATAGGGGGAGGAAGCATGTCGAAAGACATCGCAAACGATTCTGCTACAGCGATCGAGGCTGCGAAAGAACCCTACGTGGACAAGAAGCGCCATTTCTGGGTGCTTTCCGTCCTGTGGCCGGCCACGCCGCTGATCGGACTCTACTTGGTCTCGCAAACCGGCTGGAGCATCTGGTACGGACTGGTGCTGATGCTGTGGTATGGCGCCGTTCCACTTCTGGACGCCATGTTCGGCGAGGATTTCTCAAACCCGCCCGAATCGGCTGTGCCCGATCTAGAACAGGACCGTTACTACCGCGTGCTGACCTACCTGACGGTGCCGATCCATTATGCCTCGCTGATCGGCTGTGCCTGGTGGGTGTCCACCCAGCCTATGAACGCGCTCGAATTCATCGCGCTCGCCCTGTCGATGGGCATCGTGAACGGCCTCGCACTGAACACCGGCCACGAGTTAGGCCACAAGAAGGAAGCTTTTGACCGCTGGATGGCCAAGCTCGTGCTGGCCGTGGTGGGCTATGGCCACTTCTTCATCGAGCACAACAAGGGCCACCACCGCGACGTGGCGACCCCGCTCGATCCGGCGACCTCGCGCATGGGCGAAACCATCTATCAATTCGCGACCCGAGAAATCCCCGGCGCCTTCAGGCGAGCCTGGGACCTGGAGGAGGAGCGTCTGAAGCGCCGCGGGAAAAGTGTCTGGAGCCTGGACAACGAGGTGCTGCAGCCCATGATCCTGACGGTCGTGCTCTATGCCGCGCTTCTGGCGTTCTTCGGTCCAACGATGCTGCTCTTCCTGCCGATCCAGATGGCCTATGGCTGGTGGCAACTGACCAGCGCCAACTACATCGAGCACTATGGTCTGCTGCGCGAGATGCTGCCGAACGGGCGCTATGAGCACCAGAAGCCGCATCACTCCTGGAACTCCAACCACATCATGTCGAACCTGATCCTGTTCCACCTGCAGCGCCATTCGGATCATCACGCGCACCCGACCCGGTCCTACCAGTCGCTGCGCGACTTCAAGGATCTGCCGGCGCTGCCCTCGGGGTATCCGGGAATGTTCTTGGCAGCGCTCTTTCCGACTTGGTTCCGGTCGATCATGGACTCCCGGGTCGTGAGCTGGGCCAAAGGTGATCTGAACAAAATCCAGATCCAGCCCGGCATGCGCGAATACTACGGTCGCAAGTTCGGTTCGATCAGTCCCGCTGCGAACGCTGCGGTTGCGGCCGAGTAATAATGCCTCGGCCTGGTGCCACATGGCAGTTCGGCGACCGAGGATCCGCGCGAGTTCGCCGACGCGTTCCCGCGACGCGAATCTTCAGAACGTAACCGGTGTCGAAAGACCAAGCGAGGATGCCACAGATGGCAAAGTATCGGTGCCCCGACTGTGGGTATATTTACGATGAAACCGCCGGCCACCCACATGAGGGCTTTCTGCCCGGAACGCCGTGGTCCGCGGTGCCCCAAAGCTGGTGCTGCCCGGACTGCGCGGTTCGCGACAAGGTCGATTTCGAGTTGATCGAGCGATCACCGGTCGCGGCGCCGCACTCCGCGGCGATGGTAGCCACGCGGTCCGCGCCCACCACGGCGCAGGCGAGCCCAACCGTGGTCATGGAACGGCCTGTCGCCTCCGCGCAGTCCGATGCTGCGCCGGTCGCCGACGCCGCGTGGCAGCAGGTCGCCGGAGCTGAGGCGCCCGCAGGCGCACTGTACCGCAAATGGATATGCATCACCTGCGGGCATATCTACGACGAGGCGCTCGGCGACGAACGAGAAGGGTTTGCGCCCGGCACGCTGTTTGAGGACATCCCTGACGACTGGTGCTGCCCAGACTGCGGAGCCACGAAAAAAGACTACGTTCATTACGAAGAAAAGTGAGGGGTCGGTATATCGGTCCCTACAATATCCGAGGGAGGAAGAATGAACCGGATCTCCAATCTAAGGCCGGTCGAGCCTGGACAGGCCCCCGGCTCGGGGATCGATGCGGCCTTTGAGGCCCAGCGGCGTGCGCAGCTTGCGCGCCGACCAAGCTTCGACCGCAAGGCACGGATCGCGCAGCTTGACCGCCTGCGTGATACGATCAGGCGGCGCGAGGTCGACATCATCGCGGCCTGTGCCGCCGATTTCCGCAAGCCGGCGTCCGAGGTTAAGCTGACCGAGATGCTTCCTGTGCTCCAGGAAATCCAGCACACCAAGCGGCATCTGCGCAAATGGATGCGTCCCAGGCGCGCCGCTCCCACGCTGGGCGTGTTCGGAACAAGAGCCCGCGTGCGGCCGGAGGCCAAGGGCGTCTGCCTGATCATCGCGCCATGGAACTATCCGGTGAACCTGTCGCTTGGGCCGCTCGTGTCGGCGCTTGCGGCAGGCAACTCCGCCATCATCAAACCGTCCGAGCTGACGCCGCACACGTCGAAGTTAATCGCCGATATCGTGGCCGAGACCTTCTCGCCCGATCTGGTGACCGTGGCGCAGGGCGACGCAGGCGTGGCGCAGAAGTTGCTGGCCTTGCCCTTCGACCACGTCTTCTTTACCGGCAGCCCGATGGTGGGCAAGATCGTGATGGAGGCGGCGGCCAAGAACCTGACCTCGGTCACGCTGGAACTGGGCGGAAAATCGCCCACCATCGTCGGGCCTAACGCCAACATCGGGAAGGCCGCCAAGCATATCGTCTGGGGCAAGTTCGCCAACAACGGCCAGACCTGCATCGCCCCGGACCATGTGTTCGTCTACCGCGACATTGCGGCGAAGTTCAACGAGGCGGTCAGGAAGGAAATCCTCCGCGTCTACGGTAAGACGCTCGAGGCGCAGAAGGCGACGCCCGACTATTGCCGCATTGTCAACGACCGCCATTTCGGCCGCGTCCGCGGGCTGATCGAGGATGCCAAGGCCAAGGGAGCACAGATCCTGCAGGGAGGGCAGACCGACGCGTCACAGAATTTCGTGGCGCCGACGCTGATCGCCAACGTTTCCGACGACATGGAGATCACCCGCGAGGAGCTATTTGGCCCAATCCTGCCCATTATCGAATACGTCGACCTTGACAAGGTGATCGACCGGATCAACGCCAACCCCAAGCCGCTGGCGCTTTACGTTTTCGACAAGAGCAAATCCTTCGTCGAAGATATCACTACGCGCACATCGTCCGGCGGGGTCGGGATAAACTTGACCGTGGTGCATTTCCTGCACCCGAACCTGCCCTTCGGCGGAGTGAACAATTCGGGCATCGGGGCGGCGCATGGCGAATACGGTTTCCGCGCGTTTTCCCACGAAAAGGCGGTGATGGAGGAACGTCATTCCATCACCCACATGCTGTTCCCTCCCTATAGCGGCTTTGTGCAGCGCCTCATCAGCATCGTCGTTCGTGTTCTGGGCTGAACCGGCGGCAACCGACAGGAATATTTACATGTATGATTATATCATCGTGGGCGCAGGCTCGGCTGGTTGCGTCATGGCCAACCGGCTCTCGGCAGACCCCTCCAAACGCGTCGCCCTGCTGGAAGCGGGCCCGCGCGACAAGAGCCCGCTGATCCACATGCCGCTGGGCATCGCCCTGCTGGCCAACAGCAAGAAGCTGAACTGGGGCTTCGAGACCGAGCCACAGGAGCATCTGAATGGCCGGCGCCTGTTCTGGCCACGCGGCAAGACGCTGGGCGGATCGTCCTCGATCAACGCCATGGTCTATATCCGGGGTCACAAGGCCGACTATGACTACTGGAGCCAGCAGGCCGGCACCGATGTCTGGGGATGGGGGCGGGTGAGCGCGTTATTCCGGCGCCTCGAGGACAACCAGCGGTTCGGCGCCGACGAGCATCACGGTCGGGGCGGCGAGCTGAGCGTGAGCGAGCTTAACACGGTCAACCCGCTCAGTCGCGATTTCGTGCAGGCCGGTCGGGAATTGCAGATACCACACAATGGCGATTTCAACGGCGCCTCGCAGGAAGGGCTGGGCCTTTACCAGGTGACGCAGAAGGACGGGCGCCGTTGCAGTTCGGCGCAGGCCTTCCTGCGCAGGGCGGAGGAAAGGTCGAACCTCGAGGTGATGACGGACGCCCGCGTGACGCGCATTGTCATGGACGGAAGCAAGGCCATCGGTGTTACGCTGCGCCAGGGCAAGGAATACCGCCAGCTGCGGCTTAATCCGGGCGGCGAGGTGATCCTGTCCGGCGGCGCCGTCAACTCACCTCAGCTTCTGCTTTTGTCGGGCATTGGCAACGCCGAAGAGATGAAGCGGCATGGCATCCCGGTGGTTCATCACCTGCCGGAGGTCGGCAAGAACATGGCCGACCACCTGGACATAACGCTGATGCATGCCGCCAATTCGCGCCTGCCGATCGGCGTTGCGCTCAGTTTCCTTCCGCGCGGCGTTGCGGGGCTGTTTTTCTATATCTTCCGGCGGCGCGGCTTCCTGACCAGCAACGTGGCCGAGTCGGGCGGGTTCGTAAAATCTTCGCCCGACCGCGAACGGCCCAACGTGCAGTTCCATTTCCTTCCGACCTATCTGCGCGACCACGGGCGCAAGGTATCTTTCGGTTACGGCTACACGCTGCATATCTGCGACCTGCTTCCGAAAAGCCGCGGCCATATCGGGCTGACGAGCCCCGATCCGATGGACAATCCGCTGATCCAGCCGAACTACCTGAGCGATCCGGAAGACATGGAAACGATGATCGCGGCGGTGAAGCTCGGACGCCGTATCCTCGACGCGCCGGCGATGGCCGTCCACAGCAAATACGAGGTCCAGCCGGGCAACGCGGTACACTCGGACGACGAGATTGCCGCGTTCATCCGCGAAAACGCGGAAACGATCTATCACCCGGTCGGCACCTGCCGCATGGGCGCGGACGAGGCCTCGGTCGTGGATCCCGAACTGAAGGTGCGTGGCGTCGAAGGGTTGCGGGTGGTCGACGCCTCGATCATGCCGAGCCTTGTGGCCGGCAACACCAACGCGCCCACGATGATGATCGCCGAAAACGCCGCCGATATCGTACTGGGCAGGGCGCGGATCCTCCCCCGGGCAAGGGCCGTTGCGTGAGCTGTCATGACTGTGGACGCGCAATGTTGTGATGGCTGCGGCTCAACCAGCGGCAAGGAAGCGGTCGAAATACTGAACAGCCCCTGTGCTGCGGTGGTCCCGCCCGCTCCCGAAATGGAAATGGCGACGAAGACGACTGAAAGGAGCCAGGAATGCTCGGTCAGATGATGCGAATGCCGCTCACCATTCATTCCCTGATCGCCCACGGCGCACGGTATCATGGCGATACCGAAATTGTGTCGATCGAAACGGACGGCACGACCAGGCGGAGCAACTGGAGAACGGTTTCGGAACGATCGCGCCAGCTGTCCTCGGCGCTTGGCAGGATGGGGATCGCTCGTGGCAACCGCTGCGCCACGATCGCCTGGAACAACGCGCGGCATCTGGAATGCTACTTCGGCATTTCCTGTGGCGGGATGGTCTGCCACACGATCAACCCGCGGCTGTTCCCCGAACAGCTGATCTACATCATCAACCACGCCGAAGACCGCGTGGTCTTCTTCGACAAGACCTTCCTGCCGATCATCGCCAAGCTGCGCGCGCACCTGAAATCGGTGGAGGCCTTCGTGCTGCTGTCGGGCCGCGACGAAGAGGCCGCCGCGCAGGTTCCCGGTCTTCTGTTTTACGAGGATTTCATCGCGACGGGTGATGTAGATGCGGACTGGGGCGAGGTGAGCGAGAACGACGCCTCGAGCCTGTGCTACACCTCGGGCACGACCGGCAATCCGAAGGGCGTGCTCTATTCGCACCGGTCGACGGTCCTTCATTCCCTGGCCGCCGCGCTTCCCGACACGCTGAACATCTCGGCGCGCGAGGTGATCATGCCGGTGGTGCCGATGTTCCACGTCAATGCCTGGGGCGTGCCCTATGCCGCGGCGATGGTGGGCGCGAAGCTGGTCCTGCCGGGACCGGGGTTGGACGGTGAAAGCCTGGCCCGCCTGATCGACGCCGAAGGGGTGACGATGGCCCTTGGCGTGCCGACGATCTGGCAGGGCCTGCTTGCCGCGCTGAAGAAGCGCGGCTCCAAAGCCGAGACGCTGAAGCGCACGATCGTCGGGGGCAGCGCCTGCCCGCCCTCAATGATCGCGGAGTTCCGCGACAAGTACGGCACGGAGGTGGTGCACGCCTGGGGCATGACGGAAACCTCGCCGCTCGGAACTGCAAACGCGCTTCTTGAACGTCACGGCAAGCTATCTGAGGCGGAACAGGCGAAGATCCGGGAAAGTCAGGGCCGCCCGCCCTATGGCGTAGAACTGAAGATCGTGGATGACGAAGGCAATCGTCTGCCCGAAGATGGGGTGGCCCAGGGCAACCTGCGCATCCGCGGCCATTGGGTGGTGGCAGATTACTTCGGCTTCGAAGCCGGCGAAACGCTCGAAGAAGACGGCTGGTTCGAAACCGGCGACGTGGCCTCGATCAACGCCGAGGGCTTCATGACCATCCGCGACCGGTCCAAGGACATCATCAAATCCGGCGGCGAATGGATTTCAACGGTGGAGCTGGAAGGCATCGCCGTAGGCCATCCGGGCGTCGCGGATGCCGCGGCGATCGCAGCCCGACACGAGAAATGGGACGAACGCCCGATCCTTTTGGCCGTGAAGGCGCCCGGAGCGGACGTGACCGAGGAGGAGTTGATCGCCTATTACGCCGACAAGGTCGCCAAATGGCAGATCCCCGACAAGGTGATCTTTGTTGATCAACTGCCGCGCAACGCCACCGGCAAGGTTTTGAAGAACAAGCTGCGCGAGGAATACGGCGGCGTGCTGACCGGCGCCTAGTTTAGGTGCCGGCCTCGCCATCGGATTGATCCGCCCGCGGACGGATTGGTCCGATGCCGCGGAGGGTTCGAAAACGGAAGGCGGCCATGTCCGCGGCCCCTTCGTCATGGTTGTCCGTCGCTAGCGCGCGAAGGGCAATGCTACAGAAGCGTTCTCATGAGGGGCAGGAGGCGCCGATGTCGATTGTTGGCACAACGTGCATGATCATCGGCGCGGCCGTCGTCCTGGGCCTTTTTTCCGTCTATGCGAACTGGGTCACCCGTTCGATGACGATGATGCCGCCACCCGCTGGTATAGGCATTGGTGTTCAAAATAGAGAGGCAAATCATGAGCGGTTCGTGACGAGCACCAATCTAGACCAGTATTGCAATGGCTGCTTCAAGAATGAACTCTGGCTGTTCGCCGATGTAGACGGATGACAACTTACGTCGGACGACGTCTTGAAGCTTCATTCAACGCGACCACTGCGATCAAGAATGCGCGGCGCGGTTCGTGGGTTGCCTTTCAGACTTAAATCGAATTGAAGATTGCTCTGACCAAAGACAAAGACCAGAGCAGGAATCGCACTCGATTTTCGGAAGATCAGATCATCAGGTGTCTTGGAGGAGCACGAAGCCGGCGTTTCTCCGCAGCCGATATGCGCCGGAGGCACGGCGCCAGTGCCGACTTTATCCACAAAATGGAAAGCCAATTCTGGCGGCATGGAGATCACGGTGGCGACGCGATTAACACAATGATCAGCGCGGAGCAGCCGACGCCTATGACGAATTCGCCCGCGATTATCAGGGTCATGGCCCGACCATGCCTCGTTAATGCTCTGCGCCGGGCGCCTCCTCTCAACCAAAAACGTAGTTGGGCAAGAGCATGGTCAACGACGGCCAATATCTCCTTGATCGCTTCCCCGATCGCGGCGTTTGATAGTCGTCCGTGAAGAACCACTCAAGGCCTTGAGCGGGAGTCGATTTTCCGGGTTGGACGGCATTTGAGATTGCAAGCTTTCGGGCTTTGACGGCGCAATAGCTTGCAATTTCATTTTGAGGATTCCGTCGAATCGCTTGTCGTGATTCCGTCGTCGCATCGGAGGGAGCGATGCGACCCAAGGAACGACGGGACAGCGGGCAGGCCGATCTCCTGCGCTCGCGGCTGGACGCGATCATCGATATGGGCCACCCGCTGGTGAAGCTGGCGCGGACGATCGACTGGTCGTTCCTCGAGGAGCGGTTCGGGGCGGTCTATGAGGACAAGCCGGGCCGGCCGCCGCTGCCGACGCGGCTGATGGCGGGGCTGGCCATCCTCAAGCACACCTACGACCTCTCCGATGAGGTGTTGTGCGAGCGCTGGGTGGAGAACCCCTATTACCGTGTGCCTCGTAGCCGGTGCGTATCTGCCGGCATAACTGTGTTGAAGATGGGAGCTGGCCTCCCGGAGCCGGCCTGCAGGGGCAGGCTTCAAACCACTCCAGGCTGCTGCGTTTAAGAGACGTGGTGGTGAGCGCTGGGGAAAAGGCGGCGGGCTACGCCGTCAGGTGAGTGATGAGAAGATGAGCGCAAGCGAACCGCCGATGACGCATCGAAATGGGTCCAGACGCTGTCAAAACGAGCATCGTGGTAATGATGCTCGGAAGAGTGTGGGCGATACCTGCTTATGGTCCACGCGGCAGCCGGTGTATAGGCGGCATGATCTCATCACAGGCTTCAATCCGGAACGAGGGAACCTGGCTCGGGGTGTTAAGGGAAATCCGCAAGTGGCGCACACCACGAGGGAGAATACCAAAACCCGAGACAGGGGCGGAGCAGCCTGTAGTAGCGTTGAAGTGGCTGTAATGGCCATGGAGCGAAGGGGCTGCGTTATCCTGTCCGACATCGGACGCCAACCGGCTTTGTCGGGAGGAGCGTCATGACGCAGGACAAACCGTTGCCGATCACCAAGCGTATGGTCTGGGAGGCCTACCAGCTGGTGGCAGGGAATGGAAAGGCGGCGGGCGTCGATGGCCAGAGCCTGGATGAATTCGCGCAGGACCTTGGGAATAACCTCTACAAGCTCTGGAATCGCATGGCGTCGGGAAGCTATCTCCCGCCTGCGGTCAAGCGCGTGGAGATTCCCAAAGCCAACGGCGGCATCCGTCCACTGGGCATTCCGACGGTCGCGGACCGCGTCGCACAGATGGTGGTCAAGCAATATCTGGAACCGGGGTTAGATCGAGTGTTTGATCCTGACTCCTACGGCTATCGGCCGGGAAAATCAGCGCATCAGGCGATCGAGCAAACGCGCAAGCGGTGCTGGGGCTATGACTGGGCTTTGGACCTCGACATCAAAGGCTTTTTCGACACGATCGATCATGCCCTTCTGGTGAGAGCGCTTCGGAAGCATTGTCAGGAGCCCTGGGTTTTGCTGTACGTCGAGAGATGGCTGAAGGCTCCGGTGGAGATGCCGGATGGGACTATCCAGAAACGGGAAGCCGGAACACCGCAGGGTGGGGTGGTAAGCCCGTTGCTGGCGAATCTTTTTCTTCATTACGCTTTCGATGCATGGATGCGTCGGACGTTTCCGCGCATTCCGTTCGAACGCTATGCCGATGACGCAATCTGTCACTGCCGGACACGGCAGGAGGCGGAGCATCTAAAGGCGGTTTTGGAGAAGAGGTTGGCCGACTGTCATCTGACGCTGCACCCGCAGAAAACCCAAGTGGTTTACTGCAAGGACAGCAATCGACGCGGGACACATCCGCAGATCCACTTCACTTTCCTTGGCTTCACCTTCCGACCCCGCATGGCGAAGAATCATTGGGGAAAGCTCTTCACGTGCTTCCTTCCCGCAGTTAGTCCGCAGGCGCTCGCGCGCATGCGGGAGCGGATAAGGAGCTGGCGCTTGCCACAGCACGCGCCGCTTCCGTTGGCTGATATAGCTCGAATACTCAATCCGGTCCTTCAAGGGTGGTGGCAGTATTACGGGCGCTTCTATCCAACGGAGCTGTGGAAGCTGTTCACGTACTTCGACGAACGTCTCGGAGCCTGGCTCCGACGGAAGTACAAGCCGCTCAAAAGGCACCGGGGACGGAGCTTGCGGCGGCTGAACGGCATTGCGAAGCGCAACCCCTCGCTCTTCGTCCACTGGGCTCGCCTTGGACACGCAACGGTTGGGTAACAAGAGCCGGATGATGCGAGAGTATCACGTCCGGTTCTGTGAGGGGCTGAGGGTGAAACTCCCTCGGCCCACTCGACAGTTCTTCTGCGGCGAGGAGTTCTTCCAGCACCGCTTGGTGTTCGATCGCTCCTCGCTAACGCGCTGGCGCCAGCGGATGGGCGAGGAGAAGCTGCAGGCCTTGCTGCAGGAGAGCCTCTCGGTCGCCACCAGGACCGAGGCGCTCAAGCCGAGCGACCTCAACCGCGTCATCGTCGACACCACGGTGCAGCCCAAGAACGTCATGTTCCCGACCGATGCGCGGCTTCTGAATCGCGCCCGCGAGATCCTGGTGCGGCTCGCCAAGAGATACGGCGTCAAGCTGCGCCAATCCTATGCCAGGGTGGGCAAGTTCGCCCTCATCAAGCACCAGCGCTATGCCCACGCCAAGCAGTTCAAGCGCGCCAACCGGGCCCTGAAGAAGCTCAAAACCTATCTCGGCCGCATCATCCGCGACATCGGCCGCAAACTCGGTGGCAACGCCGACTTGCTCGGAGGGATCGCATTGGAGCGGATGCGGGCGCGGGCGCGACAAGTGCTCGAGCAGAAGCAGCGCCAGCGCGGCTCGAAGGTCTATTCGCTGCACGCGCCGGAGGTGGAGTGCATCGGCAAGGGCAGGGCGCACCGGCCTTACGAGTTCGGCGTCAAGGTCTCGGTGGCCACCACGCTATCGCCGGCCAAGGGCGGGCAGTTCGTGACCCATGTGAAGGCGCTGCCCGGCAACCCCTATGACGGCCACACGCTGGCAACCGTCATCCCGGAGATGGAAGCCCTCATCGGCAGCATCATCGAGCGCATGCTCCTCGACAAGGGCTACCGCGGCCACAACGCCCCGCCCGATTACAAGTTCAGGGTGTTCATCTCAGGCCAGAAGCGGCGGGTGACGCCACAGATCAAGCGCGAGCTGCGCAGGCGTTCCGCCGTCGAGCCGGTCATCGGCCACCTCAAGTCCGAGCATCGAATGGGCCGCAATTACCTCTGGCACCGCGAGGGCGACGCCGCTAATGCCGTCCTCGCTGCCGTCAGCTACAACTTCCGCCGCCTGATCCGGTGGCTGAGGCTTTTGTTGCGCCAAATCCTCGTCCGGCTCATCCTCCGGCCTCAGTTCGTCCCGAGCTGAAATCCCGGTTCTTTACGGACGACTTGATATCGTGGAGAGCACGAAAAGATTGAGTCCCACAGGCGGATGAATCAGCCCGATCTGGATAGCTTCATACTGGCGACGGTCTCGTTCGTGGTGGAAATTCCGTCGAACGTTCTCTGCGACAGAGCGAGGGGCACGTTCGGCAGTGGCGTCGTTTTCGAAATTTCCCCGACGAACCGCATTACAGTCGTCCTCGTCCTTGCTAAAAAGCCGGACCGCATCGGCTCTTAAGCTACGCCATCCACGTGGGTCCGGATTATCCGGTCGATCCTAGCTTTGGTCCATTCTTTGGCGAGCAGTTCGATGAAGAGATAGCCGTAGCCGCGAATGAAACGGAATGGATCAAGGACAATCGAGACGTCGCTCGGCTCGAATAGATGGCTAACATTCAAGCTCTTGATACTGCGGTCTCGTTCCGCGTCGTACGCCGCTCCTGATAGAATCGCTATTCCCGCGCCCTCCAGCACGAGCGACTTAATGACACTTGCATCCATTGCGCGAATTACCGGATGAATTTCGAATCCCCGACTTCGGAACACGCGGGTCACATCCCATTCGGTCGTAAGAACATTTGAGGGTCGTGTCCCCGGTGATGGTGTAGCTCGGTAGAGTAAAGCCGCCCGGACGCGCGCTCCCAAACAGCGCCGTAGCGGGCGGGCGGCTTTGCGGTGGTCACCGGCAGTTCTCCGGTAGGATCGGGTTGCGACACGCCAACGCAACCGAGGAACCACCGATGACCGACGACATGATGAACCTGCGCACGCTCGTGGAGAAGACCCCTGATGCCGATCTGTTGCGCGAGATGATCGGCTTTGCCGCCCAGCGCCTGATGGAGCTGGAGGTCGAAAGCCAGACCGGGGCGGCCTACGGCGAGAAGAGCCCCGAGCGTCTGGCCCAGCGCAACGGTTACCGTGACCGGATCTGGGAGACCCGCGCCGGCGCGGTCGAACTGCGCATCCCCAAGCTGCGCAAGGGCTCCTACTTCCCGGGCTTCCTGGAGCCGCGACGCATTGCCGAGAAGGCGCTTACCGCCGTGGTGCAGGAGGCCTATGTGCAGGGCGTCTCGACCCGCTCGGTCGACGATCTGGTGCAGGCCATGGGCATGAGCGGCATCTCCAAGAGCCAGGTGAGCCGGCTGTGCGGCGAGATTGACGACAAGGTGAAGGCGTTCCTCGGTCGCCCGATCGAGGGCGACTGGCCGTATCTGTGGATCGACGCCACCTACGTGAAGGTACGCCAGAATGGCCGCATCGTCTCGGTCGCGGTGATCGTCGCGGTCGGCGTCAACAGCGATGGACGGCGCGAGGTTCTCGGCATGGATATTGGTCCCTCGGAGGCCGAGACATTCTGGACGGCGTTCCTGCGCAAGCTCGCCCGCCGTGGCCTGCGCGGTGTCAAGCTGGTCGTGTCCGACGCCCATGAGGGCATCAAGGCTACCGTCGCCAAGGTGCTCAACGCCAGCTGGCAGCGTTGCCGCGTGCACTTCATGCGCAATGCCCTGGCCCATGCCGGCAAGAGCGGACGGCGCGTCGTCTCCGCCTTCATCGCCACCGCATTTGCTCAGGACGATGCCGACGCTGCACGAGCGCAGTGGCGGAAGGTTGCCGACCAGCTTCGCCCCAAGCTGCCCAAACTTGCCAACTTCCTCGACGAGGCCGAAACCGACGTGCTGGCCTACATGACCTTCCCGCCGCCGCATCGGACCAAGCTACACTCCACCAATCCGATCGAGCGCCTCAACGGCGAGATCAAGCGACGCACCGAGGTGGTCGGCATCTTCCCCAACGAAGACGCCATCGTCCGCCTCGTCGGCGCAATCCTGCTCGAACAGAACGATGAATGGGCCGTCCAGCGTGCCCGTTACATGACGCTGGAAACCATCGCACCAATGAGCGATGATCCAACCGTCAGCCTTCCGGCTATCGCCAGCTGACCTGCCCGGCCCTGGCCGGCGAACGCGGTGACCCGCCGCCAGCTACACCACGCCAGGGGACACGATCCATTTGAGAATACCAGCGGGTACCGCGCGATCGCTGCAAGGTCGATTTCCTTTTCAGACAGTAGCGGGTGGTCGTGAGGTAGAAGAAGTAATCGTGGCAATGCCTTTCGCGGAATGAAAGCAAACCGTGGCTGGGCGGCGGCTCCAAGACCACAGCGAAATCGACGGCACCCGCTCTTAACAAATCATAGCTACGACTGGCGGAGGCTTGTTGGATATCGATCGTGACAGATTGGTATGCCGAACGCACGCCGACGATCGCTTTTGGAAGCAGCGATTGAGTTCCAGAATGCAGAGTCGCGATACTTTTCCAGATTGCCTTCCACGAAGCGTCGCTTGGTCCGGTACGCGGTCGAGCCGCCCACGCCGACGCTCCTGGCGATCTCGTCGTCACCGGCCCCGGCATCGGCGGCCAACAAGATCTGTGCTCGCTTGAGCTTGCGGGACGCATGCTTGCCGCCGCTGAGAAGCGTCCTGAGTTCGCTGCGCTCGATTTGGCTGAGGTCGACCCGATAGCGTACATTCATGCCGTGCCTCCGTGTTTGAGGCACGCAGAAACAACTGAATCGGATGGCCGGCGTGAGTCCTTCGGCAAAAACCTTCACGCCCAAACAGGGGCAATACCTTGCCTTTATCCACCTCTATACGCGGCTGCACCGCAGGTCCCCGGCGGAAACCGACATGCAAGAGTATTTTCGCGTCAGCCCGCCTTCGGTTCACCAGATGGTGCTGACCCTGGAACGAGCGGGCCTCATCAGAAGGCAGCCAAGGACACCTCGCAGCATCGAGGTTCTCGTTGATCCCAAAAGCCTGCCGGAGCTAATCTGACCGCACCAGGAACCAACCCGTCAAAATCACTGTGCAGAGCCACTAGCTGCGGTCATTGGTTCATTCCTTCGACAAAGCTCTCACAAAACGGGTCGACTTCGATTGCGGGGCTAATCGTCGCGTGTATCGCCATTACGTTGTGATATCTGCGGTTCTCGAAAGAAACTGACGACGGCTTCAGTAAATGCATCATTTCGATCGCCAACGACCATATGACCCGCGCCGGCAATATCGGTGTACGTAGAGTGGGGAGCAAGTCGAAGAAACTCTTGCGCAGCATACACGCTTACCAAATTGCTTGATCCTCCACGTATCAGGTGAATCGGCAGCTTAAGTGTTTTGGCGGCGTCGGTCAGTCGGTTTTCGGACTGGCTCGCTTTGTCATTTGTCACGGAAGTCATGAAGCGTGGATCCCAATGCCAGCGAAGACGTCCGTCATCGCATCGTCTCAAATAGCGGTCGAGGCTCTCCGAGCCTTTCCGTCGCTGACGATTTGGCAAATAGTTGGCGATCGCCTCGGCGGCTTCATCGGGCGAAGCGAAGCCATCCGCCAAATGTGCCTCATGAAATCCAGGACCTGCGCAACGCCGATCGGCTCCATATTTGGAGTAATATCGACAAGCGTAAGCGAAGTGAAGGATCCTGAGCGAAGTTCACCTTCGGCTATCAAGCCCGCCAGGCCGCCGAGGGAAGCGCCGACGAGAGCTGGCTTCTCGTCCAGTTGATCAGACATCGCAAGGAGATCCATCGCAAAGTCGTCGAGTTGGTAAGAGCCCGATGGCGACCATGCACTTTCCCCGTGGCCACGCAAATCCATCGCAATTGCACTATATCCTGCCTGCATCAAGGCCCGTGCAGTTCGAGTCCACGCCAACCGGGTCTGGCCCCCTCCGTGCGCCAGCAAAATCGGCGAACCCTCACCAAACATGTCGGCTACAATCGCGTGTCCCTGAGCCCCGCAAAAAATCTTCTGTTTTTTCACTTGCGTCCTCAACTATCGTCACACCGCGCTCAAGTTGTTCCTTATCCTTATTGAAACGGCACCTCGAAATAACGCCCAACACCTGGCAATCGCCGAGTCCTCTCTAAGAGTTGTCGAATTTGACTGCGGCGCGATCGATTTCGCCCTTGGCGGTCCTCGGCAGTTGATCGACGAAAACAATGTGCTTTGGCTTCTTGTAGCGTGCGATCTTTCCGGCGACGAAGTCGATGAGCTCGTCGGCGGTGACATTCGCGCCAGTTCGGCGCACGCAGATCGCTTTGATGGCTTCGCTCCACTGGGGATCAGGCACGCCGATGACCACGACGTCGGCGATATCTGGATGTTGCAGAATCGCGTTTTCGACCTCCGCCGGGTAGACGTTCTCCCCACCCGTCTTGATCAGCTCTTTCTCGGGAGCACGGCCGGCATACCAGAGATAGCCATCGGCATCGAAATAGCCGATGTCGCCGGTGTGATGCCAGCCATTACGGAAGGTGTGAGCGGCATCGGCGTCGTTATTCCAGTAGCCTTTAAAAACGGTGGGACCACGCACCACGATCTCGCCGGTTTGTCCGGTGGGCCTTGGCTTGTCGGCGCTGTCGACGACCGTAATGGTGCGCCAGAACAGGGGGCGCCCAGCTGATCCTGGCCGGTTGCGGTAGGGCGACAGCGTTGCGAGGCCCGATGTCTCGGACTGTCCGAAGGCTGCCCAGAATACCGCGTGGGGGCAGGCTTTCTCGAAGCGTTCAATCGTCGCCGGGGTATCCAGTCCGGTCACAGCGCGCAACGTCTTCAATTCGTCGCCCTTGGCCTGATCCATCAGGCCCGCCAGCATCGGCGCGAACTCCGACATGACGGTCACCCTCTCGGCGGCAATGTCGCAAACCGCCTGTTGCGGGTCGAATTTCGAAGCGATGACGCTGGCGCCGCCAGCCTGCTGTACCGTCAGCATCAGGCCAAGGCCGGCGACGTGGAACAGCGGCAGCACACCAAGATTGACGTCGCGCTCGGTCAGGCTCCAGGCCTGCACCAGCGAGCTGTGCGCCGTTAGAAGGTTGGCTTGCGACAACAGCGCGCCGCGCGGCCGCCCGCCGACGGCGGCGGTGTGAATGATTACGAAGCCATCATCGGCGCTGAAGTTCACGTCAGACATCGATGCGTTCGAAGCCGCAAGATTTGCGAGCGGCGCAAACGGCGCAGTGTGCTTGCCGATGCCAAAATAGCTCCGGACCGAAGGTAGCGACGGTTTTAGAGCCGCGATAATCTCCTGGTATTCTGCCCCCGCCACAACCAGCACCGGCGCACCGTCGGCGAGGACGTAGCCGATTTCTTCGGCGTTGAGCCGGAAATTAACCGGCAGCAGGATCGCGCCGAGCCGTGCGACCGCTCCGATCATATCGATCATTTCGAGCGAGTTTTGCGAAAGGATGGCGACGCGGTCACCGGATTTTACACCCTCGCGTGCTAGGCCCGCCGCCAGCCGCTCGACCCTTTTCAGGTATTCACGATGGGTGATGCGCTGGCCTTCAAAAACGAACGCGGTGCGGTCGGGAAAAAATTCCGCATTGCGGCGGTACACGTCGAGGAAAGTAAATTCTTTCAGGGGCATCGAGTCCTCGATGTTATGCACGATCAATCTACCGCAAAGTGCTCCACTCGAAAAAGGTTTTCGAAGCCGTCGCTCGCAGCGCGCTTTGTCAACTGTCGAATTTTGGCTCACGTTTTTCGAGAAAGGCAGCGATACCTTCCTGTGCGTCTCGATGCATGAATAGGAGCGGAAAACCATCGATGGCGTGCCGTATCTCATCGCCACCGAGGCCGCGGTTGTAAAACGATTTGGCCATCTGCACCGCAAGCTTTGGTTTTGATGCAATTCGTTCGGCAAATGCCAGGGCGTCCGTGAGCAGATCGCCGTGAGGAACCACACGTAGTACGAGGCCTAGTCTGAATGCCTCATCCGCGCTGATTGGATCGCCGAGGATACTCATTTCTTTGGCCTTGGCGCGGCCGACCATATCGTGCAGGCGTACAATCGCAAAACCGGGCAGTAGTCCGAGCTTGATCTCCGGTACCGCGAAGCGTGCGCGATCCGATGCGATGATAAAGTCTGAAGCGATCGCGAGTTCAAAGCCACCGCCGAACGCAATACCATTGACGGCGGAGATTACGGGTTTGCGGCAATTTTCCGGTGCCGCTAATACCGCCAAAGCCTCGATCATAAACTTGCGTACTTTGTCCGGATCAAAGTTGAAGCCCTTAATATCGGCGCCCGCGCAAAATGCCTTGTCCCCGTTGCCGGTGATGATGGCGACGCGGACGTTGTCGTCTGCATCCACTTTCTTCAGGCCATCCAGAATACCCTCACGGATGCCTGTGCTGAGTGCGTTAAGCGAGCCCGGCTCGTCCAGCGTAAGGATGGCGATCTTCCCTTTGGTTTCATAGTTGACGCTGCCTAGTCTCATCGCAGTCTCCCTTACGTTATGGCGCCCTGTCTTTAGCGAAACGCGCTGAAATCCGGCTTGCGCTTCTCGAGGAATGCATTGGCGCCTTCCTGCTGTTCTTGTGTCGTGAAATAGGCGGGTGCGACCTCGCGGACGAGGTCATCCATGTCGCGCTCCATGATCGGCGCCATGTGATAGTAGAATGAGCGCTTGAGAATCTTCAGGCAAGTGGGGCTCAAAGCCAGGAGTTCGTCGCAATACTTCCGCACCTCGACGTCAAGTTCGGCCATCGGAACGACGGAATTGGCCAGTCCCCAGTCGAGTGCCTGTTTGGCGGTGTAGCGTCGCGCCAGCATCCAGAGCTCTCGCGCGCGCTTGTGGCCAAGCACATTGGCGCTGTGCGAGACGATGTAGCCTCCGGCCGGGGAGCCGACACGTGGACCGTTCTGGCCAAAGATCGCATGCTCCGCGGCGATGGTGAAATCGCAGAAATAGGCGATGTGGTGTCCGCCGCCAATCGCGTAACCGTTGACACGCGCGATCACCGGTTTCGGGCATTCGACGATGTGGCGGTTAAAGTTGAATTTCAGTCCTTCGAGCCCGCTCTTGCCGCCGGCGTCCTTCTCCCAGTTGACGTCGCCGCCGACGCAGAACGCGCGCTCGCCGGAGCCAGTGAGGACGATGACGCCAACTGTTTTGTCTGCGGTTGCCTCGAGGATCAGCCGCTCCATCTCTACGATGTTATCGCCGGTAAAGGCGTTGAGGGTCTTTGGCCGATTGATGGTGATGGTCGCGACGTAGTCCTTGACGTCGTACATGATCTCTTTTTCGGACACGATGGAACTCCATTTTGTTCTGGCGAAATTAACGGCCGACGTCAGCCGATCATGGTGTATCCGCCTGACACCGACAGGACCTGGCCGGTGACATGACCTGCGGCGGCGGACGAGAGAAACACTACGGCATTGGCAATATCGTTTGGGCGACCCAGCTTGCGCAGCGGCAGCGCCTTGGCAACTTTCTCGAATTGCTCCGCCGTGAACATTGAGTCTGGCTTTGTCCACATGCTGTTGGCGCCAACTTCTTCCGTATCCACGGGAACAGTGACGCCAGGACAAACGACGTTGCAGCGGATGCCATAGCGGCCGTTCTCTTTGGCAATGGTCTTCATGAAAGAATTAACGGCGGCCTTGACGCCACCATAGACCGCCTCGCGCGGCTCGCCCGAGCGGCTTGCGTCGGAACTGATCGACACGATAGCGCCGGCCCCCTTCGGAATCATGATATCGAGCGCACATTTGGTGCAGTTAAGCACGCCGACGTAGTTGATCTTGATGATCTTGTCCCAGAACTCGGGCGTTGTTTGTGTAAAGAACATCAGTTGATCCCAGCCGACGTTATTGACGAGCACGTCGACGGTGCCATGCTGAGCGGTAGCCGCCTCGTACATGGCTTTGACCTGATCGAAGTCGGTCACGTCGGTCTTGACGACCTGGACGCTGGCAGCGCCGTTCTTGCGCGCAAGTTCGGCAACCTTCTCGGCTTGCGCTTGGTCGAGATCGCCAATCGTGATGTTGGCGCCCTCAACCGCAAACCCGAGTACGATGGCCCGGCCGATATTGGAGCCGCCGCCAGTGACGACGACCGATTTGCCCTTCAGATTGAAATCCATATTCGCCACTCCCTGTTCTGTCATTGAATTATGGTTGCTGATCGACCTCCACCACCACTACAACCGCGTTGCGCTCGACGGTTTCGCCTGGCCGGCAGTTGACAGCCGTGACCACGCCATCGATTTCGCAATTGATCCGCAACTCCATCTTCATTGATTCCAGTACGGCTGCGACATCGCCCGCCTTGATCGTATCGCCGACTGCGACGTTGACCTTCAGGATCATGCCCATCATGGGCGCACGCAGCTCGCCGCTGGTTTCGGCGACCGCGCTGATGTAGGTGAGATAGGGAATAGCCGTCAGCGTATGGACGCCGCGGCGATCGTGGACGAAGATCGTCTGGTTTTCTTGATAAATGCGCACCGTCTCACGCCGCGCGCCGACAATCGCTGTGAAGGTGTCGTCTTTGAGCGGGATGAGTCTGACCGGTAGCTTCTCGTCGTTGACGCCGACAATCATCGAGCCCTCGGCCTTGAGCGGTGCGAATCGGATCTCCGCGCTTGCGCCCGCGGTTTCGAGGTGCAGGATCGGAATCGGTGACAATCCGTCGCCACCTGCGGCCATGTGCCATCCAGTCATTTCGCGCGACTGCCACGGCCCCCTTGCGAGGGGCTGTCGTTGCCGGATCATCCAGAAGTAGGCGCCCAACGCCAACGCCTCGGCGTCAAAATCCTTTGCCTTGTCGACCAACTGGTCGATTTGCTCGTCGACCAGGCGTGTGTAAAAGGTGGCACTGCGCGTCGCTGGCAGGGCGAGCAAGCGCCTGAGAAATCCCTGATTGGTCGTAATTCCGAAAATCGAGGTCTCGTCGAGAGCCCGGTCGAGTTTGTCGAGCGCCTCATTGCGCGTTTCGGCGTGGGCGATGAGTTTTGCCAGCATCGAGTCGTAATACGGCGTGACTACCGACCCGCTTTCGACGCCCGTCTCGACGCGAACCCCGTCGGCGGGAAATTTGACGTAAGCGAGGTCTCCCGTGCAAGGGAGAAAATTATTTGCCGGATCCTCCGCACAGATGCGCACCTCGACGGCATGCCCGCTACATGTCACCTCATTTTGCGTAAACGGCAGCCCTTCTCCGGCGGCGATGCGGAGCATCACCTCGACAATATCGATGCCGGTGACCATCTCGGTCACGGGGTGCTCGACCTGGAGACGTGGGTTTACTTCCAGAAAATAGTAGGTGTCTCCGCTCAGGATGAATTCGACAGTGCCGACCCCGCGATAGTTCAGGCGCTTGCCGAGCCGCACCGCGTCGGCGGCCATTTTGTCGCGAAGCGTTGCGGCGAGATTGGCGGCAGGGGCTTCCTCGATGAGCTTCTGGTGACGGCGCTGCAGGGAACATTCACGCTCGAACAGGTGAAGCACGTTGCCTTTGCCATCGCCGGCGATCTGCACTTCGATATGGCGCCCGCGTTCGACCAGTTTTTCGACGATCAGCCCGGGATAGCCGAACGAATTCTTCGCCTCACGCATGGCCGATTCGATCTCATTGGCAAGGCTATCGAGATCGGAAACGGCACGCATACCCTTGCCGCCGCCGCCGGCCGCCGCTTTCAGCATCACCGGAAGCCCGACTTCCTGCACGATCCGGGTGATCTCGGCGGCGTCCTCACTGGGCGTCTTGCTGCCGGGGATGATCGGCACGTCGGCCGCCTCAGCCTCCTTCTTGGCAGCGGCCTTGTCGCCGAGCCGTTCGATCACATCCGGTGTCGGCCCGATAAAAACCAGACCTGCCGCCTCGACTGCACGGGCGAACGTGGCATTCTCCGCGAGGAAGCCAAAGCCGGGATGGATGGCCTGGGCGCCGGTCGCTTGCGCTGCGGCAATCACCGCATCGATCCGCAGGTAGCTGTCGGACGCGGCGGCGCCTCCAATCTCTATGGATTCCCCGATCATCTTCACATGCAAGGCGTCGGCGTCGGCCGTGGAGTGAATGCCAGCAACCGCGACCCCGAGCCGATGGCAGGTTCGCGCGATCCGGCAGGCGATCTCGCCGCGATTGGCAATCAGGAGTTTCTTGAACACGGAATGATATCCTCTGTCATCACATCCTGAACACGCCGAAGTCTGTTTCCTGCTGTGGCAGACGGCCGGCGAGATCAAGCAAGAGGGCCATCACGTCGCGGGTCTCGAGCGGATCGATCACCATGTCACACCAGGTGTTGCGTGCGAAGTTGTAGGCGTTCGCGAAATCCTCAAAAGTCTTGCGAACCGGAGCGCGATAAGCCTCGCGCTCTTCGTCGGTCCAGTTCGTGCCGTCGCGCTTGTGGATATCGTCCTTGACCATCGCGAGCGTGTTGGCGGCCTGATCCGGCCCCATGATCGCGGAGCGCCCGTGCGGCCACATCATCATCGCGTGAGGTTTGAAGGCACGGCCGCACATCGCCAGATAGCCGGCTCCGTAGGAATTCCCGATGATCAGCGTGTATTTCGGCACGTTGGCGCTGGCCATTGCGGTGATCATCTTGGCGCCGTGCTTGGCGATGCCGCCTTCTTCCGCCTCGCGCCCGACCATGAAGCCGGTGACATCGGCCATGAACAGCAGCGGGATATTGCGCTTGCAGCAGAGGTCGATGAAGTGGGTCGCCTTCAGCGCGCATTCGGAAAACAGCACGCCGTTGTTACAGAGAATCCCGATCTCGAAGCCCATTATGCGGCCAAACCCGGTGATCAGAGTTTCGCCATATAGCGGCTTGAATTCGTGAAACTCGCTGCCATCGACCAACCGAGCAACAATCTCTCGATTGTTGGTGGGGATACGCGGGTCCGTGCTGATCAACCCATAAATATCCCTGGGGTCGAAGCGCGGCTCACGCCGTGGCGCCACGTTCCACCGTTGCATGGGAATGTCACCGAGATTGGCGACGATATCGCGGGTAATCGCGATCGCGTGGCTGTCGCTTTCCGCCAAATGGTCGGTGACGCCGCTAACGCGGCTATGCATTTCACCTCCGCCGAGGGCTTCGACGCCGACCTCTTCCTTGGTCGCGGCATAGACCAGTTGCGGTCCGCCCAGGAACATGGCGCCCTGATTGCGGATGATGACGGTGTCGTCGCAGAGCGCCGGCATGTAAGCGCCGCCGGCGGTCGAGGGTCCGTGGACGATTGCGATCTGCGCGATACCCTCGCTCGACATCCGGATCTGGTTGTAAAAGATCGAGCCGAACTGCCCGTCGTCGGGAAAAATGTTGGGCTGGTCCGGCAGGTTGGCGCCGCCGGATTGCACCATGGTGACGCAGGGGAGGCGGTGTTGCCAGGCGAATTTCTGTGCGCGGACGTGCTTCTTGCAGGTGATCCCGTAGTAGGTGCCGCCTTTGACCGTGGCGTCGTTGGCGATCAGCATGCAGGCGCGGCCCGACACCATTCCAACGCCGGTGACGATGCTGCCGCCGGGCGGCACGCCGTCATACATGCCTTCGCCCGCGAACTGGCAAAATTCGAGGAACGGCGAGCCGGGATCGATCAGCGCAGCGATCCGTTCGCGAGGCAGTAATTGCTTGCGCTCCTTGTGCAGCAGCCGCGCCCGTTCCGGACCGCCGACCATTGCAGCTGCCCGGCGCTCATGCAGATCGGCGATTCTCAAGCCGTAAGCGTCCCAGTTGCGGCGATACTCTTCGCTCGCAGCGGACACATCGGACTTCATGAGAGCCATTGCAGACAACCTCGTTCTTGGGGGGGTGATCTCTGAATAATTGAAGACGAATCGCCGGTAGAACCGCGCCTCACCGTTCCGGGTCTTGCTCTAATAACTGCGAGGCAAGCCCATCACGTGCTCGCCGATGTAGTTGAGGATCATTTCGCGATTGAGCGGCGCGGTCTTCAACAGCCGCACCAGCGGATAGATATCGAAGATGCCGTACTCCTTGGTGAACCCGTTGCCGCCGAAGCATTGCAGCGCGGTGTCCACGGCCTTGATGCCGGCGTCGGCTGCGGCAAGTTTTGCCATGTTGGAGAACTCGCCGGCTTCGCGGCCCTGATCGAAGATCCAGGCGGCTTTTAGTGTCATCAGCGATGCCAGCTCAACATCGGTGCGGGCGCTGGCCAGCGGATGCTGCAAGCCCTGATAAGATCCGATCGGCACGTTGTTGAAAACCCGCCGTTCCTTGGCGTATTCGACCGCGCGGTTCAGGGCATAGCGGCCGAGACCGCAGGAAATCGAACCGACGAGGATGCGTTCGGGGTTGAGGCTTTTGAACAAAATGCCGAATCCCTTGTCGACTTCGCCGACAATGTCCTCCGGCCCGAGATCGACGTCGTCGAAGAAGATCTGCCATTGCGTTTCCGGCGCCGGAATACTCACCGGAATGTATTGCTTCTGCACACCCTTGGCTTTCAGGTCGACCACAAACAGGGTAAAGCCATCGGTTTTCTTCTGAACCTCGGTATGCGCTGTCGTTCGCGTCACCACCAGGGCGTAGTCCGCGCCATCGGCATCGGTGATAAACGTCTTCTGACCGCTCAGCGCGAAGCGATTGCCACGCTTCTTTGCTATCGTAGAGGTACGAATCGTGTTGGTTCCCGCGTCAGGCTCGGTGATCGCGAAGCAAAAGCGCGTCTTGCCGCCACACGCATCGGGCAGATAGCGCATTTTCTGCGCTTCGCTGCCGTATTTGGCCATGAATCCCAAACTCATTGCCGCGCCGACGACGAGGTTTAGCAGTGGAATGCCATTGTTTGACAAGCCCTCAAGGAACAGGTGCATCTCGACCATGCCTTGTCCCGAGCCGCCGTATTCCTCAGGCACCATCGTTCCGACGAAGCCATCCTCCGCAACCTTGCGGTAAAGGGCTTGGGGGAATACGTGCTTGTCGGCGCATTCCATCCAGTATTTGCGATCGAATTGCTTCGCAACCATATCGCCGTATTCGTAGATTTGCCGCTGCTCGTGCGTAAGATCAAAGTCCATGTCGGAACTCCGCCGCCGGCCGAAACCCGCGTTGTCCTAAGTTTGAGAATTGAAACCCTCTCGGGAACGCCGTCGAGTTTGTTGTTTTCGAGGCGGCCGGCTGTCGGCCGGCAGCATCAATTGCTTGCTATCTTTAGGCAGAAGCGGCTAGGATTTCAACCTAACAATCGTTCGAAAACGAACAAATGTTAGAAAATAATGAAGACCGTCAAGCCCGCATTTGTTGGCTTGCGATCAGTTTTGGGGACGGCGAATTGACCGCGATGAAATCCACTGTCGCGACCGGGTCGGACGAGTTCAAGCTCAATCGCGCGCATTATCTGGAACGGATCGCTGATCTTCAGAAGCGCCGAATAGATGCCAACCAAGGCGGTTCCGCCAAGGCTCGCGCCTTGCATAAATCGCGCGGACAGCTGCTGCCGCGCGAACGCATCGCGGCGCTGATCGATCCCGGTTCGCCGTTTCTCGAGTTCGGTCACCTGGCGGGCGAGGGGATGTACGACGGCGTGCCGCCGGGCGCGACAATCATCACGGGCGTCGGACAGGTCTGCGGGCGCGGTTGCATGCTCATCGCCAACGACGCCACCGTGAAGGGCGGAACGCTGTTCGGCATGACAACGAAAAAGCATACCCGCGCCCAGTTGTTTGCCTGGCAACACCGGCTGCCCTGCATCACCATGGTTCAGTCAGGTGGCGGTTTCCTGCCGGATATCGCCAATATCTTTCCGGACGAAGGGCAGGCCGGATCGATCATGTACAATCAGGTGAAAATGTCGGCCGAGAACATCGCCCAGATCGCCGTCGTTCACGGCCCGTCAACCGCGGGCGGCGCCTACATCCCCGCGCTGTGCGACGAGGTGGTGATCGTGCGCAATCAGGGCGCGATGTTTCTCGGCAGTCCGCAATTGGTATTTGCCGCGACCGGTGAGACCATCGAGGTCGAACCGCTCGGCGGCGCGGAGATGCACAGCCGGATCAGCGGCGTCACCGACCATATCGCCGAGAATGACAGCCACGCGCTGGCGATCGTGCGCAACATCGTCGCCAACCTGGGAGAGCCGCAGCGATTGCGCTGGACGGTCGAGCAGGGCGAACCGCCTTGCCATGCGATCGAGGAAATCTATGGAATCGTCAGCGCCAACCGGCGCATCCCGACGGACAACCGGGAGATCGTCGCACGTCTCATCGACGGCAGCCGCTTTCAGGAGTTCAAGCATCTTCACGGCGAAACCATGATGTGCGGGTTCGCCCGCATCAATGGCTTTGAGATAGGCATTCTGGCCAACAACGGCGTGCTGTTCTCGGAAAGTGCGATCAAGGGCACACACTTCATCCAATTATGCTGCAAGCGCGATATACCGCTACTGTTCCTGGTCGACGTCTCCGGCTTTATGGTCGGGTCAGCCGTCGAGCGGCAGGGCATCGCCAAGCATGGCGCCAAGTTCATGACTGCGATGGCGTGCGCCGACGTTCCGAAATACACCATCATTACCGGCGGTTCATACGCGGCGGCCTATTTCGCAATGCTTGGCCGCGCGTTCAAACCGAACGCCACGCTGATGTGGCCAAGCGCCCACGCCGCCCTGATGGGGCCGGAGCAAGCCGCGACAACGCTGGCCATGGTGCGCGACAACATTCACCGGCGCGAAGGCACCTCCTGGACCGGCGAGCAGCGCGAGGAATTCAAGCAACCGATCCGTAGGGATTTCGAGGCGTTCGCCGATCCCTACAATTTTGCCCGCAATCTATGGTGCGACATGGTGATCGACCCGGTCGAGACCCGCGACGTCATGGCGCTGCTGCTGGATCTCGCCGGGCGGACGCCCGCGAAGAAAACGAAGTTCGGCGTATTCCGGATGTAGCCAATGGGGTCTTAAGTCAGGCCTTCCTGAAGCGGGGCAGTGTGATCCCGTCATTGACCTTTTCGCAGACGAGCATGACCTCCATGTCGAACACGACATCTTCGGGCTTGCCGCCTGTGTAGGTACTGATTATCCGCGGTCCTTCTTCAAGGTCGACCAGCAAAACCGCATAGGGAACGTCGGCCTTGAAGGCCGGTCCTGGCGCTCGATGCACAACGCTGAAGGAATGCACCTTGCCGCGTCCGCTCGCTCGGCGATGCGCAAGATCCTCGCCGCCGCATTTGCGGCACATCGCTTGCTGATAATATTGCACGTTGCCGCAATCGCCGCAGTGCTGGAGCAGCAATGCCCCGTCGCGCATGCCGCGCCAGAAGGCCGCAGAATCTGCGTCGGGCACGGGCACCGGTTTCTTCATGGCGTCCTCAGGCGAGATCACAGCGTGTTCTCCGTACCCAGAATGGTGGTGGCATTAGTTGCGAAACCCGCGCCGAGGCTGTGCACCAGCCCGAGTTCCGCACCCGGCACCTGACGCGCGCCACATTGGCCCCGCAATTGCGCGATCACCTCATGAAAATGAAACAGCGATCCGGGCATTCCCGAATGTGCGAATGACAACAACCCGCCATGGGTGTTTGACGGGATCTGGCCGCCATAGGTCATCTGTCCGTCTTCAACGAAGCGGCCGCCCTCGCCCTTGGGGCAGAAACCGAGATCTTCCAGCATCATGATAACGGTACCGGTGAAGCAGTCGTAAACGCCGGCAAGGTCCATATCGTTCGGGCCATATCCCGCCATCTCGTAAGCCCTGCGGCTCGACTCGACCGCGCCGGTGGTCGTCAGCGACGGCATCAGGAAAATATGTTCGTGGGTGTAACACTCGCCGCCGCCAAGAATGTAAATCGGGCTTTTGATGCCGAGCGCCTTGGCATGTTCGGCCGATGTCAGAATGAATGCCGCGCCGCCATCCGATATCAGCGAACAGTCAAGCTTGTGATACGGCGTCGTCACCATGCCTGAGCTTAGCACGTCGTCCACCGTGATCGGGGTAGTCTGCTGCGCACCGGGCGTGCGCATAGCATGACGCCGCTGGACCACGGCGACTTCCGCCAACTGTTCCGGTGTGGTGCCGAAATCCTTCATATGCCGGTGTGCGGTCATGGCAAAGGTGTTCGCGACAGGAATGCCGAACGGCATCTCGTATTGCTGATCACGGCTTTCCGTCATCGAGCGCAGCGCCAGATCCGGCGTCAGGCCGGTCAGTAGGCTGTCGCCGCCGACCACGAGTACGACCTCGGCGAGGCCGCCATGAATGGCAGCGGCGCCAATATTGAACATCGTCGCCGCCGTCGCGCCGGACACCTGAAGCGTGTTCGAAAAGGTCGGCTGAATACCTAAATACTCGCTGAATGCAACGCTAAAGCGATGGAAGGGAGAAGCGAACGCATGGCTCGACAGCACGCCGTCGATCCCGCTTTTCCCGATGCCGGCATCGGACAGCGCCTTCTTCGCAGCGTCGGCGGCGAGCCATAACGGGCTCTTTCCCGGCACCTTGCCAACCGGCGACATCCCGATGCCGATTACCGCGACCTTGCCGCGTAGCGTTTGTTTACGAATGGCAGGCATTTGGTCTCCGCTCGGCGTTGTGCGTGAAGGTCAGCTTCCAGCCGTCGTGCGCGCCGAAGCGGCGCCCGTACTGCTGCCGGAGAATCCGAAGAACTTGGCGTAGGTATCGACCGGCACCCGCTTGGTGACGAGCTTGTTTTCGGGCGCAGTCGTGTCCTCGTAACCCAGCGCCACGCCAGAAATCAGGATTTCGCTGTCGTCAAACGAAAGTTGCTTGCGGATGATGTCGTGATACCAGGTGAACGCTGCCTGGCCACAGGTGTGCAGGCCATGACCGCGCGCGGCGAGCAGGATGTTCTGCAAGAACATACCCATGTCGATATAACTGCCGGTGTTCAAGCGGCGGTCCATTGTCACGAAAAGTCCGACCGGGGCGTCGAAAAAAAGATAGTTGCGGTTCATCTGCGATGTGCGCGCGGCAACGTCGTCGCGAGCAATGCCAAGCTTTGCGTAAAGGTCATAGCCGAGCTCGCGCCGACGCCCGATATAGGGCTCGTGCCATTCGGTCGGATAATACTCATATTCCGGCCGATGCTTGTCCGGTTCGGTTTCGGCAGCTTTCAGGATGTCCGCGCAGAGCCGATCCTTCACCTCGCCCGCGATCGCGTAGACCTTCCACGGCTGGATGTTGTGGCCACTTGGCGCACGCGCCGAGACCTCAATGATTTTTCGCACGACCGGTTCTGGAACCGGCTTGGGAAGAAATCGCCTGACCGAGCGCCGCGTCAAAATGGCTTCTTCGACATTCATGTTTCCGTCTCCGATTGCGGTGCCTTGCCGCGAGCAGTTTTCGTTCGACGAAAATTGCGACGCGAAGAGCTAATGGGCGTGTCCGTATTAGCTGTTTACCTGTTGCCTTTCGCCCGCCAGCCTGGCTTCGAGCTCGTGGCGCTGAACCTTGCCGCTGGTGGACCGTGGAAATTCCGAAAAATCGATGAACCGGAACTGCCGGGGACATTTGTATCCGGCAAGATCGCGCCGGCACAGAGCAAGCAGGTCCGCCTCTGTGACCGTCGTGTCGCGGCGCGACACGAATGCCACGGGAACTTCACCCCATTTCACATCGGGAACACGCACGACCGCGGCCTCGGTGATCCCTGCATCACTCATCAAAACGCGCTCGATCTCGGCTGGATAAACGTTTTCGCCGCCGGTCTTGATCATGTACTTGGCGCGATCGACGAAATCGAGCGAACCGTCGTCATTGCGTCGAAACACGTCGCCCATGTGAAACCACCCGCCGCGAAAGTCGCGTGCGTTGGTATCATCAGCTTTCCAATAGCCGGAGAACAAAGTTGGGCTGCGAATAGCCAACTCTCCCGGTGCGCCAATCGGAACCTCCTTGTCGGCAGAATCGACGAGCTTGATGTCGCAGAACGCGCTTTGTTGCTTCGCCAGGCTGGCAGGTATCTCGCCTACCGGGATCAATGATCTGGTTGCCGGCGGCAAGCCGGTCTCGGTCGAACCAAAACTGTTGACGTAGGGAGCTCGCAGCAGGTCAGTGACGTCGGCGATGACATGCGGAGGGACCAGGTCGGCCATCGCGCCGCAAACACCAACGCCCTTTATGGTCGTGTTCCGCGCCTTGAAGCCAGCGATGAATGCTTCAATCATGCCCGGGATCAAGACAAACCAGCCGATCCGATGGCGCTCCAAAGCAGACAATAACGGCTCGATCTGGAAACCGTCGACCACGACGACCGTTCCGCCACGCAAGAGTGTCGCGAGACTGTGGTCCGTGGATGCCATGTGAAACAGCGGCGCCCAGGCGACAAAGGCATCGCGATGCGAAATGTTCAGCTCGGAACTGAACACCAGCGCCCGCATGATCATCGCCCGATGCGAGATGACGGCCCCTTTGGGCTGGCCGGTGGTCCCACTGGTGTAAAGGATCACCAGGCCGTCTTCGGATTCCGCGGCAATGCGCAGCGCATGACCGTTTTGTTCTTGCAATATATGCTCGTATTGCGGGCCGATCTTGATGACCTTGCGGTCCCCTACGGTTGAAAGCTCGAAATCTCCGGCCAGTTCTTCTTCAATAATCAAGAGCTTCGGTGAAACCAGATCGATGCAATAGGCGAGTTCCCGCTGCGACAATCGCCAGTTCAGGCAAGCCGTGATGACGCCGAGATTGGCGGCCGCCAGCTCCATTTCGAGATATTCCGGTCGGTTGCGTGAAAGCAATGCCACGCGGTCGCCTCGGCGAAGACCCTGGCTCGCCAGCATCGAGGTTGCGCGATGCACCCGGTCAAGGAGCTGCCCATAGCTGACATGTCTTTCCTGGTATTCGATCGCCACCGAAGATTTGCGGATCAGCGCGCTCGCGCGGAACAATTCGCCAATCGTGGGATTGGTGCCTGCGCTCATTATCAGAGCTTTTTCGTGCGCGTCTGTCACGGCAAATCCTCCGAGTCTTGCTCTCGCCGCCCCCCGCTGGCGGCCTCTACTGAGAAGTATAGGCTTGCAGCGGGTCCCATCGGTCTTAAAATTCTAACATCTGTTCGAATAAATTCAAAGCAGGTTCGCGACGAGGGCGTATCGGAAAGCAGGAGAAATCTGCCGACCGCGATATGCATCGTCAGCTCCCGTAAGGTTTAACTCGACCAAGCAAATCAACCAAGTCTTCAGAAGGGAAGCCGATGTCCAATCGTTATGCTGCTTATACCAAATTGAAGCTCGACTACCCGTCCAAGCGGGTTCTCCGGCTCACATTCGACCGGCCCGAGACCTACAATTCGGTCAACGCCGAGACCCACACTCAGCTCACCAATATCTGGCGTGATATCAATGACGATCGAGATATCAACGCGGTCATCGTGACCGGGGCGGGCAAAGCCTTTTCGGCGGGGGGCGATTTCGAGCTGATCAAGAGTATTCTCGACAACCCGGTCGCACGGATGTCGACCTGGAAGGAGGCCAAGGATCTCGTTTATAACGTTATCAATTGCAACAAGCCGATCATCTCGGCGATCAACGGCGTCGCCGTCGGTGCAGGTCTCGTCGTCGGAATCCTGGCCGATATCTCGATTTGTGGAAAGTCCGCGCGCATCGTCGATGGTCATACGCGGCTTGGCGTCGCGGCGGGCGATGTCGCTTGCATCATCTGGCCGTTATTGTGCGGCCTTGCAAAAGCAAAGTATTACCTGCTGACCTGCAAGCCATTGTCCGGCGAAGAAGCCGAGCGGATCGGTCTCGTGTCGCTATGCGTCGAAGACGCAGATTTGCAGAGGATAGCGCTCGAGACAGCCGAGGAACTTTCCAATGGTGCGCAGAGCGCGATCCGTTGGACCAAGTACGCTCTCAACAACTGGCTGCATGTCAATGGTCCGCTGTTCGATACCTCGACCGCGCTTGAGATTTTGGGTTTCACCGGCGCCGAGGCGCGCGAGGGATTGGCGTCGCATCTCGAAAAACGCAAGCCGGTGTTTCCGCAGGATTGCCCGCTCTGATTTTCGCGCGCGACGGTCATCTCAGAAGGGGGCCGAAATTTCACCCGGCCCTCTTCTTGCGGCAGCCGTTAGCCGAGAATTATTTCATCGAATTAACGATCTCGCGAAGCCTGAATTTCTGCACTTTGCCGCTCGGCGTTTTCGGCAAGGCGTCGAGCACCTCAATGCGCTCCGGCCAGTAGTTCTTGGCTACAGCGTTCTCCGCCATATACGCCATCAAGTCAACTAACGTCAGCAATGCTCCCTCGCGCAGCACGACACAGGCACAGGCCCGCTCGCCCAAGCGTTCATCTGGCACTCCGACGATTGCGACTTCCCGGACGGCTGGATGGCGATACATCAGCTGTTCAATCTCGATCACGGGAACATTCTCGCCGCCGCGGATGACGATGTCCTTGGTGCGCCCCGTGATACGAATGTAGCCGTCCTTGTCCTTGCGGGCGAGGTCGCCGGTCTCGAACCAGCCATCCTGATCGACGGCATAGAGATGCGGCCGCTTGAGGTAGCCCACAAAGGTGCCGGGGCCCCTCGCTTGTAGACGCCCTTCTTCATCGTGAGGCAGGACTTTGCCCCCGCCATCGACGATCCTGACTTCCATACCCTGGCTTGGGCAACCGTCGGTCTCGAAGACCTTTTCCGGTGGATCGTCGAGCTTGGTGGTCGTCACCAGCCCGTTTTCCGTCATCCCCCATCCTGAGACGATGTGCGCGCCAAGATTCTGTGTGGCCTGGCGTACCAAAACACGAGGAATTGGGGCGCCTGCCGATACGAAAGTGCGCAGTGAACGCAGCGCTTCAGGCCGCCGCTCCGCCTCCGCAGTCAAATCCGCCAGAAACGGCGTCGATGCCATGGTCATCGTCACGCGCTCCGTCTCGACGATGTCGACCGCCTTGGCTGGATTCCAGATGTCCTGAAGAACGACCCGTCCTCCCAGATACAGCGGCAGAAGCAGGCCGACGAGAAAACCGGTCTGATGGGCCATCGGCGAGGCCATCAGCACGACATCGTTGGCTGTGAGACGAGCGCGATCCTCAAAATATCGCACGCTGTTCAGCAACGTATTGCCTGTATGCATCACTCCCTTGGGCTCACCTGTTGTGCCCGACGTATAAAGCAATTGCACGACATCATCGGCCGAGGCAGCGGTCGCTGCCTCAACCCGCCTTCCCGGCGAATTCAGCACGGTCTCGAAGTCTCGATTGTCGCCCGAACCGATAATGACGACGTGCTCAAGTGTGGGCACCTTGGCCTTGAGGCGGTCCGCCAATGCGGCGTGATCGAAATCGCGAAATCGCTGCGGAACGATCAGCACGCGCGTCTCGGCCAAGGTCAGCATGAATTCCATTTCGCGATCGCGGAAAATTGGCATGATGGGATTTGTGACCGCGCCGATCCGCAGCAGTGCGAGGTGAAGGGCCATGAAGTGCCACCAATTCGGCAACTGATACGACACCACTTCGCCAGGCTTGACACCAATCCGCAACAAATTAGCCGCGATTCGATCGGCAGTTTGCTGCAGTTCGCCATATGTCATCGCCATACGTCGGTTGGACGCAGCTTCGTAGCCAACAACCGCGAGCCGCCCTGGATCGTTTCTGACATGCCTCGAAAAAAACTCGAGCAAGGTTTGATCGCTCCAGAATCCAGCGGCCCGCATCGCTTGCTTGCGTTGATCTGACAAGATCGGATCCATCGCCATTGTACGCCTCTCCTTATGAAATCCTTGGAGCACCGAGGTCGGGGCCCAGGGAAACGTCCGCTTCCACCTCGCCCGACAGCTCGCCATTGGTTTATGCGGCGCCAAGTTTCTCGCGAAGCCTGTCAACTGCTTCGGGATTGGCGAGTGCGGAAAGATCGCCGGGATCCTTGCTTTCGAACACTGCTCGCAGTACCCGGCGCATGATCTTCATGTTGCGGGTTCGAGGCAGATCATCCAAAAAAATGATCTTCTCCGGCCGATACGATGCTCCCATGCCATTCACGATAGCGGATGAGAGCTCGTTGGCAATATCACTCTCGACGTTCGTACCCGGCATGAGCACGCAGGCACAAACGATTGCTGAACCCTTTACCGGGTGCGGAATACCGAACACCGCGGCCTCGGAGACCTTGCCGGTGTCTATCAGAATACCTTCGAGCTCGGACGGTCCGGTCCGCTTGCCTGAAATCTTTATGGTGTCGTCGGAGCGCCCGAGAATATAGTAAAGCCCATCATGGCCGCGCATCGCAAAATCGCCATGCACCCACAGGCCGGGAAGCGTGCTCCAGTAGCTTTTGATATAGCGCGCATCGGCCTTCCACAAGCTCTTGGTCAATCCGATCGACGCATGGCGGAGCACCAGTTCGCCGACTTCGCCCGGTGGCAAACTTTTGCCGGACATATCCACGATGTCCGCGCCGACACCGAGCGCCGGACGGGAGAACGAACCGGGGTTCATCGGATGGTTCGGCGTCCCCGTGAAGATGCAACCTCCAACCTCGGTGCCGCCGGAAATGTTGATGATCGGAAGCTTTCTCTTGCAGACATACTCGAAGAACCATTGCCACGGTGCGTTGGTCCATGCCTCGCCGCCGGACGCGGTCATACGCAGGCTCGACAGATCGTGGCGCTCGACGTCCTGCGTTCCATAGCGCATCAAACTACGGACTATGGTGGGGGATACTCCGAGATAGCTTACGCGATGATCCTGGATCAGCCGCCAGAACCGTCCAGTGTCCGGAAAATCCGGCGTGCCTTCGGCGATCAGAAGGCTCGCGCCGGCGAAACTGGGAATACACGCGCACATCGCGCCGACCATCCAGCCCATGTCACTGAGGAAGAAAAAACGGTCCGACGATTTGAAATCGGCGCAGATGATCATGTCGCGTGTGACCATAGAACCGATGAAGCTGATATGGGTCCAAACGCAACCCTTCGGTTCGCCGGTAGTTCCGGAGGTATACAGTAGAATCGCGGGATCTTCCGCATTCGTTTCGACGGTCGCGATCGAGCCTTCGGTGCCGAGAAAGATATCGTGCCACCAGTGATCGCGGCCCTTTCGCATCGGGGCCACGTTAAGGCCGTCGCGATCGATGACGATCACGTGCTGCACCGTGGGCGAAGATTCCAGCGCGACGTCGAGGATCGATTTGAGCGGTGACGGCACGCCGCGTCGCCAGGTCCCGCTCGCGGTGATGACGGCCTTGGCGCCTCCATGGTTAAGCCGGGTTTGTATGGGAGCTGGACCGAAGCCGGAGAACAGCGGCATCAGGACCGCGCCCAATTTCAGCACCGCGAAAAACGCGATAAAGGTTTCCGGCAGGTTCGGCAAATAGAGAGCGACCACGTCGCCCCTACCGACGCCGAGATTACGCAGTCCCTGCGCAAGCCGTCCGACGCCGCAGTCCAATTCGCGATAGGTAAGCGCGCACTGTTCGCGCTTGTCTTCACCCTCCCAGACCAAAAATGTCTGGTCCCACACGGGCGTGCTGCGATGCTTGTCGATGCAGTTCAGCACGATGTTGGTGGTGCCGCCGACGCACCAGCGTGCCCTTGGCTGCCCGCGCGACAAATCCAACATCTGGTCGAAACTGCGATAGAATCGAACATCGCAGAACTTAAAGACTTCCTCCATTAGCCATGCCGGATCGGCCTCAGCCTTCGACGCGAGGTGATCGTAATCGTCATATCCGGTTGCGCCCAGGAAAGCGGTTAAATTACTTGCTGCAGTTAGCTCGGGCGGAGGTGTCCATGCATAGGACGTTGGATTATTCATCGACTACGTTCCCTGATTTGCAGTCAAGTTCAATTCGAGATTGACTTACCGGCCGATAGGAACGCATGCCCGATCGTACACGACACGGTGGACAGGCCCGCCCGATAAGCATGTGTCCAGCCTGGACGCCTAATGCTAACGCCCTCGTCTTGCGAGTTCAATCGATTCTAACAATTGTTTGATAAATCTATTCGTATGGAACAACAAATGAGGTATCCATCTTTGGGCGCTGGTCGCGACCCGATTTGACTTGCCCTAATTTCTAACATTTGTTAGGTGAGTGCAAGTAGCAATCGAGGCGCAAGTGACGATCAACCCGGACCTCGCGGAATTTCTCGCTCCAACGCATTACGTGGATTGCGACTCACCTGCGATTAGAGATTTTGTCTCGCGTGTGGCTGGCGACAAACAAGACTGGTCGGCCGCCGAGAAGGCAATCCTCCTATTTAACGCGGTACGAGACCAGATCAGATACGACCCCTACGCGGTGAGTTTGTCCGAAGCCGATTATCGCGCCAGCGAGATTCTCAAAATGGCTTCGGCGTTTTGTGTTCCGAAGGCAATATTGTTGACGGCCGCCATGCGCGCAGCGGGAATCCCCGCCGCGATCGGCTTTGCAGACGTTCGTAACCATCTGAATTCCCCCAAGCTGACGGAGTTAATGGGGACTGATCTCTTCATTTATCACGGCTACGTCGCGCTTTGGCTCGATGGGAAGATGTTCAAAGTTACGCCCGCGTTCAACATGGAGCTATGTGAACGATTTGGAGTCCGACCTCTTATCTTCGACGGTACGGCCGACGCCTTGTTTCACGAGTTCGACACGAGCGATCATCGCCATATGGAGTATGTCAATGACCGAGGTTGGTTCGCCGACGCTCCGATAGGCAAGATGCTTGAGGACTTCCGCATTGCATATCCCGCGCTGGTGACATTGAATACTGGTGGTGTCTCAATAGATGACGCTGCCTTCGGAGCGCCTCAATCAGGCGAGTAGGCCGGAGCGAACGAAACCACGGGATCTGACTACCCGAACCCAGGTGCGAGCTGAATACGACACCCTGGGCGCGCAGTTTATCGATGGCGCGGTCGGCATCATCCATTTGGCCCGGCCCGAAAATCTACGCACGGCGGCACAGGTTTCGCCGAGAGATGGCAACGGCGGCGATAGGTACGCTCATTTTGAGGCATGCCGCAATTCGGAAGGCTGCTTGGCGTATTGAACAGCGACACGTCCGACCTTTTCGCGCGCGATGACAAGTTTCTGAATTTGTGCGGTCCCGTCACCGATTTGTAGACCCATGACATCGAGGTAACGCTGATGAAACGGCAGATCGGTGGTGTAGCCGTAGTGGCCGTGGGTCAGCAGGCACTGGTGGATGATCTCGCAGGTTACCTTCGGAACATACCATTTGCACATCGCAGCTTCCGCGGTGTGTGCAAGCCCGCGATCTCTGAGCGAAAGCGTATAGTAACAAAGCTGCCGCATCATGGTGAGCTGAGTCTCAGCTTCCGCGAGCGGAAAGCTCACGCCCTGAAACTGCGCGATCGGCCGCTCGAAGGCGGTTCTTTCCGTCGAGTATTGCCATGCTTCGTCGACCGACGCCTGCGCCGGTCCGATGCACTCAAGGCCGATCAAGGCACGGCTATAGTCGAAGCCCGACATGATTTTGGAGAAGCCCTTGTTCTCCTCTGCCATCAGGCACTCGGCCGGAATGAAGACGTCGTCGAAGAACACCGAGCCGCGACCGACAGGCTTAGTCCCGATATCGTCGAAGTGAGTACGCGTAATTCCGCTCTGCGCCAGATCGACAAAGAATGCGCTGACGCCACGTGCGCCGTCTTCGACCTTCCCAGTGCGCGCGAAGATGATTGCTGCGTCGCATTGATCCGAGAAGCTCATCGATGTTTTTTCACCGTTGAGGCGATAGCCATTTCCTGATTTTTCGGCTCGCAGAATAAGATTGGCCGCGTCCGAACCGCCCCGCGGCTCGGTCAGGCCGAGGCCGATGATCTTCTCACCGTGGGCCACTTGCGGTAGCCACTCCTGAGCGATTTCGGGCGAGGCGTGCTCTGCGAGCATCCCGCCGAGCAGTGACGCCAGGAGTTGGACGTAGCTGGCGTTAAAGTCTCCATAAGCGATCTGCTCGACAATAATGCCCGCCGTCACGCTGCTCTCGCCAAGGCCGCCGTATTTTTCCGGCAGATCGGCGCCGATCAGGCCGAGTGACCCCATTTGTTTCAGCATGGCACGATCGATGCGGTGTTCCCTTGCTCGCCTCTGATAGTGGGGGACCAGTTTTTCCTTGGCGAAACGCTTCGCGGTTTCCTGGAAAGCCTGCTGCTGCTCGCTAAGCGCGTAATCCATCGCGACCTCTCCCATCTAGGTGATCTTGAGTGCTTGCATTCAGTCTAACAACTGTTAGAAATTTAACAACCAGCTACGGAGCCAAGTCCATGCTGACGCCAACCACCTCCGGAACACCGCTTTACCCTCATTTGCTATCTCCGTTGAAGGTCGGGCGAACCACGTTGCGAAACCGCATGGTCATGGGGTCCATGCACACCCGGCTCGATATGGAGGAGAACGGCGTGCACAAGATGGCGGTTTTCCTTGCCGAGCGCGCCAAGGGGGAGGTCGGACTCATCATCACCGGTGGTTATGCGCCCAACACCGCGGGTCTGATCGAGCCTGGGGGGCCGATTTTGACCGAACGTGCGCAAGCTCGTGAACTTCGCCGCATCACCGATGCTGTGCATCAGCACGGTGGCAAAGTCTGCATGCAGGTGCTGCATTCGGGTCGATATTCCAAGCAACAGGACTGCGTCGGTCCTTCCGACATCCCGACCCGCATCAATCGGTTTCCCCCGCGCGCGATGACTGGAGCAGAGATTGAACAGACGATCTCGGATTACGTGCGCTGCGCGCTGCTCGCAAAGGAGGCCGGGTTCGATGGCATTGAGATCATGGGGTCGGAAGGTTATCTCATTAATCAGTTCGCGGTGCTGCGAACCAACAACCGTACCGATGAATGGGGCGGATCGGAGGAGAACCGCCATCGGCTCGCGGTGGAACTCGTCAAACGCTCGCGAAGCGCCACCGGCGACGACTTCATCATTGTCTACCGAATCTCGGCGTTGGACCTCGTCGAAGGAGGTGCAACCGGCGAGGAGATCGATCGGCTTGCCCAACGGGTCGAGGCCGCGGGCGCCGACATTCTCAACACCGGTATCGGCTGGCATGAAGCGCGCGTTCCCACGATTGCTTACGTCATTCCGCGTGGCGCATGGCGTTTTGCGGCATCGCGTCTGAAGAAAGCGGTCAGCATTCCGGTAGTGGCATCAAATCGCATTAATACGCCGGATACCGCAGAAGAAATTCTGGCGGCGGGCGATAGCGACCTAATATCAATGGCCCGCCCGATGCTTGCCGATCCGCACTTCGCCAGGAAGGTGCGGGAGGGCAACGCCGGCAAAATCAACATCTGCATTGCCTGCAATCAGGCCTGCCTTGACCTGATCTTTTCCGAGCGGACCGCGAGTTGCCTGGTTAATCCGCGCGCCTGCCGCGAGACTGAGTTTGAGGACGGCCCGGCTCAGACCTCGCGCAGGATCGCAGTGATTGGCGCAGGCGCGGGCGGTCTCGCAGCTGCCGCGGAAGCCAGCCGACGCGGGCACAAGGTAACCCTGTTTGAGGCCGCTGATCGCATAGGCGGGCAACTCAACCTTGCCCGAGCAGTCCCGGGCAAGGTCGAGTTCGACAAAATGCTGAGTTATTACAGCGGCCAAATCGCCGATGGCGGCGTCGATCTCCGGCTGAATTCGGCGCCGGCGGTCAGTGACCTGAAAGATGCACGGTTCGATGCCGTCGTTGTCGCCTGTGGTGTCCATCCTCGCGTCCCGGAGATTCAAGGCATCAATCATTCGAAGGTGATATTTTATAACGATCTATTGAGTGGCAAACGCCACGCGGGGCGGCGAGTGGCCATCATCGGCGCTGGAGGTATCGGTTTCGATGTCGCGGAATACCTCTGCCATTCGCAGCCTGATGAACCGCCAAAATCACGGGCGATGGATATTCGTGAGTTTCAGCAGGAGTGGAATGTCGATGCCAGCCTTACGAAAGCTGGAGGGCTATCGGGCGATCCGCTGGCGCCAAAGCCAAGTCCGCGCGAAATTACGATGCTGCAGCGCAAGAAGACGCGGCCTGGCCTCGGTCTCGGCGTCTCGACTGGTTGGATCCTGCGTAGCAGTCTTGAAAAACGCGGAGTCAAGATTGTCGGAGGGGTGACCTATCAGCGAATCGATGATCTCGGGTTGCATTTCCTGGTCGACGGCGAGCCAAGTACGCTCGCCGTCGATACGATCGTAATTTGCGCCGGCCAAGTATCCAACCGCGACATGCTTGCCGAACTGCTCGAGACCGGAATCGAGACGCATGTCATCGGCGGCGCCAAGGAAGCTTTCGAACTCGACGCGATGCGCGCGGTCGAGGAGGGCGCGCGGATCGCGCAAGCGCTTTGAAGGGGGTGGGAGCCTGAGATGAGTTCGCAAAGTAGCCGGCCGAGTTACGGGTTCACCGACGACGAGCTCTCCACGATCCCGACAGTGTACCGACCCGATCTGTTCGCCGGCCAGACCATCATCGTCAGCGGCGCGGGGAGCGGACTCGGGAAGGCGATCGCATTCCTGTTTGCGAGGCTTGGCGCCAATCTGGCAATCTGCGGGCGCGATGCTGAGAAGCTCGCCCGCGTCATACCGATTCTAGAGGGCCTCGGCGCCCGCGTCTTCAGCAGAAGTCTCACGATCCGCGATCCCGATCAAGTCAACGAATTCGTCAAAGACGTCTGGGATCATTTCGGCCGTCTCGATGTGATGGTCAACAATGCTGGTGGACAGTTCGCCCAGATGGCCATTGACTTCAAGCCAAAGGGCTGGAACGCAGTGATCGACACCAATTTGAATGGATCGTGGTGGATGATGCAAGCCGCGGCGCGCGAATGGATCGATCGCGGCAAGACCGGTAATATCGTCAATATTGTCGCGTTGATCTGGCGAGGCCTGCCAGGGATGGCGCACACTGTCGCGGCGCGCGCCGGCGTGATTTATGCGTCCAAGACCGTCGCGGTCGAATGGGCGCCGCACGGCATCCGGGTGAACTGTGTCGCGCCGGGCGTCAATGAAACCACGGCATTTGGCAGCGTTAGCGATTCTGACCGCTACTACAATCCTGCATCGCCGCGTTCGCGTTTGACAAATTTAACGGCGTCGATCATGTCGCGGGCGTCGTGGGCAAGGTGTAGCGTCTCGCCGCCATCGATGTACCAGTCCTCGCCGGTGACGAATTGACCGAGCGGCGAGGACAGAAAAATGATTGCTGCAGAAATATCCTCGACGCTGCCCATGCGTCCCAGCACGTTACGGTTGAGCCTGACCCAGTCGTCCGGCGGTATCGGATAGCGGCCAAGCGCCTCAGTCTTGATGGTTCCGGGTGCGACGCAGTTTAGGCGAATACCGAACTCGGCCCACTCGTAGGCGAGCGTTCGCATCATCGCAGTAACGCCGCCGCGCGCTGCCGCAGTATGCACGAAGCCGCCAAGGCCGCTGCGGATACAGGCGGTTACGAACACAATCGATCCGCCATGCGCCAACATGAAATGGTCCGCGGCAGCCTTGGTTACCTGCCACGAGCCGATCAGGTTGTTGCGGATCACGGTCTCAAAGCCCTTGTTGCTGAGTTCGCGGGCTGGCGTCACGAATTGTCCGCCGGCATTATTGACGAGGATATTGAGCCCGCCGAACTCGGCTTTGATCTTCTGCATCGCGCGTTCGATCAGGTCGGGCTCGCGAATGTCCGCCGACACGGCAAAGGCCTCGCCACCCGCGTCGCGGATTACCTTTGCAGTGCTCTCTATCGGATCGATGCGGCGCCCGAGAACGGCGATGCGGGCCCCGCAGCGCGCCATCTCAATGGCCGTGGCGCGGCCCATTCCTGTGCCGCCGCCGGTGACGAGTGCGACCTGACCCTTGAGAAGGTCCGGCGCGAAACGCGTTTTTGAAGGACTTTCGTGCATCACCAATCCCATGCCTGAAAATGCTTTTGCGTTCGGTCAGGTTTAGGATATTCTAACATACGTTCGAATACATAAAAAGGCAGATCGATGTCAGACAATGATCCTATTCGTTACTCGGTCGAGGATGGCATCGCGACGATTACCATCGATCGGCCCGCGCGTAAAAACGCCTTGTCGGTTGAGGCGATGAACGGTTTGACCAATGCCTGGGAGCGTGTCGAAGGGGATTCCCAGGCGAGGGTGGTGATCCTGACCTCGGCTGACTGCGGCGTATTCTCCGCCGGTCTGGACCTCAGGCAGGCAGCTGAGATCAGGGCGCGTGACGGTGTCGATATACTGACCCTGATGCGCGATCCGATGCAAACGGCCATGCGCACCGTTTCAAAGCCGATCATCGCGGCGATGACTGGGTCGCTGATGGCGGGCGGGATGCTGCTGGCGCTTAAGTGCGACCTTAGGATAGGCTTACGCGGAACACGAGCCGGGATTACCGAGGTCAAGATGGGGCGGGGATCGCCGTGGGCAGTGCCGCTGCTCTGGATGTTGCCGCAACCGGTGCTGATGGAACTCGTCTTGACCGGCGAGACCCTGCCGATCGAGCGGCTCGCGGAATATGGCTTCGTCAATTATCTGGAAGAAACACCCGACGCTGTTCGTGCGAGTGCATTGCAGCTTGCGCGCAAGATTGTGGAAGGCGCACCATTGTCGGTGAGGGCGGCCAAGGCCAGCGTGTTGGCCGCGATGGACCTCGGCTGCGAGAAGGGACTCGTTGAGGCCAACAGACTTCATGTCGAAACCTACGCAAGCCTCGATGCCATTGAAGGCCCGAGAGCCTTTGCCGAGAAACGCAAACCGGTGTGGCAAGGTAAATAAGGCAAGGCAGATGAGGATTGTGCCGAATGATGTCCGCTTTCATGCTTTCAAGTCGATAGCGGATACCAATCCTTCCGACAATTTTTCCTTAGCCCGCAAGGTCAACGATGAGCACACACCACGTCGGCACCCCGAATCGCTCGGCTTATTTCGGCGAAGAACATGAATTGCTGAGAGCCCAGCTACGGCGTTTCGTTGAAGAGGAGATCAAGCCACACGCGCTTAAATGGGAACAGGACGGCATGGTGCCGCGCGAAGTGCTGCGGCGCATGGGCGAGCTTGGCTTTCTCGGTATCCGCTACCCAGCCGAATATGGCGGTTCCGATATGGATACGCTGGCGACAGTCGTGTTAGCCGAGGAGTTGGGACGATCGTCGTTCTCGGGCGTGGCGATCACGGTGCTGGTTCATACCGATATGGCGTCGGTACATCTCTACAACGCCGGCTCGCAGGCGTTGAAAGACCACTTTATGCCGGATGTCATTGCCGGAAAGAAGATCGTCGCGGTCGGGGTTACCGAGCCCGGCGCGGGCTCCGACGTGAAGGGCATTCGGACCACCGCGCGCCGCGACGGCGGCAGCTACGTGCTCAATGGCGCCAAGATGTTCATTACGAACGGCGTGCACGCGGATCTTTATTGCATCGCCGCCAATACCAATCCGGACATGCGGCCTTCCCAGCGTATCTCGATGCTGCTGGTAGAGAAAGGCACGCCCGGATTTCGTGTCGGACGTGCGCTCGACAAGCAGGGCTGGAGATCCTCGGACACGGCTGAGTTGTTGTTCGAGGATTGCCGGATTCCCGCCACGAACCTGCTTGGCGAGGAAGGGCGTGGCTTCTACGCGATCATGCGAAATTTTCAGAACGAGCGGATCGTGATCGGCGCGATGGCGATGGGCGAAGCACTAGCTGCGATTGAGATTACATTGGACTGGGTTACGCAGCGGCAGACCTTTGGCGCGCCGCTATGGTCCAGGCAAGCTATCCGTCATCGGCTGGCGATGCTGGCGGCCAAGGTCGAGGCAGGACGGCAACTTGTCTATCACGCTGCATGGCTGGTAACGCAGGGGATCGATGCCACCAAGGAAGTATCGATGGTCAAGGCTTATTGCGGCGAGCTCGTCAACGAGGTGATGTACACATGCCTGCAGTTTCATGGCGGCATGGGTTACATGCGCGAGAGTACGATCGAGCGAATGTCACGCGACGCGCGCGTTCAGTCGATCGGTGGCGGTGCCACCGAGGTGATGCTGGAGGAGGTTGCCAAGCGAATGCGTTAAAGGCGCACACAATCGGTCGTTAGTCGTCCGTTAAGAAGCCGATCTGAGCGCTGATTTTGGGGCGATGGCTGCGAAGAGTGCAGTCAGAAGGAGTCGCCAAAAATCCCTCAGCCAGGCGAGGATACGGCGGAAGTTGTGTCCGACGGCGGAGAGGACGACATTGGCGGCATCTCCTGCGCGGCCTTTGAGATAGCAGCGGCCGAGGTGGCCTTCGGCCTTCAGATGACCAATGATGGGCTCGATGGCGGATCGGCGTCGCAGCTCGCGCTTGATGACGCCGAAGACGCCGCGCTTCTGGCCTGAGATGAAGATGCGGCGCGGGTTCTCCGTGCCGTGGCCACGGTATCCCTTGTCGACATAGGCGCGCTCGATCGCGCATCCGGTAAGCCTCTCGGTGTCTTTGATGACGTCGCGGAGGGTATGGCCATCGTAGGGATTATCCGGCAACGCCCTGGCGTGCAGCACGAACACGCCGCCCGGGGCGCGGCGGTTGGTGGTGACGATGGAGGCCTTCACGCCGAACTCGTAAGGCGCGCTGGCCTTGCCCTTGCCGATGCACTCGACCTCCGGGGCATGGAAGGAATAGAGCTTCCAGCCGCGCTGGCGCTGCTGCTGGGAGCGGATTTGCGCGGCACGGCCGAGCGGAAGTGCGAACGCCTCTTCGAGTGCCATCCGTCCTTCGATCTTGCGGCGGATATCGCGGATGATCCGGCCCAGCCGACTGCGCAGGATGCGCAACTGTCGCTGATGCCGCTTGAACTGCTTGGCATGGGCATAGCGGCCCGCCATCATCGCGGCGGCCTTGGCGATCCGCAGATAGGACTGCCGCAGCTTGACGCCGTGCCTGCTCGCCAGACGGTTCAACCCCCGGATGGCCGCATGCAGCAGCTTGGCGTCGGTCGGGAAGGTGATGGCCTTCGGCTGCACCGTGGTGTCGACCGTGACCCGCTTAAGGTCGTTGCTGCGCAAGGCGCCGGTGCCGTGCGCCACTCGCAGGCTCTCGGCCAACAGCCGCTCCAGCTTGTCGCCGAGCCGCTTGCGCCAGTGGCTCAGGTCAGAGCGCTCGTGGGGGAAGGTGTGCTGGAAGAACTCCTCGCCGGTGAAGTACTGGAAATACGGGTCGTGGACCCAGCGCTCGCACACGCCCTCATCGGACAGACCGTAAATGTGCTTGAGCAGCAGAAGCCCGATCATGAAACGGGTCGCGATCCCCGGCCGGCCGTGTTCGCTGTAGAGCGGCGCGATCTCGCCATCGATCCAATCCCAATCGATCTTGCCCGCGAGCAAAACCAGCTCGTGCTTCAGATTGATGATCTGGTCGAGCCGTGCCCGGAACAGATCGTTCGATCCCGTCGTCTGCTGCTTCTTCGGCCGCATCGTCCCCTCCGATGCAGACAAGGAATCATGCTTCCCGCTTCGAGGGAATCCTGAAAGCGAAATTGCAGGGTTCTGACGCCCAAGGCATCAAGACCTTGCAATCTGCAAACGCCCCTCAGTCCAAATCGAGATTCCCGATCAGTAGCTTAGGCCTTCTTCACGGACGACTCGTTAGTGTGGCAAAATACCATCGAAGATTAACAACGTGGTGCGGTCCGCCAAGTCTTGCACCGAGCTATTTTTTCGCGCATCAAACCACTCAACTGTCCAATTCATAGCACCAAGAATAAACCTGCGTAGGGGAACAATCAATATCTCCGGGCGGATTTCGCCGGCACGCTGCGCATCCACCAGCATGTCATCCCAATATTTGCCATAGGCGCGGCGCAGTGGACGATGTCGCTTCTTGATGCGTTCGGGCAACTGCCCGTAGACACGCATATTGGCGGAGGTATAGTCGCTCTCTTGCAGCAGGGTGACGAGATGAGCTTTGATCGCGGCGCTGATCTTGTTCCGGTGCGACCCCTTGCCAAGGTCATTCACCCTTGCCTTTACTGCATCGAATATGCGTTGCAACCCGAGTTCGAGGATTTCGTCCAATATCGCGGTTTTCGAATCAAAGTGGTAATAGATGCTGCCTGCCTTCATTCCCGCCTTGTCAGCGATCTGTCGAAGTGTGGTTGCGGAATAGCCCTGCTGCCGAAAAAGCTGTGCTGCGGCCCGAAGGATAAGGTCACGTGAACCCTGCGATTTCGGCGGCACGGAAAGTGCGACTTTTTTACGCTTGGGCTCGCGCTTGGCAACCCGCTTCATTCCCGATGAAGATTTCAAATCTTGCTCGCTTAAACCCGAATGGCATCACCGTACAAAGCCCAGCTTTTGCACCAGATGAGTAATGCCCTTGTAATAGACCAACAAGGCTGTTCGGGCAACATTGCGAAGCTCTGAAACTACTTTCAATGGGCGGCCAGAGAACGACGCAAACCTCGCACGATACATCATGACGATCCGACCGTAATAGGCGGATCGGCCTCTTGCAAGCGAGCCGGGCCTTGTCCCATTGGTATGGCCGGCTACAACTCGATATCGCCGGCCAGCAGCCGCTGGGCTATGGTGCGTGCCAGGATTTCGTTGGTGCCGTCGGCAATGTTGATGATTCGCAAATCCTGCAAGGCATGGACGAGGCCCACCTCGTTGGTGAGGCCCATGGCGCCGTGGGCCTGTATCGCCTGATCGACAGCCCGATAGCCCACCTGTACGGCGTAGGCTTTGGCCATCGACAACTCCTTCACAGCCCGCTCGCCATGATCGAGCAGCATCGCGGCGTTGAGTCCCATCAGATGCGCGGCGTGAAGTTCAGTGGCGGCGCGCGCGAGCGGGAACGAGACGCCCTGATACTCGGCGATCTTGGCGCCGAATGCCTCACGCTGCTTCACATAGTCGAGCGCCTTCTCGAGCGCCCAGCGGCCCTGACCAACCGCCCGCGCCCGAAGGTCATCTCAGCCGCTGCTACCTCAAAGGCCGCGCCGGCGACGCCGCCAACGCCGTCCTCTCAGCCGTCGGTACATGTGTGGACGCCGCATCTTCTCCTGGCTCAGGGAACTCTTGAGCCTGTTCCTGGGGCTGCTGTGGCGAACGCTCGCCTCTCCAGCCGAGTTCAATCCAGCTTCTTAACGGACGACCAACAAAACGAATCTGCGCGCCTCACACGACAGATCACAATCAGACCAGCAGAAAGTGGAACAGCCCCTTTGCTACAGGATCTTCCGGCGCGGCCTGCCAACTCACGGCTTCGACGCTTGCCATCCTGCGCCCTCTTCGCAAGATCGCGGCCCGCACATTCAGCGTCTCTGCAACCGCGGGCCGCAGATAGTCAATAGTCAGATTGATCGGCTTCGGACCCCACTTCTCAATGTCTTGCCAAACGGCGACGGATGCGACCGCCTCCATGACACTAGCGACGATGCCGCCATGATAGTAGTTCATCACCGGATTTCCGATATAACTTTCGGTAAAGGGCATTCGGGCAGTGACCTGACCCTCGTCGGTATCGACGATGGTAAAGCCGAGGAACCGGAAGAAGGGCAACTTCATCAGCAAAGTGGTAGCTTCCTCGGGCGTCATTCCGGTTTCTCCGGTCTCGTCTGGACATCGAACAAGCTCCTCTCGCCTCGGGTTAGAGCAAAGGTGGCAGAGCCGCGGGCGACTTCGTCTCCCTTGCCGTCATCGAACCAGACGATGCCGGAATTGAAGGCGATGTGGCGAGTTTGGTGGTAGCATTTCGCACGCACCAGCACGTCAGCGTGGGATTGTGCTCGTCGCAGGTAATCGACGCGCAAATCGAGCGTGGCCATGGTGCTGATGTCGCCAATGGTGATGAAATTGGCCAACCCGAATACGCTATCTAGCAGCGCGGTCAGTACTCCGCCGTGCAGAAGCGTCGCCGGCTCGTCGATGCAGAACATCGGATTAAACGGCATGCGGACGGTCACGCCGTCTGGTCCGTGTCCCTCAACCCGCAAGTTCATGTGCGTGATGAACCCTTTGGCCTTGGTTATCCAGAGCGTGGTGATTTGCTCAAACCGTTGCTGTTCTTTGAGGGGCATCAGTGCGGCCTTCGTTGATAACTGGTAAAGGAGATGCTGCAATCGCAGTTTCCTGGATTCCCCGAATGACCCTGTGATTGATGAGGATTTCCCCCAACCTCGATCGTTCGGCGGAGATGCGGATCTCGCACTTGGTGCTCGCAACCCAAGTCGATCGCTGTCTCATTGAACATCGCTAAGATGGCACAGTCGAAATCGGAGAGCGTGAAAGCGATACGCTGGATGCCATGAATGCAGCTCTCAGCGGCCTTCATGCGTGACCTGCGGAACATGCCCGAGATGTCCTTCAAATCGCTGATCGCGCAGAAGGACGGTTTTGCGCCAGGGAAAATCCTGGCGTGCACCTGCTGGTCGCGATTCATGTTGTCGAAACCATTCATGAACCCCTCGATCCGCGCGGTGCCGCTGGTCAGGTTCTCCTGACCAGGATCGCTCCGCATCGCCGGCATGATTCGGTCCCCGGTGTTTAGACGGGCGACGGGATCACCCATGCCGCCGATCTCCGCGTTCGCGTTTGGCAAACATTTCGGTGCTAATCATATCTCGAGCATCGTGTCCAAGGTGAAGGGTTTCGCCACCGTCCACATACCAGTCTTCGCCGGTGATGAATTTGCCTAGCTTCGACGCAAGAAAGACGATCGCACCAGCGACGTCCTCGGATCCGCCCATGCGGTTGAGAGCGGAACGGTTAAGTTCCATCCATTTTTCCGGCGGGATCGGATAGCGGCCGAGCGCTTCCGTTTTGATCGTGCCGGGTGCTACGCAATTGAGCCGAATGCCATATTCGGCCCACTCGGCGGCGAGCGTCTTCATCAGTCCGGTCATGCCGGCACGCGCCGCGGCGGTGTGAGCGAAGCCGGCCAGGGCGGTGCGGCTGACCGTTGTCACGAAGACGATTGAGCCGCCGTGGTCGAACATGAAATGGTCGGCCACTGCGCGTGTCATCTGCCATGACCCGATCAGATTGTTACGGATCACCGCCTCAAATCCCTTGTTGGTGATATCGCGCGCGGCGGCGACATACTGCCCACCTGCGTTGTTGACCAGGACGTTGAGCCGCCCATAGTGCTCCTTGATCCGACGCATTGCGGCAGCAATACTGTCTTCCTCTCGAATGTCACCCGAAATCACGAGTGCTTCGCCGCTCCGGGCACGAATCATCTCGGCGGTCTGCTGCAGCGGCTCGTCGCGGCGGGCGAAGAGCACAAGCTTCGCCCCGCAGGATGCCATTTCGAGCGCAGTAGCGCGGCCCACGCCCGAGCCGCTTCCGGTGACGAGTGCAACCTGACCGATCATCAAGTCAGGGGCAAAGCGACGCTCGATTTCTTCTGCCATCTCCGCTCCCCAGCTCAATTCTTCAATAGCTCGCCGGAGATGATAAGCTTGCGCACCTCCTGCGTTCCGGCACCGACCTCCAGCAGCCTGCCGGTGCGGTAGAGCCGGTTCACCTCGGTGTCGCGCATAAAGCCTGAGCCGCCATGGATCTGCACCGCGCGGTCGAGAACGAAGGAGGTCGCGGCTGCTGCCTTGAAGATCGCTGCGGCCGTAAGCTTGTGAATCTCGCCACGGCCGCCTTCGCCTTGCTCGAGTCCCTCGCATTTGGCTGCCGTGCGGAAGGCCAGCGTGCGAGCGGCCTCGATCTCGGTGTACATCTCGGCCAGCATTGCCTGGACCATCTGGAAACTCGCGATCGGCTTGCCGAACTGTCGGCGCGTCTTGGCGTATTCGATGGAGATCTCCAGCGCCCGCCGCGCGATTCCGATGGCGTTAAAGGATACGATGGCGCGCTCAAGGTCGAGACCGGACATGGTGACCGCCACGCCACCGTCCAACTTACCGACGAGGTTTGCAGCCGGCACTCGGCAGTCCTCAAACACCAGTTCGCCCGTCGGTGAGCCGCGAAAGCCCATCTTGTTGAGCTTTTGCGCTACCTTGAACCCCGGCGTGTCGGTCTCGAGGATGAAGGCGGAGATGCCTTTGGCGCCCCTCTCGGGCGATGTCTTCGCATAGACGAGAACGATGTCGGCGATCGGGCCGTTGGTGATGTAGATCTTCGAGCCATTCAGGACGTAGCTGTCCTCATCCTTGCGCGCGGTGGTGCGCATGGAGCCGAGCGCGTCCGACCCCGCACCAGATTCGGTCAGGCCGAGCGCGCCAATAAGCTTGCCCGAACAAAGCCCGGGCAAATACTTACGGCGCAGAGCGTCGTTGGCATTGCGGTAGATATTGTTGACGCAGAGATTGTCGTGCGCCACCTGGCTGAGCCCGATGGCAGCCGATGCACGTGAAAGCTCCTCGGTGATGATGCAGGCAGAGGTGAAATCAAGGCCCGCGCCGCCGAATTCGGGCGCTACGTTCAGCCCGAGATATCCCATCTCTCCGAGCTTGGGAAACACCGAGGGCGGCAAGTCGTCGGTTTCGTCCATCTCCGCGTTCAGATGAAGGAATTCGGAGTAAAAGAACTTGTAGGCTTGGTCGGCCAACTCAGCCTGTTCATCGGTCACGAAATGGCTGGGAGGGCGAGAGAATTTCCGAAGGTGCTCTTTCATCTCGTCTACCTCAGTCGCGCAGAAGTTCTTCGGCGATAATGATCTTTCGCACTTCGCTGGTACCGGCGCCGATCTCCAGGAGCTTGTTGGCGCGATACAACCGGTTGATCTCGGTATCCTGCATATAGCCCGAACCACCATGGATGTGGCAGGCCTCGGTCACCGCGCGGTTGAATGCCTCTCCCGCATAAAGACAGGCAGCGGCGGTCAGTTTGTGGATTTCTCCCCGACCGCCGCCGCCTCTGGGAAGCCCGACACAAGCCGCAAGGGCCCTGTAGCCGAGGGCACGGGCGCTTTCCACATCGACATAGATCTCGGCGAGCTTCGATTGCACCATCTGGAAGCTGGCGATGGCCTTGCCGAACTGCTGGCGCAGCTTGGCGTAGTCTAGCGCCAGTTCGAGCGCCCGTTCGGCCATCCCGACGCACAGCGAGGCGACCATCGCTCGCTCGAGGTCTAACCCGCTCATCACCACCGAGACGCCCGTGTTCTCTGCGCCAATCAGGTTGGCGGCGGGAATGCGGCAGTCCTCGAACACCAATTCGCCGGTCGGGGAGCCGCGGAAACCCATCTTGTCGAGCTTCTGCGCTACCTTAAAGCCCGGTGTATCGGCTTCGAGGATGAAGGCGGAGATGCCCTTGGCTCCCTTCGACTTGTCAGTCTTGGCATAGACCAGAACCACATCGGCTATTGGGCCGTTTGTAATATACAACTTCGAGCCATTCAGAACGTAGCTGTCGCCGTCACGCACTGCGGTGGTGGCCATCGAACCGAGCGCATCCGATCCCGCGCCGGGTTCGGTGAGACCTAACGCGCCCACGAGCTTGCCCGCGCAAAGGCCGGGGACGTATTTTCTGATCTGCTGCTCCGAGCCGTTGCGCAGAATGTTGTTGAGGCACAGATTGTCATGCGCGCCGTGCGATAGGCCAACGGCTGGATTCCACTTGGATATGATTTCGGTTACCAGCGCTTGGGCAAATTCGTCTTGGCCGCTGCCGCCCAGTTCCGTAGGCGCGGTGATGCCCAGCAGACCAAGCTCGCCCATCTGGCTGAATAAATCCTCCGGCCACCACTCCTCGGCGTCCATTTTCTGTTGCAGAGGATGGAGCACGTCACGGGCCACTCTCTCCACGTGATCAACGATCGCCTGCTGTTCTTCGGTGAAGTCGTAATTTGCCCGGACAGCCGCCAGCTCACCCGGTGATGGACCGCTTGATGCATCCATAATTCGTCCCTCCCTGGCGAAGCCTGTGCAAATTCGGCCCACGCGGCGCGTAAGATGACCGCTGGCAGCATACGCACGCCGTTGACCAAAATCAAACATATGTTAGAAAAGTGTTCAAGTAGCAACCGTATGCCGCGGCGGGGGGCTGGTAGGGAGGTTTCGCCACCAGCCAGCTTTGCGACCCTGGGAGCGTAGAATGATGATCGACGTAACCGATTTGGACGACTTCGAAGAGGGGGTCGACGAATTCTCTCGCTTGGCCGACACAACGGCCGCGGCTGCCATGATGGACGATGCAGGTCAGTTCTTTCCGTATTCGCTGAGAAGAAATGTTCCGTTGGACATGAATCCGTAGGTTGGAGGGGACCATGGCTGAACGAATCGTGCGCATCGGCTGCGCTTCCGGTTTTTGGGGCGACACGCCCGAGGCGATCGGGCAGTTGGTGACCAAGGGCAATCTCGACTATCTGGTCTTCGACTATCTGGCCGAGGTCACGATGTCGCTTCTCTCGCGCGCGAGAGCGAAGACCAGCGACGCGGGCTATGCACCGGATTTTGTCCAGGCTCTCGCGCCATTCCTCGCCGAGATCAAGCGTCGCGGCATCAAGGTGGTCGCCAATGCCGGCGGGATCAATCCACGCGGATGCCGCGACGCCCTCGCCAAAGCGGCCGAAGCTGCGGGCGTGAAGATCAGTATCGGCGCCGTGCTAGGTGATGACCTGATGGACCGCGCACGCAACATGCGTGCGGCAGGGGTGACCGAGATGTATTCGGGTGAACGGGTTCCCGAAGAGCTCATGAGCATGAACGCCTATCTCGGCGCGCGGCCAATCGCAGCCGCGCTCAATGCCGGCGCCGAGATTGTGGTCACAGGGCGCTGTGTGGACAGCGCAGTCGCGCTCGGGCCCCTCATCCATGAATTCGGTTGGCGCGACGATGATTGGGATAGGCTTTCCCAAGGGTCGCTCGCGGGCCATCTCATCGAGTGCGGGCCACAGGGCACGGGTGGCAATTTTACCGACTGGGAGGATGTGCCGGGCTGGGACAATATGGGGATGCCGATCGTCGAAGTCGGGCCCGATGGCAGTTTCGTCATGACCAAGCCAGAGAATACCGGAGGGCTTGTTGTGCCGGCGTCGGTGGGCGAACAGATGCTCTACGAGATCGGCGATCCGCGGCGCTACATCCTGCCGGATGTGATCTGCGACTGGTCGCAGGTGACGCTGGATGAAGCCGGCAAGGATCGAGTACTGGTGAGAGGCGCGCGCGGACTTGGCCGCACGCACACCTACAAGGCCTCTGCAACCTACGCCGATGGTTGGCGCGCGATCACTACGATGACCCTTGCCGCAATCGACGCGCCAGCCAAGGCGGAAAGAGTAGCTGATGCAATTCTCACCCGCTGCCGACGCTTGTTTCGCCAACGCAATTTTGGCGATTTCCGCCAAGTCAGTGTCGAGATCCTGGGTACCGAGGCGGCCTATGGGCCCAATGCCCGCGCCCGCACTCGCGAAGTGGTCATGAAGATCGGTGCGGCCCACGACCAACGGGCGGCGCTGGAAATCTTCGCCCGCGAGATCGCGCCCATGGCGGTCTCCTCCGCGCAGGGACTGACCGGCTTCTTTGCCGGCCGGCCCAAGGTGCAGCCGGTTGTACGGCTATTCTCTTTCCTGCACGGCAAAGCCGAAACGTCGGTCACAGTCGAGGTGGACGGCAAGGCGGTACCGCTTTCACTCGCTGCCGATGCGGTGACGGTCGCCGCAGCGCAGGCAGCGAAGGATTTTCCCGTAGCAGATCCGGGGCCGGAAGCGGTGAAGGTGCCGCTGGTGGCGCTGGCCTGGGGGCGGTCGGGCGACAAGGGTGACATCGCCAATATCGGCGTCATCGCGCGCAGGCCTGAGTATCTTACTTTTATCCGCGCCGCGCTGACTGAAGAGAGGGTGAAGGACTACTTCGCCCATCTCTGCAATGGACGCGTCGAGCGGTTCGAGGTGCCGGGCATTCATGCACTGAACTTCTTGTTGCACGAGTCGCTGGGCGGCGGGGGCATCGCCTCGGTGCGGATCGATCCGCAGGGCAAGGGATTTGCCCAGATGCTGCTGGACATTCACATCCCCGTACCCGCTGATCTGGTCAGGGCGCATGGCCTGGTGCCAACTGCCGCCGCGGCGGCGTGAGCGATTTAGCGCCATGGGTATCATCAAGCTGCTTGTTGCGAACCGAGGGGAGATCGCTGCGCGGGTCCTGCGTACCGCCCGTGCTGAGGGTATGCAGACCGCGGTCCTGCGTCACCGAAATGAGGAAGCGGCTCCAGCCCATTTTCTTGCGGACCATGTGGTGGAGATCGACGGGCCGACGCCGATCGCCGCCTACCTCGACATCGGGCAGATAGTGGAGGCTGCGGCGGGTATCGGGGCGGATGCGGTGCATCCTGGCTACGGCTTTCTGGCCGAGAACGCCGCCTTCGTGCGGGCGCTGGACAAGGCCGGCATCATCTTCGTCGGCCCGAACGAACAGGTGATCGATCTGATGGGAGACAAGGTGCGAGCCCGCGCCTTCGTGGCCGAGCGTGGTTTTCCCGTAGCACCGTCGGCGATTGAGGACGAGGACCCGGCAACCTTTGTCGAGCGTGCCGGCGCGGTCGGCTATCCGCTACTCGTCAAGCCTTCGGCAGGGGGCGGCGGCAAAGGAATGCGCATCGTCCGCGAACGTGAGTTCCTCGAGACCGAAATTGCCACCGCCCGCCGCGAGGGCGAGCGCTATTTCGGCGACGGACGATTGTTCGTCGAACGCTACATCGAACGTCCGCGCCACATCGAAGTCCAGGTTATGGGTGACGGTCAGGGCAATGTCATCCATTTCTGGGAGCGCGAATGCTCGGTACAGCGACGGTTTCAGAAGATCATCGAGGAAACGCCCTCGCCGGCGTTGTGCCCGGAGCAGCGCGCCGAAATCTGCGAAGCTGCCACCGGAATCGCGCGGGCAGCGAACTATCGCGGAGCTGGAACCGTGGAGTTCATCTATGCCCCCGACGGCACCTTCTATTTTCTTGAGATGAATACCCGCCTTCAGGTCGAGCACCCGGTGACTGAGATGGTCACCGGCTTTGACCTGGTTGCCGAGCAGCTGCGCATCGCTGGCGGCGCGAAGCTAGGAATTGCCCAGTCCGACATCCGGCAGACCGGCCATTCGATCGAGCTGCGCATCTGCGCGGAAGATGCGTCGGCGGGTTTCCGCCCGGCGATCGGAAAAGTTCTGCTTCTGGAAGAACCGACGGGTCCGGGTGTGCGTGTCGACGGAGGCATAATGGAAGGAAGCGCGGTGACAGCCGACTTCGACCCGATGCTGGCCAAGCTGATCGTGCATGGGCGCGATCGGGCAATGGCGATCGCCCGCGCGCGCAACGCAATGAGGGACTATGTGATCCTCGGGGTGACAACGAACACCGGCTATCTCGATGCGATCCTGGCCCATCCCCGCTTTCTCTCGGGCGATGTCTCGACCGCGTTCCTGGCAGAGGAGGCCGCGGCACTGACCGCGCAGGCGGAGGGAAGCGGTGCGGCCGACGTCCTGATGGCCGCGGCCGCGCTCTCGGACGCGCGGCTGGTTCGGAGGGCTGCAAGGATTCCGGAGATCCACCGCATGATGGGGGCGTGGAGGAATTGATGCGGCGCATACTCCAGATTGGCCGGCGCGAGCAGGAGGTTTGGTTGGAGCAAACCTTGGAGGGCCACGTGCTGCATGTGGGTGAGCGGGCACTTTCCTGCTCGCTCGCGCCGGCGGGCCGCAAAGGTGCATATGTGCTGACGCTTCAGGGCCAACGCTTTCCACTACGTATCGCCGTTGGCGAGGCGGCGAGCTTCATTCATCTGGACGGCCGTGCCTACGAGATCGGACTGGTCGATCCTGTGGAGCGGCTGGTCGCAGGTAACGCCGGAGCCAGTCAGCACGAGGTGAGGGCTCCAATGCCGGGCGTCGTCGTTTCGGTCAACGTCGCGCCAGGCGACAGCGTCTTGGATGGTCAGCCGCTGATGGTGATCGAGAGTATGAAACTGGAGATGACGCTCTGCGCGCCGCGCGACGGGATAGTTGCGGAACTCCCTTTCGCAGCCGGCGACAAGTTTGGGTTGAAAGCCATCCTTGCACGTCTTGAGCCGATGGAGGAGGGCTGATGCGCCGGATCGAAAGTCAGATCAACACCAGCTCCGCAGAGTACCGTAACAACTACGCCGCCATGACCGGACGGCTCAAGGAGTTTCACGCACGGCAGAAGGCCGCGCGTTATGAACGGCCGCAGCGCGACCTGGACCGGCTCAAGCGCCAGAACAAGCTCACCGTGCGCGAGCGCCTCGAGTTGCTGCTCGATCCCGGTACTCCGTTTCTGGAGTTCTCGACGCTCGCGGCATGCCGCGCCTACGACGGCTCGGTTCCCGGCGCCGGAGTGGTCACTGGCATCGGCATCGTCTCCGGCCGCGAGGTCGCCATCCATGCCAACGATGCCAGCGTCAAGGGCGGTGCCTGGTATCCGCTCACGGTGAAGAAGATCGTGCGCCTCCTGGACGTGGCGATCGAGAACCGGTTGCCGGTCGTTCACATCTGCGACAGCGCTGGCGGCTTTCTTCCGCTCCAACACGGCGTGTTTCCGGACCGCTACCTGGGCGGGCGCATCTTCCGCAACCAAACGATCCTAAGCCGGATGAACGTGCCGCAGGTGGCCGTGGTTGGCGGCCACTGCACGGCGGGTGGGGCCTATGTCCCCGCGCTCAGCGACTACAATATCATCGTTGAAGGCAACGGTGCGATCTTCCTCGGAGGGCCTCCACTGGTGAAGGCAGCCACTGGAGAGGAGGTTGGCGTGCAGGAGCTTGGCGGCGCGGTGATGCACACCTCTGTGTCAGGCACGGGCGACTATCGCGCAACCTCCGAGCAGCACGCTTTCGCACTGGCGCGCGAGATCGTCGACCAATGGACACGACCCGAAAAGACGGCGATCGAGACTGCGCCGCCCGAGCCGCCTCACTACGATCCGACAGAGCTTTACGGGATCATACCGAAGGACCGGAAGACCCAGTTCGATATGCGGGAAGTGATCGCGCGCATCGTCGATGGCTCGCGCTTTCACGAATACCAACCGCACTACGGCACCACGATCGTGTGCGGCTTTTCCCATATATGGGGCTTCAAAGTCGGGATTCTCGCCAATAATGGCGTACTGTTCAACGACAGCTCGCTCAAGGCGGCGCATTTCATCCAGCTCTGCAATCAAAACCGCACTCCGCTGGTGTTTTTGCAGAACATCACAGGTTACATGGTGGGGCGCGAATACGAGGAGCGCGGCATCACCAAGGACGGCGCCAAGATGCTGATGGCGCAAGGTGGCTCGGTGGTGCCGAAATTCACGGTGATCGCCAATGCCTCCTACGGAGCAGGCAACTACGGCATGTGCGGACGGGCTTGGGACGCGCGCACGCTGTTCATGTGGCCGCAGGCTGAAATCGGCGTGATGGGCGCCGAGCAGGCCGCCAACACGTTGGCCGACGTAAAGATCCGCCAGTTGCACCTCGAGGGGCGGAAACTGACCGAAGAAGAGATCGCGGCGATCCGCGAACCGATTCTGGAAAGCTACAATCGCGACGTCGAGGCTTATACGTCGACCTCGGAAATCTGGGACGACGGTATCCTTGACCCGGTCGATACGCGCAACGCGCTCGGAATATCGATCTCGGTGGCGTTGAATGCGCCAATCGGAGACCCGCATTACGGCATATTCCGGCTTTAAGGCAACGGGCGATGGTTGACCGCTTCCTTCGATCAGTCTAATTCTAACAACTGTTAGATATGGCTGGTGGGATGAATCCGGACGGACCAGTAACTCCGGCGGAAAGGAGAAAGCTGTGATCACAGGAGGTCTAGGCGTCGGAGGCGTGCCCCTTCAGAAGCCACGAACTTGCGAAAAGTAGGAGGTCTCGCCGCCTGCACCGCTCCGGCAAGTTAGTAGTGCGCGCCGCGAGGCTGCGGCACGATCAATCTGCACAACGGAATCGAAGTCTAGGCAGAACCTGATCTGTGGCGACGGCTTAACAATCTGAGATGGACTAGTGGGACGGCTGGTTTCATCACTCAACACCGCTTCAGAACGCTTCGTCCGAAACCGCGCAACGCAGAAGACGCGCGTGGCGCTTCTGCGCGAGCGGATGGCCGAGGCAACAGGTGGCGGCCGGGCCGACATGGTCGAGCGTCACCGCGCTCGCGGCAAGTTGCTGGTGCGCGAGCGCATCGACCTCCTGGTCGATCCCGGCTCGGCATTTCTGGAGCTTTCCAGCCTCGCCGCTTGGGGACAGTATGGTGGCGAAGTGCCGGGTGCAGGCGTCGTCACTGGTATTGGAATCATCCACGGCCTGCCCTGCATGGTGATCGCGAACGACGCTACGGTCAAAGGCGGATCATTCTATCACGAGACAGTGCAGAAACACATTCGCGCGCAGGAGATCGCCGAGCAAAACCGGCTGCCCTGTCTCTATCTCGTTGACTGCGGCGGCGCCTATCTGCCCGAGCAGGACCGAGTATTTCCTGGAGGGCGTGATTTCGGCAACGCCTTTTACCGGCAATGCAACATGTCGGCATCGGGGCTGCCGCAGATATCGGCAGTGTTTGGCGGCTGCACGGCTGGCGGAGCTTATATTCCCGCACTCTCCGACGAGGTTATCATGGTGCGCGGCAATGCTCGCATTCATCTGGGTGGCCCCTCGATCGTCAAGGTGGCGATCAGCGAGGAAGTCGATGGCGAGACCCTCGGGGGGGCCGAGATGCATAGTCGCGTCTCGGGCGTGAGCGATCATCTTGCCGAAAACGAGCATCACGCGCTCGCACTCATGCGCGATATTGTCGCTAGTCTGGGGCTGAAACGTCCAACCGCGGCCGCAGCTCCACCGCGGCGTCCGCTTTATGATCCCGAGGAGCTTCTGGGTATCGTTAGCGCCGACCGCAAGGAGCCCTATGACGTGCGCGAGCTCCTGCTGCGCGTGATCGATGCCGGTGAATTCCACGAATTTAAACCCGATTGGGGTGCGACGCTGGTCTGCGGCACTGCGCGAATTTACGGCTATCAGGTCGGCATCCTGGGCAACAACGGCGCGCTTCTGTCGGATTCTTCGCTCAAGGGCGCGCAGTTCGTCTCAATGTGCGACCAGAGGAATCTGCCCCTTGTCTTCCTGCACAATGTCACAGGTTTCATGGTCGGCACCGAAGCCGAGCGCGGCGGCATCGCCAAGAACAGCGCCAAGCTGGTTTATGCCATGTCGGTGGCCAAGGTACCCAAACTTTCGGTGATCGTGGGCGGCTCCTATGGTGCGGGCAACTACGGAATGTGCGGCCGCGGATTTGCGCCGCGCTTTCTGTTCGCCTGGCCGACGGCAGAAGTTGCCACCATGTCAGCGGACATTGCAGCAAATGTGATGATGGAATTGCGCCTTCAAAAAGGAGGCGAAGAGAAGCAGATGCAGACGGAGCTGGAGAAGATCGAGGTCGCAGTGCGCGCGCAATATGCTGAACAATCCAATCCTTATTATGCAACCTCGCGGCTGTGGGACGATGGTCTGATTGAGCCGGGCCAGACTCGCGACGTCCTCGGGCTGTGCCTCGCCATCGTTACCTCAGTGCCCGAGGCCGGGCGCCACACGCCCGTCTTCAGAATGTGAGGCAATGCAAGCATGAGCCTTGGCATAAACAAGACCGTGACCGTGGACGTGGATACCCGCGGGGTTGCGACGCTGACGCTAAGCCGTGCGGAGAAGCACAATGCGATCAATGGCGAATTGATCGCCGACCTGGGTGCAGCAGCTCAGATACTGGCGGACGACCCCGCCGTGCGCATCGTGGTACTGACCGGTGCAGGCAAGAGTTTTTGCGCAGGCGGCGACTTCAACTGGTTCGCTTCGAATGTGGAAAAGACACGCATTGAGCGGGTGGCGCAGAGCGCATCGCTGGCCCATCTGCTGCGCAGGCTCGATGCCCTACCCAAGCCGTTGATCGGGCGGGTCAACGGTCCAGCCTATGGCGGCGGCGTTGGTCTGATCTCGGTGTGCGACTACACGATCGGCATTGAAGGTTCGAAGTTCGGTCTTACGGAGACGCGTATGGGCCTGCTGCCATCCAATATCTCGCCCTATGTGGTGGCGAGGATCGGGGTGGCTGCGGCACGCGAGACCATGCTCTCGGGAGCGCTATTCGATGCTGCTCGCGCCGAGCGGCTCGGACTTCTGACCGAGGTCGTTGCACCTGAGGCGCTGGACAAGGCGGTGGAACGCGTCGTCCATGCCCACCTGCAGGCCGCCCCCGGGGCAGTAGCCGGAACCAAGCGGCTCATCGCCTATGTCGCCCGGCATGATCTCGACGCCAACATGATCTATACCGCCGACCGGTTGGCCGACGCCTGGGAGACCGAAGAGGGAGTCGAAGGCATAAACTGCTTTTTGGGCAAGGGCACGCCCTCATGGCGCGTGAAATGAACTTCACGCGCGTCCTCATCGCCAATCGAGGCGAGATCGCACGGCGCATCCAGCGCGCCTGCGCAACACTCGGACTCGAAAGTGTCGCCATTTATTCCGAGGCCGACCGCGATGCCCCCTTCGTAGGTGAGGCCAATGACGCTATCTGCGTCGGCCCGCCGGCACCCTCGCGGAGCTATCTGAACATCGAAGCGATCTTGGAGGCCGCGCGCGCCACCGGCGCGGGCGCGGTGCACCCTGGCTACGGCTTCCTGTCGGAAAGCGCCGAATTCGCTCGCCGCGTGATCGAAGCGGGGCTCGCCTTCGTCGGCCCCTCGCCCGAGGCGATTGCGCGGATGGGTTCGAAGATCGAGGCCAAGGCGGCGGCTGAGGCGGCGGGCGTGCCAATTTTGCCCGGCTATCGCGGTGCGGACCAGTCCGAAGCGCGGCTGCACGCCGAGGCCGAGTGCCTCGGCGTGCCCTTCCTCGTCAAGGCCAGCGCCGGCGGCGGAGGGCGGGGAATGAGGCTAGTTACCGAGCCGGGCGCGGCAGCTGAGGCGATCCGCGCCGCCAAATCCGAAGCGCGCGCGGCCTTTGGCGATGCGACGGTGTTTCTGGAGCGCTACGCGCCTCGCACACGCCATGTCGAAGTGCAGATCTTGGGCGATAGCCACGGTCATGTTGTGCACCTGTGGGATCGCGACTGCTCGCTCCAACGCAACCACCAGAAGCTTATCGAGGAGGCGCCAGCTCCTGGTCTGCCTGCCCCGCTGCGTGAAGAAATGCTCGGGGCCGCCGTGAGCCTCGCCCGCGCCATCGGCTACAACTCAGCGGGCACGGTCGAATATCTCTACGATCCTGCGCGTCGCGAGTTCTATTTTCTCGAAATGAACACCCGCCTTCAGGTTGAACATCCGGTGACCGAAGCGGTCACCGGCATCGATCTCGTCGAATGGCAACTGCGAGTCGCGCGCGGCGAAGAGCTGGCCTTCGCTCAGAAGGACATCCGTTGCGCGGATCATGCGATCGAGATCCGCCTTGCAGCTGAGAATCCCGGCGAGCGCTTTCGTCCCGAAACCGGCACGATCACCCTCTGGGCGCCCCCCGGCGGCCCAGACCTTCGGCTCGACTCAGGGGTCGAGACGGGCAGTGTCGTAAGCCATCACTACGATTCGATGCTCGCCAAGCTGATCGTGCAGGCAGGCGATCGTGAAGGTGCAATCCGCCAGGCCGTTGCTGCGCTCGACAAATTCGCCGTCGGAGGCGTCGGTATGAATATCTCCTATCAGCGCGCGCTGCTCACTCACCCGGATTTCGCCGCGCTGCGCCACCACACCGCAGCGCTCGAACAGCTTTTTCCCGGCGGGTGGAAGGCGCCAGAGCCCGACAATGATAGCCGAGCGCTGGCGGCGTTAGCCCTGCATCAACATTTAGCCGGGACCGAGCATGCCAACCCGTGGCATTCCTTGGGGGCTTGGCGTGTGACCGATCTGGCGGGTCGGCGCGGTGCGGCATGCTATTGGCTAGCTAGGGACGAGCTGGAAGAGCTTTTGGTGGTCGGGCAGGATTTGCGGCTGGAGGTGCGCGGAGCAAATATGGCGCCGGTCTTGATCGATGACCTCCAGCTCCGTGACGGACGATTGACGGGGCGCGTTGCCGGGCGACCGTTTGCCCGTATCGCTTACGTGGAACGTACCGACGAAAGCTGGCGTGTTCACCTTTCGAGCCGTGATGGCATGATGCAGGTCCATTTCCTCACGCTCGAGGATCTTCATGGCAGCGGCGCCGGCGCGGGTTCAGCTGACGAGGATATTCTGAATGCGCCAATGCCCGGCACGGTCGTCGAGCTCAGCGTCAAGCAGTTCGACTTTGTCGAACGAGGTCAGACATTGGTGGTGCTGGAGGCAATGAAGCTACTGCAAAGCTTGGCCGCCCCTTTGAGCGGTACTGTGGAAGAAATCTATTGCTTGACGGGCGACACCGTAACTAGTGGCGCCCCTCTTGTCCGAATAGCGCGGAAGGAAGACACATGAATACCTTTCAAGTCCGAACTGAGGCCACCGCTTTCCCCTTCGGCGAAGAGCTGGAGATGATCCGCGCTCAACTGCGGCGGTTCATCGAGACCGAAGTTATTCCGGCCGCAGATGCGTGGGAGGAGCAAGGCCTGGTACCTCGCGAGGTCCTACGCAGAATGGGCGGGCTCGGCGTTCTGGGAATGCGCTACAATCCCGAGTATGGCGGTGCCGGGCTCGACACGATGGCGAGTGTGATGCTGGCCGAGGAACTGGGCCGCTCCACCTTCGGCGGATTTTCGGCGACGGTTCTGGTCCATACCGACATGGCGTCGCCGCATTTGGAAAACGCCGGGACGCCCGAGCAGAAGGCGCGCTGGATGCCTGCCATCACGAGCGGCGAGAAGATCACGGCAGTGGCCGTCACCGAAGCTGGCGCGGGATCTGACGTCGCAGGTATGCGTACGCGCGCCGTGAAAAGCGGTTCCGATTGGCTGCTGAACGGCACCAAGATGTTCATAACTAACGGCGTGCACGCCGACCTTTATTTTGTCGCCGCCAAGACCGATCCGGGAGCGAAGGGCTCCCGTGGGATCACGATGTTCGCCGTCGAGAAGGGTGCACACGGCTTTTCGGTAAGCCGAGCGTTGAAGAAGACGGGATGGCTGTGCTCCGACACCGCCGAGCTGGTGTTCGAGGATGTTCGCGTGCCTGCCGAAAACGTGCTGGGCGAAGTCAATCGTGGCTTCTATTCGGTGATGAAGAATTTCCAGAACGAGCGGATCGTACTGGGTACGCTGGCAGTGGCTGAAGCGCAAACCGCACTGAACTTGACCGTTGTTTATGTCAAGCAACGCAGGGCGTTCGGCGGTGTACTGTGGGATAAACAGGCTGTGCGCCAGCGCCTGGCGGATTGCCAGACCCAGGTCGAAGCGGGACGGCAGCTCATGTATCACGCTGCCCGTCTGGACTGCGAAGGCCGCGACTGCGTGCGTGAAGTTTCGATGGTCAAGGCTTATTGCGGCGAATTGGTGAACAGGGTTCTTTACGACTGCGTTCAGTTTCACGGAGGCATGGGGTACATGCGCGAACTGGCGGTGGAGCGAATGTCCCGCGACGCTCGCGTTCAGGCCATTGGCGGCGGCGCCAGCGAGGTGATGCTCGAAGAGGTCGCTAAACGAATGTAGTCGTTTGGCCTACACCTGCAACATCTCAGAACGCTCGCGCGAAGTATTTCCAGTCTGATGACAAGCTGGATGGATTACGGCGAGTGAACGAATCGGTCGCTGAGATGCCGACCGACGACGTCCCGATGGAGCGAGCGTCGTTTTCGGCGTGGCCGGGGTGCGGCATGCCGCGGCAGTGAAGGCGCCTTGCTGTTCGCGATCACGGCTGGGTACGATTGACTGCGTTTGCACGCCCGACGCAATGGGGATCACCCTAGGCGCCCATCTGCCAGCGCCGCCACGGCGGCCCTCAGCGTCGCCGCGTCGACCGAACCCGTGATCCGCATCCGAGCTCCGGCAGCAAACTCGATCTCGATCTCGATCGACCCGCCGCTGCTGACCGGCGCGACTGGACAAAGCGTCGGCCCTGATTCCGCGACTACCATCGCCGGTACGAAGCCGGGTTGATGGACAGCATCCTTCGGCTCAGGCCGAAACGACGGTCGCCATCGCAGCAGCAATAAGCGCGAAACGCCGTACCGCCGCGCTGTTGCCGCGACTTGGCGCGGTGCCTGTAAGCTCTCCAGGACGATCTTGAGCTTCTCATCCTCGGACCAGCGCCGCCGCCGGCTCGTGTCCACCACCTCAAGCCGTTCGACTTGGGCGCTGCGCCTATCACATAAGGACAATTCTCAACAACACGCCTCATTTGGCAAGGCGGCCTTCACGGTCTTTCAATTACCCACAATTTCTGACAATATCTCGGTTCTGGCGATGACGAATGAATAATGGTAGCGATTGTTCGTTGCATGGATCGTAAGGACCTGATCGGATATCCTCGGTTTTCCCGGATGGTGGCGCGTGTCCGGAAGATCGACAAGCTATACGGGATTGTCGTCCCGGAAATGGCGGAGAGAGCGGCCGACGAATGGCTCAAGCGCCTCGCCGCCGCGGACATACCGAGCGGACGGGTGAGTGATTTCCAGCTTCTATGTCGCGACGACAATCTCCGGAAGAGCGATTTTTTTTAGAGGTTTGCAGCATCTGAGGGAGTTGCGGACTTCGCGCATGCGCTGTAGTGCTCGCGAAAAATGTCCGTGGCGCTCAGCTTGAGCCTGGTTCTCTGTACCCTAGGGATCCGGAAAGTCGTCGGGCGGCGTCGGCGACCACCTTGCCCAAGACTCCACCCGGGCTTGCGTCCACCCGATTTGCTCGGCCGAAGACTGTCAAGGCCATGCAAAGGCTGTCGGTCACATCGAACACTGGAGCGCTCACCGCCCCATATCCCTCGCCGCCTCCATCAGACATGCAGGCAAATCCACGCGCCCGGGTTTCCTGGATCGCTCGAGCCAAGATGGCGCGATCGTGCGGGACGTTCAGCCTTCCCGATCGCCGATTCTGTTCGAGTTCGCGCTCGATCGCTGTATCGGTTCTGGCGGCATCTTCGAACGAACAGAACAGTAGCCCAGTTGCGGAATAGGTCATCGGGCAATGATGGGTGAGCGCAATCGTCGTAGCGAACTCGTGGCGGGCCTCGATGATGCGGATCATCGTAGGTCCTTTCTCCCCCCAAACTGCCAGCGCGGCAGTTTCGCCGACTTGGTCGACGATTTCGCGTAAGGTCGCCTCCGCGAACCGGAGCGGCTCGAATCTCGAGAACCCCTTTAGGCCCAACTGTAGTGCGATGGGACCAAGGTCGTAGCGCGCCGATACTCCGTCGCGGGTAGCAAGACCGATCCGGATCAGACTCACTAGGTAGCGATGTGCTTTGGCGGACGGCATCCCAGCGCGCTGCGCCAGTTCCGCCAGTTTCAAAGGTCCGTCGGCATGGATCAAGGCATTCAGGATGTCGCCGGCGACTTCAACGGACTGGATCCCGAGTTGAGGCGATTCCGAGGCGCTTTTCCCTGTTTGCGCGCGATTCTCTCTCAGCATGCGACCGGCCTGCCCAAACCGAAGATAATTGTCAAAACAAAAAAGCCCTTGACGTATTTCGAGGAGGAAATATGAATTACAATATAGGAGTTATATTATACAATATAAAATCTAGCTTTCGAAATGGATTGCACTTTGGGAGGGACGTCATGGTTGGAGGAGCAGTCTCCAGTCTCTTGGAAGGAGACGTCGCTTTCGTCACAGGCGCAGCCCAAGGTAACGGAGCTGCGATAGCGCGAGGAATGGCCGCCAGCGGTGCAAGCGTGATCGTTTCCGATCTGAATGCAGCAGGAGTCGCGGCAGTGGCCGAGGCTATAGTGAGCGCTGGCGGGAGAGCTGTCGGCATCGAATTGAACGTGGCGGACCGAGAGGCCTGTCAGGCGGCGGCGGCTCGCGCGGCAGAATTTTTCGGCGACATTTCGATCCTTGTGAACAATGCCGGCATCACTAGACGGACACCTCCCGACGATCCTGCTTTTCTCGACCACTTGGACGAACAGATGGCCATAAACGTCCGGGGCTGCGCCACCATGGCGATCTCGCTGCTTCCCCAACTCTTTCGCACGAAAGGTCGGATCCTCAATATCGGCTCGATCGCATCATTCGTTGCCTACCAGAATTCAGCGGCCTACGCGGCTTCGAAGGGCGCGGTGAAGCAATTGACGACGGCCCTGGCGGTCGATCTCGCCGAGCACGGCATAAGGGTCAACGGTATCGCACCGGGCGTCATCGCCACGCCGATGACCGAAACGACGCGCGCCAATCCCGATGCCATCAATCGCTTTCTCCGTCACACGCCCATGGGCCGAGTGGGCGAACCCGACGAGTTGGTAGGCCCGGCCATCTTTCTGACCTCGCGGCTCTCCTCCTACGTCACCGGCGTCATGCTCCCGGTCGACGGTGGATACCTGGCGAACTGAGCGCAGCGTTCCGATCGAAAGAACAACGCCGACAGCAGGGAAGTTCGATGCCCGAAACTCTTCTGGAATACGATCTCCTCGTCGCCGGATCGGGCGCAAGCGGACTCACGGCGGCCGTAGTCGCGGCCAAACACGGACTGAAGGTCATCGTCGTCGAGAAGGAGGCAGTCTTCGGCGGAACGACAGCCCTCTCCGGTGGCTACCTGTGGGTACCCAATAATCATCTCGATGCGGCTGAAGGCATCAAGGATTCCATGGATGCCGCACGGGCGTACATGCGTCACGAAGCTGGCAATCACTACGACGCGGAGCGGGTCGAAGCCTTCCTCGAAGCCGGGCCGAAAATGGTCTCCTTCATGCAAGACAAGACGGCCGTCCGTTTCGAGGCTTCTCCTCTTTTTTCGGACTATCACCCGGATGCCCCAGGCGGAATGCCTGGTGGCCGGTCGATACTCACGAAGCCGGTGGATGCTAAAGTTCTGGGCGAAGACATCGAGCGATTGCGGCCTCCTCGCCCCGAACTCACTCTGTTTGGTCTCGCCATCGGATCCGGTAAAGAGCTTTGGCATTTCTACAGAGCTACCCAGCGTCTGGAATCCTTCGTCTATGTGGCGCGCCGCCTTACAAAGTACGGTTTCGATCGGCTCCTCAAGGGACGAAGCCAGCTTCTGACGAATGGTAATGCTCTGGCCGCCAGGCTTTTCCGCTCCGCGCGAGATCTTGGAGTCGAGTTGTGGCTGGACAGTCCGGTCAAGGCCCTTCTTCGGGACGAGAATGGGGCCGTGACGGGTGCCGAAGTTCAGACGCCGAAAGGCTCTCGTCATATCGTCGCTCGTCGCGGTGTAGTCTTGGCTTGCGGCGGATTTCCTCTGGATATTGCACGTCGGCAAACGCTCTACGGCCACCGCGCGGATCTCGACGAGCATTGGTCTGCAGCTAGCCCGGGCAATACGGGCGATGGCATTCGTCTCGGGGAGACCGTCGGCGGAAACGCGGTGAAAGGCTATCCGAATGCGGCGGCTTGGGCTCCGACGAGCTTGGTGCCGCGCGAAGACGGCACCAAAGGACCGTTCCCCCACTTCATTGATCGCGGCAAACCCGGAGTGATCGCCGTCACGCGCGCGGGACGTCGTTTCGTTAACGAGTCGAACAGCTATCATGACTTCGTCCAAGGCATGAAACGTGCGTGTTCGTCGGAAAAGCCCGTCGAGGCATTTCTGATCGCCGATCACAAGACCATCCGAAAATACGGGTTGGGCCATGTGAAGCCGGCGCCACTGCCGGTTGGCCCGTCAATCCGTTCGGGATATCTCATCGTCGGCGAAACGCTTGCCGACCTCGCTAACAATGCCGGCATCGAGGTTGGCGAGTTCGAAAGGACCATCGCCAAATGGAACGCCGACGTTCCCACCGGAATGGATTCCGCCTTCGGAAAAGGATCGACAGCGTACAATCGCTTTCACGGAGATCCAGAAGTCAAGCCGAACCCGTGTATGGCGCCGATCGCGAACGGCCCCTTTTACGCGGTTCGCGTCCTTCCCGGTGACATCGGTACCTTCGCAGGCCTACGCACCGACGCTCACGCACGAGTCATCGACGCGAACGGACGTCCGATTCCCGGGCTCTACGCAGTCGGTAACGATATGGCGAGCGTGCTGGGAGGCAACTATTCCGGTGGCGGCATCACGCTGGGTCCCGGAATGACTTTCGGGTACATCGCGGGCCTGCATGCTGCGGGCGCAAGATATTGAACCGGGTCAATCGATAAACAAGGGGGAAATACCATGGTGATACGCAGAGCGCTTCTCGCGGCAGGTCTCATCGCGACAGTGATCCTCCCGGCTAACGCCGAGGACAAGGCGATCCGGATCGGTGCCTTGATGGCGGCAAGCGGTCCTGCAGCGTTCCTCGGCGCTTCGCAGAAAAACGTCTTCGAGATGCTCGTCGAACAGATCAATGCCCGCGGCGGCATGTCAGGCTATAAAGTCAAGCCCTTCTTCTATGACACCGAAGGCAACGGAACCCTCGCGGCACAGCAGTTCAGGCGCCTCGCAGATTCCGACAACGTCTCGGTCGTAATCGGTCCGTCGACCACGGGCGAAAGTCTCGCCATCCGGTCGGTTGCGAACGAGATGAAGGTGCCGCTGATTTCGATGGCCGGCGCCGAAACCGTTGTCGTGCCACCTACACCGTTCGTGTTCAAGACGCCGCCCACCGATCGCATCGTCGCGGAGCATCTTCTGAAATTCATGAAGAGCAAGGGCATCCATTCCATCGGTCTGCTGTCTTCGGCCGACGGATATGGTCAGGCGGGTGCCAGCGTGGTGAAGGAAGTCGCCAGCAAGACCGGAATGAAGATAGTTGCGGCCGAGGAATTCGGACCGCGCGATACGGACATGACTCCGCAAGTTCTCAAGATTCGATCGAGCGGCGCCGACGCGCTTCTCATCTGGAGCGTGAACCCCGGCCCGACGATCATCCTCAAGAACGCCGCCGCCGTCGGCTTCAACAAACCAATCTATAATTCTTATGGAGCTGCAAGCCCTCAGTTGATCGAGCAGGCCGGTGCGGCCGCGGAGAACTCGTTCGTATCTTCCATGCGTCTCCTCGCGCCGGAGAGCCTTCCCGCGGACGATCCCATGCGTGCCGTGGTCAGCAAGCTCGCGGAGGACTACAAAACCAAATACAAGTCGGACGCCACGACGTTCATCGGTCATCCGGCCGACGCGCTCAGGCTTGTAGAGGAGGCGGTGAAAAAGGCCGGCAGCGTTGATCGCGCGAAACTTGCCGAAGCGATGGCTGACGGCATTAGCTTCCCGGGGGCGAACGGCATATTCAAGTTCACGGCCGACAACCACAACGGTCTCGATGCGTCGTCTCAGTCAATGGTCATGCTCAAGATTCAGAACGGGAAGTTCGTCGTGGTGAAGTGATCGGCGCGGCCGACCGCACAGGCGTCACCCGGCTACCCTCCGAAGGATTCGATGGATATGTTTCTCCAAGTGGTGGTCTCCGGCATCGTCGTAGGCTGCGTCTACGGCATGGCGGCGTTGGGTTTCACCATCGTCTACAATGCGACTAAAATTATCAATTTTGCCAACGGCGAATTTATGATGCTTGGAGGAGTGCTTCTGGCGGGACTGGTCGCCGCCGCGAGAGTGCCGATGCCGGTCGGAATTCTGGCCGCGGTTGCCGGATGCGCGCTCGTCGGGTGGGTCCTGCAACGCGGCGTGCTCGATGTGGCGCGAAACTCAGATCCCCTCACGCTCGTCATGTTGACAATCGGGTCGGCATTGGCATTGCGCGGCCTCGCTGCTCTCGCCTTCGGCAGGGATGTCAGCTTCGTGCCGGAATTCGGCGTGCTCCCGCTCGTGCTGCTCGGCAATGTCTACATCCCTAGCCAAGGGTTATGGATCATTATGGTTCTCGTCGTCGTCAGCGCGGCGCTCTGGTACGTTTTTTCCCGGACGATGCTGGGAAAGGCCATGCGTGCCGCGAGCCAGGAACCTCGGGCGGCCGCGCTTTGCGGAATAGAACCCAGGCGGACGGCGGCTCTGTCCATGATCATGGCCGGCTCGATCGGTGGTCTCGCGGGGGCGATGCTCGCTCCGATGTCCGCGGCATTCTACGAAAACGGCATTTTTCTCGGACTGAAAGGCTTTGCGGCCGCTGTCGCCGGGGGATTAGGCAATCCGCTGGGCGCGGTCGTGGGTGGCCTGTTGATAGGCCTCGTCGAGAGCCTCACCTCGGGATTCGTGGCATCTGGCTTCAAGGATGCGGTAAGCTTTGTGCTTCTCATACTCGTGTTGATCCTGCGGCCTCAGGGGCTCGTCGGAAAAGCCGTCGTGCGCAGGGTCTGACGATGACACTGCACAAGACTTCGAGGCTGCGTCGCGACTGGCAGATTTTGGCGTTGGTCGCCGCTTTACTCGCACTCGGCGAATTCTGCGTATCGAGCCAATTTCACCGCTCGATCATCATATTGTCGATGATTCATTCGGTTGCGGCCCTGGGGCTGACTTTGCTTGTCGGCTACGCCGGCCAAGTATCGCTCGGACACGGAGCCTTCGTTGGGATCGGCGCCTACACCGTAGCGTTCTGTCTACAGAGGCTGGGATCGCCTGTCGTGTTCGCACTGGCAGCAGCGGTCGTACTGCCCGGCATCCTCGGATTTTTGATCGCTCGTCCAATCCTGAGATTGTCGGGACATAACCTCGCTCTCGGTACGTTGGCGCTGGGTGCGGTCTTCTACGTGGTAGCAGCACAGGCGCGCGATGTGACCGGCGGGCTCGATCCGGGGATCGTCGATATGCCGAGCATGGCCTTCGCGGGTCTCGCCCACGAGCGCGTGGTCTTCTGGCTGTCGATTCTCGCGCTCTGCCTTGCCGCAGCGGTAGCGGCCAACATCGTCGACGGTCGGTTCGGGCGGGGATTGATGATCCTGCGCTCGTCGGAGCTGGTCGCCGAATGCATGGGCATGAACACGGCGCAGGCGAAATCCATGATCTTCGCCGTTTCCGCCTCGCTCGCTGGCTTGTCCGGAGGGCTCCTAGCGCTCTATCTCCGCTCGTTCAATGCTTCCGCCTTCGGCGTCGGTCTTTCCATCGAGCTTCTAATGATGGTGATCGTCGGTTCATTGTCCACGATCTGGGGAGCCATCTTCGGCTCCTTCGCTATCATGGTCCTGCCAAACCTGCTCGAAGGATTTGATCAAGCCAAGCAGCTCGTCTATGGGGTCGCGATGATCTTGATCATGTTATTTGCGCCTAACGGCTTGGGCGAGACCTTGTTCCGCGTTTTCACGTTCCGGCGGAAGTCGGTATGATGCTCCAAGCGACCCTTGAAATCACTGGCGTTTCCAAAAGCTTCGGCGGCATCGATGCCGTCGCGGACATGTCGTTTTCCATGGCTCCTGGCGAGGTGACCGCCTTGATCGGTCCGAACGGGGCCGGCAAAACGACATTGATCAACCTCCTCACGGGCGTTCTCACCGCTGACCGAGGAACGATACGCCTCGACGGACGCGATCTTGCCGGAACGCCCGCATATGTGCGTGCTAGGGCCGGAATAGCCCGCACTTACCAAACGCCGCAGATGGCCCAGGGCATGAGCGTTCTGATGAACGTCATGGCGGGCGCCTATCGCTTCGGAAAGCATAGCCTGCTGGGTTCTCTGCTCCGCCCCTGGCTTGTCATGGCCGAGAACGAAGAACTTGCCGAACGCGCCCGCACATGCCTCGCGCGGGTGGGGGTCTCCGAGGAGTGGTGGGGACGGCCTGCGGCCGATCTGCCGTATGGCCATCAACGCCGGGTCGAAATCGCGCGCGCGCTCGCGCAAGATCCGAAACTTCTGCTGCTCGACGAACCGGCAGCAGGGCTCAACCGGAGTGAGGCGGACGAACTCGCTTCGCTCCTCGTGGGCATCGCCGCCGACGGCCGTGCCGTCCTGCTGGTGGAACACGATATGGGAATGGTGATGTCGATTTCGTCCCACATCGTCGTGCTGAACTTCGGGCGAAAGCTGGCCGAAGGAGCGCCAGAAACCATCAAGGCCGATAAGGATGTAATCGCTGCATATCTCGGGACGGTCGAGGAACTCGCATGACGGCGCTCATGGAGGTCGACGGCCTGCGGGCGGGATATGGATCGGTCGAAGTATTGCACGGCGTCTCGCTCTCGGTGCGAGAAGGCGAAATCCTGGCGCTCGTCGGAGCGAACGGCGCAGGGAAATCGACGCTACTGAACACTATCTCCGGCTTCATCCGCCCCAGCAACGGCGACATTCTCTGCCGCGGACACTCTATTCTCGGCAGGGCCCCGGCAGTTATCGCTCGTGCCGGGATAAGACACGTGCCGGAGGGGAGAAGGGTCTTCGCCGAACTCGCCGTCGAGGAAAACCTGATGCTCGGCGGGTACGGCCTAGACCGAGAGCGAGTCCTGGAGCGGATGAAATGGGTCTACGAGCTCTTTCCGAGGTTGATCGAACGACGCTCGCAGGCTGCGGGCACGTTGTCGGGCGGTGAACAGCAGATGCTCGCGATCGGTCGAGCCTTGATCGCAGATCCAAAGATATTGATGCTGGACGAGCCCTCGATGGGCTTGGCTCCCCTCGTCGTCGCGGGGATATTCAAGCTCATCGTTAAGCTGCGCGACGCCCACGGGCTAGGCATTCTTCTGGTTGAGCAGAACGCGCACGCGGCGTTACGCATTGCTGATCAGGCATGCGTTCTTTCCCTGGGTCGTGTCGTCAAGCAAGGCACGGGCGCGGCGCTGCTTTCGGATCATACCTTCATCGAAGCATTTTTGGGAGGACGGTCGAGCGTCTGAATGGCGCCCGATCGAACTTTCTTGCCCGGTCTAGGCCGGAAGCCGGCGGGAAAGACGTCAGTGTCCGCGATGGATAATATGTCAAGTCGGCCGTTCTTCACCGCGAAGTCGTGTACCGATGAGCGTGTCGATCATCCTGTAACAAGTCACTCCAATGGCGCCCGATGCGAACTCGATCTCATGATGGCGGACGACCATGAATAGCTCTAATCCGTCTGTGCCGTCGCGCGCGAGCATGAGTGTCGCGGCGGTCCGTGGCTTGGCAGGCTCGGTCATGCGAAGACTCCGCGGATGATGCCAGAGCGGTTAGTGATGGCCGACCGTGCGTGCCGTCGCGGGCGCCTCTTCGACAACCGTGGCGGAGAGCCGCTCCACCGCTTCGGCGAAGTCGCGCACCCGCCGGCATTCGTCGAAACGCGTATTGTCATTGCCGCTGACGCACTTCTAGCGAGTGGGGGAGGTGCCAATGTCGGTTGCTAAGCGTGTGCTCTCAGTAGGTTGTTCATTCGGCCCAAACCGAGGAAGCTGAGTTTTCGTCAGATTCAATGAAGGTTCGAGTGGACAGCTATAAGAATGCACCCTCGACATCGAAGGGGCGAGAGGCCATGGTGCGAAGTGAGAGAGGCTGCTCGCCCGTTTGTGGGCGCCGCGCGGAGCCGTGTTGCTCATGGAGGACCCAAATCGAGGGGAAATCTTATCCTTTCCCCGTATTCGAGTTGATTCTGAGACAGCGCCGTCGTTCGTGGAGATGGAGCGTCTGCACGGCCGGAGGTGACATCGTCATGCAGGGTCGGGAAAACAGCCGGCCAGCCGCCAGATACACGGCGGAGCGGGCGCTCTTTTTATTGCTGTTGTCCGCCGCCTTGAGCCCACGCTGTCGAAAACTCGCGGAAGAGTAACCCACAAAGGGGTTCTCGGGACAACCGCTTCGAAAAGTCGCACTGCCAGTAGGTCCCCTTCCTGAAAGGTCTTATACTCGCTTCGTCCAAGCGAACGCGGCAACCAGCGCGATTCCCGCGTCCATCGTGCGACTTTGCGTCGCACAGACCGGATTGACCACGACGTGACGACCCTCGTCGACTTTCCGGAGAGGGCGATCGAGAAGGCGGTGGAACATATCGACCGACTTTCTCGACAAGTCGATAGCGGGTCGGCAAGTTTGAGATATTCGACGATGCCATCCTGACATCAATGAGACGCGCGGTCCGGTTGATCAGGCTGATCGAAATGTCACCTTGGGATCGCCGCCTCGGGAAACGTTCAACATCGCGTGGCGTCGGACAGAGGCCTGCGCAGACGTCAGTCAAGACCAACGGCAAGCCCGGCTTCACGCGGACGCCGTTATTGCGCAGTGCCACAACGATAGAACCCGGTGGTGGGACCAGAACGATGAAAACGCGCCGAAAAAGAAAGCTACTTTACTTTTCCTTGCCGGCTAAGAGCGACAGCAATTCCCCGGGGCGAAGCGCCTTGCGTCACTTTCTAACACATGTTAGATAAGATCAAGCCCGCATAAACGATCGGGGAGGGAGGGAATGGACAGTTTACCGCGGGCGCCGTTCGGGTTCTCGGAATCCAAGTTGCGCAATTGCGCGACGGTTTTCAAGCCTGACCTCTTCAAAGGAAAAGCGGTCGTCGTTACGGGCGCGGGCAGCGGCCTAGGGCGGGCAATCGCCTGCCTTTTTGCGCGCCTAGGTGCGTCGTTGGCGATTTGCGGTCGCAACGAGGACAAACTGAAACGCGCTGCGGATTATTTGCGCGGCTTCGGCGGCGATGTACTGAGCTGTCAACTGAGCATTCGCGATCCAGAGCAAGTAGCTGGCTTCATCAGCGCGGTGTATGAGCGCTTCGGACGGCTGGATGTGCTGGTCAACAACGCTGGAGGGCAATTCCCGCAACCAGCGCTCGACTACTCGCCCAAGGGTTGGAATGCAGTAATCGACACGAACCTCAATGGGACATGGTGGATGATGCAAGCTGCGGCGAAGAGATGGGTCGCGGCAGGAGAGTCTGGAAACATTGTAAGCATCGTCGCGGACATCTGGCGCGGCCTGCCAGGTATCGCGCATTCCTGCGCGGCGCGCGCCGGTGTGATCTATCTATCCAAATCGGTGGCCGTGGAATGGGCGCCGCACAACATCAGGGTTAACTGCGTCGCGCCTGGATGCTGCGAAAGCAACGGATTCAGCAACTATTCGCCGGAAGGCGCGGCCACCTTCGAGGAATCCAATCCCATGCGCCGATCGGGAGACGAGTGGGATATTGCCGAGGCCGTGGTTTACCTGGCTGCGCCGTCAGGCAAGTTCATCACTGGAGAAGTCTTGACAGTCGATGGCGGTCAGCAGCTGTGGGGTGATCCGTGGCCGACGGGGCGTCCAGACTATTTCAAAATAGGCTAACCACGTTCAACGAGCCGCGAATTGAATCGAACTGGTATGATGGAAGATTGCGTGCCGAAAGAGTTTCACCAAGCGGGACCGGTCCTGCAATGCACCGGCATTGAACGACGCTTCGGCGGTCTTGTTGCCGTGACCGGTGTCGATCTGAGTATTTACCGCGGTGAAATCTTCGGTCTCGTCGGGCCGAATGGTAGCGGCAAAACCACACTGACAAACGCCATTACCGGATTTTATCCGCCTAACAAAGGCACGATCAAACTCGACGGCAAGGACATTACAGGCACGGCACCTCACAAGGTGGCTGGTTTAGGCGTTGCCCGCACGTTTCAGAATCTAGCACTTTTCAATGGCATGAGTGTGCTCGACAATATTCTGCTTGGACGACACATTCACATGCGTCCCGGTGTCATTCGTACGGCGCTGTACTGGTGGTTGGCGCGTCCGGATGAGATGCGAAACCGTGAAATCGTGGAGGAAGTGATCGAGTTCTTGCAACTCGAAAGCGTTCGTCACGAACTCGTCGACGGCATTCCGATCGGAATGAAGAAACGAGTCGAGCTTGCACGCGCGTTGGTGGCGGAGCCGCACCTCCTTATCCTCGATGAGCCGATGGCCGGAATGAACCAGGAGGAGAAGGAGTATATGGCAAGGTTCATTCTCGATGCGCGCGCGGAGCGCGGTGTGAGCGTTTTGTTGATCGAACACAGCATGGATGTGATTACCGGCATCTGTGATCGCGTGCTGGCACTGAACTACGGAGAAATGATCGCAATGGGCAAACCAAAGGAGGTTGTTAAGGATCAGCGGGTCATCGAAGCCTATATTGGTGTCGGTCATGCGGCATGAAAAAGCCGTGAGCGTGCAAATATGTGCAGCAGACGATACCTTACCGCGGCTTCTAGCTCACAACGCCGCTCAGCACGGCAACAAAATCGCGATGCGGGAAAAGCATCGCGGCATTTGGAAGGAGATGACGTGGTCGGAATATTTCAATGAAGTGCTGGTTTGCGCTGCTGGCCTTGATTGCCTCGGTGTCCGGCCGGGCGACGCGGTCATGGTCCTTGGCGATAACCGCGCTCGTCTTTACGCAGGCATGACTGCATCGTCAATGCTGGGAGCGTACGCGATGCCAGCTTACCCGGGGACGACACTGGACGAATTGCGCCATTTCGTCGGTGAAGTGAAGCTTGTGGCGGCGCTCGCCGAAGACCAGGAGCAGGTCGACAAATTTCTAGAGCTGCGAGAGGCTGGCAGTGCGATCGAATATATCGTCTACGAGGACAAGAGGGGTCTTAACTCCTATGACGCGCCGGGGCTCCTGTCGTGGGAGGAACTTCACGATAAAGGCAAGACGAACCTTAAGGCAGATCCACAACTGCGCGAGCGAATCGTCAATCGCGTAACGCCGGACGATCCGGCGATATTCCTTCATTCGTCAGGCACGACCGGTAAACCCAAGGGGATCGTGCTCAGCCACAGAAATGTCATCGCCGCAGTTCGCAATGCATATTCTGGCGGGGCATTCAATTATGGTGAAGAGGTTCTCGCTTACTTGCCGATGGCATGGGTCGGAGATTTTGCCCTGACCGTTGCTGCCGCAATCGCTTTTCGCTTCACGGTCAATGTACCGGAAAGGCAGGAAACCGTCTTGCGCGACATGCGCGAGATAGCGCCAAGCCTTTATCTCGCCGCGCCGCGCAGCTGGGACAACTTGCTGACCTCCATTCAGGTCGGAATCGAAAACTCCACTCCGTTGAAGAAATGGCTCTACCATTTTTTCACGGACAGAGCGATTGCCTGGGAAAGGCGAAAGCTCGACGGGCAAACGGGTAGCCATCTGGAATGGCTGGGCCGGTTGCTGGGCGAACGCATTGTCTTCGGACCGGTAAAAGACCTGTATGGTCTCAGCCGACTAAAGAGCGCGTTCACGGGCGGCGAGGCCATTGGGGAGGATACGTTTGTCTTCTACCGTGCGCTGGGGATCAAGCTGCGGCAGCTCTATGGCCAGACCGAGAATGCGGCCTTCAACGCCATCCAGGCGGCCGATGAAGTCAAGCTACATACCGTAGGCAGAGCGCTTCCTGGGGTTCAGGTCAAGGTGACAGGCACGGGTGAAATACTGCTGAAGGCAGAAAGCGTGTTTCGCGGGTACTACAACAATCCCATGGCAACCAAGGAAGCGCTCAAAGACGGTTGGCTGCATACAGGCGATGCCGGGTATCTGGAAGACGATGGCCACCTTGTCGTGCTGGGGCGTGTGTCAGAGGTCGTCCATACCAAGAGAGGGGAGCGTTACGTCCCCAACTACATAGAGAACCGGCTGAAGTTCAGCCCATACATAAAGGACGCAGCCGTTTTCGGAGCCGGTCGGGACGAATTGACAGCCATCGTTTGCATCGACCTGGAGGCCGCCGGGCATTGGGCTGAGACCAACGCTGTGCCCTATGTCTCGTACGCGGACCTGTCGCAACGGGCCGAAATGGCTGGTCTGCTCCGCGACGCGTTTCATCGAGTCAACAAAGCACTTCCCGAATCACTGAAGCTGCATCGGTTCGTCAGCCTTCACAAAGAATTCGACCCGGACGATGGAGAGATAACACGCACCCGCAAGCTCCGCCGCGCTGTTGTCGAAGAGCGATACGCATCGGTTATTGCCGCGCTTTATGATGGATCGAAAGAAATCCATGTCAAAGCTGCGGTGACGTACGAGAGCGGCGAGGTCGGGCTGGTGGAGCGCACGCTGGTAATCCGGGAGGTCTAATGGACATCGCATACCTCAGTGAGCTCGCTGTAAATGGCGCATTGACCGGATTGCTTTATTCGCTTTTCGCACTTGGGCTCGTGTTGATCTACAAATCTTCATCCGTTCCCAATCTTGCCCAAGGCGCATTGACGATGTTGGCCGCATACGTCGTGCTGGCCTTGTCCCGGCAGCTGGGTTTCCCATTGTGGCTGGCAATTGTCGCGACGACCATCATCATGTTTTTCGCCGGTCTTGGTGTGGAGAAGGTGGCATTGCGGCGCATGGCAGGACGTCCGATCGTCATGATCCTGATGATGACGCTCGGTCTCGACATCTTCATACGAGGTTCGACCTTGGCAGTCTGGGGCGGCACCTCCCGTTCGATGGAGCTGGGCATCAGCTACGATCCCTTGTTTCTTGGACCGATACTGCTGAGCCGCATCAATCTGGCTGGAGCCGGTGTCGCGATCGCACTTTTTGTGGCATTCCTTCTGTTCTTCCGAACACGCCACGGAATCCGATTGCGTGCAATCTCGGACGACTACATCGCTTCTTGGTCGATCGGGATCTCTGTTGAGCACGGCGTAGCTCTGTCATGGGGTATGGCTTCGGTGGTCGCCGTTGCGTCGGGTGTGATTTGGGGAGAGATCCAGGGCGTCGACCAGTCGCTTTCGCAGCTCCTCCTGAAGGGACTAACGGTGGCCGTCCTGGGCGGTCTTGACAGTATTGCCGGCGCGATTCTTGCCGGGATTTTCCTTGGGGTCGTTGAGAACGTAGGCTCCTCCTATCTCGATTCAATAGTGGGAGGAGGTAGCCGTGATCTGATCGTTGCTGCTGTGCTGATCTTCACCGTCATGTTGCGTCCGCATGGACTCTTCGGACGCCATGACATCGAAAGAGTGTGACGCATGTTCTATCCTCTCGCGGGCGTTCGTCATCAAAGCTATCTATCGGACAGCAAGCTATTCCCGGTGCCAACGGACCGGAACCTGCTTATTGTCCTTACTATCGCTGGCATCGGTGCGCCGTTCCTGTTGAGTTCGTTGTATTTGAACAGCTACCTTCAGCCTTGGTTGATCTGGACGGCGCTGGCGCTCGGCCTCAATTTGGCGACAGGATGGGCGGGGCAGCTGCATCTGGGATACGCTGCGACCATGGCGGTGGGCGCCTATGCGGCCGTCCACGCAGCCAGGTTCGGCATTCCCTGGGAATTTGCTCTTCTGATCGGTGGCCTCGCCGCATCCTTGATAGGAAGCCTGTTTGCGTTCGCGGCCCTGCGCGTGAAAGGGCTTTATCTCGCGATCGTGACGCTTGCGATGCAGTTCATCATGGATTGGGTGCTAAATCACTCGCCTGTGATATCTGGCGGCTCACATGCCTCGCTCCAGTCCCCTCGTTTTGCGCTTCTTGGGCAGGAAATCGCTTCAGGCAGAGGGTTATATTACGTGGCGCTCGGATGGTGCGCGTTGGTGACCGTTTTCATGATGAACCTGCAGCGAACCGCCTTGGGACGGGCCCTGGTTGCCGTGCGCGAAAAGGACTATGCGGCTGCAATCCTTGGCGTGAATAGCTTCTACTACAAGCTGATTGCGTTTTCGACATCCTCGTTCATCGGTGGGATTGGCGGCGCCCTTCTCGTTGCGACGTTCTTTTTCCTGGCTGCGCCTGAGCAATTCGGGGTCAATGTTTCGATTCAGGTGCTTGCCATGATCATCGTCGGAGGGCTCGGCAGCATCATCGGCACGTATTTTGGAGTGGCATTGATTCTCCTTATGCCGGGAATTGCCAACGAAATCCTTGCAAACGCTGCAGCTCTCTTTCGACTTCCACTCGGCAATGAAACGCTCGCTCATATCCCCACAGCCGTTTACGGCGCATTGATCGTCATTTTCCTGCTGGTTGAGCCTCTGGGGCTCGGAAAGCTCTACGCCAATATTAGGGACTATTTCCTGGTCTGGCCCTTCGACCAATTCAAGAAATAGGGTCAACATGAAAACAGAAGACGTTCACAAAAGCGGCCCGATCCTGTCGATGAACAGCGTGGAGGTGCTTTACAATTCGGTCATGCTTGCCATCAAGGGCGTGTCGATCGAGGTGCCGCACGGAGGAATGGTCGCGCTTCTTGGATCCAATGGAGCCGGGAAGAGTACCACATTGAAAGCCATAAGCGGCCTCCTGACCGCGGAGCGCGGAAAGGTAAGCCGGGGCGAGATCCGCTTTGATGGCAAAGTGATCGGCGACAGTCTGCCTCAGGAGCGGGTCGAACTCGGGATTTGCCATGTGATCGAGGGACGCAGGGTTTTCGAACATCTAACTCCGGATGAGAACCTCGAGGCGGCCGCTCCGATGTCATTGTCGAGAGGGCGGGTCGCCTCGGAAAAAGCTCGCATCTACAACTACTTTCCGCGGCTGGGCGAGCGAAAGTCCTCGCTTGCGGGATATCTTTCGGGTGGTGAACAGCAGATGCTCGCAATCGGGCGAGCCTTAATGACGCAACCGCGCCTGCTGATGCTGGACGAGCCAAGCCTGGGTCTGGCTCCGTTTCTGGTGGCCGAGATTTTTGAAATCATCAAACGCATCAATCGCGATCATGGCCTGTCCGTCCTGCTTGTCGAGCAAAACGCGCTCGCGGCTCTCGATATCGTCTCGCATGGCTATCTGATCGAGAACGGGCGTGTCGTCATGCACGACACAGCAGAGAGGCTCAAGGCAAACTCCGATATTCAGGAATTTTACCTTGGGGGTGGCCAGGCCAGGAGTTTTCACGACATCAAGCACTATCGCAGACGCAAACGCTGGCTCAGCTGATCAGGACGAAACGGTTCAGTTGTGAACGGAGGAGACTCGTAATGCGATTTTCGAAATGTTCTGCAGCTGCGGCAATCGCCAGCATCGTGGCGCTTTCGATAGCTCCGCAGGCCCGTGCCGAACAACCGCTGAAGCTCGGCGTCTGCTACGATTTGAGCAAGGCCTACACGTTCGCAACGCCTCAGGTATCGCAGGCGGCACAGGATCTGGTCGCGCTCACCAATCTCAAGGGTGGGATCGGCGGCACTCCGATCGAAGTCATCGTGCAAGACCACGGCAATGAGCCGCAACGCGGCATCGAATGCTACGAAAAACTCAAGCGTGAAGGTGTCTTCATTTTTGATACGCTGTCGACCCCTGTCTCAATCGCCATGTTGCCGCGAGTTATGCAGGACAAGAACATTCTCATCCAGGCACTGGTTGGCCGCGGCGACGCCGTGGATGGCGCGGTGTTCGGGTGGGTTTTCCCGCTGGGACCTACCTATTGGGGACAGGTCGCTAACGATATTGCCTACTTGAAACAAGTGCACACCGGCAACCTCCGCGGTGTCAAAATCGGCTTCGTCTATCTCGACTATCCGTTCGGTCAGGAGCCGATTCCGATTCTCCAGACGCTGGCTAAGGTGGAGGGCTTCGAGTTGAAGCTCTATCCAGTGCCGCTCCCTGGCAACGATCAGGCCGGCAGCTGGACCCAAGTGCGCCGTGACCAGCCTGACCACATCATCAGTTGGCTGTTAGCGGGAGCGCATGTCGTGGCATCCAAAGAGATGAAGCGCAACGGTATCCCGATGGACAAGTATATCTCGGTCAATTGGCTGAACGAAGTGGATATTGCCAATATCGGTCCCGAGGCAGCCAAGGGGTTGAAACGGGGCACCAACGTTGCGGGTGGGCAGGATGTTCCGGTGATTCAAGAGATCATTGCTGAACTCTATAGAAAGGGCAGGGGCAGTGGGCCAGAGAAGAACCTCAAGGATGTCTACTACAACACGGGACTAGCGATGTACTCGATGATCCTTCAAGGCGCCCGCCAAGCTGCCAAATTGCACGGCACTCCGATTACCTCTGCAGCAATGCGGGAAGGGCTGCAAAACATCACAAACTATGACGCCAACGGGCTGATGGCACCGGTAACTGTGACATCGAGCGACCACGGCGGTGGCGGGAAGACGCGCGTCGAGATGTGGGATGGTGAAAAATGGGTGCCCCAGACAGAGTGGATCGCAGCCTATACGGATCTGATCTGGGAAGTAGTGAGAAAAAGTTCCTCCGAGTATCACAACTAGGGCTTGCCGACATGACAAACGACCAACGTGTCGAACAAAAAGCCCTGAGGGAAAGCAGAGAAGGCACAATGCAAATTCGAAACCAGCAGATTGGGAGGTGAGAATGTCAATCGGAAAAGTGATAAAGGACTTGGTGGTCGCTGCCGCCTTCAGTGCCGCAGCCTCGTCGTACGCTTTGGCTCAAGATAGCACCCTTAAATTCGGCTTGTGCTTCGATCTCAGCAAATCCTACACCTTTGTTTCGCCACAGGTCGCGCAAGCTGCGCAGGACCTCGCCACCCTCACGAACATGAAAGGTGGCATTGATGGGCACAAGATCGAGATCGTGGTCCAGGACCACGGCAATGAGCCGCAACGCGGCATCGAATGCTACGAAAAGCTCAAACGTGAGGGCGTGTTCGTATTCGACATGCTGTCGACACCGGTGTCGATCGCGGTATTGCCGCGTATCATGAAGGACAAGAACATTTTGATGCAGTCGTCAGTCGGACGCGGTGATGCCGTTGACGGCTCGGTGTTCACTCAAATCTTCCCCGTGGGTGCTACCTATTGGGGGCAGGCCGCCAATGATATCGCCTACATCAAACAACAGCGCGGCGGCGATTTGAAGGGGGCCAAGATCGGATTTATCTATCTCGACTATCCCTTCGGTCAGGAGCCGATCGGTGTCCTGAAGACGCTTGCTGAACGCGAAGGCTTCGAATTGAAACTTTATCCGGTGCCCTTGCCTGGCAGCGATCAGACGAGCGCGTGGACACAGGTAAGGCGCGACCGGCCTGATTTCATGATCAGCTGGCTGCTCGCGGGTGGACATGTCGTGGCGGCCAAGGAAATGAAGCGCAACGGATATCCGATCGAAAAGTATATTTCGGTCAACTGGCTCAACGAGGTGGATATTGCCAATATCGGTCCCGACGTTGCCAAGGGCGTCAAGCGTGGCACAAACGTGGTCGGCGGTCAGGATATTCCCATCATCAAGGAAATAATGGCCGAGCTTTACGCGAAGGGTAAAGGCAGTGGCCCCGAGAAAAACCTGAAAGATGTGTATTACAATTTGGGTCTCGCCAACTACTCGGTTGCCTTTGAGGCTGCACGGAATGCCGTCAAACAAGCCGGTTGGCCGGTGACCGCCGCGTCAATGAAGGCTGGCTATGAGAGCCTTAAGAATTTCGATGCCAATGGCCTTCTCGCCCCTGTGACTGTCACTGCTCAAGATCATGGTGGCGGAGGCAAGACAAGAATCGAGATGTGGGACGGTCAGAAGTGGGTGCCGCAGACCGGCTGGCTGGCGGACTATCAGGACCTGATCTGGCAGATCGTGAAAACGAGTTCATCCGGATTTAAGGTCGAGTAATCCGGAGATCCCGTTGGCTCAAACCCTACGCGTCGGCGGGTGTAATCGCCCCTGGGCGGCGGACAAGACATCCGCCGCCGAACTGCCCATCTTCAGCGCGAAAGCCAGTGAACTCCATGATTGATAGTCCAATCGAAGTCAGCGTCGACGAGGCTATTGCTACCGTTCTTATCAATCGTCCCGACCGCAAGAACGCGTTATCTGTGGCCGCGGCCAATGGACTGACCGATGCCTGGGACCGGATCGAAGCGGACAGCAATATCCGAGCGGTAATTCTAACCTCTGCCGATTGTGGCGTCTTCAGCGCAGGGCTTGACCTCAAGGAGGCCGCCGAGGTCGCTCGCAACGAGCAGGTCGATATCCTGTCCAAGATGCGCGACCCTTTCCACGAGCGCATGTGCGCGTGCTCCAAGCCAATCATTGCCGCGATGACCGGCTCGCTGATGGCGGGCGGAATGATGCTATCGCTGATGTGCGATCTGCGCGTCGGTCTCAAAGGAACCAAGGCCGGCATCACGGAGGTCAAGATCGGTCGTGGCTCGCCGTGGGCCGCTCCAGCTCTCTATATGCTACCGCAGGCGATCCTCATGGAGATCGTTCTCACCGGTGATCTCATGCCAATCGAGCGGTTGCACGATTATGGTTTCACCAACTATCTTGAAGATACACCAGACGATGTGCGCTCTCGTGCCAAGGATTTGGCTAGGCGCATCGCCAACGGTGCGCCATTGTCTGTCATTGCGGCCAAAGCCAGCGTTCGCACGACAATGGACCTCGGATGCCGCAAGGGACTGGTAGAGGGTAAACGCCTTCACGAAGTTGTCTATGCCAGCCAAGACGCAATTGAAGGTCCTAGAGCTTTTGCCGAAAGCGGAAGCCGGTCTGGCAGGGTAGGTAAGGGCGGCCGCGATCTTGGAGCCCTATCGAGAGCTCAGAACGCAAGGTTCCTTGAGCGCGTTGCTTATTTTAGAAACTAGCGGGGGCGATCGCAGTGGGCAGTGTTGCGTTTGAACTTCCCGAACACGTCATTGAAGTGCGCGATGGCGTCCTGCGTTTTGTCGATTCGCAGGTCGTGCCGCTGATCGATCGGAATCGCACCCTTCTCGAAGATCAGCGACGGCTGTATGACGAAACCGGTCGATACTCTGCCGAAGTACGCACCTTGATCCAAAAAGTCAGGATGCTTTCGGCCGAAGCCGGCTTCTATGCGATGTGCGCACCGGCGGAAATCGGAGGAGGGGGGCTGGGGCATCTGGTCTACTACGTGGCCTGGGAGGCCATATATCGCCGGCTCGGAGGACAGGGCGTCATCATTCCCTGGGTCATTGCTCACTGGGCCTTCGGACCCAGCCGACTGCTCACTCAGGTCACGGAGGAGGCCCGCGAGAGATGCCTGGCGGGCATGATGGCCGGGAAGACATCAATGTGCTTTGGTCTCTCCGAGCCGGGAGCCGGCTCAGACGCCAGCATGATCAAGACGCGGGCTGGCAAGACCGGAACAGGCTGGAAAATCACTGGCCGCAAGCTCTGGACAACAAACGCGCCCACCGCGGAATGGTGTGTCGTTTTCGCCATCACCGACGTCGAGAAAGCCGCGCGAAAGGCTGGAGGCATCAGCGCATTTCTCGTTCCAACCGATGCACGAGGATTCCATGTTGAGAGTGTCGTGCGCTTGTTTGGTCACGCCGGGGGGCACGAGGGCGCTCTCGTGCTTGAGGATGTCGACGTGCAGCCCTGGCAATTGGTCGGCGAGATCGACCAGGGATTCAAGATCGCACTTTATGGAGTCTCGCTGGGTCGGGTCTACAACGCCGCCCGGGCTGTCGGACAGGGAAGATGGGCGCTGGAAATGGCTATCGACTATTCGCAGCAACGTGAGGCCTTCGGTGCCAAGATCGCGGAGTATCAAGCCGTCTCGTTCCCGATAGCCGAGGCAGCCACGGAATTGCATGCCGCGCACCTGATGGGATTGAATGCAGCGATGCTCCTCGACCGCGGCGATAAGGCGCCGAAGGAGCTTTCAATGGCAAAGGCCTATTCGGTACAAGCCGGATTTCGCGCCGTGGATCGCGCAATTCAGACACACGGCGGCATGGGATTGACGAACGAAATCGGTCTTGTTCACGCCTGGCAAGACCTTCGGATCGTCAACATTGCCGACGGCACCAATGAAATCCTGACGCGGATGATTGCCCAGCGATTACTGGCAGGCGACGTCGATCTCTAGGCCCAAGCGGAAGTTGACGTGTCCGCCGTCGGTTCCCGCGGCCAAACCGGTCAGGTGAACCGCAGTTGCACCTCCATGGCGATGGTTCCGCCCGATGTCATTGCCCACAGCTCGGCGCCCGCGCCACCGTCGACCGGGCGTCCGGCGACGTCGAACGGCACGGCATCGAACAAGGGTGCGCGCGCGCGTTGTGTGAACGAGGCGATAGTCCTGCTCGCATTGTTGTCGCGAGCGAGATCGATGAGACATTGCTGCGAATAAGGGCCGTGCACCACCAACCCGGGGTAACCTTCCACGGTCATCGCGTAAGTCCGATCGTAGTGAATACGATGCGGATTGAAGGTCACAGCAGAATAGCGGAAGAGCGATACCGGATCCGTCGTGATCTGCCGCGCCCACGGTAGATCGGCGGGCGGCGTGTCTCGCTTCGGTATCCCGCTTTTCTCCCCCGGCTTCACCGCGTCGCGAAACACGGTGTAACTCTCCTCCACGATCGCGAGGCCGCGTGGCGAGAATATGCGCCGCGTTTGCGTGGCAAAGAGGAGAGGGCCCGTACTGCCGGAACGCAAGGTCATGTCCGTCAGCTCCGTCTCACGTTTGAGGGCGTCTCCAACGAGGAGCGGATGATGAAATGTCAGACTCGTACCCGCGTACATGCGTCGCGGGAACGGCACGTCGGGAATGACGCCTCCCGAAGTTGGCAGGCCATCCTCGCCCAACGTCGCCCTGCGCGCGAACGAATGGAAATAGGCGAGGTGCCATCCGGGCGGAATCGCTTCACCCTTGGTGGGTACCCGATCGTCTCGATCGAAGGCAGCCACGAGCCCGAAGAGCGGCGCTCGCGTGGCTTCGTCTTCTTCCACGATCTTCGTGCCTATGTGCTTGCGCAAGCCGTCAATGTCGATTTCGGCGGCCATCATCGTTCTCCCGGGCTGGGTACAGGCATGTCAGGTCGCGGGCGCTGCGAGAACGAATCCGGGCAGCGTGAGGCCGGGTTTTGCTTTCTCGAAAACGAGGCGGACGGGCATGCCGATCTGGAGCCGTGTGTCCGCCGGCGCATGCAGTCGCGCCAGCATGCGCACGCCTTCCTCCAGATCGACCGTCACCAGCGTGCAGGGCAGGTCGGACCTGTAAGCGTCGTGAAACGGATGATGCGTAATCGTCCAGCTGTGAACTGTACCTTGCCCCGATGCCTCGACCCACCGGCCTTCGAAAGAATGGCATGCATCGCATAGCGGCCGGGGATAATGCCGGACCTTCCAGCAACGTGCGCATTCCTGGAGCAGCAGCTTCCCCTCGTTAAGGCCGTTCCAGTAGGGCATCGAGTCGGGTGTCGGCTCGGGCACGAGCTTCGAATAGGTGTCGCCGGTCATGCCGTCAGCCTCTCCTCATGATCGCGATCGACCCGTCGCCCATGTCGCCGTAGCCGGAGACGAGACCCAGCTCGGCGCCGCTTACCTGGGCCTTTCCGGCACTACCCCTGAGCTGCTTCACGAGCTCGACTACATGATTCATCCCGACCATGTGCGCTTGGGACAGCAGGCCGCCATGCGTGTTGACCGGCAGCTTGCCGCCAAGTCGTATGGCGCCGCTCTCGACGAACGGCCCGCCCTCACCCTTCTTGCAAAAGCCGATGTCTTCCAGCTGGCAGAGAACGACATAGGTGAAACAATCGTAGATCTCGGCCACCTGAATTTCCCGAGGCGTAACGCCCGCCATCGCAAACGCCTTGGGTGCGGCTTTGGCAATGCCCAAACGCGTCATGTCGGGACGCTGGGTGATCGAACTCGGAGAGTCGGGATGTCCTTCGGCGACGCCCATGACGAGGATCGGCTTCTGGCGCAAATCTCTGCTGCGCTCGGCAGCGCTGACGACGATTGCAGCACCGCCATCGCTCTCGAGACTGCAGTCCAGCAACCGCAGCGGATCGGAGATCATGCGCGAATTCTGATGATCTTCGATCGTGACAGGCTTCGTCATCATCGCATTGCCGTTCAGGGTCGCGTTGTGGCGTGTCGACACGGCGATCTCGCCGAGTTGGCGGCTTGTCGTGCCGTAGAGCTCCATATGCCGCCGTGCCATCGGGGCGTAGAGCTGCGCCGGCGCGATTGCCCCGATTGGCATCTCGAATTCGCCGACTACCTTAAACTGTGGCATCTGCTGCACGCGTGTGCCGATACGGCCTGCAGACGAGCCGTTCCGTCCGATCGGCAGCAGGACATGATTGCAAAGACCCGCACCGATCGCCAGGAGCGCGGCTTGAATTCCGGCCACACAACTCGCGCCTCCGAGAGGCGTCGTGGCCGAAAAGCGAAGATCCTCGATGCCGAAGTTCGTCACGAAATCCTCGGCGACGACCGCCGAATTCGAATAGGGAATGATCCCGTCTATGTCTCTTGGCGACAGTCCGGCATCCTCGATGGCCTTCAGGGAGGCTTCGAGCTGGAGAGCGAGCACGCTTTTTCCGGAGTTGCGGCCGTAGGCCGTCTCGCCGACGCCGGTTATGGCGACCCGTTCCTTCAATGCCATCTTTCGTCTCCTCGAATGCACTGCGGGGCAGTTGTCCTAGCGACGGGCGAATCTTGGCGCGATTTCATTCGCAAAAAGCTTCTGCGAGCCGAGAACCTGGCCGCGCTCGTGAATGCCCTGCGGAATGAGCAGGAAACACTCGTTCACCGGAATACGCCTTAGCGGTGGGCTCATTGGCGATCTCAAAGCCTTCGATCTGCAGGTGGTGCTCGGGATATCCGAAACCGGTATAACCGGCTTGTTCCGCGACCCGGACGTCCTCTGCGATCTCTTGCAACATGCACTGATAGAGCTTGGACCGTTTGCCGGCCATGCCAGCTTTGAGCTCCTGCGGCCGGCCAATCGTGCAGTACATGAATAGATTGAAATCCACGGAGCGATCTCCTTGACGCCGGTCGTGGGAAGTAAGAATATAAACCGAACAAACGTTAGAATTGTTGCGCCATGAAGTCAAATATGAGGCTGTCGGCGGCCTGCACAATCGTGAGTTGAGGCGCGGTCGGGATCGCGAATTCTTGTGCGATGTCGAGAGGGCGACGGGCAAGGTTTGTTGCAGCGCAACTAGCTTGGCGCAAAGGAGCGCGCACGGAGGAGGACGCTCATGGATTTGAGCTATGGTCCCAAATATCGAGCGCTGCAGCAGGAGGTTCGCAGCTTCGTGAGAAGCCACGGCCATTTGTCGCCGCGAACGGGTGGCGGCCGCAAACGGCCTGACAAGCGGGCGCTGGAGTGGCAGCATCTACTTCTCCAGCACGGATATTTCGCGCGCAATATCCCCAGGGAGTATGGCGGTTTTGGGTTGCCGCTGGACGTGATGGAGCTGGCGATCATAGCCGACGAGTTTTCTTCGGCCGGTGTTTCCCCTGGCATCATGAACCAAGGGATATCGATGCTCGTTCCGACCCTCCTCGAGGTCGGATCCCAAGAGCAGTGCGCGAAATGGGTCGGTCCGACCATCCGCGGCGAGGTCATCTGGTGTCAGGGTTACTCAGAGCCGGGTTCTGGCTCGGATCTCGCCGCCGCAAAGACACATGCGCGAGTCGAGGATGGTCATTTTATCATCAATGGCCAAAAAATCTGGACTAGCTCGGCTCACTTCGCCGACATGATGTTCCTGCTGTGCCGTACCGAGACAGAAAAGGGCAAGCATGGTGGACTCTCATACCTCTTGGTTCCTATGAGCAGCTCTGGCATCGACGTTCGCCCGTTGGTAACAATGACGGGGCGCGCCGAATTTAATGAGACGTTCCTGACTGATGTGCGTGTTCCAATCGACCAGATAGTGATGACGCGCGGCGACGGCTGGCACGTCGCAAATGTGACCCTAAAGTACGAGCGTCTCCTTCTCGGTGATCCCAACAAGCTTACTTATCGGCTCGCCCGGGTTATCGAGCTCATGAAGAAGACTTCTCTGGAGGGTGTGCCGACAATTCAAATTCCGGAGTATCGTGATCGGCTTCTCAGGATTCAGGGTGAAGTCCTGGCGTCGAAGTTCCACGGTCTCCGGTTGTTGAGTGAGCAGGCCAAAGGCGAAGAATCCGGCGTCAGGCGCCTGATCGTCAAGCTGAACGGCACCATGGTCGCGTATCGTCTCTCCTCGCTCGCCGTCGATGTGCTTGGCGCAGCCGGTCTGCCATATGAGCCGAAGGGCGAGGCGTTGGAGGACGATGAGGCCACGACGTGGCAGATCGACAACATGTACGATATCGGTCTTATCATCGGCGGTGGTTCGTCCAACATTCAGAGGAACATCATCGGCGAGCGCGGGCTTGGCTTGCCTCGCGAGCCCTCGGCCAATATCAGATCTGGCCCTAAGGAATGAGCCATGGAGTTTGGTCTTAGCAACGAGCAGCGGATGCTCGAGAACTCGCTGCGCGGCCTTCTCGAAGAAGAGCTTTCTATCGGAAGGTTGCGTAAGATTGCCGAGATCGGCATGGGATTTGATGCGACGCTGTGGGAGAGCTTGGTCGGGCAGGGTATCGTAGGACTTCTGGTCCCGGAGCGATTCGGCGGTAGTGGACTAGCCTTGCTGGATGCCGCCGTTGTTGCCGAAAGCCTGGGCTATCATGTGGCACCAGTGCCTTTCCCGGCGAGCGTGGTCATGGCGCCGCTGGCGCTGATGTCTGCAGGCAGCGAGGCGCAGCAAGCCGAGTGGCTTCCCAGGATGGCGAGCGGCGAAGTTAGAACAAGCGTCGCATTCGCTGGCGGAGTCGGACAAACAGGTGACGCCTCGGTGCAACTCGACGGCGATCGGATCAGCGGGCTTCTGACTGGAGCTCTTGATGCCGGGGCCGCATCTCACGTCCTCGTATTTCTGCCCGATGGTCGCGCAGCTCTCGTCGATGCCCTTGAGACGGGAGTCGCCATCGATATGCGCGGAAGCCTCGATCGCACCCGTCCGGTATCGAGCTACGCGCTCAATGATGCAAGAGCGATCATTCTGGACGCCGGCAATGATGCCCGGGTAGTCGCCGCCCGTGTGGTTGATGCAGGAAGAGTTGTCCTCGCGGCAGATACACTGGGGGCAGCGCAGTCCATGTTCGACCGAGCGCTTGCTTACTCGAAAGAGAGGGTTCAGTTCAATCGCGTCATCGGTTCCTTCCAGGGCGTCAAGCATACCCTTGCAGATCTAGTGACCATGTTGGAGCCGTGTCGAGCGTTGGTCTGGTACGCAGCGCATGCGCAAGATGCAGTGCCCGAGGAAGCTCGCATCATGGCGTTGCAAGCCAAGGCCCATCTGGGCGAGGTCGGCAGGGAAATTGCGCGTCTGACCACGGAAGTGCATGGCGGGATGGGATTCACCGACCTGCTTGGCCTGCACTATTGGTTCAAGCGCGTTGCGTTTAATCGTCAGATGTTGGGAGCGCCGGAGCACTGTCGGCAGGAGGCTGCAGCCGTGCAGGGTTGGCTGACCGTGTGAGTTAGAAATCTGGCAATTCGGTTCGGTCGGCGCTCGCCGTTGCCGGACCGCCGGACACCCTTCAGCGCCAGAGAGGCAAGATGAATATCCGTCCACCCGTCGAGGATTGGGCAACAGACTTCGATCATCTCGACCCGCGATGGATCGAGGACCCTTTTCCAATCTGGGCCGAGCTGCGCAGCTCTTGCCCCGTTGCGCATACGGATCGGTTTCAGGGGGTATACTTGCCTACCCGCTACAAAGACATTCGCAAGATCGCATATGACACCGAAGCTTTCTCGTCGCGCCGTGTGCAAGTGCGCACCACCCCGCCACCTGTAAAATCGCCGGCGCCGCCCATCACCTCCGATCCCCCACACCATCGCCTAGCGCGCATGGTACTGTTACCGCCTTTCACCCCAGCAGCCATCGACAAGCTGATTCCCGAAACGCGCGCCATTTGCAACGAGTTGATAAACCGGTTCGCCGGAAAGAACCAGTGCGACGCGGCGCTCGACTATGCCCAACATATCCCTGTGCTTGTGATCGCGCGAATGCTTGGTCTGCCGGCGGATCATGGTGAAAAATTCCGCGACTGGGTGCATGGGCTGGTCGAGGTGGCAGTTCTCGATGACGAAGCGATGGTGCGCACGCTGGAGGAAATGACCGCCTACCTCCTTGAACAGGTGCAACGGCGCCGAAAGACCCCATCTGAAGATCTCATCAGCTATCTTGTTGCTGCTCGTGTCGACGGGCAACCTCTTACGGACAATCACATTCTGGGAACTCTGCGCCTGCTCCTTATTGCCGGCATTGACACGACGTGGAGCGGGATCGGGGCCTGCTTGTGGCATCTGGCCAGAACGCCCAAAGACAGGCGCCGGCTTGCAGCGGACCCCGCCCTGATGCCTACGGCGATCGAGGAATTATTGCGAGCCTATTCGCCCGTGACGATGGCACGCATGGTAACCAAGGATACCGTTGTTGAGGGCTGTCCGTACAAGGCGGGTCAGATGGTGCTGCTTTCGTTCCCCGCTGCCAATCGCGATCCTGCAATGTTTCCTGATGCCGACAAGGTCATCATCGATCGCAAGGAAAATCGACACGCCGCCTTCGGTCTCGGCATTCATCGATGCATCGGATCGAATCTGGCGCGCATGGAGCTGACCGTGGCCGTCGAGGAGTTTCTCAAGCGCGTTCCCGAGTTTCATCTGGCGGACCCCAAGGCCGTACGATGGTCGGAAGGTGCTGTAAGAGGGCCCCGCGTGCTGCCCTTGAGGTTTGAATAGAAAGATGACCGCGAAAACGGGATGGCTTTTGGCTTGGCGTGATCGACCATAAAAGGGAAGCGCAACATGAACTCTGAATTGTGTGACAGACTCGGTATAGAGTTTCCGCTGTTTGCCTTTACCCACTGCCGCGATGTCGTTGCGGAAGTGACCAATGCCGGCGGGTTCGGCGTCCTTGGCGCGGTCGGTTTGACACCGGAAAGTCTTGAGATCGAAATGGATTGGATCGACAAGAAGGTTCGAGGCAAGCCGTATGGTATCGACCTGCTGATCCCCAACAAGATGGAGGACAAGTCAGGTGCACTGACCGACGATCAGCTTCGCGAACAGATCCCTGCGGGTCATCGCAAGTTCGTCGAAGATCTTCTCGATCGGCATGGAATCGACTCATCTGATCTATGGAAAGGCGGATACGACGGCCGCTCCTCGGACAACATGCGGGAAGCTGGTGCCCTAAAGCTCATTGACGTTGCCTTCAAACATCCGATCAAGCTCTTTGTGAACGCATTGGGTGTGCCGCCAAAATCGGTGATGGACCGCGCTCGAAAGAAGGGCGTCATGGTCGGCGCGCTGACCGGGGCAAGGGAGCACGCTGTCAAGCACGCGCAGGCAGGAGTCGATATTTTGGTGGCCGCGGGCGGAGAGGCTGGAGGCCATTGCGGAGAGGTCGCAACGATGGTGCTGATCCCCGAAGTGCTTCAGGCGATCGAGCCCTACAAGAATATCTATGTCTTGGCGGCGGGCGGCATTGCGACTGGCCGGCAGATGGCGGCTTGTATGGCCATGGGGGCTGCGGGCGCCTGGACCGGTTCCGTGTGGCTGACCACGACAGAGGCGGAGACGACACCTACTGTCAAAGAGAAAATGTTGGAGGCGACCTCGCGTAACACGGTCCGCTCTCGCAGCCGAACCGGCAAGCCAACGCGCCAGCTGCAATCAGCGTGGTCGGATGCCTGGGGTACGAAGGATGCACCTGATCCGCTTCCCATGCCGCTGCAGGGACTGCTCAGTCGCCCGCCGTTTGCGAAGATCGATAAACTTGCGGAAGGCGGCCACAGCGGCGCAAAGGAACTTGCTGCCTATTTCGTGGGCCAGGCAGTCGGTCTCATGAATGTTGAGCAGTCGACGCGATCCGTAGTTATGGATTTCAAACGAGACTTTGTAGAAGCAGTCGAGCGGTTAACGTCGACCTTGAATGATTGATTGAAACAGCATAGCCGCGTCATACAAACTGTAGCAACTGCTTTCGGCTCAATTCTGAAACACTTCATCGAAACGTGTAGAGTCAAGAGCCGTATGCTGACGATCCATCTGCCAGTCGACTTGCTTAGGAGGTTCCTTCGTGAGCGCTAATGAGGATGCTGGTCCAACCATCGAGCGGATGCGTGAACGTTTATTGATTGCGCCATTTCATCGTTGGCTTGGGCTCAACTTGGTTGGCCTAAATGCAGGCGAACTAGCGCTCGAAATGCCTTGGCGCGACGAAATAGTGTCCAATCCGAAACTCAGCGCGGCGCATGGAATAGTCTCCGCTTTAATTGACTTGACGGGACTATATGCAGTGCTGGCATTTGGGGGAACAGGGCGTGCAACCGTCAATCTGCACGTCGATTTCCATCGACCGGCTACCCCAGGCCTACTGCGCGCGATCGGCCGTCCAATTAAGTTGGGGCGTCAAATCAGCGTCGCTGAAACGCGTGTAGTTAGTGCTGAAGGCGAGCTTTTAGCTACCATAGATGAGTTGGATAATTGCGCTCAGACCGAGATGCGGATGTTGCAAGATGTCCGATCACACTTCGCCGAAACAGGAGATGGGCGATCTCCGCGTTCCCGTAGAAATTCACTCGCGAGGAGGCCCCTCCATCCACTGGTTGGGAGACAGCAGTAAACGTCGTGTCATTATTCCCATGTTCGTCAAGTGGAAGCCTACGAGATCACGCCCCGGCGTGATCGTCCTCAGCTTCCGGCGATAAACTACCGGAGCACAAAGATGGAAACCGAGATGATCGATAGAACGTCCGCGGCGGCGACGCTGGACTGGGACGTTATCATCGTTGGAGCCGGCCTGTCCGGCTTGTATCAGCTACACTGCCTGCGCGATCGGCTCGGGATGAACGTCAAGCTGTTAGAAATGGGCACTGGCGTCGGTGGGACATGGTACTGGAACCGTTATCCCGGTGCGCGCTTCGACAGTGAAAGCTACTCCTACGCCTACTCGTTCAGCCAGGAACTTCTGGACGAGTGGGACTGGAGCGAGCACTTCGCCGCCCAGCCGGAGACCGAGCGCTATTTGAATTATATGGCCGACAAGTTCGATCTGCGCCGCAGCATCAGCTTCTCGAGCAAGGTGGCCGCGTGCCATTATTGTGAGGACAGCCGCTCCTGGAATGTGATCCTTGAGGACGGTTCGCGCCATAGCTGCCGCTTCCTCGTCACGGCGGTCGGCCCGCTCTCGGCCCCGACCTATCCGAATGTGCCGGGGCGGGAGAGTTTTGCCGGCGAGGCCTACCACACAGGACTGTGGCCGAAAAATTCGGTGACCTTCGAGGGCAAGCGCGTCGCGGTGATCGGCACGGGAGCGAGTGGGGTGCAGGTGATCACCGAGATCGCCAAGACCGCCAAGACGCTGACGGTGTTCCAGCGCCGCCCCAACTGGTGCAAGCCGCTGCACAACCGGCCGATCTCGCAAGAGGAGATGCCGCGGCTGCGCGCATGGTATCCCGAGATGTTCTCGTTATGCGACCAGACCTCGGCCGGATTCCTGCATACGCCGGATGGCCGCACCACATTCGAGCTGTCACCCGAGGAGCGGGAGGCGTTTTGGGAGAAGCAATATCAGACACCCGGTTTTTCGATGTGGGTCGGCGGCTTCAAGGACATGATGACCGACCGCCGCGCGAACGACGAAGTGTCGAAATTCGTCGCCAGAAAAATCCGCGAGCGGGTGCATGATCCCAAGGTCGCCAATCTCCTGATCCCCAAGGATCATGGGTTCGGAACGCGTCGGGTGCCGCAGGAATCCTGCTATTACGAGGTGTTCAACCAGCCGAACGTGGAATTGGTCAGCATTCTCCATAACCCGATCCGGCGCATCACGCCGACGGGAATTGAACTCGCCGACCGCAGCTTGGAGGTCGACATTATCGTGTATGCGACCGGGTTCGATGCGATCACGGGCAGTTTCGACCGCATCGACATCCGTGGTCTCGGCGGCAGGAAGCTCAAAGAGAAATGGCGAGAGGCGCTCGAGACCTTCCTCGGAATGATGGTGGCGGAATTTCCGAATATGTTCATGTGCATCGGGCCGCATTCTGCCCTCGGCAACATTCCGCGCTCGGCGGAGTACAATGTTCTCTGGGTAGCCGACTTGATCCGGTTTCTCCGCGAACGCAGCTACACCTATGCGGTACCCCGCGACGAGGCGGTCGAGGATTGGACGAATTTCGTACTAAAGACCGGGGAGGGCTTGCTGTCCAATGAGGTGGATAGCTGGATGACGGCATCAACCAGAATGTCGAGGGCAAACAAAAGCGCATTGTCGCCCGCTACAGCGGCAGCGCGCCGGCCTTCCGCAAGAAGGCAAATGCGGTCGCCGACGGCGGATATAGCGAGCTTATCTTGGCCTGAACGGCAAGCCGACGCATACCAAAAGGGTTAAGCCAATGAGTTCAAGATTGTGCGGGAAGGTCTGGATTGAGCGTTCGATGTTGCATCATTTCATGCGTAACTTCGCCGAAGCAGTAGGATGGCTCTCCGCTACGGTTGTTCAAGAGACGCCCGCGATGGCACAGCCGCCCAAGACAGACCGCATTGGCATCATCCGCGGAGTCCTCGCATGACCGAGCCGGTTACGCCACGGGCCGCCGCGACGCTTATGCTCGTCCGCGATGGAGCAGACGGAGTTGAACTATTTATGGTCGTTCGCCACCATGAAATCGAGTTCGCATCGGGGGCCTTGGTGTTCCCTGGCGGTTCCGTCAATCCCTCCGACTTCGACCCGCGATGGCGCAGCCTAGCCGAAGGCGCAGATGAGGTCAGCGATGAGATGCTTGGCCTTATGGCAGCTGCGGCGCGCGAAGCTTTCGAAGAATGCGGGGTTCTATTCGCACGCACAACCCACGGTGGCCCGCTTATCGACGGTGCGCGCGTCAAGGCACTGGGCAGCGCCTACCGCCAGGCGATTGAGAAGGGGACGCTTGGCTTTGCCGACATGATCGAACGGGAAGGGTTGGTGGCGGCTTTGGACCAACTGGTGCCTTTCGCTCATTGGATCACGCCGCCGCACATGCCGAAACGCTTCGACACGCATTTCTTTCTCGCCGAAGCACCGGTTGATCATATCCTGCGGCACGATGGTCGCGAATCAGTCGACTCTGTCTGGCTCACACCCGCCCGGGCACGTGATGACGCCGAAGCGAATCGGCGGACGGTGCTTTTCCCGACGCTATTAAACCTCGAGAAGGTGGGCCGTCATCAAACCGTCACAGAAGCGATTGCCGCGGCGCGGAGTGCGAAGGTTGTGACGGTCAGACCCGAACCGCGCGCGACCGAAGAGGGGAGAATTCTGCGTATTCCGGTGGCGGCAGGATACGGTGCGGGAGAGTTCCTGATCATCGGCGACCCTGGCAAGAACGCGCGCATCTTCAGGCTAGATGCGGACAGTGAAGCATGATGCGAGATGGGCCAAGGTGTGCACGTAATGCAGGACGAGGTCTGGACCGAGGTCGTTGAAGGACGATCCCAACCGCGCCCTTCTGATGAAGAGAGCGGGGCGCTGGTGTATTCGCACCTGCGAAGGCAGTCCCAGCCGATGATCCGCTTTTACTCCGGCGACGAGTCTCACATGACCTACGAACCTTGTAACTGCTAACCAAATTCAATCGTTAGACCAGACTTTGTCTCTACTACGAACCCGCTAGCGTCGTTTCCCCCCGTCGAGGATAACGCTGGAAATGTCGTCGTCGTTGCCTCGAAGTGGGTTTTCGTGGAGCGATCAGTGGCTCGAGAGGGCTTTCTCGATTAGATCGACAAGCTGCCGGGCAACTTGTTCGCCTGTGAGGGGCCCCTCCGGCGTGAACCACCGGGTCATCCAGTTGATAGATCCCATGAAGAAAAACACCGTCAGCTTTGGATCGACGAGGCGCACCGTGCCGTCAGCGATACCCTCCGAGATCAGTTTTCGGAAGCCGCGGTCGAACTTGTCGCGACGCTTGCCAATGATGGCCTTGTTCTGCTGCTCCAGCGCATCGTATTCGCCGAGCACAGCGAAAGACCCCATCTCGCTGGTGATGGTCTTGACGTATTTGTCGATAAGCAACAGAATTTTTTCGAGGCCGGTCTTGCCATGCTCTTCGCAATACCTCATCGCCTCGTCGCCGAAGTCGAGCGACATCATGTGGCATTCAAAGAGAATTTCTTGCTTATTTTTGACATAGTAGTAGAGCGCAGCTTTCGTAACGTTTAAGGTCTTCGCCACGTCCTCGAGCGAGGTGTTGTGATAACCGCGAAGGCTGAACGCGCGGCCGGCCTCACGAAGCAGCGCACCCCGCTTGAGCGAGAACTGCTGTTCTCGGCTCAGGACGACGCTTTTCCAGGCGGAGGCATGGCGGCCGCGCCTTGCCGTCGATGCTTTCTTCATGAGAGCATGCCGAGTATCCGGGGAATATAAGAACGATTCGCGATGCTTAGGTCTCCATAGTCAAACTATTGCCTTAAAGTCAATTCTTGGAACGTCAGGCCGAAAGGCTGCGTGCGATGATTTGTTTCTGGATATCGCTGGTTCCTTCATAGATCTTGCAGACCCGAACGTCACGATAGTAGCGCTCGACCGGAAAATCCTTCAGGTAGCCATAGCCGCCGTGGATCTGCAGGGCGTCCGAGCAGACCTTCTCCGCCATCTCCGAAGCAACGAGCTTGGCAATGGCCGCTTCCTTGGCGCACGATGCTCCGGCTTCGAGAAGCCGCGCGGCGTGGATATAATATTGCCGCGCGACGTCGACCTGAGCAGCCATCTCCGCGAGATGGAAGCTCACCGCCTGTAGTTCGACGATCGGCTTGCCATAGGCCTCACGCTCGTTGGCGTAGCGGATCGCAGCGTCGAGCGCTGCCTGAGCAACGCCGACCGCCTGCGCGGCGATCGCAATCCGTCCGTCAGACAGGCCGCCCATGACGATCCGGTAGCCACCGCCGACCTCGCCGAGCACGTTCTCCGCCGGAACGCGAAGATTGTCGAGCTGGATCTGAGCGACATGGGCCGTGCGCTGGCCGAGCTTGTCCTCCACACGCGCGATATTGTAGCCAGGTGAGGTAGGGTCGACGATGAAGGTTGTGAAACCGCGTTTGCCGGCCTGCGGATCGGTGCGAGCGAGCACGATGGTGGTGCCGGCCTCGCTCCCGTTGGAGATGAACTGCTTGGTGCCGTTGAGAATGAAGTGGTCGCCGTCGCGGCGCGCGGTGGCGCGAAATGCGGAGGTATCCGATCCGGCTTGCGGCTCAGTGAGAAGAAACGCGCCGATCTTCTCGCCGCGCAGCATCGGCGGCAGATACTTCTGCTTCTGTTCTTCGTTGCCGCGCAAGGCGATCGTATAGGCGGTGACGTTGTGGACGTGGAAAATGGTGCCGACACCCGCGTCAGCCGAGGCGATCTGCTCCAGCGCCAGACAATAGGCCACAAACCCCGCGTTCGAGCCGCCATATTGTTCGGACGGAAGCATGCCCATGAAGCCAAGATTCGCGAGAGCCTTCAATTCGGCGTGCGGCCACGTCGCGGTGCGATCGCGTTCCGCTGCCGTGGGGGCGATAGCGTCGGCCGCAACATCGCGCGCGACGTCGCGAACCATCGTTTGCTGGTCCGTAAGGAACGAAAAAGATTTGCTCTCGGCCCGTGCCATCCCGGATCCCCCTTTTGCCCGTCGTCATCGGAGATTGTCAGCGTTGTTGGAGCGACGTGGCTTCGCGATCGCGCGAAACCCGTGATAGACGTTGCTCACGGAGAGCTGCAGATCTTCCGTATTCAACCACATATTAGGATATTTGACGCTGTGGTCAATTCATATTCGATGCTTTGCCTTTTCGGCTGCGTTTGGTGCCATTGCAGGTCGAAAGGTCGAAGACCGCTTCGTCGAAAGGCGCGCCTGAATGCGCCCGATCACGAGCTTCCTCCAACGCGGGAAGCGCCTGCTGCTTGCTGCAACCGGAGTCCGTGTTCTCTTGATGCGTTCGCGCCGGAGTGTTCGGTCGGCTTGGTTGCGTCGTGGTGCGTTGCAGGCTCCTGAACGGACTTGACCCAAATTGACTGTGGAGTTAAAAATAATGCTCATTGGTCATAAAATCCGCGAAGGATGGATCGATTAAGGGCGAGCGCTGCTCGGTCGAAATGCCGCATACCGTGGGGAGGATGAATGTCGCAGGATTGCGTTGGTGAAGGGGCACGCGTGTTGAGCGCTGTTTCGCCTCTCTATTCAGCATCGCGGAACTGTGCGGCGCAGAATGTCGCGGTTCTCGTCGCCGACCGTATCCGGATGGCTTTCGGTGGCGTCGTCGCGCTTGACAATGTGTCCATCGCGGTCGGGGCGGACGAGTTGCTCGCGGTGATCGGGCCGAACGGTGCCGGCAAGACCTCCCTGATGAATTGCCTCAGCGGCTTCTATCGGCCGCAGCAGGGCGAGGTGCGATTCAATGGCTCGCTGCTGTCCGGTATGGGCGTCCACCATATCGTGAAGGCCGGCCTGGCCCGAACCTTCCAGGGGACGCATATCTTTTCGAACATGACCGTGATCGAAAACATCATGGTCGGTCGTCACATTCACATGAAGAGCTCGATTCCGTCGGCGTTCTTTTACTTCGGGCCTTGCAGGCGCGAGGAGATCCGGCACCGCGAGGTCGTCGAGGAAATCATCGAACTGCTCGAAATCGAATCCATCCGCCATCAGCCGGTCGGTAGCCTCGGCTATGGCTTGCGCAAACGCGTCGATCTCGGTCGTGCCCTGGCGCAGGAGCCGAGTATCCTGCTGATGGATGAGCCGATGGCCGGGATGAATACCGAGGAGAAGGAGGACCTCGCGCGCTTCATTCTCGACGTTCGAGAGGCGCGACGGATCCCGGTGGTGCTGGTCGAGCACGACATGGGCGTCGTCATGGATCTTGCTGACCGGATCGTCGTGCTCGATTTTGGCTGCAAGATTGCGGAGGGGGCTCCGCTGGAGATTCAGCAAAATCCTGCGGTGCTCAAGGCGTATCTGGGCGAAGGAAATCGCTGATGCTGCCGATGCGTACCATTCCGCAACTGTTGCTCGAGCGTGCCAGCGCGGCACCGGACCGGCTTGTCGAGCGGCACAAGTATCGCGGCATTTGGCGCGAATACACCTATGGTGACGTCCTCGAGAAGGTGCGTTCCTTCGCCCTCGGCCTTGACGCGATGGGCATTCGCCGTGGCGAGACCGTGGCCATTATCGGCGAAAACGAGCCGGAGAACTTCTGGGGCGAGTTTGCGGCGTTCTCGATCGGATGCAAGATCGTCTCGCTCTATCCTGACATCACTGCGGACGAAATCGAATACCTCCTCAACGATAGCGATGCGGTCTGTCTGGTAGCGCAGGATCAGGAGCAGGTAGACAAAGGGTTCGCGATTCTCGATCGCGTTCCGCACCTTCGCCAGATGATCTACTGGGACGATACCGGGATGTGGTCCTATCGTCACGAGCGCCTGACGCCGTTCGAGAAGGTGGTTGAGGCCGGACGCGCGCGCCACGCCGAGGATACCGATCTGTTCCGACGCGTGGTCGAGGCAGGTCGACCCGACGACGTGGCCGTGCTGTCTTATACCTCCGGCACCACCGGGCGGCCAAAGGGCGTGGTGCTGACCCATCGCTACCTCGTCGACAACGCGCATCGCGTCATCGGGGCGACTGGCATCAAGCCCGGCATGGAATATCTGACCTATATTGCCCCGGCCTGGGCGACGGAGCAGTTCTTCGGCGTCACCATCGGCCTCCTGCTGCCGCTGGTGGTGAATTTCCCGGAAGCGCCCGAGGAGGTTCTCAACAATATCCGCGAACTCGCGGTCGAGGTGATGGTGTTCGCCCCGCGCCAGTGGGAGAGTCTCGCCGCCACGATCCAAGGCCGGATGCTCGATGCCGGCCGGATGCGTAGGGCAATCTACGCCTGGGGTGTCGATATCGGCCACAAGGTCCACGTCGCGCGTCTCGAAGGCAAGCCGATCCCCTTCGGCGCGCGGCTTGCGCTGCCGCTCGCGGAAGTGCTGGTGTTGAAGCCGCTGCGGGACAAGCTCGGCCTCACGCGCATCAAGCTCGCTTTGTGCGGCGGGTCCACGATGGCGCCGGATGTGTTCCGCCTGTTCCATGCCATCGGCGTGCCGTTGCGCAACATCTATGGCACCACAGAGATCGGGCTTCTGACCCTGCATCAGGGCGATCGATACAATCTCGAGACGGTGGGGCACTGGCTGAACGCGCACCCCGAATCCGGCGCGTCGCTGGAATGGAAGGTCTCGCAGCAGGGTGAATTGCTTATTCGCGGCGGAAGCTTCTTCCAAGGCTATCACAAGAAGCCTGACAGCGTGGCCCAGCGCGTTGAGGAAGGATGGTATCGTACGGGCGATGCGGTGTCGGTCACGGACGGCGGCGAGCTCGTATTCCTCGAGCGCCTCGATGATCTTCGACAGCTTCGCTCCGGCGAACGGTTTCCGCCTCAGTTTATCGAGACCCGGCTGCGTTTCAGCCCGTTCATCAAGGATATCATGACGCTAGGCGATGATACGCGCGACTATATCGGCGCGCTGATCAACATCGACATGAGTGTGGTGTCACGATGGGCGGAAGACCGAAACATCAGCTTCTCCACCTTTACCGATCTTTCGCAGAAGGCTGAGGTAGCCGAATTGATGCGCGGCGAGATTGCGCGCGTCAATACGTTCCTGCCCGAGCATGCGCGGGTCCGTCGGTTCGCCAACTTCCCCAAGGAGCTCGATCCGGATGAAGGCGAACTGACCCGCACACGCAAGCTGCGACGCGAATTCCTCGCCGAACGCTATGCCGTGCTGATCGAGGCGATGTACGACGGTCGGGATGATCAGAAGCTCGACATTGCAGTGACATATCAGGACGGGCGAAAGGGTACGCTGTCTGCTCACGTCGCCATCCACGACGTCGTCAAAGGGGGCAAGTCGGCAAACGCCGCTGAACCGTTGCGGGCCATCGCATGATCGATTTCGTCAACTATTTCATCAACGGCGCGCTGGTTGGACTGCTCTACGCCCTCATCGCCATGGGATTCGTGGTCATCTATCGAGCGTCGAAAGTCTTCAATTTCGCTCAAGGCGAACTTGTCGTGTTCGGCGGCTTCATCGTCTGGTGGATGGTCGCCTCGCTGGGCCTGCCACTCTCGATCGGCATTCCGCTCGCGTTCGTTGCGGCGGCGCTGTTCGGACTCCTGGTCGAGCGGGTGTTCTTTTCCCGCCTTGCCGGTGAATCGGTATTTGCCATGGTCATGGTCACCATCGGACTGTTGATCCTGATCCGCGGCTTAATCCTCGTGCTGTTCGGCCCGCAGGTGCGCTCGTTCCCAATCATCTTTCCGCTTCAGCCGGTGATCATCGGGGAGATTCTCATCCCCCGCTCGCTTCTCATCGGCGGCGCAATCACGGTCATCGTCGGCTTCGGCCTGTCGTGGTTTTTCAACCGCACGCGGGCCGGGTTGCGCATGACAGCGGTGGCCGAAGATCATCAGGTGGCATTGTCGATGGGAATTTCAGTGAAGCGCTCTATCGCGTTTGCGTGGATTCTCGGCGCCGTACTGTCGACGCTCGGCGCCATCATCTTCCTTAGCGGAAAGTCGCTGAACTTTCTTGCCTCCGACATCGGCCTTGCGGCGTTGCCGGTGGCGCTGCTGGCGGGTTTCGAGGCGATCGCCGGGGTTCTGCTGGCCGGCCTTATCGTCGGCATCATTCAGGGGCTCGTGACCGCCTACCTCGATCCGATCGTGGGCGGCGCGATCGGCACCGTGTTTCCATTCATCATCATGCTGCTCATCCTCTTTATTCGGCCGACCGGAATGTTCGGCTGGAAGACCATCGAAAGGGTCTGACCGATGGATCCGGCAGGCGTATTCGCCACCAGCTTCGAACGCGACCAGGCCTTGATCCGCACCCGAGGGCAATGGGTCGCGCTCGTTCTGTTTCTCGTCGCGCTGGTCGTTCTGCCCCATGTTCTGGGGCCGCGCCTCGTCGCCATCTCGACCAACATGCTGATCATGGCCGTGGTCGTGATCGGTCTGCAGATCAACATGGGATATGCGGGCCAGATCAATCTCGGCCAGGCTGCCTTCATGGGGGTCGGCGCCTACGCCACCGGTGCGCTGGCCATCAAATTCAATCTGCCGTTCTGGCTCAGTATTCCGCTCGGTGGCTGCGCCGCCGCCGTATTCGGGTTCATCTTTGGCCTGTCGGCGGTTCGCATCAAGGGCTTCTACCTGGCGCTCACCACCATCGCGGCGCAGACCTTGTTTCATTTCCTCATTCTCAATCTGCCGCAGTCATGGTTCGGCGGATCGAACGGGTTGACGCTGGAGCCGGCGCAGATCTTCGGCTTCAGTTTCGTCAGTGAGACCTCGATCTACTATCTCTGTCTGGCTGCGACCGCGGCGATGGTGCTCGGCGCCTACGGCATTGTGCGCAGCCGGCACGGGCGCGCCTTCGTCGCAGTCTGTGATGACGACGTTGCTTCCGGGTTGATGGGAATCAACGTCGTGCGGACCAAGGCAACCGCCTTCCTGATCGGCGCGTTCTACGCGGGGATCGGCGGGGCGCTGTGGGCTTACTACGTGCGTTTCGTCGCCGTTGATCAGTTCACGCTGTTCCATTCGATCTGGTTCATCGCCATGGTCATTGTCGGAGGCCTTGGCTCGATCACCGGAGCATTGGTCGGCGTCTTCGTCATCAAGGCAATTCAGGAAAGCTTCGTTACACTTGGTCCCAGCATCGTTGCGGAATTTCCCTCGCTTGGTGGCGACGTGGTATTCGCGCTGATGAATGTGTTTCTCGGCGGGATCATCGCCGCGTTTCTGATTTTCGAGCCGCGCGGGTTGATGCACCGCTGGAATATCCTGAAACGATCCTATCGCCTTTGGCCGTTTCCCTATTGAAGGCCAGGGCCGATCGGAGTTTTGAGAACATTCATGGGAGGAACTGAAAAGATGACAATTTCGAAGCATATCAAGATCGCCGGGGCGGCCGCCGCGCTCGGTTTGCTGACGATCTCGGCGCCGGCCAGTGCCCAGACTACCTACAATGTGGCGTCGCTTGCCGATTTCACCGGTCCCTATGCGGACGTGATGAAAGACTTGATCGGTGCGCGCCGGCCGGTCATCGACTGGTGGAATGCCGAAGTCGGCAAGAAGATCGGCGTCAAGCTCGGTATCAAGGATTACGATCATCGTTATGATGCGGCGCAGGTGGCGAGCCTGTGGCCCGGCATCAAGGCCGAGCTCAACCCGATCATCGTGCTCGGGGTCGGCGGACCCGACGTCGCCGCGCTTCAGGGGCGGCTGCCGTCCGACAAGATCCCGATGGTGATGTCGACTGCCGCGTATGGTTTTGCCTGGAAGCCAGATCCGTGGATCTTCAACCAGCGTCCGACCTACAGCCACGAAGCCGCGGCGTTCTTCGACTGGTTACGTCAGAAGCGCGGTGGCAGCGGGCCGCTGAAGGTCGCGATCATTTCGTCGGAAGCTTCGCCCGCCTATGTCGATCAGCACAAGGGCGTCCAGCGCTATGCGGCCGACAATCCCGACAAGGTCGAGGTCGTCGAGGTTGTGTTCACGGAAGTGCAGCCGACCGACCTCACTACCCAGGTCAACCGCGTGACCCGCAAGGGTGCCGAGGTGATCATGATCATGACGAACACGGCCGCTGTGGTCGCCACCAAGCGGGCGCTGCAGTCGCTTGGCAAGAATGTGCCGATTGTCGTGAGCTCGCACAACGGACTGGCGGAATCCGGTCGCGCGATCGGCGACATCAAGCAGATGGAGGGCGATTACGAGGTCTATGCGATGGCCGCGCCCACTGACGCAAAGACGCCGGGGCGTGAGTTTTTCGAAATGCTTCAGAGCAAGTACGGCCTCAAGGCGAAGTGGACGGTTTCTGCCGTGCAGGGTCTTGGTCAGGCGTTGATCGCGATGCGGGCCATCGAAGCTGCAGCCAAGAAGGTCGGTCCGGACAAGATCACCGGCGAAGCGATCCGCGAGGCGCTTCTGTCGACGACGATCTCGGCGGACGATACCTTCAAGATTCTCGGCAACACGAAGTTCTCAAACGAGGGGCCGTTCCCGACGCAGGGGCTGGTCGCGAGCATCGCCACCATCAAGGACGGCAAGTACATGGAGGCCGCGGCGGGCGTGCCGGTGCCGTCCATTAACAAGTGGTGAAGTAACGCCATCCGGCCGGGTCCCGCGGGCCCGGTCGGATCCCCTCGGGAGGCTTGCGTTTTGCTCGAACTGAACAACGTTGAAGTCATCTACAGCGATGTCATCCTGGCGGTGAAGGGCATCTCGCTCGCCGTGCCGGATGGCAAGTGCGTTGCGCTGCTCGGCGGCAACGGCGCCGGCAAGTCCACGACCCTGAAGGCGATTTCCGGCATCATACGCGTCGAGGATGGCCGGGTGACCTCCGGCAACATCAATTTCGACGGCAAGAGGATCGACAAGGCGGATCCGACCGAAGTCGTTCGAAGCGGCATCATCCACGTGATGGAGGGCCGCCGCGTGTTGCGCCATCTGACCGTTGAGCAGAATCTGCTGGTCGGCGGCCACATGGAATCGTCGGGGCGCGAGGTGCGCAAGCGCCTCGATAATGTTTACGATCGCATTCGCCGGCTTGCGGCGCTCAAGGATCGCATAACCGGCTATCTGTCCGGCGGCGAACAGCAGATGGTCGTGATTGGACGCGCGATGATGGCCAATCCAAAGCTGATCATGATCGATGAGCCATCGCTTGGTCTTGCGCCGCTGATGATCGACGAGGTCTTCGAGTTGCTGAAGGACCTCAAGGCAAGCGGAACCACGCTTCTGATCGTCGAGCAGAACACGCGGGTTGCACTTGAGATCGCCGACTATGGTTACGTCATGGAGAATGGGCGGATCGTCCTCGAAGGCGCCGCAGAAGAGCTGCGCAACAACGAGGACGTGCGGGAGTTCTATCTCGGACTTGACCTCAAAGGCGAGCGCAAGAGCTATCGCGATATCAAGCATTACCGACGTCGTAAGCGGTGGCTCGGCTGAGGCGCTGCGTGCTGTTGCCTTGCGGGGTTATCCGTCCTTCCGGTCGACCACGAATGGAGCCTCAGCCGGCAACTCATCCGTACCAACCACCTCGATACGATCGGCTTTCAGGCGCGACAGCGCGTTGAAGCGGGCCGGCACCGCAGCCAGGACGGCGTCGCGGTCCGCGTCCGGCAGCAGCGAAAGCCGCACCGTGATTTCTTCCCGCAGTTGCGGGCGCGTGACGATTGCTTGCGCGCGGCCGATTCCTGGAACGGCAATTGCGAGGTCTTCGAGCTGGCGGGGATAGATGAAGATCTCGCGCGCCTTCACGGCATGGCCGACGCGTCCTTGCAGCATACCGATCCGCCGCACCGTGCCGTCAGCATTCGTTGCCGTGGCGGCGGCGACATCGCCGGTCCCGAACCGGATCAGCGGCCAGCCCGGCGTCAGCGTGGTGACCACGATCTCGCCAGGCTCGCCCTGCGGGAGCGGGACCCCCGTCGTCGGGTCGCAGATCTGTACGATACGATCCTGATGGATCTCGTAGCCGCCGTCCTGCGCTCCATTTTCGAAGCCGATCACGCCGAAGTCCGCTGTCGCATAGACTGCGAAGGTCCGGATGCCGTACCTGGCTTCCAGGCGGCGGCGCTTGCCGAGCCAGTCGCCGAGTTCGCCGCCGAGCAACGCAGTTTTGACCTTCCAGCCTCCGGGGAGCGAGTGACCCGTCGCCTCGACGGCTTCTGCAAGCGTCATAAAGAAGGCTGTCGAGGCGCAGATGCAGGTCACGCCAAGGTCGATTGCCAGCTTCGCCTGCAATTCGCTGCCGCCCGTGCCCGCTGGAATCACCGTCGCGCCGACGGAGCGCAGTCCCTCGTCGAGCAGAAGGCCGGCCGGTACGAGATGATAGGACCAGGTATTGAGCACTCGATCGCCGGGGCCAAGGCCGGCAGCAGCAAAGGCCGTACCGAAGCCACAGCCGTCGCGATCGTGCGTCAGTTGAGGTTCGTTGATGGGGCCGGGTGAGACAAAGATGCGGACGATATCTTGGTCCTTCGCAGCGAGAAACCCGCCGAATGGTGGCCGTCGGCGCTGCAGGTCGACCAGTGCCTCCTTCTTGAATACGGGCAGCCGCGACAGATCGTCCAGGGTTTTTAGGTCGGCCGGAGCAAGGCCTGCACGATCGAATATCTCCCGGATAGTGGGTGCAAGCTGGTAGGCGGCATGTTGAATCCGCTGCAGGCGTGTGAAGCGCGTGTCCTGGCTCATTACCGCCTCCTCTTTGCGTTCCCGGCTTGCTTTTCCTATTTGCCGGTGAAGCGTGGTTTGCGTTTTTCCTCAAATGCGGCAAGTCCCTCCTTCAGGTCGTGGCTGCGGGCGTGGACTTCGCTGGCGAGAAGTTCTTGTCGCAATGCTATTGCGGAAGGTTGCTCCAGGCCATCATCGACCAGGGCCTTCATGCGACGAAGCACGAGCGGACTCTTGTTGACGAGCTTGGCGACCAGCGCTTGGGTCGTCGGGATCAGCTTATCGTCATCGACGACCTCGTTGACCAGTCCGGCGGCGACAAGCTGTTCGGCTGGCACGAACTCGCCGGTGTAGAGCAGATATTTTGCGCGGGTCGAGCCGATCTTGCGCGGCAGTCGCACCGAACTGCCGCCGCCAGGCAAGAGACCATAGTTTGCATGCGCGTCGCCGAGCTTGGCCGAGCGCGCCGCGACAACGAGATCGCAGCACAGCATCAGTTCCAGGCCGCCGGCCAACGTCAATCCGTTCAGCGACGCAATGACCGGCATCGGAAACGTCTCGAGCCGGTTCATGACGAGGAGAACAGTATCGAGAAAGCGACTCAGCGCCGTTTCGTCGTCTCCCGCTTCGCCGCGTACGAATTTGAGGTCAGCGCCGGCGCAGAACGCGCGCCCCGTTCCGGTCAGCACCACTGCGCAGACGTCCGACAGCTGAGCCTTGTCGAGCGCCGCGTTGATGCCCGAAACCACTGCGGGAGTGATGGCATTGAGTGCATCCGGCCGGTTCAGCGTGATCCACATCGCGCCGCCCCGAATTTCAGAAATCACCGATTCCACCGCGCTTCCCTCTTAATTGACTTTGAAGTTAGTTGATTATTTCTCGGGTTATGTTACAGACTGGAGGGACTAATGCAAGCCGGGTCACTGCCATAAGTGAGCATGAGATGAGCCTTCCCCTCGCTGGAATTCGGGTGATCAGTCTGGCCGAACAGTATCCGGGGCCGTACGCAACCTTGTTGCTGAGTGACCTGGGCGCGGAGGTGATCCTGGTGGAGCGGCCGGGGGCGGGCGACCCTGCACGGCAGTTTCCGGCCTTTCATGGCGCGCTCAATCGCGGCAAGCAGTCGGTGGCGCTGGATCTCAAGAGTGCCGAAGGCAAGCTGAACCTGCGCAGGCTGGTGGCTTCCGCCGACGTGCTGATGGAAGGATTTCGTCCGGGCACCATGGCGCGCCTCGGGTTCGGCCATGAAGCAATGGCGCAGCTCAATCCAGGCCTTGTCTATGTCTCGATCTCCGGCTTTGGGCAGGATGGGCCGTATCGCGATCGCCCAGCCCACGACATTTCCTATCAGGCGCTCGCCGGGTTTCTCTTTCGCCACGCCGAGCAGGGTTCGGTAGAAGACCCGGGAAGCATCGCGATCGGCGATCTGTCCTCCGGCATGTTCGCTGTGGTCGGCACGCTGGCGGCACTGTTCGAGCGGGCACGTACAGAAAAAGGCAAATACGTCGATGTCTCGATGACGGATGGCCTGGTGTCCTGGATGTCGGTGATGCTCGGTCCAGTGATGAACGGCGCGCCGCTCGCTGACATCGGCGCCGAGCCGGCCTATGGCGTCTTCAAGTGTGCCGACGGTCGTCTTCTCACACTGTCGATCGCTCACGAAGACTGGTTCTGGCGGCCGCTGTGCGAGCTGCTCGGCATGCCTGATGCGGCGGGCTTCAATCGTGGCGAGCGGGTCGCGCGCGGCGATGCGTTGCGAAGCAAAGTCGCTGGCGCGCTGGCGACGCGCGATCGAGCCGATTGGGCGGAGAGGCTGGACGCCGCTGGGATTCCGTGGGGGCCGGTGAACTCGTTGAGCGAGGTGACCGCCGATCCACACTTCCGTGCGCGCGGGCTATTCCGCGAGGTGGCGGAGGGCAATGGCGAGCGACGCTATCACGTGGCGCAGCCGCTGATTTTCTCCGGCGAACATCCTGGTCCGCGTTCCGGTGTGCCGGGCCTTGGCGAGCATACCGAGCAGGTCCTGCGCACGCTGCCGGAGCTGAAGGACTAACAGGCAGAGACAAGAGAAGATCATAATCCTCTGGGAGGGTGGGATGAGCGAGATCTATGTGGTCGGCGTTGGCATGACCCCGTTTGGACGCATGCTGGATACCGATATGAAGACTCTGTCGCGCAGTGCGGTGGATGTCGCGCTCGGCGATGCGGGATTGCAGAAAGCTGACATCGAGGCGGGGTTTTTCGCCAATGCGTCGCAAGGACACATGGAGCGCCAGCACATGATCCGCGGCGAGATCCTGCTGCGCGAAATGGGTATCGGCGGCATTCCCGTGGTCAATGTCGAAAACGCCTGCGCCAGCGGTAGCACGGCGTTCAACCTTGCCGTGACCTTCCTCAAGGCGGGTGAGGGTGATGTTGCGCTCGCGCTCGGCGCCGAGAAGATGTTTTCGACCGATCGTAAACTGATGTTCGAGGCGTTTGACAGTGCCTGGGACGTCAGCCGAGATGGTGAAATACGGGATAGGCTGCTGGCGCTCGGCGAGGGTGTCGAGGTACCGGAAGGCTCGACCTCGGACAAGCCCTACAGCGTGTTCATGGATGTCTACGCGGCGTTCTCCCGTCAGCATATGAAGCGGTTCGGCACAACGCAGCGCCAGCTTGCAGCGGTGGCGGCGAAGAACCATCGGCACTCCGTGGAGAATCCGCTGGCGCAGTTTCGCAATGCCTATTCGGTCGAAGAAGTGCTGAATGCCCCGCCGATCACCTATCCGCTGACGCTTCCGATGTGCTCGCCAATATCCGACGGTGCGGCGGCTGCGATCCTCGTCACCAAGGCCGGGTTGAAGCGGCTCGGCTTGGACGAGTCGCGGGCAATCCACGTGCTGGCATCGGTTATCCAGACCGGTAGCGATCGTGATCCGTCCGAAGTGGAGCGGCACTGTACCGCGCTCGCGGCGAAAACGGCCTATAACAAGGCCGGTATCGGCCCCGAGGACGTCTCTGTCGCCGAGGTGCATGACGCGACGGCCATGGGCGAAATCATCCAGATCGAGAACCTCGGATTCTGCGATTTTGGCGAAGGCGGCATCATTTCGGAGCGCGGTGACACTGCGCTCGGTGGACGCATACCGGTCAATCCGTCCGGCGGGCTTGAATCCAAGGGACATCCCGTCGGTGCCACCGGCATCGGGCAGGTACATGAACTGGTGGCGCAACTGCGCGGCGAGGCCGGGCCGCGACAGGTCGAGGGGTCGCGCATTGCGCTCGCCGAAAACGGCGGCGGCCTTCAGGGCATCGAAGAGGCAGTAGCCTGTATCACCATCCTTGGCCGCTGATACAGAAGATCGAGCAGGAGGGGCGCTCATGCAGTTGGATGGAAAAGTTGCGATCGTGACCGGCGCTGCGTCGGGGCTCGGGCGGGCATCGTGCGTCACACTGGCGAAAGCGGGCGTGCGCGTCGCCGCCTTCGATCGTGACGAGTCGCGGCTCGCCGATCTTTGCCGGGAACTGGGGAGCGCGGCGTTCGGGCGTGTTGTCGACGTTGCCGACGAGACCAGCGTCAGCTCCGGCGTCGACGCCGTGCTCGAAGCATTCCAGGCTGTTCATATCGCCGTCAATTGTGCCGGCGTCGCCGATGCAGCCAAGACCGTATCAAAGGGGCAGCCGTTTCCGCTGGCGACCTGGAATAAGGTTGTCGGCATCAATCTCACCGGCACCTTCAACATCATCCGCTTTGCGGCGTTGGCCATGACCCGCAACCAGCCAGAGGGCGCGAGCGGCGAACGGGGCGTCATCATCAACACCGCGTCCGGTGCAGCGTCGCAAGGGCAGGTGGGACAGGCGGCCTACAGTGCCAGCAAGGCCGGCGTGGTCGGCCTCACCTTGCCTGTCGCGCGTGATCTTGCTGAATACGGCATTCGTGTCGTCTCCATCGCGCCTGGGCTGTTCGACACCGGCATGGTCGCCGGCATGCCGCCGAAGGTTTCGCAGTCGATCGTCGACCGTATGATCCTTTATCCGAACAGGATGGGGCAACCCGACGAGTTCGCCAGTCTGGTCAACCACATTGCCGAGAATGCCTATCTCAACGCCACGACGATCAGCATTGACGCAGGCGCGCGAATGCAGCCGCGCTAGACCCGGCCGCTTCTGGCCCCTTCCCGGAAATTCCAAAGGGTTCAATGACCGCCGCCGATCACTTTTGGACAGGATGCGCAGAATTCAAAGTCGTGATGCCGGCGAACTCGAGTTGCGGTCGCAGCGCCGATGCCGCGGCTGCCGCCGGTGACAAGAATGATGCCATCAGTGCTCATCGGCGTGGTCCCCTAGCTCAGGCATGCATTTCGCGCGATGCTTCCCGCGGCCGGAGGGCTCTTGCGCCGATAAAAGGCTTCGCTAGTGATCAGCGGCTTGGATTCGCCAATTGTCATGCGCGTTTTGATCGGTTCGGGTCCGAGCGCTGAAAACAGCGGGGAGAAAACACTGCCATTCTTCAGCGTGCCGAAGGCGGCGATGTAGAGCTCCGGCACCCGTTCAAGCAGCGAGAAGACGCGTTCGCCCTTCCTTACTCCGTGCTGCACCAAAGTGTTGGCGAAGCGGTTTACCTCCGAGCCAAGCATAGCTGAGATCGCGGATCGCGCCGTCGCGCGCGATCCAGCGCAGCGCGAACTTGTCGCCTCGACCCGCCCTCACATGACGGTCGAGCGCTTCATGGGCAATGTTGAGGCCGCCGGGAAGCCCGTCGGGCAGCGCGCGCGCCCGGTCCGAAGAGAAAGTACGTGCGTAGCCGTCATAGTCGCGCAGGTTGGCCTCGCGGTAATCGTCCAGCGGTTTGCCGATTCGTGCCCATTCCCGCCTGGATTTATTGGAGCTGGAGGAGCTTGCTGATATGCCGTCGTGGTCATGGCTGGACTCTAAGTGTGGGCAGCTGGCGCACGCGCCATTCAAGATTGGCTTTCGGACATGGAGGTGTGTTGATCTGGGTCTATTCCGGGCCCAGTCGTCAGCAGCGCTGGTCCCTCGGCAGCAATGGGCGGTGCGGTCTTGACTTGAGAATCTTGAGGGGGCGACTGGACGGACGGTCATGGTGGTCCTTGCTCTCCTCTGCGAGCGGTGATCTCACCGGACTTATCATGACCGCTGCAGCCTCTCAGCTTTTGCAGAAGCTCCCGCACTACCGCGAGCGGCAGCGCAATCAAGCAGGAATGTTGAGCCTGCCGGTCCTCTGGCCCAGCCTTGGGACACGAACCGGGACCCCGCCCCGCGAAGAAATCTTCATGCCTCGCTCGGGCGATCCTGCATCTCGAAGAAGGGTGAGGCGGCTTCATCTGGGAAGATTTCATCCGCTTCCGCCGATCAGCTTTGCTGCTGGAGAAAGCGGCTCGACATCTCTCTCCCATGGGCTCGCAATAATTGATTGAGTTGAGAAATCACGGGACGATGATTACCATGCATGGTGCAAGGCATGACAGCTTCTGCGAAACACTGCCGAGCAGAAGGCCTGCGAGCTGCCCCCGCCCCCGCCGTCCGAGCACGATCGCGTCCGCATGTTCACGTTCGATGGTCTCTATAAGCACCTTCGTCGGGTCTCCGCCCCCAGTCATGGTCTTAATATTCAGTGCGCCATGATTCTGAGCGACCGCCTTTGCATTCGCCAGAATTCTGCGACTGAGTTCCTCCAATGCGTCACCCTCAGCCACCCGGAGCTGATCAAGCAGCCTGAGGTCCTTGTTGGAGAATACGTCTTCACTGACGTGCACGATCAACAATTTCGCGTTGAATGCTTTCGCAAGGCCAGCCGCAGCCAAGACAGCCCGCTCCGCGCCTTCGGAGCCGTCAGTCGCTGACATAATGAGCTTCATTGTCATGATGGCACCCTCCAAAATCGCGCGTGTGCGAACTCATTTCAGGAACTGTCTGAACCGCCGAAGCGAAAACATGAAGAGGATCGCTCCGATCGCGAACAGCGCGGCGAACTGCGGCCAGACCACGTCTAATCCGGCGCCACGGAAAAGAATCGACTGCGCCATCATGACGAAATGCGTATTCGGCGCGGCAAGCATGACGTACCGTATCAATTCGGGCATGCTTTCGCGCGGCGTCAGTGTGCCCGAGAGCACTTGCAGCGGGAGAAGCGCCAACATCAGCAGCAGACCGAATTGGGGCATGGAACCGGCCTGCGTCGCAAGGAAGATCCCAAGGCTGGCGGTCGCGAACAGATAGAGCGTCGTTCCAGCTATGAAGAGGGCAAATGAGCCCTCGATCGGAATGGCAAGCAGTCCGTGGATGACGAACATCAGCGAAAGCGCGGATGCCGCCAACACGACCAGTCCCATCGACCAGATCTTGCTGACCATGATCTCAAAGGGTGTCACCGGCATGACCAGCAAATGCTCGATGGTCCCGTGTTCTCGCTCGCGGATGAGAGCGGCGCCGGTCAGAACGATCGACAGCATGGTGATGTTCGACATGAAGTGGCTGATGGCACCAAACCATGCTTTCTTAAGTTCCTGATTGAAGCGGGCCCGCAACGACAGGTCGATCGGCAGGCTGGCGGCGCTCCGGTAGCGTTTGAGAAATTCGCTGACTTCGCTGGTCACGATCGATTGGACGTAGCCGGCACCCGTAAACGCCTGCGAGATGCGGGTGGCATCGACGTTGAGCTGGATGGTCGGCGATTTTCTGGCCAGGAGATCGCGCTGGAAGTTCGGCGGAATGTCGAGCGCGAACGTGTCGATGCCGGCGTCCATGCGACGATCCATCTCCGACTGTGTAATGAGCTTCGGGATCGAAAAGTAGGGCGGATTGAACGCGGTAATGATGCGCGAGGATGCCGGAGACTGGTCCTCATCGACAACCGCGATCGCGGCCCGGTTCAGGGTTTCCGGCAGCGCGTTCGCCCCGGTGTAGATCGACATCGAGAATGCGTAGATGATCAGCACCAGCATCATCGGATCCCTGGCGAGGCTGCGCAATTCCTTGATGCCGAGCTTGAGGATATTGGCCAGGCGCATGATCAGTTCGCCTGCTTTCTGAGGAGGGCCGCGCCCGCGCCGAGCAGCACCGGAATGGCGATCAGCAGCGGCACCAACTCTCTCCACAGGTCGGCAAAGCCGAGGGCCTTGGAGAAGGTCCCGCGCGCAATGGTCACGAAATACGTGGTCGGGTAGATCCGGCCAATGACAGCGCCTGCTCCCTGAAGCGATGATACCGGATCGATCAGTCCAGAATACTGGGTGGCCGGTATCATGGTGAGCAGCGCCGTCGCAAACATCGCCGCAATCTGGCTCTTCGTGAGGCTCGATATAACGAGCCCCATGCCTGTCGTGGCGCTCACATAAAGCAGGGCGGCCAGCATGAAAGTGAGAAAGCTGCCCGTGAATGGGACGCGAAAGATGACAACCGCGAACGCCGCCAACAGCAGCGCGTTGAGCAGGCCAATCCCGACATAGGGAAGTTGCTTGCCGGTCAGGAACTCGAGGCGGGTGACGGGCGTCACGTAAAAGTTGATGATCGATCCGAGCTCCTTCTCCCGCACCACGCTCAGGACGGCCAGCATGGCGGGTATCATCAACAGCAGAAGCGGGATCACCGCAGGCGCCATGGCCACCAGACTTTCGACGCTTGGATTATACCGGTAACGGAGCTCGAGCTGGAAGTCACCGACAGCGGCACGTCTTCCGAGAAGCTCGCGGGCCTCCTTCATGAGCCAGTCCGCATGCATGCCCTGCACGTAGCCGCGCACCGTTTCGGCCCGGGTGGGCATGGCCCCGTCAATCCAGGCGCCAACCTCGACCTTGCGGCCGCGCTCCAGATCGCGCGCGAAGCCCGGAGGAATTTCGATCGCCAGGCTGAGTTCGCCGCTGCGCATGCGTCGATCGAGCTCGGCGTAATCGGCAATCGGTGCCTTCTCGGTGAAATAACGGGAGCCAGCGATCTGTAACGTGTAATCGCGGCTGATCGTCGTATCGTCCCGATCGAGGACGGCAAAAGACAGGTTGTCGACGTCCAGGTTGAGGCCATATGCCATGACAAACATCAGGACGATGCTGCCGAGGGTGGCGAGCGCGGCACGGATAGGGTCGCGTCGCAGCTCGAGCGCCTCACGCAAGGCGTAAGCCATCATGCGCCGCAGGTCGAAGAATTGCCGCCGCCGCTCAGCGCCGCGGTTCGGGACAGGGATGCGACCGGGTTCAGCTGAGATGGCTGGCCCGGCACTGGACGACCGATCGGCCTTCGCACCCGTTACGTCTTCCAGATAGGCGACGAAGGCGTCCTCGAGCGTGGCGGCCGCGCGGCGCTTGACAATGGCAGCCGGCGTGTCGCTGACGAGCACCTTGCCGGCATGCATCAGCGCGATGCGGTCGCACCGCTCGGCCTCGTTCATGAAATGGGTGGAAACGAAGATCGTGACGTTGTCCTCACGCGAAAGGTCCGACAGGATCTGCCAAAAGCTGTCACGGGCGATCGGATCGACGCCTGAGGTCGGCTCGTCGAGAATCAGCATCTCCGGGGAATGGATCATCGCCACCGCAAGCGACAGGCGCTGGCGGATGCCGAGCGGCAACGCGTCCGGAAACGCCTCCATGACATCTGTGAGATCGAATCGCTGCGCCATCTCATTAACCCGCGCGGGAATGGCGTCCGGCGGCAGGCTGAACAGACGCGCGTGCAGATCGAGATTCTGCCGGACCGTCAGCTCGGAATAGAGCGAGAAGGTCTGTGACATGTAGCCGACGCGGCGGCGAACCGCCATGTCGGTGGGGTCGACCTCGCGGCCGAACAGCCGCGCTGTGCCGGAAGTTGCCGGCAACAGGCCGGTCAGCATCTTCATGGTCGTGGTCTTGCCGCAGCCGTTCGAACCCAGGAAGCCGAAGATCTCGCCGCGGGTGATCCGGAAGCTCACATGGTCCACCGCGGTAAAGTCGTCGAAGCGCATGGTGAGCTGCTCGGCCTCGATGGCCACCTCCTTGCCGTCCTCGGCAGGGCGCGGCGGAATGATGACCTCCTTATGTCCCCGACGCTTTTCTTCCGGCAAAAGCGCAATGAAGGCATCGTCCAGCGTGGTGGTGTTGGTGCGGTTCAACAGATCCTGGGGCGTCCCCGTGGCCAACACCCGGCCGGCATCCATCGCCACCAGCAAGTCGAAAAGGGCCGCTTCCTCCATATAGGCGGTCGAGACGACGACGCTCATGCCGGGGTGATCGGCACGGATGTCGGCGATCAGCTGCCAAAACTGGCGGCGCGACAGCGGATCGATGCCCGTCGTCGGCTCGTCGAGGATCAAGAGGTGGGGATCATGAATGAGTGCGCAGCAGAGGCCGAGCTTCTGCTTCATGCCGCCCGAAAGCTTGCCGACCGGCCGATCCGCAAAGGGGGCCAGATCGGTCCTTTGCAGAAGCTCGCCGATTCGGCGCTCCCGCTCTCGCTTGCCATGTCCGAAGAGGCGCCCGAAGAAATCAACGTTCTCGAACACCGACAGGGTCGGATAAAGATTCTTGCCCAGGCCCTGCGGCATGTAGGCGATCCGCGGACAGGTCCGCCTGCGGTGCGCAGTATCCGCCATATCGCCGCCGAGCACCTCGACATGCCCGTCTTGGATGACCCGCGCGCCAGCAACCAGCGACAGCAGGGTGGACTTGCCGACGCCGTCCGGCCCGATCAGCCCGACCAGGCACCCCGACGGCACGTCGATGGAGACGGATTCGAGCGCCCGCGTCGCACCATATGACAGCCCCACCGACGCGAGCTGCGCAACCGGCACCGTCGTTGGGGTGATAACGCGGGCTGGCTGATCACTCATGGCGCCAGCTTGCCCTGGAGAAACGCTGGCCATGTGGCCTGAGGGTCGAGTTGCACATAGGCCATCCCGGGAAGGCCTGTCTTCACGTCCCGGATGTATTTCTGCAGCAGCTCGGGTGAGATCTGAGCCTTGACCCGGAACATCAGCTTCTGACGCTCCTCCTCGGTCTCCACCGTCTTCGGGGTGAACTGGGCCACGTTGGCGACGAAGGTGACTTTGGCAGGAATGACATATTGCGGTGCGGCATCGAGCACGAGCCGCACCTCGGCTCCTATCTTGACGCGGCCGGCCTGCGCCGTTGGCAGAAAGAACGTCATGTAGACGTCGCCGAGATCGACCAGGTTGAGGACCCGCCCCCCAGCTGCGAGAACCTCACCAAGCTGAGCCACGCGGTACTGCACGCGGCCATCGCGCGGAGATTTCAGGGTGCTGTCGTCGATATCCGCCGAGATGCTGTCGATGGCGGCGCGAGCGGCGGCAGTGGCAGCCTCGGCATCGACCACTGCAGCTTTCGCGGTGCTGATGGCCGCATCGGAAGCGGCAACTTGAGCTTGTGCCGCGCTCACTGCGGCCATGGCCGTTTGCGAAGCGGCGCGGTCGTCATCGAGAACCTGCTGCGAGACAGCATTGGTCTTGATCAACTGCTCTGACCGGGCGCGCTTTTTCTCCACCTGGTCAAGTTGCGCCTCACGCATGGCGACGGTCGCTGCCGCCGCGCTGCGTTCGGCCTGCCGCTGGGTCACGAGGCTCTTGGCGGTATCGACACCGATGGTCGCGCGTTGCAGTTGCGCCTCCGCCTGGCGGCGCTGCGCTTCCAGCTGATCGGTATTCATTCGCACGAGCACTTGGCCCGCCGTAACGAAATCGCCTTCGTTGACCAGGATCTCTTTGATGCGACCGGGTATCTTGGTGGAAATGTCGATCTCGATCGCCTCGATGCGGCCGTTGCCGGCAGCGATGCCGGCGGGCAGATCGTGATTTGCGAGCTTCTGCCAGCCGTAATAACCGCCGCCGGCTACCATGATGGTCAGAAGAACCAAGCCCCAGCGTTTCACGGTGCTTGTCACGGCGACACCCTTCTTCTTTGCCTGGCCACGAAACAACGTGCTGCTGGCCTGCGGTTGGGCGGCCTCTGCAAGCCTGCTCGCAGCATCGCTTCTGCTCGCGCTCATCAGCCAACCTGTAAGGAGGGCGGCCTATTCAATAGGGGCTGAACCAGATGGCTGGTTCTTGCGCAGTGCATCGACTACATGCCAGCCTTCGCTGAAGTACCGCCACCAGGATTGCTGCACGAAATCCATCTGGCACTTCAGTGCTTCCGCAGGAGTCGCTGACTCGGCGAGCTTCTTCAGGTAATCCGCCTGATCCTGGAGACAGGAGGCCGTGAATCCCAACGCTTCCTTTGATAAGGCGCCGTAGAGGTTCCTCGGCACCCCATTGAACGATTTTACCCAGTCAGGAGTGGCGAAAGAAAATGTCGATGCTGTGTGTTCATTTTCCATAGCGGATACTCTCTCGTCCATGAGCGAAACGCGATCACCTTATGGCCTCGCGGACGGTCGGATTTTGATTTAGGTCAACAGGTGTTGACGAGATCAAATGCTATGGATTCGCTTGGACGAGGATAATGCCGAGGCTCCCCATGCCCCCCAAGGCGAGATCGTAATCCATGGTTGGATCGCGCGACCGTATCCTGAAAGCCGCAATCACGCGATTTTCGAAAAGATCGTACGAGCAGGCCAGCTTGCGCGACATCGCAGCCGATGTGGGGGTTGATGTCGCCTATGTGCACCGTTGCTTCGGCTCCAAAGAGCGTCTGTTTGCCGAAGCGCTGAAGGCGTCGGCGCAGATCGATGAGCGGTTCACAGGCCCTGCGGATGGCGTGGCGGGCTCACTCGCAAGGTACGTCGTTTCGGAGCGCCCCCGCAGGGGGCATGCACTCGATATTATCATTCGCTCGCTTGCCAGCGGGAAAGCCGCGCCGCTGCTTCGCAGATTTGTTTTGGATAGCTTTGTCGATCCGCTCGCTGAAGAGCTCGATCAATCGAATACTGTGCCAATCGCAGTGATTGCCGCCCTGTTGGCTGGCGTGTCCATCTTCAGGAACGTGCTTCGGATGGGGCCGCTACTGAATGCACCGAGCGCCGAACTCGAAGCCCTTATCGCAAATGCCATCCGGGGCATGATGGATGCCGCCGATCCGGCGACGGCGGCAACCATGAAACTGGAAAGAACTCCCTGATGATCGCCACGACCTCGCTCACTCCGGTCAACGCCGGTCAGATCGGTACCGGTCAAGTCGGGTGGGGCCTCCATGAAGCTGCGATCAAAGCCGTCGCTTCGCGAAGAAAACGCATAACAGCGCCTTTCCGGATCGATCGACGAGATGATCCGCGGGGCCCTCAGCGCGACGATGACAGGAGGTCTTTCGCCGGCCGCGCAGGCACCCGCCTTTCCACGATTGGTCGATTCATCTGGCAATGGCCCCGGGCAAGTAGGCACGCCAGCCCGCACGATGCGCGTTGCCGGGCGACCACCGCGGGGAAGAGTCAAAAGCAGCAACGCAACTTGTAGGCGCGAGCCGGAGGATTGCCGGGATCAGGAGTTGAGTGCAGTGAGGAAGAGCTCTGGTTGGTCAACGGCGTCTGGACGAACCGAAATGCCGGTTTGGCGATATCTTCTGGTCGTCGGCGGAGCATTGCTCGCGCTCCTTTTTGCCGCCGACGCCATGCTGCCGCGGCCACCGACGGAGGAGATCCATGCTTCCGGATCGCAGCTTCCCAAAATCCGGATCTACTCCGAACGCAGACGACCCGAAGCGGTCGTCGTTGATACCAGTCGGCCCACGATCGTGCCCGACGTCACGGCGACGGCAGATGCGCCTGCCGCTGCGGCGGTCCTTGGCTCGCCGAATCCTGGTATCCGCGAGAGTTTCGCACGGCTGCTCCCACCCGCACCGAAGCAGGCGGATGCTGCGCAGCCAAAGACACGGCGGACTCCTTCGCACCCTGGGCGCAAGGTCGTCACGGGCCGCTACAAGCATCCGTTAAGACACGCGACACAGCATTCCGCATTCGGGTCGCTTGAGAGCGGCTGGTGAAACGTTTTACCGTAACGCGCGTGCATGCAGATCTCTTTCGGAGGAGCCACACTATGTCGCAGATCAGCGGCGACGTCTCTGAGTATCGGGGCTACACATTGAGCTTGGTGCGGCACGCATCTGGGTGGCGGGTTCAGATCTATCCGGGTGGTCAGCTTTTGCGCACTGATCCAGACAGCGTCTCTGCGGTCGGGCGAGAAGAAGCGTTGGCAAGAGCGCGTGCAGTGATCGACCATCATCTGTCCACTTGAAGTTGCATCAGACATCCGATTGGTGGCCCTCCATTGCGTCGGTAGACGCAGGCAACTGCATGCGAAGTGCGTTGTTCGCGTCAATGAAATCAATCCAGCGCTATTTTGACGCCTTCCGCTTTGCGTGGCTCGACAAAAGGGCGCGCGATCGCTTGCAAACAGCGGGTTAACGCTCTCCATCAGTGCGACACGCGCCAGACTGCCCGACTGAGCTCGAGCTCTTCGAGCGCCTGCCCAACGGGCTTCCGCTGATGGCGCGTGCGACGGCGTTGCAGCCGAATCTGACGGCCGCCTTCGATTTGCATGCGCCGATTGTCGAGCAGGTTTCGACAATGCGCACGACGCCGGTTCTGACGATCGGCATCGGCCCTTCCTTCACGATGTGCTTGATGCTTCTGCGTTCGGGCCGCGTTTCTAGGAGCCTGTCCAAGTAGTCGCTGGTCAAGTTGGGGCGAGTCTGATTCCTTACGGGGCTATGAGCAAGGATTTTCGCCCCTGGAAGATTGACGAGGCGCAGCTTCTGCCGCCGAGCGTGCAGGACTACGTACCCAAGGATCACCTATCGCGGTTGATCGTGGCGCTGGTGCGGGAGGAGCTTGATCTTTCGGCGATTTCCAGCAGCTACCGCGGCGTGCTCGGCCAGCCGCCGTTCGACCCGCGGATGATGACGGCGGTGCTTCTGCATGGCTATGCGAGCGGCATCTACTCGTCGCGACGGATCGCCATGGCGGCGGTGGAGCGTACCGACTTCATGATGATTGTGGCCGGCGACCCGCCGGACTTCCGCACGATCTCGGAGTTCCGCAAGCGGCATCTCGAGGCCTTGGCGGGGTTGTTCGTGCAGGTGTTGAAGCTCGCCGAGAAGGCCGGTTTGGTGAAGCTCGGGCACGTTGCGCTCGACGGCACCAAGATCAAGGCGAATGCGTCGAAACACAAAGCGATGAGCTACGAGCGGATGAAGAAACGGGAAGCGGAGCTTGAAGCCGAGGTCGACCGCTGGCTGAAAGCCGCCGAGGCCGCCGATGCGGAGGAAGACAAGCTCTACGGCAACAAGATGCCAGATTGGGTGGCCGACAAGCAGAAGCGGCTTGCGAAGATCCGCGCCGCCAGGGCGGAGTTGGAGGCGGAAGCCAAAGCCGCCGCCGCCGAAGAGATGCGACGCCGCGAAGAGGCGGAAGAGCAACGCAAGAAAGAAGGCCGCAAGAGGACCGGCAAGCCACCGGCGCCGCCAAAACAGGAGCCCGGCGGCAAGGCGCAGCGCAACTTCACCGATCCGGAGAGCCGCATCCTGAAGACCAAGGACGGTTACATTCAGGGCTACAACGCGCAGGCCGCAGTCGATGCGACGGCGCAGATCATCGTCGCGCACACGCTCGACAACAACGGCAGCGACCAGGCGCAGTTCGCTCCCTTGCTCGACGGCATCAAGGCCAATCTCAAGCGCAATCCGGACGAGGTATCGGCCGATGCCGGCTACTGCTCGGCGGCCAATCTTCGCACGCTCGGCCGGCGGCGGATCAACGGCTACATCGCGACTGGGCGGCAGAAGCACGGAGCCACGTCCGCCACCACCAAGCGGCCGGCCAAGCCCGGCTCGCTGCTCGCCCGGATGAGCGCCAAGCTCAGGCGCGCCGGCCATCGCAGCCGCTATCGGTTGCGCAAGCAAGTGGTCGAGCCGGTGTTCGGCAGAGCAAGCAGGCGAGAGGCTTCCGCCAGTTCCTGCTGCGCGGAATCGAGAAGGTGAAGGCCGAATGGGCGCTGATCTGCACCGCCCACAACCTCCGAAAGCTCGCGCTGGCTGCCGCATGAGCGCCGTCATGCTATCGTCGCGGCTACACCATCACTAAACAGACAGGCTCCTAGCTCAAACAGCATCATGGAGCTCGGCAAACGAACACCGCCGGCCCGAGCCAAGCTAACCTATCGATCTGGCTCGTACACATCGTAGCCGGGCGCAAGCCGCTTCCACGAAAGGCTTGCCGGACGGAACCGCCAAGGCCGATCCCCTTCCAACCGAGATCATCTCGCCGACGGCGGCGACGGAAGAGATGGTGACGATCCGAACAGCAGAGCCGGTGGCCGGCCCGATACCGCGCTCAAACCGCCGTTTCGTCAGGAGCGGCCGATAGATTTCCGGCAAAGCGGGAAATGGCGTGTCGGATTGTCTCGGCGATCGCCAGCACCCTGTCCAGGCAGCGGAACCTGAGGGCCGGCGACGACGATCGAAAGCCGGCGCTGGCGAATCGGCAGTGGAAGCTCGACGCCCACGAGATCCTTGCTGAAATCGCCATTGCTGAAATGGTAGCCGCGCGCCGCCGAACGCCGAAGTTCCGCCTCGACGGCGTCGCTGCTCATCGGGGTCGTCGGCGAGTAACGCTCGAAGCTGATCTTGCGATAGAGCGCCTGCCGTTCGGCCGGGGTGTATTGCGCGAGGATCGCGCGGCCGCTCGACGTGGCGTGTATCGGCAGCCGGTACCCTTCGCGGGCGAAGTAGCGGATCGGCTCCTCGGACTCGACGACATGGATGAAGATCGCATGGGTTCCGGCCGGGGCCGCGATAGCCGTCGTCTCGCGCGTCTTGTGTGCTCCCCGGCCAGCTCGAAGACGAGCTGGAGCGCCGCCTCTGGCAGGGGCTCCGCCTTCGACACGGACTGCGCCATGGCCAGCCAGCGCGGGCTTCTTCACCTCCTCCAGCGGCGTGGTGCGGGCGAGCAGCACGATCTTGTCGGCGACCTGGGCGGTCGAGATCCAGACCTTCTGGCGGTCGACGACGTAGCGGTCGCCCTTCCGCACGGCGCGAGTCTTGAGCTGCGTCGTGTTGAGTCCGGTATTGGGCTCGGTCACGGCGAAGCAGGCCTTCTCCTTGCCCTGCACCATCGGCGGCAGCATCCGCCGCTTCTGCTCCCCCGTGCCATGGACGAGCACGGGGTTGAGCCCGAAGATGTTAATGTGCAGGCAGGAGGCGCCGACATGCCGGCCCCGGATTCCGCGATCGCGCGCATCATGATCGCGGCTTCGGTGACGCCGAGCCCGAGCCGCCATAGGCCTCGGGGATGCAGATGCCGAGCCAGCCATCCGCAGCGAAGGCGGCGTAGAAATCCTCGGGGAAGCCGCCTTCGCGGTCGCGCTTCAGCCAGTAATCGTCGCCGAAGCGTCGGCAGATGGCGGAAATCGCCTCGCGGATCGCTTCCTGCTCTTCACCTCCATCCCGCTTCCCAAACTGCCCGGTTGACTCGTTAATAACTTTATGCTGAAAGTTATTTCATGGATGTGAAATCAGCAAGTCGAACCCTCGACCTTTTTGAACTCTTCGCGCGTGAGCAGCAGCCGCTGTCGCTGTCCGAACTTGCGGCGGCGCTGGATGCGCCGGTGTCGAGCTGTTTCAACCTGGTGCGCGCGCTGAAAACGCGCGGCTTCCTGTTCGGGGTGGGCGGGCGGAAAGGCATCTATCCGACCCGAAAGATGTACGACGTCGCCTCCGCCATTGCGGCTGGCGAGCCCTGGCTCAAGCGGATGATGCCGCGTCTCGAGCGACTGCGTGATCTGACCGGGGAGACGGCCATCCTCGGCAAGGAGGAGGGCGGAGCGGTCATCTACCTCGCGGTGCTCGAAGGCCGACAGAACATCCGCTACACCGCTCGGCCCGGCGATCTGAAGCCGCTGCACTCCAGCTCGATCGGCAAGGCCCTGCTTGCCGCCAAGCCCCCGAAGGCGCGTGCTGAGGCGATCGCCAAGCTGCGGCTCGATGCGATGACGGAAAACACCATCATCGACCGCGCGCGCCTGGCTGACGAGATCGAGCTCACAGCGTCGCGCGGCTACTCCATCACCCGGGGTGAAAACGTAGCTGACGTCATGGCGGTTGCGAGCACGGTCAGGTTCGGCGGCGACGTGTACGGGATCGCGGTGGCCGGACCCATGCACCGCATGACCGAAGAGGTCGAGGTGCAGCAGCGTCGCCTTATGGAGATATGCCGCGACATCGAGAGGGACTCTTGAGCGATCTGGTTGTAGCCGAGTTTGCCGATGGCATGCTGCGCGTGACGCTGTCACGGCCCGAGAAACGCAATGCGTTGAGCGATGCGTTGATCGCAGCGATCGGAGCGACTTTCGAGGAATGGTCAGCACGCGAGGATGTGTCGCTCGTGGTCCTGACCGGCTCAGGCGACAAGGCGTTCGCCTCGGGCGGCGACCTCAAGGAACTGGACGCGCTACGGGGCGAGGCGGAAGCCCGCGCCTTTGCAGCGCGCACCCGCGCGGCTTTCGACTGCATCCGTCGTTTTCCCGTCCCCGTGCTCGCCGTTCTCAACGGCGATGCGCTCGGCGGCGGTGCCGAGCTCGCCATGGCCTGCGATCACCGGATAGCGCTCGCCCATGCGCGCATCGGCTTCCTGCAGGCGAAGCTCAACATCGCGACCGCCTGGGGCGGCGGCACCGACCTGTTCACGCTGGTCGGGCCGAGCCAGGCAGTGCGAATTCTTGCCTCGGCGCAGATCTTCTCCGCCGCGGAGGCACAGCACGCGGGCCTTGTCGATGCTGTCGCGCCGGCCGGTGACCAGGGTGCCCAATTCCTCGCTAGCTACATCGGTGAGATGATGCAGCGGCCTCAGGTCATGCGGGCAATCAAATCACTCGCCATCATGCATCGGTTTGGCGGCTCGCCGGACGAACGCGCAAGCCGCGAAGGCGCGCGCTTCGCAGCCGCCTGGGTTCATGACGATCATTGGGCGGCCGTCGCGAAGACGGCCTTTGGGAGACGCTGACAGGAGACCCCGTTGACCGCATTGCTCAAGCAGGCCGCCCCGCAAGAAGATCTGCCGCACACGCCGTCCGGCATCGAGTTGCCGCTCGTTGCCGTGGCAAAGGATCATTCCATCGATGACAGCCTTCCCGGCGAATATCCGTACACCCGCGGAATCTTTCCAGATGGCTTTCGTGGCCGGCTATGGACCATGCGACAATATGCCGGCTTCGGCAGCGCCGAGGATTCGAACGAGCGCTACAAGTTCCTGCTCGAGCAGGGCCAAACCGGGCTCTCGGTTGCGCTCGATCTCCCAACGCAATGCGGTTACGATCCCGATGATCCCATCGCCCGTCCCGAAGTAGGCAAGGTTGGCGTTTCTCTGTCGAACCTCTCCGAGATGGAGATCTTGTTCGACGGAATCGATCTGGCGAAGATATCGACATCCTTCACGATCAACGGCACCGCGGCGATCATCTATGCGATGTATGTCGCCTGTGCGGACAAGAAGGGCGTTCCACGTGCCAAGCTGACCGGCACAATCCAGAACGACATTCTGAAGGAATATGTCGCGCGCGGCACCTGGATCTTCCCGGTCCGCCCGTCGATGCGGCTGATCGCCGATTCGATCCTCTACGCCAACGACGTCACGCCGCGCTTCAATCCGATCTCGATCGCTGGCGCGCATGTCCGCGACGCCGGCTCGACGGCCATCGAGGAGATGGCGTACACGCTGGCGAATGGCTTCGCCTATGTGGACGAACTGATTGCGCGTGGCGGCGACGTTGCCAAATTCGCCAAGCGACTGAGCTTCTTCTTCTACGTCCATATGGACTTCTTCGAGGAGGTCTGCAAATTCCGCGCAGGCCGCAGGCTCTGGGCGAAGCTCCTGAAAGAGCGCCATGGCGTCACCGATGACAAGGCGCTGATGTTCCGCTTCGGCGTCGTCTGCGGCGGTTCGTCGTTGACCGCGGCGCAGCCCTTCAACAACGTCATGCGGGTTGCGGTCGAGACCATGGCCGCCGTATTGGGCGGTGCGCAATCTATCTTTACCGCGGCTTACGACGAAGCATTCCAGATCCCGACGGAGTTCGCGGCCGAGCTTGCGCTGCGCACGCAGCAGGTTGTGGCCTACGAAAGCGGCATCGCCAACTCCGTCGACCCCCTCGGCGGCAGCCATCTGGTTGAGTTCCTGACCGACCGGATGGAAGAGGAAATGCGCCGTGTCATGGATGAGATCGACGCCTATGGCGGCGTCGTCAAGGCGATCGAGGATGGCTGGATGCAGTCACGGATCGCCGAGCGGGCGCTGGAGCGCAAGAAGAACGTAGACGGCGGCAAGACCGTCATCGTCGGGGTCAACGCCTTCACCAAGTCGAACGAGGGCGCCTCGACCGGCGAGACATTCCAGCTCGACCCGGGCGCGGCGAAACGCGTGCTCGACAAGCTCGAAGCTGTTCGCGCCAGCAGGAACAATGCTGCGGTCGAGCGCGAACTTGATCGGCTGGCGCAGGCAGCCGAGAACGATCGCGAAAATCTGATGCCCTATCTCGTGGATTGCGCACATGCCTACGTGACCGTCGGGGAGATGGTCGAGCGGCTGAAGCGTCGGTGGGGAAACTTTCAGGAGCCAATCGGGATATGACCGAGACATCCGAAGCTGCGGTTCTAAAGGGCAAGCGGATTCTGATCGCCAAGCCCGGGCTCGACGGTCACGATGTCGGTGCCAAGGTGATTGCGCTGGCGCTGCGCGATGCAGGGGCCGAGGTGATCTACACGGGCTTACGCAAGACGCCCGACCATATCGCACGCATCGCGGTGGACGAGGACGTCGATGCGGTGGGTCTGAGCGTGTTGTCGGGCAGCCACCGCGATCTCGTCCAGCAGACCCGCGCGAGCCTCGAGGCCATCGAGGCGGGCGATATCCCGATCTTTCTCGGCGGCACCATTCCGGCCGAGGACTGGCCGGACCTCTATGCGCTTGGCGTGCAGCGCATCTACACGAGCGAGATGCCGCTTGCCGACGTGATAGCCTCCATTGCCGAGACATTGAAATGAGCGGACCTCTCGCCGGCATCAGGATCCTGGAGATCGGCCACATGCTGGCCGGTCCCTATTCGGGGTTGCTGCTGAGCGATCTGGGCGCCGACGTCATCAAGATCGAGCCGCGCGAGGGCGATATCGGACGCAAGGTCAGCCCACACTTCATCGGGCCGCACAACGAATATTTCGCCAGCCTCAACCGCAACAAGCGTAGCGTCGTGATCGACCTCGCCTGCACGGAGGGGCAGGCGCAGTTTCACGAGCTTGCGCGCAGCGCCCGGGCTCTCATCACCAACCTCCGTCCGTCCGCGATCAAGAAGCTCGGTCTCACCTACGACGCGCTGCGCTCGGTCAATCCGAGGCTGGTCTGTGTGGCGCTGACCGGTTTCGGCATCGACAGTCCCTATGCCGACCGGCCGGCCTACGACTACGTCATCCAGGCGATGACCGGCGTCATGCAGTTGACCGGCGAGCCCGAGAGCCCGCCGACCAAGACGGGCTATTCGGCGGTCGACAATTCGGCAGGCATCATGGGCGCGCTCGGTCTGGTCGCCAAGCTCGTGGAAGGAAAGGGCGGGCAGGTCGACGTCGCCATGTATGACGTCATGCTGTCGCAGCTCAATTACATCGCGTCCGCCTGGCTGAACTCGAGCGCCCGGCCGCGCCGCTATGCGCAATCGGCCCATCCCTACATGGTGCCGGCGCAGGTGTTCCCGACCGGAGAAGGCTGGCTGACGCTGTTCATCACCCATGACGATTTCTGGCGCAAGTTCAGCCTCGAATGCGGTCGGCCGCAATGGCTGACCGACGAGAGGTTCGCGACGATGGAGGCGCGTCGCGCCAATCGCGACGCCGTCGTCGCCGCCATCGCGGAGGTGCTGCGGACCTCGGGGGCGCGCGATTGGACGTCGCGGCTCGCACCGCTCGGCGTCGTCGCGGCGGAAGTGAGCACGCTGGAAGATGCGCTGGCGAGCGAGCAGGTCCAGGCGCGGCGCATGGTGGTGGACATCCCAGCCGGCGATACGACCATCCGCTCGATCGGAAACCCGCTGAAGATCGCCGGGCAAGCCGAGACGTTCCGGCCGCCACCGCTGCTCGGCGAACACAACGAGCTCCTGGCCGAGATCGTGCCGTCATGACTGCAGTCACGGGCAAGCAACGCCGCTCGATGGCGCGCGCACTGAGCCGCGCGGCGGATGCTTCCGTGGCTGAAGTGCTCGCGAGCGCGCGGGGAAGCATGGGTGTCTGCCGTTGGATCGGCGTCACCGGCCCGCCAGGTGCCGGAAAGAGCAGTCTGATTGCGGCGCTTGCCCGCCATCGTCTTGGCCGCGACGGGAATATCGCCATTCTTGCAGTCGACCCGACCAGTCCGGTCAGTGGCGGCGCGATCCTGGGCGATCGCATCCGCATGGAGGATCTCGCGCACAACCCGCGTGTGTATATCCGCTCGCTCGCGAGCCGAACCAGCCATGACGGTCTTGCCGACAACCTGCCTGACATCCTCGAGATCGTGGAGAATGCCGGCTTTGCGGAGGCCATTCTCGAAACCGTCGGCGTGGGCCAGGTCGAATACGCCGTCAGGCATGTCGTGGATACGACCTTGCTGGTGCTGATGCCTGGTGCGGGCGATCAGATCCAGGCCATGAAGAGCGGCATTCTGGAAACCGCCGACATTTTCGTCGTCAACAAGGCGGACCAGCCCGGCGCGCGACAACTCGCCGTAGTACTCGCATCGGTGCTGAAGCTCAAAGCGTCGGACGGCCAGGGCACGGGCGACGGCTGGCTGCCGCCGATCGTCTCCACCTCGGTTCAGGATCCGGCAAGCGTAGCGGCGCTCGCCGAAGCCATCGACCGCCATCAGGCCTGGCTGGCGGGTCGTCAAGACGTCGGCAAGCGTCTCGAAAAACGTCGCGCGCAGCATGTCGAAAGCCTCGTCGTGCGGCGGGTCGCCGAGGTGCTGGACCAGCTGCCGGTCGAGTTGCTGCACGCGCCTTTGGCATCGCTGTACGAAGCGGTGGTCGGGCGCCTGACCGAATCAGCGCCATCGAGCGGTGTCGCGAGGGAGCCTAAAGAAAGGACCATCCTTTCAAGATAGCAGACCAAACAAAAAGCTCAGCAATTCAAAGGGAGGAAATGACATGACTGCAAGAATAACTCGACGCGCGGCCCTTGGGTTGATCGCCGCGCCCGCCGTCCTGGGCTTGCCGCGCGTAGCGCGCGCGGACGTTCGCACCTTGAAGATCTCGCACCAGTTTCCAGGTTCGGGGCCCGAAGGCGGCGACTTCCGTGACCGGCTGTGCAAAAAGTTTGCGAAAGGCGTCGAAAAGCGCACCAACGGGGCTCTGAAGTTCGAGATCTATCCGAACTCATCCCTGATGAAGACGTTTGCGCAGTTCGATGCGCTGAAGAAGGGTGCGCTCGATCTCAGCCTCTATCCGACCACCTACGCCGGCGGCGAGATCCCCGAGTTGAACATCACATTCATGCCGGCGGTGGTGACGAGCTACGAGAAAGCCTACCAATGGAAGACGGCGCCGATCGGAAAGGAACTGACCTCCATCCTTGAAGCCAAGGGCGTCAAGCTCATCACCTGGATGTGGCAGTCCGGCGGCATCGCCTCACGCGGCAAGCCGATCACCAAGCCCGACGATGCCAAGGGACTGAAGGTCAGGGGCGGCAGCCGAGAGATGGACATGATGTTCAAGGCGGCCGGTGCGGCCACCAGCAACATGCCGTCTAACGAGATCTACATCTCCCTGCAGACCGGCACGATCGACGCGGCGGCCACGAGTTCGACCAGCCTGATTTCCTTCAAGCTCGAGGAACTCAGTAAAGGGCTGACCTCAGCCGGCGGCCGCAGTTTCTTCTTCGTCCTCGAGCCCATTCTGATGTCGAAGACGGTATTCGACTCGTTGCCGCCCGATCAGCAGAAAGCGATCGCAGAGGTCGGCGCGGAGATCGAGCCGTTTGGTCTTGACGGCTCTAAGGCTGACGATCAGCGCTTGTCCGACGTTTATGCCAAGGCGGGCGCCCAAGTCGTCGAGATGGATGCTGCCGCACTCGAAGCATGGAGAGCCGTCGCGCGCGAGAGCGCGTGGAAGGATTTCGGCGGCCGATCGGCGAACACGGCGCGCGTCCTGAAAATGGCGGAAGAGGTCTGATCGTGCATCGGCCGCCGGCGCTTACGGAGCGTCGCCCGCCGCTGCTCGGCGCGATCATCTCGGCCTGCGACATGCTCGATGTCGCGTTGGTCTGGGGCTGCGCGCTGGCGACCATCGGGGCGGGCCTGGTGCTGACCTACTCGGTCGCGGTGCGCTATCTGCTGCATTCCTCCACCGACTGGCAGGACGAGATGGCCGTGTTCCTGCTGGTCGGGGCGACCTTCCTGTCGGCCCCTTACGTGCAGGCGATGCGCGGCCATATCACGATCGAGGCCGTCGGCGAGCTCCTGCCGCGCGGCATCGAGCATGCGCGCGCCTTCGTCTCGGACATCGTCTGCTTTGCCTTCTGCGGCTTCTTCACCTGGCAGTGCTGGCTGCTGCTGCTGGAGGCGGTCGAGGACGGCCGCGTGACCGATTCGGCCTGGGCGCCGCCGCTGTGGATTCCCTATTCGTTGATGACGGCGGGGATGACGCTGCTCTGCCTGCGATTCGTCCTTCAGATCGTCGACACCCTCGTATCCAGGAAGAGACCATGAGCCCGCTTGCGATCGGCACGCTCTACGGCGGCGTGACTCTGCTCGTGCTGTTTGCGGGCGTGCCGATCGCTTTCGCGCTTGGGGCCGTGGCGATCGCCTTCATGCTTGTCTTCATGCCCTTCTCTTCACTCGGCATCGTCGCGCAAAACGTCTATCAGGAGGTCGCCAATATCACGCTCCTGACCATTCCGCTGTTCGTTCTCAAGGGAGCAGCGATCGGGCGGTCCCGTGCCGGCGCGGATCTCTACAATGCGCTCTACGTCTGGATGAACCGCATTCCGGGCGGACTCGGCGTCGCCAACGTGGTCGCCTGCATGCTGTTTGCGGCGATGGCCGGGTCGAGCGCAGCGACGTGCTCGGCCATCGGCAGCGCCGGCATTCCAGAATTGCGGCGACGTGGGTATTCGCCCGGCTTTGCAGCGGGTCTGATCGCCGCCGGTGGTACGCTCGGCATTCTGCTGCCGCCTTCGATCACGATGATCCTCTATGCGGTTGCCGCCGAGCAATCGCTCGGCCGGCTGTTCCTGGCCGGACTGCTTCCGGGTATGCTCTTGAGCGGCATGTTCGCGCTCTATGCCGTTCTGCGTTACCAGAAGGAATATCGCGATGCGGAGCACGCAGGACAGGAGCACGCGATCCTGCGCCGGGATACCTACTCCATCCGTGACCGTATCGCGGCGCTACCGCGCATCCTGCCGTTTCTCATCCTTCTGATCGGCGTGATGGGCGCGCTGTATGGCGGCTTTGCCAGCCCCGGCGAGACTGCCGGGCTCGGCGCCGTTCTCGCGCTCGTGTTGATCGCCGCGATCTATGGTGCGCGGAATATCATGGACTTCCAGCCGCTGCTGTTCGCCTCGGTCCGTGAATCGACCATGGTTATCATAATCGTCGGCATGTCCCTGCTTTATTCCATGGTGATGAGCTATCTGCACATCTCTCAAAGTGCCGCCGAATGGATCGTGGCGCAGCACTTCTCGCCATGGTTGCTGCTCCTGGCCATCCTGCTGATGGTCGTGGTGCTCGGCTTCTTCCTGCCGCCCGCCAGCATCATCCTGATGACCGCTCCGATCATCCTGCCGCCGCTCAGGAGCGCCGGCTTCGACCTGGTGTGGTTCGGTGTCGTCATGACCGTGGTCATGGAGATGGGGCTGATCCATCCGCCGGTCGGGCTCAATTTGTTCGTCATCAAGAATATTGCCCCGGACATCTCGTTCGGCGACGTCGTGTGGGGCACATTGCCGTTCGTCGCGATCATGTTTGCAGCCGTTCTTCTCATCTGTGCGTTTCCCGGCATCGCCATGTGGCTGCCGACGATCCTGATGGGCTAGAGCCATGATTTGGCTCTGACTCATGTGTGGAACGGCCCGGGCTGCAAGATCTTTCTCTGGTTGAACAAGGGATGACGGTGCAGTCATATGTTCGGCCTGTGAACGCGGCGCCTGGTCGCTGGCCACGATGGTATCCGTGGAAGCAATCGCCCAATCAATTTCTCGCGCTCGAAGCGCAGTGAGTCAGGCGGTCTGATTGCTACCGGGAATGTCGTCATTCGGGGTTCATCCAGATTTGCACCTTGCTTCCTCGGCAGCTTTCTTCTTCCGCCGGAGAGCTCTTAAGATTAGGATTTCAGCATTGCGGCCGGCGCCTGATAGATGCTGCCTCTGACCAGCAAGGCCCAGATGGTGCGCGCAATCCTATTGGCGAGCGCCACCGATACGACCTTGACCGGCCGTCTTTGCAGCATGGTCCGAATCCAGAGCGGGACTTTCAACCCTCGTTTAGCCAGCTTGATGATTGAGGTCGCACCAACAATCAAGAGCGTCCGTAGTTGCTGATTTCCACGCTTTGATATCGCCCCGAGGCTTTCTTTCCCGCCGCTCGACTGTGCCCTCGGTGTTAGCCCCGTCCAAGCCGCAAAATCTCGTGCAGTCGCAAAACCGCGAGCATCCACGACCGATGTCCGAACGGTAGCGGCGATGAGAGGGCCGACACCGGGAATGCTCATCAGACGCCTCGCATCGGGGTCCTTTCTGACGGCAACCAAAATCTCTCTGTCGAGCTTCTCTATGCGGGTTGTAAGCAGCTCAATCTGTTCAGCGAATTGGATCAGGGCAAAGCGGGCGGCGCCGGGGATCCTATTGTCTTTTTCGTCCCGGAGAAGCACCAGGAGTTTTGCGATGCTTGCCATGCCTGTGCCGGCGATAATGCCCAATTCGGCCATATGAGCACGCAGGGCATTTGCAGTCTGGCTGCGCTGCCTCATCAGCATCTCTCGCGTTCGCAAAATCATGCTGGCTGCTTGTTGTTCGGCAGTCTTCACCGGTACGAATCGCATTGTCGGGCGGGTGACCGCCTCACAAATCGCTTCTGCATCCGCCACGTCGGTCTTGTTTCTTGACGTAAGGCTTCACGTAGGCTGGCGGCATCATGCGGACAGAGTGGCCCAGCGCCGCGATCTCGCGTGCCCAGTGATGTGCACTCGCACAGGCCTCCATACCTATGGCGAAGCTGCGGCAAGAGCCCTCCCGCATGCGGTACAGGTCGCTGATCGTTGGCATTTGATGGAGAATGCCAGTCGGGCCTTCCTCAATGCCATCCGCAAATCGATGCGCCAGATCCGCAGCGCAATCGGGGCGACAACCATCAATCCCAAACTGCTCAGCGCGGCAGAGCGCCTGCAGTATGAAGGATATCTTCGCCGCGAAGAGACCAATGCGACGATCTTGGCGCTGTCGAAAGGCGGAATGCCTATCAAGCAAATCGTACGCCAGATTGGTCATAGCAGGAAGCTGGTTCGTCAGGTGATCCGCGGCGAACGCCACGATATCTTCCGGACCCGGCAGAGCTCGCTCGATCAGCACCTGCCATGGCTCGACGACCAATGGGCCGCCGGCTGCCGAAACTGCGCTGAACTTTGGCGGCGCCTAAAGGCGCGCGGCTTCCGAGGCTCTCTTCGTGTCGTCGCAGAATGGGCAACACGCAGGCGGCGGGTCGAAAAGGCCGACGCACAAAACCTTCACCGGATCCCGTCGGCCAGAACGATCGCTCGTCTCATGACGATTGGACGTCCGCTGGATTTGCGCAAGTCCTGTGGGGAGCACACTGCAGCAGTGGTTGAGGACCGCGACAGCCAACAGACAAGCCCGCCGGCAGCTTTGTCGTCCGGCTCCGAACGGCGATACCCTTCCGGAGCCATCGCCGTGATCTTCAGCGGGAAATTTCCGTCTCGTCCGGAACCCGGCAAATCACCGCGATGTGCCCCGTGCCCCTGGCTCGCGCAGGGAAAGTCCAAAACCAGCGATGGAGAGGCCGTAAAGCATCACATCGACGCAGACGACGAGGTCGGGATCGATTGCTATCTCCGTGAGCCACATGACGATCATCCAGAAGGCGCAGAACAGACCGGTCAGGCCGCCGGCCATGAGCCAGGCCCTCCTCTCGTCCTTGGCGCCGAGCGTTGCGGCGATCCATATCCGCAGGGCGGCCGAGGCAAGGAAGACGGTGCAGAACAGCAGGAAGATCTCATTCGGGATTGCGGTCGAATTCCTGTAAAGGATGGCTCCGAGGCCCATATACAGTAGTCCGCTCACGATCCAATCGAGATAGAGAGTCGGCCAGCCGATCCGGATGACGGCGATGCAAAGCATCACGCCGCCGAAAGTTGCCGAAATGCCGGGGACATAGTCGGGGAGTTTCCTTCCGGAGACCGGATCCATCAAAGCCAGTGTTGCGAGGCTCATCAGAACCACGCCGAGCACAGCTAGCCGAAGCCAGTCGGCGGGCCCTCTGAAGCGTTTGGCCGTGCGCTCCTGTCGTGCAAGCACCGCTGTGCGCACGGCGAAGAGATGCTTGACGCCGAATGGAGAGGATAATGGCCTGTCGGGCTCGGTCGTATCCGAAACGAGTTGCTGAGTGCGGCCGAATGGCGGCCGTGCACCTTGGCTGCCATATATCAATCTGAGAACCTGGCGGCGAAGAAGCGCCATCCGGGCATCGAGTTTTGCCGAGCTGAGAGTGGACATGGTTGGCCTTTTCGAACGGAGCGGAGAACGGTCAACGGAGACGGCGGCTGAGGACGACGCCAAGCGCAAGGCCAACGCCGAGTGCAGTGAGCGCCGTCAATCTGGGGTGCTAGTCCAGCTCTTCGGCGAACTCGTCGAGCGTGTCGTTCAGCATCTTCAGGAGCGCGTCGACGTCATGGAGGTCATGCTTGTTGCCCGCCCGTTGCTCCTCCACGCGAGGCGAGGAAGTTGAACTGCCTAGCTCGGCCGCCGTTCCGCGGGCGCGGGCGTCTATCTCCGCGCGCAGGGCTGCGATTTCACTCTTAAGGCTCACTGTCTTCTCCGCGATTTGTGCGCAAGAGGAAGGCCTCTCCTGCCGAAGGGGAGAGGATCGAAAACGAGTCCTCCACCCGGGCCGAGCGTATCGGGACTACTGTGTCGCGCCCTTGATGGACTTGCGGATCGCGTTGTATGTGTCGGCGAGGCGCTGCTGGGCGTCGGCATAGTTTCGCGTTACAGCCTCCCATGCTTCGCGCGAGGCAGCCTCGAGCCGCCCGACCCGTGCCTTTGCCTCATCGACCTGGGCCTTGAGGGCGTCAATGCGGGCGTCGATGTCTGCTCTCTGCTTGGCGGCGAGCTTGCTGGCGTCAGTGCGCAGCTCATCGATCGATTTCTGCCATGCCTTCTGGCGGGCGTCGAATTCAGCCTCTAGCACGGCCTGACGGGTAGCGAGATCGGCCTTTACAGTATCGAGATATTCACCCACCTTGGCTTGGAACGCGGTCGAGCGTTCGTCGAGCGCTTTACGCGCATCGGCGACCTGAGCATCCGTCCAGGTCCTCGCATTGGCCGCGGCTTCCTCGGTCTTGACCCGATAAGCCTCCCGCGTGTCGCGAAGCTCCTTGAGGGTGGCGTCGGCCTTTGCACGGACATCCGCCTGGCGCTTGGCAAGATCCTGCTCCAGGCTGGCGATGGCGGCGTCGAATTCGGAGAGTCGGTCCTGCGACCACTGTATCGCCCGTCGGGCCGACGACGGCTGGCTGGAAGGAGCGGATTGCGAGGCCTGATCCTGCGCAAAGCCGGACGGGGCTGCGAGCAGCATGACCTCTGCAAGGATTGCAAGGCAAGAAGCCCAAGAACGTGATCTCATGTCATGTCTCCTTTGGAGAGCGAAAATAGGACAGTTGCGAGTCGAAGGGACCGCGTTAGAGCAGCTTCGAGAGCGCCTCTTTGATCTTCTGGATTGTCCGGTCATGAACGGCCCTGGCCTCGGCAAGCCCGCTCTTCACGGCGTTCCAGGATTGGTCGCCGGCATCCTTGACCTCACCGATCCGGCTCTGGAATTTTTCGGTCTCGTCCGACAGGCGCTTGAACGTGGCGTCGAACTCGCCCCGCGCCTTATCCACGATCTCAGTCGCTTGTTTGCGCAGGACCGTGAGGGATGCCTCCCACGACTGACGCTGGGCCTGTGCGCGCGCGGAGACGACACCGCGTACTGTATCCGCCTGATCTCCGGCAGCCGACAGGAAAGACTGGAACGCCGATTCGACATCGATCCACTCGGCCTCGATCGCGTTCTGAACTTCCTGGGTGCTGCGCTTAACGGCACCGGCCCCCGTGCGCAGGTCGTCGTAATATTTCTGCAGATTGACCTGAGACTCTTGCAAGCGTGCCAGCGCGCGGTCGGCCTCCTTGCGTGCGCTCTCCTTCAAGTTGGCGGAGGATTTCTCCACTTCCGATATGATCGTGTCCAAGTCATCGAGCCGCTGTTTTGCCCAGGCAACGCTCTCATGCGCATAAGATTGTTCGGTCATTGTGTGCTTCCTTGCTTGTTTGAGGTTAAAGAACGATGGAATGCTCCGAACCGGTCGCGTTTCTCACGTGTCATTGGGAAAGCTGGACTTCCAGGAAATTGCTGCGACAGAGGCCGCGGATCATCTCTTCGATCTGGCGGGCGCCACTGTCCTGGACTCTCTTCCAGCCCATGCCGCGAAGCAGGATGCCACGAAGAAACCTGAAGCTGATGATCGCCGTGACGATCGCACTTATGCGCAGCCGAAGCGCCTCGCCTTTGAGGGCGCCTTTGCAAACATCGCCCGCGAACTCGACGAGATGCTCCAATAAGGGCACGATCGCCCGCTCATGGATCAGGGCGAAGGCCTCGTCATTGTCATAGGCGCACCGCGCCACAAACATCGTCCACGCGTGCGGCTCAGCATCCCTCAAAAGGAAATGTAGCAGACGTACCAACGCTTCCTCGAAGCACGCAGCTTTATCGCCCATCTGCGGCCCTTCCAGGATGCTGGCTATTTCCTTGAAACGAACATGGGCATACTCCGCGATTGACTCTGCGGCCGCCAGATACAATTCCCTCTTCCCTCCGAAATGGTAAGGAATGGCCGAGAGATTGGCTTTGGCGGCTTTCGCCAGCGCGCGCGTGCTCGCTCCTTCATATCCGACAGCACCGATCACCTCGATCGCAGCTTCAATCAGTCGAGAACGCGTTTTCGCGCTGCGCATTTCGTGTCCGCTGGGGGCCGCTGCGTCCGTTTTCATTCGCCTCTTCCCTTTTCCTGCGATAGAAGTTAATTCACTCGAATGAACTTTTCAAGGATCGACATCGCGTGGATGCGCCAGTTGCGTCACGTCAGGACCGGGCAGATCAATTTATACATTCATCGCAAGGCGATAGGTGGATCTCGATTAGTGAGGCTCGTGCCTGTCTTTGTCGAGGAGAGCGCCTCAACGACCGAGCCTGTGGATCGGGTGGACGCGTGCGGCGAATGATCATCAGAGAATCTTGCTTCTTTGGAGCCGGAACGCCCGTTCCGCGCCGGCCCCTGGGAGACGTCGCTCGGACGATTCCTCACAGTCGGTCGATCGTCGGTGTGATGCTCGACGACGTGCAATTCGCGGCAGCTGCTCCACGGGCAAGGCGGGCGGTCGGAGCATGCGGATTCGCTCGTCGTCGCCCTGAACGTCGAGGCGGTCCTGTGCCATGCCTTTCAAGATGTAGCAGCAAAGGACAAGTAAGAAATGCTTAACGCTCCCCGCGGCAGCACGCTGCTGGCTCTGCTCGTGCTTCTTACGGCCTGCAGCGAAAAGGTTGCGGACGAGCAGCGCGCAGCCAAGCCCGTTTCCTCGCCGGTGACGAGAGTCGAGCTTGTCGATATTCCCATCACCTACACGGTCCCGGGCTCCGTCGTCTCCGACGGACGTGTCGACGTGTCCTCGCGTGTGGTGGGCTTCATCGAACAGCTCGACGTGCGGGAGGGGAATAAGGTCTCTCGCGGCGATCTGCTCGTGCGCATCGACCAGACCGACATCGACGAGGCGATACGTCAGGCGCAGGCGGGTGTTCGCGCGAGCCAGGAGGATCTGGAGGATGCGGAACGGGACGTGGAGAAATACGGCAAGCTGATCCAGACCGGCGCGGTGGCGACCGAAACGCTGCGCAAGGCGAAGGTGAGGCTCGATATCGCCGGTGCGACGCTCGACAAGACGCGATCGGCTCTCGCCGCCGCCGAGGCGCAAAAGGGCTATGCCACGATCACGAACCCCGTGGACGGCGTCATCGTCTCCGTCGCCAAGCGACGCGGCGAGATGGCGACGGCCGGATCCACCATCCTGACTGTGGAATCCCACGAGGTCCTGTTGTTCAAGGCGTTCGTCGCCGAAAGCAGCCTTGCTCTGATCGACCCGAAGACGCCGGTCACGGTCCGGATCGATACGTTGAAAGACACCCCGTTCCGCGGCAGAATCCGAGGCATCGTGCCTTCCGGCGATGACATCACCCGCCGCTACGAGATCAACGTCATTCTCCCGAACGACCCGTCTCTGGTGCCGGGCATGTTCGGCCGCGCGCAAATCCTCCTTGGTATGCGGAAGGCGCCGGCCGTCCCGCGCAACGCTGTGGTTCGTCGCGGCGGGCTCGATGGCGTGTTCGTGCTCGACGGCAAAGTGGCGCGGTTCCGTTGGTTGCGCATCGGGCGAGAGCTCGACGACTCCGTCGAGGTTCTCGCCGGACTGTCGGGCGGGGAAACTATCCTTGCCGCCGGCAATGATGCGGTGCGCGATGGCTCAGGGATTGAGGTGGTGGAGAGCGTACGATGAGCGAGCGTCACCTGAACATCACCGGGCGTCTTGCCCAGATTTTCATCACCTCAAAGCTAACCATCGTCTTCATCATCGCAGTGGCGCTGATGGGTATCCTGGCGGTCCTGCGGACGCCGCGCGAGGAAAACCCGCAGATCGTGGTGCCCGCCGCGCTGATCACCGTCAGCCTGCCGGGAGCCTCGGCCGCTGAGGTCGAGGATTTGGTTGTGATGCCCCTTGAGGGAATCCTAAGCGAGATAGGCGGCGTCGATCACATCGAGAGCACGGCGCAGAACTCTCTAGGCACGGTCCAGGTGCAGTTTAAGGTCGGCCAGCCTAAGGAGGAGTCGCTGGTCAAGCTCTACGACCGCGTGCTTGCGAGCCGCAGCCGCCTGCCGACCGATGCCGGAACGCCATTTGTGCGCAGCATCGATGCCGATGATGTGCCCATTCTGACCTTCACGTTGGCTTCGTCCCAATACGACGACTACGCCTTGAAGCGGGTCGCCGAGCGCATGGCCGAACGGCTGCGCAGCACCGATAACGTCTCGGTGGTCAGTATTCAGGGCGGCCGGGGGCGGGAAATCGCCATCGAGCTCGATCCGAATCGCCTGCAGGCTTTCGGCGTGACGCTCAGCCAGGCCTACGCCGCTTTCGGCGCGAGCAATCTGTCCGAGCCACTGGAGCCGACGGTGCGCGACGGCAAGGTCGAGGCCATCAAGCTTTCCGCTTCCTTCGCATCCGTGGAAGACGTCCTGAATCAGGTCGTCGCCATTTACAATGGTCGCCCGGTCTATGTGCGCGACGTGGCGACCGCGACCGACGGTCCGCCCTCCGAGGTCACCACCTTCAGCCGGTTCTCGTTCGGACCCGGCGATCCGCGTTTTGGCCAACCGGACTCGGCGGATCTGCCGGCGGTGACCATCGCCGTCGCCAAGAAGAAAGGCGCCAATGCGGTGGTGGTGGCCGATGCCCTGATTGACCGCGTCGAGCGCATACAGGCTTCCCTCGTGCCCAAGGACGTTCAGGTGATCGTCACACGCAATGACGGCGAGAAGGCCAATGCCGCCGTAAACCTCCTCCTGGAGCATCTTCTCATTGCTCTGGCGACAGTCGGCCTCGTGCTGATCTTTTTCCTCGGCTGGCGCGAGGCGACGATCGTCATGGTCACGGTGCCGCTCATTCTGTCGATCACGCTTGCCGCCGACCTGCTCGGGGGCGTTACCATCAACCGGGTGACTCTGTTCGCGCTCATCTTGTCCCTGGGCCTCCTGGTGGACGCAGCCATCGTGGTCATCGAGAACATCCATCGCCACTACGGCTCCAAGCGGTCACGCGCCGGCAAGGAAGCGATCACGGTTCAGGCGACCAACGAGATTGGCAGCGCCACCAACCTTGCAACCGTCGCGGTCATGCTGGTGTTCAGCGCTCTGTTCTTAATCACCGACATGGCCGGGCAGTACTTCTATCCGATCGCCTACAACGTACCGATCGCCATGGCGGCGTCCCTGCTCGTGGCCTATATCGTCACGCCCTGGGCGGCCAATCGCTGGCTCCACCGCCACGTCGTGCAAGAGGAGGATGCACATACGCAGGAGGCGACCCATGGAGAGCCCGGAAAGCTGGAGCGTCTTTACCTGCGGCTCATCACGCCTTTGCAGCAACGCCGGTTCATGCGACTGACCTTCGGGAGCGTCATCCTCGTCCTGATGGCGGCCTCCATCATGCAGGGGGCCTGGCAGTTTGTCCGTCCCGCCGGAGTGGGCGGGGCGGTCTCGGCGCTGGGCGTCCCCCTTGGCTTCCTGCCGAAGGACAACAAGAACACTTTCAACATCGTGATCTCCATGCCGGAAACCGACCCCGTTGAAATCACCGACAAGTTCGCGCGCGAGGTCGCGACGCTGCTCTCGACGGACAAGAGCGTCCTCAACTACCAGACCTGGATCGGGCAGGCCGGCGTCGAGGACTTCAACGGCTTGTTCAAGGGGACAGCCGGGCGCACGGGCACCTACGTCGCCGAAATCCGCGTGAACTTGATTGACAAGCATCACCGCTGGGAGAGTTCAATCGACATTGCCCGCAAGCTGCGGCCGAAGGTCGATGCCATCCGGGCGTCCTATCCCGGAGCGAAGGTCTCGCTCGTCGAGGACCCGCCGGGCCCTCCCTTGCGCTCCACCGTCCTCGCCGAACTGTACGGCCCGGATTCGAAGGGGTTGCGGACATTATCGGCAGATGTCGTCAAAGCGTTCGCTGCGACCTACGACATCGTCGACCTCACCAATACCGAGCCGTTCGATGTCGTCGAACACCGCATGGTGCCGGATAAGGAGAAGGCGGCGCTATCAAGGGTTTCTACGGCGCAGATCGCCGAGGCGCTGTCGCTTGTTTACGGCGGAAAAATTCTCAGTCGCGCCCATCTGCCTGACGAGAAAGATCCAGTCGATGTCAGGGCCTACGTGCCGCGCCGCTTCGCGGTGGACCCGACCCGCCCCGACCGTGTATTCGTCGGCAATGCTGACGGCAAACCGGTGCCGCTCTCCGAACTGGTTGAAGTGCGCCCCGCGCCGGCGGACCGGCCAATCCTGCATCGCGACAACGAGAAGGTCACCTTCGTCGGCGCGGAACTGTCGAAATCCGTGCCGCTCTACGCCGTGCTCGACCTTCAGCGGCGGCTCGACGGCATCACCGCGCCTGACGGCCGGTTGCTGAAGACCAGCAATCTCGGTTTCAACCGCGACGCGCCCGACACCATCGATGGCTACCGGCTCTTGTGGGGCGGCGAGATGCGAATGACCCTTGACATCTACCGCGATATGGGGATCGCGCTCGGCGGCGCCTTGATGCTGGTCTACCTGCTTCTCGTCGCCTACTACCGCTCCTTCCTGATCCCGATGATCGCCATGTCGTCGGTGCCGCTTGGCATCATCGGCATCTTTCCAGGACACTGGCTGGTGGGTGCGGACTTTTCGGCGACTTCCATGGTCGGCATCATCGCCCTGTCCGGCGTCGTGATCCGCAATTCGCTGCTGATCATCGACTTCATCCAGGACAATCTCAAACACGGGATGCCGCTCGATGTCGCCGTCAGGCAAGCGGGTGCCGTGCGCCTTCGTCCGATCCTGCTGACGACGCTCGCGATCGTCCTCGGCTCGGCGATCATGGTCAGCGATCCGGTTTTCGGCGGGCTCGCCATCTCGCTGATCTTCGGAACCGTAGTTTCGACCGTGCTAACGGTCTTTGTCGTGCCGATCCTCTACGATCTCGATGCGCAGCGACGGGCCCCGAGTGCGCGCAGGGTGGGCGCGAATGTCACAACCCCTGGATCGGAAGCCAATCATCACGAATGACCGAATCTGGCGGCGTTGCGCGGCTCTCAATCTCGGCCACGATTTCATTTCGAGGGAGGGGAGGGCTTGGATCGCAGCCGGTCGGAAGCGGCGTTTGCAACACGAGGGGAGATGGCTGATGCCAAACGGTATGATTCTGGCAATGGTGGCACTTGGCTTGACGATGCTCACACCTTCGGATGTGGCCGCCCATGGTGCTTTCACCGCCTCACTTCAGGACGAGCCGCGTGGCGATGGCTCTGGGATCGACCGGAGAATCATCGAGCGCGAGCTTGGCCTGTTCCGCTCGGCGCAGATTTCACTACGCCGGGCGATGGAGATTGCGGAAGCGCTGCATTCCAGTTCCAGGACGATGGACATCAGCTTCGATGGCGGGACAGATGCATCTGTCTTTCGCGTCAGGACTGCAAAGGATTCCCTCATCTGGGAAAACACGATCGATGCGCAGTCAGGAACGGTAAGGGGTGACGAGATCACTTCAGCCGTGCAGGACCTCCACGCGAACGATCGCGTCGACCTCGCTGCCTTCAGGAGCATACGGCAGAGCATGTCGGATGCGGTGTTCATCGCCGAGGTTTCGACCTCGGGACGGGCGATCGGTGGAAGCTTGACGCATAAAAATGGTAGGCTGAATTTCGTTATCATCCTCCTCAGCGGCGACGACTTGAAGCGGGTCGTTCTCGAACCGCCAAGGCCCAATCGCTGGAAGCCGGTTTCCCATCGTTTACGACAGCGGGAGCTGCGCAAGACTCACCTACGAGGAACAGGGCAAGGGCTGACATGTTCGAGCATGCAGATAGATGTTTCTTGCCGGCATTACCGCGGGCCAGATGTGCTGTTTGTTTGCGAACAACTTCCAGCGTCTGATTGGTGAAATCGGCGCCTCCAGCTTTTTTGCAGCGGTCTTCCGAGCCTAGTGAGCGATGAACAAGGGAATTGCGGTACTCTTTAGCAATGATCGCGTGACCCCACCAAATAAAGCCTCCCGCGACCGAGAGTGACTGTAGGCACCGAGCACGAGCAGGTCGGCGCCGAGCAGCAAGGCGCGATCCATGATCGTTCCAGCAATCGACCTTCCGTCCGACCGCACTTGTTCCACCGTGACGTTGATCCCATGCCGGCTGAGGTACAGCGCGATGTCGGCACCGGGCTCTTGCCCATGGTTGGTATTCGCCTCTGCGTCGACAACGATGATCGATACGGTGCGGGCCTTCTGCAGCAGCGGTATCGCGTCCGTGATCGCCCGTCTCGCCTCACGGCTGGCGTTCCATGCTACAACAACATTCTCGGCGATTGTCCCGGCAGTCCAGCCATTCGGCACGATTAAGACCGGAACTCCCGTGGCGAGCAGCATTGTCTCGGCGGACCAGTCGTCAGGGAGTCCGCCGGGCTTCGGATGGCCGACCAGCACGAGATCGGCGTGCAGGGAGTGAAAGAGTGCGTCATCAGAGGTGTCAGTGGCGCGGATCATCCGAAACTCGAAACTGATGCCTTCACGTCCGGCTTCGTTTTCGAATCTTTCGCTGGCGGTTGCCGTGGTCCTGAATTCTTGAGCCCTTTGTCGTTCAATCAGCGCGCGAATGGCATCGCGGCCACGGATAAAAGATGCGCTCGGATCAAGAGTCCGACCAAGGGGTACGACAAAAATACCGACAAGATGAGCGTGATATCTGAGAGCAAGCCTGACCGCATAGGTGGCGCGAATAAGACTGGCCCGGGACACATCTACGAAGACTGCAATGTTTTTAAGAGGCATGGCGAGCACCTTCAATCAACATTGCCTGGACCACGACACAGTTTGTATGAGCCAGATTTGGCAGTATGCGGCTCACAGATTCGAGAGGCCATCGAGGAAGGCGAGCACCTCTTCTGTGAACGGGTCGTTGACGTCCCCCGCCACCATGTGTGCGGCACCATGGACGTCGACGTAGCGGGCGTTGGGCACGCGACCGACGAATTCGCGGGCGATGTCCTCCGATACCAGCTCGCTGGAGCCGCCACGTACCAGCAGAACCGGAATTCGCAGCCGCTGTGCGGCAGCGGTCAAGCGTGCTTCACGGTCACCGTCGGCGCGCGCCGACATTCCACGCACGAAGGCCGGGTCATAGTGCCAACGATAACGTCCGTCCTTTCCAAGCTTGAGGTTTCTGTTCAAGCCATCGAGGTTTTTCGGACGGGGCCTGTGCGGAAGATAGGCGGCAATGGCCTCTGAGACCTCCTCGAGCGTAGCGAAACCGTCGTCGATGTGCGCGGCCATGAACTTTCGGACGCGTTCGACGCCGGCGGGCTTGATGCGCGGCGTGATATCGACCAGAACCAGAGCTGCGGTAACGGAGGTGTCGGCTTCCCCCGCGGCAATCAAGCTCGCCATTCCGCCGAGCGAGGCTCCGATCAGCACGGGTTTCGCGGGAAGGCCGGCGGCGAGCTGGCGCACGTCATTTGCGAAGTGATCGATCTCGTAGGCGCCGTCGGCCGACCAGCCGCTGTCCCCATGTCCGCGCTGGTCTACAGCAACAGCGCAATAGCCACGGTCCGCGAGGACTGCCGCCGTGCGCTTCCAGGCGTGCCGGGTTTGTCCGCCGCCATGCAGCAGTAGCGCGGGGGGAAGATCCGACGTGCCCCAGACATCGCCAATGAGCTCGACGCCGTCCGACATGCGAAAGCGGCGCTGGAGGGGAACCGATCTAGACGGATCAAAGGACGTTCCCATGTCAGATCACATTTCCTTTGCGATGAACGACGGGTTGGTCAAGGATGTTTTCAACGTAGTCGAACAGTCGCATGCAGGCTGCAAGGTCGTCGGCATGAGTACTGCCGAGGACACGCTCCTGGATGGAGTCGCTGATCCGCAGAATGCGCCGCTGTAGTTTGCGGCCGGACTGGGTCAAATAGATGCCGCGGACACGTCGGTCACCCTCTTGCTCGCGGCGCTCGATCAGACCACGTTGCTCCAGCGCATCGAGCAAACGTACGAGAGATGGCCCCTGAATCCCAAGCGCCTCAGCGAGTTCCCTTTGGCGCACGCCTTCGCCCAAGCGTCCGACATAAGCCAACGGCCGCCATGTCGCGTCGGTCAGGCCGTATGCTCTGAGCTCGTCGTCCACGGCCTGTCGCAGACGTCTGGCAATGTATGCCAAGCGGAAGCCGAAACTATGTACAAACACGGAGTCATCCATCTAATTTAGATAGCAAGCTAACTATCCGTTTTCAAGAGGGCAGGCGAAGCAGCGGCTGCCCGCCGACAGCGATATGCGCGCCTTCGGTCGGAAGGGTGATCGCAGAATGCAAGGATCCAAATGAGACGGGAGAATCGATTGACGGCTTGTGATCTTCTGTCCGCAGTGGCGATGCTCGCGGGTGCCGTAGCGGGAGTGGTTGGAAAATGAAGGCGACGTAATCTCCAGCTTGATCCAACAAGCGATTCCGGCGTTAGAGCTCCGGTGGAGATCACGCCATGACAGATTATCACGACCGCCTGCCTGCCGCAGTCCGAAATCGAGACGACGGAACGGCTTTTCGACAACTGGTTCGACCCGATCGAGAGCAATCTTCGCGACCGGGCTCGCGAATTCCTGCAAGCGATGTTCGAAGGTGAGCTTGACGAGGTGCTGTCGCGCTCGCGCTACGCCCGACGGGCGAGACCGGCGAACGGCGATTCGGAGGCCACGCTCGCCGTCACTGGTCACCGCCACGGGCATCGGTCGCGCTCCCTGCTGGGGACGTTCGGGAAAGTGGAGATCGCAGGGCCGCGCGCGCGGCTCAACACGGCCGACGGCAAGACCACCGAGTGGAAGAGCCAATCGCTGCGGGCCTACCAGCGCCGCACGCTGGCTGCCGACGCGCTGATCGCCGGCTGCTACCTGGCAGGCACCAACACGCGCCGTGTGCGCCGCGCGCTGGGGGCCTTGTTTGGCGGCGCGGTCGGCAAGGACACGGTGAGCCGGACCCGGCGCAAAGTAAAAAGCGACTGGGATGCTTGGAATGGCCTCTCGCTGGCCGAGGAGCCGATCGTGCGATAGTGTCCTGAACCAGAAGTTCGCAATATCGCGTTGTGTTCGGCTGGGGCATTGTGGCGGCAGAAGCGCTCGATGGAAGCGAGGATGTCATCGGCGGATTTGCTCCACCGGAACGGCTTGGGATCGGCGTTGTGTCGGTCGATGAACGAAGTGATGTCGGCCCTAAGGGCAGCGACACTGCGATAGACGCCGCGCCTGATCTTTTTATCTGTGAGGAGCGCGAAGAAGCGCTCGACCTGATTGAGCCATGACGAACTGGTCGGGGTGAGGTGCACATGCCAACGCGGCCTTTTAGCCAGCCATCGCCGGATCAGCGGGGTCTTGTGTGTAGCGTAGTTATCCATGACGAGATGGACATCGAGTTCTCGTGGCACGGCGGCCTCGATCTCGTCGAGGAACTTGCGGAACTCGGCGGCACGGTGGCGTCCGTAGCACTTGCCGATGACCCGTCCGGTCGCAATGTCGAGGGCGGCGAACAGCGATGTGGTGCCATGCCTTTTGTAGTCATGGCTCCTTCGGGCCGGCTGGCCGGGACGCATCGGCAGCATCGGCTGACTGCGATCCAGCGCCTGGATTTGGGACTTCTCATCCACACACAGAACAATGGCGTGCTCTGGCGGCGAGACGTAAAGACCTACGACATCGCGCACTTTGGTCACGAAGTTCGGATCGGTCGAGAGCTTGAACGTCTCCATCCGATGCGGCTGGAGGCCAAAGGCCCGCCAGATGCGTTGCACCGTCGACACCGACAGGCCGCTGGTTTTCGCTATGTCGCGGGAACTCCAATGGGTGGCGTTTTCGGGGCAGCTCTCCAGCGTCTTGATGATCACCGATTCAATCCGGGCATCGCCAATGGTGCGCGGCGCCCCCGAGCGCGGCTCGTCGTGCAGCCCGGCCACGCGCCGCTCCACAAAACGCCGCCGCCACTTGCCCACCGTCTGCCGGTCCAGGCCCAGCTTGGCCGCCACTTCCGTGTTCTGACCGCCTTCCGCGCAGGTCAGCACGATCCGGGCTCTCAAAGCCAGCGCCTGCGCCGTCTTCCGCCGCATCGTCAGCGACTGCAGTTCGGCACGCTCGTCATGGATCAATATCAGGGGCGCAAGTTGCTGGGCTGCCATCAGATCCTCCGTCGCTGTTGCAGCCAACATCTCTCCCACAGCGACGCGAATCTACTGCGAATCTAAGATTGCGAACTTGTGACTCGGGACAATAGATCCTCGACGGCACCGTGGTGCGCGTGCGGCTCGACCGCAAGGCGACCGCCATCTCGCTGCTGGTCGTCATCGGCGTGCGTGCGGACGGTCAGAAAGTGTTGCTCGCGATCAAGAGTATGGGCGGCGAGAGCACCGAAGCCTGACGTGCCGTGCTCGACGATCTTATCCGCCGTGGGCTGCGGCGGCCCGAGTTCCTCATCGTCGATGGCGCGCCCGGGCTGGAGGCTGCGATCGCCGTCGTGTGGGATGGCGTGCCAGTACAGCGCTGCACGGTCCACAAGCACCGCAACCTGCTGGCGCACGCGCCCGAGCGCCTGCATGAGGAGATCACCGCCGACTACAACGACATGATCTACGCGGCGACGCCCGAGGAGATCGAGGCGGCCGCAAGGCCTTCCTCCGCAAATGGCGGCTCAAGCATCGCGCGGTGGCCGACAGTCTGCAGGAAGCCGACGACCGGCTCTTCTCCTTCACGCGGCTGCCGCCAAGTCAATGGAAGAGCGCGCGGACCACCAATGCCATCGAACGGCTGCACGAGGAGTTCAAGCGGCGGATCAAAACGCAGACCGTGCTGCCTTCGGCGGACACGGCAGCGATGTTGTTCTGGGCGCTGCTCGCCTCCGGCCAGATCAACATGCGCAAAGTCGACGGCTGGAAAACGCTCGCCACAAAGCCCATCAATCAGCCAATTGACCTCGCCGCATAATCAGATAGCCTCACGTCGCTGGAGATCGCGCTGCGATCCCAACCACACCGGGCGGCACCCTCAAGGTCCACAGGATATACATTGTCCAAGGCCCCATAAGGACGCGGAACATCGCTTCGACGGGACAAGATGGCTCATGGGCGAAACGGGTCATGAGTAGTTACTACGGAGTACCTACATTTCAACGGAGAGTCGCTTCCACTAAGATATTAAGCGAGAGACGGATTCTTGGCAATCGACTGCGGCTCCGCAATCCCAAGGCAAGTGTTCAGGAGACGAAGAGATGATTTTGGTGATTGGCGCGACCGGCAATATCGGGTCCGAAGTGACGCGGCAACTCGTGGCGAAAGGCGTGGGGGTCCGTGACAGGGCCAAGGCCGAGGCCGTGCTGGGAACGAAGGTGGAGTTGGTGGCGGGCGATCTTTCCCGCCCTGAAACGGTGGCCGCCGCCATGAACGGCGCGGACAAGCTGTTCCTGGTTACACCGCTTCATCTCGATCAGATCGCCATGAAATCCGCAGCGATTCAGGCGGCGAAGCTGGCCGGCGTGAAGCATATCGTCATGTCGACGGGCATTGGCGCGGGGCCGGACGCCGGTGTCGAAATCGGACGCTGGCATGGAAAGAACCAGGAAGAGGTGAAGGCGACGGGCGTCGTGTACACTTTTCTCCAGCCGACCTTCTTCATGCAAAACATGCTCATGTTCGCCGGCACGATCCGTGAGCAGGGTGCCTTCTATATGCCTCTGGGCGATAGTAAGGTTAGTTGGGTCGATGCCCGCGACATTGCCCAGGTCGGCGTTGTGGCCCTGACCGAGGCCGGACACGAGAACAAGGAATATCCGATCACCGGTAGCGAAGCGGTCAGCTGCGCGAAGATGGCCGCGATTTTGTCCGACGTTCTTGGCAAAGGCGTCAACTATGTCGACGTCCCGCTCGCCGCGGCAAAGGAAGGGATGATGTCGGCCGGGATGCCGGAGAAGCTGGCGGACCTGATGAACGAGCTCTACGCTCTGGGTCCGGCCGGTCATCTGGCCTATGTCGCCGATACGGTCGAAGCGGTGACAGGGCGCCGCCCGCGCACCTTCCGTCAGTTCGCCGAAGATCACGCTGCGGCCTTCAAGGGATGAAATCTGCGGTGCGAATGTTCACGAAAACTCGGCCGCAGCAGATCGCGGCTTGGATCGTAGGTGCGCCTTGAGCAGGCTACCCACGCTCTTCGTGCCCCATGGCGGCGGCCCCTGTTTTTTCATGGAGTGGAATCCGCCCAACACGTGGGATCGGATAGCGGCGTACTTGCGCCAAATTCCGGAGGACGTCGGCGCACGCCCGAAGGCCATCGTGTTGATATCAGGTCATTGGGAGGAAGAGGTCGTTACAAACCAGAACAATGCGTTCCCGCCGCTCCTTTATGATTACTACGGCTTCCCGCCGCACACATATGAGATCAAGTTTCCGGCCGCTGGCGCCCCGGGGCTGTCCGCTCGGATCGCCGCCTTGCTGGGTGAGGCGGGCATTGACTGGAAATACGATCACAGCCGGGGCTTTGATCATGGCGTGTTCATCCCCTTGAAGGTTGCGTTCCCCAATGCCGATGTCCCGATCGTGCAGGTCTCGCTGCTGGCGAGCCTTGATGCCAAGGATCATATCCGGCTGGGGCTGGCGCTGGCCCCCTTGCGCGACGAAGGCGTGCTGATCATCGGCAGTGGCATGACCTACCACAACATGCAGACCATGATGGCCAGCATGCGCGGTGGCGGCAAGCCCGTTTCTCCAGACCCTGGGTCGCAGCGCTTCGATGGGTGGCTGGAGGAGGTTCTCACCAGGGCCACGCCCGAGAACCGCATCGATGCGCTTGCTGCCTGGGACAAGGCGCCCGCCGCCCGTGACGCCCATCCACGTGAGGAACACCTTCTGCCGCTTCACGTCGCGGTCGGCGCGGCCGGTACTGATCCGGGACGCAAGACGCTGACGGATGTCGTCATGGGGGCGGTCGAATCGGCATTCCGGTTCGGGTGATGTTTCGGGCCATCGCGGCCCGTTCGGCCGAACCAAGTCAAACGGCTATCGCACTGACGCCGTCATGAGATGCTGACGATCTCAAATCTCGACGGTCAGCAAGTGTCTCTCTCGGTCAAAGCCTACCGCAGTCTGACCGAACTGCTCGACAACATGGACCGCAGCTTTTTCGTATAACGGTGCGACCAATCATGTGGGACGAACTCGGTATTGGTCCCTGCGACGATCCAAAGGCGGTCCGTCGCGCCTACGCGGCGCGCCTGAAGAAGCTCGATATCGACCAGGATCCCGCTGCCTTTGCGCGCTTGCGCGAGGCGCTCGAATGGGCCTTGGCCGAGATCGATGACTGAGCTTCGCGGCAATTTCAACGATCCCGTGCTCGATCGTCCGAACCGGACACCGGGCAGGTTGTACGGAATGATTTTGGTCCCTTGCAGCCGATCGGCGACGTGTCATCAGACCCGGTTCGTCGAAGGTCCGACGCGCCGGCGCCAGACGACGTTTCCACGGCAGAGCTGGAATGGCTCGACTTCTCGACTTCCGAGCGTACAGTGCTCGACGCGTTTGAGGGTGCGTTTGGGCGGCGCGACGCCGCCGCGGCCTTGGGTCTTTTCAATAGCGCAGCGCTTCCGCTGCCGGATGCGTTGGTGCAGATCGATAGGCTGTTCGAGCTGCTGGTGGACCGATACGACGGTCGAGCTCGGCCGCATTTCAGCGTGCGGATCGCGCGCAGCGGATGATCCGCTGGAATACGCCGCTCCAGCGGCACATAGCTGAAAAATCCTTCCGAGCGCTGATCTTCCCCGCGCATCGCCTGCCCCAACCCAAAGGAATCGAACAGATGCACAGAATCACACTCCAACCATCACGCAAAACGACTTTTTCAGCATCCTGCTCTAGACACCTATGGTCTCAAGGACGTGATCCATCAAACAACCTGATCCGCCGCGCTCCCGGTAAAGACTCGCAGCGCCTCAAGCGTATGACCGCCCTCTGGGACGACGGATTCCTCGCGAGCCTCGTCGCAGCTTAAATGCCTTCACCCGACTCCCCTGGGCGCAGGGGGCGGTCGCAAGCCTCTTCCAGCGCTGCTTGCGATGGCTGATCGCCAGCCGCTATTTCGTTGACGGCGTCAAAATTTGTACGGTCGCGGTTTGACCGACGATCAGAGGTGTCTCCGCAGCGGCCTCTTTCAGCTTGATGCGCACGGGTACGCGCTGGGCGAGACGAACCCAGGTGAACGTGGGATTGATGTTTGCTAACAGACCGGAGCCCTCCGTCCGCTCCCGGTCCTCGATACCGCCCGCGATGCTGTCCACCGTGCCGTAAAATACGTTCGGTCGGCCCATCATGTGGATCATCGCCGAATCTCCGATTTTGATGTTCGGAATTTTGGTCTCCTCGAAATAGCCCTCCACACGTATGGAATCCGTGTTGATGAGGGCCATGACCGGCTTTCCACTCGCGACATAATCTCCTGGCTGCAAGGAGAGATTGGAGATGACGCCGTTCACGGAAGCCTTAATCTCGGACCGCTCCAGGTTGAGTTTCGCCAGATCCCGGTCCGCCAATGCCTGCCGACAGGCCGCTTCGGCTTGGTTGGCGGCCGTCCGATCTAGTTCGACGCGCTGACGCGAAGCAAACTCCCGCAGATCCTGTGATCGCTCGACCTCTCGCCTTGCTTGCTCGAGCACGGCTTGCCGACCGGAAACGGCGGCTTCGGCCTGCTCCAGGGCAAGCACGAACCGCTGCCTGTCGACCCGGAACAAGACATCGCCCTTATGGACAATCGTGTTGTCGTGAACGAGGACGGCGTCGACCAGGCCGGATACATCCGGCGCGATCTGGACGACGTCCGCGCGCACACGAGCATCACGCGTCCAGGGTGCTTCGATGTAGTAGTTCCACAATCCGACGGCGACAACCGCGGCAGTTGCCACGACAATCATCGTCAGGATAACTCGCCCTAAGCCCGGAGGGTAGTTCATGGAGCGACAAGCATTCGCGTGAGGGAAAAGAAAATGCCGAGAATGATGGCGTAGACCGCGAGGTCAAAGGCGGCGCGGTGCCAGACCAAGGCGTAGAAGCCTGTTTGGCTTGCCACATGGCGCACAACCAGGCTCGTGATGTAGGCGGCCAACATCAAACCAAAGAAGCCCGGGACATAGAGGCCGTAAATGTTGAGCTCAGGAGGCATCGCCTACTCCGCGGCCACTGCCGGCAGATCGAACGCCCCGCTGCCGTAGCATTTTGATGTCGCACTGGCCGGCCCGTTGGCCAGCGGAAACAGAGACCGTCTTAGACCAACCAGAGCATCCAGCGAGGTCAGACGAATCTGCCCCCGCGCGCTCGACAACACAGCCCACAGCGTTCGATCGATATCGTTCAGCAGACTAGGGGACGGAGACACGCGCTCACGATCGATAAAACGTTTACGGAATAGCGCTGCTACGCCCTGGAAGATCGCATCGAGCGACTCCCTCGCGTCGGCGGACAGGACCCTGCGATTCCGCTGCAGGGTGATGATATTGTATCCGGTTCGTAATTCGGCGAGTGCGTCGACGAATGTGAGTGTGGAAGATTGGTCCGAAGCAAGCCGGGGAACGAGCTGGACCAAGCGATCGAGTGTTCGGCTGTTCAAGGCTGCGTGGTCGAGCACGCGCGCACCCGATGCGAGTTCAGCGAGATCGGCCCAGCCGGCGTGAATCAGGCGGTGTGCCGCAAATTCGGCGCCGAAGGGCTTCGTGAGCAGTGTCCAGACCTCCGCAAAAATGAGTCCTGCCACGATGGCGATCCCGTTTTCTGCATAAGAAACGAAATCAGCGCTGTACCGCCCTTGCAAGGCGAGGTCGCCTGAGAGCCCTGTCGTCAACAGAAGCGAGATAAGCGACAATTCGGGGCGCGACGTGAGTGCTGCGGCTAGCAGCAGGGGCGGCGCAAGCACAAATACGATGAGCTCGAAATCGCTGATGCGCGGAAGAATGGCAAAGAGATAAAGGCCGGTCAGAGCATAGGCCACGACGCTCCAGATCAGCATCTTGCGCATGAACGGGGCGGGTCGGTCGAGACCGCCAAAGAAACAGCATGCGATGGCAACGAATGCCACGCCGTTGGCGCCGTTAATCCAGCCGCTCCAGATCCAAGCCAGACCTGCAATGAAGGTCGCCATCACGGCCGAGCCAACGGAGAGGAGAATGAGTCCGTGATCATAGTGTAGTTCGCGCCCGATGATCGGTCGATGACGGAGCATCAGCCTCCGACCTGTCGATTTCGAGCCTTGGGCGATTTGGCCCTGCAAAATTAGGCAATCCTGCCAGAGATCGATAAGTTCGCTCAGCCTCGCAATGAGGCTCGCTTGCACAAGCCGTGGCCAAAGGGCTTCATCGCCAACAGCCGGTTCCAATCGCCGCAGATAGTCGCGAAGCTCATCCGGAATTCGGTCAGTTGCCGGATCCGGAGAGGTTTTGATCCACGACGCGATCCTCCTGGTGGCCTCATCCAGTTCGGGCGGAAGTTCTTTCAGCTCAAGGCGAAGCGCATGCAACCGATCCGCGATCGAGGAGAGGAGCGGCAACATGAGGAGAAGGCGGCCCTTCAGTTCCAGTGCATACTGCCTTACGTCGCGGCCGCTGGCGCTACGGGAAAGCTGGCTGACCATAGCAGTCAGGGGAGAAATATCCGCGGCCAGTCGCTGGCGGGTCAGGGGCGTCTCGGGTTTCGTCTCGCCTGAAAGCAGGATCTCCTGAGCCCAGGACGAAGCATCGTCCAACCATCTGGCGATGGAGGCCTTGAGAACGGGCCCGATATTTGTTGGAAACAGCACTGTATTGATAACAGCCGCAACGACTATACCAACGATGATTTCCTCGCTCCTCGCCACAGCGACATCGAAGATGGTTTCTGGTGCGTTCACGGTGGGTAACACGGTCAGGGGAAGCGTGTAGCCGGCGAGAAGGTACGGATAGTTGCGCGGCGTGCGGTCATGGAGAGCGATGTAGAGAAAAGCCCCGGCCCAAAGCGCGATGGCGAGCATCAAAAGCTCCGGCGCATTGACCAAGAGAGGAACCAGAATGACTGCGCCTGCTGCCCCCAACAGGGTCCCAAGAACGCGATCGAATGCTTTCGAGACCGTTGCTTCCGAAAAAGGGTTTGCTACCACATAAACCGCAGTCATCGCCCAATAGGGCCGCGGCAAGCCAGCGGCAAAGGCGATGTAGAGAGCCAGCATCGCAGCGACGAAGGTCTTTATTGAAAACAGCCAATCGCGCCACGACGGCATTGTCATGGGATCGCCTTCGTAAGAAGCGGCGCGGGCTGCGTCCTTGAATTTTCGTCCGCGCGATCGATGGCCCGAAAGACCCTGAGCGTTGCTTCCACATCCGCATCGCTCACATCGCTCAACACTTCCTCACGCAATTCGCTCAAGGAGCGTTCTATTGCGACCGCCAACGGTTCGCCGGCGGGTGTCAGCCAAATCAGGTTGACGCGCCGATCCTCGCGATCGTCCCGGCGCTCAATCAAATTCAGCGTGCTGAGCTCGTCCAGCAGTCGGACAAGCGAGGTTCCCTGGATGCCGACATAGTCCGCAAGCGTAACCTGCCGTACCCCTCCGAGCCGCCTGACCCAAAGCAGCACGGTAGCCCGGGCTTCCGAGATCTGATGCTCGACCAGCACGCGCTGAGCGAGCCGCCGCCATTGCCGACCAGCTTCCAGCAGGGTCGAGGTCAGGCAGAAGCGGGGAGGTCCCAGATCATTCATGGCACTTCCTTCGCATACGGATGACGTGGATACAATTAAATCTTCTCTCATCTATTGACAAATCTATAATTGATATGTCATGTAATTATGTGTCTTGATTGATATCTAAGGGCGGGCCCCATGAGTTCCCCCACCAATCGTCGTCTCTTCGGAGCGCTGATCGGCCAAACCGCGCGGCAATGGCGGCGGGCCGTTGACCGGGAACTTCAACCCTACGGCCTGACGGAAGCCACCTGGCTGCCGCTTCTGCGTGTCGCCCGCGCCCCGGAGCCGATGCGCCAGAAAGATCTCGCCGAATCGCTGTCGCTTGATGGCTCTTCGGTTGTCCGTCTTCTCGACAACCTCCAATCGATGGGCCTGGTCGAGCGCCGGGAAGGCACCGATCGCCGGGCCAAGGCGATTCATCTTACGGCGCTCGGAGAAGCGACAGTCGAGCGCGTCGAAGGAATTTCCCGCCAGGTGCGGGACCGCGCGCTGGCCGGTTTTACGGATGAAGAGGTGGTGCGGATGTCGGCGATGCTCGAACAGATCTGCTCCGCGCTCAACCCCACGAGCAGGGAGCAAGCCGCATGAACCTGCATGTCGCCAATCCGGCTTCGCGCGGGCGGGAAGTTCAACCGCTCGATGTCCTCGAGCCGGGCTCTGAACAGCCCAAATCCGCAAAAGCGAGCCGCAGGCGGATGCTCCTCGCCGGCCTTGGATGTGTGCTCGTGCTCGTCGGCGGGTTCTACGCCATCCAATGGCTGCGCTGGCGGGCGACCCATGTGTCGGAAAACGATGCACGGGTAGAGGGTGAGGTCGTCACCATGGCCAGCCGGCTCGACGGCTGGCTGGTGGCGCGGCCGGTCATCGAAGGGGATCCGGTCAAGAAGGGCCAGGTTGTGGCACAGATCGACGACCGTGATGCGCGTCTGAGGCTGCACGCCTTGGAGGCCAGCCTTGCCGCGGCGGACGCACAGATCCAGCAATCGATCGCGCAACGGGATACGACGGAAAAAATCACAGGAGCCGCGGTGGACGATGCGCAGGCCCAGATCGTCGCCCAGGAAGCGACCGTTGCAAGCGCCCAGCATCAGCTCGAGCTTGCCGAAGTCAACTTCAACCGAGAGGACCAGTTGCTGAAGTCCGGCAATACGCCGAAGAAAACCTGGGATGAAGCGCAGTCGACCTTCCTTCAGCGGCAGGATGACCGGCGCCAGGCCGAAGCGCAACTGCTATCGCACAAAGCGGCCCTCGAGAGCGCGCAGGCCCAGCGCGGTCAGCTCGCGGTTCTTGATCGGCAGATCGATGTCCAGCGCCAGCAACGTCAAACCCTCGCCGCGCAAGCCGACCAGCTCCGCCAGGAGATCGCCGACCGCCGTCTTGTCTCGCCGGTCGACGGCATGGTCGACAAGACGCTGGCCGAGGTCGGCAACTTCGTCCAGGCCGGCCAATGGGTGATGATGGTCCACGACCCCGACAACGTCTGGGTGGAGGCCGAAATCAAGGAGACCGCCATCGGCAGCGTCGCCGTCGGCCAGCCCGTCGAGGTCACTGTGGACGCCTATCCCGATCTCGTGCTGCACGGACGCGTGTTGCGGGTCGGCAACGCCGCGACCAACCAGTTCGCGCTTCTGCCGAGCCCCAACCCGTCGGGCAACTTCACGAAGATCACCCAACGCGTGCCGGTGCGCATTGCCCTGGACCGCCATGATGCGCGCCTCAAGCCGGGGTTGATGGTGGAGGTCTCCATCGATGTCCCCCATTGAAGTCCAGGCCGAGCGGATCGGTCCCGCTTACCGCTGGCTCGCTACCGCCACGGTGATGCTTGGCACCATCGCAACCACGGCCACCGCCACGATCGTCAACGTCGCCATGGGCGACATCATGGGGGCCTTCGGGCTCGGTCAGGACCAGGTCCAATGGCTCTCGACCGGCTTCCTCGCGGCGATGACCGCCACCATGCTGATCACGGCATGGATGCTGGACCGCTTCGGCTTTCGTTCCACCTTCATCGGTGCGCTCGTGGTCTTCATCGCCGGCTGCATCCTGGGAGCTGCAAGCAGCAGCGGCGCCGAGGTCATCTTGGCGCGTGTCCTGCAAGGCGGTGCGTCAGGCATCATTCAGCCCTTGGCAATGGTGGTCATGTCGCAGGTTTTCCCGCCCCACCAGCGCGGGAAGGCGATGGGCATCTATGGCGTCGGCATCGTGCTCGCGCCGGCACTCGGCCCGACCGCTGGCGGCATCCTGGTCGATCAATACGACTGGCGGGACGTATTTCTCGTTGTCGTGCCGTTTTGCATCGCCGGTATCTCCATGGCGTTCTTCATTCTGCCCGGCCGGGAGAAGCGTGCGGAAGCGCTGCACCGCCGATTCGACGCGATCGGCTTCGCGCTTCTTGTGATCGCCCTGACCTCCGTGCTGACCGGACTGTCCAATGGGCAACGGGAGGGGTGGGACTCGAATTTCATTCTGACCATGTTCGCGACCGCCGCCGTGGCCGCGGCCACTTTCATTGGATACGAACTCTACACGCCGGATCCTTTGCTCAGCCTGCGTGTCTTTGCCGTCGGTCGCTTCGCGGCGGGCTGCCTCGTGGCGTTCGCGCTGGGAGCGGGCATTTACGGCTCGACCTATATCGTTCCGCTGTTCGTCCAATCGGTGCAAGGCTATACGCCGACACGCTCGGGATTGCTGCTGATGCCGGCCGGCTTCATCCTGGCTCTCGTCTTTCCGGTCGCGGGCCAGCTCAGCGACCGTCTGTCACCTCACATTCCCATCATCATCGGATTGGTCCTGTTCGGTCTTTCGTGCTGGTTCTCGGGCGGGGTCGATGTCGATACGCCGTTCTGGACGCTTTCGCTCCTGGTCGTGCTCGGCCGAGTCGGCCTCGGCGTGATGCTCCCGGCGCTCAACGCCGGCGCGTTGCGAGCCCTGCCACAGGATCGCCTGGCGCAGGGGTCAGGCAGTCTCAATTTCGTGCGTCAGCTCGGCGGGGCTTTCGGCGTGAACCTCCTGTCGGTCTTGATCGATCAGCGCACGACCTTCCACGGCGAGGCGCTGGCCCAGGCTTTGACACCGGCCAACCCTGCCGGGATCGAGGTGCTGACCCGACTCGCAATCATCTTTTCCCATTGGGGCAACCCGTTCGGCGCCCGACTGCCGACGGGGGTCCACCCGGGCAGCATGGCTTTCCTGGAGACGGTCCTGGTGCCAAAGGCGCGGCTGTTCGCCTATCAGGACGGCTTTTACGTCGTCGCCATGCTGTTTTTTCTTGCCGTCATCCCGGCATTTGCCATGCGACGCGGGAGCACCGCGATCGGCGGGTAACCGTTATGGGGCCGCCGCGCCTGGCAAAAAAAGCGAAACAAAAAGCCACGATGGACACAGATTATCTTCTCCCGCTGCAAGACGATCTCACGAGGAGAGGTCGCGCGCGGGGCCTTTCGCTGATCCCAACCTTTATCGTCGTGGCGGTGGACGCGACCGGATTGGGAATCATCCTGCCGCTGCTTCCATTCTACTCGGAACGGTTGGGGGCCACGCCGCTCGTGATCGGTGCCCTGGTCTCCGTCTATGCCGTATGCCAGCTCGTGGCCGGCCCCGTGGTCGGAATGCTATCGGACCGCTATGGACGGCGGAAAGTTCTGGTCGTCAGCCAGATCGGAACGCTGGCCGGATTCCTGCTGCTCGCGGTTGCCAACAGCCTGACATTGGTATTCCTGGCGCGAATCGTCGACGGACTGACCTCCGGCAACATCTCCGTGGCCTATGCCTATGCAGCCGAGCACTCGACACCCGACACTCGCAAGCAGGCGCTCGGAGCAACTTCTGGCGCCATTGGCACCGGTCTCCTGGTCGGGCCGGCGCTGTCTGGATTTCTTGTCCAATACGGCAGCACGGCGCCGGTCTGGGCGGCCGCCCTGCTGTCGCTGATCAGCATCCTGGCGACCGTCGGTCTGTTGCCGGCGGATGCCTCCGAGCGGCTCTACATGCAGCGCATTTCCAAGCGGAAGGCCGCGCGGACCATGCTCGGGATGCGCTATGCATGGGGTATACTCGGTCTTCTGATCATATTTTTCTTCGTCAACTCGATGTTTCTGTCCCAGATCGCGCTGTTCCTTTCGGCGCGCTTCAGCTGGAATGGGCATTCCTTCGGAGCCAGAGAGCTCGGCTGCGTCTTCGCCTATGCCGGCTTCATCAACATGATCGTCCAGGGCCTTCTGATCACCCGCGCCAACGCACTGGCATCCGACCGAACGATCGTCGTAGCCGCGTTCGCGTGCATGGGGACCGGCTTCTGCGGAATCGCCGTCACAACCAGCGTCGGTCTGCTCGCGGTCTTCCTCACGATGATCAATCTCGGCGCCATATTCATCCGCGGCACCCTGACCGCCGAGCTGTCGCGAAGTGCTGCCATCAATCGCCAAGGCGTGATGATGGGCCTCAATCAATCACTGATGTCAGGTGCCAACATCGTGGCTCCCCTCATGAGCGGTGCTTTGATCGGCCATCGCTTTTATGTCGCTTGGGCTCTCACGATGGTCACCATCGTGGCCGCAGGCGCCCTGATGGCCGCCGGGGTGCTCCAGCCTCCTGGTGCGCAAAGCCGGAATATGGAAAAGTCTGACATGTGTGTCGGATCGGTCTGACGGTACACTTGATGTGTCCGATGCCGCGGCGAATGGTGTCGCTTTGCCAAAACCTCGATCGTCGCTTACTTCGAGCAGAGAAAGATATGACAGCTCCAATCGAGATTGATCATCTAATCCTGGGAGGCGGCGCGGCCGGGGCGGCCGCGGCCGCCACGCTCCGGCTTCAGGATCCATCGGCCTCGATCATGGTCCTTTCGGCTGACGATCGGCCGCCTTACTATCGGCCAGCGCTGTCGAAACAGTTCCTGGTCGGAAGCTGGCCCGAGGAGAAGACTCTTCTCCATCCGGCCGAGTTCTATCGCGAACGGCGGATTGAGCTGGTGCTGAACGCGGAAGCAGTCTCACTTGACACGGCAGCCCGGATCGTCTGGTCGTCGCAGGAAAAATCCATCCGCTACGATCGCCTCCTGATCGCCACCGGGGCGCGGCCCACGCATCTTGCCATATCAGGCCAGAATAAGGCGAATTTATCGATCGGGACACTAGATGGTGTGCATCACCTGCGCGGCATGACCGAATGCGCAGCGATCCGGCGCGAGATCGCAGCCGGCGCAAAACAAGCCGTGGTGCTGGGCGGAAGCTTCCTCGGCGTGGAAATCGCGATGTCGCTGCTCGATCTCGGTCTCGACGTCACAATCATCGAATGCCGTGACCTCCTGCTCCCCCACCTCGAGTCGGGACGGGTGTCGGACTATTTCAGGCGCCACGCGGAAGAGCGCGGTGCAAAGCTGCTGTTGTCGGACACCGTCGCTGCCATCCATGGAGCGGGGCGGATCAATGAGGTCGTGACCGCCTCCGGCCTGGCTCTGCCCTGTGACCTCATGGTGGTCAGCATCGGCGTAGAGCCGGCCACCGACTTCCTGAAGGCAACCGGCATCAGCCTCGATGCGGGCCTTGTCGTCGTCGACGATCAGCTCAGAACCAGCGCTCCATCCGTCTTCGCCGCCGGCGACGTGACGAGCTTCCTTGACCCGGTTTTCGCCAGCCGTCGGCACATCGAGCACTGGGATAGTGCGGTCAAGCAGGGACGGTTGGCTGCGCACAATATGCTCGGGCACCGGCTGCGCTATGACGAGGTGTCCTACTTCTTCTGCGACATCGGCGATATCAGCTTCAGCATGCTCGGCGCGCCCGAGGGCACTCGTGAGCGCATCGCGCGGGGATCGCTGGCCGACAAATCGCTTGCTCTCGTCTATCTCAAGGACGACGTGCCACGCGCGCTCTTCTCGGTCGGCCGGCCTGTGGAGGAAACGCGCAGCATCGAGGGGCTGATCCGTTATCGAGTCAATCTGCGCGAGGTGAAGGAGAGGCTTCACGATCCCGGTTTTCCGCTCGATGCCATCCCGACCCAGACGGTGCTAGTGTTGCAGGGCGGTGGTGCGCTGGGAGCATTCGAATGCGGCGTCGTGAAGGCGCTGGAGGAGGAGCAAATCTTCCCGGACATCGTCGCTGGGATCTCCATCGGCGCGCTCAACGGGGCTATCATCGCAGGCAATCCACGCCATGCCACGCAGGCACTGGAAGCCTTCTGGTCGGAGATCGCCGTCGCTTCACCCGCAGCTCTGGGAGAGGACGCCGCGCGTGCCGTTGCGTCCATGGGGGTTTTGACGTTCGGCGTACCTCATTTCTTTCGCCCACGCTGGATACCGTCCTTTTCGGCGCCGATGACACCGCCGGCCGGTTGGACCAGCTTCTATGACGTCGGTCCGATGCGTGAAATGATCGCCCGCTATGTCGACTTCTCATCGCTGAAGGCGAGCCCTGTTCGCCTGTTGGTCGGCGCGGTGAACGTCACATCCGGCGAACTCGAGGTCTTCGACAGCTATGTGGACGATCTGACGCCCGATCATGTGCTCGCCAGCGGCAGCCTGCCGCCGGGCTTCCCCTGGACCGAGATCGACGGCAAAGCCTATTGGGATGGCGGCATCGTCAGCAATTCGCCGCTCGACATCGTCATCGACCGCTGCGGGCCCGACGGCAAGCGCGTCTTCATCGTCGATCTGTTTGCCGGACAGCGTCCATTGCCCACCAACATGATGGAGGTGATGGCCCGGCGCGATGAGATCGTCTATTCCGAGCGTGTGCGCAGCGACTTGCGTTTGCGCGAGCTCGTCGGCGGCTATCGCAGACTGGTCGAGGGCATCCTCGATCTGGTCGATCCCGCGATTGGGAGCAAGATCAGGCAGCGGCCACTCTATATCGAGCTGATGGGAGATGGCGCCGCCACCAGCATCACCCGTTTCGTGCGCGAGGGCCGAACCGGCGAGTCCTCATCGCGCGACTACGACTTTTCCGACATCTCGATCGGCTATAATCAGGAGCAGGGCTACGCGCTGGTGAAGGATACGCTTGCCAGGCAAGGCCCTCCAGGAGACGACCTATCCGCGGCATCACGCCGTCCGCTGCCTCGTGGTTCGCTGCCGTCAATCGGCGAAAGTGAGCGTCTGGTGGGTCCTCGTCACCATGAAGATCGAGAAGACAAAAAAACACAAATGAAGTCGAAATGCGGCGTCTGCGGACGGACCGGTTTTCCGAAGTAATGCGTCGTCCGTGAAGAGCGGCTAAGCGACTGAGCCAGAATCGCATTCGTCGTTGTGGACGGTTTTGGGATTGCAGGATTTTGATGTTCGGGCATCGGAACCCTGCAATTTCATTATTTCATTCTCAGGATTGATCGGGATAGGGGGACGTCTCGCGACGCCACCCCTCCCACAGCACCTCCTGCCTTTTGCCTGAAGGGTGGAAAGCTCGGCCCCGAAAATATGTTCATGGATATGTTGTCGACGATGGAGCGGGGAGAGCAGTAATGCCGGGCGAAAGTGCGAGGCTGGAAGCGTCCGCGCGAAACGATGCGTACGATGTCTATAGGAAGATCGAAGAAGCCGGACTGACATGCGGGTGCCGGCAACATCAGCGTACGCTTCGGCGATGACATGCTGATCAGTCCCACCGGGGCCGAAGCCAGCACCATTCGTCCCGAAGATTTCGTCCCGACAGATCTGGCGGGACAGGCGCTTTCGCCTGGTATTCCTTGAAGCGAATGGGCGATCCATGCAGGCTTGTACAAGGCTGGCCGGGGGAGCGCCGTGATCCACGCCCATCCGGACTATTGCTCTGCGCTGTCCTGTCTGCGCCAGCCGATACCCGCTTTCCACTATATGGTGGCTGCGTTCGGTGGATCGCAAATTCCGTGCGCTCCTTATGCGACATTCGGTACAGTCGCCCTTGCAGAGCGGGTCGTTGCAACACTCGAAGGCTTCACGGCCTGCTTGATGGCCAACCATGGAATGGTCTGTGTCGCAGAAACCTTGTCCAAGGCGCTGGCCAAGACCATAAAACTGGAAATGCTGGCGCGGCAGTTCTGTTTTGCCAAAGCGGCAGGTCATATCGAGCTTCTGGACGAAGCCGAAATGCGGACCGTGCGGCAACGTTATCAGAAATACGGCAAAGCGGCTCTGGAGGCTTATTGAAAGTCATGAACGCCTACGAGCTATGGAGCAGAACTTGTAGAAAGCCACGGCGTTCCGGCACATCATTGCCCCCGCACCTCCCCCGGCAGGAACTCGCCCGACGATGCCGGGGGCCCATCGCCGCGGAAGCGAAGTACCTTCGAATGCTGGACTCTAGTTGTGACACCGACCGCATGGAGGTTCGAGGGGCTTGTTAGTCGTCACGGAAGAACATTCTGAACAAATCTCAGTCACTGTCGTTTCCGCGAAGTAGCTTGTGATCTCTTGCCAGTTCAGGAAACTCCGGCCTCGTCATCACATCCCACGCCAGAAGAATCGTTCGCATGATTGCTTCGGCATCCGGCACGAGTTCAAAGTTCGTCTTCCCGCGTGCCCATTCGTTCACGAGGCCGCTCACCGTAGCCTGAAATGCCAAAGCCGCCGAGGCCGGCGTCCAGGGTGCCGGCATCTTGCGTGTGCGTGCCACCGCCTCGAAAACAGTTTGGAGCGATGCGCGCAGTCGCTGTTCGAACAAATTGCCTCGGTTCGAATCCTCGGCATCCGTGCTGTCGAGATTGAGTAGAACTTTGAGAAGGCGCCGTTGGCGAGGATCAGCCTGAAGTCGCTTGAACGTAGCCGATATGACCTCGGCTAAAGCATCCAGGGGCGCCAGCGTCGTGTCGGCGGAGAGGCGTTCCGCGAGTTCCTCCATCGGCATCCGCATCTCTTCGCGAATTGCGAACAGCAGGCCCTGTTTGTTGCGGAAGTGCCAATGCACGGCCCCGCGGGTGACGTCGGCCGCGCAGGCGATTTCATCGAGGGAGACAGACTCGTAGCCCTTTTCGAGAAAGAGCATTTCAGCGGCCTTCAGGATAGCCCGCTTGGTTTCTTCCGCTTGTTCTTTGGTCCGTCTCATTCTTTGAATCAATTAGCCTTTTCGAGTAGATCGGGCATTCTATTTACATACATACGGATCGTTTGTATAAACCTGCTGCGCCCTTTACCCGATGCAGCCCTTCGGAATCGACCCTCATGTTTCCATCCTCATCAAAAGCGGTACTTTTCGGAATAGGGCTTACCGCAGCTTGGAACATTCCTTCAGCCATTGCTCAAACGGGGCCAGTTGCGCCTCCAACGATCGGAGTCTCCAAGGCCGGGGTCATGGCAATCACGGAGACCACCGAGATCAACGGGCGTATGCTGCGCCGAACCGCGTCGATCTCGTTGCCCGCGTGACAGCCTTTATCGATGAACGACATTTTGCCGAAGGCGCCGAAGTCAAGAAGGAAGACCTTTTGTTTAGTCTTGAGCGGGCTCGTTGCTCGACAGTTATTCCGCCAGCAACAATGCCTTCATGATCGTCAGACTCAATCCGTTCGAGGATCGCAAGGCAGCGGCGGACAAAGCGCAAATGTTGATCGCGCAAGTGTTCGGTCAGGCCCAGAATATCCGGGCGGCTACCGTCTTTCCGTTCAATCTGCCGCCGGTCGTCGGACTGTCGACCAGCGGCGGCTTCGAATACATGCTCGAATCCCTTGACGGTGCCGACCCGACGGCGCTCGGTAGCGTGGCAAAGGGGCTGCTCGATCAAGCCAATCAGGATCCACGTCTTACGCGGGTCTTCAGTACCTATAGTGCAGCTGCTCCCTCCCTGTATCTCGATATTGATCGGGAAAAGGCGCAAGAACTTGGGGTCAGTATCAATGACATCTTCGCCGCGCTGCAAGCCACGCTTGGCGGCTTCTACGATTTGAATCTCTTCGGCCGTACCTGGCAGGTCAACCTGCAAGCCGACGCTACGGGCCGAAGGGATATCCCGGCTCTTTGGGACATCTATGTTCGCAATGCGAGTGGCACGATGGTCGCTCTACAGTCGATCGCGGAGCTGAGGACGATAACGGGGCCTGCGGTCATTACCCGCTACAACAATTACCGTGCCGTCACGGTCAACGGCTCGGCAGCGCCGGATGTCTCGTCCGGAGACGCCATGAATGCGATGACCCAGGTCTCAGGCCGCGCATTGCCTCCTGGTTATGCCTTCGAATGGACCGGAACGGCCTATCAGGAGCAGAAAGCCAAGGGACAGACGTCAATCATTCTCGCCCTCGCTCTGTTTTTCGCTTACCTCTTCCTTGTCGCCCTGTACGAGAGTTGGACCATTCCTGTCCCGGTATTGCTGTCCGTTTCACTTGGCGTGTTCGGCGCCTTCGCTGGTCTCGTGCTGGCGAACGTAACGCTCGATCTCTATGCGCAGATCGGTCTCGTCGTGTTGATTGCGCTCGCGGCCAAGAACGGCATTCTGATCGTCGAGTTTGCCAAAGAGCAACGCGAGCACGGTCTCGGCATCAAGGAAGCAGCCATACTCGGCGCAAAACTGCGCTTCCGCGCGGTGATGATGACATCCTTTGCCTTCATCCTCGGTCTTGTGCCGCTGGTCTGGGCCATTGGCGCATCGATGATCGCCCGGCGTAACGTCAGCACGCCGGTATTCGTCGACATGATAGCCGCTAGCACGCTGGGGATTGTCCTGATTCCCATGCTGTATGTCACCTTTCAGACCCTGCGCGAAAAACTCAAGGCAAGGTTCAGCAAGGCCGATCGTGAGCATCATTCCGACGTCACTATCACCTCGTGAAGCGCTGATGTTCCTTCGTGAAATCACAATGATCGGATGAAGTTCAGGCGATTTCCTCAGTCATGGATGCGTCGAATGAGAGACAGTGGAATCGAAAACGTAATTGAACGCCGTCGGCAGCTGTTTGAAAACAGGTTTCGCGGCAGCAACGATTGGCTGAGATTCCTGTTTCTCGGCGGAATTCTCATCGCACTTAGCACCGTCGCCCTCATCGATGCACTCGTCGCAGCTCAACATCTGCCGGGCCATCTAAGCGGTAGCTCGGCGATATTCGGCGGAATTGCAGTCATATTATTCGTCACAAGAATCGCGAGAGGAGCGCTCTACGTTGATTGGTTGCTGGGCGGTGCATCCTGTCTGCTCGCCGGTCTGTTTCTTTCCAGGGATGAGAACTTCACGCACGCGTCATCGCTGCTCTACGTGTTCTCCCTAATGTTCGCGAGTGGCGTGGTCCGAATCTGGATCGGTTTGACAGCTTCTCCGGAGGAGGGCGCAAGTTGGATTTTGTGCTCTGGGTTGGTCGCCATGCTCTGCGGCTTCTGGATCACCTTCGCATGGTTCTTCGTCATGTCGACGACGATCGCGCCACTGATCTTCGTTTTCGATGCGTTGTTCGGGGGGATTGCGCTCGTTGGGTTCGGTATCTCCCTTAGGGAGGATCGATGAGCATGGCGGCGTCATTCCGTTTTTCCAGTTCAAAAAACCGTCTCTTCACTCGCGCTTTCTTGTGCGCTTTCGATATCGCGTTGTGTTCGGCTGGGGCATTGTGGCGGCAGAAGCGCTCGATGGAAGCGAGGATGTCATCGGCGGATTTGCTCCACCGGAACGGCTTGGGATCGGCGTTGTGTCGGTCGATGAACGAAGTGATGTCGGCCCTAAGGGCAGCGACACTGCGATAGACGCCGCGCCTGATCTTTTTATCTGTGAGGAGCGCGAAGAAGCGCTCGACCTGATTGAGCCATGACGAACTGGTCGGGGTGAGGTGCACATGCCAACGCGGCCTTTTAGCCAGCCATCGCCGGATCAGCGGGGTCTTGTGTGTAGCGTAGTTATCCATGACGAGATGGACATCGAGTTCTCGTGGCACGGCGGCCTCGATCTCGTCGAGGAACTTGCGGAACTCGGCGGCACGGTGGCGTCCGTAGCACTTGCCGATGACCCGTCCGGTCGCAATGTCGAGGGCGGCGAACAGCGATGTGGTGCCATGCCTTTTGTAGTCATATCCGTGCCCCGGCCGAATACGGCGATCACTTCAGCCGTGCCGTGCGGCACGATGCCGGCGACAATGGCCGGCAGGCCGAAGCTCACGACAGCCGCGCTCGTGTCGACTGCGCAACCCCGGCCAGCTCCGGCGCCACGAGCGCTCCCGCTGCATCTTCTCACCTCAAACTGGAGACCCAGCCACATGATGACCATGCCGGAAATTGAACGTTGCCTGCGTCGCCGATGGTTGTGGGCCGAACCGTGGCTGGTTAACGCATGCTCTTTCAAATCGTCTGCCTCGCCACCTTCAAAGCCGAAGCGCAAGCACGAGGGGGCGGAATGGCGCGCGGCTCTTTTCGCCATCGAATTTCCGTGGACCAATCCAGAAGTGATAAGGACGACGGCAGAGCAATGCGGCTGGAACTTCGTCAAAGGTTATTGGAATTTTATCGAAGATCTGCGCCCGCGTTTCGAATGGACTGTCGATCGACGACACCAACGGTTTTGTGATTGATGCTTCCGCGCTTGGCCAGCGTTTCTGGCGCACGCCCCGAAATCAAGATGCGCATAGCGACCGGCAGTGCCGTCAATCCGTTCGGAACAACGGGGCCTGAGACATTCTGCTGGGCAACTTACTGGCCGCTGTGGCTTGTCACGTCCAATGTGAAGCTGGGCGAAATGGCATTCAACCCGAGATTTGGTAACTGCTCGATCACATTGCCAGCAGCGAGGCCGCCAATTGCGATAGATTCTTTAAGCTATAGGACCAATGCCGGCCTCAAATTCTAGCTGGCAGCTTGTGAACCGCGCCTCCGTTGATTCGTTGATTCGGATCAAAGCGGAGGATGGCGTTCACTTCATTCTCTCGTGTAGATTTTGAAAAGAGGGTAAAGTAAATGATCGACCCTGGATCCGAAGTTATGCGAAAAGAAATAGAGTCGTTTTCCCAGCGTTTGCGTGCTTTGAAAGAGGCCCTTCGCGAGCGCGGCAAACTTTCCAATGCGAATCAGGCCCTCCTGGACCAGATTCAGCAACATAGGGAGCGGCTGGAAGTGAAATGCTCCAACGCCGAAAGAGCTGGCAATTGGGACTCTATCGGAGAGGAGTTTGATAGAGATTGGAATTCCCTTGTCGCCGATGTGGCGATGCTGGAGAACCGCTTATACGAATAACGGTTCTAGCGATGCATGTAACCTGACCTGCTCCCCTGTTTGCCTTGGGTCGGACAAGCCGGTGGCGATCGTCTCCTACGATGAAAAGCCGGGGATTCAGGCATCGCGACGACGGTGCCAGATTTGCCTCCCGTACCAGGCGTCCATGCGCGATTCTGAGTATCGACGCCATGGCACGCTCAGCCTGTTGGCGGGGATCGATCTGCTGACGGGGAAGGTTCACGCTCTTGTCAGAGACCGCCACCGCAGCCGCGAGTTCGTCGAATTCCTCAAGCTTCTCGACGCGGCCTATCCGGCCGGCACGGCGATCAAGCTGATCCTCGACAATCATTCCGCACAGATATCGAGAGAAACCAAAGCCTGGCTCGACACACGACCCGCAGGCCGCTTCGAACTTACCTTCACGCCCAAGCACGGTTCCTGGCTCAACCTCATTGAGGGCTTCTTCTCTAAATTCGCCCGCTCCGTCCTGCGTCACATCCGGGTGACATCAAAACACGAGCTCACGGAGCGCATCATGGCCGGCATCGACGACGTCAATCGCCACCCCATCATCCATACCTGGTCCTACAAGCTCGCTGAGGCTGCTTGATATGATTCGAACCACGAAAACGCTGACCTGGCTAGGAGCCAGACATCGGGCTGCTGACCCTCTCCTATGACAACCCGGGCATCCTGATCAGGCAGATCTTGAAGAAGTTTGACCAGCTCCCGCACCTTCATCGTGACCTCACGCTAAAACTTTCACCTGGTTGGCAACATCAGCGCATGAGAACGACAACTACCGAAGTCTGGGAATGCTTTACAGCAGCGTGTCGTCACTCCATCACTGCGTGCTCTGGCCCTGCCGTTTGCTTGCGCAGAGCGGCCTTGGTCGATCCGATCATGATGGCGAGCGGGATCGAGACGAGGATGAACAGCATGACGAGTTGATAGTCTTGTGAGAATGCGATGATCTGCGCCTGAACGGCGACCATCTTGTCCGCCATGGCGCGTCCAGCGTCGGTGGACAGGTTGATGATGCCCCTGACGTCAGGCATCTGCAGGGCGTGGTTGAACGGGTTGATGTGTTCGGACAGGATCGCATAAGTGCGGCGCGTTCCCTGGGTGAGTTGGGCGATCACGATCGAGATCCCGATCGAGCTTGCGACATTGCGCAACAGCGTCAGCATCGAGGTGCCGTCGGTGCGCAGATGGTTTGGAAGCGTTAGAAACGAAACGGTCGATAGCGGCACGAAAACGAGGCCGAAACCGAAACCCTGGAAGACGCTGACGGTCACAATCTCCGGAACTTGAGTCATTTCGGTCCAGCCCGTCATCTGGAACAGCGAGCCTGCCGTCAGTGCCAGTCCCGAAATGATCAACGTGCGCGCCTCGAAGTAGCGCATGAGGCGACCGACCATCATCATGGCCAGGAAAGTGCCGAAGCCGCGGCTCGCAAGCAACATGCCGGCGGTAATGATCGGATAGCCGATGACGTTCTGCAGGTACGGCGACGCCAGCGCCATGGTGGAGTACAGCACCAGCCCCATCACAGTCATGAAGATGCAGCCGGTCACGAAATTGCGGTCCTTGAACAGCGCGAACTGGATGAACGGACGCGAGGTCGTGAAGGAGTGGGCGAAAAAGTAGTAGAAGCCCACGGCCGAGACGATGAACTCGCCAACGATTTCGTTGGATTCGAGCCAACCCAGCTGCTCGCCGCGGTCAAGCGCGAGCTGCAGTGACCCGATGGCGACTGCGAGTGCCGCGAAGCCGAAGAAGTCGAACCGCAAGGTGAGATCCTTCTTGGTCTCGTCCATGAAAGCCATCAGGCCGAGCACCGTCAGTGCGCCAAACGGAAGATTGACGAAAAACACCCAGTGCCAGGAATAGGTTTCGGTGAGCCAGGCGCCCAGCGACGGCCCCATGATCGGGCCCATCATCACGCCCATGCCCCAGATCGACATCGCCTTCGCCCGCTCCTGAAGCGTGTAGGAATCGAGCATGACGGCCTGCGACAGCGGCACCAGCGCCGCGCCGAACACGCCCTGCAGCAGGCGGAACAGCACCATCTGATTGATGTCTTGCGCCAGCCCGCACAGCACCGACGCAAAGGTGAAGCCGGCCGAGCAGATGATGAAGATGCGCTTGCGCCCGTAGCGGTTGGCGATCCACCCCACAGGCGCAGTCATGATGGCGGCAGCCACGATATAGGAGGTCAGCACCCAGTTGATCTGGTCCTGCGATGCCGACAGCGTGCCCTGCATGTAAGGCAGGGCGACGTTGGCGATCGTGGTGTCCAGCGCCTGCATGATCGTTGCGGTCATGGCGCAGATCGTCACCATGTTCCGGCGCAGGCCCGGAGGCAGCGGACCCGACATGACGTCAGTCCTTGTCCTGGTTGGCGGTCGCCGACAGGCCGAGCAGGCCGGCGAGCGTACGCTTGTGACCGGTGTCGATGGTGGCATAGACGCTCATGCCGGCCTTCAGCCTCTTCACGTACTTGTCGTTCTCGTCGAAATAGATCCGCACCGGCACGCGCTGCACCACCTTGACGAAATTGCCGGTGGCATTCTGGGGCGGCAGGATCGCAAATTGCGCGCCAGTGCCGGGCGCGAGTGAACCGACCGTGCCCCTGAACACATGATCAGGGAATGCGTCGACCTCGAGCGTCACGCTTTGTCCGACCGCGACGTGGGTAAGGTCGCTCTCCTTTGGATTGGCGTCGACCCAGGGATGAGCAACGTCGATGACGGAAAACACCGGTGAGCCCGCGGCCACGAAGCGGCCAAGCTGGATCTGGTCCACCTGCGTCGCGATACCCGCCATCGGTGCGCGCAGGACCGTGTGATCGAGGTTGCGCTCGGCATCCTCCAGCTTCGCCTTGGCCTGGGCATAGGGCGGAAACTGCTCCAGCGGCAGTTCGGGATTGCCGAGCAGTTGCGTCCTGGCGTTGGAGAGCTGCTGCTTGATGAACTGCACTTGTGCGCTCGCGGTCACCATCGCATTGGCCGCGTTGTCGAGGTCGAGCTGCGACCCGAAATTGTTCTTCACGAGTTGCTGCTTGCGTTCGACATCGCGCTGCTTCAGATCGACGCCCTGCTGGGCGAGATCTAGCATCCGGCCATAGATATTCACGTTGGCGACCAGATTGTCGTAGCTGGTTTTCGCCTGGGCGAGCTGGGCCTTAGCCTCGTCTACTGCGAGGCGAAACGGCACGGGGTCGATCTCGAACAGCTCGTCCCCCTGCTTCACTGTCTGGCCTTCCCTAACCAGCACCTTGATGATCTTGCCAGAAATGTCGGGTGTAATCAGCACCTTCTGGGCGCCGACATAGGCATCATCGGTGCCGACATAACGTCCGCCGTGCAGATAAAAAGTCAGTCCGCCGAGTGCGGCAGCAATGGGCAGCACCACCAACAGAAGAGAACGCCGATAACGGCGCAGACCCGCCATCGTACGGCGGCGCGGTTCGGCAGCGGTCTTCCTGGTCGGCTTACCGTCGGGCGGCGCGGCCTTCTGCTCAGGCGCGAATTTGACGACCTGATCAGCCATAGCGGGGCTCCTTGCGTACCTGCGCGGCGCCGGCATTTTGAATTGCGTTTCGCACGTTGTCCTTGATTGTTTCGAGTTGCGCTAAGAGACGGTGGGCTTCCGCCGGGAGAATGCCGTCGAGCGCGGTGGCCGTGAGTTCGGATCGCAGACCGCTCAATTTCCCGAGCAATTGACGTCCAGCTTTCCGAAGATAGAGCCGGTTGATGCGACGGTCGTTTGCGTCTCCGCGTCGCTCGATCCAATCGTTCTCGCACAGCTTGTCAACCAGCCGCGTCAACGTGATCGGCTGCATCTCCATCTGCTCGGCAAGTTCCGCCTGGCTCATACCCTCGTTCCGTTCCACCTTGGCCAGAACTGCCCATTGTGCCCGGGTGATACCGAAGCGCGCGGCTTGCTTGTCTGCATAGACGCGAAGCACGCGCTGCAACTCGGCGAGGGTGAACAGGAAATACTGGTCTACGGAACCACGGGTCATAAGCTCAATCTCCAATAACTAACTTATATTATAAGCTAGCTCATATGTAACGGTCAAGCGCCGGCACCATACAAAATGCGAGGACGTCCAGGCGGGATGAGAGCCAAAGGGGGCAAAGCGATAGTGCGCTGGCGATGACGGACGTCTGCCCAGCAGGAATTTTGTCGATCATTCCCGTCTCGGGATGGGCGCTCCAGCCGCCGTCAGGTGCTCGGCCAAGAATGATTGAATCGCCGCTGCCGGACGCCGCCCTGCGGTCAAGCACTTGCTTGCGCGCAAAGCAGGAGGATTGATACGCGGCCCTACCGTGATCGGCAAAGTGAACGATGGCCGGGTCCCACCTCGCAAGGCGTCCCCTCGCGAAGAATTGCCGCAAACCAATGGAGGACCCCTGACCGCGAGCGATCGATTCCCATCGTCGTGCAGGCCCCCGTACGCAACGCGCCGCGGTGCGCATAACCGACTACGTCTTTACTTTGCCTTCAAGATATTGCCTCGCGTCTGCCACCGCAACGATCGACTCTGCGACCTCGTCGGGAATTTCGCAGCCGAAGGCTTCTTCGAAGGCTATGATGAGCTCGATTATGTCAAGGCTATCGGCACCCAGATCCTCGATAAACCGCGCCGACTCGGTGATCTTTTCCGGCGCAACATTCAAATGCCGGCCAACTATTTCTCTGATCCGATGGCTAAGACTATCCACGGCTGGGGTCCCCGATCCGGCACCATCGAACATTGCCGCGCATTCCGAAAACACGTCAAGGGACAAAGCAGTTCCCCGTAGCCGCCACAAATGAAAGCCGCGGTGAAGCCCAGGGGGGCATTGATCGACGCTGAAGTGGGCCACGCGCCTCGGATCCGCCGCCACTGCGATGCCGACGATCAATGCCAACTGATGAGGACGCTGAGCCGCCCCACGGAGCCGGATCATAGGGAAGCAAAGGAATCTATCATGGACGCCTTGCTCTGGGCGGTTCGAGAACAACCTCTTTCAGGTGATCGCTGCTAACGATCAGGACAAGGAAATGCAGCTTGCCATCCTTGTTCAGAAGACTTGCGCCAATAGCCTTTCCGTCGGCAGCCCTCTCCGCGATAAGCACGGCGTCCGACAATTTTTGCCGAACGCCCTCCAGGGCGACGAAATCATTCCGATCGTTGGCATCGAGATTCTCCAGGGACAGGACAGTTTCCCGGCCCGCAACGTCTCCGGTTTTCCCATCGATTGCATTTTCCCAGATCCGAGATTTCCTGGTCGTTCTTACCTTGTAAACGGCCGATCCCGACGAGCTATCGAAGGTGACATCCGCAGCCCTCGATCCGGCGTGCAGTTTCTCCGCGATCGCAATCGCCCGCCGCAAGGGCACTTTGGCTGCGCGGAAGAGCTCGAGTTCACGTCTAGCCGCATCATTGCCGGTATCCTCGTTGTCGACTTGAGCTGCAGCTTGCTTCTGCAAGAGAACCGGGGTGGCGTCGGGCCAAGCGATCGCCCGCGACGGCGAGAGCGCCACGAGCGGCAGGAGAGGGATGAGATACAGGATTGCCTTTGACATCAGTCATTTCCGCGGTGATCGAGTCTGACCCAATCAAGCCAATCGCTTCCGCATGGGCTCGCTCCATTGCGGCATCTTATATGCAAGCCTATCATAAGCTTGCTTGTTTAAGCAAAATAGCCTATTGATGTTCGGGCCTAAAAAGTCGGGCCTTGGGTGCGGCGCTCGCCCAGTCCATCGTCCAATGAAAAATAGGTGGAAGCGATGAGGGATGCGCCCATGAACCAGAAAGCCGAATTCAGCCCGGTATCAATTTTCACGCTAATTGGCGCTGGGCTGGTCTTCGCGATTGCCATCGCAATCCTGGTCTTGCTTGTATCCTGTTTGTATGAGCCGATCGCCAATCCTTAATTCGCGCAACAGCTCAGCCGGCCTCTTTGTTTGCGGTGGGAGCGAAACCCTGCCACTTCCGGGGTGACGAGCAATGGCTGGGGTCGAAGAGATTGGCGATGAAAGGCGTTGCACAACAATCGAACGCATTTCGAAATCCGAATCCCAGGTCGGCATGGCCAGGACATATGATCGAAGCAGGAAGCGATGCCGCGCTCTCTGTGGATCGTTTAGTCGGGCAACAACTCGGCGGTATCGGGTAGCTACATGACGCCAACGATGCTCACCGGGCACCAGGGCCACCCGATCGCGGCGTCGATCGAAGGGGATGAGCAGGCCTTCCCGGTCGTCCTGGCGCACGGCGGAGGGCAGACCCGTCGCGCTTGGAAAGCTGTCTCAAAACTGTTGGCGAGTCATGGATTTCGCGCGATCGCGATCGACATGCGCGGGCATGGCGACAGTTCCTGGGCCACGGACGGAGCCTATGATATCCGCGATTTTGCAAGCGACCTTGTGGCCATTGCGCAAGCCAGCGCCCGAAAGCCAGCTCTAATTGGTGCTTCGCTTGGAGGGCTGGCAGGCATTGTCGCCGAGGGCGAGCTCAGCCGTGACAGTTTTGCATCGCTCACGCTGGTCGACATCACCCCGCAAATGGAGCCGGAAGGCGTGGCCAGGGTGGTCGGCTTTATGGCCGCGCATGCGCGCGAAGGCTTTGCATCGCCGGAGGAGGCTGCGCACATCATCTCTCAATACTTGCCGCACCGACCAAGCCGAAAGGCTTCGCCGGGGCTTCAGCGGTATCTTCGTCTGGGGGAAAACGCGAGGTACTACTGGCATTGGGATCCCGCATTTATCGAAGGCGTAATGCAGGCTCGAATAGCGGACGTCGAACTCATCGATCGTCGGCGTGCGACTTTGAGCGCCGCAGCTTCACAATTGCGCTTGCCGGTGCACCTGATCCGGGGAGGGTCAAGCGATCTGGTCTCGCCCGAGGCCGTGGCGCATTTCAGGAGCCTGGTTCCACACGCCGAGTATAGCGACATTGCGGAAGCCACACATATGGTGGTCGGAGACAAGAACGACGCCTTTGGCCAGGCCATCGTTGAATTTCTGGTTCGTACGCACGGGGCTGAGGTGGCCCGGTGAGTTCGGAGCAGACCAAGCCTTACGATCTCGAGCAGTTGCGCGAGCGCCTGCAGGTCGCGCCCTTCCATCGCTGGCTGGGCCTCAATCTGGTTACCCTAACCCGGGATGAGCTGATCCTCGAAATGCCCTGGCGTGACGAGATCGTGTCCAATCCCAAGATCGCTTCCGCGCATGGCGGCATTCTTTCTGCATTGATCGACCTGACGGGGTTGTACACTATTCTCGCATTTGGAGGGACAGCGCGCGCGACCATTGATTTGCACGTGGATTTCCACCGACCTGCAACACCCGGCCCGCTGCGCGCAATTGGTCGACCTGTCAAAATTGGGCGCCAGATGAGCGTTGCCGCAACACGAATCGTCAGTGGCGACGGCGCCCTACTGGCGAGTGGGAGAGGCGCTTATGTTGGCGGCTAGGCTGGCTGCGATGCGCGGCTTTTTGCGTTCGACCAAGATGCCACTCGCTTTGCATCGGAGCCAACAAGCTGATCGCGCGTCAGAAGCTTCGGTGCCACAGCAACTTGCTCTCGGGTGCCTGGGTCGAGATCCCGGCTCCAACGCTCGACTCGCCCGGCGGCTTGACAAACTATGTGCATGCGACGTGCATGGCCTCAGCGACAAGCGCCGAGGCCCGCGGAACGTTATGCGGCGCCGTCGCGTCACAAGAAAAGATACTCATCGAGAATAAAGGGAGACAAAAATGACTGCCATTACCGACAAACTCGCCGCTGCTTCTATTGCGCTCACCTTGTTCGGTCTCTCGACGTGCACCGCGCTGGCGCAGAAGAGGTATGACACGGGTGCCACGGACACTGAGATCAAGATCGGCAACATCATGCCCTATAGCGGCCCGGCATCCGCCTACGGCGTAATAGGCAAGACCGAAGAAGCTTACTTCAAGATGGTCAACGACCGCGGCGGCATCAACGGTCGCAAGATCAATTTCGTGACCTATGACGACGGCTACTCGCCCCCAAAGGCAGTCGAACAAGTCCGCAAGCTCGTCGAAAGCGACGAAGTGCTGCTCGTTTTCAATCCGCTTGGCACACCCTCGAATACCGCGATCCAAAAGTACCTCAATTCCAAGAAAATCCCGCAACTGTTCGTGGCGACTGGCGCCACCAAGTGGAACGATCCGAAGCATTTTCCCTGGACCATGGGTTGGCAGCCGTCCTACCAAAGCGAAGCCCAAATCTATGCGAAATGGCTGATGAAGGAGAAGCCGGATGCGAAGGTGGCAATTCTCTATCAGAACGATGACTTCGGAAAGGACTACGTGAAGGGCACCAAGGACGGCTTCGGGGCCAAGGCTTCCAGCATCATCATGGAAGAAAGCTATGAGGTCTCCGAGCCCTCGACCGACTCCCATATAGTCAAGATCAAAGCCGCCAATCCCGACGTCCTGCTGATCTACACGACGCCGAAATTCGGCGCGCAGACCATCAAGAAGACCGCTGAGCTCGGCTGGCGGCCGCTGCAGATCATCACCAACGTGTCGGCCTCCGTTGGCAGCGTGATGCAGCCCGCGGGCTTCGACAACGCTCAGGGAGTACTGTCGGCGGCCTATGCCAAGGACGCAACTGACCCGCAGTGGGCCAGCGACCCCGGCATGAAAAAGTGGGCCGAATTCATCGACAAGTATATGCCGGGCGCCGACAAGACTGACAGTGGCCACGTCTATGGTTACGGGGCCGCCCAGACTTTGGCGAAGGTGCTTGAAATGTGCGGCGACGATCTAACACGCGCCAATGTCATGAAGCAGGCAGCGAGCCTGAAGGATTTTACCCCTGACACTCTTCTGCCCGGCGTCAAAATCAACACCGGGCCTGCCGACTTCGCGCCGATCAGCTCGCTTCAGCTGATGAAGTTTAGGGGCGACAAGTGGGAGCTGTTCGGCGACATCATCAATGGTGACGTCGCGACAGAATGATGGTCGACGAAACGCAGCAACGAGCCCGCGCGGGCAATCACCGGAGGCTCTTTGCTAATGGCTCGGCCATCTTCTTCCATGCGTCGCCCCGTGAAATGCTTGCGACCCGAGCGGAACATGGGAGGCAGACTACTGGTTTCCAGATTGACCGATCTAAAATTCCGGAATTCAATCCCAGGTGTGTCGATTACCGCCGATACGGCGCAATCTGGGGAATGCGGCCCCGGCCTTATTGCCCCCTGTCCTCAGGGCCGGGGCCGTTTTCGCTCCAGGAAGATCAGGTGCCACTCTTGCCTGGTCGCTGATCCGGCCTCGCGTCTTGCAACCCGTCGTACCCGATTGGAGTGCGTCGGTCAGGGTAGTCTAGCGCCAAAGCGGACACCGCTACCTGAGCGTAGGAGGGTTGGTATGATGTCCACCGGTGCCCACTTCGAGGATCTCAGTGCAGCCGTTCGCTATGCGCTGGAGACAACCCGAGCGACTGCCGCCTGCCCATTCCATCCGGATGTCACGATTCGCGTCGGTGATGACGCCGCCGAGCGCCACGCTCTTGAACGCGCCAAGAGGATCATCAAGAGGGATGGAACGCGTTGGGACTGGGAGGCCCTCAGGGAGGAATTCAAGCGTCAACTCAGCAAAGCCGCAGACGGCCAGTGTCCTCGGTGTTTGGGGAGGGGTGACTGATCGGGCTTGGTCTTGGTGGGCAGTGCCCCCGTAGGTTGCAGCCATCCGAGTCCCTAGCAAGAACGACCGTTGGAGCAACCCCTTTTGTTCGAACCATTGCCTGCGCCCAACAGCGACGTCGCGGAGCCAGCGTTGAATTGGCTCAACATCGCAGCTAATTAATTAGGTTGTCACCACGGTCGGGGCTGCGTGAAACAGGTCATTTTGAGGAGCTGTCCTGAGCGCAAAGATCGATCTGTTTTCGGTCTGCTGTGTGAGATTGGAATTATATCGGTATTTCAATTATATATGAGTTCGTGGTTTTATTCGGAATGGCGCGCCATTTGCGTACAAAACCACGAACATTTCCGTTCTCGTTCTGTCTGCCGGCAATGGCGGCCTGGAGAATGTCCTTGCTGCCGATGATCCGGATGGCTTGATCATCAACACCTCGACCGCGTTGCGGAGCCGGCTTATCCGTATCCGTCCGAGCTAGGCCGCGGACAGGGGCTCAGCGATTCCATCGCTTGAGGAGTTGGGGGTCTTCCTTGTGCATCCTGATGAGCTCCGTCAGGTTTTCGATGCCGAAGTCGGTGAACGCCATGACTTGATCGTCACCTATGCCGTAAACCCATATGACGCCATCCTCTGTGTCCATTCCGTTGGCCACGTCCCAGAGCCAGTCCTCGTCTTCGCCGAGGTCTTTTGCGACGCGAGCGATGGTGAAGACGGCGTGAACCTTGTTGACGTGCATGGCTACGCCGCCTGGGCGGAAGACCTCGACGCAGGAGGCGTCCAGTTCCAGGGCAACAACTCGTGCAGGCGGTTCTGCGGCATGTCGGCGATGCACGCGAAGACGTCGGCAAGCCAGGCTTTCGGGTCGATGTCGTTGAGACGCGCCGTCATGATAAGCGTGGCCATCACGGCAGCCCGCTCGGCGCCGCGATCAGAACCGGCGAACAACCATGCCTTTCTTCCCAGAGCAAAACCACGCAACGCTCGCTCCGCTGCGTTGTTCGTCATGCAGATCCTTCCGTCGTGGACAAAGCGGGCAAAGCCCTCCCAACGGTTGAGCAGATAGTTGATCGGCTTAATCACGTTGGACGAACGTGAGAGCCCGGCAGATTCCGCCCGCAGCCAAGCCTCAAGGTCGGTCAGCAGCGGCGCGCTTCTGTCTTGGCGGACCCGCAGCCGCTCCTCAGCATTCAACCCATGGATCTCGCGCTCGATCTCGAACAGCTGGTCAATTCGACGAACCGCTTCCAGCGCAATGGGCGAGATCGCCGTCGCCGATCTTCCGCGGCGAGCGTTCTGGGCGATGTCGGCAAGTTCGAAGAACGCCCTCCGGCCATGTGCCCAACAGAAGGCGGGCGTGGCCGGCAGCGCTTTGCGTCCGGGATCGAAGAGAGCGTTGAACCCGCTATAGGCATCGGCCTGCAGGATCCCGGCGAAGGTCTGAAGATGCCGCGCGGGATGCTCGCCGCGCCGATCGCGCGAAGCGTAGAACAGTGCCGCCGGTGGATCTCGCCCGCCGAATGGCCGATCGTCGCGAACATAGGTCCAAATCCGCCCGGTGTCCGTCTTTCCCTTCGCCAGGATCGGGATCTTGGTGTCGTCGCCATGGAGCCTATCGGCGGAGAGCACATAGGCTTCGATCAATTCAAAGATGGGTCTGACCGCGAACGCTCCGGCGCCGACCTGGTCCGCCAGCGTCGAGACCGACAGGTCGATCCCCTCGCATTTGAAGCGCTGGCTCTGTCGGTTCAGCGGCTGATGCTGGCCAAATTTGTCGTACAGGATCGTCGCCAGAAGCTGCGGTCCGATATAGCCCCGTGACGTGGCATGGAACGGCGCCGGCGGCTGCGTGATCGCCTCGCAATCCCGACAACTGAACTTCTCCCGGACTGTGTCGATGACCTTGAACCGGCGTGGGATCTCCTCCAGCGTCGAGGTCACGCTTTCGCCGAGCTTCGACAGCCGCGCCGACCCGCAGCAGGGGCATTGCGTCGGAGCCGGCAGGACCACGCGTTCTCGCTCGATGTCGTCGGGGAAGGGCTGACGCACCGGCCGCTTGCGCTCAAACGAACGCACCGTCTGCGTCTTCCCGGCCGCCTTCTCGGCGGCCATCTCATCCTCTGTCGCGCCCGCCTCGAGTTCCTCAAGCTCAAGCTCCAGCTGATCGAGCAGCCGTGCCGACCGCTCGGAGCGCGTGCCATATATCGTGCGTCGTAGCTTCTCGATCTCGAGCTTGAGATGGGCAATCAGCGCTTCGGTGCTCGATTGCTTCGCCTGGGCATTGGCCGCTTCAGCAAGCCTGGCTTCCGCCGCAAGCCTGGCCGCGCGTTCGGCCAAAATCATTGCATGCGCGGCGGCAAGATCGGGCGGCAGGTCGGCGCTGGAGTCCATGGCCAGATGGAATCACATTCGCTGCCAAACTCAAATAACAAAGTCTCAGCCTACGCTGGTCGGACGCCAGGTCTCTTGGGGATTGCGCCAGTCGATGCCGGACAGCAGATAGCTCATCTGCGCCTGCGAGATCGACACCACGCCGTCCGCCAGCGACGGCCAGACAAAACGACCTCTCTCAAGCTTCTTCGTAAACAGGCATGCTCCCTGGCCGTCATGCCAGATCACTTTCAACAAATCACCCCTGCACCCGCGGAAGCAGAACAAATGACCACTCAGCGGATCGCGGCGCAGCACCTCTTGCACCTGCAACGACAATGAGGCGAAGCCTTTGCGCATGTCGGTGTGGCCCGTCGCCAGCCACACCCGAACTCCCGTAGGGACCGGAATCATTGCGGATCCAGAGCCTCGATGATCCGGCGAAGCGCCTCAACGTCGATGCCCGCATCAACAATGACGCGCCGCCCGCCAGCCAGCTCGATCTCAATCCGACGCTCCGTCGAATGTGCGGTCGCGCTCTCCGAGGAGGCCGCCACCGACGCCACCGGCCCGCCCTCGGCCATAACTGCCCTGACAAACCCAGCCTCGGATTTGGTCCGGTTCGCTGCGAAGGCTCTTCGCCAGGTCACCAGCAGAGAACGTGATAAGCCGTATCGCCGCGCTGTCGCCGCAACCAGGCGCGGCTCGGATAGGCTTTCCAAAACAATCCGCGCCTTCTCCTCCTCAGACCAGCGGCGCCGCCGGCCTGTATCAACCACTTCAAGTCGATTCAGCGCGCTGTACGTATGGCTGTCCATACGTACAGTTCTCAACCATCAGGCCAGCCCGCCGCAAGGCGGCTCTCCTCGGAGGCTTACGCTTATCCAGCAGCTTCAGAATCCGCTTGTCGGTGGCCTTCGTATAGATCGGCTGCTTGCCGGGCCGCGGCTTGTCTTGCAGCCCTTCAAGGCCGTGATCGGCATAGCGGTGCCGCCAAAGGCTAACAATCCGCGGCTGAACGCCGACTTCTTTGGCGATCGAGCGGGTGCTGCGCCCGTCCGCCGCCAACAGAACTATCCGCGCCCGCTTCAAATCGCGCTGCAACGTCACAGGTGAGCGACAACACGCCTCCAGCACCTTGCGATCTTTCCGCGAAAGGTGGACTTCTCTTGCTTCGGGTACCATCCATATCTTGAATCACGACTCACGATCTAAGAAAAGTGGGTACTACAAACTATACATCCGGCCAGTCGAGCGGCGCTGGCAGGCTGCAGGCACCATGTCAGGTGGCGAGCAGAAAATGCTCGCGGTCTGCTGGGCGATCACTGCCAAGCCGAAGGTCCTCATGCTCGATGAGCCCTCGATGGGCTCGCCCCGCTTGTCGTCGCCGAGATGTTCCGACTCATCGTTCGCCTTCGCGACGATTACGACCTTGGCATTCTTGTCGAGTAAAATGCCAAGGCAGCCCTGCGCATCGCCCCGATGAGGCCTGCGTTCTATCCTTCTGAGGGGTGACAAATCGCGGAGCCAGCGCAGCCCTTCTTCGCGATTCACGCGTGGTCGAGACGTTTGGCGGGGCGCGTCAGCGTAACCTGACGAATTACCATGGCTTCGCTTATTCGCGGCGGACGGGGGTCAACAATTTCCGCGCGATGCTTGCCGGCGTCTCGCTGCCGGGGCGATACCAAGTGATTGCCCAATTCATCGCCCCAAGTAGCCCGAGTCGGAAGATGCGCCGGTCGATCCCTGCCGGCAATGGAAGTTCCGCGATCAGATTCTTAAACACAGCTTCGTAACTGTCGCGGAGAGTGACCACCTGTTCCGGAAGGCTGGAGACCGACAAGTGTGAGATCAGGACCGCTGCAAAACGATTCTTATCCAGCAGACCTTGCAAATGAGCAATGCAGGCTGCTTCCAGGCGAGCCCACGGATCCCCTCGGCCCGCCAGAGCCATTTTCACTGCGTCCAGCGACTGCGACACGGCGAAGGAATAGACGGCGGTGAACAATTCCTCTTTGGAGGGAAAGTGATGATACAGCGACCCCGGCAGGATGCCGACCGCGGCCGCTATGTCACGTATTGACGTGTTCTCGTAGCCCTTGTTGCCGAACAGCCGCGCTGCTTCGCTGATCAGCACCTGGCGACGGTCTTCAGAAAAGTCATGCCGGTTGTCGTCAGTGTGCGGACGGCGGGGCGCTTTTGCGCGTCGAGTTTGCGGAGCAGGGCGGGCGCGTCGGCTTTTTGCGATCATCGGTTTCGTTCGGAGCACCTAGCGGGGCATGTCATGTCCTACCTGACGAGTTCAGTCTCGTCGAGGCGGATGTGGTCGTGTCCGGGCTTCTATGAGCCGGATACCGCATCAGGTTTGAAGCTTCACGGCACTCACCTTACTAGATCTATGGCTCTTACCTGCTTCCGTCCTGCATTTCCGAATGCTACCTCGCATATCGACCACCCTACCATCGCAATGCGGGAAACCAAATTGGAAGACTGGAAGTGCCAAACAAACGATTGTTTCGCTAGCTTTAGTAGTATAGTAGGGGGCTAACAATAGACCTGATCAAGAAGGAGGGAAGGAATATGGGAGCTTGGGAGGCAAAAGGGCCGGCAAAGGGCGCTTGCAAGTCGTGGCGCGACCTCTATCCGGAGCTTGCCGAAAAGGTCACCAAAATAAGGGCGCCGTCCGGGCGTGGCATCGCGTGGGAAGGCACTGAGATCTGGGCTTATCGCGACCGGCCTGCCAATATTTCGGAGTGCCTTGCCGCGAATATTGCGCGCTGGCCCGATCGCGAGGCTTATGTTTTCTATCCCGGCGGCCAGAGGATGACTTGGCGTGAAGTCGGGATACAGGTCGATCGCGTCGCCGCGCGGCTTCGGCAAGACTTTGGTTTCAAAAAGCGCGACCGGCTATGCCTGTTGACGGCAGGGTGCCCGGAATACGTCATTAGCTATCTTGCAATCATCAAGCTCGGCGGTGTCGCCGTGCCGGTCAATCTCGGGCTCACTGTTGAGGGGTTGGTAGCGCAGACCAACAAGGTCGGGGCCAGGGGGCTCGTGGTTTCGCCGGACGTCTGGAACGGCAAGCTCGAGTCGGTGCGAGCCGGTCTCGACAGCGTGCAAGCGGTGTTCATCACTGGCATGGAAGCACCGTCGGGAACGCTCGCTTACTCTGTGCTGACCCGCGCCGGCATCGATTCGGTGCCGCACGAGGCGATCGATGAATGGGACCTGTGCGCGATCTCCTTCACTTCCGGCACAACCGGCGTGCCCAAGGGCACGATGGCCATGCACATCAATGCGCTCGGCTGTGCCCAGAACGTCGTGATCGCAGCCACGGGGCTCGACGAGAACGATGTCAACTTGTGCATGCCACCGCTGTATCACAACACTGCCGTTTACGCCGACTTCTTGCCCGCGCTGCTCAGCGGCGGGAAATGCGTGATCATGGCGGCCTTCGCGCCACTCGACGCCATCAAGCTCATAGAGGCCGAGCGGGCAACGTGGGCGGTGGCGGCGCCGATCATGCTTTGGATGATGATGAATCATCCGGAATTTCGAAATCATGACTGTTCGACGATGAAGAAGATCATCTTTGGAGGTCATGCGTCATCGGAGACGTTCATCAACCAGCTCAACCGGGAGTTCTCACCAATTTCCATGGTGAACGCCGGCTCGGTTTCGGAAAGCACCGCGTTGGGCTTCGCGCTGCCCACCGAAGACGCGATCCGCAAAATCACCAGTTGCGGCCTGGCGACGCCGAACACCGACATCGCGATCTTCGATGATGCCGGCAATGAAGTCCTGGAACCCAATGTTATCGGCGAAGTCGCGTACCGCGGCCAGCAGACGAACGCGGGATATTGGGAGGAGCCCGGGAAGACCGCCGAGGTCTTCCGACGCGATGGTTTCGTCCTGTCGGGCGACTGGGCCAAGATCGACGAGGAGGGATACCTCTGGCTGCTCGATCGAAAGAAAGACATGGTCGTGCGCGGCGGTCAGAACGTCTATTGCATAGAGGTCGAGAACAAGTTGTACCTGCACCCGAAAGTGCTCCGGGCGGCGGTGGTTGGAGTGCCCGACCACGTCTTCTCGGAGCGCCTGAAAGCAGTGGTGGTGCTTAAGCCCGGTCAGAGCGCGACGGAAGAAGAGATCCGTAGCCATTGTGCGCAACATCTCGCCAAGTACGAGATGCCTGAATATGTGGTTTTCGCGAGCACTCTGCCGACGAACCCGGCAGGGAAGACCCTCAAGACCGCTCTGGTCGATTCCTGGGGTGAATCGGACGGCGCCACTGCCCCCGCGCGTTTCGCCGCCTTCTGCGCAAGCATGCCGCCCGCGCTGATGGATATGCCGCATCTGAGGGTTGACGGAAGCCCTGTCACGCCTCGTGAGGCGCTCTCGGAACTGGAGCAGGGCACGGTGAAGGGACAACGCATTGCTCGGACCATCGAGGAGCAGGGCGTCTCCGCGTTGACAAGACCAAACGAAGCTAGATTCCAGAAATAAGCTCAAGAACTAGGTCTGCGGAAGCGCGACAATGCCGGCTGAGTCCCGCATCGTCGCGCGCCGCGCTGGAAGGTTGTGGGAGTTCCCTTTGATGCTGAACGTTGACTTCTCCGATTCCAAGACAAATGCCGACCCGTTCCCGCTCTTCGTGCAACTGCGGGAGAACGATCCGGTACATTGGTCGCCAGCCATGAAGGCATGGGTTATTACACGCTATGAGGATGTGAAGCGTGTGGCGATGGACTACTCCGATATGTCGGCGGACCGATTGGGTCCGTTCTTCGCAGCCGTGCCCGCCGATCGTCAGAGCTCCTACGCTCATCTGATGACCTACCTCGGAAAATGGATGGTCTTCCGTGACCCGCCCGAGCACACGCGTCTGCGCCGACTGTTCACCAAGGCGTTCACCTCGCGCTCGGTCAAGGCGCTTGAGCCCAATGTGGAACAGATCGTCGGGATGCTGTTCGACCAGATGGAGCAAAAGTCGCGCTCGACCGGAGTTGTCGACTGGATCGCCGACTTCGCCTATCCCTTGCCGGCAACCGTGATGATGGATCTGCTCGGCGTGCCAAGGGAGGATTTGTATCTCGTCAAGGACTGGTCCGATGACATTGCCCTCTTCATAGGGACCTCGCGTGCGACGGCCGATAAATATCTGCGCGCCGAAGCCGGGGCGAAAGCGATGGCGGACTACTTTCGCGGCATCCTCGCGAAACGGGCGGCCGACCCGCAGGACGACATTATCAGTCAACTCGTGATGGCACGTGGCGAACGCGAGGCGCTGACGGACGATGAGGTGATTGCCACTTGTATACTTCTGCTGTTTGCCGGGCACGAAACCACGACCAATCTGCTTGGTAACGGCTTCTACTACACGATGAAGTTCGCGGACCAGTGGAAGCGCGTCAAGGACGATCCTTCACTGATCGAGCCGGCGGTTGAAGAATGGCTCCGATACGATGGGCCAAGCGGCGCGGTGGGGCGTGTCGTTACGAGAGACTTCGAGCTCGGCAACAAGCGGCTGTTGCAAGGTCAGCGGCTGTTCGCCTTCATCAATTCCGCCAACCGCGATCCCGAAGTGTTTGCGGAGCCGGACCGCTTCGACATCAGCCGATCGCCAAACGTGCACTTGACGTTCGGTCAAGGCATTCACTTTTGCCTCGGCTCGCCGCTCGCCAGACTAGAGGGGCAGTTTGCGCTGCGCGCCTTGATCGAACGGTTTCCCGGAATCACGCTGGCGACTGCGGCCGCTCCGGAGTGGAAAGATTCGGTCACTCTGCGAGGCATGAAATCGCTCCCGGTACGTTTGCGGTGATCCGCAGAGTGTGGAGATGACTCTGATGAGAAAGACAATGCCGGAAGTATATGTGATCGGGACCGCCTGCACCGCATTCGGCAAGAAGCCCGAAACGAGCTTCAAGGAATTGACGCGTGAAGTCTATCTTTCCGTCTTGAACGACGCAGGAATGGAGGACGGTCGCGACATCGTAATGTCATGGTTCGGAAATTGCGGAATGGGCTCATTTGGGCAGCGCAATATTCGCGGGCAAGTCTGCCTCTCGCCGCTGGTTCGGGATGGTCTGTTTCCCGAGCGCGTTCCGACGATGAACGTTGAAGGTGGCTGCGCTACTGCGTCCCAAGCATTCCATGGCGCCTGGAAAGACATCGCGTCGGGTGATGCTCAGTTGTCACTCGCCATCGGAGTCGAGAAGACGTTTATTCCGGATGACCCTGCACGGACCCAGGAGATTTTCGATGGCGGCATCGATCGCCTGGATCCGGACGAGTGGCTCACCTATTATGGTGAAGCCGGAAGAGCATGCGGCAAGCCTTTCACGCCTGGCGAGAAGCGCGGCACAATCTTCATGGATACTTATGCGATGCAGGCGGCGTATCACATGAAGCGTTACGGTACGACACAACGACAGATAGCGGCGGGTGCGGCCAAAAACCACAATCACGGGAGTCTCAACCCACTTGCGCAATACCGCTTCAAGGCAACGATCGACGAGGTGCTGGCTGATCGTGAAATCAGCTATCCGCTGACACGAAGCATGTGCGCGCCGATCGGCGACGGTGCTGCAGCTGCGCTTGTTTGTTCGAAGGACTACCTTGCTGCATTGCCGGGACGGGTGCGGGACCGGGCGGTCAAGGTTCGGGCCAGCACGATGTCGGGCGGCAAGTACCGGTCGCTCGAGGAGCCCGGGCTTTCACGCATTGCGGCGGACAGGGCTTACAAAATGGCCGGACTCTCGCCGTCAGATATCGATGTCGCCGAAGTTCACGATGCGACATCGTTCTGCGAAATCTATCAAGTCGAGATGCTTCGGCTTTGCCCAGAGGGGCAAGGCGGCGCCTATGTCGCATCCGGCGCAACCACGCTCGGTGGCGAGCGCCCCGTAAACCTCTCAGGGGGACTCGTCTCCAAAGGACATCCTATCGGGGCCACGGGCTTGTCGATGATTCACGAGCTCGTTCTGCAGTTGCGCGGAGAGGCGGGGGAGCGGCAAGCGAAGAAGGCGCGAATAGCGCTTGCCGAAAATGGCGGCGGCGTCATGGGCTTTGACGAAGCGGCCTGCGCGATAACGATCCTGGAAAAGCCCGATTCCATCTGATTTAAGCTCATCGTTACCGCAAGGGAAAACTGCAGGCGCGTCTTTTCGAAATTGCATGACGAATTCCGCCCGATGATACGCGAGAAACAACACTTATTTGGTTTCATAGTAGTAGCGTCGGGCATTTGGGCGACCTCTTTGATGAAATAGGCGACGGATTTTTGGCGCCTTGGGAGGAAGGCAAACGGACGAGCGGTTGTCCATGTTGCAATGGCCGGCTTTACGTCGGAATACCCGGCTGGAATAAATTGGAATCCGCAGGCAGAGACGCTCGGGGGCCCGGCAAACCCCTTCCGAATCGGAGATTCGGCTTTTCAAAGGCAGGGGTTTGGCCCTATCTTCCGCGAGTGCCGGAAGGCGGGGCCCCGGCCCTTCTCCGGCCGGGAATCGGAGGCAGCGGGGAGGGGAAGAGAGATGCTGATCCTGCAGAACTTCGAGGTGATGTACAGCGACGTCATCCTGGCGGTGAAGGGCGTCAACCTCGACGTTCCCGAGCGCAGCTGCGTTGCGCTCCTCGGTGCCAACGGCGCGGGCAAGAGCACCACGCTCAAGGCGATCTCGGGCTCGATCGAGACCGAGGACGGCAAGATCACCGGGGGCACGGTCCACTTCGGCACCCGGCTCATCAACGGCCTGTCCTCGGAGGTGCTGCTACGCGAGGGGCTGGCGCTGGTGGCCGAGGGGCGGCGGGTGCTGCCGCATATGACGGTCGAGCAGAACCTGATCGTCGGCGGCCACATCCTGCCCTCGGGGCAGGCGCTGCGCCACAACCTCGAGATGGTCTACGAACGTTTCCCGCTGGTGAAGGGGCTGCGCTCGCGCCAGGCGGGCTATCTCTCGGGCGGCGAGCAGCAGATGCTGGTAATCGGCCGGGCGCTGATGGCCGACCCCAAGCTCGTGATGATCGACGAGCCCTCGCTCGGCCTCGCGCCGATGATGGTCGAAGAGATCTATGCCAACCTCGCGCGGCTCAAGGCCGACGGGCTGACGCTGCTGATCGTCGAGCAGAACGCGGGCGCGGCGCTGAGCGTGGCCGACCACTGCTACGTCATGGAGAACGGGCGCATCGTGCTGGACGGTTCGGCGCGCGAGATGGCCGAAAATGAGGACGTGCGCGAATTCTACCTCGGCCTCGATTCGGGCGGTAAGAAGAAGAGCTTCCGCAACATCAAGCACTACCGCCGCCGCAAGCGCTGGCTGGGCTGAGCGGCCGCGGCCGCCGCCCGATGCGCCGGGGGGAGGCGGCACCACATGGAAATGCACCCGCCCCTTCAGACGCGCCCCGTCCGGGGGGAGGCGCCTGTCGCGATGCCCGGCCTGCGCCTCCGGTCGCAGCCCGCCCCGCCCCGGCGGGTCGGGCGGCCCCGGAAACCGGACCAGCCCGGGCCGGGGGCGGCGACCGTCGCCCGGGCAGCGGATGCGGCCCCCGGCCCTGGCGGCCGTCTCCGTTGCGGGGGTCCTGCAACGCCCCCCGCAACCGCAAACGCCGCCCGGCTTCCCGGGCGGCGCGGCTCTCTGGCGGCGGGCGCGGGGTTACTTCAGCTTCCACTGCACCAGCGCATAGGGCGGGGTCGCGTCGGGGTGGGGCTCGAACACCGCCTCGACCTCGGCGCCGATCGGGATCTCCTGGCGCGGATCGCCGAGGAGGTTGCCCAGCATTCGCACGTTGCCCGCCTGCGGCAGCTCGACCAGCACCGCGATGTAGGGCCCCTGCTCCTTGAGCGCGGGGTGGACGGGGTGCCACAGCCGGGTCCAGGAATAGATGCGGCCCTTCGGCGCGATCGTCACCCATTCCATGTCGAAGGATAGGCATTCGTGGCAGAGCCACTCCGGCCCCCACTGCCAGGTGCCGCAGGCCTTGCAGCGCTGCACGCGCAGCTCGCCCTTCAGCGTGCCTTCCCAGTAGGGCCTGTCGAGATTGTCGTTCTCGACGACCGGGGTCGGCATGTCCTTGGGAAGATAGTAGCTCACAGCATTTCCTCCGAACCGAAGACCAGGCTCGTGACCGGGCTGACCATGGGCCCGGCGATGACGGCGGCGGTCCGCGCCCCCTGCACCTGCGAATCGGCGGTCCCGCGAAGCTGGCGGACGGCCTCGATCTGCAGCTCCAGCCCGTGCATGTAGCAATGCGCGAGGTTGCCGCCGCTGGTGTTGAGCGGCATCTTCCCCTTGCCCACGATCAAGTTGTCAAGCGTGAGGAAGTCGTTGGCCTCCTCGGGCTTGAAGAAGCCGTGCTCGGCCAGCGCCATCAGCACGCCGCCGGTGAAGTTCTCGTAGGACTGGACCACATCCATGTCCTGCGGGCCGAGTTTGGCTATGTTCCACAGATGCTTGGCCACCGGGCCGAAGTTGGCCGAGGGGTAGTTCGGCATGTTGTAGCCGCGCGCCGCGGACCGGTGGTCGGAGCCCTGCGCCTGCGCCAGCAGATAGACCGGCTTCTGCTTGAGGTCGCGGGCGCGTTCGGCCGACATCAGGATCAGCGCCGCCGCACCGTCGTTCTCCATGCAGCAGTCGTAGAGCTTGAAGGGCTCGGCGATCCAGCGCGAGTTCTCGTAGAGATCATCGGTGAGCTGCACCCCCCGCATGACTGCGCGCGGGTTCGACTGCGCGTGGTGGTAGGAGGCCTGGGCGATCGCCTTGAGCGCGTCGCGCCGGACCGCGTGCTCGTGCATGTAGCGCGTGACCTTCATGGCGAAGCGCTGCGCCGGCGCGATCACCCCGTAGGGGGTGCTGAGCGCCATGTCGCCCGAGACGGTTCCCCCCGCCGCGGCCTGGCCGAAGCGGCGGAACTGGCCCTGCGCGAGCGAGCGATAGACGACCACGACATCGGCGAGCCCGGCCATGATCGCCGCCGCGCCGTTGCCGACCGCGCCCGCGCCGCCGCCGCCGCCGCCCCCCCATTGCAGGTTTGAGAAGCGCAGCTCGGGCGTGCCGAGCGCGGCCGCGAGGCGAGAGGGGTCGCTGCGCTCGTCGGCGTAGGAGGCGAAGCTGTCGATCTCCTTGGGGCTGATCCCGGCATCCTCGGCGGCGGCCAGGATCGCCATTAAAGCCATCTTGAATTCGGGATCGGGCGACTTGCCGTGCTTGTAGTAGTCGGTCTCACCGATCCCGACCACCGCGACCTTGCCACGAAGGTTTCGTTCCGCCATGATTTCTCCTGTCCCCTGTCCCATGTCCGTCATTGTCGGCGCGCCGCGCGGGGCGCGCTATTCCAGGCCCTGCGCCAGCGGCCGGACGCGCTGCGCCATCTCGACCAGCGTCTGGCCGATCCGTTCGCCGCGCCGGTCGCTGTACTGGCCCGAGAAGAGGGTCGCGGTAGCGACCAGCAACGGCACCCCGCGCTCGTCGGTGATCGCAGCCGAGATCGAGTGCAGGCCGTTCACGAAGTCGCCGGCGTCGAGCGTCCAGCCGCGCTCGAGCCCGGTCAGCACCTCCTGATAGTAGGTGTCGAAGGTGAGCGGGCGGATCCAGTGCACCTCGTCGAAGTAGCGGCGGATCTCCTCCCGGCTGAGGTTCAGCTTGCCCGCCATCGCCCGCCCGGTCGAGCCCACCAGCAGCGGTAGGCGCTGGCCCACGGTCATGTGCACCCGCGTCTGGCGGGCGCTGGAGGTGACCATGATGAGCAGCATCCGGGTGTCCGACACGCGCCGCCACAGCGACATGGTGATGTCGTGGGCGTCCGAGATCTCCTGCATCGCCACACGGATGCCCGACAGGTCGCCGCCCATGATCGCGTTGCTGGAGGCGAGGTCGAGCAGCCCGTAGCCCAGGCGGTAGCGCTTGGTCTCGGGGTCGTAGCGGACTAGCCGCTCGGCCGCCAGCGTCTGGAGGATGTTGAAGCAGGTGCTGGTGTTCAGCCCCAGATTCCGGGCGATGCGGCTGCCGCGCATGGCGCCCTGCGCCTTGGCCAGCAGGCGCAGGATGCGCACCGCGCTGACGACCGCGCCGACCGGCTTGCCCACCATCACCTGGACTGGGGCGTTGGCCGCTTGGCGCGTGCCGGCCGCCGCACCGCTGCCGTCGGTTTCGCGGAAATCGGGTTCGAGCATGACCGTCCTTGCCGTTGTGGAGATCACGCGCCCGTCCTAAGCCCTGAGGGGTAATCATCGGCGCGTTAGTAGCGCGTTAGTAGAAGGTGTCGCAGCGGATGTCGCCGGCGGGCAGCCGGCCCTCGAGCAGCAGCACCCGCTGCACCGCCTGGATCATCGGCGGTGGGCCCGCGACATAGGCCACGCGGCCGGCATAGTCCCCGGCCATGGCCGCGCGCATCGCGTCGTGGGCAAGGCCCTGCATCACCTCGACTCCGGGCACCGCCCAGCCTGCGGGCGCGGCCGCGCCCTCGTCCGAAAGAGCGACCACGATGCGCAGCCAAGGCCCCGCGGTCTCGACCATGGCGCCGAGCGGGGCGAGGCTCGCGAGATCGGCGGCGCGGCGCATGCCGATCACCAGCAGGCCGCGGTGCGTGGCGAAGTGCCCGGCGCGCGCCGCCGCCCCCATGATCGAGAGGCCCAGCGACAGGCCCGAGCCGCCGACCACGCAGATCAGGTCGCCCTCGCGGACGGGATCGAAGGTGGCAAGGCCCAGCGGCCCGAACATCTCGACCGCGTGGCCCACGACACCGGGGGCGAAGAGGCGCTCGGTGGCGGGCCCGCCCGGCTTGCGCTTGACCACCAGCAGCACGCGGTCGCTGCCGCCCGCGACCGGCGGCGCGGCGAAGCTGAAGGCCCGCCCGCCGGGGATTGCTGGGAAGTAGAACAGCCCGAACTGCCCGGCGGCATAGCGCATCGGCCGGTCGAGGCCGAACTCGATCTCGAGCAGCCCCTCGCCGATCAGGTCGGCCCGCAGGATCCGCGCGGCAAACCGGCCGGGGCGGGTCTCCGCGCGGGCCAGCGCGCCGCTGGCACCATTGAGCGCAAGCTCGAGCGAGCGGCCGGCGCCCGCCTCGCCGGCCGCGCACTGGCAGAGCAGCGCCTCGTCCTCCTTCGGCTTGCGCCCGTAGCCCGGGGCCTCGGGCCAGAGCTTCTCGACGCTGCCGGAGGTCACCTTGGCCTTGCACAGCCCGCAGCTTCCCGAGCCGCAGCTGTATGGCACGTCCGCGCCTTGGCGCAGCGCCGCCTCGAGCAGCGTCTCGCCGGGGGCCGCCTCGAAGGCGGCGGCGCCGCTGCGCCCCTTCACGGTGACGGGCACCGCCCGCCGCTCTGTTATGCCGCTCTGCACCGCTCGTCCTCCCAGTCCGAAGGCCGACGCCGCTGGCGGCACCGGCCCAGGCCCCGCGCCGGGCGCGCCCCAGCACCGAGATCAGTCTTCCATGTAGGCGTATTTCAGTTCCTGCTCGAACCAGACGAAAACCTGGCCGTCCTCTACCTTGGTGCGGTAGGTCTTGATCGCCTCCTCGGCCATTCCGACCGGCTCGCCGGTCTCCATGTCCCATTGCCAGAGGTGCTGCATGCAGGTGATGAGCTTGCCGTCGCAGGTGCCGAAGGCGAGCTGGGCCTCCATGTGCGGGCAGAGCGGGGGATAGGCGTAATAGCCCGTCGCGTTGCGCGCGATCAGGATGCCGACGCCATCGACCTCGAATTCCTTCATGTCGTTCTCAAGCACGCTGTCGGCGCCTTCGACCAGCTTCCACGTCATCGCTTGTCCGACCTCCCAAGGGGCCCGTCAGGGCCCGCACGACCCATTCCCCGCCCCTGCGCACGGTCCACGCCGGAGCGGCGGCAAGGGCTCTCCCAGCCGCCGTGCGGCGCGGGTTCCGATCCTGCCGCAGAAACAACTTGACCAAAATTTGTCGCCGTGACAAGAATTATCTCAATAAAGAATAGCTTTCTCTATGGAGGAAATAAAGATGGACGAGACCAACGTTGATCTCTTCGCCCCGGGCTACCTGGCGAACCCCTATCCCACGCTGAAGCGTCTGCGCGAGGAGAAGCCGGTTTACTGGGACGATCAGGTGAAGGGCTGGGTGGTGACGCGGCATGCGGACGTGAAGAACATCCTCGGCCGCGCCAACGATTTCTCGAACTCGCGCATCCGCCCGTTCCTGAACTACATTTGCAAGCAGGGCATGACCGAGCTGGCCGAGGTCGGCGAATCGGTCACCGAATGGGTGGTCTTCCTCGACAAGCCGCCGCACACCAAGGTGCGCATGGTGCTGAACCAAGCCTTCCTGCCGGCGATCCCGGGGATGGAGGGCTTCGTCCGCGACAAGGTGAACGCGCTGCTCGACGGGCTCGAGGGGCGCGAACGCTTCAACCTGCTCGACGACTTCGCGGTGCCGCTGCCGACGGCGGTGATCGTGGCGATGTTCGGCCTGCCCTCGGAAGACGCCGAGAGGGTCAAGCACTGGTCCGACGAGCTGGCCGCCTTCATCGGCGGGGCCCGGCTCGACCCCAAGCGGGCCGAGCGCTCGACCGAGGCGATCCGCGAGATGCGCAAGTATTTCGCCGCCGTGATCGAGGACCGCAAGAAGAACCGCGGTACCGACGTGATCTCGCGGCTGATCGACTTCAGCGAGGCCCAGGCGGAGCCGCTGACCGACGAGCAGATCCTGCAGACCTGCACGATCCTGATCTTCGCCGGTCACGAGACCACGACCGACCTGATCGGGACCGGCATCTACAACCTGCTGCGCAACCCCAACCAGCTCAAGCTGCTGCAGGAGCATCCCGAATACATCGAGAACGCCATTGAGGAGCTACTGCGCTTCGACAATCCGGCGGCCTGCTTGGTGCGGGTGTCGCTGGTAGATGCGGAGATCGGCGGGCAACAGATCAAGGCGGGCGACCGGCTGTTCTGCATGATCCTCGCGACCAACCGCGACCCTTCGGTCTTTGCCGAGCCCGACAAGCTGGACGTGACGCGCAAGCCCAAGGGCTCGCTCCACTTCGGCTATGGCGTGCACCTCTGCCTCGGGGCGCCGCTGGCGCGGCTCGAAGGGCGGATCGCGATCACTGAGTTCCTCAAGCGCTACGGCGAGGTGCAGCTCACCGACGCCTCGCCCTCGTGGCGCGAGGCCTATGTGGTGCGCGGCGTGAGCTCGCTCGAGCTGCGCAATCCCCAGGCCATCGCGGCCTAGTGAGGCAAGGCACGCCCGCCCCGCCCCCGCGGACGATCCGCGGGAGCGGGGCGGCTTCGCCCTCCCCAGTTGCAATCCCGAGGCGGACATGACCGAATACAAGCACATCATCGTGGAGAAGACCGACGCCGTCGGCTGGATCACGATCAACCATCCCGAGCGCTACAACTCCTTCGATCACGCGACGATCCGCGAGATGGGCGACGCCTTCGAGGCCTTCGGCTTCGATCCGACGGTTGGCGTGGTGGTGCTGACCGGGGCGGGCAAGGCGTTCTCGGCGGGCGGCTATCTGGCCGACCTCGCCAACTTCAGCGTCACCAAGGCGCGCCACCTCTTCGCCTCGGCGGGGCGCACGCTGAACCTCATGCGCCATATCCCGCAGCCGGTGATCGCGATGGTCAACGGCTTCGCCGTGGGCGGGGGCAACGAGCTGGTGATCTGCTCGGATCTGGCGATCGCCTCGGAGGAGGCGCGCTTCGGCCAGACCGGGCCGCGGATCGGCTCCTCGCCGGTCTATGGCGCGACCAACCTGCTGGCGATGACCATCGGCGAGAAGAAGGCGCGCGAGGTCTGCTACATGTGCCGCCAGTACACCGCGCAGGAAGCGCTCGAGATGGGCTGGATCAACAAGGTTGTGCCAGCCTCCGAGCTGCGCGCCGAGGTAATCCGCTGGTGCGAGGAACTGCTCGACAAGAGCCCCGCTTACATCGAGCTGTCGAAGGTCACCTCAAACGTCTGGTGGGACATGCTGGCCCCCGCCATGACCCATGCCCAGCAGACCCTGCTGCGGCTGGCCGGCGGCGAGGAGATGACTGAGGGCGCCAGCGCCTTCATGGATAAGCGCAAGCCCGACTTCCGCAAGTTCCGCAAGTAGCGCGGGCCGGGGTCGGCGGGGCGGGCGGCGGCGGGCCGCGGCGAAGGACGGGGGAAGGGACCAATGGTACAGCGACTGGAAGGCAAGATCGCGCTGGTGATGGGCGCGGGCTCGATCGGCCCGGGCTGGGGCAACGGCAAGGCGACGGCCGCGCTCTTCGCGCGCGAGGGCGCTAAGGTGGTGGCGGTGGACCGCGACCCCGCGGCCGCGGCCGAGACCGCGCGGTTGATCCGCGAGGAGGGCGGCGAGTGCCTCGAGGCGGTGGCCGACATCGCGGTGGCCGCCGATGTCGAGGCGGTGGTGCAGAAGACCATCGACGCCTGGGGCCGCATCGATGTGCTGCACAACAACGTCGGCATCGTCGGGCTCGGCAACGCGCTCAAAGTCACCGAGGCGGCCTGGGAGAAGTCCTTCGCGGTTAACTCGCGCGGGCTGATGCTGAGCTGCCAAAAGGTGATCCCGCACATGGTGGCGCAGGGCGGCGGCTCGATCATCAACATCTCGACCATCGCCTCAGTGCGCTACCTCGGCTTCTCCTACGCGGCCTACGACGCCTCGAAGGCGGCGGTGAACGCGCTGACGCGCTCGATCGCGGTGGACTTCGGGCCCAAGGGCATCCGCGCCAACACGATCCTGATCGGGATGATGGACACGCCGCTGGCGCGCGGCGGGATCGAGGCCGCGGGCCGCGACATCGACGCCATCTATGCGACCTACACCGACAAGATCCCGCTGCGCCGCATGGGCACCGGCTGGGAGACGGCGAACCTCGCGCTCTTCCTCGCGTCGGACGAATCCTCCTACGTCACCGCGGCCGAGATCCCGGTGGACGGCGGGCTGATCGCGCGCTGCCTGTGAACGGAGGCGCGCCCCGCCGCGGCGGGGTGCCACCCGCAACACCGAGGTCCGGTCGAGATGATCCCCAGAACCATATTCCGCGAAGAGCACGAGATCTTCCGCAGCTCCGTGCGCCGATTCATCGAGGCCGAGATCGTACCCCACCACTCCCGCTGGGAGAAGGAGGGCAAGGTCTCGCGCGAGGCATGGCGCAAGGCGGGGGCGGCGGGGATCCTCTGCTGCGCGATCCCCGAGGAATACGGCGGCATGGGGGGCGACTTCCTGCACAGCGCGGTGGTGATCGAGGAGATGGCGCGGGCCGGCGCCTCGGGCCCGGCTTTCTCGCTGCATTCCGACATCGTGGCGCCCTACATCCTGAAATACGCCAGCGACGAGAACCGCCGCCGCTGGCTGCCGAAGATGGCCGCCGGCGAGGCGCTGGCCTGCATCGCCATGACTGAGCCCTCGGGCGGCAGCGACCTGCAGGCGATGCGCACCACCGCCCGGCGCGAGGGCGACGAGTTCGTGATCAGCGGCCAGAAGGTCTTCATAACCAACGCCCAGGGCGCCGACGTGATGGTGGTCGCCGCCAAGACCGATCCGGCGGCGGGCGGCAAAGGCATCAGCCTGCTGCTGGTCGAGAAGACCCGCGAGGGCCTGTCTCTGGGCCGGCTGCTGGACAAGATCGGCAGCAAGGCTATGGACACCTCGGAGGTGTTCTTCGACAACGTGCGGGTGCCGGTCGGCAACCTCATCGGGGTCGAGAACAGGGGTTTCGTCCACCTGATGACCGAGCTCGCTCAGGAGCGACTGATCCAGTGCGTGCGCGCGGTGGCCATCGCCGCCGCGGCACTCGAATGGACAATCGACTACACACGCCAGCGCAAGGCCTTCGGTAAGACCATCGCCGACTTCCAGGCTACGCAGTTCACGCTGGCCGAGCTGCACACCGAGATCATAATTAACAGAGTCTTCGTCGACCGCTGCATCGAGCTGCACCTTAAGGGCGAGTTCGACGCGATGGACGCGGCGGTGGCCAAGCTCAGCAGCGTCGAGATGCAGGGCCGCGTGCTCGACCGTTGCCTGCAGCTCTTCGGGGGCTGGGGCTATATGGTGGAAATGCCAATCGCCCGCGCCTTCGCCGATGCCCGCCAGACCCGGCTGGCCGGCGGCGCCATCGAGGTGATGAAGCACATCGTCGGCCGCAACTTAGTAAAGCAGTGAGAACCTAAGGGGCATCGCACCGCGGGGAGGCCGGCGCCGGGAACAGTGGAGGAGCCGATGGCCATCGACTATGACACGTTAAAGCACTGGAAGATTCCCGACGTCGAGCAGAAATACTCGTCCAAGGACACGATCCTCTACGCACTCGGCCTCGGCATCGGCCAGGATCCGATCGACCCCGAGCAGCTTTGCTACGTCTACGAGGACGGGCTGAAGGTGCTGCCCACCCAGGCGGTGGTGCTGGGCTATCCCGGCTTCTGGCTCAAGGAGCCGGGCACCGGGGTGGACTGGAAGCAGCTCCTCCACGGCGAGCAGGGGATGCGCATCCACCGCCTGCTGCCGGTCGAGGGCCACGTCATCGGCCGCACCCGCGTCGAGGAGGTCGTGGACAAGGGCGAGGGCCGCGGTGCGCTGGTGCTCACCATCCGCGACATCTTCGACGTGGCGACGGGCGAACTTCTGGTCAGCCTGACGAGCACGACCTTCGCGCGCGCCAACGGCGGCTTCGGCGGGCCCAGGGTTGCGGCCCCCGCCCCCCATCCGATGCCCGAGGGCGCGCCCGAGCACGCCTTCGACTGGAAGACTGCGCCGGGGCAGGCGCTGATCTACCGGCTGAACGGCGACTACAACCCGCTCCACGCCGACCCCGAGGTGGCCAAGGCGGGCGGCTTCCGGATGCCGATCCTGCACGGGCTAGCCAGCTACGGCATCGCCGGCCACGCGATCCTGCGGATGTTCTGCGGTAACGATCCATCGCGGCTGCGGCGGCTGGACGTGCGCTTCTCCTCGCCGGTCTATCCCGGCGAAACGCTGCGCACCGAGGCCTGGGCCAGCGCCCCCGGCACCGCCGCCTTCCGCGTCCGCGCGGTCGAGCGCGACCAGGTGGTGATCAACAACGGCCGCGCCGACTTCGCCACCTGACCGGAGCCGACAGGACATCCCATGAACAGACCAGAGACTTCCGGCAGCCTGCGACAGATGGACCCGACGGCCCCGATCCTCGACGTCAAGGGGATCAGCCTGCGCTTCGGCGGGGTAAAGGCGCTGTCCGAGGTGTCGATGCGCGTCGGCCAGGACGAGATGGTGGCGGTGATCGGGCCGAACGGCGCCGGCAAGACCTCGCTGCTGAATAGCCTCGCGGGCTTCTACCGCCCGCAGGACGGCGACATCACGCTGTTCGGCAACTCGGTCCTCGGGCGGGCGCCGCACCGCATCGCGCGGGCGGGGATGGCGCGGACCTTCCAGGGGATTCACGTCCTCTCGACGCTGTCGGTGATCGAGAACATCATGCTGGGCTGCGGTTTCTACGCCCGCAGCTCGCTGGCCGCGTCCTTCTTCTACCATATCTTCACCGCCCGCGAGGAGGTGGCGCTGCGGGCCAAGGCCGAGGAGATCGCCGATTTCCTCGACCTTGGCCTCGTCCGCCACCAGCCGGTGGGCACGCTCGGCTACGGGCTGCGCAAGCGGGTGGACCTCGGCCGGGCGCTGGCGCTCGAGCCGAAGATCCTGCTGGTGGACGAGCCCATGGCCGGCATGAACGGCGAGGAGAAGGAGGATCTGGCGCGCTTCCTCGTGGACATCCGCGAGCTGTGGAAGATCCCGATCGTCATGGTCGAACACGACATGTCGGTGGTCATGGACCTGTCCGACCGCATCTATGTGCTGAACTTCGGGCAGGTGCTGGCGCATGGCAGACCGGCCGAGATCCAGGCCAACCAGAACGTGATCGCCGCCTATCTCGGCGGATCCTACAAGGGGGGGGGCGCGTGATGAAGCCGGTGAAACCCCAGACCATCCCGCAACTGCTGCTCGACCGCGCCCGGCGAACCCCCGACATGGTGGCGCAGCGCCACAACCGGCTGGGCGTCTGGGTGGAGTTCTCGTGGTCGCGCGTCGCCGACGAGGTGCTGGCGCTGGCCTCGGGGCTCGTCGACATGGGACTGCAGCCGCGCGAGACCGTGGCGATGATCGGCGAGAACGAGCCCGAGCATTTCTGGGGCCAGGTCGCGGCGCAGACCGCGGGGGGGCGGGCGGTCTCGATCTACCCGGATTCCTCGCCTGCCGAGGTGCGCTACATCCTGCTCGATTCCGAGGCGAGGTACCTTCTCGCCCAGGACCAGGAGCAGGTGGACAAGGCGCTGGAGATCCTGCCCGAATGCCCCGGCATCGAGGCGGTGATCTACTGGGACGAGCGCGGACTGTGGTCCTATGACAACCCGCTGCTGTACACCTACCGCAGCGTCCAGGACCGCGGCCGCGAGCGCCGCCGCAGCCACCCCGGCGAGATCGAGGGCCGCGTCGAGGCGGGCCGTCTCGATGACACCGCCACGCTCTGCTACACCTCGGGTACCACGGGCGCGCCCAAGGGCGTGATCCTGACGCACCGCTACATCTTCGACAACGCCGCGCGGCTGAACAACGGCTTCGCGATCCGGCCAGGGGCGCAATACCTCAGCCAGATTCCGCTGGCATGGGCGCTCGAGCAGATCTCGGGCGTGGTGCTGGGCATGGCGGTGCCGCTGGTCGTCAACTTCCCCGAACAGGCAGAGACCATCCGCAACGACACCCGTGAACTGGCGGTCGAGGTGATTGTCTTCAGCCCCCGCCAGTGGGAGGGGCTGGCCTCGGGGCTGGAATCGCGGATGCTCGACGCGGGGCCGGTGCGCCAGTGGCTCTACCGCAAGGCGCTGGCGGTCGGGATGGCGCGGGCCACGGCGCGGCTGGACGGGCGGCGGGTGCCGCTCTGGGCGCGGCTGCTGCATCCGCTTGCCCAGGCCGGGTTGCTCTGGCACATCCGCGAGAATCTCGGCCTCAGCCGGGTGAAGTGGGCCATGTCGGCGGGAACCGCGATGGCGCCCGAGATCTTCCGGCTATTCCATGCGCTCGGCGTGCCGCTGCGCAACATGTACGGCACCTCGGAATACGGTCCCGTCACGCTGCATCAGGGCGAGGCCTTCAACGTCGAGACGGTGGGCCGCTTCCTCGTGGGCGACCCCGACCTCGGGCCGCCGCTGGAATGGAAGCTCGGCGAAGCCGACGAGCTGCTGCTGCGCGGGGGGGCGGGCTTTGCCGGCTACCACAACAAGAAGAAGGCGACCGCCGAACGCTTCAAGGACGGCTGGTATGCGACCGGCGACGCGGTGAGCGTGACGCGCGAGGGCGAGATCATCTTCCTCGAGCGGGTCTCGGACATGCGGGTGCTGGGCGACGGCCACCGCTACCCGCCGCAGTTTATCGAGACGCGGCTGCGCTCGAACCCCTTCATCAAGGACGTGATGGTGATCGGCGACGAGCGCCACGGCTACGTCACCGCGCTGGTCAACATCGACGAGGAGATGTGCTCCTCCTGGGCCGAGCGGCGCAACATTGGCTTTGCCAACTTCACCGACCTGTCCAAGCGCCCCGAGATCTGCGAACTGGTGGCCGAGGGCATCCGCAAGGTGAACGCGGTGCTGCCGCCGAAGTCGCGGATCGTGCGCTTCGCCAACTTCCCCAAGAACATCGACCCCGATGACGGCGAGCTCACGCGCTCGCGCAAGCTCAAGCGCGAGTTCATCGAGAACCGCTACAGGGACATAATCGCCGGGCTCTACACCGAGGGCACCGAGATGGTCAGCACCTCGATCCCGATCACCTACCAGGGCGGCGACAGCGGCATCCTGCATGCCGACGTGCCGATCATCACCGTAGTGGCCATGCTCGGGGGCCATCTGCGCGCCCATCCCGTCGCCCGCGCCGAGAAAACCCCGAGGAGGGACGCAAGATGACGCTGTTTCTAACCCTCGCCATCAACGGTGCGCTGCAGGGCTTGCTCTATGCCATTGTCGCCATCGGTTTCAGCGTGATCTACCGCGCGAGCAAGGTGTTCAACATCGCGCAGGGCGAACTCGTAGTGCTGGGCGGGTTTCTCGTCTGGATGACGGTGACGGACTGGGCTCTGCCGCTCTATCTGGCGCTGCCGCTGGCGCTGGTCCTGGCGGTGGCGGGCGGCGGGCTGATCGAGCGCATCTTCTTCAAGCGGTTGGTCGGCGAGCAGGTCTTTTCCATGGTGATGATGTCGATCGCGCTGCTGATCTTCGTGCGCGGCTTCATGCTGGTGGTCTTCGGGCCGCACGTGCGGTCCTTCCCGGCGATTTTTCCGCCCAAGCCGATCATCTTCCAGGGCGTGCTGATCATGCAGCCGCTGCTCTACGGGGGGATACTGACGGTGCTGATCGCCTTCGGGCTGAGTTACTTCTTCAACCGCACCCGGACCGGGCTGAGCCTGACCGCGGTGGCCGAGAACCACCGCACCGCGATGGACCTCGGCATCTCGGTGCGCCGCGCCTCGCAGATCGCCTGGATCCTCGGGATGGCGCTGGCGACGGTCGGCGCGGTCGTGGCGATGAACGGCAACTCGATCAACTTCCTGGCCTCGGGGATCGGTTTCATCGCGATCCCGGTGGCGCTGCTGGCGGGGCTCGAGGCGATCACCGGGATGCTGCTTGCCGGGGTGCTGATCGGCGTCACGGAGCGACTGACGGCCACCTACCTCGACCCGCTGATAGGCGCGAACTTCGCCTCGGTCCTGCCCTATCTGCTGATGCTGCTCATCCTGACCTTCCTACCTTCGGGCTTCTTCGGCTGGAAAACGATCGAGAGGATCTGACCCATGTTTCGCAATCCTGCGGGGATCTTCCCGCTCACCTACCGGCAGGACATGGGGCTGGTGCGTAGCCGGCCGCAGATGGCAGTACTGCTGGCCTTCATCGTGCTGCTGATCCTAGGCCCGCTCTACTTCAGTCCGAGAATGCTGGCGATCATGAATACCTCGATGATCATGGCGGTGGCCGTGCTGGGGCTGCAGATCAATCTCGGCTATGCCGGGCAGATCAACCTCGGGCAGGCGGCCTTCATGGGGGTGGGGGCATATGCCGGCGGTGTGCTGGCCAATGTCAGCGGGCTTAGCTTTATCCTGGTGATCCCACTGGCGGGACTGGCGTCGGCCGCCTTCGGCTATCTCTTCGGGGCGGTGGCGGCGCGGATCAAGGGCTTCTACCTGGCGCTGACGACGCTGTCCGCGCAGTTCGTGTTCCACTTCGTGGTCATCAACCTGCCCGCCGAATGGGCCGGCGGGGCCAAGGGCCTGGCGCTAGCCCCGGCCTCGCTCCTCGGCTTCCAGTTCAACACCGAGGGCAGCCTCTACCTGCTCAACCTCGCGGTGCTGATGCTGATGGCCTACGGCGCCTTCAGCATCGTGCGCGGCCGCCACGGGCGCAACCTGATCGCCGTGCGCGACGAGGACACGGCGGCGGGCATTATGGGTGTGGACGTGGTGCGCACCAAGGTCAATGCCTTTCTGCTAGGCTCGTTCTTCGCCGGCGTGGCGGGGGCGCTCTGGGCCTATTACCTGCGCTATATCTCGGTGGACCAGTTCACGCTGTTCAACTCGATCTGGATGATCGGCATGATCATCGTCGGCGGCATGGGGTCGATCACCGGCGCGCTGATCGGCGTGGTGGTGGTGCGAGCGATCCAGGAGGGCATCGTTTCGCTGGCCCCGGTCGTCGCCGATGCCATCCCCTCGCTTGGGGGGGAGCTGATCTTCGCCAGCTACAACATGGTGCTTGGCATCCTGATCGCGGTCTCGCTGCTGATCGAGCCGAAGGGGCTGATGCACCGCTGGAACACGATCAAGTCGTCCTATCGGATCTGGCCGTATCCCTACTGAGGGGGACAGCCTGCCCCGTGCCCGGCGGGAACACCGGGCAACGCAACCAAAGGGAGGAAAACAATGGGAATTTCGAGACCGAAGCTGGCGGCGGGGCTGCTAGCCGCGTCGCTCATGGGTGGGGCGGCCGGTCTGCCGGCGCTGGCCGAGACCCAGATCATGTTGCCGGGATGGTCCGACTATTCGGGCCCCTATGCCGACATCATGCGCGGCTGGGAGGGCGGCCGCGTCGCCGTCGTCGGCTGGTGGAACGCCACCAAGGGCAAGGAGCTGGGCGTCAAGCTGACCTACAAGGGCGTGGACGGCCGCTATGACCCGGCGCAGATCGCCAGTCTCTGGCCGGGCGTGCTGAGCGAGTTCAAGCCCGTGCTGATCTTCGGGATGGGCGGGGCAGACTACGCCGCGATGAAGACGCGCCTGCCCCAGGACAAGGTGCCGATGATCTCGCCCACGGGCGGGTACGGCTTCACCTGGGCCGAGAATCCCTGGTCCTTCAACCTGCGCCCGACGCTGGCCCACGAGGCGGGAATGTATGTCGAGTGGCGGCGCAAGGTCGAGGGCCTGAGCAGGCCGCTCAAAGTGGTCGTGGTAGCCTCCGAGGCGGCGCCGGCCTGGGTGGACACGGTCAACGGCATCAAGTCCTTCGCCGCCGGCAACCCCGACAAGCTCAAGGTCGTGGATGTGATCTGGACCACGCCGCAGCCGACCGACCTGACCAGCGACATCTACGCCGCGGTGGCCAAGGATATCGACGCTGCGATCGTGATGACCAACTCGGCCGGTTCGGTCGCGGTCAAGCGCGCGCTCGACAACGTGGGCTCGGACGTGCCGCTGGTGCTCGGCGCGCACAACGGGCTGACGGCGACGGGAGCCGCGATCGGCGGGCTCAAGAAGCTGACCAACACCTTCGAATGCGCGGCCATGGCGGCGCCGGTGGCCGGGACAGAGGCCGTGGCCTTCTACGACGAGCTCAAGGCGGGCTACGGTCTCAAGACCGCCTGGGACAGCGCCACCATCCTCGGCGTGAGCCAGACCCTATTCATGGTCAACATCCTGACGGAGGCGATCAAGCGTAACGGCGTTGACGGCCTCACAGGGCAGAAGGTGCGCGAGGTGATCCTCGACTACACCGTTCCCGCGGCTGACATGAAAGGCTTTACCAGTGATATGAAGATGAACAACGAGGCCTCGTTCCCACTGGCTGGACTCACCGGATACTGCGCTACTGTGAAGGACGGCTCGTTCACGGTGCTGGACGGGACTGTCCAGATCCCGTGGATCAAAAAGTGGTAATGCCTCGGCGGGTCGCGCTGTCCAAACGACCGCCACTCGTCTCAACTATTCTTCGGATGACGGCGTCTGCCAGATCATGCTTACATAGGGAGGTGAGAATGGGAATTTGGGTTTCGGTTTTGGGAAAATGTTGACTACGTTGGCGGCAACTTTGGCCAGTGTCGCTGCGAGCGGAATGGCATGGGCAGAGACCGCGCATAACGTCGTAGGCTGGGCGCGGATCTCTCCGGGCCCTATGCCGACGTGATGCGGGACTGGGACAGGGGTCGTACATCCGTCATAAAGCGGTGGAACCAAAGCTAATGAACTCGATGTCAAGATCGACTACACGTGCGTAGATGGTCGCTAGGGCATGACGGGAGATGAACATACTCGCCGAATCAACCTCCGTTCCCGCGTCGGTTAAATGGTGACCGGGAGCATTAGAGCGTCCTTCACGGCAACTCGCGGGAACGGGCATCTTCGACGACGATTCCGCCGTGCACGGGACGCATGACGTTAGAGGCTCGCGGATCATCGTGAGCAAGAGAGAGATGATGAAATTTCGAGAGAGCCGCAGTATTGAGCTGCCGTTTGCCGAACCGCCCTTGTTTGCAACCGTAATCGAGGTCGCGCCGGGCATTTTGTGGACGCGGATACCCCTTCCGTTCCGGCTCGACCACGTGAATATCTACCTGATCGAAGACGACGGCGGGTGGGCGGTCCTCGATACGGGGGTTGACGATGAAGCAGCGCGCGCTGCCTGGGAGGCGCTCCTGGCCGGACCGTTGGCGGGTAAACGCCTGACCCGCCTGATCATTACTCATTTCCACCCTGACCACATTGGTCTGGCGGGGTGGCTCTGTCAGCGCTTCGACCTACCGCTGCTGACTAGCCAGACGTCGTATCTCGGCTGTCTCAACATATCGCTCAGTCCGGGCGCGCTGGATGCAAAACCGTATCATGATTTCTACACCCGCCACGGCCTGGATCCGGTGACCACGGCACGCGTCTCGAACGACGGACATCAATACCTGAAGATGGTAGCCAAGTTGCCGCCGACATTCACGCGTGTCGTTGCCGGAGATACGCTGGCGATCGGGGGTCGTTTCTTTTCAGTGCTGACCGGCGACGGTCACGCGCCCGAGCAGGTGATGCTTTACTGTCGTTCGGAGAACGTCTTCCTTTGCGCTGATCAGGTCATAGTAAAGATCACACCCAATGTCAGCGTGTGGGCAGTTGACCCCGAGGGAGATCCGCTCGGGCTCTACTTGCGTTCACTGGCTGCGATAGCCCGCGACATTCCCACGAGTCCGTTGGTGCTACCCGGACACCAGTTGCCGTTCCGGGGGTTGGAGGAACGCTGCCGCCAGCTGGCCGACCACCATCAGGACCGCTGCGATCTGATCGAGGGCGCCTGCCGCCACAAGCCGCAAAGCGTTGCGGATCTGGTGCCGGTGCTGTTTCCCCGTCCACTCGATCCGCACCAGCTTGGATTTGCATTCAGCGAGGTTCACGCTCACGTAAATTATATGCTGCGACTTGGCGAACTGAGGCAGCAAAACGAGCCGCATGGTACAGTTCAATTCACGACAAGCCGGTGCCCAAACAGAAAATGATGCGGGTCATTGATCTTGACGTGAGACACACCCGCAAGAGCGAACCGCTGCTGCTCAGCCATCAGGGCATTTTCCCGGCGGTGACGCTGTCGTTCAATTTGACGCCCGGAGTCTCGCTCGGGCAGGCGGTCAGCGCCATCCAGGCCATGACCGAACGCCTGCAGGTGCCGGCGCCGCTGAATTCCTCGTTCGAAGGGACGGCGCAGGCCTTCCAGGCCTCGCTGTCATCGATGCCCCTGCTGTTGGCCGCGGCGATCCTCGTCGTCTACATCGTGCTTGGCGTGCTTTATGAAAGCTACATCCACCCGATCACGATCTTGTCGGCGCTGCCGTCGGCCGGCGTCGGCGCGCTCTTGCTGTTGATGCTGCTGCACTATGATCTGTCGGTGATCGCGATCGTCGGTATCGTCCTGTTGATCGGTATCGTCAAAAAGAACGCAATCATGATCATCGACTTCGCGTTGCAGGCCGCGCGCATCGAAGGCAAGCCACCGCAGGAAGCAATCCATCAAGCGTGTCTCTTGCGCTTCCGCCCGATCATGATGACCACGTTTGCGGCGATGTTCGGCGCAGTGCCCATCGCTTTCGGTACCGGCGGAGGCGCGGAACTGCGCCAGCCGCTGGGTATCGCGATCATCGGCGGTCTGTTGGTGTCGCAATGGCTGACGCTGTACACGACGCCAGTCATCTATCTCTACCTCGAACGGTGTCCCGTTGGCTGCGCCGCGCCTATCGGCCGTCGCGAGTCGCGACGCCGCGGCCAGCCGCGCGCGCAGCCTGTGCAGTAAAATGCGCGCTTACGAACAACTGAACGCTCAAGGCTCCGCCGCCGACCAGGACGCCCGGACGGTCCTTCAAGCTTCAAGCACCTCAAGCCGGCCGACTGCCCCAACTACGAGCCGTCCAAATGGAACGTCTTTTTGCCGTCCAATCCCATCCCAAACCTCCGCTCAACTTGGAGGCTTCTTCGTACAATTAATCTAGCCCTCGAAGCCAGGGTGGTCCCGTCGCGGGGTTGGTTGGAATTGAAGGTGGCGTAGTCTCCGAGGTGATCAACCTCGAATCATCCGGCGTTGGAGCGCCGGACCGGAGACCACGCCATGAGCAGCAATATCACGAAGACGCATGCCCCGCAGTGTAGAGGAGAGACGGCTCCCCAGCTTTTCGACGATTGGTTCGATCCGATCGAAACTGCGGTGCGGGAACGCGCGCGGGAATTCATTGAAGAATTGATCCGCAGTGAGCTCGATACGGTCCTTGCCCGTCCGCGCTACGAACGCAGCAAGAAGGCCGATCATGAGGGAGCGCCCGGCATGACGGGTCATCGGCACGGCAGTCGGCCGCGATCGTTGACCGGCAGCTTCGGGCCGATTGAGATCGCAGTGCCGCGCGCGCGGCTGAATACGGCCGACGGCAAGACGACCGAGTGGAAGAGCCAGGCGCTGCGGGCCTACCAGCGCCGCACGCTGGCCGCCGACGCGCTGATCGCCGGCTGCTACCTGGCCGGCACCAACACCCGCCGTGTGCGGCGCGCGCTCGGCGCCCTGTTTGCTGGCGCCGTCGGCAAGGACACGGTGAGCCGGGTGTGGCGCAAGGTGAAGAGCGACTGGGACGCGTGGAATGCCCGCTCGCTGGCCGAGGAACCGAGCGTGCGGCTGATCCTCGACGGCACCGTGGTGCGGGTGCGGCTCGACCGCAAGGCGACCTCGATCTCGCTGCTCGTCGTCATCGGCGTGCGCGCGGACGGTCAGAAAGTGTTGCTCGCGATCAAGAGCATGGGCGGCGAGAGCACCGAAGCCTGGCGTGCCGTGCTCGACGATCTCATCCGGCGTGGGCTGCGGCGGCCCGAGTTCCTCATCGTCGATGGCGCGCCAGGGCTTGAGGCTGCGATCGCCGCCGTGTGGGACGGCGTGCCGGTCCAAATGGCGGCTCAAGCATCGGGCGGTGGCCGACAGCCTGCAGGAAGCCGGCGACCGGCTCTTCAGCTTCACCCGGCTGCCGCCGAGCCAGTGGAAGAGCGCGCGCACCACGCCATCGAGCGGCTGCACGAGGAGTTCAAGCGACGCATCAAGACGCAGACGGTGCTGCCATCAGCGGACACCGCGGTCATGTTGTTCTGGGCTTTGCTCGCTTCCGGTCAGATCAACATGCGCAAAGTCGACGGCTGGAAAACGCTCGCCACAAAACCCATCGATCAGCCAATTGACCTCGCCGCATAATCAGATAGCTTCACGATGTCGGAGATTGCGTCACTTCGAATTCCAACCACATCCCGGACGGCACCGCCAGGGTATCGGCTTAGCGCTTACGAACAAGGCGGCATCCGCATCGATCTGAGCGGCATGAGTCGGCAAGCCGAAATAGATTGCCTGAAAGGCGCTGGCTGCGCAAAAACGAACTGTGCGAACAGGTCGTGAAGACGAGGAAGTCTGACCCCAACCCACAGTTTCATGTCTCGATCGAGAATCCCTGTTGCCGACCGCGCTTCTTGCCGAATTGGGTGATCCGCTCATCGTAAGTCACTAGCGGGCAGCTAAGATCGATCGCCGTGGCGATCAGTAGCCGATCCGCAGGATCACGGTGTTCAAGATGATGAAGCTGGTAGCTGCGGGCGGCCGCGCGATGCGCAAGTGGCACGCTCTCAATGCCTGGCCGATCGAGAAAACGATCGATCCAAGCATCCACGGGAACGTCGAGCTCGATCCGCCCCATGTCGACAAGCAGGGCGATTTCCCAAGCCGTGACGGAGCTGAGAAAAACGGTACCTCCGTTCCGCCAGCAGTTATCGATCAAAGCACGGGTCGAATGACGTAAGCGCTCGTTGCCGCTGTCGAGCCATAAGGCGATGTGCGTGTCAAGCAGAAGGGCTTCAGTCATCGCTCGATTTCCCTGCCGGTCTCGGCGTCAGGCATGACGTCCAGTGCCGGTGCGGTCAGGTCCACGCCTTCGGCAATCCGCAAGGACTTCTTATGCGCGCCGAACAATGTTCCGGTGCGTGCGCCTTGTTCCAACAGCCGCCGCATGGCTAGAGCAACCGCCTCGGTCTTGTTGCCGCCCGTCATTTTCTCTGCGGCTTCCTCGACAAGCGCCACAACCTCTGGACGATTTATGGTAATCACAGTCGCCATAACTGTATCCAATCATTACACCATTAATGATATACTGCTCATGACGAAAATGCAAGTTGCCGGCGAGATTATGTCATCTCGCCTTGAAGCTGCCGAGCGGCGCGGCGCTCAGGAGGGCGCGTTGCGACGAAATCTCGCCCGCTCGAGCCGCCATGGTAACGCCGTCACCCAGGGGTGAGACCGAGCTGCTTGCGAACGCCTACAGAGAACGTATTTCGGAGTGGGAAGATCACGACTACCTCCTCGAGGATTGAAAACGGTGCCGGGCGCCTTGCACACAGAGCATCCTGCAACCCTTCGGCCAGAGTGACGAAGCTCTCCCCACCGAGCACGACATGGGCGTGCTCAAACCCGGAATAGGCCAGCCGGAAGTGATGAAGTGATAGAGGCGATGATCGAGCGGCGCGCCCGCGATGGTGACGCCCAGCTCGCCCACGTCGGTGAAGTCGGACAGGCGAACCTGGCCCACTTCGCGGGTCTGGCCGAAGATGACCTCCTCGCCGTGGATCGCCCGCCAGACGCGCATCCGGCGCTCCAGCGTGCGGCGGATTCCAGCTCCGAGCTCAGGATGGCGCCGGAACATCTCCTCGAAGATTGCAACCGGCCGCACGCCGGGGGCGGCCTTGAGCATTGGCACCACTTCTGTCTCAAACACATCGGCCAACGGGTCCGGCCGGCGACGGCCGCGCCCACCCTTCTTCTGCGATGGAAGCCTTTGATCCTTCTCGAAGCGATACGCGGTCGAGGTGCTGAACGCCGGCGCTGGACGGAAGAGGCGAAGCTTCGGATCGTCGAGGAAAGCTTTGCGGGTTTCCGACAGGCCGGCTTCGCCATTTCTTGGTTACTGGAGCTGGCGGACTTTGCCGCGGTGCCAAAATCGTAATCGCGACCAGGTTCGTCTTTGTCGGGCGGTCCAACTCCATCTCGCGCCATTTCGGCCCAGAATGCGTTGGGCTTTCTACTTCCGCGCTATGTTTCGCCAAGCTGCTAGACTAGTCTTACTGCGTCATAAATTTTTCCGCCGATGCCGGGCCATTGGAACTGCGCAGCATGGGCATCGCGGCAACCTGGCCACGATGGCGACGATCAGCCGTCGGCGCATCGTGGCGATCGAGTTTGGGATGTGCCGTTCGGGACGCAGCGGCGGAGCCTGTGGATTTGTAATCGTCGGATAGCGCAGGTGGCGAGAACTGCCGGGCGCGACCAAGTCCTGAGGGGAATCGTATCCCGTTCGGAGATCAGGAATCCGTAAGCGGCGATACACAAGATGCTTTGCGCGATGTTGTGCGTGAGTATGCACTGGAAACGCTGTCCGATGGAGACGCGGTCCTGGTCATCGACGAAACCGGCTTTCTGAAGCAGGGCAAGGCATCGTGCGGAGTGGCGCGCCAGTACTCCAGTTACTCCTGCCTCGCGGGTGGAGGAATTTGACTGACCTCACCCGGAGGAATTTGAAGTGACCCGCGGGGCTCGCAGCCCGGCCGCGGCGGCCAAAAGATAAGACGATCGCTTCATATTGCTCCTCATTCGAATGATGACACGCTGATAGCTGCAAGACGGGCCGGGCGGGCCCCGGATCCCCGGAACCTTTGATAATGGTCGTGCTGGACGGAACTTGCCAAAGGCCTCGGTTCAGGGTGTCACTGTAGCACTTATTAAAAAGACCTTGGCGTCCCCAGTCATAGACCGCGGTCTGGCCGATATTGAACCGCTCGGCCACCTCGCGGGTGGTGAGCAGTCCGCGCCGGCGCAGTCGCTCAAAGCGGCTCGGAAGCTTGTAGGCGAAGCGTATAAAGGCGATCTTTTTCAAGTTGAATGGCTTGCCTCCTACGTTCGTCGGCCGCGGTTATCGAAAGCGGCATGGTGTTGATCAATCATCACGGTCTTGCGCTTCCCAGGGTGCCGTTCGGCGGAATCAAGGATTCCGGCTACGGCTCCGAAGGAGGTCTTGAGGCCATCGAGGGATATCTCAACGCCAAGTTCGTAACCCAGGCGAGCGCCTGAGCCTGCGACGGTATCTTCCTGAAACGGATCAGCCGACGGAAATGCCTCCGTTTACGCTGACGATCTGGCCGGTGATCTTCGATGCCTCCGTGCTCGCCAGGAACTCGATCAAGGCCGCCACATCGTCTGGATCGGGGATCCCAAGATGGGCTGCACGTATCGCCTTCTCGAACAGCTTTGCGCTGAAGCCATTAGACGTGACGCGGTCGTAGGTCAGCGTTCCCTGGATCAGCGACGGCGTGACCACGTTCACGCGGATGCCACGCCGTTTTGCCTCCAGCGCGAAGGTGCGAGAGAACATCGCAATGCCCGCCATGGCGGCACCGATCACGGATCGCCTGGAGTGGGGCACCTTCGCGGCATCGGAGGCGACATTGACGACCGCGGCGCCATCGGACAGATCCGGCAGGGCCAGCCGGCAACAGTAGATGGTCGAAAGCAGCCAGTGTCGGATCGCGCCATCGATCTGGTCCAATGTGCTTTCATGCAGCAAGGTCGGGATGAACTCGCCGCCGGCCGAATTGATAAGCACATCGATCGAGCCGCCCAGGGCCGATCTTGCTGCCGAAAAAAGGCTCAGGGTGCCGTCCTGTGTCGAAACATCCGCAGCGATGAAGCGCACTTCGGCCGTCGGATGTTTCGACACGATAGCCTGACGCGCCGCCGCGCCACGCGCCTCGTTGCGCCCGTTGATGACAATGATCGCCGGCAGTCGGGCGAGACGGTACGCCGTTTGAAGGCCGATGCCTGACGTGCCGCCGGTAATCAATATGCGCAGCAATTGTCTTCTCCTCGGCCCATCGTCCTCAAGCGGGCGGGGGCTCAACGAGAATAAGTCGCGATCCGGCCTGGACGGTCTGCCCCGCGCTGCACGCGACGTCCTTGACTATTCCAGCCACTGTCGTCTTCAGCGGCAGGAACAATTTCATGGATTCGAGCACCGCAACCACTTGTCCCGCTTCCACCACATCGCCAACGTCTACGTTGACCTCGGCAACAATTCCCGGCATCGGGCTCAGGATCGCGCCGGAGCTCGAGCCGCCACGCTTCGCCGACGCCTTTTCGATGTCTGTGACCACCGTAAATGTGTAGCGCTCCTCGCCAATCGCGACGGAAAGCTGCGATGCTTCGCGATGAAACTGCACGTGGAGGACTCGGCCGTCGACGGCAATCTCGGCCGATATGCCGCGCCGCCGTACCGTTAGCTCGATCGCTCCGTCGACATCGAGAACGCGATATCGTTCATTGCCGAGGGCCTCGATCGTCAGGCCATGGTCGGTCTGATCTTCCTGAACGGTCAGACGGTTTGCGGCAAGGCCGCCGGCCGGGGCCAGCGTGCGGAAGCCCGCCAATGTCTGCCAGGCAGATACGGTCTCGGGCGCGTGATCCGTTGCAAACAGGATGCCGGCGAGGGCTCGGGCGAGGCGTTCCTCCGAGCGTTGCGCCTTCCAGCCCTCAGGGAAAGCATCGTCGATGAAACACGTTGTGGCTAGGCCTTGCGCAAACAGCGGATGTTCGACGGCGCCGATCAGGAAAGGGATCGTGCTAGCGGGGCCGACGATGACGTAGTCGCGCAGGCCCGCGGACAGACGCGCCAGGCTTTGCTCGCGGGAATTGCCGAATGCGATCGCCTTTGCCAGCAGCGAGTCGTAATAGAGCGTCACTTCACTGCCTGACGTGACGCCGCTGTCGATTCGGATCGTCCCGGGCTCACGATAAGCGCTGATGCGGCCGACATCGGGACGAAATTCCTGATCCGCCCGTTCCGCTGTGATCCGGGCCTCGATCGCATGACCGCGCTCGCGGATATCGTGCTGGTTGGCGGGCAGGGGTTCGCCGGATGCTATTCTGATCTGCCATTCGACCAAGTCGAAGCCGGTAATGGCCTCGGTGACCGGATGTTCGACCTGAAGGCGGGTATTCATCTCTAGGAACCAGGGCTCGTCCTGGCCCTCCTCGAGGATGAATTCGACCGTGCCGAGATTGTCATAGGCAATGGCGCGACCGAGCGCGATCGCGCGGTCCAGCAGTTTGGCGCGGATGGCGGCGGGCAAATTGGGCGCGGGCGCTTCCTCAAGCAGCTTCTGATTGTTGCGTTGAACCGAACAGTCGCGCTCGAAGAGGTGTACGACATTGCCGTGCTTGTCGCCGGCGATCTGAACCTCGAGATGGCGCGGCCGCAGCACGAGCTTCTCGATGAGCAAGGCGGGGTCGCCGAAGGCGGCCTCCGCCTCGCGCCTGGCAATCTCGAGGGCGGGGCGGAGCTCGGTCTCGGAGAACACGCGCCGCATGCCGCGGCCGCCTCCGCCGGCAGACGCCTTTACCATCAAGGGGAAGCCGATTCGCCTTGCTTCCGCGATCAGCCGATCGTTCGACTGGTCGTCGCCGACATAGCCGGGTACGCTCGGCACGCCGGCGCGCGCGGCGATGATCTTCGCGCCGATCTTCTGGCCCATCGCTGCGATGCGGTCGCTAGAGGGGCCGACAAAGACGAGTCCGGCCGCCGCGCAGAGCGATGGTAGTTCAGGCTTCTCCGACAGGAAGCCATAGCCGGGGTGGATGGCTTCGGCGCGCGCGCGGCGTGCGGCTTCCATGATGGCCTCGGGCCGCAGATAGCTGTCGCGGGCAGGGGAGGGCCCGATATGGAACGCCTCGTCGGCCATGGCGACATGAGGCGCGTGCCGGTCGGCATCCGAATAGACGGCGATCGAGCGGATGCCGAGGCGCCTGCAGGTGCGTGCGATACGGACGGCGATTTCGCCCCGGTTGGCGATCAGGAGAGAACGGATCACTGGTTTTACATCCGATAGACGGGACGATGTTCCGGAAGTTCGACTTCCTGCGATGCGAGCGCGAGGCAGAGGCCGAGGACGTCCCGGGTTTGATCGGGCTCGATGATGCCGTCGTCCCACAGCCGCGAGGTCGCGTAATAGGGCGTGGATTGCTGTTCGAATTGCTCGCGGGTCCGGCGGTCCACTTGCGCGATCTCGGCTTCGTCGGCGGCCCCTCGGGTCAGGCTGGCCCGGCGCAGATCGGTGACCACGGTCGCCGCGACGTCGGCGCTCATGGTCGCGACCCGGGCGTTCGGCCATGCGAAAAGAAAGCGCGGCCGGAAGCCGCGTCCGCACATGCCGTAATTGCCGGCGCCGTAGGATCCGCCGATGATGACCGTGTATCGCGGCACCCGCGCATTCGACACCGCGTAGACGAGCTTGGCCGAATGCTTGGCGATGCCGCCGCGCTCCGCTTCGGTCCCCACCATGAATCCGGTGATGTTCTGCAGGAAGACGATCGGTGTCCGGCGCTGGTCGCAGAGTTCGATGAAATGGGCGCCTTTGACCGAGGATTCCGAGAACAGCACGCCGTTGTTGGCGAGAATGCCGACCGCTTCGCCATGGATGTGCGCGAAGCCGCAGACCAGTGAGGAGCCGTAAGTCGGCTTGAACTCCTGGAAGTCGCTGCCGTCGACGATGCGGGCGATCACCTGCCGGACATCGTAGGGCTGCTTGAGGTCCGTCCCGACGATCCCGGCGATCTCGCCGGGATCGTAGATCGGATCGCGGCCCGGCAGACGCGCCTGGCCGGCCTTGCGCGGCCAGTTCAGCGCACCGACGATGTCGCGCACCTTGCTGATCGCCTCGAGTTCGGTCTCGGCGAGATAGTCGGAAACGCCGGAGATGTTGCTGTGCATTTCCGCGCCGCCCAGCGTCTCGCCGTCGACGATCTCGTTGATCGCGGCCTTGACGATCGGAGGACCGCCAAGATGGATGCGTCCGGTGCCGCGCACCATCACCACCTCGTCGGAAAGCGCGGGGATGTAGGCGCCCCCGGCGGTGCAGCCGCCGAAAACCGCCGAAATCTGCGGCAGGCCTGCGGCGGACATCCGGCACTGCTGGAAGAACGTTCCGCCGAAATGATCGCGGTCGGGGAAGACGCGGTCCTGTTCGGGAAGGAATGCGCCGCCGCAGTCGACGAGATAAAGGCACGGAAGCCTGTTCTCCCAGGCGATCTCCTGCGCGCGCAGGTGCTTCTTCACGGTCTCGTGGAAGAAGGAGCCGCCTTTCACCGTGGCGTCGTTGGCGATGATCATGCAGGGGACGCCGGTAACGACGCCGATGCCGGTGACGATGCCGGCCGAAGGGACCTCGTTGCCGTAGAGGTCCCAGGCGGCGAGCGGAGACAGTTCGAGGAAGGGCGAAAACGGGTCGACCAGATGATCGATGCGCTCGCGCACCGGCACCTTGCCGCGTTCGATGTGTCTGGCCCGCATCTTTTGGCCGCCGCCGGCAAGAACCCGGCGGTGGCGGTCCCGAAGCATGTGCAGCAGCACGGAGAAATTCGCGGCGCGCTGGGCGAATTCCGGGCCGCTGCTCACGGTGTTTTCAATAACCGGCACTTCGTTTCTCCTGCCGCATTGGGATTGTTCTCCTTACTGAACCAGCGGGCAGTTGCCCTCGTTCAGCGGCCGCACCGCTTCCTCCGCCGGAATTTCCTTGATGAGCTTGTAATAGTCGTAAGGCCCCTTGGATTCCTCGGGCTTCTTGACCTCGAAAAGATAGAACGGCCGCAGCACGCGGCCATCCTTGCGGATTACCGCCGAGGGCAGGATCTGATCGGAGATCTTCAGCGCGCGCATCTCTGCGGCGACCTTCTCGGAATCGGTGGTGCCTGCGGCCTTGATCGCCTTCAGGTAATGCGTGACCGCGCTGTACACGCCGGCGTGAACCATGGTGGGCATGCGCCCATCCATCCGGCTCGCGAACCGCTTCGACCATGCGCGCGTGCCGTCGTTGAGGTCCCAGTAGAAGCTTTCCGTCAGCAGCAGGCCCTGCGCCGTCTTGAGGCCGAGCGAATGAACGTCCGACAGGAAGGTCAGCATCGCCGCGAGCTTCTGCCCGCCGGCCACGATCCCGAATTCCGAGGCGCCTTTCAGCGCATTGATGGTGTCGTTGCCGGCGTTGGCGAGACCGATGACCTTCGCCTTGGAGGATTGCGCCTGCAGCAGGAAAGACGAGAAGTCGGACGTACCCTGCGGGTGACGCACGCTGCCGAGCACCTGACCGCCGGCATCGGCGATATAGCGGCGCGCGTCGGCCTCCATCGCGGTGCCGAAGGCGTAGTTGGCGGTGAGGAAGAACCAGGTGTCCCCGCCGGACTTGGTCACCGCGCTCGCCGTGCCCTTGGCCAGCGCGACGCTGTCGAACGTCCATTGCGTTCCCATCGGCGAGCAGGCCTTGCCGGTGAGGTCGGAACTGCCTGCCGCCGAGAACAGCACAAGGCGCTTGCGTTCGCGCGCGATCTCCTGCACGGCCAGCGCCACCGAGGAAACGGGGACGTCCACGATCGCGTCGACGCCCGCGGTATCGTACCAGCGCGCGGCAATCGCGCTGCCGACGTCAGGCTTGTTCTGGTGATCGGCAAAGATGACCTCGATCGGCCGACCCAGGACCGTGCCGCCAAAATCCTCCACCGCCATCCGCGCTGCAATCACCGAGCCCTGACCCGACAGGTCGGCATAGATGCCCGACTGGTCATTGAGCACGCCAATGCGCACCGGCTTCGTATCCGTCTCGGCATTTGCCGATGCCATCAAGAGTCCCGTCGCAAGAGCAACCAAAATCGACCACTGCCTCATCTCGTTTCTCCCAGATCCGACCTGGCTTGCTGCCGGCCGTTTGATGGGCTATACCTACCAATCGTTAGGGAGCTTAACAAGGGCAAATAAATGCTGCGCGCCGGCCAAACTTATAAAGAGCTCTACGACACGTTCCGTTGGACGATTCCCGAACGCTTCAACATCGCGCAAGCGATCTGCGACCGCCACGTGGGGCAGGAGCGCACCGCTCTGATTTTTGAATCCACGCAAGGCGCCAGCACGCTCACGTTCGAATATCTGCAGGAGCAGTCACGCCGGCTGGCGAATGCGCTGGCCGCACATGGAATTGAGCGCGGCGACCGCATCGGAATCCTACTGCCGCAATGCCCGGAGGCACTGATTACGCATCTTGCGGCCTATAGGCTCGGCGCAGTCGCCTTGCCTCTGTTTACTCTTTTCGGCCCCGACGCGATCGAATACCGCCTGAACGACAGCGGCGCCAAGGCGGTCGTCTCGAACAGCGAAGGTGTCGAAAAACTCCTGCTGCTGCGCGAGCGTCTGACAGCGCGTCCGGCGGTCATCAGTATCGACGACCGCGTGGAGGGCTCAGTGCTGAGCTTTGCCGGCTTGATCGAGGCGGCGTCATCCGAGCACAGCATCGCCGAAACGGCGGCCGAGGATCCCGCCATCATCGTCTATACCTCGGGAACGACGGGAAATCCCAAGGGCGTCCTTTATGCTCACCGTACTCTGCTCGGGCACATGCCCGGCGTCGAGTTTCCTCACGATTTCTTCCCGCAGCCGGGCGATCGGATGTGGACGCCGGCGGACTGGGCCTGGGCCGGCGGGCTGATGGATGTCCTGCTGCCGTCGCTGTTCCACGGAATCCCGGTGCTCGCAAAACGGCTGAAGAAGTTCGATCCCGAAGAAGCCTTTGCGCTGATCAGCCGTCACCAGATACGCAACGCCTTCATGCCGCCGACAGCGCTGAAGATGATGCGTCAGGTCGAGCGGCCGCAATCCCGGTTCTCCTACGCGATGCGCTCGATTGCGAGCGGCGGCGAGCGGCTGGGCGAGGAAATGCTTTCCTGGGGCCGCGATGTGTTCGGCCTGACCATCAACGAATTCTATGGGCAGACCGAGGCAAATCTCACCGTCGCCAATTGCGCCTCCATCATGCCGCTCAAGGAGGGATCGATGGGGCGGGCCGTTCCCGGCCATGTGCTCGAAGTCGTCGACGACCAAGGCCGGTCCGTGAAGCCCGGAGAGACGGGATCGATCGCCGTCAAGGCGCCGGATCCGGTGTTCTTTCTGCGCTACTGGAACAAGCCCGAGGCGACGGCCGAGAAATTCTGCAATGGCTGGCTGTTGACCGGCGATACCGGGCACCGGGACGAGGAGGGGTATTTCTGGTTTCACGGCCGCAATGACGACGTCATCATCTCGGGCGGCTACAGGATCGGTCCCACCGAGATCGAGGACTGCCTGATGCAGCATCCCGCGGTCGCGCTGGTTGCCGTCATCGGCGTCCCCGATAAGGTGCGCGGCGAGGTGGTCAAGGCCTTTATCGTCCCTCGCGAAGGGCCCAAGGTGGATCAGGCCCTGCAAGCCGACATCCAGAGTTTCGTCAAGGCGCGGCTGTCCGCGCATGAATATCCGCGGCAGATCGAGTTTCGCGACAGCCTTCCCATGACAATTACCGGCAAGATCCGCCGCAAGGATCTGCGGGACGAAGCGGGCGGCAAATCCTCATGAATCATACGACGATCGTCATCGACCATCCGATCACCGGCGTCATGCGCCTGCGCATGGCCCGGCCGGACGAAATGAACACGCTGACCCTGGAACTCCTCGCCGAATTCGAGGAGGCGATCGACAAGGCCGTCGCCGATCGCGCGCGGGTCTTGATCGTGACCGGCACCGGCCGCGTGTTCTGCGCCGGGGCGCATCTCAAATATTTTGCCGGCGCAGAGCGCATCTTCACCGAGCGGTTCGACGTGCGTGACCGCTATTTCGAACGCATCGCCCGATTGTTCGACAAGATCGAAGCGATCGGCATTCCCGTGATCGGTGTCGTCAACGGCTATGCCATGGGCGGCGGCTTCGAACTCGCGCTAGCCTGTGATTTCCGCATCCTGGCGACGACGTGCAAGGTCGGCTTGCCCGAGGCGAGGCTTGGCGCCACGCCCGGCGCCGGAGGGGTGCAGAAGCTGGCCCGCCACATCGGGCGCGGCAAGGCGCTCGAATGGATCATGCTGGCGCGCCATGTCGATGCCGCCGAGGCGAATGCGGCCGGTCTTGCGACAAGGCTAGTCGCGCCGGAAGCTCTCGAATCGGCCAGCCTCGAGCTGGCGCGGGAGCTGATGGATCTCAGTCCCATGGCGCTGGCGCAGTGCAAGGCGTCCGTTCACCTCAGCGGTGACGTGGATCTGCGGAGTGCCCGGCGGTTTGGCGTGGAGGCGCTGTCTGCCCTCGTGGGCAGCGCAGACTGGCAGGAAGGGATGAGCGCCTTTGTGGAGAAGCGTCGGCCGAGATTCGCGCCGACCCAGGAGCGGAACGGCTGATGGGACTTCTGTTCGATGAATTCGACGTCGGCCAGCGCTTCGAGACGCCGGGTCGCACCATTACCGAGGCCGACATCGTGGCCTTTGCCGGCCTCACCGGCGATTATAATCCGGTGCACATGGACGAGGTCTTCGCCGCGGCGACGGATTTCGGCGGCAGGATCGCCCATGGGCCGATGGGCATCGGCATTGCCTTCGGACTTGCCTCGCGGCTGGATCTCATCGATGGTACCGTCATGGCGCTGCTGGGCGTGACATGGGATTTCAAGGCACCAATGTATCCGGGGAGCACGATTCGGGCCGTCATCGATGTCGTCGAAAAGCGCGACGTCAGACAGCCGGACCGCGGCCTGCTTGGGCTGGACATCGCGATCGTCGATGAGCGCGGCACGACCCTTCAGCAAGGTTCTGCCCGGCTGTTGATGCGGCGGCGGCCGCACGAGAAAGCAAGATGGGGCCTTGTCGAGGGCGGGAGGACCGACAATTAGGCGGTCAACGGCACGTGTCGCAAATCGCGCTCCCGAACCTCCGACTGCCGATCAAGGCGGCGCGGCACGGGAAATTCTCGCCGCCGCCGCATGGCTGTTGCGTCATCGGGGCTATGAGGCAACGACGACGCGTGCCATCGCGGAGAAGGTCGGGATCAAGGCCGGAAGCATCTACCATCATTTTCCCTCGAAGGATGCGATCGTCGAGCAGGTGGTCAACGAAGGCGTGCGCGTCGTGCACAGGGCGGTCAGCGCAGCGCTCGAGGCCCTGCCGGCGAATGTCGATCCGCGCGGTCGGCTCGAAGCCGCGGTCAAGGCCCACTTGTTGTCATCGCTACAGAACAGCGACTACACGTCGGCCAGTATCCGAGCCTTCGCCTTCTTGCCGGCAGAACTTCGCAAGTCGTGCCGCACCGAGCGCAGACGCTATGAGGATCTGTGGCGCGACATCGTGCTGGACGCCGCCAAGGCGGGCTACATTCCCGACGACATATCGTTGGACGTCGTCCGACTGATGCTGCTTGGCGCCGTCAACTGGGCCGGCGAATGGTATCGGCCCAATCGTGTTCCGATCGAGGAGATAGCAGCAAGCTTTGCCAAGATGGCTTTTGGAGCAGGGCGCCAAAAGAATGCTAACGCTCCGAAGGGGCGCGCGATGTCAATCGGCGCCCAAAAAGGGCTCTGACGCATTTTCGGTGCAGCTCCTCTTATTCGGCGCCGATTAATCTGGCTTGAAGCAGATCGAGTTTCCCCCGGCCGTACATTTGACGTCTGACGAGCTTGAGGCGGGTGATCTGCCCCTCGGTCTGTCCGTTGGACCAGGGCGAGGTGATCGCTGCTCGAACCGCCGCTTCATCACTCGTTACGCCGCGGCCGGCCGCACGCAATCGCTGTGCAACGTTATGACATTCGCGATCCGGACAGCCGTTTCGTCAAACGATTCTGGCGGACCGTCAATACGCCTATTATCAAAGAGGGCCGGTTAGTCTATCTTCTGCATCAGGTCGAGGACATCACTGCACAGTTCTCGGCCCGGGATCACATCTTTATCGACGATGAATCCGAAAGCCTCATAAGCGTCGCGTTCGAAAAATCCTGGCGGTTTGTCGACTTGCGCACAATCCCAAAACACTTCTACGCGATCGGCTGCGAGTTCATTTGGAGCTATGTTTAAGAAACGGAGAGCGGGATCTGTTCCACCTTGCCAACAACGCGATCTCAAATCTCCGCACCGAACTGGGAAGCTGCTCGGGACCGTAAGAGATGCACCCGGCACTTATGTCTTGCAACGGTGAGGCCCGTGATGGACGCTGGCGTACTCAAGAACAGAACCTTCGACGAGCTTCAGATCGGCGACAAAGCTTCGCTGGTTCATGTCATTGAGGCGGATGATATTACCTTGGTTGCCGCGGTCTCGGGTAAACCCGGCACATATGGATCCGAAATACGCGGCCAGGATATCTTCGGCCACATTGTCGCGCATGGGATGTGGACGGCGGCGACACACGACCCGCAGGCCGCTTCGAACTTACCTTCACGCCCAAGCACGGTTCCTGGCTCAACCTCATTGAGGGCTTCTTCTCTAAATTCGCCCGCTCCGTCTTGCGTCACATCCGGGTGACATCAAAACACGAGCTCACGGAGCGCATCATGGCCGGCATCGACGACGTCAATCGCCACCCCATCATCCATACCTGGTCCTACAAGCTCGCTGAGGCTGCTTGATATGATTCGAACCACGAAAACGCTGACCTGGGAGCCAATGATACACCATGCTCGGCATCGCGGAACTCGAAGCTGCCAACATGGTGACGCGCTGCGACAACGATCCGCCAACTACTTGGCCTCATCCAGCCTGCGTCAATCGAGCTGTGGCTGCGCGCAAGTGATCCGCACCCTAGTTAGATTAGTGGGCAATGAATAAAGGAATCGAGACAGTCTTCAGGAATGATCGCGTTACACCACCAAATAGAGCCTCGCGCGACCGCGAGTGACTGTAGGCGCCGAGGACGAGCAGATCGGCGCCTATCAGCAGGGCATGGTCGGCAATTGCTTGGGCGACCGACCTGCCATCTGATCGCGCTTGATTGACTGTCACATTCACCCCATGCCGACTGAGATAGAGCGCGATGTCAGCACCGGGCTCTTGCCCGTGCCTGGCATTTCTCTGCGCATCGACCACAACGACAGAAACAGCGCGGGCGTTCTGAAGCAATGGTAATGCGTCTGTGATTGCCCGTCTTGCTTCACGGCTGGCGTTCCATGCAATAAGGACGTTTTCGCCAATTGTTTTGGTGCTCCAGCTATTCGGCACGATCAAGATGGGAACACCCGTGGCCAGCAGCATTGTTTCGGCAGACCGGTCGTCCGGAAGCCCACCGGGCCTGGGATCTCCGATCAGCACGAGATCTGCGTGCAGGGAATGAAAGATCGCGTCATCGGAGGCATTGAGATCGCGGATAATCCGAAACTCGAAACTGATGCCTTCGCGTCCGGCTACACTCTCGAATGTTCCGTTAGCGGTGGTCGTCGCCCGGACTTCCTCGGCTTCGTGTTGGTCGATCAACGCGCGAATTGCATCACGGCCGCGGACGAAGGATGCGCTCGGATCATGAGTCCAGCCTGGAGGGACAGCAAAGATACCGACGAGATGCGCGTGATATCTGAGAGCAAGCCTAACGGCATAGGTCGCGCGAGCGCGGCTAGCTGGGGAGTCGTCTATGAAGACCGCAATGTTTTTGAAGGGCATCAAGGACCTTTGATCAGGACAACCGCCGGAATCGAGCTTTCGCCTCAATCGATCTACCATTTGCCAGCGCGCTACTCACGGGTGCCGCAGGCTATCGAGGAGTAAGCGCTCCTTTCTACGCACCTATGCAGTTGAGCGCGGGGATGGGATGAGGTGTCCACCATGAGCGAGGTCGACACCATCGATGATCACTCCAGAAGAACCTTTGAGACTTGAGACGGTCGGCGTGTTGCGCAATGGCCGGCGTCGCTATGATCCGGCCAGCAAACAGCGGCTGGTCGAGGCCTGTCTGCAGCCTGGCGTGTCGCTGGCGGGGCTGGCGTTGCAACACGGCGTGAACGCGAACCTGCTGCGCAAGTGGGTGGCCAAGCGACAACTTCAGAACGGGGATGGCCAGCCGGAGGCGCGGGCGCCGATTGCGCCAGCCTTTATTCCGGTTCGCGCGCCGTCGCCGTCGCCAACTCGATCTGCTGGCGCGATCGCGGTTTGCGCGACGGAGCGATCCTGTGCAGGGCGGCTGACGGCATCGATGCCCAACGGCGTGACGCTTTCGCTGGAAGGCGGCGACGCGGCGCCGCGGTCGGATACCTTCTGGCCGATCGTTTCCCGCGACGCGCCGCGATAACGGGCACCGTCGTTACCATCATCGTGCTCGCGATCGCCTACTCGCTGTCGCGAAACGAGGTGTTGTTCGTTACTGTCGGCTTTGCGCTCGTCACCGCGATCTACTTCCTGGTGGCCCTTGGCTGGGCGCTCTACGTGCCGGAACTCTTTCCGACCGACCTGCGGATGCGCGGCACCGGCGTCTCCAATACGGCGGGCCGTCTGGCGACGATTGCGACGCCCTACGTCGTCGTCCCCATCTTCAACTCTTACGGGCTTCCGGGCGTGCTCGGCCTAGTCGGTGTGGTCATGGCAATCGCCTGCGTGGTTGTCCTGGTGTGGGGACCGGAGATGGCGAAGAAACCGCTGTGAGGGCCGCGGCATGGCACCCGGTCTGCGCCAACGACTGAAGGAAGATCGCCTGGTTTCGGCACCGGGCGTCTTCGACATGATCTCGCTCAAGCTCGCGGATTCGATGGGCTTCGAGCTTCTCTACATGACCGGCTATGGGACGGTCGCCTCGCTGCTGGGGCTGCCCGATGCGGGGCTTGCCACCTACAGCGACATGGTGGGCAGGGTGGCCGCCATGGCCGGCATGGCGAAGACGCCGCTGATAGCGGACGGCGACACCGGTTATGGCGGACTGCTCAACGTCCGCCACACCGTGCGCGGCTATGAGGCCGCGGGCGCGGCCGGCATTCAACTCGAGGATCAGGAATTTCCGAAGAAGTGCGGGCACACGCCCGGACGTCGCGTCATCCCGGCACAGGACATGGCGCGCAAGATCGAAGTCGCCGTCGAGAGCAGGCGCTCCGACGACTTTCTCATCGTCGCGCGAACCGACGCACGCTCCTCGCTGGGTCTCGACGAGGCGTTGCATCGGGCCGAACTGTATGCAAAGGCCGGCGCGGACATCCTCTTCGTCGAGTCTCCGGAAAACGAGGAGGAGATGCGGCGCATCGGCGGCAGTTTCGACCTGCCGCTAGTCGCCAACATGGTCGAGCGCGGGCGCACGCCGCTCATGACGCGACCGCAGCTCGAGGCGCTCGGGTTCCGTCTGGCGATCTTCCCTACCGCCGGGTTCCTTGCCGCTGCCGCGGCCATGGAGCGCGTCTATGCGGCGATACGCGACACGGGCTCGTCGGCGCCCGTTGTAGACCAGCTCTACGATTTTGGCCGCTTCAACAAGCTTATCGGGTTTGAGGATGTCTGGGCCTTTGACCGCGCGCACGCCGACTAGCAGGAACGCACAGGACGCATCGGTCGCCCGCGCTTTCGACGGTTGACGCATCGCGCGCGCAACGGTATGAGAATGTCCGGACAAACTAACAAAGGTGGATGATGACAGCGCAAGGCAAGCGCCGCATTCCGACTCCGATCGGTCGCTATCTGGAGGATTTCGAGGTCGGCGACATCTATGTGCACCGCCCGGGACGCACGATTACCGAGAGCGACAACATCAATTTCTCGCTCATGACAATGAACCAGCATCCCATGCATTGCGATGCTGCCTATGCGGCGAAAAGCGAGTTCAAGCGGCCGCTCGTCAACAGCGGACTGACGCTGGCCGTCGTCCTCGGCATGACGGTCAACGACGTGAGCCTGAAGGCGATCGCCAATCTCGGCTGGAAGAACATCAACCTGACCGGCCCGGTCTTTCCCGGCGACACGCTCTATGCCGAGTCGGAGGTGCTCGAGAAGCGCGTTTCGAAATCGCGTCCGACGCAGGGGATCGTCACCGTCGAGACGCGCGCGTTCAACCAGGATGGCAAGCCGATCATGAATTTCGTGCGGTCGGCGCTGATCCCGATGCGAGGCCACGGCGTCGGTGATGAGTAATTGGAGGGGATGATCTCCGCCGCAAGTGCGGGGACCAAGAGGGAGGAACAGGTGTCCACTATCCAGAACATCAATTCTGGCGCGCGGCTCGATCGCTTGCCTATCGCGCGCCTGCACTGGCGCATTCTCGGCCTCGTCGGCGCCGGCGCCGCGCTCGATGCCATTGACATCTATCTTGCCGGCGGCGTCGTCGCCGCCATGCTGAAGGAAGGCTTCTCGACGACGCAGCAGAACGCCGTCTTCATTTCATCGACCTTCTTCGGCATGCTGATCGGTGCGGGCTTCGCCGGTTATCTCGGTGACCGCATGGGGCGGCGCTACTCCTACCAGTTCAATCTGGCGCTGTTCGGGGTCGCCTCGCTCGCCGCCTGTTTCGCACCCAACATCACCGTGCTGACCGTGCTGCGGTTCATCATGGGGATCGGCATGGGCGCCGAACTCGTCGTCGCCGCCGGCACCTTATGCGAGTTCATCCCGCCGGCCGATCGCGGCCGCTGGATTTCGATGCTTGGCATATTGACGAATTCGGGCCTCTTGATCGCCTCCAGCATCGGCTACGTCGTGATCCCGAATTTCGGCTGGCGCTACATGTTCGCCATCGTTGGCGTCGGCGCGCTGATCATCTGGGTCATGCGCAAGAACATGCCGGAATCGCCGCGCTGGCTTGAAGCGGTCGGGCGGCTTGAAGAGGCGGAAGCCACCCTGCAGGCGTTCGAGCGGGAAGTCGGGGCCGGCCGCGAATTGCCCCAGCCTTCGGTCGTGCGCACGCGGCCCGTGGTGGCCACGCCGTTTTCCGCAATGTTCCGCCCGGGCATGATAGGTCGCACGGTCACCGCAGCACTCACCGTCGTCGCGGTGAATGTCTCGGTCTATGGCTTCGTCGCCTGGCTTCCCACCTTCATGCTCAAGCAGGGCATGACCATCGTGCAGTCGCTGTGGTTCACGACGCTGATGTCGTGCGGGAGCGTCGCCGACGCGTTGGTCGGCATGGCCGTCGGAGATCGTTTCTCGCGCCAGAAATCGATCCTGGCGACATGCTTCGCAATCGCCGTGCTCGGTCTCATCTATCCCACTCTGCGCGATCCGACGGGAATTGCGGTCGCGGGCTTTGCGCTGGTGACGGCGATCTACACGCTCGTCACCCTCGGTCTGTATGCCTATGTGCCGGAGCTCTTTCCCACCGAATATCGCCTGCGCGGCACCGGCGTCGCCGGAGTGTGCGGCCGGGCGGCTTCGATCACGACGCCCTATCTCGCGATCTGGCTGTTTGAGGAATTCGGCGTGCGCGGCGTGCTGTGGATGGTGATCGCGGTGCTGGTGGCTCTGAGCACCGCGATCCTGACCCTGCGCATCGAGACCGCGAAATTGTCGCTTGACGACAACGTAGCCCTCACGGGCGAGGACGAAACACTCGCGGCAGCCAGTGCGGCGCTGCGCGACTAGCAGGATTGGAGGAGTTGAACATGAACGTCGTCGACAAGAAGATCCATTCCGATCAGAACAAGTCGATATCCGATCGGCTGGCTGTTTTCGCGCTCGGCCTTTCCATTGATGCGGTCCCGGAAAAGGTGCGTGAGCGGGCGAAATACCTGATGCTCGATGCCATCGGGATCGCCTATGCCTCGCACGGCTTCCCGTTCGGCCAGGCCACGATGGAGGCGATGCGCACGCTGGGGGCGGGTTCGTCTCCCGTGATCGGCTTCGGCCGTTCGCTCAGTCCGCGTGATGCGGCCATCATGAACGGCGTGCTCGCGCACGGGCTCGACTACGACGACACTCACAGCCCGGGCGTTATTCATGCCACGGCGTCGAGTTTGCCGCTGGCGCTCGCGCTCGGCGACCAGCTCAAGGTGTCCGGCCGTGATCTTCTCCTTGCCTATGTTGCCGCGATGGAAACTTCGACGCGGCTGGGGTCGGTCGCCAAAGGCGGTTTCCACCAGGTCGGATTCCATCCGACCGGCCTGATCGGCATTTTCGGCTGCACGCTGGCGGCATCCCGTCTTCTCGGGCTCAACGCCGAGCAGGCCACCATGGCGCAGGGCATCGCGCTGTCGATGGGCGCGGGCAGTCTCGAATTTCTCGAGGACGGCGCCTGGACCAAGCGCATGCATCCGGGCTGGGCGGCTTCGAGCGCGATCACGGCGGCGACACTGGCCAAGCACGGCTTCGTCGGTCCGCGCGCCGCCTATGAGGGGCGTTTCGGTCTGTTTGCTTCACATCTCGGCCCGCTGATGGCCTCTGCCGACATGTCGCTCGCGACCGAAAAGCTCGGACAGATTTGGCAGATCGAGGAAGTTGCGATCAAGCCGATTCCAGCCTGCCACTTCACGCATGCAGCGGCCGAGGCGGCGGTTGCGCTCAGCAAGTCGGTCAAGCCTGCGGACATCAAGAGCGTCGATGTGCTCGTGCCGGCCGAAGTGATCAAGACCGTCTGCGAGCCGGAGGCAAACAAGCGCGCCCCGGCCAACAGCTACGACGCCCAGTTCTCGATCCCGTACATTGTTGCGACCGGGCTGCTGCGCGGACGCTTCACGCTCGACGAGCTCGAAGACAAGGCGATCGGAGACGGCGAGGTTCTGGCGCTGGCGCGACACGTCAATTTCGCCGCCGATCCCGCCTCGACCTTCCCGAAGCATTACACAGGCGAGGTTATCGTCACCCTGGCGAGCGGCGAAAAGATCCGTCACCGCGAGGCGATCAACCGCGGATGCGCCGACCGGCCGCTGACGAACGGAGAGATCGAGGCGAAGTACTTCGACAATGCCAGCCGCATCCTGAAGCGGGATCACGCGGAGCGGGTGCGCGACGCCGTCGTCGCGCTCGACGCCGGTTCCGCGGTTGGGCTGGGCGACGTTCTCGCGAAGGGCGCCTGATTTTAGATGGAGTGTGCAATGAACACGTTAAGTGCGGAGCGGGAAGCCGAGGAGAACATGATCCTCGACTCCGTCGACAAGTTCCTCGAAACGGACGTGAGGCCCTATGCTCACGATCTGGAAGCGAGGGACGAGTATCCGACCGACATCGTGGAGAAGATGAAGGCCATGGGCCTGTTCGGCTGCCTGATCTCCCCGGAGTACGGCGGTCTGGGACTTTCCGCGACGACTTATGCCAAGATCATCGAGCGGATTTCGGCGGTGTGGATGTCGGTTTCCGGCATCCTCAACTCTCACGTCATCATGGCGAGCGCGGTGCAGCGCAACGGCACGAAGAAGCAGAAGGACTACTATCTGCCGCGGTTTGCCACCGCGGAGTTGCGTGGCGGCATCGCGCTGACAGAGCCGGACTGCGGCACCGATCTGCAGGCGATCCGCACAACGGCGAAGCGGGAAGGCGACCATTATGTCGTGAACGGCGCCAAGACCTGGATCACGAACTCCTATTACGGCAATTGTTTCGCCTTGCTCGTGAAGACGGATCCGACGGCGGCGACGCGCCACCAGGGCATGAGCCTGCTCATCGCGGAGAAGGGACCCGGCTTCAACGTGGCGCGCAAGCTGCCGAAACTCGGCTATCGCGGCATCGACACCTGCGAGCTCTTCTTCGAGAACTATCGTGTTCCCGTCGAGCGCCTGATCGGAGGGGTCGAGGGCCGCGGATTGCAGCAGATCCTCAACGGTCTCGAGCTGGGCCGGATCAATGTCGCCGCACGCGGCGTCGGCGTCGCCGCTGCGGCGCTCAAGGAGTCGGTGTTCTACTCACAGGCGCGCAAGACGTTCGGCAAGCCGATCTGCGAGCATCAGGCGATCCAGCTCAAGCTGGCGGAGATGGCGACGCGCGTCGAGGCGGCGCGCCTTCTGACCCAGCGCGCGGCGGAGACCTTCGACAAGGGCGAGCGCTGCGACATGGAAGCCGGCATGGCCAAGTATTTCGCGACCGAGGCGGCGGTGGAGAATTCGACTGAAGCGATGCGCATCCACGGGGCGTATGGCTATTCCAAGGAGTTCAACGTCGAGCGTCTGTACCGCGACGCGCCGCTTCTGGTGATCGGCGAGGGAACCAACGAAATGCAGCGGATCATCATCGCCCGCCAGCTGATCGCAAGGAATCCGGCATGACGGGCCATCTGCCGCTCGCGGGCGTTCGCGTACTTGCGGTCGAGCAGTACGGCGCGGGACCGTTCGGCACCCAGCACCTCGCCGATCTCGGCGCCGAGGTCATCAAGATCGAGAACCTCGCCGAGGGTGGCGACATCGGCCGCCAGATCGGCCCGTTCTTCTTTGCGCCGGGGGACAGCCACTTTTACGAGGCGTTCAACCGCAACAAGAAGTCGATTGGGCTCGACCTGAAGAATCCCGAGGGCAAGCAGGTCTTCCTTGATCTCGTGAAGACGGCGGATGCCGTGATGGATAACCTCCGCGGCGACCTCCCGGCCAAGCTCGGCCTGGATTATCCGGCGCTGTCGGCGGTCAATCCCAAGATCGTCTGCGTGCATCTGTCGGCCTATGGCCGGACGGGCTCGCGCGCGTCCTGGCCGGGGTACGACTATCTGATGCAGGCCGAGGCCGGCTATCTCTCGCTGACCGGGGAGCCGGACGGGCCGCCGTCGCGCGCCGGTCTTTCGCTGGTCGATCTTTCCACGGGCACGACTGCAGCCATGGCGCTGCTCGCGGGCGTGATCGATGCCATGAAGACCGGCCGGGGCCGCGATCTGGACGTCAGCCTTTATGACACGGCCCTGCATCAGGTCGGTTACCTCGGCACCTGGTATCTCAACGGCGGCGCGGTCACGCACCGGCAGCCGCGGTCGAGCCACCCCTCGCTGACGCCAAGTCAGCTGTACAAGACGAAGGACGGCTGGATCTTCATTATGTGCCAGAAGGAAAAGTTCTGGCGGATTCTGTGCAACGCGCTCGGGCGTCCGGAATGGATCGAGGATGCGGACTTCGCGACCTTCGCGGCCCGGCTGAAGAATCGGCCGCGCGTCAACGCCGCCCTTGATGAGGCATTCCGGGCCAAGACCACCGACGAATGGATGCGCGAGATCGCCGGCCAGGTGCCGGCGGCGCCGGTCTACGACGTCGCCCAGGCCCTCGACAACGGCTTCGCGCGAGAGCAGGAGCGGGTCGTCGAATTCCATCACCCCGTGCACCGCGCGATCAAGGGCATCGCTTCGCCCGTGCGTGTGTCGGGTGCGATACTGCCGACCGAGGCCGCGCCGGCCTTGGGACAGGATACCGATGACCTCCTGTCGAAAATCGGCTATTCGGGCGCGAGGTTGGCTGACCTCCGCAAGCGGGGGGCGATCGGCTGACGGGAATCGGACGGAAGCATGACTGGACTGGCGCCGCAACCGCGCTACCGCCAGGTGGCGCAAACCCTGATTAATGAGATCCAGAGCGGACGCTATCCGGTCGGCGACATGATGCCGACCGAGATGGAACTGTGCGCCCAGTTCGGCGCGAGCCGCTTCACGGTGCGCGAGGCGATCAAGCAACTTGTCGAAATGGGGCTTGTAAGCCGACAGGCAGGAGTCGGGACCAAGGTGCTGGGCGTCGAGCCGCGTTCGAACTACCGGCAGGTCATGCAAGGCATCGCCGATCTCCAGCAATACACGGCCGATACCGAACTGGAGATCGTCGATACGGCGATGGTCAGCGTCAAAGGCGCGCTGTGCGAGTTGCTTGACGCCCGCGCCGGCGAGCATTGGCTTCGTATCGAGGGCCTGCGCAGGCTACCCGGCCGCAAGGCCCTGCCGATCTGCTTCACCGAGATATACATTCATCCAGCCTTCCGCGCCGTTCGCGATCTCGGCGGCCGCTCCACCGTGCCCATCTACATGCGGATCGAGGAGCAGTTTGGCGAGCAAGTCTCGGAGATCCAGCAACAGATCAAGGCGGCTTCGCTTTCCAAACGCATCGCAGGACTGCTGGCGGCCAAGTCCGGCGCGCCGGCCCTTATTGTCAGTCGCACCTATCGCAACCGTCGCGGCGAGATTGTCGAGGTTGCGATCTCTACTCATCCCGCCGATCGATTCAGCTATTCGCAGACGTTCCGACGGGACCGCCGCGGAACGACTTCTCCGCAAGGATCCGAAGATGGCTGCTGAACGGAGCTTTCTTTTCGTGCCGGCTGATCGGCCTGAGCGATTCGCCAAGGCGCTGGCAGCCGGCGCCGATCGCGTCATCATCGATCTTGAGGATGCCGTCGCTCCTGGCGCCAAGGATGTCGCGCGTGAAAATCTGCTCGCCTGGCTGGAATCGGCGGAGGCTCGCGAAGTTCTCGTCCGCGTCAATCCGCCGACAACGGCGTGGTATGAAGAGGACATGCGAGCGCTCGCGCATTTGTCCCATGTCGCCGGTCTCATGCTTCCCAAGGCCGAGAATATCGACGCCATTGCCGCGACGCGCGCCAGGATGCGGTCCGAAGCAAGCCTGATCGGCCTTGTCGAGACGGTACGCGGCTTCGCTGGACTGCGGGCCGTGGCGCAGGCGCCGGGAATGACACGGCTTGCCTTCGGCTCGATTGACTTCTGCCTCGAGACCGGGATCCAGGGGCAGGGCGCGGAGCTCGATTTCGTCCGGGCGCAGCTCGTTGTTGAAAGTTGCCTTGCCGGGCTTGCCGCGCCGATCGAAGGCGTGACGATCGATATCAGGTCGCTCGACACCCTTCAGGTCGACATCGAGCGGGCTCGCCGGTACGGCTTTGGCGGCAAGCTTTGCATTCACCCGAGCCAGGTGGGGCCGATCAACACCGGCTTTTCGCCGAGTGCGGAAAGCATCGACTGGGCGCGCCGTGTCATCACTGGGGCCAGGTCCGGCGCCGGTGCCGTGACGGTGGATGGCAAGCTCGTCGATAGGCCAGTTGTCATGCAGGCTGAGAAGATCCTGGCCCAGGCCCCGGATCGCGGATCATCGAGGGTTCTGTAGGAGATAGAGAACGCAAAGGGTGTCTGCCGGTAAATTCAACTCTTGAGGTCGCTCCACATGATCCGGAATTCCGGCGAATCATCGCTGGAGCCCTGCAGCAAGTGGAAGCATTCTTTCATCGGTGCGTTGAAGCTGGCCAAGCAAGCGGGGAGTAAAGTCTGCGACCATACCTAGCCTCCAGCCCAGCCAGCATCTAAAATCACATTCGCCCCAAATTCGGAATTCAGCGGTGCAACGAAGGACTATCATCGTGCGACGGATACCCATTTCCGGTCGGATAAGCCCTGGGGTGCGACCGGCAAGTCATTGATTGTCCTCAACCCGTGGCTGTCTCTTAATCAGCGGGTCCCAGGTTCGAGCCCGGGTGCGGCCACGAAGGAAAGAGCCTTCTTCTTCAATAAGTTATAGGAGCACTCGCCGAGAACAAAACGGTCTCGTGCGAGTTTTTATGGTCGAACGTCACACGGCCAGATTGCTGTACGACTTCTCCTCTGTTTCTGTTCGCCCTAAGCGCTCACGCCACCATACTAAGGACAAACAGCGGTCCGTCGTGTCGGTGGTTGCGTATGATTCGTCCCTGGGCACCAACGCTTCGCGACACTTGGTCTGGCTGGCCGCTATTGATCCCCGGCAAAGTGCATGCCGCATTCACACGGCAGGGCGCTGGAGCTTCCGACTGCAGGAGCCAAGGCCAAGAGTTTTGGCGCTTGCTCAGAAAAGCGCCTCTGTGCAAGAAAATTGGTTCTCGGAACCGCAATAATGGGAATCGCAATGTGACAGCCTCTCTTGACGGCGAAATTCGCAACGGACGCCATCAGATGCAGGTCCGCGTCTATTTTGAAGATACAGACTCCGGCCAAATTGTTTATCACGCGAATTTTTTGCGCTTCATGGAACGCGGCAGAACGAATTACTTGCGCCTGCTCGGAACCAATCAGCACGCGCTGCTCCAAGAAGCGCGGAACGATGCGCCCGGCTTTACCTTTGTTGTCCGTTCGATGACAATCGATTTTCTAAAGCCGGCGGTCTTGGACGACGTGCTTGACGTCGTCACGCTACCGCAAGAGGTGAGAGGCGCGTCCATTACCTTGCTGCAGGAATGCAGGCGCGCAGACGATCTCTTAGTCACGGCGCGTGTACGCGTGGCCTTTATCTCAGGCGGAAAGGCACAGCGCATCCCGAAGGCGCTGCGGCTTGCTATGGAAGACCATAGGTAAACCTGCTCGCCATTCACGCCTTAGCCGTCCAGCGACCCAATGAAAGCAACCCGTTAGGCTTCTGTTGCGACATCGTCAAACCAGTGTTCGCGGATCAACGCATTCACGAAGTCTTCGGGATAGGCCTTGGCCTGATCGACCTTGCGGTGATACTCGCCGGGGAACTGCGCGCACAGGGCGCGGATGCCATCGCGGATATCCTGATGGCGGTCGGTGCTCTTTGGCGACATTTCTATGGTTTTCCTTGCAGTTTGAGACTTTTTCCGCAGCGAGCATTTCAGACGCTCAGATGATCTGTGTTTTCGTGCGGAAGCGCGCGACGTGATGGCTGACACCCTTCGCCGGTCTCCCATCCCTGCGCGGGACCGAACTTCGCCCAATGCAGGGGATCGCGATTTTCCGGTCCGGCGCTTGCCTAGCGCGTCATGACACCAGATCCTTTCCATGCACCGCGCGCGCAAGTGCCTCGCGCTGGTCCGGATGGGCAATAGCGATCATCTTTGCGGCGCGCTCGACAAGGCTGGCACCGCGCAGATCCGCGATGCCGTGCTCGGTTACGATGATGCAGGGATCGCTGCGCGCCACGGTGACCGGTCCGCTCAGCCGCGGAACGATCCGGCCAACGGTCCAGGCCATCGAGGGAAGGGCAACAATGGGAAGCCCCCGAGGGGAAGCGCCCGCTGCTCGCAGGAAATCGTTGATGCCGCCAACGCCCCCGACGTAGGTGCCGCCGGCGACCTCGGAGTTGACTTGCCCGGTCAGGTCCACCTCGAGCGCGGAGTTGATCGCGACCAGCCCCTCGATCCGACGAAGGCCGTCGCGGCCATGGGTATAGTCCGTCCCGCGCAGTTCCAGGGCCGGGTTGCGATGGGCCAACCGGCGCAGCGCGGCCCCGCCTATAAGGATGCCGCCGATCGAGATGCCGCGATCAACAGACTTGCGGGTATTGGTGATGACGCCGGCATCAGCGCCTTGAGCTCGGCCTGCGCGGCGGCCGGCATCGGTGGCATGGCGAACCCGATGGCCTCGGCCTCGTCTGAGGCGACGATGCCCGCGCCGCCGGACACGGTGACGCAGCCAAGCGTCGCGGATCGTGGCTGGATGCGCTGGTGGGCGACATAGGCCACGTCCATCAACTGTTCGCTGTCGCGCACCAGGATCGCGCCATGCGCCCGCAGGACCGTGTCGGCGACCAGCGCATCGCCGGTCAGCGAGGCGGTGTGCGACGCCGCTGCATGCGCGCCGATGGCGCTGCGCCCTGCTTTGAAGACGATCACCGGCTTGCGCGCGGCACGCGCGGCGTCAAGGCCCTCCAGCAGCGAGCGCGGCGCGTTGATGCCTTCGAGATAGGCGCAGATCACGTCTAGCTCGTCGCTCTGCGCCATCCATCCTATGGCCTCGCCCACGGTGATGTCGGCCTCGTTGCCGGTCGCGATCAGCACCGAAGCGCCCAGACCACGGTCGCGCGCGATCACTGCAAGATGGGCGCCGAAGGCCCCCGACTGGCTGGCGATGCCGATATTGCCAGGCAGGGGCAGCCCGTTTTCGAGCGACGACGAAAAGGTGCCGAAATAGCGGTGGTTCACGTTGAAAGCGCCCAGCGTATTCGGCCCGAGAACCCGCATCCCGTAGCCGCGGGCGATGGTGAGGATGCGCTCCTGCTCCTTTGGAGCCATAGGCGATCAGGGCATTCTCGCAAAGCCCCGCCTCGATCGCCAGCGTCGCCTCAAGAAGATGCACCTCGAAGCTCGCGCCACCGATAAACGTCCCGCCGAAATAGCGTGGTTGCAGCCCGAGATGTTCGGTCGGGCACAGCGCGGCCCAGAGATGCTGGTTGCTTGCCGCAAAGACCCCATCAATGTCAGAAGGCAAAAGGCCCGCATCGGCAACCGCGCGCAACGTGGCCATGCCCATCAGTTCGATTGCCGAAATCCCCGACGCATGCCCCAATCCCGCCGTTCCCAGTCCCGCAATCACGGTCTTTCCCCGCAGATGCTTCATCGGCCATCCGCCTTCACCAGATCGAAGATCACGCGCGCGCTTCCCCCGTGGTCCTCGATCCACGCCTGGACGGCGGCTCCGATCGGCGGAATTTTCCCGGCACGCAGGACATCATCCTCGGGCCTTCCTCCAGCGTGACCAAACGACGTTGGTTGCCACTCGCCTGTCTGCAAGTAACGGCGGAAGCGTAAACGATCCCTCCGCCTGACGCCTCCACCCATTCGAGATCGCAGGCGCCCGAATGATCGGCGATCCAGGGCCAGAACACATAGGCGCCGGTTGAACGAGATCGCTGAATCATCAACAGCCCTCGCGCCAGCCATGCCTCTTAGGCGGGCTGGGCGCCCATTTGGCTTTCCGTTGAAGCGGGACGACAGTCATCTCAAATTGCCGCTTGTGTGACCAGTTTCGAGATCAGATACGAGTCGATTGCTTCCGACCCGCCTTCGCTTCCGAAACCCGAGTCCTTGACTCCGCCAAGCGGCAGTTCCGGCAATCCCGGAAGGGTATGGTTGATGGCGAGCATGCCGACCTCCAGTTCGGTTTGGAACCTCTGCGAGTTCCCGATAGATGAGGTGAACGCATAGGCGGCAAGACCATAGGGAAGACGGTTCGCCTCGGCGATCGCCTCATCGACCGTATCGAAGGGCGACAGCATCACGACCGGCCCGAAGGGTTCCTCGTTCTGGATACGCGACGAAAGGCTGACACCCGTCAGAATTGTCGGGGCCTGGAAGAACCCTGCCTGCGGTGTTGCGTCACCGGCCGCGAGAACCTGCGCTCCCTCCCGTAGAGCCTCCTCGATCAGGCCGGCGACCGCCTTGACCCTGCGCTCGCTGACGAGCGGTCCCATCGAAGTTCCGGGCTCCAGTCCCGATCCGGTCCGGACCTTCTTCACGTGCTCGGCCAGCGTCTCGGCGAAGCGATCGTAGATGCCCCGCTGGACCAGAACGCGGGTGGGAGAGATGCAGACCTGTCCCGCATTGCGGACCTTGAAACCCGCTACGGCTGCGACCGCCGCCTCGACATTTGCGTCGTCGCAGACAACCACCGGATTGTGGCCACCCAACTCCATCGTTATGCGCTTCATGTGTTTGCCGGCAAGCGCCGCGAGTTGCTTGCCCACCGGCACCGAGCCGGTGAAGGACACCTTGCGGATCACCGGATGTGGGATGAGGCAATTCGCGATTTCAGGCGGATCGCCGTAGACGATATTGAGAACGCCCGGGGGAAGCCCGGCATCCAAGAGCGCCTGTGCGAGCGCCGCCGGCGAGGCTGGGGTGTCTTCGGGCGGCTTGGCGACAACAGTGCAGCCGACCGACAGCGCCGGACCGAGCTTGCGCACCAGTTGCGACATCGGGAAATTCCACGGCGTAAATGCCGCGACCGGGCCCACCGGCTGCTTGAGCACCATTTGCGTGACATTTGGCGCCCGCGCGGGAATGACCTGGCCATAAGCACGCTGGCCTTCGCCGGCGAACCAGTCGAGCAGATCCGCCGACGACATGACCTCGGCGCGCGCCTCGGCAAGGGGCTTGCCCATTTCCATGGTCATGCGCGGCGCGAGCGTGTCGGCGCGCTCGCGCAGCAGCATGGCGGCGCGGCGCAGGGTGCTGCCGCGCACATAGGCGCCCGCGTCTCGCCAGGCCGGGAAGGCGCTGCCTGCAGCCTGCACCGCCTCTTCCAGATCAACAAGTTCGGCGAGCGCGTAATGGCCGATCACTTCCGCCGTCGCCGGATTGTAGACGGCGGTTCGCCGCCCGAGGCCGCCATCGCGCCAACGTCCGGCGATCAGGAGTTGAGTGTCAGGATAAGTCGTTTCCATGTTGGTCCCCAAGGTGCCGCTTTCGTGGCGCCTTCACCTAAGCCGCTTACATGCCGGCCAGAATCGCCCTGCCAACGATCTTGCCGCTGGCGAGGCTGTTCAGCACGTCCTCAGCCTCGTCCAGCTTGTAGCAGGTCGTCGGAATCGGATTGATCACGCCCTTGCGGGCCAGATCCATCAGCTCCGAGAACTCTTCGGGCGAACCGGCATAGTTGCCACGGATTGTGAGAGAGCGCAGGGCAATGAGGGGAAGCGCCCAGGGGGCAGCGCCGCCGAAAAGCCCGACGATGACGTATGTTCCGCCCTTGCCCAGGGCGTTGAAGCCGAGTTCGGCCGTCACTTCGGCGCCGACGAAATCGATCGCCGCAACAGACGCCTCGCCGGCCGCGGCATGAATTTGCGCCACCGCATCCGAGGCGCGGGGATCAATTGCCGCGCACGCTCCCGCGGCGACGGCCGACGCCCGCTTGACAGGATCGATGTCAACGAAGACCGGAGCCTTGGCACCCAACGCTTGCAGCAATTGTGCGCACATCAGCCCCAGCCCGCCAGCACCGATCACCAGAAGAGCGTGATCCTTCAGCGTGCTCTCGACTTTCTTGAGCGCGCCATAGGCCGTAAGTCCTGAACAGGCCAGCGGTGCGGCTGTTTCGGGAGGGATGCTTCCGATGTCATAGAGATATTTCGGATGAGGCACGCGGATCTGCGTGGCATAGCCGCCGTCGGCGTGAATACCGAGAAACTTTGGCGTCAGGCACAGTTGCTCTTCCCCCGAGACACAGGTCGCGCAGTTGCCGCAACCGATCCAGGGATAAACCACATAGGTCTTTCCAGTGTTGATCTTGCCCGCATCCGGACCCTTGGCGACCACTTCACCTACGGTTTCGTGCCCCATCACCCGCGGCAGTTCAATCCCGCGCTTCGCGAATTCCAGTCGGCGGCCGTGACCGAGATCGTAACCGCCATCGCGGATATGCAGGTCGGTGTGACAGACACCGGCGGCGGTCACGGCCAGGACGACTTCGGTCCCCCGAGGGGTCAGATCCGGCCTGTCATCCGCGCGCAGGGGCTGGCCAAATTCATGAACGCACTGACAATGCATGATCATATTCCTCTATCTCAGCGCGCATCACGATTGTTGCCTTGTGGATGCGCGGTCATTGGAATCCGGCAAGAAACCATCGCTCTTTTTCGGACGAACAACGCTTCCGCCTTGCCGTTAGGCGATGTCCAACCCTCGCTTCCCCAGCGGCAAACTGCCAGCAGTAGCGGATTCGCAACGGGCACAGATGACGTCAGTTGGCGGTGTAGCCACCGTCGACCACCATTTCCGCACCGTGCACGAACGAAGATTCGTCCGAAGCAAGGAACAGAACCGCCTTCGACACTTCAATCGGCTGGCACGGCCGGTCGAAGAGCGTAGCGCCCATGATCGCCTTGCGGGTCTCGGGGTCGCCGTGCAGTAGACCCTTAGTCATGGGAGTGTCGATGACACCGGGATGAACCGAGTTCACACGAATACCGAACTGGATCAAATCGACCGCGCAGGATTTCGTCAGAAGCCTGACTGCCCCCTTCGAGGCGATGTAGGCGCCCGCTGAGGGCGCGCCCACGATGCCATAAATCGACGAAATGTTGATGATCGACCCACCGTCACCTTTCATCAGCGGCACGAAGGCCCGAATGCCAAGCCATACGCCGCGTACGTTCACGGCGAAGATGCTGTCCCACTCTTCGTTCGCAGTTTCATGCGCGGGTTTCAGGATGAGAATGCCTGCGTTGTTGACCAGGATGTTCAGTTTCCTGGCTTTTGACTTGACAGTATCGACGGCGGCCACCCAGTCGCTTTCTTTCGTGACGTCCAGTGTCAGGAACTCGGCCTTGCCACCTTTCGCAACGATGCCATCGACAACCGACTTTCCCGCTGTCTCGTCGCGGTCGCAGACGAAGACATACCCCCTTCGGCCGCCAGAAGCTCTGCATGGGACTGGCCCATACCCATCGCGGCGCCGGTGACGAGTGCGACCTTGTCTTGAACTCGTTTCATTGGTTTTCCGCCTTTGATTTCCACAATCATTCATGCCGAAAGGCATTATTTGGCTTTCGGCGCGGTGGGCGAACTCAGGCCACTTCTTCCGTCGTTTGATCGAAGATCATGGTCTGATAACCGCTATCCTTCACCTCGTTGATTGCGGTGCGGTAGTTGCCGAGGCCCGCCAGGTAGAACATCACCGCGTTTTTCTTGCCGGGGATGTTAGCGCCGAAGATCCAGGATTCGGCTTTCGGGAACAGGGTCAAGTCGGCAATTGTGCGGCACAGACCCACCCATTCGTCGCGCGCCGCCGCGGTCGGCTCGATGGAATTCAAGCCTTTGGCCTCCATCATCTCGATCACATCGGAGATCCATTCCACCTGCGTCTCGATGCTGGGCGGAAGGTTGGTGAAGGGACCGTTGGGGCCGAGGATCATGAAGAAGTTCGGGAAGTCCGTCTCCATCATACCCAGATAGCCAAGCGGGCCATCTTTCCAAGTTTCGCGCAATGTGACGCCGTTCCTGCCGCGCATGTCGATCCGGGTGTAGTTGCCGTCAACGGCATCGAACCCGGTGGCAAGGATGACTACGTCCAGTTCATGCTCTGCCCCGCTGGCAAGCCGAATGCCGGCTGGGGTGAATTCCGCGATCGGGTCGGCCTTCACATCGGCCAGCGTGACATTGCCGCGGTTGTAGACGTCGTAATAGTTGTTCCCACAGAGTGGACGTTTGGCATAGATGTCCTTGGGCGTCAGCTTCTTGGCGGTTTCGGCGTCTTTCACGATCTGGGCGATCTTCTTCTTAATGAAGTCCGCCGCCGCGTCATTGGCGATCTGGCTGGTCGCGATGTCGCAGAAAGTTCCAAACATGAAGTAGAAGCCACCGCCCCGGTTCCAAGCAGCCTCGAACACGCGCTCACGTTCCTCGGGCGATGCGGTTTCCGCCGGAATTGTGCTTTCCTGGAAGCCGAAGGCCACGCCCGACGACTTCACCTGCTTCCAGATTTCGTCGTAGTTGGCCTTCTGGCTTGCAATGGTATCCTGATTCTGCGGGGTGTTGCCGATCGGAACGACATATTGCGCCGAACGCTGGAACACGGTCAGGTGCTTGGCGATCGGCGCGGTGGCAGTGATCACCTGAACGCCGGTCGAACCGGTGCCGATGACACCAACACGTTTGCCGGTCAGGTCCACGCCTTCGGGCCATGCGCCGGTATGCAGGATCTTGCCCTTGAAGGTTTCGATTCCCTTGAACTTCGGGAGGTTCGTTGCCGACAAAAGCCCGAGGCCGGTGATCAGATACTTGGCCGTGACGGTCTGACCCTTGTCGGAGGTCACCTTCCACAGGCCGGCTGCTTCATCGAAATGCGCGGCCGTGACCTTGGTGTTGAATTCGTAGCTGCGGCGCAGATCGAGGTGATCGGCCACCTCATTGAAGTAGGACAGGATTTCCGGCTGGGTCAGGTAGCGGGTCTTCCAGCGGCCCCGCTGCAGCAACTCCTTGTCAAAGGAAAAGCGGTAGACGAAGCTTTCGGTATCCGACAGCGCGCCGGGATAGCGGTTCCAGTACCACGTCCCGCCGACATCGCCCGCGCTGTCATAGGCCTTGACGTTCATACCCTGTTCGTTGCGCAGCTTGTGCACGGAATAGAGTCCGCCGAACCCCGCGCCGACGACGACGGCGTCATAATCCGCGCCCTTGGTCTTGCTGACATTCATGTTCATGTGCTTCTCCCTAAGGGGACACGACACCAGGATGCGATACCGCAGGCGATGGGTGCGCGCCCGAAATGTTGGCTGGACTCCGCCCGGATGCCCTCGGGCATGCGCGGGCGGATTTGTGTCAGAGCGCCTTGTACCAGGCTGCGATCTTCGCAAGCTCGGCGTCGGCTTCCGGGGCCCTGCCAGACAGGGCGGGGAAGACATGCTGCATGCCGGGCACGACCGAGAGCTGCGCCCTCACGCCCGCTGCCTTCACCTTGCTGAAAAGCCTTTCCGAATCGCTCTGGAGCGTCTCGGCGCTGCCGCAGGTGATGTAAATCGGCGGGAAGCCGGAGAAATCGTTCTCCAGCGGGTTCGCCAGCTTGTCCAGCGGATCGGTCTTGCCGCCCAGGAACATTCCGGCCATCCCTTCAAGGATGGCACGGCTGACCAGGGCATCGGTAGCCGCGTTCGTCTTCAGCGTGTCGCCGCGCAGCGCCATGTCGAGCCAGGGCGAATAGGCGATGACCGCGCCCGGCAGCGGCAGACCGAGATCGCGGAACTTCAGCACGCTGGAGACGGCGAGGTTGCCGCCGGCGCTGTCGCCTGCCGTCAGGATGTTCTTGGCCTCGTAACCCTTGGCAAGCAAGGCCTTGTAGGCCGAAACGGCGTCTTCGATCTGCGCCGGGTAGGGATGCTCCGGCGCGCGGCGATAGTGCAGGATCACCGCCGTGACGCCGAGCGCCTTGGCCAGGTGCCCGGCCATCTTGCGGTGGCTTTCGGCCGAGCCGACGGCGAAGCCGCCGCCATGGGTGTACTGGATGACACGGGTCTTTTCCGCGCCTGCTGGCAGCGCCCAGATTGCCTCGACGCCGCCGACAACGTCGCTCTTGTAGCTGACATCCTCAGGCTCAAGCGCGGGCTGGCCCCATTCGTCGAACATGCTGCGGAGATTCAGGATGGTAAGATTTGGATTTGCGACCATCTGGTCGGTCCAACTCTGATAAAGCGCACGCAGAACGTCGGCTTCCTTGGTGATCATCTCTTTTCTCCTCCCAGAGATCTACCGGTTCGACTCGCATCCCAACTGCGCGGCCGACCTACTGTTTCGGCATGGCAAGTCGGGAGACTGTCCCATCCATCTCTCTGGAAGTAGGACGCGCCAAAGCGACCTGTATTGAACGTTCTTGCCCGACTTGTTGCATTTTCTTGCCGTGCGGACGGGGGCGGAACATTCCGGCCAGCCCGCGCGAGCGCGTCGAATGCCAAACCGGGGGAAGCTGCTTGGGCAATCTGGGTGTTGCCATTGCGAAGCCGCGGGCGGATATTTGTGTTCCGCTATGCGGAATAATATTCCGCAACTTGACGCGAGCCGCGACTTCACTAGTGTGAGAAGGGGTCGTACCTTTTGGGGGAGCGAGGCCAAGGAACCAGATGAGGCCAAGTAAGGAGCACAGCCCTGATCTGGAGCAGGACCGCAATTTTGTGGTGGCTCTGTCGCGCGGGCTGGAAATTCTGCGCGCCTTCGGCCGCGAGGGCGAGGCGCTCGGCAACCGGGATTTTGCCCAGCGCACCGGGATGTCCAAGTCCACCATCTCTCGCCTGACCTATACGCTTCACAAGCTGGGATATCTCAGCCATGATCCAGACACGGCCCGCTACAGATTGGCCCCGCCGGTCCTGACACTAGGCTTTGCCTGCCTTGCCGGTGTTCCCCTTAGGCAATTGTCCAAACCGCTGATGCAGGAAATGGCCGATTACACCGGGATGCCGGTGGCGATGGTCGCCGGTAACAAGATGTCGATGGTTTATGTCGAGCGATGCAAGGGCACGAATGCATTGACCCTGGCCATCGAGGTGGGCGCCCATGTCAAGATGGCGGCCACCGCCGCGGGTCGCGCCGGCGTTGCCGCCCTGGCGACGAATGGGCACCCCGAGATTCTCGAGGAGCTCCGCGACCACGAGGGCGAGAACTGGAGGCTGGTCGAGCCGGGCATCGAGGCCGCGATCGAAAGCTACCTCAAGCGCGGCTACTGCACCTCGTACGGCGAGTGGCGGAACGACGTGAATGCCGTCGCGGTGCCGCTTGTACCGCGCGATGTTTCGCCAGTCATGGCCTTCAACTGCGGCGACCCTTCGCATTCCCTCACGCGCGACTGGATCGAGAGTGACGTGGCGGCACGCATGGTTTCACTCGTCCGGCGCGTGTCGGAGTTCGCCTCGTGATGACCCGCCTCGCAACCGGTTCGGCAGCGCGCGACAGCGTCTCCGGGTTTGTGCGTCCCGACGCTCCGGTGCGGCTTGCTCCCGGCGCGGGAGCGCCGGATGGCCCGCCGAATCTCGAACGGGGCATTCACTCGCCGGGTGGGGCCACGATCCCCGCAGAGGCCCGAAGGGGCAGCAGGACGGGAATGGCCCTAGTGCCGCCGGATAGGATTCCTGAGTGGATTCCGGGCGTGCAGACCTTGGATTCCTCGCACCAGGACTGGAGCGGCGTCACCCTGAAGGGCTATCACTACCACCGTCAGTCGGCGGCAATCCCGCCGATGCGTGACTACATGATTGTCGGCTACGGGGGCAGCCGGACCTCGATGCGTCGAACCGTCGGCAGAGCATGCGAGGAAAGGGATGTCGGCCCCGGACGGGTATCCCTCCTGACCCGTGCGGAACAATCCACTTGGGCCTGGCGCGATCCGATCCAGGTCCGCCACATCTATCTTGGCCACGAGGGAATCGAGGCCGCGGCACAGGGCGTATTCGATCGCGATCCGCTCTCGATCGAGATCGCTGACTGCGTTTCGGCGGAAGACCCCCTGATCGTGAACTGTTTCGACATGCTCGAAGCCGAACTGAAATGTGGCGAGTTTGGCCAGCGCCTGATGGTGGACTCCGTGCGCAGCCTGCTGGCCGTGCACCTTCTCCGGCACTACGCCAACGTCCGCCTGCCTTATGACTCCGACGCGGGCCTCATGCCGACGCAACGGAAACGGGTTGTCGATATGATCGAGTCGCGTCTCGCCGAAAACATTAGCCTCGACGAACTTGCCGATGTCGCAGGGATGAGTAGTTTCTATTTCTCCCGCAGATTCAAGACACATTTCGGAATATCCCCATATGCTTACGTCATCCGCGCGCGGGTAGCCAAGGCGCGGGAAATGCTGCGCCATCGCAAGGTCCCACAAAAGGTCATCGCTCTCGAATGCGGATTTTCGGACCAAAGCCATTTCTGCCGTACGTTTCGGAAAATAACCGGCATCTCGCCAAGCGAATACCAGAGCGAGGCGTGATCTCGTTTGGGATGTTGTGCCGTCTGTGCTGATTGGAACGTCTTGATCCGGCGGGCCTGCCGGCGGTGCCGGCGCCGGGCTTGACCTATCACTACACCTCGGTGCGGCCGCCGCGGGGACCTTCACCGCCGGCGCTCCTGCGCCAATCTCAACCTGAGCCTCTAGCCCCTACTGGATGAACGTCAGGGGTCACAGCAACCTCCGCGACGACATCTTGGTCATCGGCGGAGCATCGCCTGAGTCCCTTGTTCAAACAGGAGTCGGCCGAGATCACAAAGGGCGGCGACAGAGACCTGGGGCTCGCCAAAGGTCAATGCTGCGCAGGTGGCGGGATCCAGCATCCATGCAGCCACGACGATGCCGGCGCCCTGCTCGCCCTCGACGAGGACGACATCGGCCCCGCGTCGCCTTTCGGAATAAAACAGTCTGACGGGACGACCATGGAGAGCGTGCCACCGATAGTGGATGGTCGCTTCCTGTCCGACACGGGTAGAATAACCCCGCGATGGCAATCGGAAAAAAGAACTCGTTGTTCAGCGGCGACGAGGGCAGCGGCGAGACGTGGGCGATCCTGTCTTCGCTTCTGAACACCGCGCTATGCCGCGCTCGGCATAGGGCTGTCTCGATTAACGAAGCCAGGACTGCCCAATTCTCGGCACCCTCGTCGCAACCGGCAAAAAGGGAGTTCTTCGCATTGAGCTTGATCGGCCGCATCGCACGCTCGACAGCATTCGTGTCCATCTCGATGCGCCCATCATCAAGATAGAGCGTCAGGCCGTTCCAATGACGCAGCGCGTAACGCAAGGCCTTCGCCGTGTCGCTCTTCTGCGCGAGGTGATCAAGCTTGGCCTCAAACCACTGCTTCAAGGCTGCAGCCAGAGGTCGGGCATGCGCTTGTCGCCCCGCGCGACGCTCGGCAGCAGATCGGCCGCGGAGTGCCTTCTCGATCGCGTAAAGCTGGGCGATGCGCTCGAGAGCCTCCGGGCAACCGGAGCTGGCGCTGGAGCAGCCTCGCGCTCGATCTTCACAAACTGGCGCCTCAGATGCGACCAGCAGAAGGCGAGCGTCCCGGACAAGGCGTCCGCACGCGTCTCTCGGGTCATGGTCTTGTAGGCCTGATAGCCGTCGCAGTGGATGATGCCGCGATAGCCCTCAAGCAACCGCAAGCCATGAACGGCGCCGCGGCCCGGTGCATAGGCATAGACCACCCCAGGCGGATCTGGTCCGGCCCAGGGCCTGTCATCGCGTGACAGCGCCCAGAAGTAGCCGGTTTTGGTCCTGCCGCGCCCCGGATCCAACACCGGTGCGGGGGTCTCATCGACACAGAGCTTCGAAGAGGCGAGCAGAAGCTGGCGCAGACGATGCCACAAGGGCTTCAATTCCTGGGCGGCATAGCCGACCCAGAAGGCGAGCGTGGAACGGTCCAGCGCTATTCCATGCGTCGCCAGCATCTGCGCCTGGCGGTAAAGCGGCAAATGCCAATGATACTTGGCGTCGATCACATGCGCGACCAGCCGCTCAGTGGGCAATCCACCCCTGATCAGTCGCTCGGGAGCGGCGTGCTGGAGGACGACGCCGTGACAGGCGCGGCAGGCCAGCTTGGGTCGGCGGGTGACGATAACGCGATACTACGCCGGTACGACGTCCAGCCTCTGGCTCTCATCGTGACCAATCTCAAAGAGGTCGCCCTCACAAGACGGGCAACAAGTCTCCGCTGGCATCAGGGTTTCGACGATGCGCGGCAAATGCTCCGGAAGCTGACCACGGTTGGCTCTGCGCGCGGCAGCTCTCTTCTCGCAAACTCTGGGATTGGCGCGATCCTCCGTTGCTTCGAGAGCCGCGACGGCCTCTTCGATGTCCTCCAAAACAAGCTGTAGCTGATCAGCGTCCAGCTTTTCCGAGGATCGACCGAACTGCGCATCCTTCGCAAGCTTGAGCAACCCCTCGAGCCGGGCGCAGCGCTCCAGCAGAGCCGCGGCAAAGGCACGCAACTCGGCCGGATCGCTCGGCAGCTCATCAGGCAAATCACTCACGCGCCCGAGTCTGCCATGCTTTGTGCTCCGATGCAGCGAAGATTTGTATCTTTACGCAAGTGCTTTCGGCTGCGGGATTCGAGGCGCGTGCATCCGCGTCCAATCCATGCCGGCCAGAAGCGCGGACAGCTGGGCGGCATTCATCCGCATTACGCCGGCCACGATGGGAGGCCATTTGAAGCCGCTGCCATCGAGCCGCTTCCAGTACATCACAAGGCCGCTGCCATCCCAGACGACAATCTTCACCCGATCGGCGCGCTTCGCACGGAACACCACCGCCACGCCCTTCATCGGGTCATGGCCCAGCGTCTCCTTCGCCAACAGCGCCAAGCCCTCCGCACCTTTTCTGAAGTCCACAGGTTGCGTCGCCACGTAAATCATGAGGCTCGCGGGCGGCGTCAGCATGAACGTGTCCGTCGAAGCGCCAAGAACACATCACTCAACACAGCAAGGCCAGACGTGCCTCGCACCTCCACTCGTGCCCCCTGGAGCTCAACCGTCACAACGGCTGCTGCCGGCGACCCGGTGGGCTCTGCGGCCGCCGATAGCGCCGATTCCGACACCACCGGCACGAACGACAGCGTGTCCGCCGAAGCCGGCAGCACCAACTGGCCCAAACGCGCCCGGCGCCGCCAGTCATGCACCTGCTGGGGCCGGCAGCCATGGCGACGGGCGACGTCGGTGACAACCGCCCCCGGCTCAAGGCTTTCCGCGGCAATCTGTGCCTTCAAATCGTCCGGCCACCGCTTGCGACCTGCGCCAGCATACACTTCGATACGCGGCGACAACGGTCGTCTTATGTCGTCAGAATGGTCGTCCATTGTGAGCACCCTTGCTGAAGATGACTCTTCTAACGGTGCTCTCAAGACTCCGCACAAAAAATCCCACGGGCCTCGGCGCTACGCTTACGTTCGATTTGTCCGTGGTTCGATTCCTGTAGTCGACGAATCGACGAATCGCGATCTCCATGCGCATCGCGTTTGCCGCGCAGAGCCCAGGACTGGGCACCTGCTGGATCGGGTTCTCGAAACTGCTGAACAGCAACAAGGCGCTGCTCGAAAAGCTCGGGGCAACCCAGCGTTCGAGATCGCCGAGGCCATCGTGGTCGGCTATCCCATTGCTGATCCCACTGTCATGTACCATCACATACGTGATGTTTGCGGCAGCTCGCCTTGAACGGCTGACGTGATCCCGCGAACATGCAGGCAAGCCGAAGGTGGGAGTGAACCATGCCGGAACTGACGCAGAGACTTGCGGGTCACATCGCAGGCTATCATGACGCGCCGCTTGATCCGGCCGCGCTGACGGTCGCCAAACAATGCGTGCTCGACTGGTTTGGTGTGACGCTCGCCGGATTGGAGGAGCCGGTCGCCCGAATCCTGCGTGAAGAAATTTCGATCGACGCTCGTGGCCGGTCGTCGGTTGTCGGTTGCGCACTGCGCTGCGGAACAGCAGACGCGGCGCTTGTCAACGGCGCTACTTCGCATGCGCTCGACTATGACGACGTCCACCCGCTGATTGGGCATCCGACGGCGGCCATCCTGCCGGCGGCGCTTGCGGTCGGCGAGGCGGAAGGCCGCTCGGGGATCGACGTGCTGCGCGCTTTCCTAGCCGGTTACGAGGCCGCCGGCTTCATCGGGTCGCTGGTGATGTCGTCGCATTACGCGCGCGGTTTCCACTCCACCGCGACGCTGGGCTCGTTCGGTGCGGCTGCGGCGGCCGCATTGCTCATGAACCTCGATGCGGCTCAGGTCGCCACCGCGCTCGGCCTTGCCGGAACGCAGGCCGCCGGCTTGAAGTCGATGTTCGGCACCATGGCGAAGCCGTTCCATGCGGGCCGCGCCGCGGCCAACGGCGTGCTCGCCGCCCGGCTTGCCAAGCGCGGGTTTACCGCCAATACGAACGTGCTTGGAGTGGCGCAAGGTTTCATCGCCACGCAAAGCGATGCCGATCCGTCGAAAGATGCGCCGATGCCGCGGCGAGGATGCATGGTGGTCGATACGCTCTTCAAATACAACGCCGCCTGCTATCTGACCCACTCGACGATCGAGGCGGTCAGGATGTTGCGGGAGAAGTTGGCCTTGCGCGGACCGGAAATCGCATCGATCGAGGTACATGTGGCGCCCGGCCATCTCTCGGTCTGCAACATTCAGGCACCGCGAACCGGCCTCGAAACGAAATTCAGCCTGCGGCACACCGCAGCGCTTGCGGCTTGCGGCCGGGACACCGCCGCCATCGGCACCTACTCGGATCAGAACGCTATCGATGCGACGCTGAACGCCGTCAGGGGGCGCGTGACTGTCCATGGCGACCGGCCGCAGGGCCATGACGCCCATGTCGTCATCAAAACGCAGGGCGGCAAGGTTGCGGAAACCACTCTCGACGTGGGTATCCCCGATCGCGACCTTGGCCGCCAGGGCGATCGCCTGGCCGGCAAGTTTCGCAGCCTAGCCGTCCCTGTGATCGGAGACGCCCGGGCGGACCAATTGCGGCGCAACATCGCTGCACTGGAGACGCTTCCGGACATCGGGCCGATCATGGCGAACTAGATATCGAGCGGGATCGGGTATCCGCCATGAAACTTCATGTCGAAGCGGACATCGGAGGGACTGGACCCTATCTCCTGCTGGTTCACGGCTTCCTGTCGAGCCGTGCGCAATGGCGGGCCAACCTTGAGGGCCTGAAGACTTTCTGCCGTCCGGTGGTGGTCGAGTTGTGGGGGCACGGCCGCTCGCCGGCGCCGGATGATCCGCACGCCTATCGGGTCGGAACCTATATCGACGCCTTCGACGGTATCCGGCGCGATCTCGGCGCGGATCGCTGGCTGGTATGCGGCCAGTCGTTCGGCGCCGGCCTCACCATCCGCTACGCGCATCAACATTCGGCTCATGTAGCCTGCCAGATCTTCACCAACTCGATGTCGGCGCTGGCGGCTCCCGGCGAGCGGGACGACGAAGCAGGGCGGCTGAAGCGAGCCGATGCGCTGGAGCGGGACGGCCTGGCTGCGATCGAATCCCTGCCATTCCATCCCCGTTTCGCGACGCGCTTTCCACCCGGGGTCATGGGCGAGTTGCTGGACGACGCAGCGCGGATATCCCCAGCGGCTATCGCCAACGCGATCCGCTACACCGTGCCGCAATTGTCGGTGACCGATTGCCTGGGCGCGCTTAAGGTTCCGACGCTATTGATCAACGGGCGGTGGGAAAAGCCATTCCAGCCGTTGCGCACCCGCGCGGCCCAGTTGCTGCCGTCGCTGGCTGTCGTCGATCTGGATGGCGGGCATTCCATCAATATCGAAGCGGCCGAGCAGTTCAACGAAGCGGTAGCGCGCTTTGTCGGCGAATGCTCAGGGATCATCGACGGCAAGTGAAACGCACTTGCGATCGTTCCATCACATCCGTGATTCTATTCCTGAAACGCTTCATTCCGGTAGACGGTGCCCAGCGAGGTTGTCACAGTCGGCCAACGCAGTGCTTCCAGGCGCGCGTGAAAGAGGAGCGGGCGAAATGGACATCGTCACCGATCTGAAAGCGCGCGCGAAGCCTTGGCCGCGCGGCAACAGATTCGAAGACTTCGCCGTTGGACGCGTGTTCCGGCATCATTGGGGGCGAACGCTCACGGTCGCCGACAACACGCAGTTCGTGACCCTGACGCTCCACTACAATCCGCTTTATACGAACGCCGACTATGCGCGCGCCCATGGCCACGCCGATCTCGTGGTCTGTCCGCTATTGGTGTTCAATACCGTGTTCGGACTGACGGTCGAGGACCTCAGCGAGGGCGGCGGTCCCTTTCTCGGCGTCGACAAGTTGACCTATCACAGGCCCGTCATTGTTGGCGAAACGGTCTACGCGGAGAGCCAGGTCATCGCCGCTCGCGAGACCGATAGTCGTCCCGACTACGGCATTGTCACCTGGCACACCAAGGGCTTTTGCGAGAAGGGCGATCTGGTCATCGACTTTCAACGCACCAACCTGGTGAGGAAGCGCAAATGACAACATCATCCGAAGCGGCCGCCACAATGTCCGGCGATGGTCGCGGCTACATGACGGAAGAACGCATACTGATCCGCGACACCGCGCGCGAGTTCACGATGAAGGAAGTGCTGCCGGTCGCCAATCGGCTCGACCCCCAGCAGGGCACGATTCCCATGGAGTTGCGACAGAAGATGGCGAACATGGGCTATTTCGGCATCCGGGTTCCCGAGGAATATGGCGGGCTTGGACTGGGCGCGTTCGAATACTGCCTGGTGGCGGAGCAGCTCGCCCGCGGATGGATGTCGGTCGCCTCGATCATGGCGCGCGGCCAGGCTGGATGGTTGCGGCTGGGTGGGAAGCTGAGCCCGAAGAACGCCGACCGGATGCGGCGGGCCGCACGCGGCGAGTTTTTGCAGGCGGCTGCCCTATCCGAACCCGGCACCGGTTCCGACCTCGCCTCGATTTCCTGCCGAGCGGTTCGCGACGGCGATCATTGGGTGATCACCGGCAGCAAGTACTGGTGCACATTCGCCGATGGCGCCGATTACATCACGGTGTTCGCACGCACCGCGCCTCCGCCATCGGCGGAGAAGCGCTTTCTCGGGATTTCCGCGTTCATGATCGAGAAGCCGCGCGGCTCTCTGCCCGAAAATTGCGAGGGCAATCCGATCCCGAAGATCGGCTATTTCGGCTGGAACACCTATGAACTGTCGTTCCAGGGCACCCGGGTGCCGGCCGATGCGTTGATCGGGGAGGAAGGCAAGGCGTTCTACCTCATGGCACACGGCCTTGAAGCGGCGCGCGCGCACACGGCCGCCCGCTCAATCGGGCTGGCGCAGGGCGCGCTTGAGGACTCGATCGCCTATGCCAAAGAGCGAAAGCAATTCGGCATGCCGATCAGCGAATTCCAGGCCATCCGCTTCAAGATCGCGACCATGGCCACCAAGATCGAGGCCGCCCGTCAGCTGCTGTACTACGTCTGCGGCGAGATCGATCAGAACAGGCGATGCGACAGCGAAGCGTCGATGGTGAAATACTTCGCCTCGGAAATGGCCGAAGAAGTGACCTCGGAGGCGATCCAGATCCATGGCGGCGCCGGTTACACGAAGCTTCACGCGGTCGAGCGCTATTGGCGCGACGCCCGGCTGACCAAGATCTTCGAGGGTACCTCGGAAATCCAGCAACGCATCATCTCAGACAATCTGCTCGGCCGCTCGGTAACCGAACGCCGAATGATCGAGCAGGCGTTCGAGCACCTCCGGTAGGAGCGGTCCCCCATGAGTAACATCAGCAGCAGAACGTCGCCGGACAATTATTTCGAGAATTTCGCGGTTGGGCAGGTGATTGCCCACGCACGCGGCAAGACCGTCACCGAAATGGACAACGTGCTCATCACCAACATGGTGATGAATACCGCACAGGGTCATTTCAACGAGCACCTGATGCAGAAGTCGTCGGGCATCGCCGGCTTCGACACCCGCATTGTTTTCGGCGGAATCAATTTCTCGATGGTGATCGGGCTCGCCGCCCAGGACACCGGCGAGCAGGTGCTGCAGGAGCTCGGCATGGACAAGATTCGCCTGAAGACGCCGGTGCACCACGGCGACACGCTCTATGCTTTTACCGAGGTGCTGGAGAAGAAGGATGCCGACCGCGCCGATGCCGGCATCGTCCGCTTCAAGCATTACGGCATCAACCAGCACGACAAACTGGTCTACGAGGGCGAGCGCACCGTTCTGATGAAGCGCCGAAACGCCTGGGGCTCCCGGTAGGCCGGGCAAGCAGACAAACTACTCGAGATCGGAGAAACACCATGACGAAACCCGTACGCCCCAAGCGGCTCCGCCGCTGCCAGCTCTCGGTGCCCGGCAGCTCGGAAAAGATGATGGCGAAGGCCGCGGCCCTCGACCTCGATTATGTCTTTTTCGACCTCGAGGACGCGGTGGCGCCCGACCAGAAGAAGGCGGCGCGGGGCAATATCGTCAAAGCACTCAATACGCTGGAGTTCGGCCGGACCGTGCGCTGCGTCCGCATCAACGATACCGCGACCCGCTTCTGCTACGGGGACATCATCGAGGTGGTCCAGGGCGCGGGCGAGCGACTTGATCTGATCATGATCCCCAAGGTGCTCGACGCCGACGATGTCCTGTTCGTCGACAAGCTGCTTTCGCAGTTGGAGAAGGATCTCGGCCTCAAGAACAGGATTGGCCTCGAATGCTTGATCGAGGAAGTCGAGGGCATGATGAACATCGAGCGCATCGCGGCGTCGACGCCGCGGCTCGAAGCCCTGATCTTCGGGATGGGCGACTACTCTGCAAGTCAGGGCGTTTCGGTGAAGGCGATCGGCGGCTCCGGCGGATATCCGGGCGATATCTGGCACTACCAGCGCCACCGACTGGCGATCGCCTGCAAATCGTTCGGGCTCGACCCTGTCGATGGTCCCTTCGCCGACATCAGGGATCCGGACACTTATCGGGAGGAATGTCGGCGCGCGATGACGCTCGGGCTGGTCGGCAAATGGGCCATCCACCCGTCGCAGGTCGAGATTGCGCAGGAAATATTCTCGCCGACCCCGACCGACGTCGATCGTGCCCGTGCCATGAAGGCGGCGTTCGACGAAGCGCTCGCCAAGGGACTGGGTGCGGTGATGTATGAGGGCAAGATGATCGACATCGCATCGATCCGTATCATCAACAATGTGGTCGAACGCGCCAATCTGATCGGCATGTGATCATCGTCGCGGCGCGCGTCGCCGCATCATCTTGCAGGGGCACCTTTCCGATGTCGCATTCATCTGGTGAAGCCGCAAGCGGCGCCGCACCGGCAGGAGCACTTGAGGGCATCCGCGTGATCGATCTGACCCAGATGCTGGCCGGGCCTTATTGTACAATGATGCTTGCCGACCAGGGCGCCGAGGTCATCAAGATCGAACCGCTTGAAGGTGAGGGCACGCGCGCGGGCGGTCCCTTCCGGGACGACGACAAGCTGCAGGCCTATGGCGGCTATTTTGCCAGCATCAATCGCAACAAGAAGAGCATCGCACTGGACTTGAAGCGACCCGAGGGCAGGGCGCTTGTGCTGCGCCTGTGCAGGAGTGCCGACGTCGTCGTGGAGAATTTCCGCGCCGGGGTGATGGAAAAACTGGGCCTCTCCTATGAAACGCTGCGCCAGGAGAATCCGCGATTGGTCTACGCGTCGATCCGGGGATTCGGCGATCCCCGCACCGGGCGCAGTCCCTATACTGACTGGCCGGCCTACGATCCGGTCGCTCAGGCGATGGGTGGCATCATGGGAATAACGGGCCCTGATGTGGATACACCGCTGAAGGTCGGCCCCGGCGTGGGTGATCTGGTGCCGGCCGCGATGGCGGCCTATGGCATCTTGTGCGCCGTGCTGCGAGCGCAGAAGACCGGCGAGGGTCAATATGTCGACGTGTCGATGGTCGACGCCGTGCTGTCGCTGTGCGAGCGCATCGTACACCAGCGCTCGTTCCAGGGGACTAATCCGCGTCCCGAAGGCAACCGGCATCCGCTGCTGTCGCCGTTCGGGATGGTCAGAGCGCTCGACGGCTGGGTGACGATTGCCGCGCATTCGGACGAGTTCTGGAAAACACTGTGTCGCCTGATGGGACGCGATGACTTGATCTCCGATCCGCGCATGGCCGACCGGCATGCGCGTGTGGCCAATCGAGACGCGGTCTACGAGGCGGTCGGAGAATTCACCGGCCGTCACACCAAGCAACAATTGAAGGAACTGCTCGGCGGCAAGATCCCGTTCGGACCTGTCTATCAGATCGACGAAATCGCGGAGGATCCTCATTTCGCCGTCCGTGACATGATCGTCGAAGTCGAGCATCCAGGTTGCGCGACGCCGGTCACGATCGCAGGCGTGCCGATCCGCATGACGGCAACGCCGGGGTCCGTTCGCCATCGCGCGCCGCTGCTCGGCGAACATACCGATCAGATTCTCGGAGACATCGGTTGTGCAACAGAGGAAATCTCCAGCTTCAAGCAGGCGGGGATTGTCCGGTAGCAAGTGGCCAGAGCAGGACCGCGAAGTCTAGCGCATGCGCAGATGGTAACGCATGACTCGGAGAATTTCCTCGCGGCGTTCCTCGATCCGTGCCATCGGTCCACCGACGCCGATAGCCAATGGCGCTCGGTTGGGCTGATCGGGGACAATCATTCCGATGACGTTTGCACCAGGGATCATCTTACCCCGGCTTTCGGCAAAACCCTGGCTGCGAATGATCTCGATCTCCGCCATGAACTCCCGCTCGTGGACGCGATGGGCACTGGCTTCGGCGTCGGCATTGTTGCGGCGAACGATGGCGCGGACTTCGTCGTTGGGCTTCCGAGCCAGGAGCACGCGTCCAAGTGCGGCGCACGTCATCGGCCGCAAAATCCCGACCTGCGCCGCGAGCTGGATCGGGTACATGGCCGGTACAATGTGGACGTACTGCAGGCTGGGGCCATTCTGCAGGCCCAGCAGCACCGTCTCCCCGGTCGAAGTACCGATCGATTCCATGATGTCGGTCAGCGGACCGCTCTTGAACATGCTTTGCTGTATCCAGCTGCCAAGCACCGCGACGCGAAAGGTCGGCTGGAACTTCCGGGTTTGGGGGGTGTAGTCGAGATAGCCCAGATCGAGCAGGCTTTGTAGCAGCATCGTCGTGCTCGACTGCGGCAATCCAAGATCGCCGGCAATTTCACCGACGGTCGCGCCGCGTTTCTTTTCCCGGAAATATTCCAGGATCGCGAGCGTTCGCTCGGCCGACTTGACCGCCGATCTCTGTCCTGCCTTGCCCTTCGACGTCATTGACTGCGGCGAACTCTCGCCCTGTAAAGCCTGTCCGAACCGGGGATCTATACCTGATCCACGTTTAGAACATAAATTCTCCGCCGTTAATATGGATAACCTGGCTGGTGACGTAGTTGCCGCTATTTCCCGCGAGGTAGAGGCAGGTCTCTGCGATGTCCTCCGATTCTCCGGGATGCTTGATCGCAAGGCGTGCCATCACCCGGCCACCGTATTACTGGGTGCACTCAAACAGGCAATCGCGCGGCCAATGTTCTGGCCCGACCCGGTGATGAGCGCCGTTCGACCTGTCAGGCGTCCATCGATCATTCCTCATTCCCTTCAATGATCGATACGTACCGACCGACTAGTCTTGTTTGCCGCCGATTTCTCCGGTCATGACGCCATCCATGAGCTTGTAGGCCTGGCCGTCGAACTGCATGAGCTGCAGCTGTTCGATCGGGAAGAAGTCGTTGGGTCCGGTCGTGATGGAAATGCCCGGTAACAGCATCCCGATCCGGAAATCCTTCAGGCTGGCCGCTTGTCTCATGACATTGGCCCGGGTCAGGTCGTCACCGCATTGCTTCAAGACCTGCACCAGTGTCTGAGCGACGGCATAGCCGTAGACGGTGTTGGTATCGGTCTTGTCACCGTCGGGAAGGTACTTGTCCATAAAGGTGCTCCATTCCTTCACGCCCGCGTCGTCTTTCCAAGCGGGGTCGGCGGGGTCCTTGAGGTAAGCACTCGAAAGGACACCCTTCGCATTTTCGAAGCCGGCCGGCCTGAGCACGCTTGCCACCGAGCTTGAGGTATTGCCGATGAAATAGACCGGCTTCCAGCCAAGTTCCGCGATCTTGCGGATCGCCTGCGCCGCTGCCTTAGGCGTCGTCCAGGACACGAACAGGTCGGCCCCCGAATTTCTGAGCCGGGCGATCTGCGAATCCAGCGTCGGTTCGGCTACCTCGTAAGACGCATCGGCGATGATCATGTCGGCTCTTTCGCCGAGGCCATCGCGCAGCCCTTTCATTTGGTCCTTGCCGGCATCGTCGTTCTGCCACAGGGCAGCGATCTTGGCGTTTGGATAATGCTGCAGGATGTATTTGGCGTAGACACGGCCTTCGCTCTGGTAGTTGGGCTGCCAGCCCATGGTCCAGGGGAAATTTTTCGGATCACCCCATTTCGTTGCGCCGCTCGCGACGAAAAGCTGCGGCACCTTCTTCGCATTCATGTATTTCTGGATGGCCGAATTGGACTGGGTACCGAGCGACTGAAAAATCAACAGCACTTCGTCGCCTTCAACGAGCCTGCGGGCCTGTTCGACGGCCTTTGGCGGACTGAAACCGTCGTCGTAGCTGATGAAATTGATCTTGCGGCCATTGATTCCGCCCCCGTCGTTGATCTTGCGGAAATAGGCTGCCTGGGTCTTGCCAATCAGAGAGTAGGAAGACGCCGGACCGCTGTATGGCATGATGTTGCCGATCTTGATCTCGGTGTCGCTGGCGCCGGGATCGTATTGCTTCTGCGCGAGGGCGGATGTGTTGACGCTGACTGCGGCGAATAGTGCTGCGGCGAGGGTCACCTTGAAGGATCTTGGCGTCATGTCACCTCCACGTCTAAGGTCGTTGCCCGTTTAGCGCGTTTGGTTTTGGAGAGTTACGGCAGAGCCAGGATGGATCAAGGGGCTTCGCCTGGTTCGGGTGCATTCATCACGAATGTGATGGCAGCGGGCTGGATGCCGGCGAAATTGCCTACCTTTCGCGTGCTGCTGACCCGCTCCCCTGTTTCTCCTCAATCGTCATCCGCCAAATGCTCGATGACGTAGTCGCGGACGATATCGCGCAGGGCGTCAGCATCCCAATCCCTGCGGCCCAGGATCGCCTGCTGACGCCATGGGCCGGGATCGCCAGCTGCCTCCGCGCGCATCCAGCCGGTCTTGCGTTGCTCATCGCCGAGCAGACCTTCCAGGAACAGGCCTGCATTCCTGGCAATACGCTCTTGGCAGAACAGCGGACGTATCCGCTTCTTCATCTCTCCAAGCGACGCCGCCCACAGCGCAAGCGTCTCTTCAATCGACGCCGTCCGCGTCCACGATCTCCGAATCATGGTTGCCCATGGATTCAGAACCGATCATAAAACGCAACTGTAATGCTAGTCACGGCGCGCGTACGTGTGGCGTTTATCGCAGGCGGAAAGGCGCAGCGCATCCCGAAGTCGCTGCGCCTTGCTATGGAAGGGCACAAATAAATCCATCCCTCGTTCATCCCATCGTCTTCCAGCGACCCAATGAAATCAGGTCGTTAGACTTCTGTTGCGACATCGCCAAACCAGTGTTCTCGGGGATCGTCTATCACGCCAACTATCTGCGCTACATGGAGCGCGGACGCACCAATCATCTGAGGCTGATGGGCGCCGAGCAGCAGGCGCTGTTCGAGCAGGTCGAGACGGAGGGCGCAGGCTTTGCCTTCGTCGTCCGCTCGATGCATCTGGATTTCCTCAAGCCCGCACGAATGGACGACGTGCTCGACGTCGTGACCTGGCCGGTCGCGGTGAAGGGTGCGTCCATCATGCTGGCGCAGGAGGTGCGGCGCGGCCACGACGTGCTGGTGAAGGCCGAGGTCCGCGTTGCCTTCATCAGCGGCGGTCGCGCCCAGCCGATTCCGAAGTCGATACGCACGCTGATGAAGGCCGATCTGATTTCGTGATCGCCCGATAAGTGATCGCCTGATTTGTGGTGGCCTATCGACTCCGCCAATCGGGGCGATAAATTCACGGCCCGACCAACCGATGAGGCCATCATGTCGCGCCCGCCGCTTCCACCCTTCACCCGCGAGACCGCTGCGCAAAAGGCCCGCATGGCCGAGGACGCCTGGAATTCACGCGATCCGGTCCGCGTGTCGCTCGCCTATACCGAGGACAGCCGCTGGCGCAATCGTTCCGAAGTCCTTCAGGGCCGCGAGGCCATCGTCGCGTTCCTCACCCGCAAATGGGAGAAGGAGCTGGACTACCGGCTGATCAAGGACCTCTGGGCCTTCGACGGCAACCGTATCGCGGTGCGCTTCCAGTACGAATGGCACGATGCCGGCGGCCAGTGGTATCGCTCCTACGGCAACGAGCAGTGGGAGTTCGATGAGCACGGCCTGATGAAGCGGCGCGAGGCTTCGATCAACGACATCGCGATCGCTGAAAAGGATCGCCGGTTTCACTGGCCTGCGCCGGGGCCAAGGCCTGCTGACGTAGCGGGGCTCGGGACCGATCCGTTCTAGAGTTTTACAAGCGGTGCTCTTTCACCCTCTCCCCTTGTGGGAGAGGGTGGCTCGCCGCAAAGCGGCGAGACGGGTGAGGGGTCTCTCTCCGCGCACTCAATGACAGCGAACTCGCGGATGGATACCCCTCATCCGGCGCTTCGCGCCACCTTCTCCCACAAGGGGAGAAGGGAAGAACAGCGCACGGCGGGCTCCGCGGCTAGGTGCGCTTCGCCAGGAACCTCGTGATCGCGCCACCGAGTTTCGCGTTGTCCAGCGGCTGCCCCAGCGATGCCCTCGCCGTTGCAACGACGTCATCCGGCGCCTTGCCGTCGCGCAGATCGCAACACACCTGTGCAAACTCCACGTCGAATTCCGGATGCGACTGCACGGTCAGCGTCGTGCCGTTGGCGTAGAGCAGGCCGGCGTGCGGGGTGAACTCGGACGACAGGATCGTCAGCGCGTCGCTCGGCGCCTCGATCACCTGGTCCTGATGCGAGCAGGGAACGGCGATTGTTTCGCCGTCGATCACGCCGTTCTCCGGCAGCACCTGATAGACGTGCCGGCCGATGCCCCAGCCCTTCTCCGATTTTCGAACAGTGCCGCCGAGCGCCTGTGCGATCAGCTGATGGCCGAAGCAGACGCCGACCATCGGTGTCTGGTTGACGTAAGCCTTGCGCACGAAATCCTCCAGCGGCGCCATCCAGTCCAGCGCGTCATAGACGCCGGCGGCCGCGCCGGTGATCAGGATGGCATCCACCTTGCGTGGGTCGGGGAGCGTATCGCCATTCGGGATGCTGACCACGTCGACCGTGGTTGTGGGGTCCGCAGCGCGCATCATGCGCGCGAACATGTCGGGAAACGAGCCGTGGCGTTCGCGATGCTCTTGAGGAACGAGCCCAGTCTCGATGATCGTGATGCGTGCCATGTGCGCCTCGGGTAGAAGGTTGCGCGTGTGATCGCAAGCTCAGTCGCTTTCTGCACCATGTTGCTGGTGCGGCGCTGTGCGCTCGAGCAGCGCGCTCTCCTTGCGGACCTCGTTGAGAAAGGCCTTGGCCAGACGCGACAGCGGCTCGGCTTCCGACCACAGCATATAGGCGACCGCCTGCGTCGTCGGCGTGAACGGACGGACGACGAGGCCGCTGCCGCCGTTCTGCCGCGGCGAGAACGGATCGACCACCGCAGCGCCGACGCCGGCGGCCGCGAGCACGCAGGCCGTGTTGCAGTAGCGCACCTCGACAGTCGGCCGGAACGGCGCACCGGCACGGGCAAAGCTGTCGCGCACGGCTTCGCCAAGCCGCGTGCCGCGCTCGAGCCCGATGAAGGGCAGGCCGGAAAGATCGGATGCGGATATCACCGGCCTGTCGGCGAGCGGATGCTGCGGCGGCACCACGCACACCATCTCGCCGGTATGGACCACCTCATGCGCGATGCCGGGATGATGCGTCAGCCCGAGGGCGAAGCCGAGCTCGGCGACGTGGCTGAGCACGCCTTCGATGATACCCTCGTAGCGACGGACGTCGAAGAACACGCGCGTCTCCGGGCGACGGCGCAGGAAGCCTGACAGCGCGGCAGGGATGATGCTGTAGGCGAGCGGCGGGGTCGCCACGATGGCGAGATGTCCGGAGCGGTTCTCGCGCAGATCGCGCACGCGGTTCTCGAGCTTTGCGTGCAAGGCGAAGATCGCTTCGCTCTCCTTGTAGAGCGCCATTGCTTCGGCGGTCGGAAACAGCCGGTTGTTGACGCGCTCGAACAGCGCGAAGCCGGCCTGCGCCTCCATCGTCTTCAGCGCGTTGCTCACCGCGGGCTGCGACAGCGCCAGCTCGTCCGCCGCCGCAACCGTGGTGCGGTGGCGGATGACCGCACGCAGAATTTCGAGCTGACGCAGGTTCATATCACTGCCGATTATACTCAGGGCCAAAACATCATAGCAAAGCGAATTGATTTTGCAGCCCCGCTCGCCCGTAATGGCAGCGGATTTGCGCGTCGCATCAAGGGGTTCATTCGCCCATTGAGGCAGCACTGCGCACAGATTGGAGGCAAACTTGGTTCGTGTCCTTCGCGCCGCCGCCGCTCAGATGGGGCCGACGCAAAAAGCCGATACGCGCGAGCATACGCTGTCGCGGATGCTCGACATGCTGGAAGAGGCGGCCGGCCGCGGTGCGAGCCTCGTGGTGTTTCCCGAGCTTGCCTTCACCACCTTTTTCCCGCGCTGGCTGCTCGAAGGCGAGGTTCTCGACCAGTATTTCGAGCGCAGCATGCCGAACCCGGCGGTGGCAAGGCTGTTCGAGCGGGCGCGTGCGCTGCGCGTGGGCTTCTATGTCGGCTATGCTGAGAAGACGCCTGACGGCCGGCGCTACAACTGCTCTATCCTGGTCGATCGCGACGGTGAGATTCTCGGCCGCTACCGCAAGGTGCATCTTCCCGGGTCGGTCGAGCCGCGTCCGGGAGCGCGCTACCAGCAGCTCGAGAAGCGCTATTTCGAATATGGCGATCTCGGCTTTCCCGCCTTCCGCGCCGGCTCGTCCTGGGCCCACGCCATCATGGGCATGATGATCTGCAACGATCGGCGCTGGCCGGAATCCTGGCGCGTGCTCGGCCTGCAAGGCGTCGAGCTCGTCTGCATCGGCTACAATTCGGCGGCCTATGATCCAAACGGTGGCACCACCGAAGACGGCGCCTTGCGCACCTTCCACTCGACGCTGGTGACCCAGGCCAACGCCTACATGAACGCGACCTGGGCGATCTCGGTGGCCAAGGCGGGCGAGGAGGACGGCTCCGGGCTGATCGGCGGCTCCTGCATCGTCGATCCCAACGGCCGCATCGTCGCGCAGGCCCAGACGCTCGCGGACGAGGTGATCGTCGCCGACATCGACCTCGACCTCTGCCGCCAGGGCAAGGACAAGATGTTCAATTTCGCCGCCCACCGGCGGCCCGAGCAATACAGGGTGATCACCGAGCGCGCCGGCGTCATCGAGCCGGCCGTTCTCGACGCAGATTGATTTCAAACGGCCGATCGCACCGTTGGCAAAGGAGCTGACATGACACGCCTCTCGCATTTGCTTGCCTTCGCAGCGTTGGCTGCCGTGACGTCGGCGCAGGCGGCCGAGCTTCCGGCGGAGATCAAGCAGGCCGGCACGCTGAAGCTCACGGTCAATTCGACCTACGCGCCGATGGAATATCGCGATCCCGCGACCAACGAGCTGGTCGGGCTCGATATCGATCTCGCTAAAGAGCTCGCCAAGCGGCTTGGCGGTCTCAAGATCGTCTGGAGCGAGACGCCGTTCGCCGAGCTGATCCCCTCGCTCCAGACCAAGCGCGCCGATTTCATCATCTCCGGCATCTCCGATCGCGCCTCGCGGCGCGAGACTGCCGATTTCGTCGACTACCTCGCAACCGGTCCGCAGTTCTTCGTGATGGCGGAGAGCGGGGCCAAGGATGCGACCGATCTCTGCGGCAAGAAGGTCGGCACCACCCGCAGCACCAGCTTCCCGGTCGAGATCGAGAAGTGGAGCAAGCAGAATTGTGAGCCGGCCGGCAAGCCGGCGATCCAATATGTTCCGGGCGAGAACTCGATCGACGTCCGCAACCAGCTCAAGCAGGGCCGCATCGACGCCGCCGTGCAGGGCAGCGAGACGCTGCCTTACGCGCAGACGCAGGAGGCTGGGAAATACCGCGTGGTCGGCGAGCCCTTTGCCAAAGGTTACCAGGGCATCATGTTCCGCAAGGACGATGCGGCCCTGCGCGAGGTCGTGACGGAGAAGCTCGCGGCGATGATCGCCGATGGCACCTACAAAGGCATTCTCGACAAATGGGGCTTAGGCGCCAACGCTGTCGCCCAGCCCATGCTGAACGCGGCGCCGCAATGAAGCCGGCTCCGGCACTCGCGGACGGATTTCCCGATCTGTCGGGAATGCAGATCGCGCGCGAGCCGCACTGGTTTCGCTGGTTCAGCGCGGGCCTGATCGTCCTCGTGCTGGCGGCGATTGCGCGTGCGTTCGCGGCCGGCCAGATCGAATGGTCCTATGTCGGCCGCTTTCTGACAGCGAAGGTCATTCTCGAAGGCATCGTCAACACCATGGTGATGGCGGTGCTGGCGATGGCGCTCGGCATCGTGCTCGGCATCGTCGTCGCGATCATGCGGCTGTCGCCCAATCCGGTGTTGAAGACGGTGGCGGCCGGCTACACCTGGCTGTTTCGCGGCACTCCGCTGATCCTGCAATTGCTGCTGTGGTTCAATCTCGCGCTGGTGTTCCCGACCATCGGCATCCCCGGCCTGTGGTCCGCACGCGCCGTCGACGTCATGACGCCATTCCTCGCCGCCTTGCTTGGGCTCGGCATCAACCAGGGCGCCTACACCTCCGAAGTGATGCGCGCCGGCATGCTGTCGGTCGATATCGGGCAATATGAAGCGGCGCAGGCGATCGGCATGGGGCGGCTGCGCGCGCTGCGGCGGATCGTGCTGCCGCAGGCGATGCGCGTGGTGATTCCGCCGCTCGGCAACGAGTTCATCGGCATGGTGAAGGCGACCTCGCTCGCGAGCGTGATCCAGTATCCCGAACTGCTGCACAACGCCGAGAACATCTACTACGCCAATTCCCGCGTCATCGAGCTCCTGATCGTCGCCGGGCTCTGGTACCTGCTCGTGGTCTCGATCCTGACCCCGCTCCAGATGCTGCTCGAACGCCGCTTTGCGCGCGGCACATTGCGGCTTGCGCGATGACAGGGCCTCTCGTCGCGATCCGCTCCATCAGCAAGAATTTCGGGGAGTTCCAGGCTCTCAAGAACGTCTCGCTCGACGTCTGGCCCGGCGAGGTGATGTGCCTGATCGGCGCCTCCGGCTCCGGCAAGACCACGCTGCTGCGCTGCATCAACCAGCTCGCCACGATCGATGCCGGCGGCATCTGGCTCGACGGCGAGCTGCTGGGCGTGCGCGAGCAGGGCGGACGGCTGCGTCGGCTCACCGAGCGCGAGATCGGTCGGCAGCGGCTGAAGACCGGCATGGTGTTCCAGCGCTTCAATTTATTTCCGCACAAGACCGCGCTGGAGAACATCACCGAGGGCCCGACCCAGGTTCAGGGGCGCAAAGCCGATGAGGTGCGCGCGGAAGCGATCGAGCTGCTCCGTCGGGTCGGACTGTCCGCGAAGGCTGACTGGTATCCGGCACAACTCTCCGGCGGCCAGCAGCAGCGCGTTGCGATAGCGCGGGCGCTCGCCATGAAGCCGATGCTGATGCTGTTCGACGAGCCGACCAGCGCGCTCGATCCCGAGCTCGTCGGCGAGGTGCTCGCGGTGATGAAGGAACTGGCGAAGAGCGGCATGACCATGATGGTGGTCACGCACGAGCTTGGCTTCGCGCGCGAGGTCGCCGACCGCGTCGTCTACATGGATCAGGGCGCGATCGTCGAGCAGGGGCGTGCGTCCGACGTATTGGGTGCGCCGCGCGAGGAGCGCACCAAGGCATTTCTTTCGGCTGTGATCTGAAACATGGGGGCGTGGTGATGAAGAGATTTTTGGTTGCGACGGCGTTCCTGGGCGCCATGCATGCGTCGGCGATGGCGGCTGAATTGCCAGCGGAGATCGCCAAGCGCGGCAGCCTCAAGGTCGCGCTGGTGCCGAACTATCCGCCGATGGAGTTCCGCGATCCCGCCACCAACGCTCTGTCCGGCTTCGACATCGATCTCGGCGAAGCCATCGGCCGCAAGCTCGGCGTCAAGATCGAATGGCAGGAGACGAGCTTTGCCGAGTTCATGCCGTCGATCTCGACCGGGCGGGTGGATGCCATCCTGTCCGGCTTCACGGACTATGCCAGCCGGCACGAGGTTGCGTCCTTCGTGGATTACTTGCGGAGCGGTCCACAGTTCTTCGTGCAGGCGTCGCGCAAGGCCGAGTTCAAGGATGCGACAGCACTCTGCGGCAAGAAGGTCGGCGCCAGCCGCCGCACCATGTTTCCGGCGCAGATCGCGGCCTGGAGCGAGAAGAATTGCGGCGGCAATCCGATCCAGTTCGTCGGCACCGACGGCTCGGCCGATGCGCGCACCCAGCTCAGGCAGGGCCGCATCGATGCCGCCGCCCAGGGCAACGAGACGCTGCCCTACATCATGGACCTCGAGCCCGGCACCTACGCGACGGTGGGCGAGCCCATCGCGCAGCAATTCACCGGCATTGCCCTGCCGGCAAAAGAGAAGGCACTGCAGCAGGCCATGCTCGAAGCGGTCGACGCGCTGATCGCTGACGGCACCTACAAGACCCTGCTCGCCAAATGGAAACTGACTGACAACGCACTCGAAAAGGCGACCATCAATGCTGGACAGTAAGGCACTCCGGAGCATTCCGCTCGTTCCGGCCAACACTGCGGATCCCGCGCCGGAATATCCCTGGCCCAAGCCGTACACATCCGCGATGTTCCTGTCGTTCGACGTCGACGCGGAGAGCGCCTGGACCAGCAAGGACGCGATGCATGCGCAGCGGCTGATCACCATGAGCTATGGCGGCTTTGAGGCGCGCGTCGGCACGCCGAAGCTGCTGGAGCTGCTCGACCAGCTCGATCTCAAGGCGACGTTCTTCGTCACGGGCTGGTCGGTCGACGCGCATCCGGCGATGGCGGAATCGATCTTGAAGGCCGGCCACGAGATCGGCCATCACGGCTATCATCATCTGCTGCCCGATCCCGGCGATCCCTGGATCGAGGAGGAGCTGGAGCGCGGCTTCGAGACGCTCAAGCGCAGGCTCGGCGTCAGGCCGACCGGCTATCGCGCGCCCTACGGCGAGTTCACCGAGGAGCTGCGCGTCGCGCTGGTGCGCCACGGCATCGTCTACACGTCCTCGTTCCGCGACGATGTGCGGCCCTATCGCCATCGTCTCGCCGACGGCAAGCCGGGCACGATCGAGCTGCCGGTGACGGCGAGCTATGACGACTGGATGCACGGCCTGTCGGCCCGTTTCAGTCCACGTTCGATCTTCCCGAAAGAGCACGTGCTCTCAATGTGGAAGGACGAGCTCGACGAAGTCCGCGACTGGGGCGCGATGGTCACGACGGTGCTGCATCCGCAATGCAGCGGCCGTCCGATGCGGCTGCGGCTGCTGCGCGAGTTCCTGACCTACGCAAGGTCGTGCCCGGATGTCTGGATCACGACCGGCGAGAAGATCGCGGAAAACTTCCTGGGCCACGAGGCCGGCAACCGTTGACCCGCATCCTCGTCATCAACCCGAACTCCTCCGCGTCGGTGACGGCGGCGATCGACGACGCGGTCGCGCCGTTGCGTATAACCGGCGGACCTGCGATCGAGGTGGTTGGCCTTGCCGAGGGGCCGCCGGGCATCAGCTCGCAACGCGATGCCGACAGCGTCGTCATGCCGCTGGTGAACCGCGTCACGCGCGACGATGCCAATGCCTTCGTGCTCGCCTGCTTCAGCGATCCCGGCCTGCATGCGGTGCGCGAGGCGGCCGGCGGGCGCCCGGTGCTGGGTATCGCCGAATGCGGCATCTTTCGCGCGCTGATGCTGGGCGAACGTTTTGGCGTCATCGCGCTGTCGCCGTCGAGCATCCGCCGCCAGCAGCGCATGGCGCGGGTCATGGGCGTTGACAGCCGCTATGCCGGGAGCTGGTCGGTCGGCGCGAGCGCGGCGGAGACGGCGGGTGCGGATATTCGTGGTCGCCTGATCGAAGCCGGTCGCGCCCTGGTCACGCAATGCCGCGCCGACGTCGTGGTGATGGGCTGCGCCGGCATGGCCTCGCACCGTGCGGCGATTGCGGAAGCGATCGGCGTGCCCGTGATCGAACCGGCGCAGCAGGCGGTCGCGGCCGCGTTGGGCGCGGTGCTGTTGAACCACTGAACGAATGCATCTGTCCCTTTAGGAGCTCCTCGCAATGTCCATCTCCCGCCGCTCGCTCCTCAAGGCAGCCGCAGCCATGCCGGCGCTGGCGCTGCCGGGTGTCGTACGCGCCGAATCTCAGACCACGCTACGCTTCATTCCCGTCATCGACCTTGCCTTCGTCGACCCGATCTATTCCACCGCGCAGGTGTCGCGAAACCACGGCTTCATGGTTTACGACACGCTCTATGGCATGAGCTCGTCGCTCCAGGTCTCGCCGCAGATGCTGTCGGGCCATGTCGTCTCCGCTGAAGGGCTGCAATGGGATCTCACATTGCGCGACGGTCTGTTCTGGCACGACGGCGAGCGCGTGCTCGCGCGCGACTGCGTCGCCAGTATCCGCCGCTGGGCGGCGCGCGACGGCTTTGGCGGCGAGTTGTTGGAGGCGACGGCCGAACTGCTGGCTGCCGACGATCGCACCATCCGTTTTCGCCTCAAGCGCCCATTCCCACTGCTGCCGCAGGCGCTCGGCAAGGCCGCGATCAATGCCTGCTTCATGATGCCGGAGCGGCTGGCGAGCCAGGATCCGTTCAAGCCGCTGACCGAAGTGATCGGCAGCGGCCCGTTCCGCTATCTCGCCGACGAGCGCGTGCAGGGCGCCCGCAACGCCTATGCCAAATTCGAGCGCTATCAGCCGCGCACGGACGGCAGGCCGGATTGGACGGCGGGTCCGAAGATCGTGCATTACGACCGCGTGGTCTGGACCACTACGCCTGATGCCGGCACCGGCGTCGCCGCGCTCCAGACCGGCGAGCAGGATTGGCAGGAGACCACGCCGCATGATCTGTTGCCGGTGATCAAGGCTGCCGGCGACATCGAGACGCGTATCCTCGATCCCCGCGGCTACGCCTGCATGCTGCGCCTCAATCACCTGCAGCCGCCGTTTGACAATCCCGCCATCCGGCGCGCCCTGCTGGGCGCGATCGACCAGTCCGCGTTCATGACCGCGGTCGCCGGCACCGATCCGGCCTTTCAGGTCTCGCCGATCGGCTTCTTCGCGCCCGGTACGCCGATGGCGACCGACGTTGGCCTCGATGTGTTCCGTGGCCCGCGTGATTACGCCAAGGTGAAGGCCGATTTGAAAGCCGCCGGTTACAACGGCGAGAAGATCGTGGTGCTGGTTCCAACCAACTCGCTGGCGCAGAAGCCGCTTGGCGAGATCGCGGTTGATAGCTTGCGCAAGGCCGGCATGAACGTCGAATATGCCGGGCTCGATTTCGCCGTCGTGTTGCAGCGCCAGCTCAAGAAGGACCCGATCGGACAGGGCGGCTGGAGCGCGGCGGTCGGCAATTGGCAGGGCATCGACTGGCTCAACCCGGCCGGCAACACCAACATCCGCGGCGAAGGCAAGGTCGCCGGCTGGTACGCGAGCGAGAAGATGGGGCCGTTGCGCAGCCAATGGCTTGCGGCGTCCGAGCTCGCGGAGCAGCAACGCATCTGCCGCGAGATCCAGGCGGTCGCGTTCGAGGAAATCCCGTATATTCCGATCGGCCTGTACAAACAGCCGACCGCCTATCGCAAGGCCATCACCGGCATTCTCGACGGCACTGCCGTCTTCTGGAACGTACGCCCCGCATGAGCACCACGGCAATCTTCGGCAGCTATGTGCTGTCACGCAACAATGGCGCGCAGGACGTGTTGCGCGACCACTGGGTCCTGATCGAGGGCAGGAAGATCGCCGCGGTCACACGTGACAAGCCGCAGGCCGATCACGTCTACGATCGGCCCGGCCGCTTCGTGCTGCCGGGCCTCTTGAACCTCCACAATCACTGCTTCTCCGAAGCCGTCGCGCGCAGCCATACCGAGGACGGCAACGGTCGCAAGAACAATCAGAGCATCGTCTATACGGTGCTGCTGCCGCTCACCAAGCGCGGCGCCGATATCCTGTCGGCGGAGGAGCGGCTCGCGGTCGCGCGGCTCGGCATCCTCCAGCTGCTCAAGGGCGGCGCCACCACGGTGATGGAGCCGTTCCGCAACTCGATTCCGGAGATGTTCGACGCGGCCGAGGAGATGGGCATCCGCTTCTATGGCGCGCCCTATCTGTTCTCCACATCCGACGCCAAAGCGGGCCCGGACGGTATCGTGCACTATTCCGGCGATGACGGTGCCAAGGACATGGCGACCTGGGATGCGCTCTACCAGCGTTGGCACAATCGCGGCGACGGCCGCATCAGCCTTGCGATGAGCCCGCACGCCACAGACACCTGCGGTCCTGATCTGCTGAAAGCATGCGCCACCCGGGCGCGCGAGCTCGGGGTGCCCATCACGACGCACATGGCGCAGAGCCGAGCCGAGGTCGAGACCATCGGCAGGCGCTATGGCGGCCGCACGCCGGCGCAATATCTGGACTGGCTCGGCCTGCTGGCGCCCGACCTCATGGCGGCACATTGCATGTTCAGCAGCGACGACGACCTCAAGCTGATGGCCGCGCGTGGCATGACTGTGCTGAACTGCCCGCGTGTCTTCGCGCGCGCCGGCATCACCGCTGCCTTCAGCCGCTTCGCCGAGCACGGCGTGCGCACCGTGGTCGGCACCGATGGCTACAACATGGACCTGCTCGGCGAACTCAATGCCGCCTCACTGATCTCAAAGATCACCTCGGCGCGTCCCGACGTCGCGAACTCACCGGAGCTGATCGAAGCGAACACGGCTGTCGCCGCCGATGTCATCAAGCGTCCGGATCTCGGGCGCATCGAGCCGGGCGCCACCGCCGATCTCACCGTTGTCGATCTCACCCATCCGCATCTTCAGCCGCTGTTCGATCCCCGCCGCGCGCTGATCGCGCTCGCCAACCGCGCCAATATCGATCAGGTCATGGTCGACGGTCGTGTGCTGATCGATGCCGGCCGCTATCTCGGCGCCGACGAAGCTGCGATCACCGCGGCCGGCACCGCCGCGATCGGCAGGATCTGGGACCTGCCGGAAGCGCAGGCCGCTTTCAACGGCTGATCGCTCTTTTTGGCGCATGATCGTCGCCCCGAGGAAAGTGCGCTCCCTCTCCCGCTTGCGGGAGAGGGAGGGGAGAGGGTTCTCTCAGCACAGGGGCACTCCCAATGAGGAGAGAGCCCCCACCCGGCGCTCCGCGCCGACCTCCCCCGCAAGCGGGAGAGGTTGCAGCGAGCCCGGGGCGAGAGTGATTCAACTCAATGCGTTTCGGCAGCGTCCTCGAATTCGACCAGCGCCTTGCGCATGGTTTCGACCAGATCGAGCGCCACCGGCGACGGACTGCGCTGTGCCGGAAAGACCGCCGAGAATTCGAAGTCGATGCGCGGCAGGAATCGTCTCACGACGACACCGCGCGCTGCAAACTCCTGCGCGGTGAAGGGATCGCAGATCGACACACCGAGTCCCGACGACACCATGCCGCACATGATCTCCGACAGCGTGGTCTCGACCCTGAGCACGCGGCGGACATCGTGGCGATGGAAGACCTGGTCGACGAGGTGCCGGCTCGACGATCCCGCCGACAGCGAGATGAAGGTCTCGCCCTCGAAATCGCGCGGCTCCAGCACTTCCTTCTCCGCGAGGCGATGACCGGTCGGCAGCACCGCGACGCGCGCCAATGCCGGCAGCCGCAGGCTCGGCAGGCCGGAATGGGCAATCGGCACCTCGGCAAAGCCGATGTCGCATTGGTTGTTCAACACCCAGTCGACCACGATCGGCGAGATCACGCCGAAGAAGGCAAGGTTGAGGTTGGGCCGCTCCATCAAGAAATGCCCCGCGAGCCGCGGCAGATAGCCGTTCGCCAGCGCCGGCAGCGCGGCGATCCGCAGCGAACCGGTGCGCCGGCCGCGGATTTCCTCGGCAGCCGCGGTGATGCGCTCGAGACCGACGAAGGAGCGCTCGACTTCGGTATAGAGCGCCATCGCCGCCGCGGTCGGGACCAGGCCGGTGCCTCGTCGTTCGAACAGCTCCATCTTGAGAAGCGCCTGGAAGTCGCGCAGCAGCCGGCTGACCGCAGGTTGTGTCACCACCATCAATTTTGCCGCCTCGGTGACGCTGCCGGTCAGCATCGTTGCCCGGAAGGCCTCCACCTGCCGCGAATTGATCCGCGCCATACCCAGAATCCAATCATAACATTTCGGCATGCAGAGGGTGCCATTATTCATTGGACGATGGAAGTATAGGTTGCGATCTTTTTCATCAGAGCTGGAGACAGCCCGCTTTTTCGGCAGATTGGAGGGATTCGAACCTCCAGATCGCGCCAAAGCCCGCCGAGCAGGGGCCGGAGCCCTGATCGGACAGGGATTTGCGCGGAAGGGAATGCGGAAGGCACTCCGGCCGGAGACTTGTCGGCACGTCACCTCATTCCGGTATTGGAGATCGGTCCATATGAAGACTCTTCGCCTTCTGACAGCGGTCAGCATCGCGGCGCTCGCTGCCGCCCCGTCGGTCGCCTCGGCCCAGCAAAAGACCCTCTACATCGCCGGCTACGGCGGCTCGTTCGAAAAGACGATCCGCGACGAGGTGATCCCGGCCTTCGAGAAGGAGAACGGCGTCAAGGTCGAGTACGTCGCCGGCAACTCCACCGACACGCTGGCCAAGCTTCAGGCGCAGAAGGGCAACCAGCAGATCGACGTCGCCATCGTCGATGACGGCCCGATGTACCAGGCGATCCAGCTCGGCTTCTGCGGCAAGCTCGACGGACTGCCGGCCGATCTCTACGACACCGCCCGCTTCAGGGACGATCGCGCGGTCGCGATCGGCATCGTCGCGACCGGCCTGATGTACAACACCAAGGTGTTCAAGGAGAAAGGCTGGGCGCCGCCGACTTCGTGGAACGACCTGAAGGACACGAAATACGCCAAGCAGCTCGTCATCCCGCCGATCAACAACACCTACGGCTTGGAGGCGCTGGTGATGCTGTCGAAGATGAACGGCGGTGGCGAGACCAACGTCGATTCCGGCTTCAAGATCTTCAAGGAGCAGATCAATCCGAACGTGCTGGCCTATGAGCCCTCGCCGGGCAAGATGACCGAGCTGTTCCAGTCCGGCCAGGCCGTGATCGCGGTTTGGGGCACGGGCCGCGTGCAGAGCTTCGCCAATACCGGCTTCCCCGTCGACTTCGTCTATCCGAAGGAAGGCGCCGCGACTCTGCTGACGACGGCCTGTCCGATCAACAAGCCCAACGCCTCGCCGCTCGCTGCGAGCTTCATCAAGATGCTGCTCGATCCCAAGATCCAGCTCGTGCTGCTGAAGGATTACGGCTACGGCCCGGTGCTGAAATCGCTGGTGATCCCGCCGGAGCTCGGCAAGATGGCGCCGATCGGCGAGCGCGCGGCCAAGCTCTACAATCCGGACTGGACCGTCATCAACGAGAAGCGCGAGGAGTGGACCAAGCGCTGGAATCGCGAGGTCGAGCGCTGATCGGTCGCGGCGGAGACAGCGTCATGGCCTATCTCGAGCTCGATCGGGTCGCAAAGCAGTTCGGCGCGCAGACTGTGGTCGACGACTTCAGCCTGTCGGTGGGGAAGGGGGAGTTCATCTCCTTCCTCGGCCCGTCCGGCTGCGGCAAGACCACGACATTGCAGATGATCGCGGGCTTTCTCGACCCCACGCGCGGCGCGATCCGCCTGGAGGGCAAGGATCTGACCGCGGTTCATCCGGCCAAGCGCGGCCTCGGCATCGTGTTCCAGAGCTACGCGCTGTTTCCGCACATGACGGCGGCGGAGAACGTCGCCTTTGGCCTCGAGATGCGCAACGTCGCGCGAGGCGAGCGGGCCGAGCGCGTTCGGGCCGCGCTGGCGATGGTGGGGCTCGCCGGCTACGAGGACCGCCATCCGCGCCGCATGTCCGGCGGCCAGCAGCAGCGCGTGGCGCTGGCGCGCGCGCTGGTGATCAAGCCGAGCGTGCTGCTGCTCGACGAGCCGCTGTCGAACCTCGACGCCAAACTGCGTGAGGAGATGCAGATCGAGCTGCGCCAGATCCAGCGCACCATCGGCACCACCACGATCCTGGTCACGCACGACCAGAACGAGGCGATGTCGCTGTCCGACCGCATCGTGGTGATGAGCCAGGGCAAGATCGAGCAGATCGGCACGCCGCAGGAGACCTATGAGAAGCCGGCCTCGGCCTTCGTCTCGCAGTTCCTCGGCAAGACCAATGACTTTGCCGCAACCATCGACCGGACCGCGATGCCGGCACGGCTGGTGGCGGGCTCCTGGAGTGCGCCGGCACCGGCCGGCCTCAACGGCTCCGTCATTGTCAGCATCCGCCCCGAGCGCATCGGCTTTGGCGATGCCGGACTCACAGCGAAGATCGTCACGCGCATCTTCCAGGGGAATCACTGGCTGTTCCAGTGCGAGAGTGAATGTGGCCCGGCGATCGTGATCCGGCAGAATGACGGCAAGGCGCAGCCGGCGGAAGGCGAGGCGGTTCGCCTGACCTGGCGGCCCGAGGACATGAGCGTGCGCGCGGGGGCCGGCGCATGAGCGCGGTCGCGGAGCAAAGCAACGCACGTGCGCCGTGGGCGCTGACGGCGCCCGCCTTGATGCTGTTCGTCGGCGTGCTGCTGATTCCGCTGGCGATGACGGTGATGCTGTCGTTCCACGATTGGGGCCAGTACAAGGGCATCGAGCCGGTCTTCATCCTCAAGAACTGGCACGAGATTGCGACCGATCCCTACTATGCCGAGATGTTCTGGCGGACATTTCGCATCGCGATCCTGACGACACTTCTCACTGCTGTGTTGGGCGCGCCCGAAGCCTACATTCTCAACCGCATGAGCGGCCGCTGGAAGAGCTTTTTCCTGCTGGTCATTCTCGGGCCGCTCTTGATCTCCGTCGTCGCGCGCACACTCGGCTGGGCGCTGCTGTTCGGCGGCAACAACGGCCTCGTCAACAAGCTCCTGATGTCGCTGGGGGTGATGCGCTCCCCCATCCCCTTCATGTTCACCGAGACGGGAATGATTGTCGCGCTTGCGCACGTGATGATGCCGTTCATGGTGCTGTCGGTGTGGGCCGCACTTCAGCGCCTCGATCCGCAGATCGAGAACGCCGCGATGTCGCTCGGCGCGGGCCCTGCGACCATCATCCGCCGCATCATCATGCCGCAGATTTTGCCGGGCGTGCTGTCGGGCGCCATCATCGTATTCTCGCTCTCGGCCAGCGCCTTCGCGACGCCGGCGATCATCGGCGGCCGACGGCTCAAGGTCGCGGCGACGCTCGCCTATGACGAGTTCCTCAACACGCTGAACTGGCCGCTCGGCGCCGCGGTCGCGACGCTGCTGCTGGTCGCGCTGGTGCTGATCGTCGTCGGCAGCAACGCGTTGATCGAGCGACGCTATGCGGAGGTGTTCCGATGAGCCGAAACGGCCCGCTGGCGCTGATCTTCCACGCCATCTTCGTCATCGTCATGGTGGCGCCGATCCTGGTGGTCTGCCTTGTCGCCTTCACGCCGGAAGGCTTTCTCTCGTTGCCGACCAACGGATTTTCGCTGCGCTGGTTCAGGACGATCGCGAACTATCCCGAATTCATCCACGCCTTCTGGGTCAGCCTCGGACTCGGCGCGCTCTCGTCCTTCGTCGCGCTTCTGTTCGCGGTGCCGGCGGCGCTCGCGATTGCGCGCTACCGCTTCCGCGGCCGCGATGCGCTGGCGGCGCTGTTCCTGTCGCCGCTGATGATCCCGCATGTCGTGCTCGGCATTGCCTTCCTGCGCTTCTTCACGTCGGTCGGGCTGGGCGGCAGCTTTGCCGCGCTGATCGTCGCGCATGTCATCATCGTGTTTCCGTTCGCGCTGCGGCTGACGCTGGCGGCGGCAACCGGCATGGACCGCACCGTCGAGATGGCGGCGGTCTCGCTCGGCGCCGGCGGCTGGACATTGTTCCGCCGTGTGACCTTGCCGCTGATCCTGCCCGGCGTCATCAGCGGCTGGGCGCTCGCCTTCATCCAGTCCTTCGACGATCTCACCATGACCGTCTTCCTCGCGGCACCCGGCACCGAGACGTTGCCGGTGCGCATGTTCCTTTATATCCAGGACAACATCGATCCGCTGGTGACGTCGGTCTCGGCCTGCGTGATCGCGATCACCATGACCGCCCTCATTCTGCTCGACCGCTTCTACGGGCTCGACCGTGTGCTCGCCGGCAAGGGCGATACGGGACGATAGGAGAACTCATGCCCAAAGCGTTTTCGAGCGAAGTGGACGCCGGTTCGCGTGAAGAAAGCGCGTCAAAACGAAAGTCTGAATACGACGTCGCCGTCGTCGGCGGCGGACTGCTCGGCTCCGCCATTGCGTGGGGCCTCGGCCGCCTCGGCAAGAAGGTGGCCGTGCTCGATGAAGGCGATATCACCAAGCGCGCCTCGCGCGCGAATTTCGCGCTGGTGTGGGTGCAGAGCAAGGGCTTGGGCATGCCGGCCTATACGGTCTGGACCGTGCGCGCGTCGGAGGCGTGGGGCCGTCTCGCGTCCGAACTGAAGCAGCAGACCGGCCTCGACGTCTGCCTCCAGCAGAACGGCGGCTTCCATCTCACGCTTGGCGAGGACGAATTCGGCCAGCGCACCGAGCTCGTCAAGCGCATGCACAACCAGGCCGGCGCCGCCGACTACAAGATGGAGATGTTGTCGGCGTCGGAAGTGAAGAAGTCGCTGCCGCTGATTGGCCCGGAGGTCTCCGGCGGCAGCTATTGCCCGCTCGATGGCCATGTCAATTCGCTGCGCACGTTCCGCGCCTTCCACACCGGCTTCAAGGCGTTCGGCATCGACTATTTTCCGGAGCGTCCGGTCTCGGCGATCAGCAAGTCCGGCGGCGAGTTTCGTCTGACGACGCCGGAGGGTGAGCTGCGCGCCGCCAAGATCGTGCTCGCGGCGGGCAATGCCAATCAGACCCTGGCGCCAATGGTCGGCCTCTTTGCTCCGATGGGACCGACCCGAGGCCAGATCGTCGTGACCGAGCGGACCATGCCGTTCCTGCCGCATCCACTGACCACGATCCGCCAGACCGACGAGGGCACGGTGATGATCGGCGACAGCAAGGAGGACGAGCTCGATGATCGCACGTTGAAGCATTCGATCAGCGCCGTCATGACGGATCGCGCACAGCGGATGTTTCCGCATCTGTCGCGGCTCAACGTGGTCAGGAGCTGGGCCGGCATCCGCGTGATGCCGCAGGACGGCTTTCCGATCTACGACCAGTCGGAGACGCATCCCGGCGCCTTCGTGGCCTGCTGCCATTCCGGCGTGACGCTCGCTTCCAACCACGCCTTCGATATCGCGCGCATGGTGGCGCAAGGTGCGCTCGAGCCGGAGCTTGTCGGCGCGTTCTCGGCCAGCCGCTTTGGTGACGCGGGCGCAGCCAACAACAGCGGCTATTAGAGATTTCAGGAAGGAGCCAAGGGGCATTCCCATGTTCAGGCGATCCGAACAGGACAAGCGTCCGCAAGTGCAGATCTTCGTCGACGGCGTCGCCGTCGCAGCGCGCCAGGGTGACACCGTCTCCGCGGCGCTCTTGGCCTCCGGCGTTGACGCACGGCGTTCCACCGCAGTGAGCGGCGCGCCGCGTCTGCCTTATTGCATGATGGGCGTGTGCTTCGACTGCCTCGTCACCATCGACGGCGTCGGCAACCGGCAGGGCTGCCTCGTGCCCGTGGCCGAAGGCATGCAAATCGAGATCCAGAAGGGCAAGCGGGAGATCGGAAAATGACTGTGGCTCCCAAGCGCGAAGCGTACGACGTGGTGGTGATCGGCGCCGGGCCTGCGGGTCTTGCTGCTGCCGCGACATCCGCCGAGGCCGGCCTGTCGACGCTGCTGCTCGACGAGAACGTCGGGCCGGGCGGTCAGGTGTTCCGCGCGATTTCCTCGACGCCGGTCACCGAACGCAGCCAGCTCGGCGCCGACTATTGGGTGGGGGCAAATCTCGTGCAGGTGCTGCATGCGAGCGGCGCCGAAATCATCCATCGTGCCACGGTCTGGAGCCTCGACCGCAATCTGGAGATCGCCGTCTCGATCGGTGGCGCATCCGCCTTCGTCAAGGCCAGGCGCGTGATCCTTGCGACCGGCGCGCTGGAGCGGCCGTTCCCGATTCCCGGCTGGACGCTGCCGGGTGTGATGACGGCCGGCGCAGCGCAGACCATGCTGAAATCATCGGCGCTGGTGCCTGATGGACGCACGGTGATCGCGGGGCAGGGGCCGCTGCTCTGGCTGCTCGCCGCGCAGATCCTCCGCCTCGGTGGCCGCATCGACCGCATCCTCGATACCACCGAGCGCGGCAATTATTTCGCGGCGCTGCCCCATGCCTTCGCCTTCCTGACCTCGCCCTATTTCGCCAAGGGCCTGTCGATGATGCGCGAGGTCAAGGCGAAGGTGCAGGTCGTCTCGCGTGTCACCGAGCTCTCCGCGTCCGGTGATGGCCAGCTCGCCAGCGTGAGCTATGTCGCCGGCGGCAGGCGCGAAACCATCCCTGCCGATCTGCTGCTGCTTCATCAAGGCGTCGTTCCCAACGTCAATCTGGCGATGGCAGCAGGAATCGAGCATCGCTGGGATGATCTGCAATTGTGCTGGTCGCCGGTGCTGGATGCGAACGGTTCGTCGTCGGTCGCTGGCATTGCCATCGCGGGCGACGGCGCGGGCATCGGCGGCGCGAATGCAGCGGTGGTCCGCGGCCGCATCGCGGCGCGCGCGGCCGCGGAAGCATTGGCGCCCGCGGCGTCTGCGAAGCTTCCCGCGATGGCAACGCTCCGAGCCGATCTCGCCAAGGCCGAGCGCGGCCGCATCTTCCTCGACACGCTGTTTCGTCCCGCGCGGCAGTTCCGCATTCCCTCGGGCGACACCATCGTCTGCCGCTGCGAAGAGGTGACAGCCAAGGACGTTCTCGATTCCGTCGTAATCGGCGCGACCGGCCCGAACCAGCTCAAGGCTTATCGCCGCACCGGCATGGGTCCGTGCCAGGGCCGGCTTTGCGGCCTCACTGTCACCGAGCTGATGGCGCAGGCGCGCGGCAAGTCTCCGCAGGAGATTGGCTATTACCGGCTGCGCGCGCCGGTGAAGCCGATCACGCTCGCCGAGCTCGCCGCTGTTCCCAAGAGCGAAGCCGACGTCAAGGCGGTGGTGCGCGGATGACTCGGAATGTGGATGCGATCGTCGTTGGCGGCGGCATCCACGGATGTTCGACCGCGCTGCATCTGTGCCTCGCCGGCTTGAAGCCGGTACTGATCGAGAAGGACTACGCCGGCCGCCATGCCTCGGGTGTCAATGCCGGCGGAGTCCGTCAGCTCGCACGGCACGTCCCTGAGATCCCGCTCTCGATCCGCTCGATGGGGATATGGGAGAAGATTTCAGATCTCCTCGACGACGATTGCAGTTTCGAGAGCCACGGCCAGGTGCTGGTCGCGGAGAACGAGGAGGAGCTCGCGATCTGCCGGGTGCGTGTCGCCGAGCTCAACGCGCTCGGCTTCACCCATGAGGAGCTGATCGACGCGACCGAATTGCGTCGCCTCGTGCCCGCCGTCGCCGAGACCTGTCCGGGCGGCGTGGTCTCGCGCCGGGACGGGGCCGCCAATCCGGCGCAGACGACGACGGCATTCCGTCGCAAGGCCGAGCAACTCGGCGCGACCGTGCGCGAGGGCGTGGCCGCGAGCAACATCCGCTACAGCGGCGGACTCTGGCACGTCGACGTCGGCACGGACACCTATGCCGCGCCGGTGCTCGTCAACGCCGCGGGCGCCTGGGCCGGCAAGATCGCCGCCGCGCTCGGTGAGCCGGTTCCGGTCGAGACGGTGGCGCCGATGCTGATGATCACCTCGCGCGTGCCGCACTTCATCGATCCCGTCGTGATCCTGCGCGGGCGAAAGCTGTCCTTCAAGCAATTCGAGAACGGCACCGTGCTGATCGGCGGCGGTTATCTGGCGACGCCCTACCAGGACCGCAACGAGACGGTGCTGGACTGGAAGAGTCTCGCGACCAGCGCGCAGACCGTGTTCGAGCTGTTCCCGGTGATGCGCAGCGCCGCCATCGTCCGCGCATGGGCGGGCATCGAGGCCAGGATGAAGGACGATCTGCCTGTGTTCGGGCCGAGCAGCCGTCACAAGGGCCTCTATCACCAGTTCGGCTTCTCGCTGCACGGCTTTCAGCTCGGCCCCGGCGCCGGCGCCGTGATGGCGGAACTGATCGTCAACGGCGGCAGCCAGACCCGCGTCAGCGATCTCGGCATCGACCGCTTCCATCCTTCAACGCTCTAGAAAAAGAGGACATCATGAGCATCACCCGCAGCATCCGCACGCCCATCATGCACCGCGCCGTCGAGGCCAACGGCTTCGTCTTCCTCGGTGGCACCATTGCCGACGACACGTCGGTCTCGATGGGCGAGCAGACCCGCAACATCCTCGGCAAGATCGCCGGCTATCTGAAGGAGGCCGGCACCGACAAGTCTCGCGTCGTCAGCGCTTCGATCTTCGTCACCGATCTCTCCGGGAAGAAGGAGATGGATGCGGCCTGGACCGAGTTCTTCGGCGACAATCTCCCCACCCGCGCCACCGTCGGCGTCGCCGATCTCGGCGGCGGCGCGCTGATCGAGGTGGTGGTCACCGCCCTGAAGGGTTGACCGCGCACGGCGACGAAGGACGACAGCGCCTTCCGCGCTGTCGTCCTCCTCGCGTCCCGCCTTGATCTCGCCCTTCCATGGGACTACTTAGAGAGTCCCTCAATCAGGATACTTGTAGCCATGGATATGACCCCGACCGCAAAGCTCACCTGCCTTGCTCACGGGGAATTCCATGCCTGCTTCGATCATTCTGTCGAACCTGTCGCTGTCCACGCCTGACGGTCGTTCTCTTCTCTCCAACATCGATCTGACATTCACGACCGAGCGTACCGGTCTCGTCGGCCGCAACGGCGTCGGGAAAACGACGCTGCTTGCGTCGATCATAGGGGAACATGTGCCCCGATCAGGGCGCGTTCTGATCGACGGCACCATCGGCTTGTTGCGCCAGGATGCGCAGGTTCTTGCCGGCGCGACCGTCGCCGACCTGTTCGGCGCGCGGCTGGCGCTGGACCTGCTTCGCCGTGCGGAGCGAGGCGATGCCTCAGCCGATGACATCGCTGCGATCGACTGGACGCTCGAGACGCGGCTCGAAGCCGCGCTGGCGCGCCTCGGGTTCGATCCGTCTCCCGACACGGAGCTGTCTTGCCTGTCTGGCGGCCAGATCACGCGGCTTCGGCTCGCCGCCCTGATTTTCGCCGAGCCCGACTTCCTGCTCCTGGACGAGCCCACCAACAATCTCGACCGGGACGGACGCAAGGCGGTGGCTGATCTGCTCGCCACCTGGCGTGGCGGTGCCATCGTCGTCAGCCACGACCGAGGCTTGCTGGAGACCATGGATGCGATCGTCGAACTTACCTCGCTCGGAGCTACGCGATACGGCGGCAATTGGAGCCGGTATCGCGAGCAGAAGGCCGTCGAACTCGCCGCTATCAGGCATGATCTCGCGCATGCCGAAAGGCGCCTGTCCGAGATCGACGACAAGGCACAAGAGGCAGCGGAAAGGAAAGCGCGCAAGGACAGCGGCGGAAGGAAGAAGCGCGCCAAGGGCGACATGCCGCGCATCCTGGCCGGCGCACGCAAGGATCGCAGCGAGGACAGCGGCGGCACGAACGCGCAAATCGCCGAGCGGCGGCGCGCAGAGGCCATCCATGCAGTGGACACGGCGCGCCGGCGCATCGAGATTTTTCAGCCGCTGTCGGTCAAGTTGCCCGTGACCGGCCTGCCGGCGGGCAGGGAGGTGCTTTGGCTCGACCGCGTCAGTGCAGGTTATCGGCCGGAGCGGTCGGTCTTCCGCGATCTATCGCTCGCGATCGTCGGTCCGGAGCGCGTCGCGCTGGTCGGACCCAACGGCTCCGGCAAGACGACGCTGCTGAAATTGATCGCCGGCGAGCTGCGCCCGTGCTCGGGCACCGTGCGGGTCAGGCCGGACTTCGCGCTGTTCGACCAGAAGGTCAGCCTGCTCGATCCCAGGATCTCGATCCTGGATAATTTTGGCCGTCTCAATCCAAAGGCGGGCGCGAATGAATGTCGTGCCGCGCTGGCGCGGTTCATGTTTCGCGCCGATGCGGCCTTGCAGATCGCCGGAAGCCTGAGCGGCGGGCAGTTGTTTCGTGCAGGCCTTGCCTGTGTGCTTGGCGGGGTGACTCCACCATCCCTGCTCATTCTCGACGAGCCCACCAACCATCTGGATGTCGAGTCCATCGAAGCGGTCGAGGCCGGCTTGAGAGCCTATGATGGCGCGCTGCTTGTCGTCAGTCATGACGAGGCATTTTTGCAGGCAATCGGGATCACGCGGCGGCTCGATCTCGCCGGCGAACGTGATTCCAAGGGCTCATCATTCGAATAGCAAAAACCCGACGCCCTGCCCCCAGCGCGTCGGGTGGAAAAAATGACTATCAATCCGTGATCGCAGTGCCGTCGTTGTGACGCTTATCCCGCCGGTTTTCCACTCCGGGAAACGACCGCGTCGGAATTGAGCTGCGCCTGCCTTCTACCTACGCGCTTCCGCCCGGTTCCAGCGCTTCGCCGATCTCCAGCGGGTGGGCCATGGTCTCGTGCAGTGCGTCGCGGTCGAGCTCGCCTTCGGAGATGCTGATGACGACGCAGGCGACGCCATTGCCGATCAGATTGGTCAGCGCGCGGCACTCGCTCATGAACTTGTCGATGCCGACCAGGATCGCGATCGACTGGATCGGTATGTCGGGCACGATCGAGAGCGTTGCCGCGAGCGTGATGAAGCCGGCGCCGGTGACGCCCGAGGCGCCCTTCGAAGTGATCATGGCGATGCCGAGAATGCCGAGCTCCTGCCAGATGGTCAGATGCGTGTTGGTTGCCTGCGCCAGGAACAACGTCGCCAGCGTCATGTAGATGTTGGTGCCGTCGAGATTGAAGCTGTACCCCGTCGGAATGACGAGGCCGACCACCGAGCGCGAGGCGCCGAGATGCTCCATCTTCTGGATCATCTGCGGCAGCACCGTCTCGGAGGATGAGGTGCCGAGCACGATCAGCAGCTCGTCCTTGATGTAGGCGATGAAGCGCAGGATCGAGAAGCCCGCCAGCCGCGCGATCGCGCCGAGCACGACCAGCACGAACAGGATGCTGGTGAGATAGAACGTGCCGATCAGCGCCGCGAGGTTGAGCAGCGAGCCGAGGCCGTAGGCGCCGACGGTGAACGCCATCGCGCCGAAGGCGCCGATCGGCGCGACGCGCACGATGATGCGGATGATGCCGAAGAACATCTTCGCGGCCTTGTCGATCGCATCCGCAATGGGCTCGCCGGCCTTGCCGAGGAAGGCGATGGCGAAGCCGGAGAGGATCGAGATCAGCAGCACCTGCAGGAGGTCGCCGCGCGCGATCGCGCCCAGATAGCTGTCGGGGATGATCGCCATCAGATGGGCGACGATGCCCTCTTCCTTGGCCTTGGTGACGTAGGTCGCGACCGACTTCGGGTCGATGGTGGCGGGATCGATGTTGAAGCCGTGCCCGGGCTGGAGAATCTCGCCGACCAAAAGTCCGACCGCGAGCGCGACGGTCGAGACCGTCTCGAAATAGATCAGCGACTTCAGCCCGACCCGGCCGACGCGCTTGAGGTCGCCCATCGAGGAGATGCCGTGCACCACGGTGCAGAAGATCACCGGCGCGATCATCATCTTGATCAGCGCGATGAAACCGTCGCCGAGCGGCTTCAAGGCCTTGCCGAGATCAGGATAGAAATAGCCGATGAGCACGCCGAGCGCGATCGCGATCAGCACCTGGACGTAGAGGATCTTGTACCAGGGCTGGTGCCGGCGGTGAATGGCTGGCTGGATCGCGATTTGTGTCATGGAGTGTGCCCCGGAACGCATTGATCATGCATGATCTGAATCATGCATGACTTGCATCATGTGATGGCCGCCGCCGAAGCGACAATCACATTTTTGTCTGTTTGCACGAAGATCGATCGCGGAGTCGCAAGCGCGCTTGTTGTCGATCGCAGCCACCACGTCGCCGGTGACGCCGGCGGCGGCAAGCTCTCGATGGGGCGGGTTCGCGACCGTTCCGATGATCGGAGTGCTTGCCTTTGCAGCCCAGGCCTACGGCGCCGCCTGCCGATCATTCTCGGTGCGATCGGCGGATGTCTCGGGTGCTTGGTGAACGGCCTCGCCTCGGCATGCCGATCGACTCCACCCAGCTGCCGGCCGCGCCGTTGTCCAGGGATGCGTGCAGCGTATGCACAACCGGGTGGAACAAAACGCCGGTTCCATCCATGATGACACATCTGGAGAGAACACATGCCGCAAACCGAACGCTCAACTTCATTTCCTTCGCGCCTCGTCGGCCAGTGCGCCCTGGTGACCGGAGGCTCGCAAGGAATCGGCCGCGCCGTCGCCGTCCGGCTCGCCCAGGAAGGCGCAACCGTCGCCATCAACTATTTCGAGAACGTGGAGCGGGCGGAGGAGACGCTCGCGCTCGCTCGGGCAGCTTCGCGCGCGCGCGGCCACGGCGAGCCCGATCATTGCATCGTCAAGGCCAATGTCGGCGATGAGCAGGACATTGCTGCCATGTTCGAGACGATCCTTTCGCGCTGGAAACGTCTCGATTGCCTTGTCAACAACGCCGGCTTCCAGAAGGAATCGCCGAGCGAGGCATTCGACGTCGAAACCTATCTCCGCATCATCGCCGTCAATCTCAACGGCGCCGTGCTCTGCGCGCAGAAGGCGCTCGCTCACTTCGTCGCGCGCGGCGGAGGCGGCAGCATCATCAATTGTTCGAGCGTCCACCAGATCATTCCAAAGCCCGGCTATCTCGCTTATTCGATCAGCAAGGGAGGCATGGCCAATCTGACGCGCACGCTGGCGCTCGAATTTGCCGGCCGGGGCATCCGCGTCAACGCGGTGGGGCCGGGCGCGATCGACACGCCGATCAATGCGGCATGGACCGGCGATCCCGAAAAGCGCGGCGTCGTCACCAGCCATATTCCGCTGGGCCGCGTCGGCACGCCGGAAGAGATCGCCGCCGTGTTCGCCTTCCTCGCCTCGGAGGATGCGAGCTACATCACGGGGCAGACGATCTATGCCTGCGGGGGTCTGACGCTATTCCCTGAATTCCGGGAGAATTGGGCAAGCTGAACGTCAGCTTTGGACCACGCCATCGGCGGCCGCCAGTGCCGCACTGAGAAATCAGGGCGGGTTGGGGGCTGCGGCGCCGTGTGCTATCGACCGTGGACGACGCGGCCGTTATTGGCAAGCGCCGACACAAGACGGGGCTCGTGACCACAACCATCAACATCAATGCCTATAGCGACGCGCTCGTGGTTCTCGGCACCGCCGGCGTGGTGGTGCCGATCGTGCGTCGCTGGGGCATCAACCCCGTGCTGGGCTATCTCGGCGCCGGCGCCATACTCGGTCCGCTCGGGCTTGGTTCGCTCATTCAGAATCTCCCGTTCCTGTACTGGTTCACGGTGACGGACGCGCAGAACGTCGAGGGCATCGCCAATCTCGGCATCGTGTTCCTGCTATTCCTGATCGGGCTCGAACTGTCTTTCCGGCGGCTCGTCACGATGCGACGGCTGGTGTTCGGGCTTGGCGGCCTGCAGGTGCTGGCGACGTCCGCCATGATATTCGGCGCGGCGCTCTTCTCCGGGCAGAGTTCCGATACTTCCGTTATCATTGGCGCGAGCCTTGCACTGTCTTCGACGGCCATCGTGCTCGAGCTTCTCTCCGCCGAGAGGCGGCTTGCGACCACGGCCGGGCGCGCCAGCTTCTCGGTGCTGCTGGCCCAGGACCTCGCCGTGGTCCCCATTCTCGTGTTCGTCTCGGTGCTCGGTGCAGGCAGCGGTGGCTCGGTCGTGACGCACATCTCCAGTGCGATCCTGAAGGCGGTCGTGGCGGTCGCTTTTCTCATTCTGATCGGACGGCTGCTGATGCGTCCGCTGTTCCAGACGGTTGCGGGAACCCATTCGACGGAGTTGTTTGTCGCGGCGACGTTGTTCGTCATCGTCGGCGCAGGACTTGCCGCACACCAAGCCGGCCTCTCGATGGCGCTCGGCGCATTCGTTGCAGGACTGATGCTGGCGGAAACGGAGTATGGAAAAGCCATCGAGGCCACCGTCGAGCCGTTCAAGGGCCTGCTGCTCGGCATCTTCTTCTTTACCGTCGGCATGGCCATCGACTTCCGCGTGTTCATGCGCGAGCCCGGTTGGCTGCTGGCTGCCGTGATCGGCATTCTCGTCGGCAAGGCGATCGTGCTCATCATTCTGGGCCGCCTCTTCAGGCTCTCATGGCCGGCGGCGATCGAGATCGGCTTCCTGCTGGGGCCCGTCGGCGAGTTCGCCTTCGTCAGCATCGGAATGGCGGCGGCGCTGGGCCTGATCGAGCCTCGCGTGTCGAGCTTCGTCGTCGCCATCACCGCCGTGACGATGGCATTGACGCCGCTTCTGGGCATGCTCGGACGACGACTGGCCGCCAAGCTGGCTGACGAGCGCATCCTCGATCCCGAACTGACGGTTCAGCCGCCAAGTGACCGAATGCAGGCCATCGTGGTCGGCTACGGCCGTGTTGGAAAAGTGGTCTGCTCGCTGCTCACCACCCATGGCGTGGACTACATCGCGGTCGATCACGACCCGATCGCCGTGGCGCGCGACCGCCGCGACGGCCATAGGGTCTTCTTTGGCGACGCGACAGAGCCGGGCTTTCTCGAAGCGTGCGGCCTGATGCAGACGACCGGTGTGATCATCACGATTCAGTCGCGAACGGCGATCGATGCCATCGTCGAGCGGACCCGTGCGGTGCGGCCGGATGTGTTGATCGTTTCACGTGCGCGCGACGCTGATCATGCCCGTCACCTCTATGCAATCGGCGCAACTGACGCGGTGCCGGAAACCATCGAGGCGAGTCTGCAGCTTTCAGAAGCCGCACTGGTCGGCCTCGGGGTCGCGGTCGGACATGCGATAGCCTCGGTGCACGAAAAGCGCGATGAGTTTCGGCGGACATTGCAGCAAGCAGCCCGCACGGCAGACCGGGATAAATCTCACCCGTCGTCTATCTCAGGGCGTCCGTCCCGCCGACAGTGATCTGGAAAAACCCGGCCTCGCGACCTACATCTGGTGCCATGTCAAACCCTCCGCTCCAGGATTTCGTCGGCCGGCACGAACGTCTGTTCGTGCTGACCGGCGCCGGCTGCAGCACCAATTCAGGCATTCCCGATTACCGCGACAGCCAGGGCAACTGGAAGCGCACCCAGCCGGTCAACTTCCAGGCCTTCATGTCGGACGAGCATACGCGCCGGCGCTATTGGGCGCGCAGCCTGATCGGCTGGCGGCGGTTCGGCCAGGCGAAGCCGAACGATGCGCATCATGCGCTGGCCCGGCTCGAGGCGAACGGCCGGTGCGGGATGCTGCTGACCCAGAACGTCGATCGGCTGCATCAGTCGGCCGGCCACCGCCAGGTCATCGACCTGCACGGCCGGCTCGATCTGGTCCGCTGCATGGGCTGCGGCCGCAAGACGCCGCGCGACGAGTTTCAGCACGATCTTGGCCGCGCCAATGCGGCGTGGCTGACGCTCGATGCCGCGGATGCACCTGATGGCGACGCCGATCTCGAGCACGAGGATTTTTCCTCCTTCGAAGTGCCGCCATGCGAAGCCTGCGGCGGCATCCTCAAGCCCGACGTCGTGTTCTTCGGCGAGAACGTCCCGCGCGAGATCGTCGCTACCGCGCAGGATCATCTGGCGCAGGCCGACGCCATGCTGATCGTCGGCTCCTCGCTGATGGTCTATTCCGGCTTCCGCTTCGTCCAGGCCGCGGCGCGCCGCAATATTCCGATTGCGGCGGTCAACCTCGGCCGCACCCGCGCCGACGATCTCCTGACGCTCAAGGTCGAGGAGCGCTGCGAGACGGCGCTTGCATTCCTGCTCTGATCGTGTCGGCGGCGCACACGCCTTGCCTATTGCATAGGTGCCAAGCAGAATAGCCGGGCGCGGCATGCATCTCGTCGTCCATGGCATGGAAATTGCTGCGCTTTTGTCCCCAGTCCTGACGACCAGCACGGAGAATTTGGAATGCTTGAGGGAGCCGAGGTGCGGCTTGCCGTTGATATCGGTGGCACGTTCACCGACATCGTGCTGGACGTGGGGCAAGATCGAAAAACCCGCAAGGTGCTGACCACTCCGCAGCGCCCCGAGCACGCCGTACTGGACGGCATGCGCCTCATTCTTGCCGATGCACGTGCCCACATCAGCGACATCGACGTCTTCATTCATGGCACGACGCTCGCGACCAATGCCATCATCGAGCGCCGCGGCGCCAAGACCGCGCTGATCGCGACCGAGGGCTTCCGCGACGTGCTCGATATCGGCACCGAAAGCCGCTACGACCAATATGACCTCGGCATCGACAAGCCGAAGCCGCTGGCGCCGCGCAGCCTGCGCTTCACGGTGCCCGAGCGCATCGACGCCCATGGTGCCGTTCGTCTCCCGCTCGACGAAGCGGCGGTGCGCGCACTCGCGCAGAGATTGCGTGAGCTGAAGGTCGAGAGCGTCGCGATCGCGTTCTTGCACTCTTATGCCAATCCCGAGCATGAGCGTCGCGCGGCCGCGATCATCAGTGATGAAATGCCCGGCATCTCCGTGACTGCATCGTCGGCAGTCTGTCCCGAGATCCGGGAATATGAGCGCACATCCACTGCGGTCGCCAACGCCTATGTGCAGCCGCTGATCGATGGCTATCTTGCCCGCATGGCCGATGCCTTGCAGGTCGAGCAGTTTCGCGGCGCCATTTATCTCGTTACCTCCGGCGGAGGCGTGACCTCGATCGAGACCGCGCGACGCTTTCCGGTGCGTCTCGTCGAATCCGGTCCCGCTGGCGGCGCGATCTTCGCCGCCCAGATCGCGGCGCGTCTCGGCGAGAGCAAGGTGCTCTCCTTCGACATGGGCGGCACTACCGCGAAAATCTGTCTGATCGAAAAGTACCAGCCCGAGACCTCGCGCGTGTTCGAGGTCGATCGCGCCGCGCGCTTCCTCAAGGGCTCCGGCCTGCCGGTGCGCATTCCCGTCATCGAGATGGTCGAGATCGGCGCCGGCGGCGGTTCGATCGCGCATGTCGACGCGATGAAGCGCGTCACCGTCGGTCCCGAGAGCGCCTCCTGGGAGCCGGGGCCCGCCTGCTATGGCCGCGGCGGTCAGCGCCCGGCCGTGACGGATGCGGACGTCGCACTCGGCATGATCGATCCCGATGCGTTTGCGGCCGGCACGATCAAGCTCGACCCGGAGCTTTCGAAGCAGGCGCTGCTGCGGGACGTCGGCGAGCCGCTTGGCCTGTCCGCGGAAACTGCGGCCTATGCTGTCCACGAAGTCGTCTGCGAGAACATGGCGAGCGCGGCGCGCGTGCATGCGGTTGAGCGCGGGGAGATTATCGGTCAGCACACGCTGATCGCTTTCGGCGGTGCCGCGCCGCTGCATGCGGCCCGTGTCGCCGAGAAGATCGGCGTCTCCCGCGTGATTGTGCCATCGAATGCCGGTGTCGGCTCGGCCGTCGGCTTCCTGGCTGCGCCCATCGCCTATGAGCTGGTGCGCAGCCGTCATGTCCGGCTCGATGACTTCGACACCGAGGCCGTCTCTGACCTCTTGCAGGAGATGGTGACCGAAGCGCGTGCGCTGGTGGAGCCCGGCGCAGCCGGTGCACCGGTGCGGGAGCGCCGCGCCGCCTTCATGCGCTATGTCGGCCAGGGCCACGAGATATCGGTCGAGCTGCCGAACCGGCGGCTGGCGACCGCCGATCTCGCCGGTCTGCGCCAGAAGTTCGAGGCGGATTATTCGGCGATGTTCGAACGGCCGATTCCGGGGGCTGCCATCGAGGTGTTGAGCTGGTCGGTGCTCGCCACCACCGAGGCGCGCAATCCGCCCACCGTCGCTTCCGTCGCACGCATGCCTGCGGCCAAGGCGGCCGGCAGTCGCAAGTTCTTCGACGGCCGCGCGGGCGAAGTAATCGAGATCCCGCTCTATCGCCGCGAGGACATGGCGCCCGGCGCGACGATTGCGGGTCCCGCCGTGATCGCGGAGGACGAGACTTCGACCTTCGTCTCCAACAGTTTTGACGCCCATATAGACGGTGCCGGCAGCATCGTCATGGAACGGAAGGCGGCTTGATCATGAGCAAGGCAAATGGCGCGAGCCTGATCGACCTTCAGATCATGTGGCACCGGCTGATCGCCGTGGTCGAGGAGCAGGCGCAGGTGCTGCTCCGCACCGCGTTCAGCCCGATCGTGCGCGAATGCGGCGACCTCTCGGCCGGCGTGTTCGACCTCGAGGGGCGCATGCTGGCGCAGGCGGTGACGGGCACGCCCGGCCACGTCAACTCGATGGCGGAATCGGTCAAGCATTTCATCGCTCACTTCCCGATCGAGACGATGAAGGAAGGCGACGCCTACATCACCAACGACCCCTGGATGGGTACGGGCCATCTCAACGACTTCGTCGTCACCACGCCCTGCTTCAAGGATGGCAAGCCGGTGGCGCTGTTCTCCTGCACCAGCCATCTCATGGATATCGGCGGCATCGGCTTCGGGCCCGACGCCACCGACGTGTTCATGGAGGGGCTCTACATCCCCATGCTGAAGCTGATCGACCAGGGCGTCGTCAACGAGACGCTGATGGCGATGATCCGCACCAATACACGGCTGCCGATCGACACCGAGGGTGACACCTATTCGCTCGCCGGCTGCAACGACGTCGGCTGCGAACGCCTGGTCGAGATGATGACCGAGTTCGGCATCGACACGCTCGACGAGCTCGGCGATTACATCTGCGACCGCTCGCGCGAGGCCGTGCTCGCCGAGATCGCCAAGCTGCCGAAGGGCAGCTGGCGCAATACCATGGTGGTCGACGGCTATGACGCGCCGGTGACGCTGGCTGCGACCCTGACGATCTCGGACGAAGGCATACACGTTGATTTCGACGGCACCTCTGCCGCCTCGAAGTTCGGCATCAACGTGCCCTTGTCCTACACCACCGCCTACACCGTGTTCGGCCTCGGCTGCGTCGTCGCCTCGCAGATCCCGAACAATGCCGGCTCGCTCTCGCCGCTGACGGTGTCGGCGCCGGCGGGCGCGATCCTCAATGCGCCGAAGCCGGCGCCGGTCGCCTCGCGTCACGTCATCGGCCAGATGCTGCCCGACGTCGTGTTCGGCTGTCTGCGCCAGATCATTCCCGAGCGCGTGCCTGCGGAAGGCACCTCGTGCCTGTGGAATCTCAACGTGCGCGGGCAGACGCGAAGCGGCGTCGGCGGCAATTACGGGTTCTCCATGGCGGTGACCTCCAACGGCGGCACCGGCGCGCGCTTCGGCAAGGACGGGCTGTCCGCGACCGCTTACCCAAGCGGCGTGCGCGGCACGCCGGTCGAGATCGCGGAGACGCAGACGCCTCTGATCTTCTGGCGCAAGGAGCTGCGTCCGGATTCCGGCGGGGCAGGGCGCACCCGCGGCGGCCTCGGTCAGATCATCGAAGTCGGCAGCGGCGTCGATGCGCCGTTCGACATTCTCGCTGCGTTCGACCGCATCGATCATCCGCCGCGCGGCCGCGATGGCGGCCGGGACGGCGAGGCCGGCTATGTCGGCCTCAAGTCCGGAAAGAAGCTGCGAGGGAAGGGCTTTCAGCAGGTGCCGCCGGACGATCGGTTGGTGGTGCTGACACCCGGCGGCGCCGGCATCGGCGATCCCGCCAAGCGCGAGCGCGCGGCGGTCAATGACGACGTCGAAAGCGGGCTCGTGTCCGCCGACAAGGCGGTCGCAGTTTATGGGTACTCGCGGTGACGCCTCGGGCGTCGTGCGCGGAGCAAACGGAGGGGTGCAAATGATCACGCGAAGGAATTTCACCGTGGGCGCAGCGACGCTGCTTGCCGCAGGCCACATCTCCACCCGTGCGCGGGCGGCAACGGTGAGCTGGGACATGTCGACGGTGTGGCCCGACGGCAATTTCCACACCCAGAACGCGATGGCCTTCGCGGAGGAGGTGAAGAAGCAGACGGGTGGCTCGGTCGCAATCACCGTAAAAGCGGGTGGTCAGCTCGGCTTCAAGGGCCCCGAGCACTTGCGCGCCGTGCGCGACGGTCTGGTTCCGCTGGCCGACGTGCTCAACATCCAGCAGGTCGGCGACGAGCCGTTCATGGGCGTCGAGAGCATTCCCTTCCTCTGCGGCTCGGTGGACGAGCTCAAGGTGCTGCACAAATACGTGCGGCCCGAATACGAGAAGATCGCGGCGCGCAACAACCAGAAGATCCTCTACATCGTGCCTTGGCCGACGCAGTACCTGCATCTGAAGGCAAAGGTCGCCGACGTCGAGGGCCTGAAGAACATCAAGATCCGCGTGCCCGACAAGAACGCGGTCGACATGCTGAATGCGATCGGCATGGCGGCCGTGATGATCCCCTGGGGCGAGACGATTCCCGCGCTCGCTTCCGGCGCCGTGGCCGGCGTCTCCACCTCGTCGGTGTCGGGCGTCGACGGCAAGTTCTGGGAATTCCTGAAATACGTCTACCCGACCAACCACGTCTGGTCGTCGCAGATGCTCACCGTCAATCTCGATTCCTGGAAGGCTCTCTCCGGCGATCAACAGAAGCTGGTTGCGGATATCGCGGCGAAGATGGAGCCGGGCTTCTGGGCCAACTCGCTCAAGGCCGACGTCGACAGCCTCAACCGCCTGAAGGAAGGCGGCATGGAGGTGGTGCCGGTCTCGCAAGCCATGATGACGGACATCCGGGCCAAGACTGCGCCGCAGCTCGACGCCTTCCTCAAGCGCGTGCCGGCCGCCGACAAGCCAGTGCGGGCCTATCTCGCCGAAATGAAGCGTGGCTGAGGATGATGTCGTGGTGAGCATCTCGCCCGAAGCTCCGCAGAGCCTGAATGCAGCGGCGCCAGCGCCGCTGCGCATCCTGCTCGACGGAATCGATCGCCTCGGCCGGCTCGACGGCTGGATCGGCGGCGGCTGTCTCTTGATGCTGACGCTGCTGATGCTCTGCGAGGTCGCAACCCGCTTCCTCTCGAACTTCCTGCCGTTCTTCCCGCCCAGCATCTCGATCGCGTGGGAATACTCTTCTTATCTCATGGCGGCGTCCTTCACTTTCGGAGCCGCCATGACGCTGCGTGTCGGCGGCCATATCCGCGTCGTGCTGCTCCTGAAGAACGTGCCGGCGCCGGTGCAGCGCGCGCTCGAGATTCTCTCGGCGGCGGCCGGCTTCGCCTTCATGGCGTTCCTGACCTCGGCCATGGCGAAATTCGCCTGGGCCGCGTTCGTGCGCGGCCAGGTCTCCACCTCGAGCGACACGCCGCTGTGGTTTCCGGAAGCCGTCGTCACCTTCGGCATGCTGCTGCTCACGCTCCAGTTTCTGGCACGCGCGGTCCAGGCCGCGTTCGGCCTGCCGCTGGAGGATCATCGCATGAAGGCCTCGCCCGTCGAATGATCGCTTTGCTCCCTCCCGGATCCAAGATCGCATGACCATCGAAGTCGTCGCCCTGTTCGCGATCTTGTTTGCGCTGCTGGCCTGCGGCGTCTGGATCGGCCTGACGCTTGCGCTCACTGCGACGCTGCTGCTCGCGATGTTCCGCTCGATCCCGCTCGACAAGCTGCTGCCCCAATATGCCTGGAATATCCTGACCACGCAGGAGCTGCTCGCGCTGCCGCTGTTCATCCTGATGGGCGAGCTCTTGTTTCGCACCCGGCTGTCGCGCTCGCTGTTCCAGGGACTGGCGCCCTGGGCCGGGCTGCTGCCCGGCCGCCTGCTGCATGTCAACGTGATCGGCTGCACCATCTTCGCGGCGATCTCGGGCTCGTCGGCCGCGACCACGCAGGTGATCGGCCGCATGTCGCTCAACGAGCTGCTGCGCCGCGGCTATTCCCGCGACATCGCGATCGGCTCGCTCGCCGGCGCCGGCACGCTCGGGTTCCTGATTCCGCCGTCCAACATCATGATCATCTATGGTGTGCTCGGCGACGTCTCGATCCTGAAGCTGTTCACGGCTGGCGTGCTGCCGGGATTCCTGCTGGCCGCCACCTTCATGGCCTGGGTGATGCTGCATACGAGCCTCAATCCGAGCATGGTGCCGGAAACGGAAGCCAAACTCTCGCAGGTGCCATGGAGCGAACGCTTCGCCGCTCTGAAGGACCTTGCCCCGGCGCTGTTCCTGATCGCCTGCGTGCTCGGCTCGATGTATGGCGGCCTCGCGACGCCGTCGGAAGCTGCCGCCGTCGGCGTGCTCGGCGCGGCCCTGGTTGCCTGGGCGCAAGGCGCGATGTCGCAACAGGTCATGCGCGACGTGCTGATCGGCTCGGTCGTGACCTGCTCGATGATCGCGCTGATCGTGCTCGGCGCATCGATCCTCGGCAATGCCGCAGCCTTCCTCGGCATCCCTCAGGCGGTGGCCGCCTTCGTCAAGGGGCTCGGCCTGTCGCCCTTCATGCTGATCGTGGTGCTGATCGTCTTCTATCTCGTCCTCGGCTGCTTTCTCGACGGCTTCTCGATGATCGTGATGACGCTGCCGATCGTGCTGCCGATCGTGAAGGGCGCCGGCTTCGATGAGGTCTGGTTCGGCGTCTTCCTCGTGCTCGCCGTCGAAATGGCGCAGATCACGCCGCCCGTCGGCTTCAACCTGTTCGTGATCCAGGGGCTGACCGACGACGGCCTCGGCTACATCGCCCGCGTGACGCTGCCGTACCTCATGATCATGATCGGTTTCGTGCTGCTGCTGACGCTGTGGCCCGGCATCGTCACGATATTGCCGAAAGTGCTTTACGGATAAGCCACTTGGCTCCGGGATTGGCCGATCGAGGTCGAAACGGTCAGTGCCGCTGCCGTTTCAATTCGCCCCGTGCGTTAAAGTCGTCTTCTGCGCGCGTTCCGTGTTTGCACGCCCTGTGATCCGTCGTAAGCTGCAGCGGCAAGCAGAAGTACAACAGCAATCACACCAGTGAACGTGGCTCCTTCGGCGCTATCCGCCGAGAGAGGGGATATCTGTTGGCGACTCGGTCCGATGGAGGACGATCGACGCGTACTGAACTGCAAATGCCCCCTCGCGGCCGCGCTCACGAGACGCAATCAACAAACACAAGAGCGGGAGGAAGTGCAAATGAGAAAGCAGTGGCTCAGCTCGGCCTTGCCTGTCGTCGTCGTTGCGACACTTGCAGCGTCGGCGGCGTCGGCCCAAGCCGTGGATACGGCCCGCATCGAGGCCGCCGGCCAGAACGATTGGCTCACCTATCACGGCTCGTACAAGTCCCACCATTACAGCCCGATTGCGCAGATCAACACGAACAACGTCGCCAATCTGGGCGTGGCCTGGATGCACATCCCGGGGCGATCGACGCGCGGTCTGCAGTCCATGCCACTCGTGGCTGACGGGGTCCTCTATTATTCGGGCTCTTACAGCCGGGTCTTCGCGCTGAATGGCGCGAGCGGCGAGGTCATCTGGTCGTTCTTTCCGGAACTGGACGAAGCGCTCATCAGCCGGCAGACCCACTCTCCCTACAACCGCGGCGTAGCTCTCGGTGAAGGCAAGGTGTTCGTCGGCACGATGGATGGGCGTGTCTTCGGGCTGGATGCGAAGACGGGAAAGGTCCTCTGGGAGACCAAGCTGATCGACTCGCAGAAGCTCACGGTCGGCTTTACTGGCGCGCCGCTTTACGCGAAGGGAAGCGTGATCATCGGCGCGCAAGGTGGCGAATGGCCGGGCCGCGGCCCGATCTTCGCCCTCGATGCCACGACGGGAAAGAAGAAGTGGGAGTTCCTGACGGTCGCGGGCACCGAAGAGGCCATGAAGACCTGGGGCAACGATTCCTGGCGCACCGGCGGTGGCGGCGGCTGGATGCCGGGCACCTACGATTCCGAGACCAACACCATCCTGTGGGGCACCGCGAACCCTGCGCCGCTCTACGACTGGTCGGGCGCCGACTACAAGACGCAAGGTGCGCGTCCCGGCGACAATCTCTATACCAGTTCGGTGATCGGCCTCGATATCGATACCGGCAAGCTGAAATTCTATCATCAGGAGCTGCCGCACGACGCCTGGGACTTTGACAGCTCCGTCGGCGAGTTCGTGATGCTCGAGCGCGACGGTCAGAAATACGTGGTCCATCCGAACAAGGGTGGCTTCGTCTTCGTCTACGACCGCAATCTCAAAGTGAAGAACGTCTGGCGGCTGGTCGAGAACATCAACTTCGTTAGGGATATCGACCCCAAGACCGGCGCACTGATCGGCCGCCGCGATTTCTCGGTCGGGAAAGTCACTGAACCGCCTCTGTGTCCGTTCATCGGCGGCGGCATCAGCTGGAACGCCGGCTCGTACAGCCCGAAGACCGGTCTCTACTACAAGATCGGCCAGGAATGGTGCATGACGCTGGACATCCAGAAGACGACACCGGTCACGACGCCGCAGGTCCAGCTCAACATCGGCGCCGATTTCAAGATGACGCCTCCTCCCGGCGGCGAGATCTATGGCCATCTCGACGCGCGTGATCCCATAACGGGAGCGAAGAAATGGGAGGTCCGCTATCCCGAGCCGCCGCTTGGAAGCGTGCTGTCGACGGCGGGCAATCTGGTCTTCGTGCCGGACTCCCGCGGCGTCCTTCACGCCTACGATGCCGAAACCGGAGCCGAGTTGTGGAAGCACAACAACGGCACCGGTCACCAGGGCGGCATCGTCAGCTACTCCGTCGGCGGCAAGCAATATATCGCCGTGACCGCGGGCTTCGGCGGCATGCTGGCTGACGAATATGCGCCGAACTTCGGCGGCGTATACAAGAGCATGCCGCGTGACGACGGCGCGCTCGTCGTCTTCAGCCTGAAATAGTTGCCGCAAACGATCTGCAGGAGCGGGTGCAAGCCCGCTCCTTGCCGATCGCAACGGCCACCTGCTTCAGGGATGGAGTGGACGTGTTGAAGCTGCATTTGAGAACAGTTCCGGTCGGCGCCTCGTTGCTGTGCGCTGCAATGGCTCAAGCACAATCCGCGGCGCCTGCGCCCGAGAATGCGCCGTTCGAGGTCGAGCAGGTGTTCGCGGGAACTTGCGGGTTTTGTCACTCCGACGGCGGCCGGGCTGTCGGCAAGGGGCCGCAACTGATGAATTCGCCGCGCGACGACGATTTCATTCGCAATCGCATCAAGCTCGGCAAGCAAGGCGCGATGCCGGCATTCGATGGCGCTTTCACCGACGCGCAGATCGACCTGATCGTCAAGTACATCCGCGCCTTGAAACCACGCGAAGGCTGAACCAGACCGCGATGCGTCCAGATGAGGGTATGCAATGAAGGCGATCGTGCCGGTCATCGTCGCTGCCGCCATCGGGCTGCCGGGACCGGCGCAGGCGCGAACCCTGGACGCGATCCGTGAGAGCGGCGTGATCGGGCTGTGCGCGCATCCCAACTCGCTTCCCTTTGCCCGCAAGACCGGCGAGCCGCCCGGCTTTCAGGTCGAGCTGGGACAGGTGATGGCCCGCGAGCTCGGTGTGGCGCTGAGGCTCGACTGGATCATCACGCAGTACCAGATGCGCAGCGCCGGCTGTGACATTCTTCTGGACGTCATTGCCGACCGCGAGGCGCAAGGCGAAACACGTTTGAGGATCTCGAAACCATATTATCGCACGGGCGTCGCGCTCGCGGTGCCGTCATCCAGCCCGCTCACCTCGTTCAAGAGCCTCAACGAAAAGACCAAGGTGGGAGTGCAGGTCGGATCGATCGCCGCCATGATCATCGGCCAACGGCGCGTGCCCCTGTCGACCTTCGGCTTCGAGAGCGACAGTCTGGAGGCCGTGTCGAACCGTGAGATCGATGCCGCCGCGGTCACGCCCACTGCGGCCGGCTATTTCAACCTGACGCATCCGGACAATCCACTCCGGATCCTGGATCGTGATGAGAGCGTGGCCGATCTCAACTGGAATGTCGCCGTCGGCATGATCCGCCCGGACGATGCGTTGCGCGAAGCCATCGACCGGGCCCTGGAGCGGCTGCGAAGCGACGGCACGATCGATCGCATATACGGCCGCTACGGGATCGTGCTGCAGGCGCCGAGATAGCCGATTGCACGCAAGCACGACGCCGTCCGGGCCGGGACGGACGACGTCGCTGGCCTTCCAGCCATTTCCGTTCCGGTGAAATCGGAAACGGGGACTCCGGATTCCTGTCTTGGCTGCTTCCGTTACGCCGCGGCCTTCTTCCGCGCGAGCTCGGCCTTGTACAGCTCGAACTCCTCCGCGATCGCCCTGGCGATCGATGGGCGCTGGCGCAGGCGTTCGTAGTAGGCCTTCACGTTCGGCCATTTCGCAAGCTCGATCGGCGGCGTCGCCATGGTCCAGTTGATGACCGTGGCGAGATAGGCATCCGCCACGCTGAAATGGTCGAGCAGGAAATCGCGGCCCTTCAGATAGTTGTCGAGATAGTCGAGCCGCGACAGGTTCTTTTCCAGCGCGTAGGCTTTGGTTTCCTGCGGCGCCTTGCGGTCGAGCAGGGGAAGGAACAGGCCCTTGTGCAGCTCGGTGCCGATGAAGCAGAGCCATTGATGCAGCCGGGTGCGCTCGATGCCGGCGGCGGCGCCGAGGCTGGATTGCGGAAAGCGGTCGGCGACATATTGCAGGATTGCGGCGTTCTCGGTCAGCACCACGCCCTCATCGGTGCGCAGCGTCGGCACCAGACCGATCGGATTCACCGTGCGGAAGTCGGAACCGTCGTTCAAAACCGTCTTGGTCGGCGGATCGACTTCGAGATAGTTCGCCTTGGCGCCGGCTTCGTACAAGGCAACGCGTGTCGCCATCGAGCAGGCGAGCGGCGAGAAATAGAGATCCATCTGTAGCCTCCTTGGGCAATTTCTCTTTGGGTGTCGCTCAACCTGGCCAGATTGATTTCTGTACCATCCTGCATAATATATCCGCGGTCAAGGATTAATTTGCGACATGGTACAAAAATCGAAGCCGCCCACTGCTGCCACAGAGCCTAAGCGCCGCGGCCGCCCGCGCGCCTACGAGCCTGACGTCGCGCTCGGCAAGGCGCTCGATCTGTTCCGCAAGCAGGGTTTCGCGGCCACCTCGCTCGACGATCTCAGCGAGGCCACCGGCATGAACCGGCCGAGCCTCTACGGCGCCTTCGGCGACAAGCGCGAGCTCTACATCAAGACCTACCAGCGCTACCGTGAGGAAGCGCGGGCCTCCATGGCCGCGATCTTTCGCGAGGAAATGCCGCTGCGCCAGCGCCTGGAGCGAATCTTCGCCTCCGCGCTGAACATCTATCTCTCCGGCGAGACCGGCCCGCGCGGCTGTTTCACGGTGGTGACGGCGGCGTCCGAGGCGGTGAGCGATCCCGAGATCCGCGCCATGGTGCTCGACGGACTCACCGAGCTCGACAAGGCTTTTGCCAGTTGCTTCCGCCGTGCCAGGGAGAAGGGCGAGTTGCCGGAGAGCGCCGATCCGGCCGTGCTGGCACAGATCGCATCAGCTACCGTGCACTCCATCGCCGTTCGTTCGCGCGCCCGCGTTCCGCGCAAGGAGCTGGAGGCGATCGTGAAGGGGGCGATCGATATGATGGTCGGCGCGAAAGCGTAGGCTGCCGTCGCGGGCAGGCGGAGACACCGAGCCTGAAGCGCCAGCGCTGGCGAAATCCAGGGGCTTAGTAGCCCCTTGCCCGATCCACCACGTTCTCCAGCGCTCCGCCGGCCTCGAACCGTCCGATCTGCTCGGCGACATAGGCCGAGATCGCGTCCGCGTCGGTGTCGGCCGCGTTGTGCGGCGTCAACACCACCTTGGGGTGGGTCCAGAAGCGGCTGTCCGCCGGCTGCGGCTCCTGCACGAAGACGTCGAGCGAGGCGGCGCCCAGCGTGCCGTCGTCGAGGCAGGCCAGGATATCGGCTTCGTTCTGAAGGCCGCCGCGGCCGGCATTGATCAGCACGGGCGCGCCGAGCGGGCTGTTGCGGTTGAGCTTTGTGAAGACGTCGCGGTTGAGGATGCCGTTTGTGTCAGGCGTCAGCGGCAGCAGGCAGACCAGGATGTCGGTCGTGCGCAGGAAGGCATTGATCTGCGCAGTGCCGTGGAAGCACGCGACGCCGTCGATCGTCCGCGGGCTGCGGCTCCAGCCGGCGACGCGGAAGCCGAGCCGCCGCAGCACATTGGCCGCATCGGCCCCCAGCGTGCCCAATCCCATGATTCCGACGGTGATCGCGCTCGCCGGCCATTGATATCTCGGCTCCCAGCGTTTCTCGCGCTGCGATTGCCTGAGGTAAAGCTCCTGGCGGTGATGCATCAGCACGTGCAGCACGACATATTCGGTCATCCGATTGGTGAGATCGGGCACGGCGACGCGTACCAGCGGCACATCGGGCAGGCTCTTGTCCGCCATCAGCGCGTCGACGCCAGCGCCGAGATTGAAGATCGCGTGCAGATTGGGGAACGCACCGAGATCGCCCGGCACCGGCTTCCACACCGCGGCATAGTGCACCTCCGCCGGGTCGAGCCCGGCATCCGGCAGCAGCACCACGCGGCGGTCCCCGCAGACCGCTTCGAACCGGGCCTTCCAGCGCTCCGGCAGCCAGTTCTGCTGCGTGCTGTTGATCAGGACGGCCAGTGTGCCCAGGGTCATTCGAAGTGCCTCGTCGGTTCCGTTTGAGAAGGCTCTCCTTGGCACGATCTGCCGGATTTTTCTTGCAAATTTTTTCCGCAGCCATGTCGGCGCGGGGCATATTGGCGCGTCTTTGAAACAGACGAGGAAAGTGTCGCCCATGCTCTACGCCATTCTTTGCTATCACGACGAGGATTTCGTCGGCTCCTGGACCAAGGAGCAGGACGAGGCCGTGATGAAGAAGCTCGCCGTGGTGCAGGAGAAGCTCACCAGGCAGGGCCGGCTCGGACCGGTGGCGCGGCTGTTGCCGACGACCGCGGCGGCGACCCTGCGCAAGGAGGACCCGCCACTGGTGCTCGACGGCCCCTATGCCGAGACCAAGGAGCAGCTGCTCGGCTTTTACATCGTCGACTGCAAGAATCTCGACGATGCGCTCGACGTCGCGCGCGAGCTGGGCTCTGCCAATCCGGGCGGCGCATACGAGGTGCGTCCCGTGGGCGTGTTCCGGCCCGGAGGAAATCTGACGTGAGCGAGACCGACACCGCCTGGATCGAGACTGCGCTGACCTCGGCGCGACCCCAGGCGGTGGGCGCGCTGCTGCGCTATTTCCGCGATCTCGACACCGCAGAGGAGGCTTTTCAGAATGCCTGCCTGCGCGCGCTCAAGTCCTGGCCGCAGAACGGGCCGCCGCGCGATCCGGCGGCCTGGCTGATCATGGTCGGCCGCAACGTCGCGATCGACGAGGTGCGCCGCGCCCGCAAGCAGCAGCCGCTGCCGGAGGACGACCAGGCCATCTCCGATCTCGATGATGCCGAGGGGGCGGTGGCCGAGCGGCTCGACGGCTCGCACTATCGTGACGACATCCTGCGGCTGATGTTCATCTGCTGCCATCCCCAGCTGCCGGCGACGCAGCAGATCGCGCTGGCGTTGCGCATCGTCTCGGGCCTCACCGTGAAGCAGATCGCACGCGCCTTCCTGGTCTCGGAAGCTGCGATGGAGCAGCGCATCACGCGCGCCAAGGCGAAGGTCGCCGACGCGGGCGTGCCTTTCGAAGCGCCCGGCGCGGTCGAGCGTTCCGAGCGGCTCGCCGGCGTCGCCGCGATGATTTACCTGATCTTCAACGAAGGCTATTCGGCGAGCGGCGACACCGCCGAGATCAGGAAGCCGCTCTGCGAAGAGGCGATCCGGCTGGCGCGGCTGCTGCTGCGGCTGTTTCAGAGCGAGCCGGAGATCATGGGCCTGACGGCGCTGATCCTGCTGCAGCATGCGCGCAGCGCCGCGCGCTTTGCCGAGGACGGATCGCTGATCCTGCTGGACGATCAGGATCGTTCGCTGTGGAACGGCACCATGATCGCGGAAGGTCTCGCGCTGATCGACAAGGCGATGCGTCACCACCGCAGCGGTCCTTATCAGATCCAGGCCGCGATCGCCGCGCTGCATGCGCGGGCAGCGACGCCGGAGGAGACCGACTGGACGCAGATCGATCTGCTCTATGGCGCTCTGGAAGTGGTGCAGCCGTCACCGGTGGTGACGCTCAATCGCGCGGTCGCGGTCTCCAAGGTGCGCGGGCCGCAGGCTGCGCTCGATCTGATCGAGCCGCTGGCACCGAAGCTCGCGAACTATTTCCATTTCTACGGCGTGCGCGGCGCCTTCCTGATGCAGCTCGGCCGCAACGACGAGGCCCGCGTCGCCTTCGACCGCGCCATCGCGCTCGCCAACACGTCGGCCGAAGCCGCCCACATCCGCATGCATCTCGATCGCCTGATCCGGGACAGCCAGCCGAAGCAAGCCAACGGCGGCGCGAGGCAGGGTGCGAAGGCGACGTGATGGTTCGCCGTCATTCCGGGTTCACCCTTCGGTGCCCCGGAATGACGGCAGAATAATTTCGCCTTCGAATTGTCGGCCCCAGCCATCCCCCTTCGTCCTGTGCCCGTATCCACGGAGCCCCTCATGCTGAAAGCCATTGCCGTCATTGCCGTTCTGCTCGCCGCCGGGCTTGCGGGCATCCTCATCTTTGCTCTTACCAAGCCCGACACCTTCCGCGTCGAGCGGTCGCTTGCCGTAAAGGCCCCGGCCGATGCGATCTATCCGCTGGTCGCCGATTTTCATCGCTGGACCGGTTGGTCGCCCTATGAGACCCGCGATCCCGCCATGAAGCGGACGTTCGGCGGAACCGCGGCGGGAAAGGGGGCGACCTATGCCTGGGACGGCAACAACAATGTCGGTGCGGGCCGCATGGAGATCCTGGAGGCGAACGGGCCCTCCAGGCTCCGCATCAAGCTCGATTTCGAGCGGCCGTTCGAAGGGCACAACACCGCCGAATTCACCTTTGTGCCGCAAGGCGATGCCACTCTGGTCACGTGGGCGATGTACGGTCCGGCCTCGTTCCTGTCCAAGGTCATGCAGGTGTTCGTCAACATGGACAGCATGATCGGCAAGGATTTCGAGGCAGGTCTCGCCGGCCTGAAGAAGCTCACCGAGAAGCAATAAACCTCACTGCAAGCGAAGAGGAGAGAAACGATGCTCAATCCCTATCTGTTCTATCAGGATACTTGCGAAGCGGCGTTCAACTATTACGCCAAGGTTCTCGGCGGCAAGATCGATGCAATGATGCGGTCATCGGACGCGCCGCCGGACGTCCCGGCCGCTCCCGGGCGTGAGAAGATGATCATGCATGCACGGATGTCGCTGCCCGACGGCAGCGTGCTGATGGCCTCCGACGCGCCGGCCGAGCATTTTCACAAGCCGCAGGGCTTTTCGATCTCGCTCACAGTCAAGGATCCCGCAGACGGCGAGCGCAAGTTCAACGCGCTCGCCGACGGCGGCTCGGTCACCATGCCCTTCAGCAAGACGTTCTGGGCCAAGGGCTTTGGCATGTGCATCGACAAGTTCGGCATTCCCTGGATGGTGAACTGCCCGGCGGAGGGGATGTGACGGGCGCGACCGCGCCCACGATCCGTTGAGTTGCGATCCCCTCTCTCCAATGCTGCGGGAGAGGGGACACGCATGAATTCCTTACGTCACGCACCGATCGGCCGTTTGTTCTCTCACCGGATTGATCCGGTGGCGTTCTCGCTCGGCGGCGACGGCTCCACGCAGCGAGGGCAGATCAGGAGCTTGCTGCCGAGCCGCCTGTCGTTCTCCGCCTGTATTTCGTCATGGACCGTCCACCACGCCTGGGAATATGGCTGCAAGGTGCCGAGCACGCGTTCCCGCTCCTGATTGGGATCCGGCGCTGCGGGCGCGGGATTTGCCACGCGCCGCTTTGCCACATGAGGACGGTTCGGATCCTTGCCAAGACCATCCCACGCGATGGGGCGACGTTCCTGTGCTGGAGCGCCTGCGCAAGCAATCAGCGCTGTGCAAAAACTGAGCAAGAAGAAGCTGTATCGAATCATGCCGGGGCCTTTGCTGCGTATGCGACGCGCAATCCGCGTGAAACACTTCGCATCACGTCGGTGTAATGGAACTCAAAGCAAACGGACCAGCCGGCATGGCCGAATACGAATCGGAATTTCATATCACCTTGCGCGCAGAGTGAGGCCACTTCGTGAAACCGACTGCACCGCACAACAATTGGCGCAATATTGGGCTGTGATCTGCACAACAGAATCGCTAACTTTGCTTCATAAAATCTACAAACTAGGGCGGGGCGACTTGGAAGGGAGCGACCGATGGCGGCGGCGCTACAAATCAACTTTGCTCTTTGGGGAATGGTCATTTGCGTGAGCATGAAGCTCGCGCCGGTGGTCCAGACTTTATTCTAGATCGCGAGCTCTCTGAACGAAATCGTGCCGCGGCTTCCGACGATGGACGTCAGTCGGTCGCGAGTGATCGCGAGACTATGAGCGACGACTTTGTCACCGACATCGCGGATAGATCGCGGCGAGATCGCGCCCCTTCAACAGCAGCAGCCGTGAGCTCAGGCCGCCACGGCGGCTGATCCAGTCGCGCACTGGGCCGGGATAGGCGGCAAGCACCGCGACCGATGCTTCCGGCTCGGCATAGAAGCGCCCGCGCCGGTCCACGGAGCGCGCGGCGTGGAAGCCCAGCACTGCGCGCTTGGTGACGCAGATGCGCTCGCCCGGCACGATGCTCAGCACCAGCGTGCAGGCGGACAGGCAGGGGCCGTCGATCACGACGCGCTCGCCGCTCTCACGCACTTTCTCAAACAGATCGAGGAACGGCCCGACCTGTCCACCCGGCGACTGGATGATGCGGATCTCGGCCGCCGCGGGCGTGACGCCGAGCAGCGCGGATGCAAGCATCAGGGCTTTGAGGAAGGCGATGCGTCGCATGGCATTCTCCGAAATCTCGACATCCCAAGGCGGGCAAAGCGTACGTGCCCACCGATGGTACCGCAAATCCAGAGAGGTGGTAGGTGAGGCGCTCGCACGCCCTTTGCCCACCCTCCAATCTCCGTGCCTACCCGTTGCGCCGCTGGCCGCGCAGTGTTGGCAGGCCAATACCCGCCGCATCGAAGCCGCCATCAACGGCCAAAATTTGTCCGGTGATGTAGCTCGCGCTCGCCGAGCACAGGAAATAGATCGCTTCCGCGAGCTCCTCTTCCAGGCCGTAGCGGTTGAGCGGAATGGCGTCGTGATAGTCGGCGCGGATCTCCTTGGTGTGAACCTGCTTCGCCATCGCGGTGTCGACCGGTCCCGGCGCGACCGCGTTGACACGGATATTGAGGGAGGCGAGCTCGACCGCGAGCTGCTTGGTGAGGTGCGCAAGGCCCGCCTTGCTGGTGCCGTAGGCCGAGCGCAGCGTCGAGGCGCGCACCGCCGAGATCGAGGTGATGTTGACGATGGCGCCGCCATTGCCGTCGCGCATCAAGGGTACCGCCGCCTTGGTGCAGAGGAACGGTCCGGTGAGGTTGACCTCGAGCACGCGGCGCCAGTCGGCGTCCGACGTCTCCATCAGCGGCGCGAACACCGCGATGCCGGCATTGTTGACGAGGGCATCCAACCGGTCGAACCGCCGCTCGATCGTCGTCATTGCAGCGCTGACCGCGGCCGCATCCGAAACGTCGCAGGTCAGTGCCAGCGTCGCCTCGCTCTGGCCGATTTCGGCGACCGCGCGGCCGAGCAATTCGCCCTCGATGTCGAGCAGCGCCACGCGCCAGCCCTCGGCCAAGAATTTCTTCGCGGTCGCAAGCCCGATGCCGCGTGCGGCTCCTGTGACGAGGGCGACTTTGTGCAGGGCTTGCGGCATTGGCTGATCTGTCCTGTGTCGGGAGGGGCGCGCGAGCGCCGGCCCCTTTTACTTCGCTTTGGTTCCGGCATGAAAGGCCCCTGCGCCGCGCCTATCGAGCCCGCTTCGGTTCCGAATGCGCCTGCCGCAGTCGCGCTGGCGCCTTTAAATAATTCCTGCCCCCGCTGTCGGCTCGGCTGAAGGTCGCTCGTCCTAGAGGGGAACGTGGGCCGGCTGTTTCCGCCCGCAGGACATATCACGGAGCAGGTCGATGCGTTTCATGGTGATCGTCAAGGCAAGCCAGGATACTGAGGCCGGCAAGATGCCGACCACGGAGATGCTGGCCGCGATGGGCAAGTTCAACGAGGAAATGGCCAAGGCCGGCGTCATCGAAGCCGGCGAGGGCCTGCATCCGACGGTGAAGGGCGCCCGGGTCAGATATTCGGCCTCCGGGGCGGGCGTCACGCGCGGCCCGTTCAGTCTTTCGCCCGACCTGATCGCCGGCTTCTGGCTGATCAAGACTGCCTCGCTGGACGAGGCCATCGACTGGATGAAGCGTGCGCCGTTCGAGCCAGGCTCGGAGATCGAGATCCGGCAGGTGTTTTCGGCCGAGGATTTCGGCGAAGCCTTCACCCCCGAGCTGCGCGAGCAGGAAGAGCGCACGCGCGCGTATGCGACGAGGAAGTAGCTCCGCCGACGCCGTCATTCCGGGGCGCGCAGAGCGCGAGCCCCGATGCGCAATTGCGCAACAGGGAAGCCAATGGGTGGCGGCAATGGTGGATCAACGGATTCCGGGCTCGTGACCCTGTCGCGCCCCGGAGTGACAGCGAGTGACGAGGAAATCCCATGCGATTCATGATGCTGATGATCCCGCTCGGCTACGAGGCGGCACCGCCGGACGTTCAACTCGATCCCGAACGTGTCGCGGCGATGATGCGCTACAACGAGGCGCTGAAGGACGCCGGCGTGCTGATCACGCTCGACGGCCTGCATCCGCCATCGATGGGTGCGCGCGTCTCGTTTGCGACCGGCAAGCCCATGGTCACCGACGGCCCCTTCACTGAAGCCAAGGAAGTGCTGGGCGGTTACTGGATGATCGAGGTCGCCTCGCGCGAGGAAGCGATCGCCTGGGCGAAGAAGTGCCCGGCCTCGGCCAACGAAATCATCGAGATTCGGCAGGTGCAGGAGGCGGCGGACTATTCGCCTGAAGTGCAGGAGGTCGTGGCCGGGTTTGGCGATCTGAAGAAGTAGACGACAGCCGCGACCGTTTTCCGATCAACCAACCAAAGGAGATATCCATGAGCGCCGAACACAAATTCCTCGCCGTCTATCTCGGCAGCACGACGGGTACCAAGATGGCGGCCTGGCGCGCTCTGCCGGAGGCCGAACGGAAGGCGAAGGAGCAGGAGGGCATGGCTGCCTGGCACGGCTGGGTCGAGAAGCACAAGGCCGTCATCGTCGAGATCGGCGGCCCGCTCGGCAAGACCCGCAGGATCGACGCGAGCGGAATCACCGAGGTCAGCAATGCGCTGACCGGCTTCACGGTGGTGCGCGCCGCCTCGCAGGAGGAAGCTGCCAGACTGTTCGAGAACCATCCGCATTTTGCGATCTTTCCGGGCGAGGCGATCGAAGTGATGCCCATTCTGCCCATTCCGCAGATGTAGCTTCGGTGCGAGCCCGTTCCGGGCTCGATGCCGACGCACCGGCCCGGCATGGCCGTGGAAGTACGGGTTAATCCTGCCTGATCGCCGCTAGTGACCTTCGCGCCCGGCTCATGTAAAGGTCGTTCACATGAGCTGGCGCAAGGAGCAGCGCCGCGCCGAGCGCGGCTATCACCACGGCAATCTGAAGGAAGCCTTGTTGCAGGCCGCTCTCGGACTCATCGCCGAGAAGGGCGCGGCCGGCTTCACCTTCGCCGATGCCGCGCGCATGGCCGGCGTCAGCGCCGCGGCGCCCTATCGGCATTTCCGCGACCGCGACGAACTCTTGTCCTCGATCGCTCAGCGCGGCTTCGAGCAGTTCGAGGCGCGCCTGACCGCGGCCTGGGACGACGGGCGCCCGGACACGGTCACGGCGTTCGAGCGCGTCGGCAGGGCCTATCTCGCCTTCGCCCGCGAGGAGCCGGCCTTCTACAACGCGATGTTCGAATCGGGCCTGCCGGTCGATGCAAATCCTGCGTTGATGGCAGCGGGCGAACGCGCATTCGGCGTCATCCGTGCCGCCGCCGAGCGTCTTGCGGCGCTGACGCCGCCCGGCGCGCCCCGTCCGCCGGCGATGATGATGGCGCTGCACATCTGGTCGATGTCGCACGGCGTCGCTTCGCTGTTCTCCCGCGGCGATGCCGCGCGTCGCAAATTGCCGATGTCGCCGGACGAACTGTTAGAGGCCGAGGTGCTGATCTATCTGCGCGGGCTCGGCTTCCCGATCGAACGCCGTCCGGCCACGAAGGGGGCCGAGCCGCCGCCGGTGCCGCCGGAGGCTTCCTCCGGTTCGGGCGTGCCGCCGGGCGGACCCTGGGGCAAGCCGAAATAAAGTTGCACAAATAATTCCGCGGGCCTGGCAGGCGCTCGGCTTGACAAAATCGCGGGATGGTTTAGCTATGTAAATGTTATTTACATTCACAACGGCGCAGGTGCCGTGATGGAGATGGGAAATGGCCTACACCGCTGATGTCAATCGATGGCGCGGCCCTTCGGACCAATACCAACAGTACGAGCGTCCCCGCATGCTGGATACGCCCTGGCATCCCGGCTGGATTGCCGTGACCATCCTCGGCTTCATCATCTGGTGGCCGATCGGACTTGCCCTTCTCTTTTTCACACTCGGGAGCAGAAGAATGTCGTGCTGGAGCAGCCAGGATCGCTGGCAGAACAAGATGGAGCGGATGCAGTACAAGATGGACCGCATGCGCGGCCGCATGGAGCGCAGTGGCTTCGGCTTTGGCTTCGGCCCGCCGTCCTCCGGCAACCGTGCCTTCGACGAGTACCGCTCTGAAACGCTGCGCCGGCTCGAGGAAGAGCAGGTCGAGTTCAGGAACTTCCTCGACCGTCTGCGTCACGCCAAGGACAAGGAAGAGTTCGACCAGTTCATGGCGCAGCACAAGACGCGTCCGACCCCGCCGCCGACTGACCAGCAGCAGGGCTGACATCCAAGCCTGACGCCTCTCAAAGCCTTCAGGCGCATGCCCCCAAAGTCCTGATGGCCCCGAGCCGCCCGCCTGCGCAACCGCAGGCGGGCGGTTTGGCTTCGGCGCGTTCGCGCTAGCGCGAGAGGCCGGATAGCCGCGCCAGAGAGGACGCGCATCCCTTGGACGCAACTGGCGCCTTGATCCGGACCGCCTATATTCGCCGTCACAGATGCACGCGGATCGGAGGCGACAATGCCGGAAGCTGCGATGAACGCGAGCGACGACCTCTGGCAGGCGATCCGCCGCGAGGCCCAGCGTGCGGCAGCTGCCGATCCCTTATTCGGCAAGGCTCTGGCCGGCGCCATCCTCACCCATGACGATTTCGCCGCGGCTCTGGCCGATCTGATCGGGCGGCGGCTTGGCAGCAGCGCCGAACGCGCGCGCTTCACATCCTTTTCCCGCGACGCCTTCCACGACGAGCCGGACCTGATTGAAGCTGCCAGCCGGGACCTCGCGGCCATCGCGCGCCGCGACCCCGCTGTCACCGACCTGCTGCCACCACTGCTGCACTACAAGGGTTACATCGCGCTGCAAGCCTGGCGCGTCTCGAACTGGCTCTGGCGTCATGACCGTCGCGACGCGGCGCTGCTGTTTCAGAACGAGGCGTCGAACCTGCTCCAGGTCAGCATTCATCCGGCTGCCAGCATCGGATCCGCCGTCTATCTGGACCACGCCACCGGCATCGTGATCGGCGCCAACGTCGTCATCGGCGACGACGTCACCATCCTCCAGAACGTCAGCATCGGCCGCAGCAGCGAACTGCCGGCGCGCTCGCCGCGCATCGGCCGCGGTGTCTACATCGGCGCGGGCGCGAGCATTCTCGGCGACATCAGCATCGGCCATCTTGCAAAAATCGGCGCCGGTACTGTCGTGACGGGCGACGTGCCTGCCGGCTGCACGGCAATCGGCAATCCTGCCCGGCTGACGAACTGCCCCGAGTCCGCCTCGGCCGCCTGACGCGCCTCCCGCTCAAAGCATGATCCGGAAAAGTGTGAAGCGATTTTCCGCCGAAAGTGATTTTCGGGACAATTCTGTGGGTACGGGCTGGTTCCTCCGGCACACCGCGTGATGCGATCCGCATCGTCGACGCGTTCTCGGCGCCTGTTGACGTGAATCAAGCCACGCGCATCGCGAACGCGATGTAGTTCGTCGGGCAGAGGCGAGGAGCATGACGATGGCGAACGCAAGGATACTCGTGGTCTATTATTCCCGGACCGGCACGACGCGCAAAGTTGCTCAATCCCTGGCGGCTGCGCTGTCCTGTGACAGTGAAGAAATCACCGAGGCTGGTAGCCGCAATGGGATATTCGGTTATCTGCGCTCGGCCATGGAAGCGCGACGGCAGATCCCATCGCGCATCGCCGCCACCGTCAGGGATCCATCTCTCTACGATCTCGTCGTGATCGGAACCCCGGTCTGGGCTTGGTCGCTGTCTTCGCCCGTCCGTGCCTACTTGCTCGCAAACAGGTCGAAACTCCCTGCGGTGGCATTCTTCTGCACGCTTGGCGGGGCCGGCAGCGATCAGGTCTTCGGCCAGATGCGGGAGCTCGTCGGCAAGCAGCCCCTTGATTGTCTTTCCCTCACTGCGCGCGAGGTGGCATCGACGAACCACGCAGCGCGGCTCGCCACGTTCGTCGAGGCGATACAGCAGGCAATTGCGAACGGGCGCAGCAGTGCAGCGACGAACGCCGCTTGAAGGATTGCTCGTCCAGCGGTCGGGAAGATCTCTTTGCCTCAGGAAGCGGTCCTCTAGCCGAGCTCGAACCCCGGTTCCCGGACACGGCTTGGCCCTCGATTTCCAGGCCAGATGCCGCCGCCCCCGGGCTCCACGGGGCCAAATCCCTGGCCCGCCAGCCTTTCCGGCAGCCAAATTCGCCGCCGGTAACCGCGCATTAACCAACGCCGGGCTCTGGTAATTGCGGACAGTCGCGCCCAAAGCCGTGTCGAGGCCCATAGTTTTGACATCTTGGCGGGGAATGCAGGCGGCCGGCTTGGACGAGCCCTGCACCCCAGAAAGACAAGGCTTTGAGCGGGCTTGCCGGCCGCGCCGATTCTAGCGCGGCTGTTGGGGAACCGGCCATTTCGTTGGCCAGGACATCAGGTAACGATCGCCTTGAGAGGATACTGCTTATGAATCCGGCCGACGTGGCTCAGTCAGCCCTTCCGGTTGCCGCCTCCGCCGACGTGTCGCTGATTGCGCTGTTTTGGCAGGCTCACTGGATCGTGAAAGCGGTAATGCTGGGACTTCTGGCCTGCTCGGTCTGGGTCTGGGCGATCGCCATCGACAAGATCTTTCTTTACGCGCGCACCCGGCGCTCGATGGACCGGTTCGAGCAGGCGTTCTGGTCCGGGGAGTCGATCGAGGAGCTCTATCGCACGCTGTCAGCCAAGCCGACGCACTCCATGGCAGCCTGCTTCGTGGCGGCGATGCGCGAGTGGAAGCGTTCTTTCGAAAGCCACGCCCGCTCGGTCGCCGGCCTGCAGATGCGCATCGACAAGGTGATGAACGTCTCGATCGCGCGCGAGGTCGAGCGCCTGGAACGGCGCCTGCTGGTGCTGGCGACCGTCGGCTCCGCCGGCCCCTTCGTCGGCCTGTTCGGCACGGTCTGGGGCATCATGTCGAGCTTCCAGTCGATCGCGGCGTCGAAAAATACCTCTCTGGCGGTTGTCGCCCCCGGTATCGCGGAAGCGCTGTTTGCGACCGCCGTCGGCCTCATCGCCGCCATTCCTGCCACTATTTTCTACAATAAGTTCACCTCCGAGGTGAACCGGCAGGCCCAGCGGCTGGAGGGCTTCGCTGATGAATTTTCAGCCATTCTCTCGCGTCAGATCGACGAGCGGGGCTGACGGACGGCATGTATAGTGTGAAGGGCAATTTGGGCACCAGACCATGGGCATGAACGTCGCAAGTTCATCCGGAGGCGGCGGACGCCGCGGCCGGCGCAAGCCCGTTGTGGCCGAAATCAACGTCACGCCGATGGTCGACGTGATGCTGGTGCTGCTCATCATCTTCATGGTCTCGGCGCCGATGCTGACGGTCGGCGTGCCGCTCGACCTGCCCCAGACCCAGGCCAAGAGCCTCGAAAACAACGACCAGAAGCCGATCCAGATGTCGGTCGACATCAAGGGCAAGGTGTTCATCAATGATGCCGAGATCGCGCTGAACGAGCTGGTGCCGAAGCTCAAGGCGATCACGGATGCGCGGGGCGGGCTCGAGGAACGCATCTACCTGCGCGCCGACAAGAAGGCGGATTACGGGACGGTGGCCAAGGTCATGGGCCTGCTGTCCGGCGCCGGATTCAAGAAGCTGGCCCTCGTCACCGAAGCGGATCAGGGGTAAGCCGTGAAGGTGAACATCGACAAGACACTCGTTGCGTCGATTGCCCTCCATGTCCTCGTGCTTGGATGGGGCCTCGTCACCTTTAGCAGCAGGGCCTATGTGGCGCCGGAGGAGTCGCTTCCGGTCGACATCATCTCCTCCGATCAGCTCGCAAAGATGATGGCGGGGCAGAAGACCGGCAAGAAGGAAGAGCCGAAGCCCAAGGTCGAGAAGATCGCGGAAGCGAAGCCTGAAGAGGATGCCGTCGGCAAGGTCACCGAGAAGAAAGAGCTGATCAAGACCAACTCGACGCCCGAGCCGCCGCCGAAACCCGTCGAGAAGCCGGTCGAGAAGAAGCCCGAGCCGCCGAAGCCCGTGGCGGAGGCGAAGCCGAAGGAAGAGCCGAAGCCGCAGGAAAAGAAGCCTGATCCGGCCAAGGAAGATCCGATCGCCGATCTCCAGAAGAAGCTGGACACCAAGAAGCCGCCGCCGAAGCCCGTGGAGCAGAAGGTCGCGGCCGTGCAGCCGCAGCAGCAACCGAAACCCAAGGAGCGCACCTTCGACCCCGCGCAGATCCAGCGCGACCTCGACAAGCGTGCCGCGACCCGGCATGAGCTGACGGGCTCGGCGCTGAACGCGTCGGCCGCGCTGGGATCGACTACCGGGACGGCAGCCAACAACGTCGCAACCTGGCAGGGAGCTTTCATTGCGGCTGTCAAGCACTGCTTCAATTTCCCTTACGACGCTCAGGACAGGGATCAGTTTGCAGCCGACATAGACATACAAATGCGTCCTGATGGCACGCTCGCTTCAGCGCCTGTGATTGTCTCGGTACGAGGACCGTCTCGGACGATTGCAAATGCGATGGCCGAGAGTGCCAAGCGTGCTATCCAACAGTGTCAGGCCTACGCATTCTTGCCCAAGTCCCAGTACGACACTTGGAAGACGATTGCGCTGACTTTCGATATGAAAGATCAGCGGTAGATGAGACATAAATTGACTCAGGTGAATAGGATGCCATTTCTGACGCGACGTGGGTTCATCGCGGCCGCGGGATCGACAGTCACCCTGCTGGCTGGACGCGCCGCAACTGCGCAGGGGCGACTTCAAGTCAGTCCCGGCGGATTCCAACCCATTTCGATCGCGATCACTAATTTCGTGCCCGGTTCACCCGCCGACGGCGAGGTCGGCAACGGGGTCACGCAGGTCATCACCAACAACCTGAAGCGTTCGGGTCTGTTCGCGCCGATCGACCAGGCCGCCTTCATCGAGCGCATCAGCAACATCGACGTCGCGCCGCAATTCCAGAACTGGAAGACCCTCAACGCGCAGGCCCTCGTCACCGGCCGCATGACGCGCCAGCCCGATGGCCGGCTGAAGGCCGAATTCCGCCTGTGGGACGTGGTCTCCGGTCAGCAGCTCGCCGGCCAGCAATATTTCACCTCGCCGGAATATTGGCGCCGCATCGCCCACATCATCTCCGACCAGATCTACGAGCAGATGACCGGCGAGAAGGGCTATTTCGACAGCCGCGTGGTGTTCGTGGACGAAAGCGGCCCGAAGGAGCGCCGCGTCAAGCGGCTCGCGATGATGGACCAGGACGGCGCCAATGTGCGCTATCTGACCCGCGGCTCCGACCTCGTGCTGACGCCGCGCTTCTCGCCGAACTCGCAAGAGATCACCTATATGGAGTTCGGCCAGGGCGATCCGAAGGTCTATCTCTTCAACATCGAGACCGGCCAGCGCGAGATCGTCGGCAACTTCCCCGGCATGACCTTCGCCCCGCGCTTCTCGCCGGACGGCCAGCGCGTCATCATGAGCCTGCAGCAGGGCGGCAATTCCAACCTGTTCGTGATGGACCTGCGCTCGCGCTCGACCACGCGCCTCACCGACACGCCAGCGATCGACACCTCTCCGTCCTACTCGCCGGACGGCACCCGCATCTGCTTCGAGTCCGATCGCGGCGGCCGGTCGCAGATCTACGTGATGGCGGCGGGCGGCGGACAGGCGCAGCGCATCTCCTTCTCCAAGGACGACACCAACGCCAGCTATTCGACCCCGGTGTGGTCGCCGAAGGGCGATTACATTGCCTTCACCCGGCAAGGCGGCGGGCAGTTCTCGATCGGCGTCATGAAGCCCGACGGCTCCGGCGAGCGGCTGCTGACCTCCGGCTTCCACAACGAGGGCCCGACCTTCTCCCCGAACGGCCGCGTGCTGATGTTCTTCCGCGATCCCGGCGGCAATGGCGGGCCCTCGCTGTACAGCGTCGACATCTCCGGTCGCAACGAGCTCAAGGTGCCGACACCGGGCTTTGCCTCGGACCCCGCATGGTCGCCGCTGCTGTCCTCGACGGCGGGCTGACGGGAGTGGGGCTAAAACATCGCGTGTTCAGACGAGCGATGTTTTCGAAAAAAAGCGCCGATTTTTTCGAGTTCGGGGCGCAAGGCAAGACTTCCTTCACCTTGTGCCCGGCAAGGCTTGCCTAGCTGCTTGATATCTAAGCGAAAATTGGTTCGCTATTGCCGAAAAACAACTCGACTTTAACGATGTTCCCTCAGAAAGGCTTCATCTCAGCTGGGTTAGAACTACGCGCCCAACCAGGACGCGCGTACACACCAACATGCAGTTCGCTAGCCAGAGCGGAGAGCAGGAGGAACAGGCCTCGCCGACGATTTCGGCGGCGCTGACCGATTCGCTGTTCGAGGCGCCCGGCACGGTGCTTACCGGCATAGTGTTCTCGGCGTTCTCGGCCTCCTTGACGGCGCTCAAGACGGGACAGACGCTGCTTTGGCTATTTGTCCCGCTGCTCATTCTTGCGGGAGCCATACGCGCCTTCGATTTGAGCCGGTACCAGGCCACAAAATCGGTTCTGAGCGCAGAACAAGCGGCGCGTTGGCAGCAGCGCTACCAGATCGGAGCGCTCATCCAGGCCGCCGCCATCGGTCTATGGTGTTCCACGACCCTGCTGAGCAATGAGGACGCCATCGCTCACATGATTGCCCTCTCGGTCACCACCGGAATCGTGGCGGGAGGAGCGGGGAGAGCTTACGGACGGCAGTGGATATTTCGTCTGCAAGCCACCTTGATATTCGGCCCGGCCGTGATCGCGCTGGCGCTGCACGCCACACCTTACTACATGGCGATGTCTGTCGTGTGCGCCGCGTTCCTCTTCTCGGTCATGCGGCTCTCCGGCAACCTGCACAGGATATTCTTGCGCGCCGTTGTCGCGCGCGAGCGCGAGGCCGCGCTCGCCGGCCAGTTCGACACGGCCCTCAACAACATGCCGCACGGGCTCTGCATGTTTCGCATCGACGGCCAGCTCGCGGTGATGAACCACCGCTTTGGCGCGATGATGAATCTGCCCGACAATCTCACCCAGACCAGCACGACTGTGCGCGACATCATCGCCGCATGCGTCGAAGCGGGATCGATTTCGGCGGCCAGCGGCGAGGCGATCATCTCCGACATCGAAACCGCGCAGGCGAACGAAATCATCACCGCCGACCCCGATCCGCACAGGAATCGTTCGCTGTCATGGACCGTCCAGCCGATGGCTGATGGCGGTGCGGTTTTGCTGCTCGAGGACATCACGGAGCGCCGCAACGCCGAGGCCAGGATCAGCCATCTGGCCCGCTACGACGATCTCACGGCGCTGCCGAACCGTGTCAATTTTCGGGACGAGATCGAGCGTTTGCTCGCAGTCGCGCGCCATGCGGAGCGTCTGTCGGCTCTGCTCTTCGTCGATCTTGACCAGTTCAAGCAAGTCAACGATACGCTGGGTCATCCCTGCGGCGATCAGCTTCTGTGTGCGGTCGCCAATCGCCTGCGCGAGATGCTGCGCCCGGAGGATTTCGTCGCCCGCTTCGGCGGCGACGAGTTCGTCGTCTTCCAGCAGAACATCTCTTCGCCGGAGGACGCCGCGGCGCTTGCCCGCCGTATCGTCGAACGGCTGAGCGAGCGCTACCGCATCGAAAATCATCTGGTCGAGATCGGCGCCAGCGTCGGCATCGCGCTGACCTCCCCGGGCGAGATCAGCGCCGATACGCTGCTCAAGAATGCCGACATGGCATTGTACCGAGCCAAGGCCGACGGCCGCGGCACCTTCTGCTTCTTCCGCGACGAGATGGCGGCGACCGTCGAGGCCCGTCGCATCCTCGAGCTCGACCTGCGCAAGGCGCTCTCCAACGAGGAGTTCGAGCTGTTCTACCAGCCATTGGTCAATCTGAAGTCCGGCAAGATCACCACCTGCGAGGCGTTGCTGCGCTGGAATCATCCGGTGCGCGGCACGGTCTCGCCGGTCGACATCATCCCGGTCGCCGAGGACATGGGCCTGATCGTCGATCTCGGGCGCTGGATCCTGCGCCGCGCCTGCATGGAATGCATGAAGTGGCCGGACGGCGTCAGCGTTGCCGTCAATTTTTCGCCGCAGCAATTCCATCAGCGCGACGTCCTGAGCGAAATCCGCTACGCGCTCGAAGTGTCGGGCCTGCCGGCGCATCGACTGGAAATCGAGATCACCGAGTCCTCGCTGCTGCGCAACACCCAGCTCACCCACGACATCCTGTCGCAACTGCGTGCGCTCGGCGTGCGTATCTCGCTTGATGATTTCGGCACCGGCTATTCCAGCCTCAGCTACCTGCACAATTTCCCGATGCAGAAAGTGAAGATCGACCGCTCCTTCCTCGAAGGCATCGATACCGACCGGCCGCTGACGCTGCTGCGCGGCGTCGCGCGGCTGTCCGCTGACCTCGGCATGGCCGTCGTGGTCGAAGGTATCGAGACCAACGAACAGCTCGAGCTGATCAGCGCCGACGGCACCGTGACCGAAGGGCAGGGGTACCTGTTCAGCCGGCCCGTTCCGGCGGTGCGCGTCCGCCAATTGCTCAATGCCTCGCATGGCCGTCGTATGCCTGACGACCAGCTCGCCATCGCATCGTCGCGATCGGCCTGATCTTTCGTCGCAGCTCCTTCATTGCAACCGGCTCCCGGCCAGCTCCGTAATATTGCGGGCCCTAAAAGGTTAACCCTAACAATTCTAATGCTTTGCAATTTCGTTAAGGAACCATTAATCTGCTACTACTCGCGGAAGTTGCTTGGTGTTTAGAGGTAGCAGATGAAGTCCGGAGCCGAATCGAGCGCGGCGCACCTTCCACGCGGCGCCGCGTTGTTTGACCGCATCGATTACCGACTCATCGAAACTCCCGAGGACAAGGACAACCTGTACTTGATGCGCTACCGCGCCTATCTGCAGGCCGGACTGATCCCGCCGTCGGAGTCGCAGCGGGTGACGGACCGTTTCGACGACGCGCCCAACGTCTGGAATTTCGGCGTCTACGTCGACGACGACCTCTGCAGTTCCGTTCGAATCCACGTTCTGACGTCCGAATGCCGGATGTCCTACACCACGGAGGTGTTCGGCGACGTCCTGCATCCTCGGCTGGACCGGGGCGAGGTCTTTGTCGATCCGTGTCGATTCGTTGCCGATCCCGAAATGCAACAGCGGTTCCCCGAACTGCCTTATCTGACGGTCCGGCTTCCCTTCGTTGCCTGCGAGCATTTCAATGCCGATGTCGGGCTCTCGATGGTGCGGACCGATCATCAGGCGTTCTACCGCCGCGTGTTCCTGTCCGAGACTCTCACCGAGCCGCGTTCATTTCCGGGCTGGCCGACGCAGAAGGCCGTGCTGATGGCCTCGGATTATCCCAAGGTCCGGGAAAAGATCCTGACGCGTTTCCCGATCATGCGCTCCAGCGCGTTTGAGCGGCGCATGCTGTTTACACGCAGCACCCCGCGCCAGGCTGCAACGCGGCCGGCGCTGGTGACCACGCCGCGGAGCCGGGATGTGGCGACGCCGGCAGTCGGTTCGGCCTACTAGGGCGGTCCCCCTCTCGATTCAGCTCAAAATTCCTGCAGAAGCCGGCGCTTTTGCCGGCCGGCGCGGCTTGCCTTCACCCTGGCGCCACATTTACAACTCATTAACCATGACGGTTGCTTTTCGCTGACTGGGGGCATTTGAGCGGCTGAGGCAAGGTTCCGTCAAGGTTGACGGAACGTTCGCTTAACCAACCCCCTGTAGACCGGACAGCAGTGGACTAACGTGAGCGTGGAGGCTCCGGAATGAAACATCCTATGCGTATCCTCCAGGGATTGAAGCTGGCCGCGGTGCTCGCCGTCGCGCTGTCGATGGGCGCCTGCGCCAACAAGAATGCCGCGACGGATGCGATGGCCAATGCGGCGACGCCCGGCAGCCAGCAGGATTTCGTCGTCAACGTGGGTGACCGCGTGTTCTTCGAAAGCGACCAGACCGATCTGACCCCGCAGGCGATCGTGACCCTGGAGAAGCAGGCGCAGTGGCTCCAGACCTATCCGCGCTACAGCTTCACCATCGAAGGTCATGCCGACGAGCGCGGCACCCGCGAATACAACATCGCGCTCGGCGCCCGCCGCGCCCAGTCGGTGCGCTCGTTCCTCTCCTCGCGCGGCATCGATCCGAACCGGATGCGCACGATCTCCTACGGCAAGGAACGGCCGGTCGCCGTCTGTAACGACATCTCCTGCTGGTCGCAGAACCGGCGCGCCGTCACCGTCTTGAACGCGAGCTCCTGACGCTCCAGTCAGCTGCCGTTCAGCTTCGGAAATGGACTATGCCGGCGCCCTCTCGGGCGCCGGTTTCGTTTCAGCATTCTGTGACAGAAACCGCTTTGTAGCAGTCACATTTTTGGCGTACTCCACTTCAATGTGAGGCGCGTCGAATGTTCCGTCGCAGGCCATTTCGCTTTTGTCGTCAGGGCAAGATGTCATCCAGAATTAAGGTCTTTACCGGCACCGTGGCGACCGCCGCGCTGCTCTCCTTGTGCTCGCCCGCACTTGCGCAACCGGTCTTCGCGCAGTCGGACGATGCCGACCCCGAGATGCGGATCGAGCGGCTGGAGAACCAGCTGCGCCAGCTCACCGGCCAGAACGAAGAGCTGCAATATCGCAATCGCCAGCTCGAGGAGCGGCTGCGGGCTCTCGAAGGCGGTGCGCAAGCCGCGCCCGGTCAAGCACCGAACGTTGCGGCGATGCCGCCCGCCCAAATCGCACCAACCCAGGTCACGCCGGGCTATCGCCAGCAGCAGCCGGCCGCGCAGCCGAATTACGAGCAGCCGCAGATCGCCGCCCCTGCGCCGATCATTCAGGAGCAGCCGGCGCCCGGCGCACCCGGCACGCGCCGCCGCGGCGATGCGTTCGATCCGAACCAGAACCCGAACGCGCCGGGCGCGCCGCGCGCGCTCGGCGGCGGGCCGCAGCCGTTGCCGGCGGGAGCCGGCGCCGGTGGCCGCAACCCGGGCGAGCCGCTCGATCTCGCCAACACCAGCCCCCGCTACCAGCAAGGCGTGCCGCCAGCCGCACAGCCCGGCTATCCGCCGGCCCAATCCGGCTATCCCGCACCGGCCGGCGGCGCTGGCCTGACCACCCTGCCGCCCTCGGCGACGCCGCGCGACGAGTTCGACCTCGGCATCGGCTACATGCAGCGCAAGGACTATGCGCTTGCCGAGCAGACCATGAAGAATTTTGCGCAGAAATTCCCGAGCGACCCGCTGGTCGGGGACGCGCAATACTGGCTCGGCGAGAGCTACTTCCAGCGCCAGCAATATCGCGACTCCGCGGAAGCCTTCCTCGCCGTCACCACCAAATACGAGAAATCGGCCAAGGCGCCGGATGCGCTGCTGCGGCTCGGCCAGTCGCTCGCCGCGCTGAAGGAGAAGGAGGCCGCCTGCGCCGCCTTCGGCGAGGTCGGCCGCAAATATCCGCGCGCCTCCGCCGGCGTCAAAGCGGCGGTCGATCGCGAGCAGAAGCGGGTGAAGTGCTGAGGCCCGGCGTTTCTGTCCTGACAATGCGGGTGCTGCTGCGCTAAACATCGCGATCATCCGCTGATGATGCTGGGCCGGGTCATGTCAGACGACGATTCTCCGATCTCGGCGCGCGAGGCGAAGCGGCTCTTCGCCGGCCTGAGAGCTGCGCCGGCGCTGGTGCTCGCGGTCTCGGGCGGGCCCGACTCGGTCGCGCTGATGTGGCTTGCGGCGCGCTGGCGGCGCAGCCTCGCGCGCGGTCCGCTTCTCACCGTCGTCACGATCGATCACGGCCTGCGGCGAGAGGCGCCGCGCGAGGCGCGCGAGGTCAAGCGGCTCGCAGCCGGGCTCGGGCTGCCGCACCGGACACTGCGCTGGCGCGGCACAAAGCCGAAGGCGGGGGTGCCCGCGGCAGCGCGCGAGGCCCGTTACCGTCTGCTCGCCGACGCCGCGCGTGCCGCGGGCGCGAGCCATGTGCTGACGGCCCACACCCGCGACGACCAGGCCGAGACCTTGTTGATGCGCCTCTTCCGCGGCAGCGGACTTGCCGGGCTGTCGGCCATGGCTCCCCTCAGCGAGCGCGACGGAATCGTGCTGGCGCGTCCGCTGCTCGATGTTCCGAAGTCGCAGCTGATCGCGACCTTGAGGCGGGCGAAGGTCGGCTTTGCCGAGGATCCCACCAACCGGGACACCGCCTTCACCCGGCCGCGGCTGCGCGCGCTGCTGCCGCTTCTCGCAGCGGAGGGCGGCGATGCCCGCAACCTGGCGCGGCTCGCGGCAAGGCTGGCGCGGGCCAATGCGGCGGTCGAGGTGCTGGCCGACGGCGCCGAGCGCTTCCTCCGTTTGCGGGATCGCGGCGTTGCGCCGCAGGCGGGGGTCCGAAGCTTCGAGGCCTCGGACTTTGCCGCCCTGCCGGAGGAGGTCCGGCTGCGGCTCCTGCTGCGCGCCATCAACGCGCTCGGACATGAAGGGCCGGCGGAACTCGGCAAGGTCGAAACCCTGATGTCCGCTCTGGACGAGGCCGTGGCCGCAAGTCTCCGCGCCCGCGCCAGCCGCCGGCCGGTCCTGAAGCAGACCCTCGCGGGAGCCTTGATCAGCCTTGCCGGCGGGCGTATCCACATTGCGCCGGCACCGGCCCGGCGGCGCACCGGGAGATGAGCACGAATAAGGGCGGATCATGGCACCTGCCGTTTCGCATCGGCGCCGTCAGGCCACCTTAACCAGGCCGGAAAACCCCCGATCGGGCGCCATTATTTCCGCGGGAATCGCGCTAAGATGGGATAAATAGTCCCATCTCGTTCCCTTGGCAGCGACCGGGGCGGCACCTAAATTGTATCCGTCTAACCGAGAGGATTCCTTGGGATTTCCTCGCATTGACCAAAGCCACTGCCCAAGGATCAGGGTTGCGATCCGCGCGACCACGAAGGAAGATCAATGAACGCCAATCTGCGCAATTTCGCCCTCTGGGTCATCATTGTCTTGCTGCTGTTGGCGTTGTTCACGCTGTTTCAGAATCCGGGTCAGCGGGCCTCCTCGCAGGACATCGCCTTCTCCCAGCTCCTGAGCGAAGTTGACCGCGGCAATGTGCGCGACGTCGTGATCCAGGGGCCTGATATCCACGGCACCTTCACCAACGGCTCGAGCTTCCAGACCTACGCGCCGAACGATCCGACGCTGGTGAAGCGTCTCTACGACAGCAAGGTGCAGATCACCGCGAAGCCGCCGGGCGACAACGTGCCCTGGTTCGTCTCGCTGCTGGTCTCCTGGCTGCCCTTCATCGCGCTGATCGGCGTGTGGATCTTCCTGTCGCGGCAGATGCAGGGCGGCGCCGGCAAGGCGATGGGCTTCGGCAAGTCGCGCGCCAAGATGCTGACCGAAGCGCATGGCCGCGTCACCTTCGAGGACGTCGCCGGCGTGGACGAAGCCAAGCAGGACCTGCAGGAGATCGTCGAGTTCCTGCGCGACCCCGGCAAATTCCAGCGCCTCGGCGGTCGCATTCCGCGCGGCGTGCTGCTGGTCGGCCCTCCCGGCACCGGTAAGACCCTGATCGCGCGTGCGGTGGCCGGCGAAGCCAACGTGCCGTTCTTCACCATTTCCGGTTCGGACTTCGTCGAAATGTTCGTCGGCGTCGGCGCGAGCCGCGTCCGCGACATGTTCGAGCAGGCCAAGAAGAACGCGCCTTGCATCATCTTCATCGACGAAATCGATGCCGTCGGTCGTCACCGTGGCGCCGGCCTCGGTGGTGGCAATGACGAGCGCGAGCAGACGCTGAACCAGCTGCTGGTCGAGATGGACGGCTTCGAGGCGAACGAGGGCGTGATCCTGATCGCCGCGACCAACCGCCCTGATGTGCTCGATCCCGCGCTGCTGCGTCCGGGCCGCTTCGACCGCCAGGTCGTGGTGCCCAATCCGGACGTCGTCGGCCGCGAGCAGATCCTCAAGGTTCACGTTCGCAAGGTGCCGCTGGCGCCGGATATCAACCTCAAGACCATCGCGCGCGGCACGCCGGGCTTTTCCGGCGCCGACCTGATGAACCTCGTCAACGAGGCTGCGCTCACCGCCGCCCGCCGCAACAAGCGGATGGTGACCCAGGCCGAGTTCGAGGAGGCCAAGGACAAGGTGATGATGGGCGCCGAGCGCAAGTCGCTCGTCATGACCGAGGAAGAGAAGCTGCTGACGGCCTATCACGAGGGCGGCCACGCCATCGTCGGCCTCAACGTGCCCGCGACCGATCCGATCCACAAGGCGACCATCATTCCGCGCGGCCGTGCGCTGGGCATGGTCATGCAGCTCCCGGAGCGCGACAAGCTGTCGATGTCCCTGGAGCAGATGACCTCGCGCCTTGCCATCATGATGGGCGGCCGTGTCGCCGAAGAGCTGATCTTCGGTCGCGAGAAGGTGACCTCGGGTGCCGCTTCCGACATCGAGCAGGCCACGCGCCTGGCTCGGATGATGGTGACGCGCTGGGGCCTGTCGGAAGAGCTCGGCACCGTCTCCTATGGCGAGAACCAGGACGAGGTCTTCCTGGGCATGTCGGTGTCGCGCACGCAGAACGCGTCCGAAGCGACCGTCCAGAAGATCGATTCCGAGATCAGGCGTCTGGTCGAGGAGGGCTATCAGGAAGCCACGCGTATCCTCACCGAGAAGCGTGCCGACCTCGAGGCCCTCGCCAAAGGACTGCTGGAGTTCGAGACGCTGAGCGGCGACGAGATCGTCGACCTGCTCAAGGGCAAGAAGCCGAACCGCGAATCCGTGCTCGAGCCGACCACTCCGCGCGCCTCCGCGGTGCCCCCGGCCGGCAAGTCGCGCCCGCGGCCCGATCCGGATCCCGGCCTGGAGCCGCAGCCGCAGGCCTGATTGCAAGCGGCAGACCGAATTGAAGAACGCGGCGGAAACGCCGCGTTTTTTTTGGCCTGCGGCGTCGCCGCAAACTCCGTCGTTGCGAGCGCAGCGAAACAATCCGGAATCTTTTCGCGGTGGCAGTCTCGATTGCTTCGCCGCGCTCGCAATCCGGATGTGCCGTGGCCGCAATGACTTGCGATAGCGCCGTCGGGTGGGCAAAGGCGCCCTTGCGCCATGCCCACCATCTCTCGGCGGTCGTGCAAGGGATGGTGGGCGCGCTTCCGCCTTCGCCCTTCGAGCTACGACGGGACAAGCCCGCTTCGCCCAGCCTGTGATCTCCTCACTTCGCCGCTGCTCCGGATTTGGCGCCACGCGCGAGGAAGCGCAGCACGTCGTCGTTGAACTGCTCCGGATCCTGCAGGAACGAGAAGTGGCTGACCTCTGGCTGGATCAGGAGGCCGGCGCCCGGAATGCTCGCGGCCATGAACTCGGTGTTCTCGCGCTTGATCGCCTCGTCGTGATCGCCATCCACGATCCAGGTCGGCACCTTGATGGTCGCGAGGTCCGAAGCCGTCCACTTCGGCTGGCTCTCCCACATCTTGGTGATCTCCGCGACAAAGCCCTTGTACTCGGTCGGGGTCGACGAAAGGCGCTTGTACTCCTCGCCGGCCCTGGCGATGTAGGCATTGAAGACGTCGCTTGACGCAATATCCGCAACGCCTGACGGGTCCGAGTTCGCCGCGAAGGCGAACAGCCTGCTCACCCGCTCCGGATGCTTCATGGCGATGTCGAGACCGATGATCGCGCCGTCGCTCCAGCCGACGATCGCAGCCTGCCTGATCTTGAGATGATCGAGCAGCCCGATCACGTCCGAGGCCATCAGATCGTAGCCATATGGCTCCTGGTTGCGGCCGCTGCGGCCATGGCCGCGGCTCTCCATGACGATGACCTGATAATGCCGCTGCAGCGCGCGGACCTGGTGGCCCCAGTAGTTGGCGTTGGCGAGGCCGCCATGCAGCAACAGGACGGGCTGGCCGCGACCGAAGACGGCGTACCAGACCTTGATGCCGTTGACGGGTGCGAAGCCGCTCTGCGCCGCCTTGGGCAAGGTTGGAGTCGGCGGCAGGCTGAGCCATTGCGGCGCCGCCTGCGCCGTCGTGATCGAGACCGTGACCAGAAGTGCGATGAAGAGATTGCGAAGCAGCATGACACACCTTTCCCTTCGACAATCCGATAGTACCGCATGGCAGAACGTGCGCGTCAGCTCTCGAGACGGTCCGCACGGAGAAGTGAAAACTCCATCGATCGTGCCGGCAACAACGCCAGCCGATATGGGTATTCGAACGCGCGGCACGCTCTCACCTGCGCACGCGCCAGACCGTCCAGCCGGATTTCGACATCGCTTCGACCGGCTCCTGATAATCCGGAGCTTCACCGCGGCCGAGCTGCGAGGCCCTCCGGCGCGATGCGGGCAAGGTCGATCGGCACCATCACGCGCCCGGGCGGCAGCGCGGCGAGTGGCACTATGCCGGAGATGGTCTGGAAGGACACGTTGCGATCGGGCATCGCGATCTCGTGGCGCTCGTTACCGCGACGAATGCCGGCCAGATTGCAAAGCTGACGCCGCCGAGGGTAGCGGGCGATACGAGGATTGCGGCACGCCGCAGCCCCCGATCGGTCGCGCAGATCGGCCTGGCAAGACTGTCCGGCGGGAGCAGTAGCAGTGCCAGCAGCAGCGACGACCCGGCGAGCCGCCCTGGGGCGAATGCGAGAACACTCAAGAAGAACTTAACGCTTGCGTTCTAGTTTGGCCCGCCATGTCTGACCAGGTCGTCCACAGCGCGGTTCAACCGTTCTCGGCACGTGCAGCGCTCCCTTGGCTGGTGGGCCTCAGCGTCTATGCTGCGCTGCTCTTCGCCGGGCCGCGGTTGCTCGGCGATCCCGACACCTATTCTCATGTCGAGCTCGGGTGCTGGATCATGGCGCACGGCGCCCTGCCGACGAGCGATCCCTTTTCGTTTTCCAAGCATGGCGCGCCCTGGATCACCTTCGAATGGCTCTCGGAGGTCATCTACGCGGCCGCGTACCTAATTTCCGGCTGGCCGGGCGTCGTCGTCGTGGCCGCGGCGGCGATAGCGCTCGCCTTTGGCTTGTTGACCTTTTTCCTGCTGCGTGAGCTTTCGCCGGTCCAGACGCTGCTCATGGTGATCGCCGCCGTCATCCTGTTGGCGCCGCATATGCTGGCGCGGCCGCACGTCCTCGTCCTGCCGGTCATGGTGATTTGGGCGGCCGCCCTGGTGCGCTGCATGGATCGTGGAGGGCCTCCGCCCTACTGGGCCCTGCCGCTGCTGGTGCTGTGGGCCAATCTTCACGGCAGTGGGGTGCTGGCTCTCGGGTTGATCGGCCCTGCAGGGCTCGAGGCGCTGCTGCGCGAGAAGCGAAGCGAATGGCCGCGCGTGCTGCTGCGGTGGCTACCCTTCACGGCACTCGCAGTCGTAGCCTCCTGCCTGACGCCCCACGGGCCGGAACCGCTGCTCATGCCGCTGACGACACTCGGCCTCGGCCCCGCGCTCGCCTGGATCGCGGAATGGCGACCGCAGGATTTCGGCCATATCGGCGGTTTCGAGTTGCTGCTGCTGGCTGGAATCTTTGCGCTCTCGCGTGGCGTGACGCTGCCGGTCGTGCGGGTCCTTGTGGTGCTGGGCCTGCTCCATTTCGCGCTGGCGCAGATGCGCAATGCGGATCTGTTGGCCATGCTGGCGCCGCTCTATCTGGCAGCCCCTCTGGGGCGGAGATTCGGCGGCGCGGCCGCGGACGATACGGCCGTCGCGTCGCGCGGCCTCACTCTGGCTGGGCTCGGCGTGTTGATCGCGGCGAGCGGGGTGGCCCTGGCGCATGACGTCAGGCCGGCTCCGACCATCACGCCTCAGGCGGCCATCGCTGGAGCCGATCTCGCCAAGACTGGGCGCGTGCTCAACGACTATTCCTTCGGCGGCTATTTGATCTTTGCCGGCATACCGACCTTCATCGATGGTCGCGCCGAACTGTACGGCGGACCGTTCATCGACCGCTACAATCGTGCCCTGGCGCTGATCGACCTCGGAGATTTTCTCAGCTTGCTGGAGGAATACCGCATCGGTGCGACGTTGCTCGCACCGAACACACCGGCAGTCGCGATGCTTGACCGGCTGCCCGAGTGGCAGCGTGTCTACAGCGACGACGTGGCGGTCGTGCACAAGCGGCGGGAGACGCCGCAAAGATAGGCAAAGGGGTGTCGAATCCGACATATAGGCCTCCGGACAACACGCCCGCCCGTCGCCTGGTCACGCGTCGTCAAGTCACTCGTTGATGGCGTGGATCGCGGGTGGGGCCGCCGCCTCGTTGCGGTCGAAGCCGGCTCGCGTCTGCACCACGTAGAGCGGGCGGCGCTTCACCTCGGCGTGGATGCGCCCGACATAGAGCCCCACGATGCCCGTCATCAGCATGTTGATTCCACACAGCAGCGACACGAGGACGATCGTCGAGGACCAGCCGGTCACGAGGTGGCTGTCGTTGCTGAGCCACATCAGAACCACCCAGCCGCCGTAGAGCATTGCGAGTCCGGAGACCGACAATCCGCACCAGATCGCCAGCCGCAAGGGCAGGTCGGAAAAGCCAAGTGCGGCATTCATCGCGAGCCGTACCATCTTGAACAGCGGGTATTTTGTTTCGCCCGCCGCGCGCTCGAGGCGGTGGAAGGCGACCTCGGCCTGCCGGAAGCCGAGCCAGGCGATCATGCCGCGCACGAAGCGGTCCTGCTCCGGCATTTGCCGAAGGGCGTCGAGCACCTTGCGATCGATCAGGCGGAAGTCGCCGACATCGGCGGGAATGCCGACTGAGGACATCCTGCCGAGCAGCCGGTAGAACAGATGCGCGGTCGCACGCTTGAAACGGCTTTCCCCCTCGCGCGACAGGCGGCGGGCGTGGACGACGTCATTGCCTTCCTGCCATTTCGCGATCAGTTGCTCGATCACTTCGGGCGGATCCTGCAGGTCGGCATCCATCACGATGATCGCGTCACCTTGCGCGGCGTCCATACCGGCGGTGATGGCGACCTGGTGACCGAAATTCCGCGACAGGCCGATATAGCGAAAGCGCGGATCGCGCGTGGCGAGCGCCTGTAGCACGATCGAGCTGGAATCGCGGCTGCCGTCGTCGACGAAGATCGCTTCTGCCGGCCCGTCGAGCCGCGACAATACCAGCTCGAGACGGTGCAGCAGGACCGGCAGCACGGCTTCCTCGTTGAATACGGGGATGACGAGGCTGTAGCGGATCGATCTGGGCCTGGCCGCCATGCGAAAGATTCCAACTGTGTTTCAGGAGCGGGACTCTAATGCGCCGGTGGTTAAGGTCGCCTTGTCGCAACTATTAAGGATCTATTGCTCCGGGGCCCACGCCGCGGGTTTGGACCATCCGGAGACGAAAGGGCGGAGCAGGTGGATGGTGCCTGATTGTCCACGTTGTGCCGAACGCACGAGGACGATCCATCCCGATCTCATCGCGCTTCAGGACCGGCGGCGGATCCTGTAGAGAACAAATCGATCCGAACTGTCCAACAGCTGGAGCAGATCCGGTAGCGGATTCGCGGCAGGCGGCCCAACCAAATAGAGATAGTCGTAGTCCCGGTACCACGTGCGGACGAGGGGCGGGGCGTCCGCCGGCGGCTGGCCTGCCGCAATCGCAACAAGCAGCCCTGACGGAACTATTCCTCCGTCGGACAGCGCAAGACGGCGCACGGCCTCGCGTGTCCGTACGGGTTGCTTGCCGGTTTCCGTGAAGAGATTGATCACGAACGCGTCGGCATAGTGCACGGCCAGCGTCGGCGCATAGTACATCGGATAGGAAGTGAGGTCGGCGAAGGGGGGATCTCCATTGTCGCCGGTGCTGCCAACCAGGACGCGCGAGCCGCGATCGAGCTTGTGGAACGACTCGATGATGGCCGCATAGTCGGCACGGTAAGGCAGCCACACCGCGAGGACGACGGCGAGATTGATCAACGTGATGCCGCTGATCGCAGCGAGCGCAGCCATGCTCCACGCTCGGCCCGGCAGCGACAGCGAGCAGAAGGCGGGCAGGATCAGGGCCGCGGCGGGAATGATGCGGAGGTCGACAAACGAGGTTCCGAACAGTCTCGACGGAATGACCAGGTAGAGCAGCGCAAGACCGATCGCGATCCAGATCCCGGCTGGTTCGAGCTTGAGGAAGCCGCGTCTTGTGGCGAAGTACAGCAAGATCGCGAGCGTCAGCCCGGTCGCCGCCGCTGCCGTCAGATTGTAGCCGTTCATGATGCGGAGCGGCCAAACCGGCTTGAACCCGAGGAACCAGCTCGAACCTTGCCCCCCGATCGAGCCGGCAGTCAGATGCATGACCACGAACAGCGCCAGCGCCGGCAGGGCCAGAGCGACGAGCCGCGCAGCGGCGACCGGGTACGCAATTCGCTGATGGCGGAGGCGCCAGAGCTCATAGAGGCCAAGCGTCGCGCCATAGATGCCCAGTGAAAAGAAGTGCGCCACGAACAGCGCAGCGACGACGGCCAGGTTGGCGGCGAAACGCAGCGGCCATGGGCGTTCTGCCAGCATCAGATAGACGGCGATGCCCCAGAGAGCGAGGCCCAGTCCGAACTCGAAATTCACGAAACCCCAGCTGAACGGCAGGCAGTAGAGGAAAGCGAGCGCAGCGAAGCCGGCAAGATGAATCCGTCCCTTTCGGGTCCATTCGAGCAGCAGCGCGCCCCCGACGATCAGCAATTGGCTCAGCAGCAGAAACAGCCGTGTGGCGTTCTCGACGCTCACCAGCCGCGCCATCTGCGGGACCAGCAGATCCATCCCGAGATTGGGATAGAACGCCCACACCACCTCGTAATGCGGATTGGCGTTGGAGGTACCGTTCTGGCTCAGAATGTACATGCGGGCGAGGTGATTGGGATAGTCGACCATCGCGGGGATCGGGGTCAGTAGCATCGGAAGAAACGAGACGGCCGCCAGCATTGCAAGAACGCCGATCGCCACGGATCGGTCCGAGCGGAGACGATCCGGAATTGTCAAGGTCGGCCTGTTGGAAGAAACCATGTCGTGGGATCGTTGGGTCTGAGCGCGGTATGCGAGGTCTTGGCTGCGTCACGTCTGCAAGGACCGGCCGCCGCCCGGATCCGGACGCCTGCATGGAGTCCCGGCCGCGGGCCTAATCGCAAGCGGTAGATCGAATTGAAGACAGCGGCGGAATTCCCGATTCGCGAGACTTCGCCTGGCTATGCATCCTTCCGAACACGAGGCCAATGAGAGCGATGGTGAGGAGCGGTGATAGACGTCCCGCAGGTACATAAACCGCAGGGCTGAGCAGCGGGACCATCCAGATGCCGAGCCCGATCAGCCAGTCGAGAAGGCGCGGAGCATCGATCGATGCGGCGAGCCACAGCACGATGGCGACCGCCAGCAGCGTCGCATCATAGGGGCCCGAATGCGGGGCCGCCAGCACGGTTGCCGCAAGCAACACGATCAACTTGCTGTCGCTATTCAGCGAGGAGCGAAACGCCACGAAGGTCGCTGCCGCGCTCGATACGATCGCGCCCAATTGCAGGATCGAGGCCAGCCGCTCCGGCACGCCCAGCAGTACCGCGCAGGCCCACACGCTGTGACCCCAGATGCGGCCATAGGCCAGCCATTTCTCATCGGGGCTGACCAGGTTGTTGAACGCCTGTGGTATCCACCGAATCCACAGCTCGATGCCAAAGATCATGACGCTTGCGAGCGCCAGTGCGAATGCCGAGCATGCAGCCGCACACAGGCCGCGATATTGGCGCAGACCCAGCAGCGCGAACGGAACGAGCAGAAAGAATTGCGGCTTGAAGCTCAGGAGTCCGAGGATGGCGCCGCCAAGGAGCGGCCGCGGTCCGAGTAGTCTAACGCCCGCCACCAGCAGTGCGGCGACGAGAAACGCGCATTGTCCATCGGCCAGATTGAGCGATGCGGATGGCGAGACCAGCACGGCAGCGATGACGTAGGGCGTCAGTTGCGGCTGCTCGGCGCGGTTGCGAAGCGCCCAAGCCAAGAGGCCTGCGGTCGCAGCCTGGAATGCAACATAGGAGCCGGCAAAACCGAGCGGAGCGAACGGCAGCAGCAGAACGAGAAAGCTGGGAGGATAGAACCATGGGCGGAACTCCAGCGGCACCGTGAGCCATGATGCGAACGACTGGTTGAGATGCGCGGTGAATGCCTCGGCATCGAGGACCAGCGCGAGCTTGCCGGCAAGCATCGATCTGATGGCGCCGTAGAACACCATCCAGTCAGTGCCGGGAGCGATGTGGTTCAGTCCGATCCATCCGGGATGGACGAAGGTCGAGATCAGGATGCCCCAGCCGAACAGCGCAGCGATCGACACGGCCGGCAGGAACATCAGGGGGATTTCGATCCGGCGACGCGCTGGAGCGGATATCGGCGGTTGAAGGGACATGCTCATTTGCGAGCATCCTTCGGGAGTTCCGCTCCCGGCGCCACGCCGGCCTGCCCGTCGTCCCGCACATGGATCACCGCGATGCCGTCCGCATAGATCCGCTTCCAGCCCTTGAGCTGGTCGAGGATCTGCGGGCCCGGCGCGTCGGCCACCAGGAGCGTCGCGTCGATCTTGTACTCATCCAACAAGCGCGGCAGCAATTCGGGCTTCTTGCCCTCCGTCGCCTTGAAGAAGTCCACGACGAATTTCTCGCCATAGAGCTCGGCGCGGCCGTCGACGAAAACTGGGATGTCGCGCGAGATCAGATAGCCGCCGAACTGGTAGGCGTTGAAGATGCGCCGCACCTTGCGTTGCTCGAGCAGGTCGACCGCCGCAACCGGCGTCTGCGTCATCGTGAAGGTGAAGCGATGGTGCCCCAGATAGAGCGACGTCGAGGTCCAGCTTGCCGCCACGATCATCAGCGCGCCGAGCGCAGTGACATGGCGGGCCGGCCAGCGGTCGGCGTCTGCGGCGTCGGGCGCCCGGCGCGGGAACATCTGGCCGAGCGGCTTTGCCAGCACCAGCGGCACCAGGAACGCAAATGCCTCGATGCTTCTGACATGGGTCAGCGCGCTCCAGGTCAGGAACAGGATCAGGAAGATCCGGGGCGCCGACAGCACGAGGCCCCGATAATAGCCGAACGCGATCAGGCCAAGCAGGGCGCCTTCGAACGAGGTGAAGGTGGCGAAGTTCGCCGGCATCCATTCGAAGATCAGCGACAGCAGTTCGCCGAGGCTGAGGATGTTGGTCGCGCCTTGCAGCGTCCGCCAGCCGTAGGGTGTGCAGCAGCTCGCGATCAACGCACCGATTCCGAACAGCACCCAGCGCATGAACAGGGCAAGCCGCCGCCCCTTCTCGGCATGCTCGACCGCCTCGAGCGAGATCGGACCGATCAGCGCGAGGCCCAGCACGAAGCCGCCGTGCAGGTTCGCCCAGAGCGCCATCAGCGGCAGCCAGGTCCAGGACGGCGCGCTCTTGCGGTCGGCGGCAGCCATCAGCAAGCCGACCCACGCCACCATGACGGGCAGCGCCAGGATATGCGGACGGGCGAGCACGTGATGCATCGACAGCAGCAGCGCCAGCATCGCGAACAGCACCGCGCGCGGTGCCTCGATCTGCGCGTCGAGGAAATGGACGAAGATGGCGGCGGTGAGCGCGACACCGATCGCGGTGATGATGACGGGGCCCGCCCAGCCCCAGTGCGTGTAGGAGAAGGCGAACAAGACCTGCGACAGCCACGATGTCGAGATCCAGGCTTCGCCGGTGCGCGTGAAAGAGTAGAAGTCGGTGTACGGCACGGCGCTGTGATCGAGGATCCATTGCCCGATCTTGATCTGCCAGAACGAGTCGGAATCCTGAAGCAGCGTGTCGCCGAGATAGAGGAAGAACAGGTACGCGCCGGCAGCGACGCACAGCGGCACCAGAGCCCGCGCGCGGCTTTGCGCCGCCATGCTGTTGGCAAGGGAAAGGGACATGCCGCCTCGTCGTCCTGTTGTTCTCGTCGGGTCGGGCATGATCCGGAAAAAGTACGTAGCGGTATTCCGAGAAGATCACGCTCAAACAATCACCTGAAGCGCGATGAGCGAGTCATCTCATCGCGCTTCAGTCCGAGCGGGTGGCATTGGACCATGGCGGTCAATAACTTCGGGTAAATCGGCCGCGCTGAGCCGTGTCCCGACAATTTAACAGGTTGTTTTGGATTTCGATTTACCATCGGCGAATACTCGCAAACCGCCCGATGTTTACGTAGTCGGATTAACTGCGGCGCAATTCTTTGCCTCTACGTTCGGTTCCATGGTCGGGCGGCGCTGGGAAGCCGAAAAGACCAGATCAGTTGTAAGCCTCGTGTACCCATTTGGAGCACTCTATGAAGAACCTCGTTGCGCGTTTCGTGAAGGATGAATCCGGCGCCACCGCTATTGAATACGGCCTGATCGCTGCCGGCATCGCGCTGGCGATCATCACCGTCGTCAACAATCTCGGTACCGCGCTGAACACCAAGTTCACCTCGATCTCGACCAGCCTCAAGTAAGGCCAGGACGAGCTGCGAATTCTTGAGAGCCCCGTCCCTGGCGGGGCTCTTTTTCGTACGAGGCGCCTGCAGCCGGACGACCGGTTGAGGTGCATAGTTCATGACGCTCGCTTTGGCAGGCGACTTGCGATGAGCCTCGGACATCCCGCTGCAAAAGCGACCCGAGGGCCCGCTGCAGCCGAAGGATGACTCAAGGCGAACTTTGCGTCGGCGAAGGCCCGCGAGAGCTGGCGGCCTTGTCTTGGCTCACCGTGATGCGGAAGGCAGCTGCGTCGGCGCGTCGTCGCGGACGTGAACCACGGCGATATCATCCGCATAGAGCCGCTTCCATCCCGGCAGATGGTCCATGATCCTGGCGGCGGGAACGGTTTTGTTCAGCAGCGTCGCGTCGATCCGGTAGGTCTCGAGCAGGCGCAGCAGGGTGTCCACGTTCTTGCCCTCGACGGCATCGAAATAGTCGAGCACGAACTGGTCGCCATACAGCTCGGCGCGGCCATCGATGAAGCTCTTGATGTTGCGGGTGATCAGATAGCCGCCGATCGGAGCGGTGCTGAAGATCCGTTGCGCGTGCCGTTTTTCGAGCAGGTCGACCGCAGCCGCAGGCGATTGATTGCTGATGAACGCATAACGGCTCGGCGTGGCATAGGACCGCGTGATGCTCCAGCCGGCCGCGACGATGGCCAGCGCCGCGAGTGCGGTCAGGGCGAAGGAGGGCCGCGCCTCGCTTCCCCTCAGCGCGAGTGCTCTCGTCACTCCGAAATGTTCGGCGAACGGTTTTGCCAGCACGAGGGGCGTCAACAGCGCGAAGGCCTCGATGTTTCTGATATGGTTGAGTGCCGCCCAGATCAGTCCGAGCAGCAGGAATATGCGGGTCCATGACAGCACCACCCCGCTGCAATAGCCGATGGCGATCAAGCCGAGCAGGCTGGCGCCAAACAGATCGAGCGAGCTGAAGTCGGCCGGCATCCACTCCCCGATCAGCGAGAGCAGCTTGCCGAGGCTGAGGATCTTGGTCGACGCCAGCAGCGTGTTCCAGCCATAGGGCGTGCAGCAGCTTGCGGCGAGCGCGGCAAGTCCGAACACGGCCCAGCGCGCCGCCAGGGCAAACCGGTCCTTGCGATCGGAAGACGCGATCGCATCGAGGCCGATGGCTCCGATCAGGGCCAGGCCCATGACGAAGCCGCCGTGAAGATTGGCCCACAGCGCCATCAGGGGCAGCAACAGCCAGGACGGCGCGCTACGCCGGTCGGCGGCCGCCAGCAGCCCGCCGACGAAGGCCACCATGACGGGCAGCGCCAGCATGTGCGGGCGCGCGAGAAAATGACCCATCGACATGAAGAGGAGCGGGGTCACGAGCACGAAAGCGCGTGCCGGCTCCAGATAGGGCTCGAGCAGGTGAACGAAGATCGCCGCGGTCGCGCCGATCGCGAGCGATGTCAGGATGACCACGCCCGACCAGTTCGATGGCTCGTAGACCAGTGCGAACAGGACTTGCGACAACCAGGAGCTCGAGATCCACGCTTCGCCGGCGCGCGTGAACGAATAGATGTCGGTGTAGGGCATCACGCGGTGTTCGAGGATCCACTGCCCGATCTTGATCTGCCACAGCGTATCCGAATCCCGGAGCATGATGTCGCCGACGCCCAGGAAGAACAGGTAGACACCGACGCCGATGCAGACCGGCAAAAGCCACCGCGCGACGCCGCGGACCGGAACGCTGCTGATGACGGAAATCGACATTGGAGGCTCGGGGTTGGGCGACCGCGCGCAACCGCGCATCAGGACCTGAGCATGATCGCGTTTAAGTTGGGGTAAACCGCACCGGTTTTCCATTTCAGGCGGTGCAAGGATGCGTTTACCATCTGCTTACGTGCAGCTCGGAGCTGCGTCGCGCTCGCATCCGCATTTGCATCTTACCGCTGTAGGTCTCTATAGAATTCCATCATTGTTCGGGGCGCGATTTCTTGCCTTCGCGGGCTGATCCTTACCAGTTCACGTGGCTTCACAGTGTACTGATGTTTGGCCAAGGTTCTTGGGACTTCAGTAATAAAACTCTCGCGTCCGGACTACGCTTTGTCTCGAACGGTACGCCGTTCAGACTATCCGCCCGCCCCTTCATAGAGAACGGACAGATCGGATGAGAACGCTTGTGTCTGCCCCGGCGCTTTGCGCGGTCATGGCTGGCGCGGCGGCATCCCACAGCTCCGAACCGCAACTCTTTGCCTGGCCGGTTGCCTGCGAATTGGGAACGACCTGCTTCATCCAGAACTACGTTGACCATGATCCCTCCGACAAGACCTTGGACTTTCGATGTGGTCACCGAACCTATGACGGCCACGACGGCACCGACATCCGGCTGCCCGATCTGGACTTTCAGAGAAAAGGGGTCGAGGTCGTTGCTGCCGCTTCGGGGCGCGTTGCTTACATGCGCGACGGCATGGACGACGTATCGGTCAAGGTCGTCGGCAAAGCCGCAATCGCCGGCAAGGAGTGTGGCAACGGGGCGATCGTCGAACATGGAAACGGCTGGAGCACGCAATACTGCCACATGGCCAAGGGCAGTCTCAGTGTGAAGCCCGGCGACAGCGTGAGCGCGGGACAGGCACTCGGGCGGGTTGGTCTGTCCGGAAACACCGAGTTCCCACATCTGCATTTCACTGTGAGGCAGAACGGAGCAGTCGTTGATCCCTTCGCCGAAGGGGCCGCGAAGGGCGAATGCAACGTCGGTCGTTCGCTGTGGCAGCCCATGGCGAGCTCTGCGCCCGACTACCGGCCGACCGAGATCATCAATGCGGGCTTTGCCGATCGAGCGGTGACCATGGACGAGATCGAGGTGGGAGACATCAAGCGATCCCCGTCTGGCTCTCACTCTGCGGCCATCGTTGCGTATGTTCGCGCAATCGGACTTCAGGCCGAGGATGAGCAGGCCATCGAGCTGAGGTCACCTCAGGGGCAAGTCATTGCGGAGTATCGCGCACCGAAGCTGCCGCGAGACCAGGCCCAATATTTCATCTCGGCTGGAAGGAAGCGCACGGGCTCCACCTGGCCGCCCGGCACCTACACCGCGACTTTTGTTCTGAGCCGAAGGGGTGCCGAGATCGAGCGGCGGTCCTTTCAGGTGGACATCGCGCAATAGCATCTCGTCGCGCGAGCCCATTCAACTCGCCTCGTTGTGACACTTCACGCATTTCCCATCTTGTCATTCACCCTGAATAGTTGTTCAGTCCTTGCGGGGCGATTTGCATCTTTTGACGTGACGAAGCGTTTGGCCGCAGGGCGTGTGGCCGGCGTGTGGGACAGGAAGCGCGCCATGGTTTATCGGCGGACGCATCAAGTGGTGAAGCGCCTTGCGGCGCGGCGCAGCGCTATACTGGCGGCGGCGCGGGACGCGGCAGCGGAAGGCGGTATGGCGGCGGTGCAGATCGCGCCCGTCGCGGTCCGGGCCAATGTCGCAGCGGGCACGGTCTACCGCTACTTCCCCTCCAAGGCCGACCTGATCTCCGAGCTCATTGCCGAGGTCTCCCGCGACGAGCTCGCGGCGATCCGGAGGGCAGCCGATGCCGCGCCGGGGCCGTCCTCGGCGCTGGCGGCGGCCGTGACCACCGTGGCGGTCCATACCCTGTCGCAGCGCAGGCTGGCCTGGGGCATCCTGGCCGAGCCTGTCGATGTCGATGTCAGTGCCTCGCGCCTTGCCAGCCGGCGCGAGATCGCGGGCGAAATCGCCGCGCGAATCGATGCCGCCGTGCGCGCCGGTCATCTGCCGGCTCAGGATACCGCGCTCGCCGCCACCGCATTGCTCGGCGCGCTGCATGAGGCCCTGGTCGGGCCGCTCGCGCCCGACAATCTCGATGATCCCGTCAAGATGCGCGATGCGGTGCAGACCGTGACGCTGCTGGCGCTGCGCGCGGTCGGCGTCATGGACGCCCGCGCCCGCGGCCTCGTGGTGCAGCAGACGCTGCTGCCGACGACGAAGGCGCTGGTCGGGGCGTAAAATCGGTCACGCTACGAGGTGGAGACCTGATCGCGCTCAGGCCGCTGGTCGGGCTCGCCTTTTCGAAAAACCGCAGCACGCGCGCCGAAGTCGCCGTCTACTGTGCATGGGGTTGTTTTCGCACTTTTTGTCGGAGCGGCCGGAAATCACATGTTGGCGTCGCCCTCGGGGCCAACCGAGGCGATGCGCACCATGTTGGTGGTGCCGGGAATGCCGAGCGGGACGCCGGCGACGATGATCACGCGCTGGCCGGCGCGGACGAAACCGTCCCGGAACGCGATCTGGCCGGCGCGGCTCACCATGTCGTCCTGGTCGCGTGCGTCTTCCGCCACCACGCAATGCACGCCCCAGGTCACGGCGAGCCGGCGGCCCGTGGTGATGTTCGGCGTGATCGCCACGATCGGCGGCTTCGGCCGCTCGCGGGCCACGCGCACCGCGGTCGAGCCCGAGCTGGTCCAGCAGATCAGGGCGGGCAGGTCGAGCGTCTCGGCGATCTGCCGGGCGGCGTCCGCGATGGCATCGCCCGCGGTGGATTCGGGGGCGGGGCGCTGGGCCATGATCACCGACCGGTAGGTCGGGTCGCGCTCGACCTCCTCGCCGATGCGGTTCATGGTCGAGACCGCCTCGATCGGGAATTTGCCGGCCGCCGATTCCGCCGACAGCATGATGGCGTCGGCACCCTCGTAGACGGCCGTGGCGACGTCGGAGACCTCGGCGCGGGTCGGCACCGGCGACTGGATCATCGATTCCAGCATCTGGGTCGCGATCACCACCGGCTTGCCGGCGCGGCGGGCCATCCGCGTCATCTGCTTCTGCAGGCTCGGCACGCGCTCGAGCGGCAGTTCGACGCCGAGATCGCCACGCGCCACCATCAGCGCGTCGGAAGCCTCGATGATGTCGGCGAGGCGATCGATCGCCTGCGGCTTCTCGATCTTGGCCATCACGGCGGCGCGACCGCGGATCATTTTCTTGGCCTCGATGACGTCGTCGGCGCGCTGCACGAACGATAGCGCGATCCAGTCGACGCCGGTGACGAGGGCCGCCTCGAGGTCGGCGCGGTCCTTCGGCGTCATCGCCGAGACCGGCAGGTCGGTGTCGGGCAGGCTGACGCCCTTGCGGTCGCTCATCCTGCCGCCGACGACGACACGTGTCACCGCGTGGTCTTTCGAGGTCTCCTCCGCGATCAGCCGCACCTTGCCGTCGTCGAGCAGCAGCGCATGGCCCGGCCGCAACGCAGCCAGGATCTCCGGATGCGGGAGATGGACGCGCGTGGCATCGCCCGGCGTCTTGTCGGAATCCAGCGTGAAGGTCTGCCCGTTCTGGAGCTGGACCGCGCCTTCGGCAAAGGCGCCGAGCCGGAGCTTGGGGCCCTGGAGGTCCACCAGGATGCCGATCGGCCGGCCATAGCTGCTCTCGACGTTGCGGATCGTCGCCACCAGCTCCCGCATCTTGTCATGCGAGGTGTGGCTCATGTTGATGCGGAACAGGTCGGCGCCGGCCTCGAACAGGCGGCGGATCATCGCGAGGTCTGAAGAAGCCGGTCCCAGGGTCGCGAGAATCTTGATACGGCGAAGACGCCTCATGGCTTATTTCCAGACGGGGACGAGGGCGCTGGCGGGAGGCCAGGCGCGGCGGGGGGCGTACCACCGGGCGGACCATTGGGCAAACCCGGAACGCCCGGGCCAACCGGGCCGGGCAGGCCAGGTACGCGTTGCTGCGCCGGCTGTTCGTTGGCGTCGGTCAGCTGCACCGTCCAGGCCCGCTGCTCACCGGTGTCGACCTCGAAATAGCCGGTCCGATCATAGCCGCGCGCGAGGCAATCCTCGGTGCCGCGGATGGTGAACTCCTTGTCGCGCGAGCACATGAAGGCCTGGCCCGACCATTCGCCGCCGCGGTCGTAGTCGATGGCGTAGATGTAGTAGTAGCGGGCGACCAGCGTGCCCCGGAGCAGCGTCTCACAAGAGCGTGACGAGATGTTCCACCAGCCCTCGGTGGTCCAGCCCTCGGCATCCTTGTAGCCGAGCGCGATCCCGACCCGGCTCGAAGTGTTGTTGCAGAGGCGGAAATCGGCCGAGGCCGGGCTGGCGCAAAGGCACAGCAGGGCGACGACCAGCACCGGGACCAACCGGGCAAGCAGGCGAAGCGGGAGGCGGGGAGATTCGGCAATCATTGTTGCGGAAGCTATACCAGATCATTGACGATTTGGCGTTGGGCCGGGGGCGCGCCCCGAAGCCGGGCTTGGGCCCGTTTGCGCCGCGATATGGCAAAATCTGTGACAGGACCCACCTGATCCCGTAAGGGTGACCGCCATCGGGACGGGCCCCTAAGGGATACAGCCATGGCAATCGACGACAAAACCAGAACGGAGCTCGAGGCGGCGGCTTTCCGGCGCCTGGTCGACCATTTGAAGACGCGGACGGACGTCCAGAACATCGATCTGATGAATCTGGCGGGCTTCTGCCGCAACTGCCTGTCCAACTGGCTCAAGGACGCCGCGGACGCCCAGGGCGTGCCCTTGAGCAAGGACGAGAGCCGGGAGGCCGTCTACGGCATGCCATACGAGGCCTGGAAGGCGAAGTACCAGGGCACGGCCACGCCCGAGCAGCTCGAGACGATGCAGAAGGTCCATCCCCACGGGCATTGAACGGCCCCGACCTCCATCGCCCGAGTCGCACCCAGACAACAGCTTTCTTCGCCTCGGCGCAGGAAGGTGTGGGCGCGCTGTGGACGAGCGCGATGCTTGCTTGAATGCAGCTGGCCCCAACCCTAAGGGTCTACCCAGCACGCGCGGTGAGGGATGCCGGCGTCACCTCGTTTTGCCAGTTCCATTGGGAGTACAAGATGGCCACCTCCGCCGCCGTCCGCGACGACGAGCCCGCGACGAAATTTGCCAAGGACCAGCTCAAGTCCATCATCGAGCGCATCGAGCGGCTGGAGGAAGAGAAGAAGGCGATCTCCGACGACATCCGCGACGTCTATGCCGAAAGCAAGGGCAACGGCTACGACGTCAAGGCGCTGCGCACCATCGTGCGCCTGCGCAAGCAGGACCCCAACGAGCGCGCCGAGGCCGAGACCATTCTCGAGACCTACATGCAGGCGCTGGGGATGATCTGAGGCGCATCGCCGGGGTGTTGGCGCGCAACACGCTTGGGCAGAACCTCTGCGTCTGCTAGAGTGCTCGGTGAAGAGACCGAGCGATGGATGTGCCGGGACCAGAGCGCAGGCTCGCCGCGGTCCTCGCCGCCGACATGGTCGGTTTTAGCCGGCTTATGGAGGTCGACGAGGCCGGCACTCTCGCGCGCCTCAAGACCCATCGGGTCGAACTGATCGATCCAGCCATTGCCAAGAACCGCGGCCGTATCATCAAGACGACCGGCGACGGCATGTTGGCCGAATTCCACAGCGTCGTCGATGCCGTGCTCTGTGCCGCCGAGGTTCAGCGCCGGATGGCGCGACGCAATGCCGACGTTCCGCCGCCGCGGTGGATCCAATTCCGCATCGGCATCAATCTGGGCGATGTCATCGTCGATCAGAACGACATTTTCGGCGATGGCGTCAACGTCGCGGCGCGGCTGGAGGCGCTGGCCGAGCCTGGAGGAATCTGCGTTTCCGGCGCGGTGCGCGATCAGGTCGGCGACCGGCTGGACGGGGTTCAGTTCGATGATCTCGGTGAACAGAGCGTCAAGAACATCGCTCGCCCGATCCGCGTCTTCCGCATTCGGCTGGCCGAGGGGCCTGCAAGCCTGCCCGACGGGTCGAACACTGCACTGACGCCACCGGGTGTCTCGAAGAAGCCGTCCATCGCCGTGCTCCCATTCGCCAATATGAGTGGCGATCCGGAGCAGGAGTTCTTCGCGGACGGTCTCACCGAGGACATCATCACCGAGCTTTCACGCTTTCACGACCTGCTTGTCATCTCCCGCAACTCGACGTTCGTCTACAAGGGCAAGGCCGTCAAGGTTCAGGACATCGGCCGTGAGTTCGGAGTTGACTACGTCATCGAGGGCAGCGTGCGGAAGGCCGGGGAGCGCGTCCGTGTCACCGTGCAGCTGATCGATGCAGAGACCGACCGCCATATCTGGGCCGAACGCTACGATCGCGAGCTCCGGGACATCTTCGCCATCCAGGACGAGATGACCCGCGCGATCGTGGCGACTTTGCCCGGCCGGGTAGAAGCCGCAACGCACGACCGCACCAAGCGCAAGCCGACCGACAACATGCCCGCTTACGAATGCGTGTTGGCTGCAAAGCTCCTGCATCACCGGTCAAACCGCGACGACAACGCACAGGCGCAAACGCTGCTCAACCGCGCGCTGGCGATGGATCCGAACTATGCCCACGCTCATGCCTGGATGGCATGCGTGCTCGGCCAATGCTGGATCTATGGCTGGTGCGCCGACCGCGAGGCGACCTTCGAGCAGGTGGCTTCGGAACTCGAGATCGCGCTGGCGCTCGATGACAATGACGCGGACGTGCACCGCATACTCGCCGCACTCAATCTGACGCGTCACGATTACGAGAAGGCCACCTATCATCAGGAGCGTGCGCTTGCCCTCAACCCGAATTACGACCTGGTGGTCGTGCAACAGGGGGAGCTCCTGACCTGGCTGGGCTTGCCGGAGGAAGGCATCGACTGGATCAGGAAAGCGATGCGCCTCAACCCCTATCATCCAGAGCGCTTCTGGAGCCACCTGGGCCGCGCCTATTATTGCGCGGAGAAATACGCCGAGGCCGCCGAGGCGTTTTCAAGGATCACACGCCCCGACTACACCCATCACGCGTTCCTGGCCGCGACGTTCGCGCAGATGAAGAATGCGATCGCGGCTGGCGCTCACGCCGCGGAGGTGTTGAAGCGCGAACCAGGGTTCTCGGTGGCCGTTCATCTGGCGACGCTGCACTACAAGCGCGAACTCGACCGGAAGCGCCACGAGTCCGGCCTCATCGCGGCTGGCCTGCCGGCTTGATCGATCCGAGCGAGGGAGAGCAGAAAGAGCCTTGCTGGACCCGGGACTCAGCGCAGCGAGGCGGTGCGCAAGACGAAGGACGTGGTCTCGAGCTTTGCAGTCGCGCTGCCCGAGAAGCTGTCGCAGGACAGGCCCTGCATCGGATCGTCGACAAAACCCATCGTGACGACCGCGCGCGGCTTGACGAAATAGGCACGCAGCGCGACCGTGTCGAGCTCGCCCATCAGCGTCACCGACATCGCGCGACTGGCGCTCGGCGACAGCATCACGATCTTGAGCCAGATGCTTTCGCCCTTGGCCGCGGAGAGGCGGGTGGCGGTTGCGACCCTGCCGTCGATGCTCTTGCCGACCACCATGTTGATCTCCGTCGCCTGAGCCACGCTGCGGGTGGCCGCAGCCGGGCGGGCGGAGCGCGGGATCGGTGCGGACGCTGCGACGACGTTGGCGCGGTCGACCGGGGAGGCCGCCGGTGCGTAAGCCAGGGCCTGGAAGGCCGCGTTGGTCACGCTCGCGGTTGGTTGCGGATCGGTGGCGGCGGCCAGCGCCTGACGCGCCTTCAACGCTGCGACCTGAGCCGGCGTCGCCTGCTGCGGCGCGGCCGGGACATCATCCCAGAAGCCGCGGGCATTGATGATGTCGGCCGGTGTCTCCAGCTTGCCTTCAACAGACTTGCCGGCCGCCGGCTTGTCAGCCACGGGCGCGGGCTTCGGCTTGGGCGGCGCAACGATCTGGGCATCGGCCGAAGCGAGCTGGAAGGTTGCGGCGATCTGCGGCTTGGCGCGGGGCGTCGGCACCGGCTCGGCGGGCCTGGCGGCGGCTGCGACCACGGTCGGCGCGGACGGCTTCGCGGCCGTTGCGGGCGCGCCCTCGTCATCCTCGTCGCTGCTCGCGGCAGGAGCCGGCTTGCTCCTGAACAAGGCGGCGAAGAAATTCGGCTTGCTGCCGGCGTCGTCGCCGCTGCCGCGCCGCTCGATCTCGGCCCTGGCCAGCTCATAGTTCTTCAGCGGAACGCCGTCGGTCGGCAGATGCACCGTCTTGCCGTCCGGGAAGACGCGGGCGAGCTGGTCATGCGTCATGCGCGGCCAGTGCCGGACGCTGCCGGTGTCCAGATGCACGAAGGGCGAGCCGGAGGTCGGATAGAAACCGACGCCGCCGCGCTGGAGGCGCAGGCCGGCGAAACGGATCTGCTCCAGCGGCACGCCCGGGATGTAGAAGTCCATCGCATGTCCCAGCATGTGCTGGCTGGAGCGCGCCACGCCGGAGGAGCGGCGGCGGAGCATGGCGTTGGTGGCGGGGGAGCGGTAGGAGGAGATGATCTGGATCGGCTGCTTGCCGTCGACGTCGCGATAGACTTCCCAGAGGATGTCGAAGAGGCGACGGTCCATGACCGTTTCATCTTGGGTGCGCCAGTCGCGCAGGAAATGGTTGAGCTGCTTCAGCGCGGCCTCGTCATAGCGGCCGTCGCGTTTGAAGGTGACGGTGAGGTCTTCGCCGGAATGGGTGTGGTGGAAGGAGAGCGTCTTGGTCTCGTTCAGCGCCGCAGCGTCGTGGACCGAGCCTGCGGCGGCAAGCAGCAACACGGAGGCGAGGCCGATCCGGGATCCGGCCTTCACCCCCGCATGGGACAACGACAGCACAACGAATTTGCGTGCGAGACCAGTCAGCACGTATGAGCCCACCCAGTCGACGAGCGTTCAAAATGGACTCTCCCGCCAACCCCGTTAGCAGCGCGAAGAGGATGAACGCTTTCTTAAAGCAAGAAGGTTAATTCGAGGTTGACCTTCCCGCCCCCAAACCAAGTCAGAGTGCAATCCTAAGCGGTTGACTGTGGCCAAAAGAAGCCGCTGCCCGGACCCAGGTTGACGATGGTTAACGTTAAGCGACCCCATCCCGGGGGACGGAGTCGCTGATATCATTGCGGAATTTTCGGAAATAAGGCAACGAGCCGGACTCAGCGGGTAAACACCCGCTGCTGCTGCGGGCGGCGGCCGACCGGAGCCGGCGGCGGGGTGGGAGCCCCGAACAGCCGCTCGAAGAAGTTCGGGCCGGACGAGGCGAAGCCACCGCCATTGTTGGCCACCGCCACGCCGGAGGGCAACGTCGTCGCCGGGCGCGAATAGCTCGGCTGGGAGTGGGCGACGACGCTCTCCAGGTCCTTGCCGCGGCTATTCTTCAGGATGTTGATCATGGTCGCATCGCGGCCGTAGATGTCCTTGCGGAATTGCAGCTTGCCGGCATCATCCACGAACGCAGTCTGATAGGTGATGTTGACAGGGATCGGCGTCGGGAATTTCAGATCGATCTCGCTCTTGCCGTACATGCTGCGCACGCGCTCCGGCGTGTACTTCTCGTTCGGCATGGTGATGTTGAGCAGCACGGAGGCGTATTGATCCGGATTCTGTACGCGCATGCAGCCATGGCTGAATGCGCGCTCGTCCCTGGCGAACAACTGCTTGTCCGGCGTGTCGTGCTGATAGACCAGGAACTTGTTCGGGAAATTGAAGCGGATGCGGCCGAGCGCGTTGGCTTCGCCGGGCGGCTGCGAGATGTGCACCGAGCCGTCGCGGTTCTGCTCGAGCCTGAGGCCCATGCGCTGAAGCACGGTCGGGTCCTGCTGCAGCGCCGGCAGGTATTCGTTGTAGACGATCGACGGCGGCACGTTCCAGGTCGGATTGACCGTGATGTACTTCATCGTCTCGGTCAGCAGCGGGGTGGCGTGCTGGCCGGGCTTGCCGGTGACGACACGGGTGGTCCAGACCTGATGGCCGCGCTGCATCACCTTCAACGTGAAGTCGGGAATGTTGAGGATGACATAGGCATCTCCCAGCGAAGACGCGCCGAGGTCGCGCGGCAGCCAGCGCCAGCGCTCCATGTTGACCAGCACGACGTCGATCTGCTTGTCGCGCTTGGGAGTGTTGAGCGCCTTGACGGTCTTGTCGTCGAGGATGCCGGTTGCCTTCATCTCGGCGCCGCTCTGGAATTTGCGCACGGCCTCGGCGACCGCCGCGTCGTAGCGGGTGTCGCTGGAATTCTCGGCCAGGCCGAGCTTGGCGCGGAGCTGCGGCACGCGCGGATCTTCCACGACGATCTCAGCCTGCTTCTTGCTGGCCGGCGTGTATTTCAGCGCCGGACCGTCGGTGATCTCGATCACAGGGCCGTTGCCCTGGCCGCGCAGCTCGGCGAGTTTGGCCTTCAGCTCCTTGTAGAGCTTGTGCGGCGGGTTGTAGCTGTCGAGCGCTGCGGAAGCATCCGCCGCGGTCGTGACCTTGGCGAGCACCTCGTTGGGGTCGACCGGATGCTCGGGATAGAGAATGTCGCCGCTGACCTGCGACCAATGCATGCGGCCGCTCTGGGCATGACGTGCGTAGTCGAACATGCTCGCGGTGAGCTTGAGCTCGGCATCCGCCAGCGCATCGGGCGTCGTGGCGGCGGCGAAATCCGGCAACGGATAGTCGGCGGGATTGAGGCCGTCGGAGGCCGCGTCCTTAAGCCGCGCGATCACGCCCTTCGCGGCAGCGGTCGGGATGCCGCCTTGCGTCCAGACCGGCGCGAAATCGCGTGCGCCGTAGAACTTCTCGATCGCCGCGCGCTCGTTCTTGCGGTCGAAATAGCGCGCGGTCCTGGCGCCGATGATGTCCCTGAGCTTGTCCGCGACCGGCTGGTCGGCTGCGGGCACGTTGCTCGCGGCCTTCACCGGCTCGGCGGCGGGAGCCGCTGCAGCGGGAGCCGCGGGAGCCGCCGGCGTGGCGGTCGCGGTGTCAGCCTTTGCAGGCTCGGTGTTTGCAGGCTCGGTCTTCGCAGTCTCGCTCTTCGGCGCTTCGGGCGCCGGCGTGGTGACGACGTCGGACGGCCTGGTCTCGACCTTGTCCGGCGCAGGCGCGGCGTCCGCCTTGACGGGCTCCTTCGCGATTTCCTTGGTGGGATCCTGCACCGTGGCGGTGGTGTCGAGCTTGATGTCGGCTGCAGTGGGGGGCGGGACGTTTGCCGGCTCTGGGCGCGGGATCGCAGCTTCGATCGCGAGCTCGGCAGCGCTGCTGCGCGCCTGGTCCTGCGCCAGCGCCGAGCTGGCGGACACCGCGAGGAAGGTCGCTGCAACCGTCATCAAGACACGGTCAAAGCCCGCACGGTGGTTCAAACAGTCACGCATTGTGTCGCACCCCTCGGGTGAGCTGTCCCCTCGTGGAACAGCTTCGTTATCGCCTAATGATGAGCTTCGGCTAAACCGCGCCGGCCTCTCGAAAGTTGCACGCCTGCACGCAACGATTCCTACGCAGACGATATACAGGCCCCGATTCTGCGGCCAGCGCTACCCGGGACAACTCACGACAAACTGACTTCAAGGGAGCCTCTTGGCAACGGATTGTGCGCTTCTGCCACGCGGTTTTCCGTCTGTCTGTCACTTCCGGGTCACGGTTCAAATCGCAGTCGAATTCTGTCGTCATGCGAACGGCTTACCGCTGTCGCGCACCGTCGCGCGAACCTCCGTTCGCACCCGGCTCAGTGCGTCTCCTCACCGCTTTTGCCGCCATGTCCGGGAACCCCGGCCTCGTCGAGTTTGCGGTAGAGCGTCGACCGGCCGATCTTGAGGCGGCGAGCCACTTCGGACATCTGGCCGCGATAATGCGAGATCGCGAAGCGGATGATCTCGTTCTCCATGTCCTCCAGCGCGCGGACATCACCGGTCGCGGTGAGCATGGCGAGAGTCCCCACGGCGGGGAGTGGCGCGATCGGTATTTCAGTACCTGAAGCTATCGAAGGTATCGCCGCCGGCTCCAGCATCAGCGGAGCGGTCGGAATATCCGTGGCGGGATGCGGCTGCGAGGCGAGCAGGGGGAAATCGCCAATGTCGAGCTGGTCGCCGTCGCTCATCACCACGGCGCGGTAGACCGCGTTTTCGAGCTGGCGGATGTTGCCGGGCCAGTCGAGCTGGGCCAGGTGCGCGACCGCCTCGCCGCTGATGCCGGTGATCGGGCGGTTCTCCTCGGCGGCAAAGCGCGCCAGGAAATGCCTGAGCAGATGCGGGATGTCCTCGCGCCGGGCGCGCAGCGAGGGGATCGTCAGCGGCAGCACGTGCAGGCGATAGAACAGGTCTTCCCGGAAATGTCCCTGCTTCACCCGCTCCAGCAGCTTGCGATTGGTTGCCGAGATGATGCGGACGTCGACCTTGACCGGCTTGCGGCCGCCGACGGCCTCCACGGCACCTTCCTGGAGCGCGCGCAGCAGCTTCACCTGCGCGGTCAGCGGCAGCTCGCTGACCTCGTCCAGAAACAGCGTGCCGCCATGAGCCTCGACAAACTTGCCCATGTGCCGCTCGGTGGCGCCGGTGAAGGCGCCCTTCTCGTGGCCGAACAGGATGGACTCGACGAGATTGTCGGGAATCGCGCCGCAATTGACCGCGACGAACGGCTTGGCCTTGCGCTCGCCGCTGCCATGGATGGCGCGCGCGAACATTTCCTTGCCGACGCCGGACTCGCCCTCGATCAGCACGGGGATCGCGGAATTCGCCGCCTTCTGTGCGGCTCGCATCACCGGGGTCATTGCCTCAGCGCGCGTGATGATGTCGGAGAAAGTCAGCCGGCCCTCACGGCTGTGACGGATGCGCTGCAATTCGCCCTTGAGCGCGGACGTATTGAGCGCGTTGCGCAAGGAGACCTGGAGCCGCTCCACGCCGACCGGCTTGACGACGAAATCGGCCGCGCCCGCGCGCATCGCCGAGATCACGTTGTCGATGCCGCCATGGGCGGTCTGCACGATGACAGGGATGCTCAGGCCGGCTTCGCGGATCTTCGCAAGTACGCCCATGCCGTCGAGGCCGGGCATCACGAGATCGAGGATGACGGCGTCGATGGCCGGCGCGTCGGGGGCGGTGAGGGTGGCAATTGCGGCGTCCCCGGACTCCACGACGACCGTCTCATAGCCGCATTTCTGCACCATGTTCTCGACCAGCCGGCGGGCTACAGCGTCGTCATCGGCGATCAAAATACTGGCAGCCATGGTGTTCCCCGCACGCTACTACTATCTGTCTCGAATCGGGGCACTCTGGCCGAAGCCGATTAACGCATGCTTAAGCCTTGATGCCCCCGCCCGCCGTCGCGATTGTTGAACACAGGTTTTCCACACAATGACTTCGCGCTCCAAGACCGCTCTCACAAAATCGGCACTCCGCAAGCCAGCCACCAAGAAATCCCCCGCCAAGAAAAAATCCTCCGAGCCTTCGCCCGCCAAACCTTCGCTCGCCAAACCTTCGCTCGCCAAGCCTTCACTTGCAAAGGCTGCGAGCAAGACCGGCAAGCTTCCGGAGTGGAACCTCGCCGATCTCTATTCCGGGATCGACGCGCCGGAAGTGGCGCGCGATCTCGAAAAGCTGGATATCGACTGCGTCGCCTTCGAGACGGACTACAAGGGCAAGCTGGCAACAGGGACAGCAAACGAAGATGGCGGAAAATGGCTCGCTGAAGCCGTGCGACGCTATGAGGCGATCGACGATCTCGCCGGCCGTCTCGGCTCCTATGCCGGTCTCGTCCATGCCGGCGACAGCGTGGACCCTGCGATTTCAAAGTTTTACGGCGACGTGTCCGAGCGCCTGACGGCGGCGTCGACACATCTTCTGTTCTTCGCGCTCGAGCTCAATCGGATCGATGACGATATTTTGAACCGCGCGATGCAGGCCACCGAGCTCGCCCACTACCGTCCGTGGATCGAAGACTTGCGCAAGGAGAAGCCGTATCAGCTCGACGACAAGCTCGAGCAGCTCTTCCTGGAGAAGGCGCAGACCGGCTATTCCGCCTTCAACCGGCTGTTCGACCAGACCATCTCCGGCCTGCGCTTCAAGGTCGGATCCAGGGAGCTCGCGATCGAGCCGACGCTCAATCTGCTGCAGGACCGCGACGGCGCCAAGCGCAAGAGCGCAGCGGAAGCCCTGGCGAAGACCTTCAAGGCCAATGAGCGCACCTTTGCGCTGATCACCAACACGCTGGCCAAGGACAAGGACATCTCCGATCGCTGGCGCGGCTTCAAGGACGTCGCGGATTCCCGCCATCTCAACAACCGGGTCGAGCGCGAGGTGGTGGATGCGCTGGTCGCCTCGGTGCGAGCGGCCTATCCGAAGCTGTCGCATCGCTATTATGCGCTGAAGGCGAAGTGGTTCGGCAAGAAGCGGCTGGCCTATTGGGACCGCAACGCGCCGTTGCCGTTTGCGGCGACCGACGTCATCGCCTGGCCGGAGGCGCGAAGCATGGTGCTGACGGCCTATCGCGGCTTCTCGCCCAAGATGGCCGATATCGCCGAGCGCTTCTTCACCGATCGCTGGATCGACGCGCCGGTGCGGCCGGGCAAGGTGCCGGGGGCGTTCTCGCATCCGACCACGCCATCGGCGCACCCCTACGTGCTCATGAACTACCAGGGCAAGCCGCGCGACGTGATGACGCTCGCGCATGAGCTCGGTCATGGCGTCCATCAGGTGCTGGCGGCGAAGAACGGCGCGCTGATGGCGCCGACGCCGCTGACGCTGGCGGAGACCGCGAGCGTGTTCGGCGAGATGCTCACGTTCAAGCGGCTGCTTGCCCAGACCAGGAATGCAAGGCAGCGTCAGGCGCTGCTCGCCGGCAAGGTCGAGGACATGATCAACACTGTGGTGCGGCAGATCGCGTTCTATTCCTTCGAGCGCGCGGTCCACACCGAGCGCAAGAAAGGCGAGCTCACCGCGACGCGGCTCGGCGAGATCTGGCTGTCGGTGCAGGGCGAGAGCCTGGGACCCGCGATCGAGATCAAGGCGGGCTATGAGAACTACTGGATGTACATTCCGCACTTCATCCATTCGCCGTTCTACGTCTATGCCTATGCCTTCGGCGACTGCCTCGTGAACTCGCTCTACGCCGTCTACGAGAATGCGGCCGAAGGCTTTGCCGAGCGCTATCTCGACATGCTCGCCGCCGGCGGCACCAAGCACTATTCCGAGCTGCTGCGGCCGTTCGGGCTGGACGCCAAGGATCCCAAATTCTGGGACGGCGGGCTGAGCGTCATCGCCGGCATGATCGACGAGCTGGAAGCGATGGGCTGAGCCTCGCGCCGACGCGAATAAAACATCTGTTGAACTGGTTCCCTCGGGATGTTATACATATGTATAACGTGTTGGAGCAGCCATGAAAATCGAGATCAAGAAGATCGGCAATTCGGACGGGTTGCTGCTGCCGCGCGAACTGATGCAGCGGCTCGATCTCAAGCGCGGGCAGCAATTGCATATCGTCGAATTGCCCGGCGGCGGTTTCCAGGCGTTGCCCTACGATCCGGATTTCGAGCGGACGATGGAAATCGCCGACGAGATCATGGACAAGTATCGCGATACGCTCGCTGCGCTCGCAAAATAGCTGGCTGACCGGATGAGCGAGCCTCAAGAGCCGCTGTGGATCAGCTATGAGCAGGCTGTCGCAATTCACAGCCGCCAGCTTCGCCGTTTTGGCGGTGCGCCGGGGCTACGCGATGACGGCATGCTGCGATCGGCGCTGGACCGGCCGATCAACAAATGGCGCTACCAGCAGGCTCCGCTGGATGAACTCGCCGCAGCCTACGCGTTTGGTCTCGCGAAGAACCATGCATTTGTCGATGGAAACAAGCGCATTGCCTTCATGGCGATGATGGTCTTCCTGCACAAGAACGGCGCGGCCTTCAGTCCCGATCCTGCGGAGGCGACGGCCATCATCCTCTCACTTGCTGCTGGCGAAGTCAGCGAGGAGAGCCTCGCGCGCTGGATCCGCGACAATTGGGATTCCAAATGAGCCGATTTGCGGGAAAACCCCGCCTGCGTGCCGTTGCCCTGCCCGAAGCTTTGCGGTATTGCCACCCAGGAATTCGACTTTCGACTGGGGACATCAATGGCTGACCATAGCGAAGTGGCCTACACCACCGCCGACGGCAACGACTATGTTGCCCACGAGCAGACCTATGAGGGCTTCATCAAACTGGTGAAGTACGGCACGGCCTCGGTCGCGCTCATCGTGATCCTGATGGCGATCTTCCTCACCTGATCCATCGTCTGCCGCGCCGCCAGCGTCGTCGGTGCCCATAAAATTTGCATTCAAGCCGGTCCCAAAACCGGTATCCAACGTTGCGGGAGTAACGCTAAGTTCGCGTGCGCGCTTTTTCCCGCGTCGCCGGAGGCCTCATGAAGATTGCCGTTGCCAAGGAAATCGATCCGTCGGAGCCGCGCGTCGCCGCTTCGCCTGACACGGTGAAGAAGTTCATAGCGCTGGGCGCCGAGGTTGCCGTCGAGCCAGGCGCCGGTATCAAGTCGGGCCTGCCGGATTCCGAATTCACCGCGGCTGGCGCCACAGTCAGTGCCGACGCGCTCAAGGACGCGGACATCATCATCAAGGTGAAGCGCCCCGAGGGGGCCGATCTCGCGCAGTACAAGCGAGGCGCGCTCGTCATCGCGATCATGGATCCCTACGGCAACGACGCGGCGCTCAAAGCGATGGCCGATGCCGGCATCTCCGCATTCGCCATGGAGCTGATGCCGCGCATCACCCGCGCGCAGGTGATGGACGTGCTGTCCTCGCAGGCGAATCTCGCCGGCTACCGCGCCGTGATCGAGGGCGCCGAGGCCTTCGGCCGCGCCTTCCCGATGATGATGACGGCCGCCGGCACCGTGCCTGCGGCCAAGGTGTTCGTGATGGGCGTCGGCGTCGCCGGCCTCCAGGCGATCGCGACCGCGCGCCGCCTCGGCGCCGTCGTCACAGCCACGGACGTGCGTCCCGCCACCAAGGAGCAGGTCGAATCGCTCGGCGCGAAATTCCTCGCGGTCGAGGACGAGGAGTTCAAGAACGCACAGACCGCCGGCGGCTACGCCAAGGAAATGTCCAGGGAGTACCAGGCCAAGCAGGCCGCGCTCACCGCCGAGCACATCAAGAAGCAGGACATCGTGATCACGACCGCGCTGATTCCGGGCCGGCCGGCGCCGAAGCTCGTCAGCGCCGACATGGTCAGGTCGATGAAGCCGGGCTCGGTGCTGGTCGATCTCGCCGTCGAGCGCGGCGGCAATGTCGAGGGTGCGAAGCCGGGCGAGGTGGTCGACGTCGATGGCATCAAGATCGTCGGCTACACCAACGTCGCCGGCCGCGTCGCGGCTTCGGCTTCCAGCCTCTATGCCCGCAACCTGTTCTCCTTCATCGAGACCATGGTCGACAAGAAAGAGAAGAAGCTCGCCGTCAACTGGGACGACGAGCTGGTCAAGGCCACTGCGCTGACGAAAGACGGCGCCGTGATCCACCCGAACTTCCAGCCCAAATCATCTTAAATCGGGTTTAAGGAGAGCCGCCATGGAGCATGCAGCACAGCTCGTCGACCCCTTCATCTTCCAGCTGTCGATCTTCGTCCTCGCCGTCTTCGTCGGCTATTTCGTCGTCTGGTCGGTGACGCCGGCGCTGCATACGCCGCTGATGAGCGTCACCAACGCGATCTCCTCGGTGATCGTGGTCGGCGCGCTGCTCGCGGTGGGGGTCGGCATGATTTCGAGCGGCTCGGGCTGGGCGCGCGGCTTCGGCTTCGTCGCGCTCGTCTTCGCCTGCGTGAACATTTTCGGCGGCTTCCTTGTCACCCAGCGCATGCTGGCGATGTACAAGAAGAAGTCGAAGTGAGCGGCCACCTCGGGCTGAAGGGATCAATGGGGACCTGAGATGAGCGCCAATCTCTCTGCATTCTTGTATCTCGTGGCGGGGGTGCTGTTCATCCTGTCGCTGCGCGGGCTGTCGAGCCCGGCATCGTCGCGCCAGGGCAATCTGTTCGGCATGATCGGCATGGCGATCGCGGTCGCGACCACGCTCGCAAGCCATCCGCCGGCCGACGGCGTGGCGTGGATCCTCGTCATCCTCGCGGTCGCGATCGGCGGCGGCGTCGGCGCGGTGATCGCCCGCCGCGTGCCGATGACCTCGATGCCGGAACTGGTCGCAGCCTTCCACTCGCTGGTCGGCATGGCCGCAGTGCTGGTCGCGGCCGGCGCGTTCTACGCGCCGGAGGCCTTCGGCATCGGGACCCCCGGCAACATCCATCCGCAGAGCCTGGTCGAGATGTCGCTCGGCGTCGCCATCGGCGCGCTGACCTTCACCGGGTCGGTGATCGCGTTCCTGAAGCTGTCGGCGCGCATGAGCGGCGCGCCGATCCTCCTGCCGTTCCGCCACATCATCAACATCGCGCTGGCTCTGGCGCTGGTGTTCTTCATCGTCGGCCTCGTGCTCTCAGGCAGCGCGTTCGACTTCTGGATGATCGTCATCCTCGCGCTGGCGCTCGGCGTGCTCATGATCATCCCGATCGGCGGCGCCGACATGCCGGTCGTGATCTCGATGCTGAACTCCTATTCCGGCTGGGCCGCGGCCGGCATCGGATTCACGCTCGGCAATTCCGCGCTGATCATCACCGGCGCGCTGGTCGGCTCCTCCGGCGCGATCCTGTCCTACATCATGTGCCACGCGATGAACCGGTCCTTCATCTCCGTCATCCTCGGCGGCTTCGGCGGCGAGACCGCCGCGGCCGGTGGGGCAACCGGCGAACAGAAGCCGGCCAAGCTCGGCTCGGCGGACGATGCCGCCTTCATCATGAAGAACGCCTCCAAGGTCATCATCGTGCCCGGCTACGGCATGGCGGTGGCGCAGGCCCAGCACGCGCTGCGCGAAATGGCCGACATGCTGAAGAAGGAAGGCGTCGAGGTGAAATACGCCATTCACCCCGTCGCCGGCCGCATGCCCGGCCACATGAACGTGCTGCTCGCGGAAGCCAACGTGCCGTATGACGAGGTGTTCGAGCTCGAGGACATCAACTCCGAATTCGCGCAGGCCGACATCGCCTTCGTGATCGGCGCCAATGACGTTACCAACCCCGCTGCCGAAGAGGACAAGTCCTCGCCGATCTACGGCATGCCGGTGCTCCAGGTCTGGAAGGCCGGCACCGTGATGTTCATCAAGCGCTCGCTCGCCTCGGGATACGCGGGCATCGATAATCCGCTCTTCTATCGCGATAACACCATGATGCTGCTCGGCGACGCCAAGAAGGTCACCGAGAACATCGTCAAGGCGATGTAGCGCGAGGCGCGCCGACCGTGGCCATCAACGAGGAATGGCACCGGTCCCATCCCATGCCGCCCAAAGCGACGCGCGAGCAGCGCGTCGTCTGGCACGCTGCTCACAAGCAGGCGTGCGGCTGCCGCGATGTTCCGGCGAGCCTTCGGCCCGATGTCATGAAATTGCTGCGGAGTCGTCGCAAGCCGTAAGTCTCATCGAGAGGCGAGCCGCGCAATGATGACCATCGTCAAGTGGATCGCCATTGCGCTGGTGACCGTCTATTGCGCCGGGCTCCTCGTGCTGTATGTCCGGCAGCGCGAGATGCTGTTTCCGATCCCGCCCGTCGGCCGCACCGCACCCGATGCCGCGGGCCTTCCCGAGGCGGAAGAGCACGTGCTGACCACGTCGGACGGCGAGAGAATCGTCATCTGGCACGTGCCGGCCAGGCCAGGTCGTTCCGTGATCCTGTACTTCCCCGGCAATGGCGATTTTCTCGCCGGCCGCGTCAGCCGTTTCAAGGCGATGACCGCCGACGGCACCGGCCTCGTTGCCCTGTCGTATCGCGGCTATGCCGGCTCGAGCGGGACACCGAGCGAACGCGGCCTGCTGCGCGACGCCGCAGCCGCCTACGCGTTCACCACTGCGCGCTATGGAGCGGAACGAATCGTCGTCTGGGGCTTTTCGCTCGGGACGGGCGTGGCAGTTGCGCTCGCATCCGAATACCCGATCGGCAGGCTGATCCTGGAGGCGCCTTATACCTCGACGGTCGACATCGCCGCACTGGCATTCCGGTTCGTGCCGGTGCGCCTCCTGATGCGCGACCAGTTTCGTTCCGACGAACGGATCGCGCGCGTCACGGTGCCGCTGTTGGTGATGCATGGCACCAATGACCTTGTCATTTCGATCATGTTCGGAGAGCGTCTGTTTGCGCTCGCGCGTGAACCGAAGCAGTTCGTTCGCTTTGCGGGGGGCGGACACGACGATCTCGATGCCTTCGGTGCGATCGAAAAGGCAAGGCAATTCATTGGATCCTAAACGGCTCGTCACGCGGCTCTGGAGCCAGGCCCTCGCCGCCATCCTGACATTTTTGCCGCATCAGGCGTGGGCCGCGACCGGGCTCGACGGCGCGGCGATGCGCTGGCCCTACGCGCTGCCCTTTGCCGGCCTGTTGCTGTCGATCGCTCTGGGGCCGCTGCTGTTTACAAAATTCTGGCACCACCATTACGGCAAGATCGCCGCGGCCTGGTCGCTGCTGGCGCTCGCCTCGCTCGTCATCTTTGCCGGCGGCATGGCGACGCTGGCGGCGCTCGTTCACGCCGTGCTCGTCGAATATCTCGGCTTCATCGTGCTGTTGTTCTCGCTCTATGTCGTGGCGGGCGGCGTCCTCATCACCGGGGACATCAAGGCGACGCCGGCGACCAATGCCGGCATCCTCGCGCTTGGCACGTTGGGGGCGAGCGTCGTCGGCACCACGGGTGCCGCGATGATCCTGATCCGCCCCTTGATTCGTGCCAACCGGCCGCGGCGCCACAACACCCATGTCGTCATCTTCTTCATCATCCTGGTGGCCAATGTCGGCGGCGCGCTGAGCCCGCTCGGCGATCCCCCGCTCTTCGTCGGCTTCCTGCACGGCGTCGACTTCTTCTGGACCACGCGGGCCCTCTGGTTGCAGACCGCGATCGTGGCCGGACTGCTGCTCGCGATTTTCGTCGCCGTCGACGTCTGGCATTTCCGGAGCGAGCCGCTCGGTGACACCGGCCCGGCGCAGCCGGTCCGCATCCGCGGCCTCGTCAATCTGGTGCTGATCGCGGCCATCGTCGCGAGCCTGCTGGCCTCGGCGATGTGGAAGCCCGGCGTCGCCTTCGACATTCTCGGCACCAAGCTGGACCTCGAGGACGTCGTCCGCAATCTGGCGTTGCTGGCCATTGCGGCGCTGTCGGTGTGGCTGACGCCCGACGAGCACAGGCAAGCCAACGGCTTCACCTGGGAGCCCATCCGCGAGGTCGCAAAGCTGTTCGCCGGCATCTTCGTCGCCATCATCCCGGTCATTGCCATGCTCAATGCCGGCCATCACGGTGCGTTCGCATGGCTGCTCTCCGCCGTGACGGGGCCGGACGGCGCGCCGCGCGAGGTCGCCTATTTCTGGTTCACCGGCCTGATGTCCGCGTTCCTCGACAATGCTCCGACCTATTTGCTGTTCTTCGAGCTCGCCGGCGGCGACCCGCAAGTGCTGATGCACGAGCTCTCGGGTACGCTTGCCTCGATCTCGATGGGGGCCGTCTACATGGGAGCGCTCACCTATATCGGCAACGCGCCGAACTTCATGGTCAGCAGCATCGCCGCCGAGAGCGGCATCGAGATGCCGAGCTTCTTCGGCTATCTCCTGCGCGCGGGTGCCGTGCTGATCCCCCTGTTCCTGCTGCTGACGTTCCTGCCGGTCGCCCCGATCCTGCACTGGCATTGAATCTGCCGGCCGATTTGCTACTGCTCATTCAAGCAAATGGAAGTGGTGGATGAGCGCGCACAATCCGATGCCCCGCTCGGCGTGGGTCTTTCCGGTGCTGGCCGTGCTGTTGTTCGCAGCCGTCAGCGCGACGGATTATGTTTTCACGCTGTCGTTTGGCGGACTCGTCTTCGCCATCGTCCTTCTGTTCATCCTGTTCGGCACCGTGTTCGCCGCGGTTCATCATGCCGAGGTGATCGCGGAGCGGGTCGGCGAACCCTATGGCACGCTGGTGCTGACGCTTTCGGTGACCATCATCGAGGTCGCGCTGATCACCACGATCATGCTGGGCGACAAACCTGCCCCGGCCCTGGCCCGCGACACCGTGTTCGCCGTGGTCATGATCGTCTGCAATGGTCTCGTCGGCCTTTGCATCTTCATCGGCGGCCTGCGCTATCGCGAGCAGGGCTTCCAGCTCTCAGGGGCCAACGTCTATCTCAGCGTGCTGTTCGCGCTCGCGACCATCACGCTGATCCTGCCGAACTACACCACCACCACGCCGGGGCCGGTCTATTCGACGGTTCAGCTCGGCTTCGTCGACGTGGTCACGCTCGCGCTTTATGCGGTGTTTCTCTACACCCAGACCGTTCTGCACAAGGACTACTTCGTTCATGAACGGGCCGAGGGCGGGGCCGGGGAGGCGCACCTGTCCGCCGGGGCGCTTGCGCTCACCTTGGCGCTGCTCCTGGTCTCGCTTCTAGCGGTCGTGCTGCTGGCCAAGAAATTCTCGCTGGTGGTCGATGCCGTCGGCGCCAGGATCGGCGCGCCATCGGCCTTCGCCGGCCTTCTGGTCGCGCTGCTGATCCTGATGCCCGAGGGCGTGGCGGCGATCGCGGCGGCCCGCAGGAACGACCTCCAGAAGAGCATCAATCTCGCGCTCGGCTCGTCGCTGGCGACCATCGGTCTGACGATCCCTGCCGTCGGTGTCGCCACCTATGCGCTCGACAAGGAACTCGAACTCGGCCTCAACGCCCAGGGCAGCGTCCTTTTGCTGCTGACCTTCTTCCTGAGCATGCTGACCTTCGGCACGGGCAGGACCAATGTCCTGTTCGGACTGGTCCATATGGTGGTATTTGCCGTCTACGTATTTATGGTTTTCGTGCCCTGAAGCGCTAAAGGAGAGTTTCGATGCTTGCCGCCAAGTCCGAGGTCCAGGTCGACAACGAGCAGGTCCGGGTGACCGAATGGCGGCTCGCCCCGGGTAGCGCCACCGGGCATCACACCCATGGGATGGACTACGTGATTGTTCCGGTCGTTGCCGGCGAGATGACCATCGTGGCGCCCGGTGGCGAACGGTCCAAGGCGCAGCTCGCCGCCGGAAAATCCTACTTCCGCAAGGCCGGCGTTCAACACGACGTGCTTAACGAAACCTCAACTGAGATCGTGTTCCTTGAAATCGAGCTGAAGCCGTAAGTCCGGCGTTACCCTTTGCCATTGATCCGTCGCAGTTGATCCCTCACAATGCCCTAAAGTTCCCGCATCAGATCGCGCGGGGAGTGGCCGAGAAATGCTGAAATACCTCGCTAAAATCTCGATGGATATTTTCCCCTCGGTGCTCGCGACGATCATCGGGGCGTACATCGTTAATCATTACATCAACGCCAAGCCGGCGGCTGATGCCCCCGCGGCCGTTGTTGCGCCCGCCGACGCCGGCCAGAACGGCAAGCCTGCTGATGTCGCCAACCTCCCTGCGCCCGGCGTCAAGGCCAAGGGCATCTCCGAGAAGAGCGTGACCGACAAGCCGGCAGCCGACAAGGCGGCCGATCATCAGCCGGTCGCCGAGCCCAAGGGGGCCGAGAAGGGGTCTGAGAAGGCCGCCGAGAAGGCTCCGGATGTGGCGCCGGCCGAGAGCCCGCGCGCCAAGCCGTCCGCCCGTGAAAAGGCGGTCGCCAAGTCTACGCCGGCCGTGACCGCGCCTGCCCCCGTTGCGCCGGTGGTCGAGGCCAATTCGGCGCCAGTTGCTGCCGCTCCGGCCGCAACTCCCGATGCCAACGATCTCGTACGTGCCGCGATCGAGCGCCTGCGCAAGTCGCCCGAGGGCAGGTCCGCTGAGGCCAGATCTTCCGAAACCAAGCCTGCCGAGGTCAGGTCGTCCGAGGCCAAGCCAACCGAGAGGCCGGCGGAACCTGCGGTGCGGGAAGCCGCCCGTACGCCGGAGGCGCCGCGGGTCATCGGCATGGAGCCGTCCACGGTCCGTCCGCTGCCGCCGCCGATCACGGTCTCGACGCCCTCATCTGAGGCCTATGGGAATGGCGGCTCCAATCCGCCCTACACGGCCTCGGTGGGCAGTGACGATCCGAATCGGGTGAGGCCGCCGGCCGACATTCCCGTGCCGGTCATAGCGCCGCCGCTCGACCTGCGTGCCGATGTTGGTGCCTCCATGCCGCGGCCGAGGAAGACCAATGTCGCCGACGAGATGCTGTCGGGCATGAAGTCGATGTTCAACTCCGTTCTGCCGAAGAGCGCCACGCCCGATTAAGACGGGCCCGCGCGGCGCCAGACCGTCAGCCGCCGACGCGGGCGAGGCCGCTGCGGGCGGCGTCATCGCGTGGACGAAGCGCGACGGCCTTGGTGTAGGACGCCGCCGCCTTGGCCCTGTCCCCCAACCGCTCATAGGCCTGCCCGCGCGTGGTCCAGACCTGGGCATTGTGCGGATCCGCCTCGGAGGCTTCATCGAGATCGGCTGCGGCCTCCTTGAGCTTGCCGATCGCGAGATAGCTGGTGGCGCGGCCGAGCAGAGGCTCGACCTTCTGCGGGTTGAGCCCGCTCGCGGCGCTGAAATCGGCGATCGCGAAGTTGTGCTGATTATTGCCCTGGTAGATCAGGGCGCGGCCATAGAGTGCCTGCGCATTGTAGGGATCGAGCCCGACGGCGCGATTGAACTCGTCGAGCGCTGCCGCGGTCTCCCCTGACTTCGCCAGGGACTGGGCCTTTGCGGTGTGGGCCTGAGCTTCGGTGACGTTGCCGGCGCTGACCGCGCTCTCGGCAGGCGCCTCCGCCTTGGCCGTCTCCTGGGGCTTGTCCTTCTCCGGGATCAGCGATCCCAGATCGAAGGAGCAGCCGCATAGCGCGATCCCCATCAAACCCAACGCGAGCGGCTGCTGCCAGATCCGGCGTCGCCACGCCAAGCTGCGCTGAGGGAAAGGGGAAGCCATCTACGGTTCGCTCGCGCTAAAGCATGATCCGGCAAAGTGTGCCGCGGTTTCCTCTCGCGACAAACGCGGAACGCGTTTGCGCGGAGATCGTGCTCAAACAACTACCTAAAGCGCGATGACCATTCATCCAATCTTATCGCGCTTTAGCGCCGCATCGGTCGTGCCCCGTCCCGCGAAGGCACCGCTCACAAACAACAACGCGGGCCAAGGGCCCGCGTCATCGAAAACCGAGGTCTTAAAGGTTCGGCGAATCAGCGCGGTCCGCGCGGACCTGCACCTGGGCCGCCACGACCGCCGCGATCACCGCCCGGGCCGGCGCCGAACACCGGCTTCGGCTTCATCGGCAGCAGGCCTTCGCGCTGCAGCTTCTTGCGGGCCAGCTTGCGCGCACGGCGCACGGCTTCGGCCTTTTCGCGGGCCTTCTTTTCGGAGGGCTTCTCGTAGTGACCGCGGAGCTTCATCTCGCGGAAAATGCCCTCGCGCTGCATCTTCTTCTTCAGCGCCTTGAGAGCTTGATCGACGTTGTTATCGCGAACGAGAACCTGCACGCGGCATCCTCTTCAGTGGATCGGATTTGAATTCTGGTAAGTCAAAGGGGATGGCAAAAAGCCGGGCGCCCTTGGCCTTGAGCGCGCGGATGTATCAGACAAAACCTTGGATGTCCACCGGCCAAGCGGGTTTTCGGGCCAAGTTCGGCCATTAAATGCGGCGAAAATACCTCCGAACGGTCGCAATTTGGGTGATTTGGCGCCGGAAGGCGGGCCGTTTCCGGAAGTTGATCCGGAGCTGAAATCAGGGGAGAGTCCACATGGACATGAAGAAATACGCCGCCGAAGCCATCGGCACTTTTTGGCTCACATTCGCCGGTTGCGGCAGCGCGGTGATCGCGGCCGGTTTCCCGCAGGTCGGCATCGGCCTGGTCGGTGTCTCTCTCGCATTCGGCTTGAGCGTCGTCACCATGGCCTATGCGATCGGGCATATCTCCGGCTGCCATCTCAATCCGGCCGTCACGGTCGGCCTTGCCGCCGGCGGCCGCTTTCCGGCCGGCCAGATCCTGCCCTACGTGATCGCCCAGGTGGCGGGCGCGGTCGTTGCCGCGTTGCTCCTCTATGTCATCGCGAGCGGGGCGCCCGGATTCGACGTCAGCAAGGGCTTTGCCTCCAACGGCTATGATGCGCATTCGCCTGGCCAGTACAGCATGATGGTGTGCTTCCTCACCGAGGTGGTGATGACCATGATGTTCCTGTTCATCATCATGGGTGCCACCCATGGCCGCGCGCCGGCGGGCTTCGCACCGCTCGCGATCGGGCTCGCGCTGGTGATGATCCATCTCGTCAGCATTCCCGTCACCAACACCTCGGTGAACCCGGCGCGCAGCACGGGCCCGGCGCTGTTCGTCGGCGGCTGGGCGCTGTCGCAACTCTGGCTGTTCTGGGTAGCACCGCTGATCGGCGGCGCGCTGGGCGGGGTGATCTATCGCTGGCTCAGCGAGGAGCCCGCCGGCGTCGTTGCGGGCGTGAAGACGGCGTAATCGCAAAACGGGATCGCGGCCAAAGCATGATCCGGAAAAGTGCGTAGCGGCATTCCGAAAAGATCATGCTTCAACAACAACCCAAAGCGCGATGACGATTCATCCCAATCGCATCGCGCTTTAGCAGCCGCGGTCCCCTCATTCGTCCTTGGGCGGCCGGACTTCGGTGACATGACCCATCTTGCGGCCGGGTCGCGGCGCGCCTTTGCCGTAGATGTGCACGGTCGCGCCCGGCACGCTCATCCACCTTTCGTAATCGTTGATCTCGTCGCCGATCAGGTTGGTCATGGTGACGACTTCGCCGTGGCGCACGGGCTTGCCGAGCGGCCAGCCGGCGATGGCGCGGATGTGCTGCTCGAACTGCGAGACCGAGGCGCCATCGAGCGTCCAGTGCCCGGAATTGTGCACGCGCGGAGCGATCTCGTTGACCAGCACCTTCGGCCCGGTGCCGTTGGCGAGCACGAACATCTCGACGGCGAGCACGCCGACATAGTCGAGCGCGCCCGCGATCTTGCCGGCGATGCTGCGCGCTTCCTCGGCGAGCGCATCCGGAATCGGCGCGGGCGCGCGCGATATCTTCAGGATGTGGTCGCGGTGCTCGTTCTCGGTGACGTCGAAACACTCGACCTCGCCTGCGGCCGAGCGCGCGGCGATCACGGAGATCTCGCGCTCGAACGGCACGAAGGCCTCCAGGATCGCCGATTTGGTGCCGAGGCTGGTCCACACCTTCGCGATGTCGTCGCCGTCGCGGATGATGACCTGGCCCTTGCCGTCATAACCGAAGCGGCGGGTTTTCAGCACGGCCGGAAGGCCGATCCTGGCGATCGCCTCGCGCAGGGCGGGGACGGAGGTGACGTCGGCATAGGCTGCAGTGCCGATGCCGAGCCGCGTGACGAAATCCTTCTCGGCAAGGCGGTCCTGGGTGGTCTCGAGGATCTTGCGGTTCGGCAGCACGGGTCGGCGCGCATCCAGCACCATCGCGGCTGCTGCGGGCACGTTCTCGAATTCATAGGTGATGACGTCGACGTCGTTCGCGAACAGCTCGAGCGCTTCGACATCGGCATATTCGGCGCAGGTCGCGTTCAGCACGACGTCGAAGGCCGGCGAATCCGGATCGGGCGAGAACACCTGGCAGCGCAGGCCGAGCCGGGCCGCAGCCATGGCCAGCATCCGGCCCAATTGTCCGCCGCCGAGGATTCCGATGGTGTCACCGGGCTTCAGCTTCACATGCCTGGGGTCGGTCACGCCTTGTCCTCCGGGCGCTCGGCGACCGCCTCAGTTTGCGCCTTGCGCCAGGCGGCGAGGCGATCGGACAGGGCCGGGTCGGACAATGCCAGCACGGCGGCCGCCAGCAGCGCGGCGTTGATCGCACCGGCCTTGCCGATGGCGAGGGTGCCGACCGGGACACCCGCCGGCATCTGGACGATCGAATAGAGCGAGTCGACGCCCTTGAGCGTCTTGGATTCGACGGGAACGCCGAATACCGGGAGTTCCGTCAGCGCCGCCGCCATGCCGGGCAGATGTGCAGCCCCACCGGCACCCGCGATAATGACCTGGTAACCCGCAGCCTTGGCGCCCTTGGCGAAAGCAAACAGCCGGTCGGGCGTGCGATGTGCCGAGACGACGCGGCTGTCGGCGGCAATGCCGAGCGCTTCAAGCGTGTCGGCAGCATGCCGCATCGTGTCCCAGTCCGACTGGCTTCCCATGATGATGGCGATCGGCGCGGTCATGACGTCAATTGTGCCCGGAAAAACAGAAAGATAGGCCAGATTTACGGTTCCGGCCGGCGGCTCGCAAGGCGGTGGCAAGGAGAAGGGAATCCACTATCCTGTCTTGGTGAATCCCCGCAAGCCTTCATTGAGCAGGATGCCCATGAAGAAACCAAGAAGGGCGAGCGCTGCGAAGGCCAAAAACGGCCGGAAAACCAGCGCCGGCCGATCCGCCCCCAAACGGCTGACCAAGCGTTCGGCGAAGCCGCCCAGGCGCGCCGCCTCTGGCGATGATGGGGCCAAGGAAAACGCCAGGGCGACAATCCGGGGCCTGCGAGCCAAGCTCAAGGAGGCGCAGCTCCGGGTCGCGGAACTGGAAGCTGTGGCCGACACCGATTTCCTGCTCGAGATTCCCAACCGCCGCGGCTTCGAGCGCGAGCTTGCGCGCGCCATCGCCTATATGAAGCGCTACCGCGCCAGCGGGGCACTGATCGTGCTCGACGTCGATCGGCTCAAGCCGATCAACGATTCGTTCGGGCATGCCGCCGGCGACGAGGTGCTCAAGGCGATCGTCGTCACGCTGACGCGACAGGTCCGTGCCTCCGACGTGGTCGGCCGGCTCGGGGGCGACGAGTTCGCCCTCCTGCTCTGGAATCTCAGCGAGACCGACGCCAAGGCGAAGGCCGCAGCCTTCGAGCAGGCGATCGACGAATTGTCCTTCGTCTTTCGCGGCCAGCAGGTGACCGCGGGCGCTTCCGCCGGCGTCGCGCTGCTGGGGGCGCAGTCCGACGCCGGCCGCGCCCTGGAGGAGGCGGACGCCGCCATGTACGTGCGCAAGGCGTGTCGGCGGCACGAGCCGCAGATCAGGCTGGTCAGCAGCTGAACTTACAGTGTGCCCAGATCTTCCGGCACGTTGCCGAATTTGCGCAGCAGCTTGGCGTCGCCGAATTCGCCGGTCATGGGATCGCCGCTGCGGCTGAATGCGACCGCGCCGACGTGGCCGGCACCGTGAGCCAATATCTCGGCGCGCCGCAGCGCCGCAGTCGAGGTCTGGCATTCCTCGGCAGTGCCCGCGACCGGCGAGCCGTCTGCATCGATCAAGAAGGGCATTGCAACGTAGTAGGTCACATCCGACATGGCGTTGCTCCGGTTGTTGAAAATCAGGCGGCGCTGCTCTTGCTCCGCATCTTGCTGCGCGCGGTATCCGGAATGCAGCCGGCGGAAATCGCCGCCTGCAATTCCTCCAGCTCGGTTTCCAGATATTCATTGGCCATGATCAGCGCTTTGATCGTGCTGCGCAGATTGCCGTCGCACATCGCGATCGCCTGATCGCAGGCCTGTTCATAATGGCTGTTGTCGAGAAGGGGCGTTGCCGACATCTGCGTTGTCCTCGTGTCGTGGGCTTGGGCATTTCGGAGGTTGGGGCGCTCCAAAATGTTCCTATTTTGTTCTCATCGAGTCAAGCGGATTCATGCGGGCGACCCGCGGTGCAGGCCGCTCACGGATCAGGCGATGATGTCGGGGGTAATCTGGTCTTCGATGAACGCGATGCGGTCACGCAACAACAGCTTGCGCTTCTTCAACCGCTGTAACCGCAATAGGTCGGGGGCGGGCGATTGATGCAGTGCATCGATCGCGGCGTCCAGATCTCGGTGTTCCTGCTGCAACCGGGTGAGCTCGGCTTCGAGCTCACGCTCGTCTTCATTGGTCATGTCTGCGGTGGCCGAAAACCGATAAGCGTGAGATTAAGGCTGTGGATGCCCTGTGGAAATTATCGTCCTTGCGCGGCGTGATCGCAAGCGATCTGCGATCCTCGCTCGCCGATCTCCCGCAAGATATTTCTGCAGGTTGGTGCGGCGTCGCGCAGGCGCATTGATATCACGGATTTTTCCCGCGCGGTTCCCTAGTCACGCTTCGTTACATATGAACTTTCAAAAATGACACTGCGGCGACGGATACCCATCGACAGAACGGATCGCTGATGTAGACTTGCTTGTCCGGATCGAATCCTGAGGTTCAACCCTACCGAGGAGGTTTCGAATGACAATTCAGGCACATCTTGTTGAATTGGAACGGAAGCACAAACTTCTCGAAAACGAATTGCACGAAGCTCTCGTGCACCTTTCAACAGACGACCTGCAAATTGTTGAGTTGAAGCGCCGGAAGTTGATGGTCAAGGACCAGATCGAGCGTCTGAAGCACGGCGATACGCTCCACTAGCGACCCCCGTAACATCGTAGAGTTGATCACATCCTTTCACGCAGGGATGAGGGCATTCGTGCTCATCCCTGCTGCAAGGTGGCGCAAGACGTTTGCCTGGCGCCAACTTTGTTGGGACCGTTTCTCGACGCCAACCGTCATCCACCTCACGCGAAAACGCGCTAGATGTCTGCAAGCTCGGCGACGTGATCGGCGATCGCGAGCGACGACGTCAGTCCCGGGGATTCGATGCCGAACAGGTTGATCAGGCCTGCGACGCCGTGATCATGCGGGCCCTGCATCAAGAAGTCCTGCGTGGCCACGGCCGGCGGCACGATCTTCGGCCGGATGCCCGAATAGCTCGGCATCAGCGCGCCATCGGGCAGCGTCGGCCAGTATTTGCGGATCGCCGGATAGAAGCGCTCTGCGCGTGACGGATCGACCTCGTAGTTGATCGTCTCGATCCATTCGACGTCGGGCCCGAAACGTGCCTGCCCTGCCATGTCCAGCGTCAGATGGACCCCTAGCCCGCCGGGCTCGGGCACCGGATAGATCAGGCGCGAGAACGGCGCCTTGGCGTTGCAGCTGAAGTAATTTCCCTTGGCGAGATAGGCCGGAGGAATCCGGTCCAGCGGCATGCCGTCGATGTTGCGCGCGACATTCGTCGCCGACAGCCCCGCGGCGTTGACGAGGAGGCTGCATTGCAGCGTCATCGGCGCCTCGCCGCCGGCCTCGACGTCGATGACGCCGGCAGTCGCCTTGGCGCGGATCAGCGGGGTGTGGAATGCGAAGGCCGCGCCGGCGTCCTCGGCCTCGCCGCGCAGCGAGAGCATGTAGGCGTGGCTGTCGATGATGCCCGTTGACGGTGACAGCAGCGCAGCATCGCAGGCGAGCGCCGGCTCCAGCGCCCGCGCGGCCTCACCCGTGAGCAGCTGCATGTCGAGCACGCCATTGGCCTCGGCATGCGCCTTGATCGATTGCAGCTTCTCGGTTTCCTTCGCGCTGGTCGCAACGATCAGCTTGCCGCAATTCTTGTGAGGGATGCCGCGCTCGGCGCAATAGCGGTAGAGCGCGTGCTTGCCGCTGACGCACATGCGCGCCATCCAGCTCCCGGCGCGATAGTAGATGCCGGCATGGATCACCTCACTGTTGCGCGAGGAGGTGACGGTGCCAATGGCCTCGGCTGCCTCGAGCACGATGACCTCGCGCCCGGCCTGGGCGAGCTTCCGGGCCACCGCGAGCCCGACGACGCCGGCTCCGATGACGATGCAATCGACCCTATCCATGGTTGTGCAGAATGTCCGCTGGAAGTGCCGGTGGCATTGGAGCCGAGAACGAGGGCGCGGGCCCGTTTTCCATTAAGCAAGCATTTATCATGTCAGGGCAATTGCCGCATTTCGCGTCACATTTTTCTGTTGCGCCTACAGGCGTTTACCCGATCCAAACCCGCGAGGCCAGACAATCCGACGTTGAAATCGCGGGTGGCTGATGGCTGAGAAGAACTGGCACGCGGGCAGCGCGCTTCCGATTGCTGTGCAGGCCGTCGCATGCTTGGCCGGTGCGGTCACGCCTGCGCGTGCCTTTGCGCTGTCGGACAGCTTCGCCGCTCCGGGCGATCTCACCAAGCTCGATCCCAGCGTGATCTGGGAAGCCCTGATTGCGGGCATCGTCGTGTGCTCGTTCCTCGCCGCGATCGCGCTGTGGATCCATTCCTCGCTGCGCCGGACCAGACGTCTGCAGTTGCGGCGCAACGCCTTCATCTCCTCCGCCATGAACAATCTCAATCAGGGCGTGGTGATGACGGATGCGCAGCGCCGCGTCATCTTCTGCAATGACCGCTATCTCGAGATCTATGGCCTGACGCGGTCGGACGTCCGGGCTGGCATGGACGGCCGCGAGCTCCTCGCGCTTCGGCGCAAGCGCGGAGTGCTGGGCGCCTCCGACGATGAATTTTACAACAAGGCGGCAAGCGCCAATGGTCTGATCACGGAACTGCCCGACGGGCGGGCCATCCTGGTGAAGTACTTCGTGCTGCCGAATGGCGGCTCGGTGGCCACGCATCTCGACGTCAGCGAGCAGCGCAGGCTGTCGCGGCAGCTCGCCTCCACCAAGCAATTCCTGGAATCGGTGCTGGACCATGTGCCGGCCTGCGTGGCAGCCAAGAGCATCGAGGACGGTTGCTACATCTTCGCCAACAGCGCCTATGAGCGGTTCTGGGGATTGTCGCGGGACTTCGCCGTCGGCAGGAGCGCGCGGGAGCTGTTTGCGCCGAGTTCGGCGTCCAGCATCGAGGCGGCCGACCAGGCGGCGCTCAATTCGCCGGATGGCCAATACCGCAATGAGTTCGAAGTCGACCGTGCCGGTGCGCAGCGCATGGTCGCCTCGATCCGGATCGTGGTCCGCAACGAGAGCAACAAGCCCGAATTTCTGCTCATCGTGTTCGAGGACATCACCGACCGCCGCTCGCTGTCGCAGGAGCTGGAAAGCACCAAGAAGTTCCTCGAGCTCGTGGTCGACAACATCCCGGTCGCGCTGATCGTGGAACAGGTCAAGGACGGCCGCTATCTGCTCGCCAACCGCAGCGCGGAGACGATCCTCAACCGCAGGCGCGAGGAAACCACCGGCCTGACCGCGTCCGACATCTTCAATGCCAAGGAAGCCAAGCTTATCATCGCGCGCGATGAGGCCGCGATCAAGAAGCGCGGGATGATCACCGAGGAGCATCCGATCTCCACCAAGGACGGCCTGCGGTTGTTTCTCACCCGCCGCGCTACCGTGCTCAATGATGCCGGCGAACCGCAATATCTGATCAAGACCCACGAGGACGTCACCGACCGCCGCCAGACCGAGTCGCGCATGGCGCACATGGCCTATCACGACGGCCTCACCGATCTGCCGAACCGCGCCGCCTTCCTCCAGGCGCTGACCCAGATGATCGAGGCCTGCGAAGGCACCGGCGAGGAGTTCGCCGTGCTCTGCGTCGACCTCGACGGGCTCAAGGAGGTCAACGACGTCTTCGGCCATGCGCTCGGCGACAAGCTCCTGATCGAGGTAGCCCATCGGCTCCAGGACTCCGCGCGCGGCGGCGTGGTGGCGCGTCTGTCCGGCGACGAGTTCGGCCTGATCATCGATGGCAAGCAGCCCGAGGCGGGCCTCGCGCTGGCGCGGCAGATCGGCGAAGCCGTCGCCCGGGAATTCCAGATCGACGGCCGGCCGGTCCGTGCCGGCATCACCACCGGCATGTCGGTCTTCCCGCACAATGGCACCGACGGCGCCTCGCTGCTCGCCAATGCGGGCGCGGCGCTGTTCCGCGCCAAGCAGAAGTCGCGCGGCACGATCAGCCTCTACCAGCCGGAGATGGACCAGCAGATCCGTGATCGCCGCGTGCTGCATCAGGACCTCTCGATGGCGGTCAAGAACGGCGAGCTCTCGCTCGCCTTCCAGCCGCAGGGGGCCGCGGGCCACAGCGTCGCCGAGAGCGAGATCATCGGCTTCGAGGCGCTGGCGCGCTGGCAGCATCCGGTGCGTGGCCAGGTTTCGCCTGCCGAATTCATTCCAATCGCCGAGGAGAGCGGCCTGATCGTCGAGATGGGCGAGTGGATCCTGCGCGAGGCCTGCCGCGAGGCGGCGTCCTGGCCGAAGCCGCTCCAGGTCGCGGTCAATCTGTCGCCGGCGCAGTTCATGCACGGTGACGTGGTCGGACTGGTCCATTCGATCCTGATCGAGACGGGCCTTGCACCGGGCCGGCTCGAGCTCGAGATCACCGAGGGCGTGCTGATCGAAGATTTCGATCGCGGCCTTGCGCTGCTGCGCCGCCTGAAGGCGCTCGGCGTGCGCATCTCCATGGACGATTTCGGCAGCGGTTACTCCTCGCTGAGCTACCTCCAGGCGTTCCCGTTCGACAAGATCAAGATCGACCGCGCCTTCATCGTCAATCTCGGCCGCAATCCGCAATCGGCGGCGATCGTGCGCGCGGTGATCGATCTCGGCCACGGCCTCGAAATGTCGATCATCGCCGAAGGCGTCGAGACGGTGGACCAGCTCGCCTTCCTCGCCAGGGAAGGCTGCGACGGCGTGCAGGGCTATCTGCTCGGCAAGCCGCTGCCGATCGGGAAATATGCCGGCCTCGTCGGTCGCGCCGAAGCCATGGAGCTTGCGCTGAAGACCGGTTAGTTATGGGAGTGCTTCGCTTCCATTCGACGGCTTCATGGCGGATTACGACCTCGCGATCATCGGCGGCGGCCTGAACGGTGTCAGTCTCGCCCGCGATGCGGCGGGCCGCGGCCTGCGGGTTATCCTCTTCGAGCAGGGCGATCTCGCGGGCGCTGCGTCGTCGGCGACGCCGCGGCTGATCCATGGCGACCTGTCGGTGCTGGAGCGGCGCGGCTTTTGGCGGGTGCGCCGGGCGCTCGCCGAGCGCCGGACCTGGCTCCGGATCGCGCCGCATCTGGTCCGGCCGATGCGTTTCGTGATTCCCGTGCATTCGGACGAGCGTCCACCATGGCTGCTGCGCGCCGGTCTGTTCCTCTATGACAGCCTCGCCAGCGGGAGCGGCCTGCCCCGATCGACGACCCTCGACATCACCCACCATCCGGTCGGCAACGCGCTAAGGCGCCCATTCGGCACGGCGTTCGAATATTCGGACTGCGTCGTCGACGATTCCCGCCTCGTGGTGCTCACGGCGCTGGATGCGGCCGAACGCGGCGCGGCGATCCGAACCGGGGCACGCTGCGTGCGTGCCGACAGAACCGAAATTTGGCGCCTCGCTGTGGTCGATCGCGGCCATCGCCGCAGCATCACGAGCCTGGCGCTGGCCAACACTACCGGCGGCTGGACCTCGTTGGTCGCAGAGACGGTCCTGCGCCAGCCACAGCCCGCCGCGACAGCCGTGCAGATGAGCCAGATCATCGTGCCGCGGCTGTTCGATTCGGACAACGTCTACGTCTTCCAGAACAATGACGGGCGGTTGATCTTCGCAAGCCCGTTCGAGCGGGAGTTCACGCTGATCGGCACCGTCACGCATGATTTCACCGGCGATCCCGCCATCGTCGCGATGACCGGCACCGACGTCAGCTATCTCTGCGAAGCGGCCAGCCGCTACTTCCGCGAGCGCATCGCTCCGGCCGACGTGGTCCGGACGGTTTCGGGCGTCAATTTGAGGCCGGCGTCGGCGCGGCGAGGTGACGGCACGACCCTGTTCCACGCGCGCCGGCGCAAGGCGCCGCTGCTCACGATGTTCGGCGGCGACGTCACCACGTCGCGCCTGCGCGCGGAGCGTGCGGTGACGAAGCTGACGCCGTTCCATCCGATGTCGCCGCCCTGGACCGCCGGCGCGGCGCTGCCCGGCGGCGATTTTGCCTGGGATCGCTTCGACACCGCGGTCGACCTCGCACGCGAGCGCTGGCGGTTCCTCTCGGAGCCGCAGGCCCGGCGCCTGGTTGCGGCCTATGGCTCGCGATTGCCGGCGGTGCTCGGGGACGCCAAGACCCGCGACGATCTCGGCCCTGCCTTCGGCCTCGAGCTGACGGGCGCCGAGGTGCGATACCTGATGAGCCGCGAATGGGCGCGCTTCCCCGAGGACGTCCTGTGGCGTCGCTCCAAGCTCGGCCTGACCATGCCCGCGGCGGACCGTGACGCGCTGGCGGCGTTCATGGCGGATGTGAACGATTCGTCCCGAACTGGTTGAGCTGGGGACGATCGGCCGCTAGCGTGCGGCGGAATCGGGGTTGGCGGGGACCATGACGGACGAGTTGCCCAGAACAGACACCGCGGCCAATGCGGCCGGTGGAGATCCGTATCCGGCGGCAGGGGAGCCGCTGCTGCGGATCGAGGGCGTCGCCAAGACGTTCGGGACGTTCCGCGCCGTGGATGGCGTCTCACTCGACATCAAGGCCGGCGAGTTCTTCGCGCTGCTCGGTCCCAGCGGCTGCGGCAAGACCACGCTCTTGCGCATGCTTGCGGGCTTCGAGGCGCCGGACGAGGGGCGCATCCTGCTCGGCGGCAAGGACATCGCGCAGGCGTTGCCGCATGAGCGCCCGATCAACATGATGTTCCAGAACTACGCGCTGTTCCCGCATCTGTCCGTGCGCGACAACATCGCCTTCGGCCTGAAGCGCGCCGGCATGCCCCGCGCCGACATCGCCACCCGCGTTGCGGAAATGGTCGCGCTGGCGAAGCTCGAGGGGCTGGAGAAACGCAAGCCTGACCAGCTCTCCGGCGGCCAGCGCCAGCGCGTGGCGCTCGCCCGTGCCCTGGCGCGCCGGCCGCAATTGCTGCTGCTCGACGAGCCGCTCGCCGCGCTCGACAAGAGGCTGCGCGAGAGCACGCAAGGCGAGCTGATGGAGCTGCAGCGGCGGCTCGGCATGACCTTCATCGTCGTCACCCACGATCAGGAGGAGGCGATGACGATGGCGAGCCGGATCGGCGTGATGAAGGCCGGCAAGCTCGCCCAGGTCGCGAGCCCCCGCGAACTCTACGAGGCGCCGCGCTCGCGCTGGATCGCGGAGTTCGTCGGCGACATCAATCTGTTCGACGGCGAGTCCAAATTGCGCGATGGTCACCGGTTGGTCATCGGCACGCGTGATGCGGGTGCGCTGGTGGTGGCCGAGCCGCGCGAGCCGGTCGGCGCGGGAAGATTGGCGGTCGCGATTCGCCCCGAGAAGGTCAAGCTGTCGCGCCGCGGTCCGGTGAGAGAGGCCGGTCATGAAACGGCGATCAACCGGCTGGACGGCGTGATTGCGGACATCTGCTATCTCGGCGGCACCACGACCTACAAGGTGAAGCTCGACACCGGCGGGATGGTGCAGGCTTCGGTCGTCAACAGCGCACGCATCGACGTCGATGCCTACAGCCTGAACCAGCACGTCGTCGCCTGGTTCACGCCCGACGATTGCGTGGTGCTGCCGTCATGAGCTCCCGCCGCATCTTCGCGCGACCGGCGCGCTTTGCCGCGATCGCACCCTATGTCTGGATGGTGCTGTTCTTCCTGGTGCCGTTCGCCTTCGTGCTGAAGATCAGCCTGTCGCAGACGGCGATCGCACAGCCGCCCTACGCGCCGGTCTTCGACCTGACGGCGGGATGGGACGCGCTCAGGGGCGCCTTTGCCGCCCTCTCGGTCGATAATTTCAAGCTGCTCGTCTCCGACGACATCTATGTGTTTGCCTATATGCGCAGCCTCACCGTCGCCGTGACCGCGACTGCGCTGCTGCTTCTGATCGGCTATCCCATCGCCTATGGCATGGCGCGGCTGCCGAAGCGCTGGCAGGCGGTGGCCATGGTGCTGGTGATCGTGCCGTTCTGGACCTCGTTCCTGATCCGCATCTATGCCTGGATCAACATCCTCCAGCATGACGGCCTGCTCAACCAGATCCTACTGGCGCTGCATCTGGTCAGCCAGCCCGTGGTGTGGCTCTCCACCGACACCGCGATGTATATCGGCATCGTCTATTCCTATTTGCCGTTCATGATCCTGCCGCTCTACGCCACGCTCGCCAAGATGGAGCCGGCGCTGGAGGAGGCGGCCGCCGATCTCGGCGCGCCGCCCTGGCAGGTGTTCTGGCTGGTCATCTTCCCGTTGTCGCTGCCCGGCGTCGGCGCCGGCGTGCTGCTGTGCTTCATCCCGATCGTCGGGGAATTTGTCATCCCGGATCTCCTGGCCGGCTCCAATGCGCTGATGATCGGCCAGACCCTGTGGCTCGAATTCTTCACCAACAAGGACTGGCCGGTTGCGTCCGCGGCCGCCATTGTGCTGCTGATGGTGCTGCTGGTGCCGCTGCTGCTGTACGAACGGCTGCAGAAGCGGCAGCTCGAACACGGGCGGTGAGGCGATGCGCAACATCTCTCGCCTGTCCCGCTTCAACATCGCCTCGCTGGCGCTGGGGCTGGCATTCCTCTATTTGCCGATCCTGATCCTCGTCATCTATTCCTTCAACGGCTCGCGGCTGGTGACGGTGTGGGGCGGCTGGTCGCTGCGCTGGTACCACGAGTTCTTCAATGATCGCGCCATGATCGAGGCGGCCTGGATGAGCCTGCGGGTCGCGGTTGCCTCCGCGACGATCGCGACGCTGCTCGGGACGCTCGCCGCGGTGGCGCTGTCGCGCGGCGAGCGCTTTCAAGGGCGGACACTGTTCTCCGGCATGCTCTATGCGCCGCTGGTGATGCCGGAGGTGATCACCGGATTGTCGCTGTTGCTGCTGTTCGTCGCGCTGAACGCCGAGCGCGGCTTCTGGACGGTGACGATCGCCCATACCACACTGACGATGTGCTTCGTCGCCGTCGTCGTGCAGTCCCGCCTCGGCTCGCTCGATCGTTCGCTGGAGGAAGCGGCGATGGACCTCGGTTGCGACCCGGTGCGTGCCTTTCTCTCGGTGACGCTGCCGCTGATCGCGCCCGCGATCGTCGCGGGCTGGATGCTGGCGTTCACGCTCTCGCTCGACGATCTCGTGATCGCGAGCTTCACCACCGGCCCCGGCTCGGCGACGCTGCCGATCAGGATCTATTCGGAGGTGCGGCTCGGCGTGAAGCCGGAGATCAACGCGATCTGCACGCTGGTGATCGCCGTGATCGCGGTGGTCATCGTGATCGCTTCGCTCGCCTCGAAACTGTCGAGCTCGCAAGGCGAGAGCGCGGCGCCGTTGTGAGCCCCGCTGTCATTGCGAGGAGCCCGCGACAAAATTGCGAAGCAATTTTGCGCTGGAGCGACGAACCAATCCAGAGTCTCTCCGCGGAAAGATCCTGGATTGCTTCGCTGCGCTCGCAATGACGCAGGAGCCCTACGACTTCACCGCACCCGCCGTGAGCCCGCCCACCATGTAGCGGCGGAAGGCGTAATAGACCGCGGCCGGCGGCAGCGCGTAGATGAAGCCGGTCGTCATCAGCAGCTCCCACGGCGAATCGTCGGCGGCAAGGAAGTTGCCGAGCGCGACGGGGAGGGTGATCTCGCGGTCGTTCGAGAGCAGCAGGAACGCGTAGAGATACTCGTTCCAGGCGAGCAGCACGGCATAGGTGCCGATCGCGACCAGCGAGGGCATCATCAGCGGCAAATAGACCAGGCGGAAGATCTGCAGCGTGGTCGCGCCGTCCATCACGGCGGCCTCGTCCAGCTCGACCGGCAGCTTGTCGGAGGCCTGCTTGAGCACCCAGATCGCGTAGGGGCTCGCGATCGTCACCATGGCCAGGATCAGCGACCAGTGATTGTTGAGCAGGCCGTAATTGCCCATGGTGCGGTACATCGGCACGGCGAGGAACGCCGCGGGGATGAAATAAGTGAAGAGCGCGAGGTTCAACACCGTGCGCCCGCCCGGCACCTTCAGCCGCGAGATCGAGAACGCCGCCGCGGTCGCGATGAACAATGTCAGCACGCCGACGGAGACCGCGATCACGGTCGAGTTCCAGAACTGGATGTAGAAGTCGCGCAGGAAGTAATGCTGCTGCTTGAACACGATCTCGAAATTGTGCAGCGTCGGGTGATCCGGCCACAGCTTGCCCGAGAACGCGTCCTCCTTCGGGGAGATCGCGAACAGGAACATGTGATAGATCGGGATCATCGTCCACAGGAAGACGGGGATGCCGATCAGCAGCAGCCGCGCTTCGGTTCCGACTTCGCGCAAGGAGGGGAGCTTCATCGCGACAACCGTTTCATCATGAAGTACACGAGCGGCAGGACGAACGGCATCGCGCAGACGATCGATGCCATGGCCAGCGAGAGCTGGTCGAGCCGGAGATAGCGGATGCCGAGCGTCGCCAGCACGTGCGTGAGGTCGGCCGGGCCGCCGCCGGTGAGCAGGTAGACGCTGTTGAAATCGCCGAGCGTCCAGATCATCGAGAGCAGCGTGCAGGTGACGTAGAGCGTCTGCATCGATGGCCAGGTGATGTAGCGGAATTTCTGCCACCAGCTCGCGCCGTCGACCTCGGCGGCCTCGAACAGGTCGTGCGATATCGCGAGGCGGCCGGTGATCAGGATCAGCGTCCAGAACGGCAGCGACTTCCAGATGTGCACGGCGATCGCCATGGTCAGCGCCACGGTCGGATCGTTCAGCCAGTTCGGGCCGTCATCGCCGGTCAAGGCGAAGATGTAGTGGTTGATCATGCCCCATTCGGGATTGAGCATGAAGCGCACCGACAGGATGGTCGGGATCGACGGCACCGCCCAGGGCAGGATGAAGATCACCGAGAGCCATTTGATCCAGGTGCGCTGCTGGGCGAAGAAGCCGGACAGGAACAGCGCGATCAGCATCTTGATGTTGATGCCGATGACCAGGAAGATCAGCGTGTTGACCGCGGCGCGCGCAAAGATCGGATCATTGTAGAGCGCCACATAATTCGACGGGGCCCGCGCCAGCCACAGCCCGTAGCAGACGGGATAGACGACGAAGGCAAGGAAAACGAGCAGATAGGGCGCGAGCAGGATGATGCCCCAGACCTGCGCCGGGGTCAGCCGCGACGACAAGGGCGGGCCGGGGATTGCCTGATCGCCAGAGAGCGTGATCGCCATTCTTTCGAACTCTTCTCAAATCTAAAGCCTCTCCCCGCTTGCGGGGAGAGGTCGGATCGCCTTCGGGCGATCCGGGTGAGGGGGTACAGGACTCACTACGCGCGCAACTAGCGGATAGAGCCCCTCACCCCAACCCTCTCCCCGTAAGAACGGGGAGAGGGAGGGGATGGACCTTAGCCCGCGACCTGCTTGATGCGGGCGATCAGCTCGTCGACGGCCTTGTCGACCGGAACCTTCTCGCTGACGACGCGGTTCATCGCCTTCGCCCACACGTTCTCGTTGTTGAGGATCGTGAACTTCCAGTTCTTGGTGAAATCGAACGCGGCGGTGCCGCCCTTGAACTGCGCGTAGACGGCCTTGCGGTGCTTGTCAGCCTGCCAGAACGGGCTTTCCTGGCTTTCCTTGGTCACCGGGAACCAGCGGCCGAGCGCGCCTTCGATGTAGGGACGGACGTTATCTTCCTGGAGCAGGAAGCTGATGAACTGCTTGGCCTCGGCCTTGTTCTTGGCCGCGGTGAACACCAGCCCGGTCTTGACGTCCGAGCGGTAGCGGATGGTCGAACCATCCGGCGCCTTCGGGAAGGATGCCGTGATGATGTCCTGCTCATAGGCCTTCTTGCCGGCGTCGCGCTGCTCCTGGGTGAGCGCCTGGTTCTGCGAGTCCTCGAACCACTTCGCCGCGATCGAGATCGTGAAGTTGTGGGTCATCACGATGGTCTTGTTGTGGAACGCGACGTTGTTGTCGGGATCCTTCCAGGTGGTCGAGGAGGGCGGGGTGCAGCCCTTGATGTAGGTGTCGGTATAGTCCTTCATCGCCTTGATCAGGCCGTCGCGGACCTTCGGGTCGTCGACCAGCAACTTGCCGTCGTCGTCGACCAGCTTGACGTGGTAGGCGTCCATGAAGGTGTAGAACGACTGGAAGGAATCGGTGGATTCCACGCCCATCGGCTGGCCGACGGCATAGAGGCGCTGGCCAGTGGCCTTGCGGATCGCCGGCTGCACCTTGTCGCACCAGAACGTCCAATAGCCCGTCCAGTCGTTCGGGATGTCGCTCTGCTTGAAGCCGGCCTTCTCCAGCATGTCGTTCCAGATCTGGACGTGCATGCTCTGCTGCTTCAGCGGAAAGCCGTAATAGGCCTTCTTCTTGGCGACGTCGTTGTAGAGGATCGACGCATCGAGTGTGTTCTGCACGAACCGGCCCTTGATCGGCTCCATGACGTCGGTGAGGTCCTCGAGCTTGCCCTCATAGGCCCACTTGCCCTGCGCCTGCACGTCATAGGAATCGGAATAGGCGACATCGGGAACGGTGCCGGCATCGAGCGCCGCGACCGTCTTCGGAATCATGTCCTGGATCGCGTATTGCGACAATTCGACCTTGATGCCGGTCTTGGCTTCGAATTTCTTGATCGTCTCGATCAGCGCGTCGTCTTCGGAGCGATAGAAGCCCTTGCCCCACCAGACGGTGATCGTCTTCTGCTGCGCAAAGGCGGGTGCAGTGGCGGCAAAAAGCCCAACCGCAGCGACCGCCAATGATACTGCGCCAATAACCTTGGATCTCACGTTTTTCTCCCTCAAACGGCCGGTGTTTTTAACCGGTCGTATAAAACACTAGCGCATGGCGGTAGTCCGATCTAGCGGCATGTTGTCAGACATAGGTCGTGGAGACAGGGCCGCGCGGAGATGCTTGAGGCGTGCATCGATCCAATCGCCGCATCAATTCGCCCTGATCAATTCGCGATGGCCGGGCAGCGGCAAACGTTTCTCAATTCGACTTCGCGTTCTCTTTGGCGTTCTCCGCCGTCGGCGATTCCGTCGGTGCGGGGCGCTTTCCGCTGCCGGTGATGCGCTCGATGGCGGAGCGCACGGCATCGTTCCCCTTGCGGTCCTTGAGCATGTCGAGCAGCGGCGCGGAGGCCGGAGAGCGGCGGATCAGGCTTTCCGGATCGGGGAAGATCAGCGGATCGTCCCAGGGGCCCTGCACCACGAACGGCAATTCGAACCCCGACGCGCTGTTGAGGCTCGCCACGCCCTTCATGTCGTATTCGCGCGTCGGCACCGAGGCGGTGCCGGTGAGCGTGATCTTCGCCGCCGGCCCTTCGACGCGGATGTCCTCGGCGGTGGCGATGCCGTCGGAGAATTTTACGGCGATGGTGAGATTGGTGTAGGGCGTCGAGCCGTTGCGGAAATTGCCGCCACCCGACAGCGGGCGCCGCTCTAGCCGCTTCAGGAGCTGCTCGGCGTTGAAGCCTGCGATCGCGCCGTCATGCCCGGTCACGGTGGCGCTTCCGTCGAGTGACTGCACGAGGCCGAACGGGCTCGATCCGGAGGCGAGAAGCGAGACGTTGATGTTGCCGCGGCCGGACAGCTTGTTGAGGCCAAACAGTTCGGTGGCGCAGGCCTGGAGATCGACGTCGGTGAACTGGAATTGCGCCTTGATGTCGGCGACGGTGTCGGACCGGGCGATGCCGAACGAGCCCTTTGCGATCCCGCCATAGACCTGCGCCTCGCCGACCGAGAGCGCCAGCGTGCCGTTGCGCAAATTGGCGCCGATCGCGGTACGGCCGAGCTTCGTCGGCCCGACCGTCAGCTTGGCCGCGGACAGGCGCATGTCGAGGTCGGTGGTCGACAATCCGTTGAGATCGAACAGCTGCCGGTTCCAGTCGCGCGCGCCGCTCGCGAGCAGGCGGAACGTCGAGATATAGGGCGTGAAGTCGAGCGCATCGGCGGCGAGCGTTGCCTGCAGCGTCTGCCGGCCGTTATTGGCGTAGGTCATGACGCCCTCGGCGGCGTTGCCGTCGAGCTCGACATTGACATTGGTGAGCGCGATCGAGGCGCCGACGACGTTGGCGCGCGCCTTCAGCGCGAAGCGGCCGAAGCCGCCGCTGCCGGGCTGCGGCTGCCCGGTCCAGCGCAGCGCGTTGCGCAAGGACGGGCTGTCGACGGTGAGCGTGCCTTCCATCATGGGGCTGGTGCGATTGGCGACGCTGCCGTCGAAGGCGAGCTTGAGCGGCGCGCTGGCGATGCGCGCCTTCAGGCCGGACCGGTCACCGGAGAGGGCCGCGACGAAATCGGAAAAGCTGATCGAGCCGTCGACACGCTCGCCGCGCCAGTCGAACTGTCCGGTCGCGGCAAAGGAGCGCGAGATCGAAGGCCAGGCCAGAGACAGGTCGATGTCTTCGAGCTTCTCGGTGGCACGCGTGGCGGCGTCCTCGTAGTCGAGCACGCCGTCCTGGATCCGGATTTCGGAGAACGAGACCTGGTTCTCGGCCCCGGGCTTCATGGTGCGCGCGATGGTCTGGATGAAGGGCGTCCAGTTGCTCTCGCCGTCCGGCTTGAGGCTGACATGGATGCGCGGCCGCAGCAGCATCAGGTCGGCGATCTCGAACCGCTGCAGCAGCAGCGGCAGCAGCCGCAGATTTGCGGTGAGCACGTCGACCTGGAGCGCTGGCGTGCTGGTGCCGCCGCCCTTGAGGCCGACGTCGTGGAAGGAGATGTAGCTCGCCGGCAGCACCGAAATGTCGATGCTGCCTGCGACATTGAGCTCCAGCCCGGTGACGTCGCGGATCTGCGCTTCGACCGCCTTGCGCAGCGCGTCGCGGTTGATGAGCCAGGAGGTCGCGATCAGGGCGATCAGCGCGATGCCGAGCAGCGCCGCGATCGGCGTCCCGAGGCGCTTCATTCCTTGGGCCATGGTCAATGGCATGTCCTGATCGGGTTGGTCGTTGGAGCCAGAGGGCGGGCCGGGAAGCCTGCGCGCCCACACCCAACCCCCGCAACTTGATGGGTTTTCTTGACGCTTTCAAGGCCGCTGCACGGTTATGCCCACGGCGTGGGCAGCTTCTACCACCCAGCGGCGCAGCGGAGAACCCCGTATCATTGACGGCTTCGGACGATTTCGCCTAATAATCGCCGCCAATAAGGCGCGACGGCCAGCAAGCCGAAGGTTCAGTCGAGGTTTTTTGCATGAACAAGGTCTATCCCGACGCCAAGTCGGCGCTCGACGGCATTCTAAAAGACAACATGATGATCATGTCGGGTGGCTTCGGCCTCTGCGGCATTGCCGAGGAGCTGTCGGACGCGATCCGGGAGTCCGGTGTCAAGGGCCTGACGGTGGTCTCCAACAATGCCGGCGTCGACGGCATCGGCCTCAGCCGCCTTCTCGAAACCCGTCAGATCAAGAAGATGATCTCGTCCTATGTCGGCGAGAACAAGCTGTTCGCCCAGCAATTCCTCGCCGGGGAGCTGGAACTCGAATTCAATCCGCAGGGCACGCTGGCCGAGCGCATCCGCGCGGGCGGCGCCGGCATCCCGGCCTTCTACACCAAGACCGGCGTCGGCACGCTGATCGCCGAAGGCAAGGAAGTGAAGGAATTCGACGGCGAGAAGTACCTGATGGAGCGCGGCCTGTTCGCCGACCTCGCCATCGTGCACGCCTGGAAGGGCGACACCGCCGGCAACCTCATCTACCGCAAGACCGCGCGCAATTTTAACCCCATGATGGCGACCGCCGCGAAGATCACGGTGGCCGAGGTCGAGCATCTGGTTCCGGCCGGTGAACTCAATCCCGACCACATTCACACGCCCGGCATCTTCGTGAAGCGCATCGTCGAGGTCGGCACGGCCAAGAAGCGCATCGAATTCCGCAACACCCGCCCGCGCCCGAGCGCATGATCCGGAAAAGTGGACACCGGTTTTCCGATCAGATCATGCGCCGCTAAAGAATTGACAGGAGCACAACGATGGCCTGGACCCGTGAACAGATGGCCGCGCGCGCCGCGAAGGAGTTGCGCGACGGCTATTACGTCAATCTCGGCATCGGCATCCCGACGCTGGTCTCGAACTACATCCCGGACGGCATGGACGTCAGCCTGCAGAGCGAGAACGGCATGCTCGGCATGGGGCCGTTCCCGTATGAGGGCGAGGAAGACGCCGATCTCATCAACGCCGGCAAGCAGACCGTGAGCGAGCTGCCCTCGACCTCGTATTTCTCGAGCGCAGATTCCTTCGGCATGATCCGCGGCGGCCACATGGACCTGTCGATCCTCGGCGCCATGCAGGTGGCCCAGAACGGCGATCTCGCCAACTGGATGATCCCCGGCAAGATGGTCAAGGGCATGGGCGGTGCGATGGATCTCGTCGCCGGCGTCAAGCGCGTCATCGTGGTGATGGAGCATTCGGCCAAGGACGGCCCGAAGCTCTTGAAGAAGTGCAATCTGCCGCTGACCGGCGAGCGCGTGGTCGACATGGTCGTCACTGATTTGGCCGTCTTCACCATCGACAAGCATGGCAGCGGCGGCATGGCGCTGATCGAGCTCGCCGAGGGCGTCTCGCTCGACGAGGTCAAGTCCAAGACCGAAGCGGAATTCCGCGTCGCGCTGAAGAACACGTAAGCGGGAAACGCTGGGGGCGCGCAACACAATACGGTCTGCGCGTCCTTACGATTTTTGTTCAGCGATCAGGTCGGGCGACGACACTCGATTGGTCGAAGCACCACGGGTGCTCGGACGATGTGCCCATGCCTTCAAGCGGGGCCGCTCGGCACCTCGGAGAACCGGGTCAACCAGACAACCGGGCCGATGCTGGCGGCGATGATCAGCAGGGCCGCGAGCGCGCCGTCCTCGAAATTGCCGCGGCTTGCGAACTGGTAGATCGACGTCGACAGTGTTTCGACGTTGAGGGGCCGCAAGAGCAGCGTTGCCGGAAGCTCCTTGAGGCAGTCGACGAACATGATGATCACGGCGCCAAGCATCGCCGGCCTGAGCAACGGCAGATAGATCTGGCTCAACATGATCGCCTGGCCAGCGCCGACCGAGCGCGCGCTCTCGTCATAGTCGCGCGGAATGCTGTCGAACCCGGCCTTGATCATGCCGACCGGCACGGCCAGGAAACGAATCGTGTAGGCGATGACGACGGCCGTCCCGGAGCCGACCAGGATCAGCCCGGGCAGCGAACGTCCCGTCCAGGCCGCGACCGCGCTCAGCGCGTTGTCGACCGCCAGTACGGGGGTCAGCAGGCCGAGGGCAATCACGAGACCCGGCAGCGCGTAGCCGGTCTGCGCGATGCTCATCGCCACATATCGCAGAGGATCCGGCCGAAAGCGGTGCGCGATCGTCGTGGCGAGTGCAAGCATCAGCGCCATGAGCGTCGCGAGCGCTGCATAGGCAAACGAATGGAAGGTGTGGCGCCACAGGAGCGGGTCGAAATTTGCAAGCAGTCCGCGACCGAGAGCCTGATGCGCCAGATAGAACAGCGGCACGACGAAGCCGATCAGCACCGGCAGCACGCAGACCGCGAACGCGATCCACGCTCTTGCGCCCGAAAGCGGGGTTCGCTGCCTCACATGCGGGCTTTCGGCCGAGAATTCGGCGTTGGCGTTGCGACGGCCGTAACGTTCCATCGCGATAAGGCCGGCGACGATCGCAAGCATCAGGCATGCGAGTTGCGCCGCCCCGGCAAGGCTGCCGCGGTTGAGCCAGGTGGTGAAGATCGAGACCGTCAGCGTGCGGATGCCGAGATATTCGCTGGCGCCGATGTCGTTGAGCGTTTCCAGCGCGACCAGCGCCACGCCGACCGCGAGCGCCGGCCGCGCCATCGGCAGTGAAACCCGCCAGAAAACGGTCCATCGGCCGGCCCCCAGCGTCGTAGCCGCCTCGGCGAATTCGGCAGACTGAACCTGAAACGTCGCGCGCGCCGACAGATAGACGTACGGATAGAGCACGAGCCCGATCACGAAGATGGCGCCCGGCAGCGAGCGCAGGTTGGGCAGATGGCCGAGGGCATCGCGCAGCGGCAGCCAGATCGTCAGGGTGCGATGCACCAGGCCGAGCGGTTCGAACAGGTCGGCATAGACGTAAGCCGCAAGATAGGTCGGAATCGCCAGCGGCAGCGGCATCAGCCACAGGAGCATGCCCCGGCCGGGAAAATCGTGGCGCGATATCACCCATGCGGTGCCGGCGCCGATCAGAAGGGTGAGCGCGCCGACCCCAACGAGCAGAAGGGCGGTGTCCAGGAGGGCGGCCGGCAGCACGTAGTTGATCAGGTCGTGCCACACATCGGGCGCCGGCTGCAAAGCCAGCGAAACGATCGAGATCACTGGCGCCGCGACCAGGATCGCGGTTGCGATCGCGATTGCGGTCGCGGCGCGCCCGGCGTGGGCACGGCCTCTCAAACGAGGCCGTGCGCCCGAAGCTTCTGCCAGTTTGAGTGACGAGGGCCGCCAGAGATCAGTTGTCAAAGCCGACCTTGTCCACCAGCGAGGCCGCAGCCTTGCGGTTGGCGGCGATCTTTGCGATCGGCAACGGATCTGGGCCGAGCTTGCCGTAGCCCGCGATGGTAGAGTTGATGGCGACACCGTCCCGAACCGGATATTCGTAGTTCTGGTCGGCATACATCTGCTGCGCCTGCTCGCTAACGAGCCACTCGATCAGCTTGATGCCGTTGGCCTTGTTGGGCGCGTGCTTGGCGAGCAGCACGCCGGAGAGGTTGACGTGGGTGCCGCCGCCCTCGAAGGTCGGCAGGATGACGCGGGTCGCCTCCGCCCACGGTTTCTTCTCGGGATCGTTGTTGATCATCAGCGCCCAGTAATAGGTGTTGCCGATGCCGATGTCGCACTTGCCGGCGGCAACGTCACGGGCGGCTTCGCGATCGCCGCCCGACGGCTTCTGCGCGAGATTGGCCTTCACGCCGCGCAGCCATTCCTCGGCCTTGGCCTCGCCGTGCTTGGCCGTGTAGGCCGCGAACAGGGCGTTGTTGTAGATGTGCTGGCCCGAGCGAATGCAGATCTTGCCCTTCCACTTGGGATCGGCGAGCTCCTCATAGGTGATCTTGTCCTGCTTGACGCGATCCTTCGAGGCATAGATCACGCGCGCGCGCATGGAGATGCCGGCCCAGTGTCCGTCCGGATCGCGATACTGCGCCGGCACGACCTTGTCGACCACCTCCGACTTGATCGGCTGGGTGACGCCGGCCTGCACGGCCTCGTCGATGCGGCCGATGTCCACCGTCAGCAGCACGTCGGCCGGACTGTTGGCGCCTTCCGCCTTCATGCGCTGCTCCAGACCGGAGCTTGCGGAGACGACATTGACCTTGATGCCCGTATCCTTGCTGAAGGCGTCGAACAGCGGTTGGATCAGCTTGGTCTCGCGATAGGTATAGACGTTGACCTCGCCGTTAGCGGCTGCCTTCGACGCGAAGGACGAGGTCAGGCTCAACACCGCCGCGGACGCGACGAGGACGCGAAGATTGATCATAAGGGCTGCTCCAGGCGCGCGATTGAACGCCCGATTGAGTAGCGCAGGCGATGCGGCAACGTCAGCGACGCGATGTCGCGAGGGCCATGACTTAGAGGGATTCCAATATTGTCTTTAGATCGATTCTAATTAATGGATGGAGGCGTTGATTGGAAAATGATGCGCGCCGCTTTGATCTTGCCGGCCGCGTCTTGCTCAGGCGCTGCGACACGCTGACCAGCCATGATGTCTCCTCGCGCACCAGGCGGAAGCCGAGATTGGCGGGCGGCACGCCTTGGGCGCAGCCGCCGGCGCGGGCGTCGCGGATGAAATCGGTGACATAGGCGCGGTGGGCGCCTTCGGCGATACGCACCCCGCAGTTCACGGTCGGGCGGCCGGCATTTCCGGCGTCGTCGACGCGCGAGCGCACGAAACAGCTCGAGGTCCACTCCCAGACGTTGCCGGCGAGATCTTCGACGCCGTGCTCGTTCGGGCCGAATTTGCCGAACGGATAGGCCGTGGTGTCGGTGAGGCCGCGTTCGGATTCACGCTCATAGCGGCTGATCCAGCGCTTCGAAGGGTCGCTTGCATCGACCGGCACACCATCATCCCTGAACCTGGAGCCGGCGGCAAATGCCCATTCCTCGTCGCTTGGCAGGCGGTAGTGCCGGCCGGTCTTGCGCGACAGCCAGCCTGCATAGGCTTCGGCGTCGTGCCAGCTCACCTGCACCGCGGGGCGATCGGGGGCGATCGCCACGTCACGGTCGAGCGCACGGCAGGCGCCATCCTTCACGCAAAGCTGATAGTCGGATGAGGAGACCTGATTCCGCATGATGTGCAGCGGACGGTCGATCCGGATCGTGCGCAGCGGCGCTTCCGCCTGCTGCCCGCCGCGGGTGAAGTCGCCGGCCTCACGATATGAGAAGCTGCCGGGGACGACCTCGACCATGGCCGGCTCGCCTCCCGCATTATGCGTCGCCATCTCGGAAACCAGAGGCGCAACGGCCAGCGGCCCCGCAAGCCCGGCCGCGCAGGCGAGCACCAGTTTGAGCTTGAATGCGATCAGCATGATGATCCCCCCGAAGGAAGAAGGGGCCGGTGATCAATCACCGGCCCCTTGTCGCGTCTAGTTGGTGCTGGCAGGCGGTATTTCGGCAGGGGCCTTCACCTGGGTCATCAGATCGTCGTTCCACTTGCCTTCGACCTTGAAGTGCGCGGTGGCGCCGAGATTGGCCGCCTCGATCAGATTGTGCGTGACATAGGCGTAGATGCCGGGCTGCTGGAATTTGTACAGCGCAGCTCCCGCCGACCCGCCGCGGATGAACCAGGTCTCGAGCCCGACCTCCGGTGCATTGCCGAACTTGCCGGTCTCCCAGACATAGTCGCCATGGCCGCCGATCAGATGCGGACGGCTGTCGCGGTTGGCCTGCGAATGCACGATCAGCACGTTCTCCCCGACCTTGGCGGTGAGCGCGTTCTTGCCGGTGAGCGCGCCGACCTTGCCGTTGAAGACGACATGGGTGGGGATCAGCTTGTTCATCACCTCTTCGGTCTCGGTGAAGGCTTCGCCGGGCGATTCGTAGGACTTGAAGTTGCCCTTCTCGTCGCGCGGCACGTACATGTCCTGCTCGCCGATATAGTAGACCTTGTCGTATTTCAGCGCTCGGCCCTTGCCGTCGTTCAGCCCGTCGCGCGGCAGCACCATCACGGCACCGTTCATGCCGGAGACGACGTGCCAGGGGATCATCGGGCCGCCCGGTGCGCAGTGATAGACGAACACGCCGGTCTTGGTCGCCTTCCAGCGCAGCACGACCTGTTCGCCGGGGTTGATGAGCGTGAGTTCGCCGCCGCCGAGCGCGCCGGTCGCGGAATGGAAGTCGATGTTGTGCGGCATGGTGTTGGTGGCGGGATTGACCAGCGTCAGCTCGACATAGTCACCCTCGTGCACGACCATGAGCGGTCCCGGCATCGAGCCGTTGAACGTCATCGCCTGGAAGGTGGTGCCCTTGTCGTCGATGACGACCTTCTTCTCCTGGACCGTCAGCTTGAACTCGACGATCTTGGGCCCCTGCGTCGTGGCCTGCTCGTGCGCGTGCACGAAAGGCGGAGCGACCAGCTCTACCTTCTGACGCGGCAGCTTGAGATCGCTGGCGGCGAAAGCCGGGGTCGCCAGCATCAGGGCGGTTGCGGCGGCGCTGATCAATGCGGCTCTGCGGGTGAACATCGGAAGCATCCTTCATGAAAAGGTTTTGATGACGGAATGCAGTGTGCGCCGATCGCGGCAAGCGTGGTTGCGCTGCGACAAGCTCCCGCCGGATTCACCTCCGCAACAGTACTTAGGTGCTCAGCGGAGCAGGATCGGTGACGCCACACGGATTGGCGGGCGTGACCGCAACCGCATCGGAGCTCAGCGGCAACTCGTTCGCATCTTGTACGTGGATTGCGATCCCGGCGGGACCGGCGTGTCCGGGCAGGGATGTCGGGAGGACCGCACCGGCAAAGGCCTTCGCGAAGAGGCGGCTAAAGCATGACCCGGAAAAGTGCGCGGCGGTTTTCCGAAAAGATCATGCTTGAACAATAACCCAAAGCGCGATGACGGTTCATCCTAATCGCACTTTAGGGGAGATACATGGCAAGCCCGACCGTTCCCCAGATCGCCAGCGACAGCACGACGAAGACGGCGATTGCTGCGGCCAGGGCGCGCACCACGCCGCTGGCGGCTGGTGTAGCCGGGGCCGGCCGGAAGTCGTCGAAACGCGGGATATGGCCGCGGACGTCGAGCAGGGAGAGAATGAGTTCGAGTGCAAGAAGCCTCATGGCTAGCGCTCCGGATGGCGACGCGAATTTCTCAAATCATGGCCGGGAACCGGCCGCCGCGCTTTGCGCGAGCGCAAAGTCGTTTCCGCGCATCCGGGTTAATTAACACGCATTCCGTGATTTGCCGTGATGTCTGCGCGCGGCAGAAATTTACGAATGGATAAGACATGAGAGCTGATCTTGCGGCGGTCTACGGCGAGGAACGTCTGCCACGCTACACGAGCTATCCGACCGCACCGCACTTTTCGCCCGCGATCGGTCCAGATACCTATGCTCGGTGGCTGGCGGAACTGCCGGCGGGCGCCAGCGCGTCGCTTTATCTGCACGTGCCGTTCTGCCGGGAGATGTGCTGGTACTGCGGCTGCCATACCCAGATCGTCCGCCGCGACGATCTCGTCGCCGGCTATCAGCGGACGCTGCGCAGCGAGATCGCGCTAACCGCCGAAACCATCGGCCGCCGCATCAAGGTCGAGCACATCCATTTCGGTGGCGGTACGCCGACGATCATGGCGCCGGAGGCTTTCGCCGAGTTGATGGCGACGATGCGCCAGAAATTCTTCGTGCTGCCTTCGGCCGAGATCGCGGTCGAGATCGATCCTCGCACATTGTCCGGCGACATGGTCGAGGCCATGCGGCTCTCCGGCGTCAACCGCGCGAGCCTTGGCGTGCAGAGCTTCGATCCCGTGGTGCAGAGGGCGATCAACCGCGTGCAGAGCTTTGAGCAGACCTCGTCCGTGGTCAACATGCTTCGCGGCGCGGGCATCGAGGGAATCAATTTCGACCTGATCTACGGCTTGCCGCACCAGACTGTCGCCTCGTGCCTGGACACCGTGCGGCGCAGCCTCGCGCTCGCGCCCAACCGCTTCTCGGTGTTCGGCTATGCTCATGTGCCTGATTTCAAGAAGCACCAGCGCATGATCAACGAGGCCGTGCTGCCCGACGGCCTTGCGCGCCACGACCAGGCCTGCGCGATCGCGAATGCCCTGAAGGAGGCCGGTTACGTGCAGATCGGGCTCGATCATTTCGCACGGCCCGACGATTCCATGGCCGTGGCGCTCGAGCAGCGGACGTTGCGGCGCAATTTTCAAGGCTATACCACCGACAAGAGTGAAGTCCTGCTCGGCTTCGGCGCGAGCGCGATCGGACATCTGCCCCAGGGCTATGTCCAGAACGAGGTGCAGATCGGCGCCTATGCCCAGAGCATCGCCGCCGGCCGCTTCGCCACCGCGAAGGGCTATGGGCTCACCGACGACGACCGGCTGCGCGCCGACATCATCGAACGCATCATGTGCGAGTTCGGTGCCGATCTCGGCGACATCTGCGCCCGTCATGGCGCAGAGGCCGGCGCGATGCTGAAATCGGCGGCCCGTCTGAAGCCGCTGATCTCCGACGGCGTCGTGCGATTGGACGGCGACCGACTCGCAGTCGCCAAGGATTCGCGCTTCCTGGTCCGCAGCGTCGCCGCCGCATTCGATGCGCATCTGGATCCCGGCAAGCAACTGCACAGCCGGGCGGTTTAGTTGCGCGAACCGCGAGCCCCGGGATGATGGCGGCGGAACTGGCAACAGCTTGCGCTTCAACAAAGAGGCTTCCGCTAGCTCCGCTATCGTCAATTCGGAACGGAGTTGTCCATGCCCTTCGGATCCGACGATCTGGTCGATGACATCATGCGCACGGCGCCGCACACGATCCGCGTGTTTCTCGCCTTCAGGATGGCCTGCGTCGGCTGTCCGATCGCGACCTTCCACACCGTGGATGATGCCTGCCGCGAGCATGGCATCGAGCGCGACAAATTCCTCGCTGCATTGAGCGATTGCGTGCCGGCGTGAAACGGTCTGGAATCGCGCGGGCGCGCGCGTTCCCGGATGAGGGAGCGTTTTCGCCGTAAGCGGAAGCGCCCCTCATCCCTTCAGCGGAGGCATCCCGGCGTCGGCTCTCACGCCGCGCCGCCGTCGGCATTCCGCTCCGCCAGCACGACGATCTTGTGCGGCTCGCGCAGGATGATGCGCTGGCGGCCGCTCTCCACGAGGCCTTGGCTCTCCCAGCCGCTCAGGATGCGGCTGACGGTGTGCAGCGTGGTGCCGGTCATCTGCGCGATGTCCTGGCGGCTGATCGGGAAGTCGATCTCGATGCCGTGGTCGAGCTTCTTGCCGGACTGCTTGGCGAGGCGAAGCAGCGCGTGCGCGATGCGCTGCTCGACCTGCTGGGTCGACATTTCCAGAATGCGGGTGTGACTCTCCTGAAGCCGGGTGCCGACGGTCTGGAGCGTGTTGGCGGCAAGCGCCGGAAACCGCTCGATCAACCGAGGCCAGGCCGAGGTCGGCCAGATCAGCACCACGCTGTCGTCGACCGCCATCGCCGTCGCCGGATAACGCGCGGCTCCGATCGCCATCGCGAGCCCGAATGTTTCGCCGGGCGCGACATAGCGTACCACGATCTGCTCACCGGTCGGCGTGGTCTTGGCCGCGCGGACATGGCCGTGCAACAGCAGGAAGAAGGACTGCGCGTCGGCCCCCTGCTCGAAGATGGCACTGTTCTTGGAAAAGCGGGCCGAGCGGGCCTCACGCAGGATCTCGTCCAGAGCTTCCGGCGTCATCCCCGCAAACAGCGGCAAATGCGCAACCAGCGATGTGTCGACCTTGGCCATTCTGCCTCCTTGGCGCTCGGGAGTGTGATGGCACCTGCAATCGTCCTGGTGTTTGCGGTAACGCAAAACGGGCCGGGTCGGGCGGCGGTATTTTTCCAAACAACGATCTGAATTGATTGGAGTTGACGCCATGGCTGGCGCCCGATCCCGTAACTTTGCGGGCTGGCCGCTGTTCGCGAACAGCTTTCGGCCCTTTTTCCTGCTCGCCGCGATCCAGGCGGCGCTGTCGATCCTGGCCTGGCTGCCGATGTTCTATGGCGAATTGTCCGTGAGTTCCGCATTCGGGCCACGTGACTGGCACATCCACGAGATGCTCTATGGCTTCCTGCCGGCCGTCATCACCGGGTTCCTGTTCACGGCCATCCCGAACTGGACGGGGCGGCTGCCGATCCAGGGCATGCCGCTGGGGGCGCTGCTGATGGTCTGGCTCGCCGGGCGCATCGCCGTGACGATGTCGGCCGATATCGGCTGGGCGTTTGCGCTGATCGTCGATGCCGCCTTCCTGGCATTGGTCGTCGCGGCCGCGATGCGCGAGATCATCGCAGGCGGCAACTGGCGCAACCTGCCCGTGGTGGGGCTGGTGCTCGTTCTGCTCGCCGGCAACGTCGCTTTTCATGTCGAAACGCATGAGCAGGGCGCGGCCGATGTCAGCATCCGCGTCGGCATCAGCGTGGTCATTCTTCTGATTACGTTGATCGGCGGCCGCATCATCCCAAGCTTCACCCGTAACTGGCTGGTCAAGTTCAATCCCGGCCGACTGCCCGTGCCGTTCGGACGCTTCGACGGCGCCGTGATCGGATGTAGCGCGGTCGCGCTCGTCTCATGGATCGTGGCGCCGTCGAATGCCGTCACGGGTGTCCTGATGGCACTTGTCGGTGGGCTGCACTTGGTGCGGCTTGCACGCTGGGCCGGAGATCGCACCTTCCGCGAGCGGCTGCTCGTGATCCTGCATGCCGGCTACGTCTTCGTGCCGTTCGGTTTCATCCTGCATGCCCTCGCGGTTTTCGGTGTGCTGCCGCCAAGCGCCGGCATCCACGCCTGGATGGCAGGTGCGGCGGGAACCATGACGCTCGCGGTCATGACCCGCGCGAGTCTCGGCCACACCGGACAGGCGTTGACGGCTTCGCCGGCGATCCAGGGCATCTATGCTGCGATCATCATCGCGGCTCTGGCCCGGATCGCCGCCGTCGTGTTGCCCGCACATGGCGATGTGTTGTTGCACATCGCCGCCTGCGGCTGGATCGTCGCTTTCCTCGGATTTGCCATCGCGTTCGGCCCGCTGCTCGCCGGCAGCCGGTGGCGTGGCCTCGCCACGATGGGCGTGCCCGCTCCCGCACGCTGAACTCAAGCTGCAGTCGCCGTGGGCGCTGCCGTGACGGGCCGGACGCCCTTGCGCCACTCGGTGATGGTGCAGCCGAACCGGCTGCGGAACCAGCGCGCCATGGCGCTCTGCGCGGAGAAGCCAAGCTGCATCGCGATGTCAGCCAGCCGCCGGCCGGGAGCGTCGATCAACTGGATCACGAGATCGGCGCGTTGCGCGTCCAGGATGGCCGAGAAGCTGGTGCCCGATGCTGCGAGGCGGCGGTGGATGGTGCGGCGGGTGCAGGCGAGATGCTCGGCGACGCGCTCGATCGTGCAGTCGCCGCCGGCAAGGAGGAGACGTACGACCTCGTCGACCTTCTGCTCCCAGCTTGCGGGCCGTGTTTCGATCGCCTCGATCCGCTTGCGGAGATAGCTCGCAATCAGCGGATGCGCGCTCGGGATCCGACGTTCCATATCATGCGCGGACAAGACGATCGCGTCATCCCTCGCGTTGAAGATCACGCGGCAGCCGAAGAATTCGCGATAGCGCTTGCGATCGTGCGGCGGCGGATGATGCAGGTGCACCTCCCGCGGCCGCCAGTCATGCCCGAACAGCGACTGGATGGTGCGGTGGACGCTGCCGAGCGCCACGTCGATCGACTGCCGCGGCGCGCTCGGTTTCCGGCCGCGCAGATGCATCGTGATGGTCACGGTCTGCTTGCTGCGCGCAACGTCCAGCCGCATGCCATCGTGATGGATATGGATGAAGCGCGAGAACGCATCGATCGCCTCGCCGACGGTCGCTTGCTCGCGCACGATCAAGCCGACCGTGCCGAAATTGGTCAGGCCGCCGCGCTCGGCGAGACGCAAGCCGAAATCTTCGGCGCCGGACGCCTCCGCGGACGATTCGAGCAGACGGCGCAGGCCGGCGACGGCAATGGGCGTGTCGGGCTTGTCGAGGCAGGCTGGCGGCAGCCTGGCCTTGCGCATCATCTGCCTGGGGTCGAGCCCGACCGACCGGGCGACCTCCGGATAATAACTCAGGCTCGAGCTGCGAATGAGGTCGGTCATGCGAACCGTTCCTGCCAGCTGCTCCCGCAGATGTCCCGAAATGTAAAATTTCTGTCCCGGTCCGTCAAATCCAGGAACCCTGCGGAACATACATAGGGGAAACCGAAGCACGGGCGTGAATGCCGTGTTTACGACGGCGTGGCAGGGCGATGGAGCCCGCTACCGTCTCAGGCCTTTTGACCAAGACATTGCTGGATCGGGATCATGCCGGGAAACATGCTTTCCAAGGGTGAGATATTCGTCATCGACACCGACGCTGCCTCCCGCGAACAACTTTCGACCGCGCTCCAGCAGAACGCCTACGAGGTGATCTGTTTCGCCGACGGTGCATCCCTCTTGTCCGCCGCGAGGGCGCGGATGCCGGCCTGCGTGCTGCTGGAGCTGCCGCCCGATCGGTCCGGCCTCGACGTGCTCAAGCGGCTGCGCGGGGAGAACTGCATGGCGCCCGTGCTGGTGACGTCGGCGAACGGCAGCATTGCCATGGCCGTCGACGCCATCAAGAGCGGAGCGGCCGATTTCATCGAAAAGCCGTTCCGCACCCACGACATCGTCGGCCGGATCGATGCCGCCATCGACGAATTCGCGCAACCCGGCGCGAGCCGGCAACGCTGGCTGACAGGCTGCGAGCCCCTGACCGCGCGCGAGGGCGACGTGCTCGAGCATCTCGCCGCCGGCCTCACCAACAAGGAGATCGCCCGGCGGATGCATCTGAGCGCGCGGACGGTCGAGGGCTACCGCGCCAGCATCCTGAAGAAGGCCGGCGCCCGCAACGTGACCGATCTGCTCCGGCGCATCTTCGGCCAGGGTTCACCCACGCAGGCCTGAGGCTCCGCCGAGGCCGCGCGTCGATGCGTTCCGCGGCCATGCTGCTGCCGCGGCTGCGCCCCAAGGAAACCCCAATCGAACCAGTTCCTTCCCCGCCGCGTCTCATCACGATGGCGAGGCATTTCATCGCGCGCGTCCGGCTGGCGGCGCGGCGATACCGGCAGGAGGGACTTTATGCGCATCACCGCAAAATGGTTGGCAACCACGAGCCTGGTCCTGGTGACCACGGCCGTTGCATCGTCGTCATGGGCGGCCAACGTGGACGCCACGTCGGCGATCGATACGGTCACCGTCTATCCCGACGGCGCAACCGTCACCCGCGTCATTTCGTTGGATCTCGCCTCCGGGGACTCGACGCTGGTCGCCAGGGATTTTCCGCTCTCGCTCGATCCGTCGTCCCTCCGGGTCGAAGGCGAGGCGGGCACCAAGCTCACGATCGGCACGATCGACGCGCGGCCGCCAAGGGCGGCGCAGCCGGCCAACCTCCCCGAGCTCGACAAGCGCATCGAAGCACTGAGAGATCAGCGGGCCGATCTGCAAGGTGCGATCGACTCTGCCGACGCCCGGCGTAAATTTGCGCAGCATTTTGCTGAAGCCTCCCCGGCCGGCCTCGGCGAGAAGGGCGAGGCGCGGCCGATCACCGAATGGCGGGCGGCGTTTGCGGCGGTTGCCGAGGAGATTGCGACCGCTGACACCGCAATCCGCGATGCCACGCGAAAACAGCGCGAGATCGATCGACAGATCGCGCAACTGGAAGCCGAGCGCTCGGCCAAGCCGCCGAGCAAGCTGGAAGTGCGGATCGACGTCGCCTCGGCGGCTGCGACCAAAGCGACATTGCGGGTGACCTACGCCGTGCGCAACGCGCGCTGGGTGCCGCTCTACGACGCCCGGCTCGACACCGGCGCCAAGGATCGCAAGCCGCAGCTCGAGTTCGTCCGCCGCGCCGAGGTCACGCAGTCGACCGGCGAAGACTGGTCGAACGTGACGCTCGGCGTCTCCACGGTCCGCATCGGCCGCGGCGGCAGCGCGCCGGAGCTGAACTCGCTGGTCGCGCAATATCCGCAAGTGCCGAGGCCCCTTGCGCTCGGCAGCGCCTCGGACCTGGCGCGGCCCGCGCCAACCGCCCGCCAGCGTTCGGCACAGTTCGAGCCCATGTCCAAGGTCGCAGAGGCGACCGAGCGCGCCGACGAGCAACAGGCCGTCGCCGAGATCGGCGATTTCCAGGCCACCTTCAGAATTCCCGGCCGCGTCAGCCTCGGCGCCGCCGAGGGTGCCAAGAGCCTGCGCATTGCTTCCATGACCGTGCCCGCCGATCTCGCGGTTCGCGCGGCCCCGGTGATGGATCCGACCGCCTTCCTCGAAGCCAGCTTCAAGCAGACCGACGATGCCAGTCTCTTGCCGGGCAAGGTCGCGATCTACCGCGACGGCACCTTCGTCGGCCGCGGCAAGATCACGGCGTCCGCCAAGGACGACATCGTGCGGCTCGGCTTCGGCGCCGACGACAAGGTCAGAATCGAGCGCGCCGTGCTCAAGCGCAACGAGGGCTCGGCCGGCCTGCTCGTGACGACGTCGAAGACCGACGAGCGTTCGTTCAAGACCACGATCCGCAATGGCCATGATTTCCCGATCAAGGTCGCGATCGAGGATCAGCTGCCGGTCAGCGAGAACGAGGACATCGTCGTCGAGATGCTGCCCTCGAGCACCCAGCCGACCGCGAGCAACATCCGCGACAGGCGCGGCGTGCTGGAATGGTCGTTCGACGCCAGGCCCGGCGAGGTCAAGGACATCAACTTCGCCTGGCGCATCCGCTGGCCCAAGGACAAGAGCATGGTGATCGTGCCGGCGGGGTGAGGCGGAAGGACCGTGCCGCGGTCTCTCTTAACCTCTCCCGCCTGCGGGAGAGGTCGGCGCGAAGCGCCGGGTGAGGGTTCTCTCCTCTTGGGGCTTCTCGCGTGCGGAGACACCCTCTCCCCGGCCCTCCCCCGCAAGCGGGGGAGGGAGCGTACCTTCACCGCGAGGGCGAGCTCGCCCGCATCGACTGCGGCAATACAAATGGCACGCCATCGGCCTGATGGACGACGGCGTCGATCTCGAAAATATCGCGGATGATCTCGCGTGTGACGACCTCCGCGCGCGGCCCGTCGGCGACGAGCCGGCCGCCATTCAGCACGATCAGCCGGTCGGCGAAGCGGATCGCGAGATTGAGATCGTGCAGGATCGCGATGACGGCGGTGCCGGCCGCCGCGCGGCGGCGCGCCGCTTCGACGAGGTCGATCTGGTGACGCAGATCGAGGCTCGAGGTCGGCTCGTCCAGCAGCAAAAGCCCGGGGCCGTGCTCGGCCTCGCCGCAGGCGAGCTGCACCAGCACGCGGGCGAAATGGGCGCGCTGCTGCTCGCCGCCTGACAGCGTCGGCAATTGCCGTTCGCGGAAATGTGCGAGGCCGACCTCGTTCAGGGCGGAGTCGACGAGTGATCCAGTGTCGCGCAGGCTGCGCTCGCCTGCTCCCATCAGCACGATCTCCTCGACCGTGAACGGGAAGGTGACGTTGATGTGCTGGGACAGCATCGCACGGCGCGCGGCAAGCTCGCGCGGCGTGAAGCTGCCGATGTCGCGCTGCTTCAGGCGCACCTCGCCTGCGCTCGGGCGAAGATCGCCGGAGAGCAGCCGCAGCAGCGTCGACTTGCCGGCGCCGTTCGGGCCGATGACGGCGACCATCTCGCCCGCCGCAACCGTCAGGCCGACGCCATCGAGCAGCGTCGCGCGGCCGGCGCGCTTGCCCAGCGCTCGTGCCTCGATCACCGCGTTCATAGCGAGCCGAGCCCGCGCTGCCGCAACAGGATGAAGAGAAACACGGGTGCGCCGATGGCGGCGGTCAGGATGCCGATCGGCATCTCCGCCGGCGCCACGATGGTGCGCGCCAGCGTGTCGGCGCCGACCATCAGGATGGCGCCTGATAGCACCGAGGCCGGCAGCAGCAGGCGATGCGCCGGCCCGATCACGAGGCGGAGCAGATGCGGCACGACGATGCCGACGAAGCCGATGACGCCGCTGATCGACACCGCGACGCCGGTCATGGCGGAGACCATGACGATCGAGATCCGCTTCAGGCGCTCGACGTCGACCCCGCCGTGGAAGGCGTCGGCCTCGCCGAGCACCAGCAGATCGAGACCGCGCGCGATGAAGGCGCAGGCGGCCAGCCCGATGACGAGGATCGGCGCGAGGACGGCGGCCTTGGTCCAGGTCGCGCCGCTCATCGAGCCGAGCATCCAGAACGTGATGTCGCGCAGCTGGCGGTCGTCGGCGATGAACACCAGGAGGCCGATGCCCGCGTTGGCGATCGCGGTGATGGCGACGCCGGCGAGCAGGAAGATCGCAATCGAGGTCCGCCCCGATCGGCCGGAGATGCCGTAGAGGATTGCGGTGGTCGCCAGCGATCCCGCGAAGGCTGCGATCGGCAACAGTTCGGTCTGGAGAAAGCGCAGCGCCTCGCCGAAGCGTGAATCGGTGAAGACGATCGCGCTCGCGGCTGCGAGCGCGCCGCCGCTGGAGACGCCGACCAGGGCGGGATCGGCGAGCGGATTGCGAAACAGCCCCTGCATGATCGCGCCGGCCGCGGCAAGCAGGCCGCCGACCATCGCGGCTGCCGCGATCCGTGGAACGCGGATCGACCACAGAACGAGCTGGTCGCGAACCGTCATGGCAGTGCTTTCGCCGGCAAGGCCCAGCGCCGCAGGCAGGCGGGAGAGGGGGATACCCGCGGCGCCGACGGTCAGCGCGACGATCGCCGTCACCGCGAGCACCGCGATCAGGACAGGAATCGCGAAGGATGCAGACCGCCGTCTGGCGCTTCGTCGCGGGCTCCGTGCGTCGATCCGGACCGCCAAGCTCATTGCCGGCAGTTCGCCGCCGACAGGGCCGACGTGAACGCGCCGCCCTGGTCGGCCAACGCCGGATAGAGCTTGACGGACAGATCACGCGCTGCCGCCGCCGTCCGCGGCCCGAAGCCGAGCAGATAGAGCCCGTCCATGGTGATGAAGCTCTTGCTGGCCGCGACCGGCGTCAGCGCAAAACCGGGATGGGCATAGACCGCGTCGGCCTGAAGTGACTCCTTGCCGCGCTCGATCGACAGCACGAATTCGGGCCTGGCCGCCACGATCGCCTCGTCGCTGATGATCTTGTAGCCGTCGTAATCGTCCACCGCATTGGTCGCGCCCGCGAGCTGGATGATCTCGTCCGCCGCGGTCTTGCGGCCGGCCACCATCGCCCGCCCGTTCTGGAGCGACATCACGAACATCACGCGCACCGGCTTCGTCACCCTGGCGCGCAGTGCGCGGAGCTGCGCAAGGTCGGCGCCGACAGCTGCGCTCAGACATGCGGCACGCGCATCGACACCCATGGCGTGGCCGACCAGCTTGATTTTTTCGATCAGGCCTTCCTCGGAGAAGGTCTCAGGCACCAGCACCAGCGGCACCTTGGCCGTCTCCAGGATCTCCATGGTCTCGCGTGGACCCGATCCCTGGATCGCCAGGATCAGGGTGGGGTTGAGGCCCAGCACGCCTTCGGCCGAGATCTGGCGCATGTAGCCGACATTGGGTTTGTCGCGCAGCGCCGCCGGCGGATAGAGACTCGTCGTATCGACGCCGACCAGCCGGCTCTCCAGCCCGAGTGCATAGAGGATCTCGGTGATGGCGCCGCCGATCGAGACGGTGCGCGCGAAGTCGTTCACGGCGACCTCGCGATTGCGCGCATCATGTACGGTGATGCCGGCCTCGTGCGCGGCAGACGCGAGCGCGATCGTGCCGGCGAGCAGGACATGAGCGAAAGTGCGACAAAATGCCATTGCGCTTCACTTCGTCAGGATCAGCTTGTTCTGCGAGGTCAGGCGCAGGCGATAGCTGTCCTCGCCATGCGCGATGATGATCTCGCGCTCGGCCGCAAACAGCTCGCGGCTGTCGATCCGGCTCCCTCGCATGGTGAGGGTTCTCGTTGTTGCGGAAGGGCTTCCTGCCGGCCCTGCCGCGCCGCCGCTGTCTCCGGATGATGCTGACATTGTCGTCGTGGTGCGCTTTCGAAGTTTCAGATCTAGCTTGTCCTGTATAAGCGGCGCGAGGCGCATTCCAACGGCGGCAATTTACAATCGATATAAACTGCAATCAGTTGTCATTGACCGTCGGAGTGTTGCCACGTAACCAATTGTGGCAGCGGGGTGACGTCCCCGCGGTTTGAGAAGATCAGCCAGCCAGTCGTTCGCGTTGCGAACGCGCGCCAGCCAAGAGACTCCAAAATTAAAGCGAAGGGCAGGCTGGGGCTGATATGGCTGACGGGGCTAGGTATTCGCGCGCCCTGATTTTGGGCGCGTCGGTGGTTTCATTTGCAGCATTGGTGACGGAGAGCAGTCTCGCGCAGACCGCATCGCCGCAAGCCGAAAGCGCCTCGTCGGAGCGGCCGAAGCAGGCAAAGCGCAAGCTGGCCAAGCCGCAGGCGGCGCAGCAGGCAACGCCAGACGTCATGAATGCGCACGCGCAAGCGGGCGGTACTCCACCCGTGCAGACGCTCGATACCATCACGGTCGCCGCGACCAAGACCCCGGAGCGGGCGATCGATGCGCTCGCGCCCGTCAGCTCGATTTCGCTGGACAAGATCCAGGGACTCCAGCCGAACCGGCTGTCGGACATCTTCTACGCCATTCCCGGCGTGTCGTTTCAGGAGCGCGGCGACGATCCCGCGACCGTCATCAACATTCGCGGCTTGCAGGATTTCGGGCGCGTCGCAGTCGTCGTCGATGGCGCGCGGCAGAACTACCAGCGCACCGGCCACAACGCCAACGGCTCCTTCTTCCTCGATCCTGAATTGATCGGCGGGGTCGACGTCGTGCGCGGACCGACCGCCAACATCTACGGCTCCGGCGCGATCGGCGGCCTGGTCTCGTTCCGCACCAAGGACATCAACGATGTGCTGCGCCCCGGCGAGCGCTGGGGCGTCGATCTCTCGGGCTCCTACGGGTCCAACAACAATCGCGGCCTCGGCTCGGTGTTCGGCGGCGTGCGCGCCACGCCCGACGTCGATATCTTCGGCGGCGCTGTCTACCGCACGCAAGGCAATTACAAGGACGGCAACGGCACCGAGATCGGCAACACCGGCAACCAGGTCGAGGCCGGGTTGATGAAGCTCACGGTGCGGCCGGCCCTCGGTCACGAGGTCAAGTTCGGCGCCGTCTTCCAGGACTATCAATACGATATCGGCCAGTTCAACCGCGGTCCGGTGGTAACAGCGGCGCAGCGCGCGCTCTATCAGGGCTCGTCGGTCTACGCCTCCGATGCGAAGAACTACACCGGGACCATCACCTGGAACTATTCGCTGCCGAGCGACAATCTGTTCGACTGGCACATGTCGATCTACGGCAATCGCGTCGACAACGACCAGACCAAGACCTATCACTATTCCACGTCCGGCGGCGCCTATTGCGGGACGGGCAATTTCGGCAACAACATTTCGGGCTGTGTCGGCGACAAGCGCGGCTATGTCCTCGATACCTACGGCATCGACGTCAACAACACCACGCGCTTCAATGTGGGCGACTGGCGCAACGCAGTCACCTGGGGCATCGACGCCTTCCAGGACGACGTGATCACGACCGACAGCCGCGGCAATTCCAACATCACGACGCCGAGCGGCATACGCACCGTCTCGGGCGGTTTCCTTCAGCTGAAGCAGAACTACGGCACCTGGTTCGAGGCGGTGAGCGCGATCCGCTATGACCGCTACGACCTTGATTCCGGCAGGACCAGCGCCGGCGGCGACCGCTTCTCGCCGAAGATCACGCTCGGCGTCACGCCGGTTCCGGGCTTCCAGCCCTATGTCAGCTACGCCGAGGGCTATCGCGCGCCGTCGATCACCGAGACCGTGATCTCCGGCGCGCATGCGACGGGTGGCGGGCCGGCTTTCTTCCCCTGTCCTGACGGCACCGTCGGCCTGTTCTGCTTCCTGCCCAACCCGAACCTTCGTCCCGAGGTCGGCAAGAACAAGGAGGTCGGCTTCAACCTGAAGTACGACAACATCTTCAGCGCCAACGACTCGTTTCGCGGCAAGATCAATCTCTTCCGCAACGATGTCAGCGACTACATCGACCTCGTCGCTTCGGCGCCGGTCGCGGTGCCGCCGTTCGGATCGTTCAGCCAGTACTATCAGTACCAGAACATCGCCAATGCCCGCATCGAGGGCTTCGAGGCGGAGACGATGTACGATGCCGGCAGCTGGTTCATCGGCGTAGCGGGGCACTACATCAAGGGCAAGAACGTCCAGACCAATATCGGGCTCGCGACCATCACCCCGACCAAGGTCGTCACCACCGGCGGCGTCCGCCTGCTCGATCGCGCGCTGATCCTGTCGGCGCAGTGGGCGTCGTACGGCCCCAACAACGACGTGCCGGCCAACTATATCCGCTCGACCGGCTACGATCTCGTCAATTTGTACCTGACCTACAATGCGACCAGGGACATCGTGATCTCGGCCTCGATCGACAATCTCTTGAACCAGTACTACCGGCCTTACGCCATTCCCGGCAGCTCGACCGACGGCACGTCGCAGAACGACGTGCTGTGGTCGAGCCCGGGTCCGGGCAGAGTCTACAAGGCCGGAATGAAGATCCACTTTGGAGGTGCGTAAGCCGGCCGGCCCCGCAGCTCCACAACCTCCGCCGGGCTGCGCTGATGTTCCAGCGCGGCATCGGCGCGTTTTCGTCTTGATAGCAAGGAGAGACCTTTATGTTCATCGCTATGAATCGCTTTCAGGTGAAACCCGGCTCGGAAGCCGCGTTCGAAACCGTCTGGCGGACGCGCGAGTCCTATCTCGGCAGCATGGCGGGCTTCGTCGAATTCCATCTGCTCAAGGGGCCGGTCGCCGAGGACCACACGCTGTATTCCTCGCACACGGTGTGGATCGACAAGGCTGCCTTCGAGGCCTGGACGCGCTCGGAGGAATTCCGCCGCGCCCATGCGCGGGCCGACAACAAGACCGGCGAGAGCCTCTATCTCGGTCATCCCAAGTTCGAAGGGTTCGAGGTCATCATGACCGAGCGCAAGGCGAGCGCGGCCGCCTAGATCGCGGCCGATCACAAAAGGGAGCCGGACATGCCGAGCACCGATCTCAAGGCGTATATGGCCGACAATCCCGGCGCGGTGATCGAGGACGTCGCGCGCGAGCGCAAGGTCACCCCGCGCGCGGTGATCGAGGCGCTGCCGTCTGCCATGATGCGCATCGGGGGCGGCGAGCACTTTGCGGCCGTCATGCAGGACATCGCGGCATGGGGCGAGGTCACCCTCATCGTGCACACGGATGATGCGATCTTCGAGTTCACGGGCCCAATTCCCGCGGGGGAGATCGGCCGCGGCTATTTCAACCTGATGCAGCCGAAGGGATTGCACGGCCATCTCCGCCACGAGCGGTGCGCGGCCGTTGCTTTCGTCGAGCGCCCCTTCATGGGCAAGACGTCCGCCTTCGTCGCCTTCGTCAACGCCGATGGCGGCATCATGTTCAAGGTGTTTGTCGGCCGGGACGAGACCCGGGCGCTACGCGGAGACCAGTTGGCGCGGTTTCGGCAACTTGCGGACCGGATCGCGGCCGCCGCAGCGGCGTAGCTCGCCTCAATTCGTCGGGAGATCGGGATGCTGTGCAATTCCAGGCTTCGGCATGCAATCCTAGCCATCGCGCTGGCGCTAGCGCCGGCACCCGCCTTCGCGATCGAGCAGGCCCTGTTGCCGCGCAATCTGTCGCCCTGGGGCATGTTCGTCAGCGCCGACATCATCGTGAAGACGGTGATGGTCGGGCTCGCCATCGCCTCGCTGGTGACGTGGACGGTGTGGCTCGCCAAGACCATCGAGTTGCGCCGCAAGGGCTCGCTCGCCCTGCGGCGGACGCGCGGCCTCGAGGGCAACATGACGCTGGCCGAGGCATCCGCAAGAGCTGGCGACGCGCGCGACGCTGTTGCTCAGCTCATCCAGTCCTGCGCCAGGGAAGCGGAGCTCTCGGGCGACGGCCTGCAGGAGCGCGTCGCGCTGCGGCTGGAGCGGGTCGAGGCGGCGATGTCGCGGCAGATCGCGCGCGGCACCGGCGTGCTCGCGACCATCGGCGCCACCGCGCCGTTCGTCGGCCTGTTCGGCACTGTCTGGGGCATCATGAATTCCTTCATCGGCATCTCCGAGAGTCACACTACCAGCCTTGCAGTGGTCGCGCCGGGCATCGCGGAAGCGTTGCTCGCGACCGCGCTCGGTCTCGTCGCCGCTATCCCGGCGGTCGTGATCTACAATCATCTCGTCCGCGGCATTGCCAATTACCGCGCCCTGCTCGGCGACGCCTCGGCGCAGCTCATGCTGCTGGTCAGCCGCCAGCGCGACCACGGCCATCTCCGCCTGGCGCGGGCTGCGGAGTAGGCCATGGTCACCAAGCTCGGCGCACGTTCGCCATCGCTGCTCGCGCGCGGTGACTCGGGCGATCTCGACGTTACCCACGAGATCAATGTCACGCCGTTCATCGACGTGATGCTGGTGCTCCTGATCATCTTCATGGTGGCGGCTCCGCTTGCCACCGTCGACATCGGCGTCGATCTACCGGCCACCGCGGCCGAACCGGCGCCGCGGCCCGACAAGCCGGTCTTCGTCACCGTCAAGCCGGATCTTTCGATCGCGGTGGGTGAAGATATCGTGGGTCGCGACGCGCTCGGCAGCTCGCTCGATGCTGCCACCAAAGGCCGCAAGGACGAGCGCATTTATCTGCGCGCCGACAAGGCCGTTTCCTATGGCGACCTGATGGAGGTGATGAACGCCTTGCGCAATGCCGGCTATCTCAAGGTCGCGCTGGTCGGCCTCGACGGACGCAGCTGATGGCCGCGAACGCCTTCGCCCTGCACGAGCCGCTCGGCGAGCACGAGGGCGCGCGCTGGGGTGTCTCGGCGGCCGTGATCGTGGCGTTGCACGTGGCTGCCGCGCTGCTTGCGGCGAGCTGGCTCAAGTCGCAGCCCGAGCAGGGCGTCAGCCTGCCCGCGATCATGATCGACATGGCCCCGGTGACCTCGGCGCCGCAGCCGACGCAGGACGACCTCGCCCCGGGGCCGGTCATGCAAGAGGCCGACGCCTCACCGCCCGAACCCGTCCAGCAGCAGGCCGTCGAGGAGACGATCGCGCCGACGCCGCCGCAGGAGCAGCCGGATGTCGTGGCGCCGCCGGAGCGGAAGCTGGAGCCGACACCGGCCAGGCCCGAGCCGGCGAAGATCGTGCCGGTCGAAACGCCTGCCGCAGTGAAGCCGAAAGTGGTTCGCCGCGAGGCGAAGAAGCCGTCGGAGGCGACGCCCGCGCCGCGCAACAGTGCGCCGCCGCGCGCCGAGCGCGAGGCGCCGATGGCATCCGCCATGAGTGCGGGCGCAATGGCCTCCGCGATTGCATCCTACAATCAACGCGTCCGCGCGCACCTGATGCGCTTCCATCAATATCCGTCAGGTGGGGGCGGCCAGCGCGGCGTCGCGAGGCTGAGCTTCACCCTCAGCCGTAGCGGGCAAGTCACGTCCAGCCGCCTCGGCGGCTCGTCCGGCGTCGCCGCCTTCGACGCGCAGGCCATGGCGATGATCCGCCAGGCCTCGCCGTTCCCGCCGATCCCGGACGAGATCAAGAACGGTTCGATGAGTTTTACGATTCCGGTGGAGTTTACGGTGAGGTGACGTGCCATCCCCGCAAACTCAGCCGTCGTCCCGGACAAGCGTCAGCGCAGATCCGGGACCCATGGCACGGGGCGTAAATTGACGAAGATCGGAGACTCCGATCTCGTGCGGCAACTGCTCCCTGTGGCTGGGTCCCGGCTTTCGCCGGGACGACAGCGGGCTTGTTGCGTCTGAAGAGCAAGCGATCTGCTACTTCGCCTTCAGGAAATCCGCGACCTCGAGCAGCACGAACTCGTTGTCGTCGGCCTTGTTGGGATCGCGGCTGGAGGAGAACGGCAGGTTGTTGTCGTTGCCGACGATGATATGGGTGTCGTCGACGCGATCGACGTTCTCGATGGTGAAGAACGGGAAGGTGTAGACGCCGTCGTTGAGCGGCTTCCGCGCCTTCTTGTCGGGATCCCTGATCTTCATCAGGTCGATATAGCCGATCTTGCGCACGGGCTTGCCGACATTGGCGTCGGAGAGCTCGATCTTGTAGACGCGCTTGAACTTGGCGAGGTCAGGGAAGCAATTCTCGCCGCGGGTGCCTTGCGGGCAGGCCTTGTCGGCCGTGCCTTCGCCATTGTCGCGCTCGATGATGAGGCCAGAGGCCTGATCGATCATGTTGAAGTCGCCGATGGCGTTACCGTTCTGCTCGAACACATACTGCCAGTAGCGGCCGGTGAACTTCTCCGCGGCGACGTCGAACTCGAGGATGCGGGCGGCCTCCTTGCCGTCGACCTTCTCCCAGTCCTTCTTCTCGGCATCCCACAGCGGTCCTTCGAGCAGGCCGTAGAGGAACTTGCCGTCTTTCGACGAGGCGAAGCCCTCATAGCCCTTGGAGCGGCGGAGATTGACGTTGGTGTAGGTCGCGCCCGGCGCACCCGGCGTCGCGACGGCCCAATTGTCCGGCGAGCGCACCGGCTTGCCGTCGGCAACCGTATCGAACACGCCGAGGATCTTGCCCGACTTGTCGGCCTTCAGGATATAGGGGCCGAACTCGTCGCCGATCCAGAAGGTGTCGCCGACGATCTGGAAGCCTTCGGTGTCGAAATCGGAGCCGGTGAGATAGCGCTTCTGGCTATCCTCATGCACGATGCGGAAGGGCACCTTCTTGTCGGGATCGTGCAGGAAGATGGTCTCCTGTCGCTCGATCTTGCCGCTCGCCCAATCCATCTTGTAGCGGTTCAGGTACAGCATCGAATCCGGCGAGTTGGCGCGCGCGCCCATGCCGTTGTCGGTGATGACCCAGAAGCTACCGTCGGGCATGGTCTTGATGCCCGAATTCCCCTGGAGCGGCTGGCCCTTGAACGGCAGCGACACGCCGGTCGGTCGCTCGTAGGATTTGCCCATGACGGTGCCAAGCGCGTCGACCCGCTTGCCGGTGGTATATTTGCCCGGGGTCTTGAGATCGGCGGGTGCGTCGGCCGGCGCGTCGATGAACGACTCGGCCGGCATCACCACGTGGCCGGCGAGCTTGGCCGGGAATTCGCCTTCGCCCTGCGCCATCGCAGAACTGGCGGTGAGAATGATCGTTGCGACGGTGCTGAGAAAAGTCGCGCGCATGTGCGTCTCCTGTTGGTGGACGCACGCCTTATGCGGACGGCACGTTGCAGTTTTGTGAAGCCGGGCCAAAGGCCGCAGGCCCGGCTACTGCTTGGCGGCGAGGAGATCGGAATCGGGTTCGGTGACACGTGATCCGATCTCGTTGCGCCTCAGGCCATCTTGCGAGCGAGGAAATCGCGGATCAGGGGCGTTACCTCGTCGAACCTGTCCTCGAGCAGGAAGTGGCCGGAGTTGATGAGATGAAACTCCACCTGGGGAAGGTCGCGCTTGTAAGGATGGGCGCCGTCGGCCGGAAAGATGAAATCATTCTTGCCCCACACGATCAGCGTCGGCGGCTTGTGCTTGCGGAAGTAGGCCTGCACTGCCGGGTATAGCGGCAGATTGGTCCGGTAGTCGTAGAACATGTCCAGTTGGATCTCGTTGTTGCCGGGCCGGTCCAGCAGCGCCTGGTCGTGGACCCAGTTGTCGGGCGAGATGCGGCTTACGTCGGACATGCCGTCGGTGTACTGGAATTTGGTCGTCTCCAGCGTCAGCAGCTTCATCAGCGCCTGACGGCTGCTGTCTGACCCGTCGGCCCAGTATTGCTTGATCGGATTCCAGAACTCCTTCAGTCCTTCGTCGTAGGCGTTGCCGTTCTGGACGATGAGGCCGCTGATGCGCTCGGGATGTTTGAGCGCCAGCCGCCAGCCGACTGGCGCGCCGTAGTCCATGACGTACATTGCGTAGCGCTTGACGCCAAGCTGGTCGAGCAGACCATCGACGAGCTCGCCGAAACGATCGAACGTATACTTGAATGTCGCGCGCGGCGGCATGTCGCTTTGCCCGTAGCCCGGGTAGTCGGGCGCGATCACGTGGTACCGGTCGGCCAGCGCCGGAATCAGGTTGCGGAACATGTGCGACGAAGTCGGAAAGCCGTGCAGCAGCAGCACCACGGGTGCATCCTTCGGCCCTGCCTCCCTGTAGAAGATCTTGATCCCGTCGACGGTCCTGGTCCGATGGTACGTGACCGGATAGCCCGCGGCTCCGGCGTGATCGCGTTGCGGTTTCGCCGCGGCAGCCGGCGTAGCCGCGGCCACGGCAACTCCGGACAAGCCAAGGACGAGGTGTCGGCGATCGAGGCCGGCTGATGGGCGTGTGATGTTCTCGGTACTCATGTCGATCTCCCAGTCAAAATCGGTGATGATTGTATTCGTCGGTATCCGCAGGCCCGGCGCAGCATTCTGCGATGACGTCGTCAAAGCGGCCGGCGGACTTGTGCTCGGCGGCTTGTGGCTGGTGCGCCGGAGGATACCGAAGGCAGATCCAAATCCACGCTGTCTTCGCGCGTGAGGCCGAGATGCCGGAATTGCGAGCAGCCGAATGATGTCCGGCGTTCGTCGAATGATCGTTTTCCAGGCACCTTCCAGCCGTCCATTCCAAAGTCCGCAGCAAGCTTCGGGTAGCCGATTGCGACCGCCGGGATCAGTCCATATGATCGAGAAGCAACTTCTCAGGTTACGGAAAGACGCGTCTGATGGACCGGCTGGAGGCGATGTCGGTGATCATCGCCGTCAATGAAACAGGAAGCTTTTCGGCAGCCTCCCGGCGTCTCAGGATGCCGGTCGCAACGGTCAGCCGGACGGTTGCCGAGCTGGAGGCGCGGCTGAACGCCCAGCTGTTTCAGAGGTCGTCGCGCCAGATGACGCTGACCGATGCGGGACGATCCTATATCGAGGCCTGCAAGCGGATCATCGAGCAGGTGGACGATGCCGAGAGGGAGGTCTCCGGCGAGTACAGAAGTCCGAGGGGCGATCTCGCGGTGACGGCGCCGTGGGGACTGGGCCACATGCACCTTCTGCCGATCGCGCTCGAGTTCATGGAGGCTTATCCCGAGATCGCGCTGCGGCTCGTCCTTACCGATCGCATCGTCAACACCGTCCACGAGAATATCGATGTGTCGATTCGTATCGGCAGTCTGCCGGACAGCAACCTGATCGCGACGCGGGTCGGCTCGGTCCGGTTCGTGCTCTGCGCCAGTCCCGGATATCTCGCGAAGCGGGGGCACCCGAGCGAGCCCGCCGATCTCGCGTCGCACGATTGTATCGGCGTCGACAGCCATGCGGCGCAGAAGAGCTGGAAGTTCGTCAAGGACGGCAGCGAAGTCACGGTGCCGATACGGTCGAGATTGACGGTGAGCGACTCGGAAGCGGCGGTCGAAGCTGCCGTCGCAGGTGCCGGCGTCACGCGCGTGATGTCCTACAAGATGGAGGCTGCGCGACGTTCCGGCAAGCTCGTCCTCATGCTGGAGGAATTCGAGCAGGCGCCCTGGCCGGTGCATATCATCTACGCGGAGCGAAAGCCCGCTCCGCTCAAGCTCCGCGCCTTTCTGGATTGGGCCACGCCGCGCCTCAAGGCGCGGCTGGCCTAGTTATTCCTTCACCGCGCTTGGGGCCTTGAGATCGGCTGGCGCGTCAGCCGGCGCGTCGATGAACGACTCGGCCGGCATCACCACGTGGCCGGCGAGCTTGGCCGGGAATTCGCCCTCGCTCTGCGCCTGCGCAGAACTGCGGTGAGAATGATCGTTGCGACGGTGCTGAGAAAAGTCCCGCATGTGCGTCCGCCTCTTGGCGGACGCACGCCTTCGGACGGCACGTTGCAGTTTTGTGAAGCCGGGCCAAAGGCCGCAGCTGCCCGCAGCACGTCACACGCCTTCGTAGACCAGCCTGGTGAAATAGCCGGGATCGACGACGAACTGCCCCCATTTCGCGTCGAACGCTGCGGTCGGCTTGGCAGCAACGGCCTCGTCCCTCGTCTTTCCCTGCTTCTTGAGGTTGCCGACATTGTCGCGGATGGCAACGAGCATGTCGCGGAATTCTTGGAGTTCGGCCTTGTTGCTGACGGGCTTGCCGTGGCCAGGAATGATGATGGTATCGCTCTTGGCCGCGGCGAGATTGGCGTCGGACGCCGAGATCATGCCATCGATGCTGCCGCCGGTGGAATAGTCGATGAAGGGATAGATGCCGTTCCAGTAGGTATCGCCCGCATGCAGGATATTGGCCTCGGCGAACGAGACGGAAACGTCGCTATCGGTATGTGCGGGTCCATAGTGCTTTAGCGAAATCGATGCGCCGTTGAGCTTCAGCCTGTGCTCCTGGGCGAAGACCTCGGCCGGCAGGGCCCCGGCGGGAGCGGGGAGGAAATTGTAGTCCCAGTCCTCGACTCGCTGGATGCCAGAGAGATGCTTGCGGGTGTTCTCGTGCGCTACGATCTTCGCACCCGCCGCATGCAGCCACTCATTGCCGTCGGCATGGTCGAAGTGCCAGTGCGTGTTGATCAGATGCGTGACCGGCTCGCCGCCGAGTTCGGCCAGCGCCTTGCTCAGCTGCGGCCGTGATACGCCGATTCCGGCATCGATCAGCACCTTGCCGTCTGGCCCGGTCAGGACGGCAATGTTGCCCCCGGACCCCTCAAGCACGCTGATGTTGTTGCGCAGCTTGTAGGTCGTGATGGGCGCTGTTGCCGCGCTGTCCTTGATCAGGCTGACGATGCCTCGGGCCTCGGCATAGGCCTGGCGCGGTGTGAGCCAGCCCGCGGTGGCCGCGAACGCTGCGCCGCCGACGCAACACAAGCAGAAGCCTCGTCGGGACAACGAATCGAGTCTTGGCGATGCCATGCAATTCTCGCTTTCGCGCGATCATCGACGGCGCCAACGATCGACCCCGCCTTCCGCGTGGCAGGTGGGGCCGAAACAGTGGAGCGGTCTATCACGATCGCACGATCGCTCGCGCGAAGCCGCCGTCTATTCCTTCACCGCACCGGTCAGCGACGAGACGTAGTAATCCACGAACAGCGAGTAGAAGATCGCGACCGGCAGCGAGCCGAGCAGCGATCCCGCCATCAGCGCGCCCCACTGGTAGACGTCGCCGGTGACGAGCTCGGTCAGGATCGCGACCGGAACGGTCTTGTTGGCGCCGCTCTGGATGAAGGCGAGCGCGTAGATGAACTCGTTCCAGGACAGCGTGAAGGAGAAGATGCCGGCCGAGATCAGGCCGGGCACCGCGAGCGGGAGCGTGATCCGCCGCAGGATCTGGAGCCGTGTCGCGCCGTCCACCAGCGCGCATTCCTCGAGCTCGTAGGGGATCGACTTGAAATAGCCGATCAGGAGCCAGGTGCAGAACGGCACCAGGAAGGTCGGATAGACCAGGATCAGGGCAAGCGGCGAGTCGAACAGGCCGAACTGCACCACGACGGTGGCGAGCGGAATGAACAGGATCGACGGCGGCACCAGATAGGCGAGATAGATGCCGAGGCCGACATAGGGGCTGCCGCGGAAGCGCAGCCGTTCGATGGCGTAGGCGGCCAGCGTGCTCGCGATCAGCGATAGCGTGGTCGAGCCGACCGCGACCAGCATCGTCGTCGTCAGCCAGCGCGGATAGGCGGTGTTGAACAGCAGGTGCTTGATGTGGGCGAGCGTCGGCGAGGAGATCCAGAACGGGTTGTTGTCCTTGTAGTTCATCAGCTCCGCGTTCGGCTTGAACGAGGTGATCGCCATCCAGTAGAACGGAAACAAGAGGATCAGCACGAAGCAGCCGAGCGGCAGGTAGATCATCATCAGCCGCCGCAGCCCGGAATCCCAGGCCATGGTGTCGGGCGCGGCTTTGGCGTCCGCGGTCGGTTGCGCGACGGTGTCAGTCATTGGCCTCTCCCTGCTGCCATTTGCGGCGCGCCAGGCCGAAATAGGAGAACAGCGTCGCGAACACCAGGAACGGGATCATCGAAACCGCGATCGCCGCGCCTTCGCCGAGCTCGCCGCCGGCGATGCCGCGCTGGAAGGCCAGCGTCGCCAGCAGATGCGTCGAGTTCACCGGGCCGCCGCGGGTGATGGCGTAGACCAGCTGGAAGTCGGTGAAGGTGAAGATGATCGAGAAGGTCATGACGATGGCGAGGATCGGCATCATCATCGGGAAGGTGATGTAGCGGAAGCGCTGCCAGGCGCTGGCTCCGTCGAGCATCGCGGCCTCGTAGAGCGAGGGCGAGATGGTCTGCAGGCCCGCCAGCAGCGAGATCGCGACGAAGGGAATGCCGCGCCAGATGTTGGCGGCGATCAGCGAGAAGCGCGCCGGCCAGGGCGAGCCGAGGAAGTCGATATTGCTCGACCGCCAGTGCAGCACGTCGACCAAAAGATACGAAATGATCGAGAACTGCGGATCGTAGATCCACCAGAACGCCAGCGCCGAGAGCACCGTCGGCACGATCCACGGCAGCAGGATGATCGCACGCAAGAGGCTCTTGAACGGAAAATGGTTGTTGAGCAGGAGCGCCAGCCAGAAGCCGAGCGCGAACTTCCCGAAGGTCGCGACTCCCGTATAGAGCACGCTGTAGAACACTGCGTTCCACCACAAGGGATCGGTGAGCAGATACTGGAAGTTTTCCAGGCCGACATAGGTGCCGCGCCGGCCGATCGTGGTGTCGGTGAAGGCGAGCCAGATGCCGAGTCCGAGCGGATAGGTCAGGAACACGGTGAGCAGCCCGATCGCGGGCGCGAGGCACATCACGATCAGGAACGGCTTGTAGTCGAACAATCGCACGATCCAGTTCGGCTGCCGGGCCAGCGCGCTGTGCGTTGAAAGAGCGGTTACGGACATCGGACCTTTGTCTCTTCAGGGCTCCAAGCTCATTCCGGGGCGATGCGCAGCATCGAACCCGGAATCTCGAGATTTCCCGGTGCGCATTTGCGCACCTGAGGTCTGGTGCTTGCGCACCATCCCGGAATGACGGCTCGTCATTGCTCCTCGCAATGACGGCCGCATTATCGGGACGTTACTTCGCGGCTTGCCGCCGGAAGTACCGCTTGCAGCGCTGCTCGGCCTCTGCTGCGGCGGCCTCCGGAGTGGCAGCGCCGGTTGCGACGGACGCGAACATCTGGATCAGCACGTAGTCGGCGCTGACGGCACCCGTCGCCGTCGAGATCGGGCCCTTGTAGCCGTCGTAATAGGTGCTGTTCATGGTGTCCTTGAACAGCTTCACCTTGGGATCCTGCGACCACACGGCAGCCTCGGCATAGGCGGCCAGCGGCTGGGACCAGTAGCCGGAGTTGGCATTGAGCCACGGCTCGTACTGGTCCTTTTCCAGCATGTATTGCAGGAAGGCTTTGGCGGCGTTGGGGTACTGGCTGTGCTTGAACGCCATGGCGTTCAGGGTCAGGCCGGCCATGGGCGAGATCTTTGCAACCCCCTTGGGCAGCAGCTGATGCTCGCTGTCCTCGGCAATCGCCTTGGTTGCCGGGTCGTTCTTCAGCGAGAAATACAGCGAGACGCCGTTGGCGGTCAGCGAGATCTCCTGCGAGGAGTAGGCGCGGTTGTTGCTGACGTCGTTCCACGACGGCGTGCCGGCGATGAAGGTCGGATAGAGCTGCTTGACCCAGTTCAGCGCGGCGATCGTCTCCTTGCTGTTGATGACGACGTTGCCTTCCTCGTCGAGCAGGGAGCCGTTGTGCGACCATAGCGCCCAGTTTGCGAAGCCGTTGCCGTCGCCCTTGGCGTTGCCGAGCGCGAAGCCGGCCGGTTTGCCGGCCTTGTGCAGCTTCTGGCACAGGTCGAGAATCCCGGCATGGTCTTCCGGCACCTTGTCGAAGCCGACCGATTGCAGGATCGACTTGCGGTAGATCAGGGGGCCCGCGGTGGCACCGAACGGTAGTCCGATCCAGGCGTCGCTCTTGTTCTTCTTGCCATAGCGTTGCGCCAGCGGCAGCCAGCCGCCATACCGCTTGCCGACATAGTCGGCGACGTCGGTCAGCTCGATCAGCTTGTCGATGTAGATGTGCGGCGCATCCGAGAAGCCGATGATGATGTCGGGACCGGCGCCGGAATTGGCGGTCACGGCGGTCTGCTGGTTGATGTCTTCCCAGCCGACGAAGTCGACCTTGACCTCGACCCCGGTCTCCTTGGTGAACTTCGCCGCGTTGGCGCGGAACACGTCCTCGTCGGCCTGGACGAAGCGTACCGGGCGCAGCATGCGCAAGGATGCGCCCTTTTCGATGTCGCGCTTGGGTGCCGGCACGTCGGCGGCCTTGATCGTCGACGACTGTGTTTGCGCTGCAGCACCGGTGGCTGCGAGCGTTGCAGCGGACAGGCCCAGCGCCAAGGCGTCACGACGTGTGATGTCGTTCCTCATCGGTTCCTCCCTATGATGTCTCCCTTCCCGGCGTTGATCGCCGGTGAAGGGCCGTTTCGGTCGTCGGCGCGTTCTACGCCGCCCGCCTAGCTGTTCGGTCCCCGGTCCATGCTGACGGGCTGCCAGCGGCGGAGCGCGGTGTTCTGCAGCACCGACGGATTGACGCAGCTTACCGGCCACATGCCCTGAAGCACCAGTGACAATTCGTAGCCCACGCGGCGCTTGCGTGCCTCGTCAAACCGTGCCGAGGCCGACGCCACATGGGCGGTCAGGGTCACGTTCTCCATGCCGAGCAGCGGATTGTTGTGCGAGGGCGGTTCCTTCTCCAGAACGTCGAGGGCGGCGTGCGCGATCCAGCCCTCTTGCAATGCCTTGATCAGGCTCTCCTCGTCCACGGTGGCGCCGCGACCCGTGTTGATGAAGATCGAACCCTTCTTCATCTGCCGAAAATGCTTCTCCGTCAGCATGTGATGCACCTCGGGGCGGGCCGGTGCGTGCATCGACACAAAGTCGGATTGCGACAACACCTCGTTCAGCGTCGCCGGGATCACGCCGTGGTCGTACATCAGGGTTTCCTGGATGAACGGATCATAGGCCATCATGCGCAGGCCGAACGGCGCCGCGCGCTTCGCAACTGCACGCGCCACGCGGCCGAACGAGATGAAGCCGAGCGTCTGGCCCATCAGCCTCGGGATCTTGAGCAGCGCCGGCCGGCCCTCGGCCCAGCGGCCGCTGCGCACCATCCTGTCCTGCTCGACCAGGCGACGGAAGCCCGCGAGCAGCAGCATCATGGCGTGGTCGGCGACCTCCTCGATGAAGGTGTCGGGGATGTTGGTGACGGGAATGCCGCGCGCGGTGGCGGCCTTGACGTCGACACTGTCGACGCCGACCGAGCCGAGGGTGATGACCTTGCAGCTCTCGAGCGTGTCGATGATCGACTTGGTGATCGGGATGCCCTTGGCGTAGATGGCGTCGGCATTCTTCGCGGCGGCGATGAACCCGGCCTCGTCGGCGGGCGCCTCGACGATCTCGGCATCGATCGGATCGAGCGCCTCGCGCTCATAGGAGTAATCGCTGCCCGCGACGGTGAAGCTCGCACCCTTCGGCGTCACCACCCTGTATTTCGGCATTTTCCGCTCCCGATTTGGTTTGTCGGTTCTTGTTGTGACCCGCCTCCGCGGGCAGGCCTGTGCGTCTTTTACGCGAAATCGATGCCGTCGCGTACAATTCACGGTTGTCGGGGGAGATAAATCTGCCGTTTCCGGCGACTGCGTCAGGGTTTCTACGGAGGCACGTAAGTAAGTTGCTAAGGGCTCCCGCACTAAAAGTTGATTCGATTTTAGTCGTTCTCGTCGCGCGCCCGTATCCCATCATTGCCGGAGCCAAACCGTGAAATTGAGTAATCTGAAGATCGCCCCGAAGCTCGGCATTCTCGTCGGCGTCACGCTGTTGGGGCTCTGCTTCTCCGGCGTCCTCGCCGGCTACCTGATGAAGCAGGAGATGGTGAGCGCACGCATCGACCAAGCCAAGGCGATCGTGGAGATGGCGCGCAACTATGCTGCCGCGCTCAAGAAGCGCGTCGACGCCGGCGAGATGACGAAGGACGCGGCGATGGCCGAGCTTCGCCGCTACGGCAACGCGATGACCTACGACAACGGCGCCGGCTACCTGTTCGGCACCTCATACGACGGCATCACCCAGCTCGCGCCCGATCCGAAGGTGATCGGCGCGAACCGCATGGACGTCATGACCAACGGCCGCAGGCTGTCCGTCGAGCTGATGGACGGCGTCAAGGCCAACGGGTCGATCCTGCTGCATTATGAATATATGAAGCCCGGTCAGGAGAAGCCGATCCGCAAGATCGGTTACGCGGTCGCGGTGCCTGGTCTCGACATGTATCTCGGCACCGGCGCCTATCTCGACGACATCGATGCCAAGATGGGGCCGGTCTACTGGATGCTCGGCATTGCAATGCTCGGCATCGTCATCGTTGCCGGCGGCGTCGCCTGGCTGATCGGTCGCGGCATCAGCAGCCCGCTGGCGCTGCTCGGCGCCCGCATGAAGGACCTCGCCGACGGCAAGCTCGAGGGCGACATTCCGGGCGTCGGCCGCGGCGACGAGGTCGGCGCGATGGCCTCGACCGTGCAGATCTTCAAGGACAACGCGGTTCGCATCCGCGCCCTCGAGAAGACCGAGGCCGATGCCAAGGAGCGCGCCGCGGCGGAACGTCGCAGCGCGATGGAGGAGATCGCCAACGACTTCGAACGCAGCGTCAACGGCATCGTCCGCTCGGTCTCCTCGGCCGCCGCCGGCATGCAGACGACGGCGCAGTCGATGACGGCAACCGCCAGCGACGCCTCCTCGCGTGCCGCGACGGTCGGCGCTGCCTCGCAAAAGGCCTCCGGCAATGTCGGCACGGTCGCGGCGGCCGCCGAAGAGCTGTCGAGCTCGGTTGCGGAAATCTCCCGCCAGGTCACCCGCTCGACCGAGGTCGCGAGCCGCGCCGTCAGCGACGCCGAGCGCACCAACGCCACCGTGCAGGTGCTCTCGACCGGCGCCGAGAAGATCGGCGAAGTCGTCAAGCTGATCCATTCGATCGCCGCGCAGACCAACCTGCTCGCGCTTAATGCCACCATCGAGGCGGCACGTGCCGGTGATTCCGGCCGCGGATTCGCGGTCGTCGCCTCCGAAGTCAAGGCGCTCGCCAACCAGACGGCGAAGGCGACCGAGGAGATCTCCGCGCAGGTCGCGGCGATGCAGACCTCGACCAGCGACGCGGTCACGGCCATCTCCGGCATCACCCAGACCATCGCCGAGATGAGCGAGATCACCGCGGGCATTTCCGCATCGATCGAGCAGCAGGGCGAGGCGACCCGCGAAATCGCCCGCAACATCCAGTCGGTCGCGGCCGGATCGAACGAGATCAACGCCAATATCGGCAGCGTCACCTCGGCTGCGGAAGCAACCGGCACGGCGGCAACCGACGTGCTCACCAACGCCCGCGAGCTGGACAGCCAGTCCGGCGCGCTGCGCAGCGCGGTGGACGGCTTCCTCGCCAAGGTGCGCACGGCGTAAGCTCAACACGAGAGCCTTGCCATCAACTCCGACGTCATGCCCGGGCTTGTCCCGGGCATCCACGTTCTCGGGCACCGCGCGCGGATATCCGTGGATGGCCGGGACAAGCCCGGCCATGACGGAGAATGCGGAGTACGCTGAACTCGTACGGTGGGCAAAGACGCGAAGCGTCGTGCCCACCTCTTCTTTTTGAGCTCGTCGAGATGTCGGTGGGCACGCTACGCTTTGCCCACCCTGCGAGAGCCGTGCCGTGGACTCTACTGCTTCTCGATCTTCGCGTTCGTGATCAGCTTCTCCCACAGCACGAGCTGCTCGTTCACGAACGTGCCGAGCTGTTCCGGCGTCCCCGAGAACGCGTCCATGCCGAGCGTGGCGAGCTTGGCCTTGATCTCCGGATTCTCGACGATCTTCCTGATCTCGGTGTTGAGCCGGGTCACGATCTCCTTCGGCATGCCGGCCGGCCCGAAATAGCCCTGCCAGGACGAGATGTCGAAGTCGGGCACGCCGGCCTCCTGCATCGAAGGCAGGTGCGGCACCAGCGGCGAGCGATCCTTGGTGGTGACGGCGAGCGCGCGCAGGGCGTTGCCGTTGACGTGGGGCAGGCCGGTCAGGATGTCCACGAACATCATCGAGACGCGACCGCCCATGACGTCGTTGAGCGCCGGCGGCGAGCTCTTGTAGGGCACGTGCAGGAGGTCGAGCCCGGCATTGTGCGCGAAGGTCGCGCCCGAAACGATCGCCGACGACGAGCCCGAAGCGTAGCTCAGCTTGCCCGGATTGGCCTTGCCGTAGGCGACGAGCTCGGCGACGGACTTGGCCGGCACTTCCGGATTGATGACCAGCATGAACGGCAGGTCGCCGGTGCGCGCGATCGGGGTGAAATCCTTGACCGGATCGTAGGTGAGGCTCTTGAGCAGATAGGGATTGGCGGAATGCGTGGTGTTGGTCGTCACCAGCAGCGTGTAGCCGTCGGGAGCGGCCTTCGCGACATAGGTCGCCGCGAGCATGCCGTTGGCGCCGGCCTTGTTCTCGATCACGATGCCGACGCCGAGCGCCTGCGACAGATGCTGCGAGATCAGACGCGTCGTGGTGTCGGTGCCGCTGCCGGCCGCGAACGGCAGCACCAGCGTGATGTTGCGGCTCGGATAGTTGTCGGCCTGAGCCGCGGATGTTGCGGCGAGGCAAAGTACGGCCGCGCCGACGGTCCGCAGGTTTCGAATCAACGCTGAAATCATATTTGGTCGTTCCCTCTTTTTCGTTGGCGGGGAACCTAGCGTCTCTACGTTGAAATCGGAAGACGGGAGTTTGTCTCGTGCCCCGGACGCTGCGCAGCACGAAGTGATGCGCTGCAGAGCCGGGCCATGCTGCGGCGAACTGGGTCCCGGGTCTGCGCTTCGCTTGTCCGGGACGCGAGAGCGCTCACGTCCGTCACGCGGAATTACTTCACTGCCGAGCCCTGGCGCGATGCGATCACGACGCCGGCGAGCACCAGCACGTAGCCGATCAGGTGAAACGCTTGCAGCTTTTCGCCCAGCAGCAGGATCGCCATCGCCGAGCCGAACACCGGCACCAGATGGAAGAACGGCGCCGCCCGGTTCGGCCCGATCAGCGCCACCCCGCGGTTGAAGAAGAGGTAGGCGAGGGTGGAGGGAAAGATCAGGATGTAGCCCAGCGTCGCCAGCGTGATCAGGTCGAATTGCAGCACGCGGCCGCTGGCGGCCTCCCAGATCGCCGTCGGCAGCAGCATCGTCGCGCCGCAGCAGGTGGTGAAGGACAGGAAGGAGAGCTGATGGATCTTCGGCCGCCGCGGGATGAAGGCGGAGTAGATGCCGAACGCCACCAGCGACGAGGCGAACATGATGTCGCCCCTGTTGAAGCTGATGCTCTTGAGCGCGGCGAGATCGCCGCGGAGGATGATGATCAGCACGCCGAGAAGCGAGATCGCGATGCCGCCGAGCTGCGCGCCCGTCAGCCGCACGCCGAACAGCACCAGCGACCACAGCGCCACGAACAGGGGGCCTGCCGACTGGATCAAGAGCGCGTTCAGCGCCTCGGTGTATTGCATCGCCCAGTACGAGATCGCGTTGTTGAAGGCAAAGCCCACCAGCGACAGGAACAGCATCAGCGGCAGGCTCCTGCGCAGGGCGGGCCAGTCGCGCTTCAGATGCGGCCAGGCGAACGGCAACAGGATCAGGAACACACCGTACCAGCGGATCGTGGTCACCGTCAGCGGCGGCACATGCGCGCCGACATGGCGTGCGAGCACGATGTTGCCGGCCCAGAACAGCGAGGTCAGGCTGAGCAGCAGATAAGGCTGGTTGTTGAGCCAGCTGGCCGGATTCGAGGCCGGTGGCGCGGGCGAAGCGGTCGTCATTGGCGTTGCATGCGAGCTTGCGCCGGTTTGTCGTTGTGACACAAGTCACAGAGCCGCAATGCTACAATGCAGGCATGACCCGAGGAGGTGCCATTGGCGGTCAATATGTTGAACATTGAGGGCCTGGAGCAACTCGATGCGCAGGCGCCGGTGGTGATGCTGAACCTGATGCGTTTCCATGCGCGTTCGCGCGACGGCGACGGGTCCGGCTGGGATGCTTATCTTCGCTACAGCGCGATCACGGTGCCGATGATCAGGGCACGCGGCGGCACGCTGCTCTGGACCGGCGAGGCCAAGACGGTCGCGCTCGGTCCGCACGACGGCAACGAATGGGACTTTGTGGCGCTGGTCTATTATCCGACGGTCGCGGCCTTCCTCGACATGATGACGTCGGAGGCTTACGAGCGCGAGGCCGATCCGCATCGCGTCAACGGCTGCGCCGAGCATGTCATCATCGCCACCAGCGAAGCCTACAGCAAGTTCAAGGTGAGGTAGGCTGTCCGTCGCGCGGCGCGCTTCTTCCCCACTCCCCTTGTGGGAGAGGGTGGCTCGCCGCGAAGCGGCGAGACGGGTGAGGGGTTTCTCTGTGCGAGTCCAACTCTCATTGGAATGTGCGTGTGGATACCCCTCATCCGGCGCTTCGCGCCACCTTCTCCCACAAGGGGAGAAGGAAGAGCTATGTCGCCTGCTTCCTTGACGCTGCGAACACGCCCGCCAGCACCAGGGCGAAGCCGATGAAGTGGAACGCCTGCGGGTGTTCGCCCAGAAACGCCATTGCCATGATCGAACCGAACACGGGCACGACATGGAAGAACGGCGCGGCGCGGTTGGCGCCGATCAGGCGCACGCCGCGATTGAAGCAGAGATAGGCGAGCGCCGAGGGGAAAACGGCGACGTAGAACAGGGTCAGCAGGTTCGGCCCGTCGAGCTTCATGACCGGGCGTGCGGACAGTTCCCAGATCTCCAGCGGAATGAGACAGGCGGCGCCGCAGCCGAAGGTGAAGGCGAGGAACGAGAGGCCGTGCATCGGCGGCCGCTTCAGCGTCAGCACCGAATAGAGCGCGAAGATCAGGAGCGCGAGGAGGAAGATCAGGTCGCCCTTGTTGAAGTCGATGTTCGACAGCGTGGTGAAATCGCCATGGAGCAGGATGGTCAGCACGCCGCACATCGACAGCAGCACACCGAAGGCCTGCGCCGCGGTGAGCCGGATGCCGAGAATGACCAGCGACCACAGCGCCACGAGCAGCGGCGCGGCCGATTGCAGCAGCAGCGTATTGAGCGCCTGGGTATGCTCCAGCGCCCAATATTGCAGCGTGTTGAAGGCGCCGATGCCGGTGACCGAGAGCGTGATCATCAGGCCGAGCTTGCCGCGGATCGCCGGCCAGTCCTGCACGAGGTGCTTGAAGGCAAACGGCAGGACCAGCAGGAAGGCGAAGAACCAGCGCAGGAACGACAGCGTGACCGGCGGAATGTGGCCGGCGGCGAGCCGTCCGACGATGGCGTTGCCGGCCCAGCACAGCGCGGTAATGCTGAGCAGCAGATAAGGCTGGTTGGCGATCCAGCTGTGTCCGGATGTTTCCGCGCTCGTGGTGTGGCCGGTGGCGGACATGTGGCTGTTGGGGCCCCGCGTGGAATACGCCGAAGCCTCCGGCCCGGCGAGACCCGGGCCGGCTGATCACCCGGCGCTGTCCAAAGACACGGAAATCGAGGTTGCATCAATGGGGCGCGGACGCATCGCGACCATGCAGCGGCGAAGGCGGCCTCTCGCGCTTTGGTCGAAGCCATCGCGCCGGCCCGGAAGGTTTCTGGATTTTCGGGGGATATCAAAGGCTTGGAGTGCGCGTTGAGCCTGAAAAAAGCCCCGTTCTTGCTTGCCTAGAGGGGCTGCTTCCTTTATCCGGTTGGGCTGCCTCGCGTGCGAACGGCCTCGGCCGGGAATTGGGCTGGGCGCAGGCATGATCCCGGAAAAGTGGATCCCGGTTTTCCGTTCGGATCATGCCACTTACAGAGAAATCTTCGAAGGATTACCCGCGCATGGCCAATGTTGTCGTCGTCGGCGCCCAGTGGGGCGACGAAGGGAAGGGCAAGATCGTCGACTGGTTGTCGGAGCAGGCGGATATCGTCGTCCGCTTCCAGGGCGGTCATAACGCCGGCCACACGCTGGTGATCAACGGCAAGACCTACAAGCTCGCGCTGCTGCCCTCCGGCGTGCTGCGCGAGGGCAAGCTGTCGGTGATCGGCAACGGCGTGGTGTTCGATCCCTCCGCCTTCCTCGACGAGGTCACCAAGCTCAGGGCGCAGGGCGTTGCGGTCTCTCCGGACAATCTGCGCGTCGCCGAGAACGTCACGCTGATCCTGCCGCTGCACCGCGAACTCGATGCGCACCGCGAATCCGCCAGCGCCGCGACAGCGATCGGCACCACCCGTCGCGGCATCGGGCCTGCCTATGAGGACAAGGTCGGTCGCCGCGCCATCCGCCTGATGGACCTCGCCGACCTCGACACGCTCCCGCACAAGATCGACCGGCTTCTTGCCCACCACAACGCATTGCGCCGCGGGCTCAATCTGCCGGAGTTCGACGGCAAGGAGATCCTGACGGAACTGACCGCGCTGGCGCCGCAGCTGCTGCCCTATGCCGAGACGGTGTGGCGGCTGCTCGACATCAAGCGGCGCGAAGGCAAGCGCATGCTGTTCGAGGGCGCACAAGGCGCGCTGCTCGACGTCGACCACGGCACCTATCCTTACGTCACCTCGTCCAACACGGTGGCGGCGCAGGCCGCGACCGGCGCCGGCCTCGGGCCGGGCGCGGTCGGCTACGTGCTCGGCCTGTGCAAGGCCTACACGACCCGCGTCGGGCAGGGCCCGTTCCCGACCGAGCAGGACAACGAGATCGGCCGCAAGATCGGCGAACGCGGCCGCGAGTTCGGCACCAATACCGGCCGTCCGCGCCGCTGCGGCTGGTTCGACGCCGTGCTGGTCCGCCAGGCGGTCCGGACCTGCGGCATCAACGGCCTCGCGCTGACCAAGCTCGACATCCTCGACGGCTTCGATTCGATCGAGGTCTGCACCGGCTACAGGCTCGACGGCAAGGAGATCGACCATTTCCCGGCCGGCGAGGGCGCCCAGGCCCGGGTCGAGCCGATCTACGAGACCATCGAGGGCTGGAAGGAGCCGACCGCCAGCGCGCGGTCCTGGGCCGACCTGCCCGCTCAGGCCATCAAATATGTCCGGCGGATCGAGGAATTGGTGGGGTGCCCGGTCGCGCTGCTTTCCACCAGCCCCGAACGCGAAGATACTATCCTCGTGCAAAATCCGTTTGAGGCTTAACGATATCTTACCGGGACGCGCGTATAGTTGAGTAGAAATGGCTGATTACTATCCGCTGATCGCCCGTGCTATTGCCGCCTTGGACCCCAACGCTCCCGGCGAAAGCCGTCGCGCGCTCTATGAGAGGGCACGCACGGCCCTGATCGCGCAGCTGCGGAGCGTGCAGCCGCCGCTTTCCGAATCCGAGATCACGCGCGAACGGCTGTCGCTGGAAGAGGCCGTTCGCAAGGTCGAATCGGAGGCCGCCCAGCGTGCCCGCGAGGCCTCTCGCCCGGGTGGTGGTGCCCGTAGCAGCGGTGATGCCTTCCGCCGGGCCAGCGCCCGCGCCGGCGAGGGTAACGCTCCCGCATCTCAGCCGGCTCCGCCGCGCACGCGACCGGCCCCGACGCCGCCGCGGGCCGACCGCCCGTCAATCAGCGTCGATGAGCAGGGCGAGGCCCCGCGCCCGCCCCGCGCTCCCCGTTTCGACGCCCCGCGCCCGCCGGGACCGTCCGCCCCCCCGCCGCCGCCGGAGCCGCCGCCCGCCGGGCGCGATCGCGCGGGGGCGCGCCGTCCGCCCGACGTCGGACCCCCGCCGCCGCTGCCGCCAGCACCGGGCGTGCGCGGCTTCCGCGACATCACGGCCGATGCCAACGATCTCGGCGGCGCAGCCGCGCAGGCCAGCCGCGCCGCGCGCCGCACCTATGCCAACGTGCCCTCGCCCTCGCCGGAATTCGACCGGCTGGAGCCGAGCCTGGAAAACCGCACCGCCGAGTCCGAGGCGCCCTATTCCTACGATGAAGCGATCGAGGAGGCCGAGCGCTACGCGCCGCCGTCGCCGCGTCCGCGCGCCGCGCCCGAGCGCGAGGCCAAGAAGCGCGTCCGCACCGGCTCGGCATTTCCGTTCAAGAGCGCGATCGCCGTTGGCATCGTTCTGATCCTGGTCGGCGCCGGCATCCTTTGGGGCAAGCAGGCCGTTCAGATCGTCAACGGCTTTCTCAAACCGTCCGCGACTCAGGTCGCGGAGACGCCGAGCCCGGCGCAACCGCAGAGCAAGCCGAAGATTCCGGATCGCGTCGGCCAGCCCTCGGCCAGCGACCAGCCTGTCGCGCCGGTGGCGCAGAAGGTCGTGCTCTATGACGAGGATCCGTCCGATCCGAAGGGCAAGCAATATGTCGGCTCGGTGGTCTGGCGGCTCGAGCCGATCAAGGCCTCGGGCAACCAGAAGGCCGACGTCGCCGTGCGCGCCGACATCGAGATCCCCGACCGCAAGTTCAAGATGACGATGTCGTTCCGCCGCAACACCGACTCCTCGCTGCCGGCGAGCCACACCGCGGAGCTGACCTTCATCCTGCCGCCGGATTTTCCGGGCGGCAGCGTCTCCAACGTGCCCGGCATCCTGATGAAGTCGAACGAGCAGGCGCGCGGCACGCCGCTCGCAGGCCTCGCGGTCAAGGTCACCGACGGCTTCTTCCTGGTCGGCCTCTCCAACGTCGATGCCGATCGCGCCCGCAACGTCCAGCTCCTGAAGGAGCGCTCCTGGTTCGACGTGCCCCTGGTCTACGCGAACCAGCGCCGCGCCATCATCGCCATCGAGAAGGGCGCCCCCGGCGAGCGCGCCTTCAACGACGCCTTCGCGCAATGGGGCGACTGAGCTCTTCACCTCTCCCCAACGGGGAGAGGTCGGATTGCCTCGGCGATGCGAAGCATCGTCCGGTGCAATCCGGGTGAGGGGCCGCATCATCTTGTGAGACCGCAACCCCTCACCCGGATCGCATCTATCGATGCGCTCCGACCTCTCCCTACGGGAGAGGTGAAGCAAGCCGTCTCGCGGTCAGTGACCTAGTCGAAATTGAACCGTTTTACCGCGCCGCCGCTTCGCGCTTGCGCGATGCCGCGGCGGCGGCGTGCTCGCGGTCCATTACGGCGCGGCAGCCGGGGCTGACCTGCGACTTGTTCCTTACCATGCAGGCGGTGATCCGTGGAATGTCCGGGATCTCGCTGGAGCACAGCCGCATCGCGTCGCCCGAGCACATCTGCTGTGCTTCGGACGAGAAGGCGAGGCCAGGTGATGTCTGGAGTGCGAGGCTGGTGACGGCGAAAGCAAAGAGCGAAGCGATCGTCTGATGGCGTGTCATGCGGATGGGTCCCCGATTTCCCTAGGGCTTGAGCCACTTGGTTCTTGGGGCGCCGCACGCGGCTTGATCTGCCGTACGTCACAGCCTTCACGCCGGGAACTCTGGTCCCGCATGTGGTCGCTCGATTTCTTGATGCTCGAATCGAAAGTGCTGCGCCGCCCGAGCGAAGTATGCGCCATTGGCACGCGGCTGCAATGGCCGGCGCAAAGGAATTCGCAATTGTTGCGCGCGAGTCACGTCGCGCGCGATCAGATCAGCCGATCGGAGGATGCGCCCGTTTGTTCCGCATCGCTCACGCCGAGAGCGGCAGCGTGTTCCTCGACGGCGGTGACGCCCTTCGCCGTGAGCTCGAACAGATCGCCGTCCTTCATCACGTAGCCGTCGGCGATCAATTGCCCGACCTTGCCCTGCCGCTCGTCGGCAAAGGCAACGGATTGGCTGATGTCCCGCAGGATCGAGAGTTGTTCGTCGCGCAACATGGCATCACTCTCCGTTCGCGGGATGGGTTCCGATCCTCACATGCCGTGGCTCTGAAAGACCTTGCTGCAAGCGCGCGACAGCTTGGCGCGGTTGGCCTGCAGGCAGCCCTGCACGGCCATGTCGTTGCCGAGCTCCTTGCGGCAGAAGCGCGATGCATCCCGCGAGCAGGCCTTCTGCTCCTGCGGCGTGCCCATGTGGCCTTGGGCGAATGCGGGGACACTTGAGAGGCCGCCCAGGGCTGCCAGCAGCATGATTGTCGCCAGAACGAGTTGAGGGGACATCGGCGGCTCCAATCTGCCAGGGTCAAGTTCAGGTCCAGCATGAACTCGTCGCCTTGCCACTTGTTCCGCTCGGGTGAGGACCCCGGGCGCCCCGCTGTTCAAGGTTCCCGCTGCGCTGCTATAATATTGGCGAAGGATGAGGGTATTTGATGAAACGCTATCTGGTGTTTGCGCTGGTCGGCCCGTTCGTGGGCGGGTTCCTGCTGCTGCTGACGACGACCTATCAGTCCGGCTATTGGGCCCAGACCAGCCTCGGCGAGGTCGGCAAGCTGTTCGCGGTGTTCTTCAAGACCCTGCAATACAGCTATCTGTTCGGCTTCCTGCCCGCGCTGATGATCGGCGCGGTCGACGACATCCTGATCCATATCCGCCGGATCGGTCCGGGCCTGCGGATGCTCCTGGTCGGCCTGTTCGCCTTCGTCCTGGCGTCGCTCACCTACAGCTCGCGCGGGCCGGATTCGGGCGCGGTGCAGTTCATCCTGTATGGCCTCGTCGGATTCGTGCCGGCGGCGATTTCATCCTGGCTCGTGCATCGCTATGTCGAGGAGCCGCAGGCAGCGGCGGCGCCGACCTGACGCGCGGCATTCGATCGCGGCGGCAACCTCCGTCGCCGCGGCGCGTTGTCCAGAGACCATGACCATGTCCGACGATGACATCCTTGCTCCTCGCAGATCCCGTACGGGGAGCAGCTCGCGTGCGCCCTTTTCCGGCAAGGAGGCGCGCGGGCCGATCATCGACCAGGAAGGCCACGAGATCAGGCCCGAGAGCCTGGAGCAGGGATTTCGCGAGTTTCGCTTCGAGTTCGGGCAAGGGAGTCCGTTCGGCAACCTGACGCGCGAGCAGCGGATCGCGCGTATCGAGGCGATCGCGAAGCTGCTCGACGTCGCCTTCGTCCTGCCCGGCACCAACATCCGCTACGGCATCGACGGGCTGATCGGCCTGATCCCCGTCGTCGGCGACATCATCACGACCGCGATTTCGTTGTGGCTGGTGCGCGAGGCCCGCGCGCTGGGCGCGCCCTGGTACATCACCGGGCGCATGCTCGGCAATGTCGCGCTCGACGGCGTGGTCGGCCTGGTGCCGTTCGCGGGCGACGCCTTCGACGTGATGTTCCGTGCCAACATGCGCAACGTGCGCCTGCTCCGCCGCTGGCTGGAGAAGCAGCCGCGGATGTAGGATCGCTCCTCTCCGCAATTGATGCATATGCTCGAACGGTCGTCATGCCCGGGCTTGTCCCGGGCATCCACGTTCTTTGTGCCGCGGCGCGAGGCGTGGATGGCCGGGACAAGCCCGGCCATGACGCTGTGGAAGCATGAAAGCCCCAAACGCAAAAAGCGCGACGGCCTTTCGGCCATCGCGCTTTCTGCGCACATCGGAGGCTTGCGAAAAGCTTACGCCGCGTCGGCGTCGGTCTCCGCGGCCGGCGCGGGCTTGGGCCGACGGGGCAGCGGGAAGGCTTCGCTCTCGTACAGCGAGCGGATGCCGTTCTGGTCGAAGCGGGCTTCCTCGACCTGGAGATAGGCGCCGTTCAGCGAATCCGTCGGCAACTGCTCCATAGCGAACTGCACGGCCTCGGCCGCGGTGCCGAACCGGCGATAGGTGAAACCTGCGCGCTTCTTCTTGCGGATCGCGGCGGGAAAGAGTTCGGCGGAGGTGTTGAAGTTGAACGGACGCAGTGGACGCATGGTCAAAGACCTCGTGATCTTCTCTGGGGCTTTAAGCGCGTGGGGTTGGGGAGGGCAGGAGCCGCCAGGCGGGCCCGCCGCATGTCATTCTCGTCCACTAATATAGGCCGATTTGACAGAAATGCGACCCCTGCGACGCGAGATGATGAATCCACGCATGGCAGCTCCGCGAGCGAAATAAATTGAATTATTTCAATAACTTAGATGGTTTACATCTTGCCAAGAAGCAGCAGCACGACCAGTACCACCAGCACGACCCCGCCGATGCCCATGCCGGAATGGCCCAGACCATAGCCGTAGCCGCCGAACCGGCCGGACAGGCCGCCGAGCAGATAGATGATCACCAGGATGATCAGGATGGTCCCAAGCGTCATGGCATCCTCCCTGGCGGCCGCCGAATGCGCTGATCGGCCGCACCGCCAAGGAAGAAAAGCACATCACACCGCCGGGTTCCACCGGGGAACCCGGCAGCGCCCAAGGTTATTTGGGCTCGAGCTTCAGCGCCGCGGAATTGATGCAATAGCGCAAGCCGGTCGGCCCGGGGCCGTCGGGGAAGACATGGCCGAGATGACCGCTGCATTTGGAGCAGAGCACCTCGGTGCGGATCATGCCGTGACTCGTATCCCGCTCCTCGTCGATATGGCTCTCGACCGCGGGCTGGGTGAAGCTCGGCCAGCCACAGCCGGAATCGAACTTGGCGTCGGACGCGAACAGCACATTGCCGCAGCCGGCGCAGACATAGGTGCCGGCGCGCTCGTCGTGCTCATATTCGCCCGAGAAGGGACGCTCGGTCGCCTTCTCACGCAGCACCGCGTACTGCATCGGCGTCAATTCGCGCCGCCACTGCTCTTCGCTCTTGATGACCTTGTCGTCCGTGATCTTCGTCTTGGTGTCGGGCATGGGTCTCCCGTTTCTCTCTTGCGATCAGTTGGTGGCCTTGCTGGCATTCACCAGCGTCGGCTTCTCAATGTAGTTGTCCGCGAACAGCTTTTTCAGGTTCTCGACCTTCGGGATGTCGTTATAGGCGATGTAGGGCTGGTTCGGGTGCAGCGTCAGATAGTCCTGGTGATAGGCCTCCGCCGGATAGAACGCCTCGAGCGCGCCGAGCTTGGTCACGATCGGCTTTTTGAAGACCTTGGTCGCGTTGAGCTGGGCGATGTAGGCCTCGGCCACCTTCTTCTGCTCGTCGGAGGTGGTGAAGATCGCCGAGCGATATTGCGGGCCGACGTCCGGGCCCTGGCGGTTGAGCTGGGTCGGGTCGTGCACCACCGAGAAGTAGATCTGAAGGATCTTGCCGTAGGAGATCTTCCTCGGGTCGTACTTGATCTCGACCGACTCGGCGTGGTCGGTGCGCCCGCTCGAGACGGTCTGGTAGTCGGCGGTCGCCTTGGTGCCGCCGGCATAGCCGGAGACCGCGTTGACGACGCCCGCGGTGTGCTGGAAGACGCCCTGCACGCCCCAGAAGCAGCCGCCGGCGAGGACGGCGGTCTGGATGCCGTTCGCGGGCGCAGCGTCTACGGTGGGGGCGGGGATCACGACCGCATCCTCCGCGGCCCGGGACGGCATCGTGAAAGCCAGCGTCAGGGCGGTGGTTGCGGCGAGCAGGGAGGCGATGGCGGTTCGGCGCATGGCAATCCTCTTTCGGAAGGGCTGACAGTCTAGGGCGGCCGGCAGCAGGCGAACAGCCCGCTCGGCCGCGTTTTCGTATCATCCGAGATACGGACGCAGCCGCCGATTGTTACGCCGGGGCGGACACGAGATCGTGACGGCGCGATCGCCCGGCGGCGCGGGCGACGTCAGCACGCCACGCTTGCTCGCGCCCGCTCACGCCAGCGAATTGAACCAGTCGAACGCGGTCGACCGTCCGCTCAGGACGTCCGCCTCGCCATAGAGGCTCGACAGGAACGTGTCGCGATGGCTTGCGCCCTTGACCGGAACGCCCTCCGCGAAATGTCCGCCGGCGGCGATTGCGGGCCGCACCAGGCGTGGATGCAAAGCCTCGTCGGCCAGCCCGTAATAGAATCTGATCGGGGAATCATAATCCCAGAAGGTCGCGCTGTTGGCGCCGAGGCGGCGCTGGAGGGCGCTGTTCGCATCGCTGGTGAAGCGATCGAAGAAGCCATCGACGAGGAAATCGCCGGCGGGAGGAATCCTCTTCGCGATCTCGCCTTCGAGGCTGTAGTCGGACCAGTACGTCTCCGCGAACGCCTGATACTGCGGCTTGATCGCCGTCTTGAACAAGCCGTTCAGCCCGTAATAGCGCCGATAGCTGCCGAGCAGGACGATCATGCAGGGCGTGATCCAGGCCGGCGGCATCGGATACGAGCTGTCCGAAGCCGGAATAAAAGCGGCGGGGTTCGCCCAGTAGTGAAAGCTCTCGGCGAGATTGTTGAACGGACTCTGTGTCGCGGTCGCACGCACCTTGATGCCGCGGCGCTGCATCTCCTGCTTCAGCCACTGCGTGTTCAGGGCGCCCTGCGACCAACCGTTCAGGAACAGGGAGGACTGGCGCAGGCCCAGTATCCGCAGCTCGAGCAGCCCCGCCTTCAAGATGTCGAGGCAGCATTGCACGGTCGCGCCCTTCACGGCATAGGCTTCGCTCCGGCCATTGCGATAGGGGCCCTTGCCGACATAATCGGCCGCGACGACCGCGTAGCCGTTGCCGGCGAAGCGCTGCACGTTGAACAAGGTCTCGATCGAATCGACGTTGTCGCGCAGCTCGTATGTCTCGTCCTCCAGCCGCAGCAGGTTCGAGGGGACCTGGTCGAACGACAGGATCGTGCCGTGCTGCCATGACAACACCGGAACAGCGCCGCGCGCGCCGGCCGGGACGGCAAGCAGGCCGCTGACCTTGACGCGTTCTCCCGTCTCCGGGATGCGCGTGAAGGTGACGATGCGCCTCAGCTCCACGTCATGGCGCGCCGCATATTTGTCGGCAAAGCTCGCCGGCAGAATATTGCCTTCGTTGAAGACGGCATAGAATTTTGCCGCCAGCGTATTGAGCCGCTCCTTCGAGATTCGCACCGATCCGCCGGACGCCGCAAGGGCAATCCCTGGAGCAGTGATCGACAGCGCGAGCGAACCGGCTGCCGCGCTCGCCGATTTCAGGAAGTCCCGACGGCTCGCCGTGAGACCATCGAGATCGGTATGGGGATGCTCAGGCCTTGTTGCGCGCGCCATCTTCGCTCCACTGCAATGCGGTTTTCGTACGGATACATCGCAAAGCCTAGCGGGCAGTGAATGCATCTCGGTGAAGCCGCTCACCCGGAGATCGGCGAGTTCTACACCACCACGCTGAGCCGCTTCGCCGCCCGCGTGATGCCGGTATAGAGCCACCGGGCCCTGGACTCCTGAAACGCAAAGCTCTCGTCGAACAGCACGACGTCGTCCCATTGCGAGCCCTGCGACTTGTGCACGGTCAGCACGTAGCCGTAGTCGAACTCGTCATAGGGTTTGCGCTGCTCCCAGGCGATCTGCTCGATGCCGCCCTCGAAGCAATCGGCACGCACCGAGACCTTCGTCACCTTGTGGCCGAAATCCTCGTCGGGCGAGAGCCGCATGCTGAGGATGCGCGATTTCGAGCGCGAGGTATTGCGCGACTTCACGCGCCACAGGCCGCCGTTGAACAGGCCCTTCTTGCGGTTGTTGCGCAGGCACACCAGCTTGTCGCCGGCGACGGGAAAGGCGTCCTCGATGTTCTGGCGCTGGCGCACCCGCATGTTGTAGGCGCGCCTTGTGTTGTTGCGGCCGACCAGCACCTGGTCGGCGCCCATGACGCGATCGGGATCGAGCTCTTTCCGCGACACCACCTCGCTCTCGCCATAACGGCCGATATCGAGCTCGCGTCCCTCGCGGACGTCCATCGACATCCGCACGATCGGGTCGTCCTGGGCCTGGCGGTGCACCTCGGTCAGCATCGCATCCGGTGTGGTGTTGGTGAAGAAGCCGCCGCCCTGGATCGGCGGCAGCTGCGCGGGATCGCCCAGCACCAGGAGCGGGCAGTCGAACGACATCAGGTCGCGCCCCAATTCGGCATCGACCATCGAGCATTCGTCGATCACGATCAGCTTCGCCTTCGATGCCGGCGCGTCGTCCCACAATTCGAAGCTCGGTTGCTCCTCGCCGGATTCGCGGGCGCGGTAGATCAGCGAGTGGATGGTGGACGCGTCGTCGCAGCCCTTGTTGCGCATCACCAGCGCGGCCTTGCCGGTGAAGGCGGCGAACTTCACCTCGCCATCGACGCCGTCGGCGATGTGCCGCGCCAGCGTGGTCTTGCCGGTGCCGGCAAAGCCGAACAGGCGGAACACGGGCGGCGTGCCGTTGCGGCCCGGCTTGGCCTTGAGCCAGTCGCCGACGGCCTTGAGCGCGGCATCCTGATGCGGGGTGAAAGTGGCCATGTCTGTCTTGAGGAGGGGCGAAAGAGGCGATTCGCCATCCCCCAAAACTAACCATTCGCCCCGCCGGTTCAAGCGGGACTGCCGGTCCTACTGCCAGCCGGGAACGCCGCGCATGTCGGGCAGCTGGTGGGCGATGCCCTTGTGGCAGTCGATGCAGGTCTTTTCCTTGGTGAACAGGAAGCGCTGGTGCGCGACCGATGCCCGCGGCGATTGCTTGGTGATGTCCATGGAATCGGCGCTGTGGCAGTTGCGGCATTCCAGCGAATCGTTGGCCTTGAAGCGCGCCCATTCGTGCGCCGCCAATTCGAGGCGGTGATCCTGGAATTTCTCCCTCGTGTCGATCGTGCCGAAGATCTTGCCCCAGACCTCCTTGGAGGCCTGCATCTTGCGTGCGATCTTGTCGGTCCAGTTGTGCGGCACGTGGCAGTCCGGGCAGGTCGCGCGCACGCCGGAGCGGTTAGAGAAGTGGATGGTCGACTTCAACTCGGCGTAGACGTTGTCCTTCATCTCGTGACAGCCGGTGCAGAACTTCTCGGTATTGGTCAATTCCAGCGCGGTGTTGAAGCCGCCCCAGAAGATCACGCCGGCGACGAACCCGGCCAGCACCAGGGTGCCGAGAGCGAACACGGAGCTCGGCCGGGTCAGCACCTGCCAGAGCTCGCGGGCGAAAACCCAGCACCGCGCGATGAAGCCGCGTTTGACTTCGGGCTCGTCAGCGGTCGTCGTCATCGGCGGCCACCCGGGCTTGCGCGCGACAGCAGCGTGTCGATGTCGATGAAGTCGTTGCTGACCGGCGGATTGGCGGTGTTCTGCGGCACGTGGCACTCCGTGCAGAAGAAGCGTCGCGGCGAGACCGAGCCCAGGAACTGGCCGTCGCGGTCCATGAAATGCGTGATCGACACCATGGGTGCCTGCGATTCAGCGGTGCGCGCCCGCGCATGGCAGGACAGGCATTTGTTGCCGTTGAGGTCGACCTGGTAGCCGTCGATACTGTGCGGGATGACAGGCGGCTGCTCCGGATAGTTGCGCACCTCCCTCTCGGAGGTGTTGCGGTTCGGCAGCATCGGCGGCGCCGGGCCCTCGTCGTTGAGCGGGGTCGGGCCGCGCAGGCCCGACGTCACCGTCTGCGCGGTGAGCGAGCTCGCGCCGGCTGCGATCGCGAAGGCGAGCAGGGCGATTGCGGATCGTTTCATCATGACATGTTCACCCGCTCGATGCGCACGGCGCATTTCTTGAAATCGGTTTGCAGCGAGATGGGATCGGTGGCGTCCAGCGTCACCTTGTTGATCAGCTTGGATTCGTCGAACCACGGCACGAAGACGAGGCCGCGCGGCGGCCGGTCGCGGCCGCGGGTCTCGACACGGGCGCGGATGAAGCCGCGGCGGGAGACCACCTTCACCTCATCCCCGCGGCGGAGCTTGGCTTCCTGGGCATCGTCCGGATGCATGAAGCAGACGGCCTCGGGGAAGGCCTTGTAGAGCTCGGGCACGCGGCGCGTCATGGTGCCGGAATGCCAGTGCTCCAGCACGCGGCCGGTCGAGAGCCAGTAGGGATATTCGTTGTCGGGCGATTCCGCCGGCGGCTCGTAAGGCAGCGCGAAGATGCGCGCCTTGCCGTCGGGATGGCCGTAGAACTGCACGTCGGTGCCCTGCTTGACGTAGGGATCGCTGCCCTCGCGGAAACGCCACCTTGTCTCCTGGCCGTTGACCACCGGCCAGCGCAGGCCGCGCTCGCGGTGATAGGTGTCGAACGGCGCGAGGTCGTGGCCATGGCCGCGGCCGAACTGGGCATATTCCTCGAACAGGCCCTTGTGCACGTAGAAGTCGAACGCCTTGGACTCGTCGTTGAGATAGCCCGGCTCGATGTCGGTGACAGGGAATTTGTCGACTTGGCCGTTCCGGTAGAGCACGTCGAACAGCGTCTTGCCGCGAACGTCGGGCTTCTTGGCGATCAGCTCCTCGGGCCAGACCTCCTCGATCTTGAAGCGCTTGGAGAATTCCATGAGCTGCCAGAGGTCGGATTTCGATTCACCGGGCGCGGAGACGAGCTGATGCCAGAACTGGGTGCGCCGTTCGGCATTGCCATAGGCACCTTCCTTCTCCACCCACATCGCGGTGGGCAGGATCAGATCGGCGGCGAGCGCGGTGACCGAGGGATAGGCGTCCGAGACCACGATGAAATTGTCGGGGTTGCGGAAGCCCGGATAGATTTCCTCGTTGATGTTGGGGCCGGCCTGCAGGTTGTTGTTGACCTGCACCCAATAGGCGTTGATCAGGCCGTCCTTCAGCATCCGGCTCTGCAGCACGGCGTGGGCGCCGTTCTTGTCGGGAATGGTGCCTTCGGGCAGCTGCCAGATGTGCTCGGCGTGATCGCGATGCGCCTTGTTGGTGACGACCATGTCGGCGGGCAGGCGGTGCGAGAAGGTGCCGACCTCGCGCGCGGTGCCGCAGGCCGAGGGCTGGCCGGTCAGCGAGAACGGGCTGTTGCCGGGCGCGGAGATCTTCCCGGTCAGCAGGTGGATGTTATAGACGAGGTTGTTGCACCAGACGCCGCGGGTGTGCTGGTTGAAGCCCATGGTCCAGAACGAGACCACTTTCGTCTTGGGATCGGCGTAGAGCTCGGCGAGCGCTTCGAGACGGTTGAGCGGCACGCCCGACATTTCGGCGGCCTTCTCCAGCGTGTACTCGGAGACGAACTTGACGAACTCGTCATAGCTCATGTCGGTGGCGTCGTTGGGCTTCGCTGCGCCCGTCGCCTTCTTCTGCAGCGGATGCTCGGGCCGCAGGCCGTAGCCGATGTCGGTCTGGCCGCGCTTGAACACGGTATGCTTGGCGACGAAGTCCTTGTTGACGCGCCCGGTCTTGATGATGTGGTTGGCGATGGCGTTGAGGATGTAGAGATCGGTCTGCGGCTTGAACACCATGCCGATGTCGGCGAGGTCGAACGAGCGATGCTCGAAGGTCGAGAGCACGGCGACGCGGACATGCGGCGCAGAGAGCCGGCGGTCGGCCAGGCGCGTCCACAGGATCGGATGCATCTCCGCCATGTTGGAGCCCCACAGCACGAAGGCGTCGGTGGCCTCGATGTCATCGTAGCAGCCCGGGGGCTCGTCGATGCCGAAAGTGCGCATCATGCCGGCAACCGCCGAGGCCATGCAGTGGCGGGCATTGGGATCGATGTTGTTGGTGCGGAAGCCGGCCTTGAACAGTTTGGAGGCGGCATAGCCTTCCCAGATCGTCCACTGGCCGGAGCCGAACATGGCGACGCCGTTCGGTCCGCGCTTCTTGATCGCCTCCTTCCACTTCAGTTCCATGATGTCGAAGGCTTCGGTCCAGGTGACGGGCGTGAACTCGCCGTTCTTGTCGTACTTGCCGTTCGTCTTGCGCAGCAGCGGCTGCATCAGGCGGTCGTGGCCGTACATGATCTTGGAGAGGAAGTAGCCCTTGACGCAGTTGAGGCCGCGATTGACCTCGGACTTGGTGTCGCCATGGGTGGCGACGACGCGGTTCTCCTTGGTCGCGACCATCACCGAGCAGCCGGTGCCGCAGAAGCGGCAGGCGGCCTTGTCCCACTTCATTTCGCTGATGTTCCGCTCGGCGACGAGATTGGCGGCGAGCGCCGGAGCGGGCATGCCGGCGGCGGCCGCCGCGATCGCGGCCGCCTCCAACTTCAGCATCTGGCGGCGGTCGAGCTTGGGCGATGTCATGATGGCTCTTCCTGACTCAGGCGGTTTCGATGGCGTGGAAGACCAGCGCCGCCGAATAGACGTTTGGCAGCGACTGGATGGTGTTGAGCAGGGTGCCGAGGCTGCCGGAGTCGGGCGCTTCGGTCACGACGACGAGCTTGCCGCGCGCGTCGCGGCCGTAAATCTCGCAGCCGGGCAGCGCGGTGATCTCGGCTTCGAGCTCGGCGAGACGTTCGGGACGCGCCTGCACCAGGATGCTGGCGATCTCGGCGCCCGGGGGCGGGATGATGCGATCGGCGCTGAGCACCCGGCCGGTGATCAAGGCTCGTCGGTTGAGTGTGGCTCTGTGGGGGGCGGCTTGGGCCATGATGCCTGTCTTTCGCTTCGGGGGAATCAATGTCGGGACGGCGGGCCGGGAGGGCCGGCAAACATCTGGTAGATCCAGACCCCGAGCCCGTAGCTGCCGACGGTTCCGACCGCGAGGGCGGGCATCACGACCGCGGTCAGGAACAGGAAGGCGAAAATCTCCATGCGCTTGCGGCGCACGCGCGAAGTCGCGTCGTCTGGGGCCGACATATTCGGTCTCATCTGAAATGTGGGGATTGGGACGGCATCCGGGCCGTTGCCTTGCTGCACTTCTGATGCAATCGGGCCTTCGCGGCGTTGATCTGGATCAATCCGCCGGTTTGCGCGGATGTCGCAGCGCTGCGTCGCGGCGGTGCGATATGCCATGCACGGGTGTGGGATCGTTCTCCCGCACGACGGAATTGCCGCTCCGTAGACAGCGCCGCCTCACCCACTAAGATGCGATCAATAACAATAAACGGGAGGCGTCATGAAGTTCGGCATCTTCTACGAGCTGCAACTGCCACGGCCCTGGGTGCCCGGCGACGAGCTCAGGCTCTACCAGAACGCGCTCTCGCAGATGGAGCTCGCCGACAGTCTCGGCTACGACCACGCCTGGGTCGTCGAGCATCACTTCCTCGAGGAATATTCGCACTCGCCCTCGCCGGAATCGTTCCTGGCCGCAGCGAGCCAGCGCACGAAGAACATCAGGCTCGGCCACGGCATCCTGCAGCTCACCACCAACCATCCGGCGCGTGTCGCCGAACGCGTCGCGGTGCTCGACCTGCTCTCGAACGGCCGCTGCGAATTCGGCATGGGCGAGAGCGCGTCCATCACCGAGCTGACGCCGTTCGGACGCGACATGGAGACCAAGAAGGAGGTGTTCGAGGAGGCGGTCGCCGCGATCTTCCCGATGTTCAGGGATGCGGGCAGCGAGCACCACGGCAAGTATTTCGACATCCCCTTGCGCAACGTGGTGCCGAAGCCGGTGCAGAAGCCGCACCCGCCCTTGTGGATGGCGTGCTCGCAGCTGCCGACGATCGAGCGCGCCGGCCGCCACGGCTTCGGCGCGCTCGGTTTCCAGTTCGTCAGCGCCGATGCCGCGCACGCCTGGGTGCACGCCTATTACAACGCGATGACCAAGCGGCTGCACAAGCTGGCCGATTACGAGATCAATCCGAACATGGCGCTGGTCTCGTTCTTCATGTGCGCCAAGACCGACGAGGAGGCGCGTTTGCGCGCCGAGGGGGCCACCTTCTTCCAGTTCGCGCTGCGCTTCTACGGCGCCTCGCAGAACCGCCAGCGTCCCGCGCCCTACACCGTCAACATGTGGGACGAATACAACAAGTGGAAGCGCGACAATCCGGAAGCTCAGGAGGCGAGCTTGCGCGGCGGCCTGATCGGCTCGCCCGAGACCATCCGCAGGAAGCTGAAGCGCTTCCAGTCCTCGCACATCGACCAGGTCATCCTGCTCAACCAGGCCGGCAAGAACAGCCACGAGCACATCTGCGAATCGCTGGAGCTGTTCGGCCGCGAGGTGATGCCGGAGTTCCAGAACGATCCGGCACAGGCCGAATGGAAACGAGGCGTGATGAGCGGCGAGATCGAGCTGGAGGAGATCGACACGGAGGCTTTTACGGACCGCTACGGCAAGCTCGCGATCAACGTCGCGCCGGCGAAGGCTGCGGCGGGGTAGGGCTCGCACCTGGCCGCATGGGCCCCGGCTCAGCAGCGCATCGTTGCACGCTGCGCTGCGTCCGGGGCACGAGACTGTCGATCGACTCGCTCCTCTCGTGTCCCGGACGCGCTGCAGCGCGGAGCCGGGACCCGGAGGCGTCGTGAACCGCCGTCTCCGGCTTTCGGCAACATCCCGCGCCTGCTATCCTCCGCTAAAAGAACTTCGGTGGAGGAAACCAATGCGGCCCCAAGGGATGGTCTCAAATCCTGCGGCCGGCGATGTCACGCCGGCGGTGCTCGCCATCGGCCGGCCTGACTTTCCGAACATCCTCATCGACACGCTGCGCCGGCAGGCCGGGGTCGGTCATTGCATGGTGTTTGCGCTGACGCGTGCGGGCGCGGCCCGTTGTTTGCTGGACGCCGGCAACATCCCGATCGGCGGCGATCTCGGCGCCGCCTATGCCGGCCAGTTCCACGAATCCGATCCGAACCGCGATGCGCTGTTCGAGGCCGGGGGCGATGCGCCGATCATGCTCCCGGCGTTCGCCCCGCGCATGTATGGCGCGCGCTATCGCAAGATCTTCTTCAACGATTCCGGCATCGTCGACAAATGCGCCACCGCGATCTGGACCGGCGACACCTGCTTCTATGTCAACTTCTACCGCATCGCGGCGCAGGGCCGCTTCGGCGACGAGCAGCGCCGACGGCTCGAGGCCATCGCACCGGCGATCGCGGCGAGTGTCGCCCGCCATTTCCAGGCAAACGCAACGCCGGACCAGACCCTCGCCGCGCTGTTCGCGACGCGCGCGCCGCTCGCCGATCTCACGCCGCGCGAGCAGGACGTTTGCCGGCGTATCTTGTCCGGCTTCAGCTCCGAAGCGATCTCGCAAGCACTCGGCATCAGCCTGCATTCGACACTGACCTATCGCAAGCGCGCCTATGAGCGGCTCGGCATCTCCTCGCAGAGCGAGCTGTTCGCGATCGCGCTCCGCTTGCTCTCGGGACCTCACAGCCTGAACTGAGGGACACTGGGTTCGCGATATCTGCTTCCGGGAGCTAAGCGGACACGCAGTCTGGCCGCCATGATCGTCGCCTTTTGGACCCGGAGCTGACGTTGTCGGGCAATGCGCGTGACGTTTAATCATCTAGGCTTTTGCAAGATAAACTACAGATGGTTCCACCTCGACAAGAAATTCATCGTTCGCGAGGCTTGGCACTGCAATCCATGTAGCACACGGCGGATCGTCACCGAACGTTGCTCTGAGTGCGCCACTGATGGCCTCGCCCTCGTGCATATGGCTTTGCTTTATGTAGAGCCGCAATGCACCGACCTGATCAAGTTTTGCGCCTACCGATGCAAGTGCGACAGCGAGGTTCTCCAAGCTCTTTCGGAGTTGGCGCCCGATATCTCCCGCGCCAACGACCTTTCGATCGGCGTCCCAGGCGACTTGACCGGACACGTGCACGGTGTCACCGAAGGGCGTCGGGACAACCACCACTTGCGCGAATCCATAATGTAGGCTGTCAAAGATTCCGGTCGGAGAATGTACCCGTCGGCTCATGGGCGCTCCTTAGTCAGGGTGGCCCAATCAGCGACGCCACCGCTCTGCAAATAGACCACATGAATATATAAGGGAAACTTCGGCTTTTGACCCTTCGCTGCCGTTAAAGCGGTGCCGCTACATGACGGTTCAGAGGGTAGACCGGAAGTCTGCAGCCGAGCGCTGGACTGACGCTTTGACCCATTTTGGACATCAGCTGCAAACCCACGCCCAGCCTCGTTGAAACGTGCTGGCCGAGCTTGTATGCTCAACGCAAAATTGTGAAGGCTCGGAGACATCGGTCGGGAGGGCGCGCAAAATGAATCCAATCTCCCGAAGGATTATTGTCGCCACGCTTCCGCTTGTAGCAATTGGGCTTGCGGCCGCCGCTCGCGCGCAAGGCAGCCCGTCAGCCAATACTGGTGCGACGTTGTTCCAGAATGTGCGCATCTTCGACGGCAAGGGCGCTTCACTCTCCGCATCGTCCAATGTGTTGGTCAGAGGCAATATCATCGAGCGCATCTCGACGGAGCCGATCGCCGCAGACCCAGGCGTATCTGTGATCACCGGGAACGGACGAACCCTTATGCCCGGCCTGGTCGACGCCCACTGGCATGCGATGCTGATCCGGCCAAATCCTGCCCAGGCGATAGCCGGTGACGTCGGATACAACAATATTGCCGCAGCCGTCGAGGCGACCGACACGCTGATGCGTGGTTTCACCACCGTCCGCGACGTAGGCGGTCCCGTATTTGGACTGAAAGCCGCCATCGATGCGGGATTGGTGGCAGGGCCCCGCATCTATCCCTCGGGGGCAATGATCACGGTGACCAGTGGACACGGGGATTTTCGCCAGTTGTCGGAGCTGCCGCGAACGATCGGCGGCATGCTCAGCCGCATGGAGCAGATTGGCGGCAGCGTGGTCGCCGACAGCCCCGACGAAGTCCGCGTCCGCGTCCGCGAGCAACTCATGCAAGGTGCCTCGCAGATCAAGCTGACGGCCGGCGGCGGTGTTTCCTCGCCGTTCAGTCCCATCGACGTTTCGACTTTCACGGAACTGGAACTGCGGGCGGCCGTTGAAGCGGCCGACAATTGGGGCACTTACGTCACTGTCCACGCGTTCACGCCTGCAGCAATCCAGCGGGCGATTGCTGCCGGCGTGAAGTGCATCGAACACGGCTTCCTCATGGATGATGCCACCGCCAAACTGATTGCCGAAAAAGGTATATGGCTCAGTACGCAACCTCTCCCGGAGGAATTGAGGGAAGGCTTTCCGCCAGGCTCCGTCCAGCGAGCCAAGGCGGATGAGGTCTGGCCCGGCATAGCCAGATCCTACGAGCTGGCGAGGAAGTACAAGATCAAGACGGCGTGGGGCACCGACGTCCTGTTCTCTGCAGCGCTGGCGCGCCAACAAGGGGCCATCCTGGCCTCACTCGCTCGCTGGTACACGCCCGCCGAAGCGCTGACCATGGCGACATCGACAAACGCCGAACTGCTGGCGCTGTCGGGCAAGCGGGATCCTTATCCCGGCAAGCTCGGCGTCGTGGAACAGGGCGCACTCGCGGATCTGCTGCTCGTCGACGGAAATCCCCTGGACAATATCGGCCTTCTTGCCGACCCCGCCAAGAATTTCAAGATCATCATGAAAGATGGAATCATCTACAAGGATGCGCTTGCCCGTTAGCAGCAACGTCATCGCGCTGTTCGATGGACAAGGTCGCGCTCGATTCCAGGGCAAGTACCAACCGGGCCGGGCAATTCGGCTTGTAGCCCGTTCGAGACATCCAGCGATATCCGCTCTGTGGCCGCTATCGGGGGAAAGCGGAAGTCCCCCGGCGCGCGCAATTTTGGGCGCAGACTGGCACGGCTATCCAGTTGCCGCGGGTCGGTTACCGGCTTCTCGCACGAGCGTTCGCGCGCCATCGCTCGGGGAGGCTCTGCGGCGAGGCGGCCGGTTTCCACTGCAGGGACACGACCCAGTTGTCGAAGACCGTGTTGAAACTCCCGGACTGGTACGAGAAGTTCTCGCCCGCCGGCCAAAAGTAGCCGGCATCGGCTGCGTAGGTAAAGAGCGTCCAGGTATGGGGCTTCTTCCAGAACGCGTTGCCGCCGTCCGGGTCCCCGTCGAGGGCGCTGAAGTCGAGGAAGAGCCAGAGAGGTGCATTCTTGGTGCCGAGGTTCGTATCCGGCGAGTTGAACTGCAGCGCGTTCCAGTAGATCCCAGGTCCGGCTCCGGGATCAGCATCGTCCACGAGCTTCTGCAGCCGCCAATAGAAGCTCGCGTCGCCGGTCATAGTGGTCTCGCCGGTGAACGTGATCAGGCCAGCCTGCGGGCCTGACTGGATGATGCCGCTGATGGAGGTGGTCCCGCTGATTGTTCCGCTCCCTTGCAATATGCCGCCGGGAGCAGGCGTATCGGTGCCGGTCGCTGCAATGGTGACCGGGCCCGAGACCGTCCCACCGTTCATGAACAGTGTGCCCGACTCGCCGACAACAACCGCGCCGGTCACCGTGCCGGCGACCTCCAGCGTCGCCGCGTAGGATACCAGCACCTCGCCGGCACCCGTTGCTGATCCACCGGTACCGCCGGCAATCAGCGTACCCCCATTGACCCTGATCAGACCGGAAAGCGTGCCGCTGCTGTCTGCACTCAGGGTCAGCGTGCCGGGACCGAAGATCGTCAGGCCCGCCGATCCCTCGATGGCGGCTGCGATCTGCGAACTACCGCCGCTGGCATTGGTGTAGATCAGGCCTTCTGCCGCGCCGAACGAAAGGCTCGCAGTAGCGATGCTGCCGCCGTTCATGATGAGGCCCGCGGCGTCGCCGCTCGCCTGGCTTCCGACCAGAATGCTCGCATCGCCGCCCGAAATCGCCCCGCCGTTCACTTCGAGCGCCGCCACCTGCGGCACACCGCCGCTCTCGACCGCCTGGCTGTCGACGACCTCGTAGACGGCATCGGCGGGAACGTCGTTGATGCTGACATCCGTCGACGACACGGTCGCCGCGCTCGCGAAGCCCTCGGAGGGCGAATAGGTCAGGAACTTGCCCGAACTGGCCGCGTCGTCGTCCTCTCCGAGAATGTAGGGAGCGACGATCCCGTTCGTGATGATGGGCAGGTTTGCTCCCGTTCCTGCCACGAACACCTGTTGCGTCAGCCCAAGCTGGGCCATGCCGCCGCCCGGCACGATAACAAGAGTTCCGCCGGAGTTGCGGACAATGTTCGTCAGGGTACCGTCGTCATTGCCCCCGATTACGACGCGATAGTTGCCGCTTCCGGAAAGCTGCAAGGCGCCTCCTGTAGAGCCGATGACGAACGTCGCCAGAGATCCCGAGGCGATCTGCACATCGACCGTCGCGCCGTCCGAACGAAGCTCGAGTATTCCGCCGTTCGTCACCATCACCCTGAAGCTGCCAAATGGTGTGCCGGATGTCCGGGTACTTGCCAGCGTCCCAGCGCCTACGGTGTTGTGTCCCATCAGCTGGTTCGTGTTGGTGAGCAGGAGCGTGCCTTCGCCGTATTTGTGGAGGCCGCCCAGCCCGGAGATCGGCGCGACGACGGTCAGCGTGCCGCCGTTCGTGTTGATGACCTTAGGCTGGTTGATCGTCCACGTGCTGGGTTCATATCCGGATGTCGAGGGCAGCGCCGACGGCGAGATCGCCCAGGCTTGCCCCTGCCAGAGCACGGCGTAGACGCCCCACCCGGTGAGCGCGTCGGTGACGACCTGGCTGTAGTCTTCGGAGGGTAGCGGCAGATTTTCCAGCGTCCATCCGCTGGGCATCTGCGCGATCTGGACGGTCTGCGGATTGCTGGACGGGAGGTTGGGTACGTTCTCGAACGAGGCGGGGAAAGCGTTGTTGATGGTGATCGTGCCGCCCGTCAGGTTCACCGTGAGCGGCGCGAGGACATGGCCGCCGTTATTTTCCATGTATCCCTTCGTCGTCTGGGAAACGGAATACCAGCCAACCGCGAAATTGGCCAAGACGATCGTCTGCGGACTCTCGGACACGTTCGGGGCCAACTGATCGGCGAGCCACGCGAGGTCCGGATTGGAAGTGCTCGTCAAATGATAGAGATCAGGCCCGATTCCGCAGGCCGACAGATAGTCGGCCATCCCGCTGGTCATGCCGTCCACGAAGCTGCCGCTCTCGCTCGACGTCCGCATCAAGCCTGCGACCACCCTTTCCAGGTTGATCGCCACGGGGTCGTCCTCGCCGTTGTAGACCGCAGGAGCAACCTGCGTGAAGCCGTTTGCCGACAGCCAGTAAAGGCCCATGACCATCGACGTCGGGCCGCAATAGGCTTCACCGTCCCCCGGCAGGCTCTGCCCGAAGGGCCCGAAATCGGTCTGGATGATCGAAGGCGTGCTCTTGATGGGGTCTTTCCACATGGGGCTGGTCCACTCCTGTCCGACAAGGCCACGGTACGCGCTTGAGCCGCAGGTTAATGTCCCGTCAATTGCGGGACACAACTTGTGGATACTTTAGTTGGTCGATACCGTCTAAGAGTGTAGAGCGGAATCTTGAAAGTAGGCAAGCTGGGTCTCCAGCTTGGCCGGGCAGGGACGGCTCAGGAGTTCAAGCGCGGGCCGCCGAGCGGCAGCATGTTCGTCGTGAGTGGCGCATATCTGCCACCAGCGGCGATGTCCTGCGGCAGGGCCTGATAACAGGTGGTGTCGCGGCCGTCCGCGTAACGCGAACGTCTACTTCTGAGGCGTGCTGCGAATCCTGGAAGTGGCACCTTTGAGATATGGCGACCGGCTCTGAAGATGTCCGTTCATTGGGGCAGACCGGACGTATCCGACTGACTGCTCAAACGGCGCCTTTGACCCGAAGCCGACCTTTTCGGTTGAACTCCTCAGAGGTCAATCAGATATTCAATGAGGGCAGAACCAACGACGGCCCGGTATTCGGAACCAAGGAAGCAGCCCCCTCTCGGTGTTCTTAGATCAGGGCGGTCACGGGGGTAGGCAGGCCCGAGTAAGCTTCGCGCAAGCTGCGAGGCTGGCGGCTAGATTACGAACGTCGTGCTAAGGTTGAGGACCGCCTTTATCACCCACTGGCCCCTGATCGTAAAGGTCATCGGATCGGGGTTGGGTATCTCGAAATTGAAAAAGACGCTTCCATTCTTGTTAAGTGCCACGCCCGACAGCGCATTTGGCAAAAATGACACGTTTTGAGTGACGTCGCCACGATGTCCCTTTATGTCCTTCAATGACCATGGACCGCTGAAATTGCGCACAAGTTGGCTATCTAATTGGAAGTCTGTGTCCGAAACACCGGATCCAGAAATTGCTCCGGAGCAGCCTAATAATGCTGCGATGTTGGCTATTCTGCTGCCAATCTTAAACGATATCGAAGCGGCACCCGATTCCGTGCGTATCCTTAGTACGTGCGCAGCAATAAACCAATCGTCTGCTTTTGTGTCTACCGCCAACACTGCCTCCCCAGGTTTACAGCCTTGATGTTAGTGCAATACGCATGTGAGGAGGTTCATGCTCGCTTGCGGGCCGTAGGGTGCCCAGCTGTGCAGCGGCATTGAGCAGAGGTGCAATAGCGATGGCACACCAGCGGCACCTCCCCCCGACCTTCGGACACGCATTCGGCATTCCTGCTCCGGTCGTATCTCCCAGCGAAAATGATATTCTGATCAGGAAGCCAAGCAGGGAATGTCTGTATTTGGCCGTGCCTGACCTTGGCCCAAAGCGCCGCAAGGTCCGCTTCCTTTAGCTGACCCGAACAGCGCGATGCGAGCGGGCAAAGGCGGACCCACTACGGTCATTGTTGTGAGCAAAAGTGGAACTTCCATCGAACCAGGCGGTGTCGTCGATCCCTAGTATCAATGTGTATGGAGACGACCGCGCCTAAGACTTGGGAGGAGAGCGGGCATGCTAATAAACGCCAAGGTGGCAGCCAGGCTTCCCGCCCGGGACCTGAATCGGGCGCGGGCGTTCTATTCGGAAAAACTTGGGCTTGATCCGGTCGAACAGCGTGAGGGTGGGCTCCGCTACGTCTGTGCGGGCGGTGAGTTTGCGATCTTCGTCTCGGCTGGAATGCAATCCGGCACGCACACGCAGATGGCCTGGGAAGTCGAGGACATCGAGACAACCGTGCGCGAGCTTCGTGCCCGGGGAGTTGAGTTCGAGGAGTATGACCTGCCAGGACTGAAGACCGTTGATGGGATCGCAGAAATTACCGGGAATTATCCCAGCAAGGGTATCGGTGAGAGGGGCGCTTGGTTCCGCGACAGCGAAGGCAACGTGCTGGGAATCGGGCAGCCAATCCGATCATAAGGTACGCTCCGCACGTCTGCAGTGGGCCCGAAGGCGAAGATTGTGATGGCGTCTGGCCGCGTCAGCGGTCGAGGTTAGATCGGACTTGGCAGAACCCAAGCCAAATCGACGCGATTGGCCCCGAAGCCGCGGTTCATGAAGGGCGGCGTGTCCGCTCCGCCGGGCGATTCAAATCTCGACTCGTTCCACGACGAGAAGCGCGCGTTCATGCCGCGGCCTGAATAGCAGACGGTACTCCCGGTTCCTGTGTTGCCGAACAGGAGTTCAGCGTTAACCACAGCTAACGGTTCCGGTCTGAGCGAAATCGCTTGGAAGTTTCTTAAATTTTGCTGGGTACCTCTCTTGGGCATGGTGACCTGGGGAGAGACGTGAGCAAGCGGGCCAAACGTGGAAAGGCGGAGACGCTCGCGCTGCCGATGGCCGCGAGAGTTGCCATGGGCGCGGTGGCCGTCGCCGCATTGGGCTACGGTTTGCTGTCCCGTCCGGCGAGCGTGCAGCAGGCGAAGAAGCCGTCCGCACCACAAGCCCAGGCATCGTCAACGCCCGTTTACGTGGCTACCCCGGTTCATGCATCAGCGCCGGCTCCGGCTCCTGCTCCGATTCCGGCCCCGGCGCCTCTGGTCGAACCGCCAAAAGCCGCTGAAGGTCCCGGAGCATTCGTTCGGCAGGTGGTCGACTATGCCAGCCGCCAGCCGCCGGGCACCGTGATCATCGATACCAAGAACACATTCCTTTATTTCGTTCTGAACGACGCGCAGGCGATGCGTTATGGCATCGGTGTCGGCCGCGAAGGTTTCACATGGTCCGGTGAGCAGACTGTGGCCCGCAAGGCCGAATGGCCGGATTGGCATCCGCCTGCGGAGATGGTGTCACGTCAGCCTTATCTGCCGCGGTTCATGGCAGGTGGCCCCGGCAATCCGCTCGGCGCCCGGGCGATGTATCTGGGCGAGACCGAATATCGAATTCACGGCACCAACAATCCCGCGACGATTGGTAAGAAGGTGTCGTCTGGCTGCATCCGGCTGACCAACGAGGACGTCACGGATCTCTACGAGCGGGTGAAGGTCGGAGCGAAAGTGATCGTGCTTCCGGCGACCGCTGCCCGTCGTCCGGGAACGCCGCCCGATGCCGCGTTCCGATTGCCGGATCCGGCATCGCCGTCGAAGCGGCCCCTGGCGGCCAACGCGCAGATGCCGTCATCCGGACCGAAGATCGCCGAGGCCCGGTAGCTCCAAATGCCGCCCGTCCCTATCGTTAGGGACAGACGCCGGCGTCGGACCTCGCTAGTCTCCTGGAAACGAGACTCCAGGAGGGACCGCCTTGAGCACCGCGCCGCGCATCGACATCGACCCGGCCGCCTTCTGGGCCGATCCCTATCCGATGCTCGCGAAGAGGAGGCGAGAGGCGCCGATCGCGTTCGTGCCGCAGCTCGGCTCGACGCTGCTGACGAGCCGCGACGACATCTCGATCTCCGAGAAGCAGATCGACGTGTTCTCCTCGCACCAGCCCGCCGGCCTGATGAACCGGCTGATGGGCCACAACATGATGCGCAAGGACGGCGAGGCGCACCAGGTCGAGCGCCGCGCGATGTTTCCGACGGTCTCGCCGAAGACGGTGAAGGCGCACTGGACCGCGCTGTTCCAGGCCCATGCCGACCGCATCATCGACGCAATCGAACCTGGCCGGATCGACTTCATGCGCGACTTCGCGCTGCCCTTCTCCGGCGAGTGCCTGAAGTCGATCACCGGCCTCACCAATATCGGCTTCGAGGCCATGGATGCGTGGTCGCAAGGCATGATCGAGGGCATCGCCAACTATGCCGGCGACCCCGAGGTCGAGGCGCGCTGCCATGCCGCGACGTCGGGCATCGATGCCGCGATCGACGACATGCTGCCGGTGATGCGCAAGCATCCCGACCAGAGCATTCTCGGCGTGCTCCTCGCCTCGGGCATGCCGATGGAGAGCGTGCGTGCCAACGTCAAGCTCGCGATCTCGGGTGGCCAGAACGAGCCGCGCAAGGCGATCGCCGGCACGGTGTGGGCGCTGCTCACCCATCCCGAGCAACTCGATCTCGTGCGCAAGGGCGAGGTGTCCTGGCTGCAGGCCTTCGAGGAATATGCCCGCTGGATCTCGCCCATCGGCATGTCGCCGCGGCGGATCGCAAAGCCCTGGAGCATCCACGACGTCACCTTCGAAACCGACGAGCGCGTGTTCCTGATGTTCGGCTCCGCCAACCGCGACGAGAAGCACTTCGAGCGCGCAGATGCGTTCGACGTGAGACGAGACGCCTCCAAGAGCGTCGCCTTCGGCGCCGGCCCGCATTTCTGCGCCGGCGCCTTCGCCTCCCGCGCCATGATCGCCGACGTCGCGCTGCCGACCGTGTTCGCCCGCGCCAAACGGCTCGAATTGGCCGATGACGAGGAAGTGCGGATCGGCGGCTGGGCATTTCGTGGGCTGCTCAATCTGCCCGTGAGATGGCAGCACTAGCTGCCGAGGGCCTGCCTGCTCCTCCTGCCGCACGATGACATTCTGCCACTGTATTGCCCGACGGGTCAAGCGGATTTCGCTAAATGCGAAATTCGTTTCGTGACAAGACCTTGGCTACTGTGCATGGGGTTGTTTTCGCATTTTCATGGTGCTGGGGCGCCGTGCGTTCCGATTGTCACATTCGCGTGCGGAAAAATTCGCTCTGCATTCGCTCCGCGGATTGAAAGATTAATCATGCCCCGCGCCTCGCGCGCAGTGCGCGCATCGCTATTTTTCCGCACGTCTCGACACCTGCCATAAGCCGCACCATCATTCGGGCAACGCGAATGAATGGCGGCCGCATGCGGCCGGGAGTGTGGAATGCGGCGTCGAGACTTTCTGAGACTTTCGGTCGGAACTGCGGCCGTCGCCGCGTTCGCCTCGCGCGTCAACGCGCAAGGCGCGGTGAAGGAAATTCGTATCGGCTACCAGAAGAACGGCGTGCTGGTCGTCGCGCGCCAGCAGGCCGCCCTGGAAAAACATTTCGCGCCCCAAGGCATCGAGGTGAAATGGGTCGAATTCTCCTCGGGGCCTCCGATGATGGAGGCGATGAACGTCGGCAGCGTCGACTACGGCGCGGTCGGCGATTCCCCGCCGGTGTTCGCCCAGGCCGCGGGCGCCGCGATCGTCTATGCCGCCGGCCAGCCCATCACCAACGGCCAGGGCATCCTGGTGCCGAAGGAGTCGCCGATCCGCACCATCGCCGAATTGAAAGGCAAGCGCATCGGCTTCACCAAGGGCTCCAGCGCGCACAACATCGTGGTGCAGACGCTGGAGAAGGCCGGCCTCACCTATGCCGACATCACGCCGGTCTACCTGACGCCACCTGACGCCGGCCCTGCCTTCGCCAATGGCAGCATCGAGGCCTGGGCAATCTGGGATCCTTACTTCGCGATCGGCGAGACCAGGCAGAGCGGCCGCATCCTGATCAATGCGCGCGAGGTCACCAAGACCAATTCGTTCTACATCGCCAACCGCGACTTCGCGAAGAACCACGGCGCGATCCTGCAACAGATCGTCGACGTCACCACCGCGACCGCCAGATGGGCCGAGCAGCACCGCGACGAGGTCGCGAAATCGCTCGCTGCGGTCACCGGCATTCCCCTCGAAATCCAGACCATCGCCGCGAACCGCTCGTCATTCGTGGTCGGCCCCGTCACCGACGACATCGTCGCGACCCAGCAGGGCGTCGCCGACCGCTTCCACAAGCTCGGCCTGATCCCGAAGCCGATCGTGATTCGCGACATCGTCTGGCGCAACCCGGCAGCCTGATCGTGCCGACCGGCCTTCCCATCCACAAGGGTTTGAACATGAGACGTATCATTCAGCGTCTGATCGCGGCCATCGTGCTCTCGATCGGCATCGTCGCCGCCGCGGTCGGCACGACCTACGGTTAGGAGCACATCCATGAGCCAATCCAAGAGCAATATCCTCTGGTTCCTGCCGACCCATGGCGACGGGCGCTATCTCGGCACCGGCATCGGCGGCCGCGAGGTCGACTTCAACTATCTGCGCCAGATCGCGCAGGCCGCCGACCAGCTCGGCTATTTCGGCGTGCTGATCCCGACCGGTCGGTCGTGCGAGGATTCCTGGATCGTCGCCTCGAGCGTGGCGCCGTTCACCGAGCGGCTGCGCTATCTGGTGGCGGTCCGTCCCGGCCTGCAATCGCCGAGCGTGGCGGCGCGCATGACGGCGACGCTCGATCGCATCTCGAACGGCCGGCTTCTCGTCAACGTCGTCACCGGCGGCGATCCGGTCGAGAACAAGGGCGACGGCGTCTTCCTCGGCCATGACGAGCGCTACGAGGTCACCCGCGAGTTCCTGGGCGTCTACAGCGACCTGCTCGCCGGCAAGACCGTCAATGTCGAAGGCAAGCACATCCGTGTCGAGGGCGGCAGGCTGCTGTTTCCTCCGGTGCAGTCGCCGCGGCCGCCGCTCTATTTCGGCGGATCGTCCGGTGCCGGCATCGACGTCGCCGTGGACACCGTCGAAAAATATCTCACCTGGGGCGAGCCGCCGGCGCAGGTCGCCGAGAAGATCGCGAAGGTGAGGGAGGTCGCCGCCGCGCGCGGCAGGAAACTCTCCTTCGGCATTCGCCTTCATGTGATCGTCCGCGAGACCAATGAAGAGGCCTGGAGCGCCGCGAACGAGCTGATCAAGCATGTCAGCGACGAGACCATCGCGCTGGCGCAGAAGAACTTCGCCCGCATGGATTCCGTGGGCCAGCAGCGCATGGCGCAGCTTCATGGCGGCAGGCGCGACAAGCTCGAGATCGCACCGAACCTGTGGGCCGGTGTCGGCCTCGTGCGCGGCGGCGCCGGCACGGCGCTGGTCGGCGACGCCCGGACCGTCGCGGCCCGCATCAGGGAGTATCAGGATCTCGGCATCGATACCTTCATCATGTCGGGCTATCCGCATCTGGAGGAAGCCTATCGCTTCGCCGAGCTGGTGTTCCCGCTGCTCTCGCTGGAGCAGCCGAGCAACGTGACGAAGCTCCATTTCAACGGCGGTCCGTTCGGCGAGACGGTCGGCAGCGATCTCCGTCCGCAGCACCGGGTGTCGCAGTTATGAGCCTGATCGACAGCGTTTCGCTTCCGCGCAGCCTGCGCCTGCCGCGCCTCGACGGCCTGATCCAGTGGATCGTGCCGCTCGCCATCATCGCGATCTGGCAGGTCGCGAGCGTCACCGGCTTCGTGCCGACCCGCGTGCTGCCGGCGCCGAGCGACGTCGTGCTGGCCGGCTGGAAGCTGCTGCTCTCCGGCGAGCTCGTCCGCAACATCTGGGTCTCGTTCTGGCGCGCCTCGATCGGTTTTCTGATCGGCGGCAGCATCGGTTTTGCGTTCGGCCTCGCCAACGGCCTGTCGCAGCTCTCGGCAAGGCTCACCGACACCACGCTGCAGATGGTGCGCAACGTGCCGCATCTGGCGCTTATCCCGCTCGTCATCCTCTGGTTCGGCATCGACGAGAGCGCAAAGCTGTTCCTGGTGGCGCTCGGCGTCTTCTTCCCGATCTATCTCAACACGCTGCACGGCATCCGCACGGTCGATCCCCAGCTGATCGAGATGGGGCGCATCTACGGCATGACCGACGGCGAATTGTTCCGCCGCGTGATCTTCCCTGGCGCGCTGCCCTCGATCTTCGTCGGCATCCGCTTCGCGCTCGGCATCATGTGGCTGACCCTGATCGTCGCCGAGACCATCGCGGCCTCCTCGGGCCTCGGCTACATGGCGATGCAGGCGCGCGAGTTCATGCTGATCGACGTCGTCGTGCTCTCGATCCTGATCTACGCCCTGCTCGGCAAGCTCGCCGACAGCGCCTCCCGCGTGCTGGAGCGCCTGACGCTCTCCTGGCACCCCGCCTTCCAGAAACGTTGAGCAAGAAATACTGGGAATCACATGCAGACAGCGCTTCGTACCTCTCTTCCCGAGACCGAGCTTGCCAGCCGCGCCAATTTCGTCCCTCATGCGCGTGTCGTGCACGAGGAGCGTCCGGTTCACACCGGCGGCCGGCCGCTCAGCATCCGCGGCTTGCGCAAATCCTTCGGCGCCAACGAGGTGCTGCGCGGCATCGATCTGCACATCCCGGCCGGCCAGTTCGTCGCGATCGTCGGCAAGAGCGGCTGCGGCAAGAGCACGCTGCTGCGTCTGATCGCCGGCCTGGACGAGATCGACGCCGGCAGCATCAGCTTCGGCGGTGACGTCCAGCCCGAAGACATCCGCGTGATGTTCCAGGAGCCGCGGCTGCTGCCCTGGGCCCGCGTTCTCGCCAATGTCGAGGTCGGCCTCGGCCGCGATCGTGCCTCCAGCGATGCGCATGCGCGTGCCGAGAAAGCCCTGGGCGAGGTCGGTCTCGCCGACAAGCGCGACCAATGGCCCTCGGTGCTGTCGGGCGGCCAGAAGCAGCGCGTCGCGCTCGGCCGCGCATTGGTCTCGCGCCCGCGCGTGCTCGCCTTCGACGAGCCGCTTGGCGCACTGGACGCACTGACCCGCATCTCGATGCAGCGGCTCCTGGAACGCGTCTGGCGCGACCAGGGCTTTACCGCGATCCTGGTGACCCACGACGTCTCGGAAGCCGTCGCCTTGGCGGACCGGGTGCTGGTGATCGAGGAGGGCCGGATCGCCCATGACGTCACGGTCAACGCGGCCCGGCCGCGCCAGCGCGGCTCGGCCGAGCTCGCAAGCCTTGAAGGCTCGATCCTGAGCCACCTTTTGTCGGCGGACGATCGTACCTAAATAAGAGGGATCCCCGCTTCGGGGAGCAATGCCATGAATGTAGTGCCCCGCGATCTCATGACCGAAATCCCCGTCTCGTCCGCCGATTTTCGCGGCGCCATGCGCCATCTCACCGGCGGCGTCAGCGTCATCACCGCCGGGCGGGGCAAGGATATTACGGGCATGACGGTGACCTCGGTCACCTCGCTGTCGGTCGAGCCGCCGACGCTGCTCGTCAGCATCAACCGCGATGCATCGTCCTTTCCGCTGATCAAGCGCCACGGCGCCTTCGGCGTGAACATCCTCAATGCCGACCAGCTCGAGATTGCCGAGCGCTTTTCCGGCAAGGGCGGGTTGAAGGGCGCCGATCGCTTCGCAGGCGCCAAATGGGTGACGGCGGTCTCGGGCGTTCCCCTGCTGTTCGGCGCATTGTCCGCCTTCGATTGCGAGGTCGAGGAGATCGTCGAACGCCACTCGCACGGCATCGTCATCGGCCGTGTCAGGGACATCAGGAGCTCGGCCCGCACTGCGGCTCTTGCCTATTGGCACGGCCAGTATGTGGCGGTCGACCAGGACGAGGACGCGGCCAGGCTTGCGGATGTCAGCCTTCCCGCGCGCGGCCGGCGCGGCATTTGATCGCCGCGCGTGTCGGCGCGGAAGGCTGGCCTTTTCCCCGTCGTCGCTCTAGAAGCGCCTGAACCCCCATGCGGGACGGCAATGGAGCGGATCGATGAAACGCGTTGCGACCTGGGCCTTCTACGCCGTCGGCGTGCTTGCGATCACCTATCTCGCGCTCTACGCCTATGCGATGTTCTCAGGCTCTCCGATCGTGCCGGGCGATCCCATCCACATCTTCCGCAAGCCCGACGCGCCGAGTTATTCGTAGAACTTGGTCGGTCTCGTAGAGTGGGCAAAGGCGCCCTTGCGCCGTGCCCACCATCTTTCCCGCAGGTGACGGAAGTGGTGGGCACGCTTCGCTTTGCCCACCCTACGGCAGCTGCATTCACCCCCGCAAGATCGCCAATGCCAGCGCCTGCGCGCGCGGCACGATGCTGTCGAGCTCGAGATATTCCTCCGGCGTGTGCGCGAGCCCGCCGACCGGGCCGAGGCCGCAGATGGTCGGCGTGCCGACCGCGGCCGTGAAGCCGGAATCGGCACAGCCGCCGGAGAATTCGCCCTGGAGCGTGGTGAGGCCGACCTGTCTTGCGGCGGCCTGATAATTTTCGAACAGCGCTTTCGAATCCGGGCTCTGCACCACCGGCACGAACTCGCCCTTGATCGTCAGCGTTGCACTCGTGCCCGGCACGTAGGAGGTCGCGACAATCGTCTCGATTGCGGCCATCACCCTCGCGCGATGCGCCGGATCGACGTAACGCAGGTCGATCTGGCCCTCGGCGTAGGGCGCCGTGGTGTTGACGGACTGGCCGCCCGAGACGAGGCCGACATTCAGCGTGATGCCCTTGTCGAGATCGGTCAGCGCATGGATCTGCACGATCTTGTGTGCGAGCTCGCCGATCGCGCTGATGCCGGCGGCGAAATTGGCGCCGGAATGGGCGGCCTTGCCGGTGATGCCGAGATGCATGAAGATGCCGCCCTTGCGGCCGGTGACGATATTGCCGGTGGGGCGGCCCGGCTCGGAATTGAACACCGCGCGCGCGGCGCGTCCTTCACGTTCGATCACCGGGCGCGAGGAGGGCGAGCCGATCTCCTCGTCCGAGGTGATCAATACCTTGATCGGGTGCGGTGAGCCGCCGAATTTGTGGAAGGCGGTTGCCACGAACACGTTCATGACGAGGCCGGACTTCATGTCGGCGACACCCGGTCCATAGGCGCGGCCATCTCTGATCGTGAACGGACGCCGTCCGGCTTCGCCCTTGCCGAACACGGTGTCGCGATGCCCCATCAACAGCACGGGCTTCTCGTTGCTGCCGGGCTTTGCCACCTCGGCATGAATCGCATCGCCGAAAGTGGCGTTGGCCTCGCGCCGGAACGGAATGCCGTGCTCGGCAAAGTGCCGCTCGAACCGCGCACCGACCGCATCGACGCCTTCCTTGTCGTAGGACCCGGAATCGATGTTCACGACGTCGCGGAGCAGTTCGATCATCGCCTGCCGCTGCGACGCCAGCCAATCCGTGATTTGAGCTTCAGACATGTGGTCCCTCGCGTGGTTTTCGGGCGTGGTTATAGGGCGTTGTGCGGGCTTGACCTAGTCGCCGAATGCGGCTCCCCTTTGCATTCGAAGCAGCCGAAGTTCTCTCACCGTCACCCTGAGGTGGCCGCTTCTTCAGCGGCCCTCGAAGGGCGACGGCCCGGCTGTGGCCGTTCATCCTTCGAGGCTCCGCACGCGATGCGTTCGCATCGCGCTTCGCACCTCAGGATGACGGGGTGAGTATTGGTGCGCGCCAAACAAAAATGCCCGGGACTGAGCCCGGGCATTTGCATCCTCGATGTTCGGCAGGAGCGCTACGCCCCCATCATCGGCATGCGCGGATACTCGCCCGGCGTTCCCGCGGGCGGGATCGGGATGCCGCCGTCGGCATATTCGTTGAGCTTGTTGCGCAGCGTGCGGATCGAGATGCCGAGGATGTTGGCGGCATGGGTCCGGTTGCCGAGGCAGTGCTTCAGCGTCTCCAGGATGAGGTCGCGCTCGACATCGGCCACGGTGCGCCCCACCAGCGCCCGCGTCACCTGCTCGGCGGCCATGGTGGCATGCGCCACCGCCGGCGGCGTCCTGGCGAGGTCGAGGCGGTCGCCGTCCGGCGTGATGATGGCGTCGGGTCCGATCTCGTCGCCGTGCGCCATCAGCACCGCGCGGTGCATGGTGTTTTCGAGCTCGCGGACGTTGCCCTGCCAGCGGTTGCCGGAGAGCACGCGGCGGGCTTCCGCCGAGATCGGGCGCAGCGGCACGCCGTTGGCCTCCGCATACTTCTTCACGAAATGCTGGGCGAGCTCCAGGATGTCGGCAGGGCGCTCGCGCAGCGGCGGGATCTTCAGATTGACGACGTTGAGGCGGAACAGCAGGTCCTCGCGGAACGTGCCCTCGCGCACGGCTTCGACGAGGTTGCGGTTCGAGGTGGCGATGATGCGGATGTCCACCGGCACCGGCTTGGTGCCACCGACGCGGTCAATCACGCGCTCCTGGATGGCGCGCAGCAGTTTCGATTGCAGGCGGACGTCCATCTCCGAGATTTCGTCGAGCAGCAGCGTGCCGCCGGTCGCTTCCTCGAACTTGCCGATCCGGCGCGCGACTGCGCCGGTGAAGGCGCCCTTCTCGTGGCCGAACAGCTCGGACTCCAGGAGGTGTTCGGGGATCGCGGCGCAGTTGATGGAGATGAACGGGCGTTTGGCGCGCGCCGAGCGGGTATGGACGTAACGGGCCAGCACCTCCTTGCCCGTGCCGGATTCCCCCGTGATCATCACCGATGCGTCGGAGCCGGCGATCTGCTGGGCAAGCTTGATCACCTTCGCCATCGCCTCGTCGCGATAGACCAGCTCGCGGGAATCGTTGGCGACCGCGGCGAGCACCGCGGCGATCAGTTCCGGGTCCGGCGGCAGCGGGATGTATTCCTTGGCACCGGCGTGGATCGCGGCGACCGCGGCGCGGGCGTCGTTGGTGATGCCGCAGGCGACGATCGGGGCGTGGATGTGCTCGGCCTCCAGCCGCAGCACGAGGTCGCGGATGTCGAGGGCGACGTCGACCAGCAGGAGGTCGGCGCCCTTGCCGCCGCGCAGCACGCGCATCGCCTGCTCGTGATCCTCGGCATGGGTCACGGTGGCGCCGTTCTCCATCGCGATCTTGGTAGCGGTGGTGAGCTGGCCCTTCAATGTGCCAACGATGAGAAGCCGCATGTCAGTCTCCTGTCCGTCTGTTCGCGCTGCCGCGCGTCATGTCCTTGTGCTAGCCGCGTTCGGCCTTGATGATTTCCGTCATGGTGACGCCGAGCTTGTCCTCGACCAGGACGACCTCGCCGCGGGCGACCAGCTTGTTGTTGACGTAGATGTCGATGGCTTCGCCGACGCGCCGGTCGAGCTCGAGCACGGTGCCTGGTCCGAGCTTCAGGAGCTCGCCGACGTCCATCTTGGAGCGGCCGAGCACGGCCGAGACCTGCACCGGCACGTCGAACACCGCTTCGAGGTCGGCGGCGGCACGCGCCGCATATTCGTCCTCGCTGTAGCCGACGTCGGTGCCGGTCGGCGGCATCGGGCCGTTGAGATCGGGCAGCGGGACCTGTCCGTCTGTTTCGCTCATGGCTTAATTCCCCCTGCGGGACGCGATATAGCGCCCGACCATTTCGTCGATCTTGGCCGCGATGGCGCCGCGCTCCAGCACGACGCCGCCATCGGCCCATTCGATCCGGCAGTCGCCGGTGGCGATTTCCGGCTCGGCCAGGATCACCAGGCGGCCCTCGAAGCCGCTCTGCTTGGCGAGCCGCTCGATCTTCTCTCGCGCGGCATCGTAAAGCGCATCGTTGATGCGGACGACGAGATGCGGCGTCGCGACCAGATGCGAGAAGCAGTCCTTGACCAGCGCTATGACCTCGCCGAGCGGCTCGGCGGCGACGAGATCAGCGCACAGCTTGCGCGCCACCGCGACCGCGACCTCGACAGCCTCGGTCTCCATCCTGGTCTCGATGTTGCCGATGCCGGAGGCGACGCCCCGAATTGCGATGTTGATCTCCTCCATGGCGAGCGCGACGCGGCGGTCGCTCTCGGCCTTGGCCTCGTGCTGGCCGGCGGCAAAGCCCTGCTGGTAGGCGCGCGCCTCGGCTTCCGCGATCTTCTGGGCGATCTCGGCTGCGGTCGCGGCCTTCTCGCGCGTCGTCCGCTCGGGCGCCGCGAAGTCGGTATCGAACAGGAATTTTGCCGGAGCGGCCATCAGTACACCAGCTCGTCGTCGGCGCGGTTCTTGGTCAGCATGATCTCGCCCTTGGCGGCGAGATCCTTGGCGAGATTGACCAGAAGCGCCTGCGCTTCGTCGACGTCGCGCAGGCGCACCGGGCCCATCGCCGCCATGTCGTCCTGGAGCATCTTGGCCGCGCGCGAGGACATGTTGCCGAAGAAGAAGTTGCGGACGTCCTCGTTCGCGCTCTTCAGCGCGACGCCGAGCTTGTCCTTGTCGACGTTGCGCATCAGGGTCTGGGCGGAGCCGGAATCGAGCTTCACGAGGTCGTCGAAGGTGAACATCAGCGCCTTGATGCGCTCGGCCGATTCGCGGTTGTCCTCTTCCAGCGAGGTGATGAAGCGGGTTTCGGTCTGGCGGTCGAAATTGTTGAAGATCTCCGCCATCACCTCATGGGCGTCGCGGCGGCGGGTCTGCGACAGGTTGGACATGAATTCGGTGCGCAGCGTCTTCTCCACGCTCTCGATCACCTCCTTCTGCACCGCCTCCATCTTCAGCATGCGGTTGACGACGTCGAGCGCGAGTTCCTCGGGCAGGATGCCGAGCACGCGCGCCGCATGCTCGGACTTCAGCTTCGACAGCACCACGGCGATGGTCTGCGGATATTCGTTCTTGAGGTAGTTGGCGAGGACCTCTTCCTGCACGTTGGAGAGCTTCTCCCACATGTTGCGTCCCGCGGGGCCGCGGATCTCATCCATGATGCCGTTGACGCGCTCCGGCGGCAGATATTGCTGGAGCAGGCGCTCGGTGGCGTCGAAATTGCCCATCAGTGCGCCGGAAGCCGACATGCGCGAGACGAATTCGAGCAGCATGTCCTCGACGGTTTCGACCTCGACGGTGCCAAGCGTCGACATCTCCAGCGAGAGCTGGCGCACCTCGTCGTCGTCGAGCAGGCTCCAGATCTTGCCGCCATATTGCTCGCCCAGCGCCAGCATCAGGATCGCAGCACGCTTCGGCCCGGCCAGCGCCTCGGACTTGCTGCCCCCGCGGCTGCCGGCGCGCTGGCCCAGCGTGGAGATCACGCTGGTGATGTCATTCGAATTGGCGTTTTGCAGGGAGGCGGCCATGTCAGATCACTTCTTGATGCACTTGGCAGAGTTGCGTGGCTTGGGTTATTTCGCGGGTTCGGTAAGCCATTGGCGGATGATGGCGACGGTTTCGTTGGGGTTGCGCTCGGCGAGCTCGCCGACGCGATGAACGGACTGGGCGTGGACCTGGCCCTGGATGGTGGCGACGTCGATGGCGCTGGCGGCGCCGCTCGGCAGCAGCGGCTGGCCGGAGGCCGGCGCGGCCTCTTCCGACGCGGCGGGGCCCGTCAGCACGCCGGAGATGGCGGCGGCGACCTCGTCGGAGGCGAGGATGCGCTTGACCAGCGGGCGGATCACCAGGAACAGCACGACCAGGCCGAGCAGCATCATTACGCCGAGCTCGACGAAGTACATGACGTCGTCCTTGGTGAACTGGAGCATGCCGAGGAAGCCTGAGGACTCGCCGACCGGCGCGGTTGAGGGCGCGTCGGCAAAGCGCAGATTCACGACCTCGACCTGGTCGCCGCGCTTCTGGTCGAAGCCGATCGCCGAGCGCACCAGGGTGGCGATGCTGTCGAGCTGCTCCTTGGTGCGGTCCTGATAGGCCAGCTCGCCCTTGTCGTTCTTGCTGTAGATGCCGTCGACCAGCACCGCGACCGAGATGCGGTTGACCCGGCCGGCTTCGGTCACCTCGGTCTTGGTGGTGCGGGAGATCTCGTAATTGTTGGTCTCTTCGGACTTCTTGCTCTGGTCCTTGGCGACGGCGGCGGCGTTGTTCTGCTGGTTGCCGGGCAGCTCGTTGTTGACGGTGACCTGGCCGTTGTTGTCGGCGGTCATGCTCTGCTCTTCGCGGGTCTGGCTCGAGCGCAGCACGCGGCCTTCGGGGTCGAACTTGTCCGAGGTCTGGGTGATCTTGTTGAAGTCGAAATCAGCGGAGAGCTGCACGCGGGCGCGGCCCGAGCCGACCACGGAGGACACGATGTCCTCGACCTGCTTGCGCATGCGCTTTTCGAAGGCGATGCGGCGCTCGTCTCCGACCGTCTGCTCCGGATCGGTCGCCGCGCCGTCGGCGAGCAGCTGGCCGGCCTCGTCGACGATCGAGACCCGCTGCGGCTTCAGCCCGTTGACGGCGGAGGCGACCAGATGGCGGATGGCGCGGATCTGCTGGGCTTCCAGCGAGCCGCGGACGCGGACCACGATCGAGGCCGACGGCTCCGGCGCCTCGCGCGCAAACAGCGGGCGCTCGGGCAGCACCAGATGGACGCGCGCGGCCTGGATGCGGTCGATGGCGCGGATGGTGCGGGCGAGCTCGCCCTCCAGCGCGCGGAGATGATTGATGTTCTGGACGAAGGAGGTGGTGCCGAGTGCGTCCGACTTGTCGAACACCTCGTAGCCGACGCCGCCACCCTTGGGCAGGCCGCCCTCGGCGAGCTTCATCCGCAGCCGCGTGACCTTGTCCTTGGGCACCATGATGATGGAGCCCTCATTGCGGATCTCGAACTGGATGCCCTGGCGTTCCAGGTCCTTGATGATGCTCGAGGAATCCTCGACGCTGAGGTCCGTGAACAGCGTCGTCATCTGCGGCGTGGTGACGCGCATGATGACGAAGGCGAAGAAGCCGATGAGCGCGGCAGTGACCGCGATCATCGCCCCGAACCGGGCGGCACCGATACTCTTCAGAAAGTCCGCAAGCCCTTGCAAGCAACCGCCCCAACAGATTCGGCCGCTTTCACCGGAAAGGCCGAGTGGGCAATTATTGCCTAGGTGATGGTTTCGATATGGTTAACGAGAGTTAAGAGGTCGGACAAAACTGCATCATCAAAAAAATCGGCCTCGCAGGGCGAGGCCGATTTTCGTCAAAAGCAGCAGATTTCCGGATCGCCTACTGGCGATATTGCTGGATGCGGGTGGTGCGAAGACCCGCCAGACCGTGCTGGTCGATGGAAAACTGCCAGGAGAGGAATTCGTCGACCGTCAGGGTGTAACGGCTGCAGGCCTCCTCGAGCGAGAGAAGTCCACCACGGACAGCGGCGACGACTTCGGCCTTGCGGCGGATGACCCAGCGTTTGGTGCCCGGAGCAGGCAGATCCGCGATCGTCAACGGACTGCCGTCCGGCCCGATGACGTATTTTACCCTCGGGCGATGGGGTTCTGTCATGGCGTACTCACAAACTCTCAACCACTGAACTCACGCCAGTAACCCTACGCCCCGCGGCTTAAAAATCCGCTAAGCCTAAGGCTTCAATACAATTCTCGTTGAAACTTGCGGGAACACGGCCGTCTCGACCGGCGGGAGACGCGATTCCGGCGGGCCAAGCGGGGTAGAAGGTAAATACTTTACTAACGAACCGGACCCGAGCGCGGTGCCGCCGACGCCCCAACCGTCGTCCCGGGGGGGCGCGTAGCGCGAGCCCGGGACACCCATAACCCTAGGGAGTAGTTCTTACGAAGACTCGGGGTTACTGCCTCACGCGAAAACGACTTCCTGGGGTTATGGATCCCCGCTTTCGCGGGGATGACACTGAATTTGTCGTTGCAGCGTTTCCCCTCAATAGGCGCTTGTCGCGATGATGCTCTTGACCTGGCTCAGCGTGTAGCTGGCACCGTCGATGGTGAGCAGCGGCGGCGACTGGGTCAGGTCGACCGACGACACCACGCCCTGCACCTGCGCGGCGATGCCGACATTGTTGTTCGCGACGTCCTTGCCCGTGGCCGAGATCGTGTACTTGCCGTCGGGCCATTGCGTGCCGTCATTGCCCATGCCGTTCCAGGTGAAGGGAATGTCGGTGCCGGCGGAGGAGCTGTATTTGCCGGTGAACACGGTCTGGCCGCTGGAATTGGCGATGGAGATCTCGACGGTGGAGTCCGTCGGCACGTTGAGATGCCAAATCGCCGCCGAGTTCGTCATGCTCGTCGTCGAGCCGTCGACCAGCGCGGTCTTGCCGACGAAGCCCAGCGCCTGGGTCGCCTGCGTGGTCTGCTGGAGGGTGACGAGCTGGGCCAGCGAATCGTTGGTCTTGAGCTGCTGCTCGACGCCGGCGAACTGCACCAGCTGCTGGGTGAACTGGTTGGTGTCGAGCGGATCCAGCGGGTTTTGGTTCTGGAGCTGCGTCGTCAGCAGTGTCAGGAAGGTCTGGAAGTTGCCGGCGAGCGTCGACCCCGTGGTCGAGCTCATCGAGTTCGACGAGGAGGATTTCGGGATGTCGGTCGTCCCGGAGACGACGGAAGGGGCGGTGGCGGCATTCGTGGTGGCCATTTTCGAATACTCCTCACACTCTGATGTCGACGCCGCTGCTCGATCCGAGCATGCGGCCGTAGCCGCGTCCGACGGGCGCAGCGGCAACGGTTTCGTCCTCGCTGATGATCAGCCGGCGGGCATTGCCGCCATTCTCGTGATTCTGCCCGGAATTCTGGCCCGATGAATTCTGGTCGCGCAGGCTGAAGGACAGCCCGTTGCTGCCGGTCTTGAAGCCTGCATCGTCGAGCGCGCGCTGCAATTGCGGTGCGTCCTGCTTGAGCATCGAGAGCGTCTCCGGCTTCTCCACCGTGAGATGCGAGGTGACCTGGCCGTTGCGGTCGACATTGATGCGGACGTCGATGCGGCCGAGCTCGGCCGGGTCGAGGCTGATGTCGAACCGGGACTTGCCGGCGCGAATGGCAGCCGCGATCTCGATCGGCACGCCGCTGATCGGCACGGTCGCATGGCTTGCCGCGGTCGCGGTGAGCGTCGCGGTCGATGCTGTGGCGGCCGAGGTCGTATTGGTCAGCGGCGCCTGCACGGCGGAAGCGGCCTGCGCGCCGGTATCCGTCGGGGCGATGGTGGCTTGCGTGCCCGCATGCGCGTGCGTGGCTGGCGCGCCTTGTGCCGGGTCGGCGGCGCGGTCGGCGAGGGCTGCCTTGGCCTCGGCCGCTCCGCCATCTGCCTGCGGCTTTGCGGCTTGCGGATGCGCGACCGTCGCGGTCGCCGGAGCCTGCGCGGCGTTCGTCTTGCCGGTGTCCTGGCCGATATTCGAGACGTCGGTCTGGGCCTGCGCGGTTGCGGCGTCCTTGAACGAGGTCTTCGGCGTGCCCTGGCTGACGGCGGCGATCAGTCCGCCATTGGCCTTTGCATCGGTCGCGGTCGCCTCGCTCGCGCCGGTCGCGGTCTCGCCGAGCGTCGTCGTGGTCTCGGCATCGATCTCGGCGCCTGCGGCCTTGGCGCTCTTGTCGCCGGCGGCATCGGTCTTGTTGCCGGCGATCTGCGCCGCAGTGGAGGCACTGGCGGCAAGACCTGCTGCGGCGATCGTCAGCGGCGAGGCGGCGGCATCGCCGGCCTGGCTCGTAGCCGCATTCGGATCGGCCGGCACAACGGGCGCTGCAACGACAATCGCGTTCGGATCGGGCAGGGCGGGCTGCGTCGCATCGGTCGGCGCGGCGGCAGCCGCGTCGACAGTGGTGGTGAGGGCGTCGGTGCCGTCGGTCTTGTCGCCCTTGGTCTCGTCGGATTCGTCCGCCGATTTGGCGTCCGATGTCTCGGACTTGTCCTTGATCTTGCCGGCGTCCTTGGCGGGATCACTGGCCGCGTCGCTCTTGTCGTTCTTCGCCGGCGCAGACGTCTCGGTATCGTCGCTCGCCCTGCTCTGCGAAGACTGCTCCGTGGAAGAGGTGTCGCGGGGACTCCGGTCGGATGCCGTGGAGGATGACGTCGAATCGCTCCGGCGCGCCGTATCCTGCGCCTGCGCCTTGTTGCTGATTGCCTGGGTATTGCTGTCGACCAGGGAGCCGAAAGCGTCGCTCGCGGGCGTGGCCTTCGAGGCTTGCGACCGGGCAGGCTTTTGCTGCGCGCTCTGGACTTGCACGCTTGCCACGACATCTGACGTACGACCAACCACAGGCGACCCCTTGGAAGCAACTTCGGACAAGGGGTAGCAAGGAGCGGGCCAGCGTCTCTCCATGTAGATTTATACAACAAAATCAATGTGTTGATTGTTTATGTCGCCGCCCGGCAGCGCGCCGCGCCCCCGCCATTTCTGCCGCCCCCGGCAAGAATTGCCCTAAGCTGGCTGCCCGCGTGATTGCTTCACCGGAACGCCGCCTATATTAAAGGGGTCACTCTCAGCCGCTTTCGACTTGGGCAGCCGTGCCCTTCGGGAACTAGAGTTCCGGGGGATCGCCGATGCCCCGCGAGAAGGCACAGGAATCGCGGATCGCGCTACGCCGCCGTCACAACGCTTTAAGGCCCATGCTGAACAGTCTGGATCTCGAAGGCCGTCCCGAAGACACCAGGGTCGTCGTCGCCATGTCGGGCGGCGTCGATTCTTCGACGACGGCTGCGCTGCTGAAGGCGGAGGGCTACGACGTCGTCGGCATCACGCTGCAGCTCTACGACCATGGCGCGGCGACCCACCGCAAGGGCGCCTGCTGCGCGGGCCAGGACATCCACGATGCCCGCGATGTCGCGGCCAAGCTCGGCATTCCCCATTACGTGCTCGACTACGAGGACCGCTTTCGCGAGTCCGTCATCGACAACTTTGCCGACTCTTACGCGCTCGGCGAGACGCCGGTGCCTTGCGTCGAGTGCAACCGCTCGGTCAAGTTCCGCGATCTCCTGAAGACCGCGCGTGAGCTCGGCGCGCAGGCGCTCGCGACAGGCCATTATGTTGCCTCCCGCCGCCTGCCCGATGGCTCGCGGGCGCTGGTCTGCGCCGCCGATGCCGACCGCGACCAGAGCTATTTCCTGTTCGCGACCACGCGCGAGCAGCTCGATTTCCTGCGCTTTCCGCTCGGCGACATGACCAAGCCGCAGACCCGCGAGCTGGCGCGCCGCTTTGGGCTCGCGGTCGCCGACAAGCACGACAGCCAGGACATCTGCTTCGTGCCGACGGGCCGCTACACCGACATCATCACGCGCCTGCGTCCGAACGCGATGGACCCCGGCGACATCGTCGATCTCGACGGACGCGTGCTCGGCCGGCACAACGGCATCGCCAATTTCACCGTCGGCCAGCGCCGCGGCCTCGGCATCGCATCCGGTTCGCCGCTGTTCGTGGTGCGGCTGGATGCAGCGCACCGCCGCGTCGTCGTTGGTCCGCGCGATGCGCTGAAGATGCACCGCATCGTGCTCCGCGACGTCAACTGGATCGGCGATGGCGACATCGACAGCGCGATTGGCGGCGGCCTCGAGATGTTCGTGCGCGTGCGCTCCACCCGCAGCCCCCAGCCGGCGTGGCTGCGCGGCGGCAATGGCCAATACGAGGTCGAACTCGTCGCCGGCGAGGAGGGCGTCTCGCCCGGCCAGGCCTGCGTGTTCTACGATGCAGCCAGCGGCCAGGCCCGCGTGCTCGGCGGCGGCTTCATCCAGAGCGCCGCGGCGAAGGTCGGCGCGGCCACCTCGCGCCCGCTGGCGGAAGCGGTCCGCGGCTGAGCAGCATGATTCGGAAAAGTGTGAGCGGTTTTCCGACAAGATCATGCGCAAGACAACGACGACATTCTGCGCAGCTGGTCGGGCTGGGGTCACCTCTCCCCGTCGGGGAGAGGTGAAGTAAGGGCAGGGGCATGGCAGCAGACATCTCGCGGGCCGGGGTCGAGAAGGCCTATGGCCGCTGGGCGCCGGTCTATGATCTCGTGTTCGGCAAGGTGTTCGACGCCGGAAGGCAGTCGACCATCGCGGAGGCCGACCGCATCGGCGGCCGCATTCTCGACGTCGGCGTCGGCACCGGGCTTTCGCTCTCCGACTACGCGCGCACGACGAAGGTATGCGGCGTCGACATTTCCGAGCCGATGTTGCGCAAGGCGCAGGCGCGCGTGCGCGCGCTTCGCTTGAGCAACGTCGAAGTGCTCTCGGTGATGGATGCGAAGAACCTCGCCTTCCCCGACAACGTCTTCGACGCGGTGGTCGCGCAATATGTCATCACTGCCGTGCCCGATCCCGAAGGCACGCTCGACGAGTTCGTCCGCGTGCTCAAGCCCGGCGGCGAGCTGATCCTCGTCAACCACATCGGCGCCGAGAGCGGCCCCCGAAAGCTGTTCGAACTCGCCTTTGCTCCCATCGCCCGCCGCCTCGGCTGGCGCCCGGAATTCCCGTGGGCTCGCCTCGTCAACTGGGCCGCCAGGCACGGCGGCATCACCCTCACCGAGCGCCGCCCCATGCCGCCGATGGGCCATTTCTCGCTGATCCGCTACCGCAAATCGTGATTGCATGACATGGGAACAGGGGACGCCGCGCGGGCGTTTCCTTTCCATGCGCACGACATCACACATCATTCTGGCCGGCCTCCTGATCGCCGCTTCAGGCAGCGCGATCGCGCAGGCCCCGCCCGCCCCGGCGACGCCGCCGCAACAGACCGCGCCGCCGTCCCCGCAACACGCGGTGAACTGCACGCCGCAGGACCGTCCGAATCGTCAGGCCGACGGCACTACCACCGGCCAGTCCCGGGAACCGCTCGGCGATAGGCTGGCCAAATCCGACGGCGTGCTCTGCCCGCCCTCAGGCATCGACCCCGAGATGCACGCGCCGGCCCCCGACACCGGCGGCAACACCCCCGTGATCCCGCCCCCCGGCAGCCCCGGCGGCGATCCGAATGTGAGGCCGAAATAGGCCTTTAGTCCCCCAGAATCTCGTCGTGCCCGAACTTGTCCCAGGCATCCACGTTCCTGGGCTGCGAATGACGGCGTGGATGGCCGGACAAGCCCGGCGATGCCGAACGCATTGAAAAAGGGGCCGTATTCGCAAGGCGGCTTGTCCCGACGTAGCCTCGGCGAGGCCGGAAAAAGGCGGCCCACTTTGCTTGACTTCCCGCCGCCCCCTTCTTTATATGCCGCGCGTTCGCGAGATCGGCCTCAGTCGCCGCCGCGATCCCTGTGGCGGGGTAGCTCAGCTGGTTAGAGCACGGGAATCATAATCCTGGGGTCGGGGGTTCGAGTCCCTCCCCCGCTACCAATCGTTCGATTTTGCCCGCTAAACTACGATTTCCTGCGATCTCATCCGCCGACGGTAGGAAGCCGAGCCGCTGCGTGAATTGCGTCGGCTGAAAGGGCCGCGCATACGGTCGGGAAACCCCGTTCCCGGCACACATCCGCATCGCGCTTCAGAACGGATCTACGGGAACCGCGAAGATATAGCCGACGCCGCGTTCGGTTTGAATGACGCGCGGCGCACTCGGATCGACCTCCAGCTTGCGCCGCAGCCGCAGCACCTGAACGTCGATGCTGCGGTCGAAAATGTCTTCATGAATGCGCGTCGCCTGAAGCAGATGCTCGCGGGTCAGGGGACGCTGTGGCGCCTCGAGGAACGCTAGCAACAAGGCATATTCTCCCTTGCTGAGCGGGACATGCGCTTGACTGGGATCGATGAGCTTTCGGCCACGCCGTTCCAGCTTCCACCCATTGAAGCGATAGCCTCCGCGCTCGGGATCGCGGCCGCGCGCGGCTCGGCCTATCTCCTGCCGCCGCAACACCGCCCGAACGCGTGCCAGCAGTTCGCGCAGCGAGAACGGCTTGACGATGTAGTCGTCGGCGCCGAGCTCGAGCCCGACGATGCGATCGATTTCGTCTGGGCGGTGGCCCGTCGTGATGATGACAGGCACATCGGAATGAGAACGGATCTCCCGCAGCACATCCAGACCATCGTCCTGACCAAGGCGAAGGTCGAGAATGATCAGGCTGGGCCGGCCGGCCTCGAAATGATGCTTGAGTTCGGACCTGTTGCACGCCGCCCTGGTCGGGACATTGTGCTCCTCCAGATATTTCATCACCATCTGTCGCAAGGCGGGATCGTCATCGACAACTACGACGTGGCCAACTGCATGCATACTTCACTCAAAAATCCGCTATCTCATCCTGATCCCTGAGGATACCAGGGTCGAATCCAAACGAGCGCAATTCCCCCGGCAAGCCGTCGGCGAGATCCTGGCCGTGACATTCACGACCATCATCATGGAACAAGAGGCACTTGCCATCGCGTAGCGATCTCGCCCTTCCTCAACCCGCACGATCAGAGCAGCGTGATGTCTCGGTCATCAATTGCCGCTTCCGACCAAAATCGCCGCCGTATCTCTGCGGCGCGCCGAACGGCGCTCTTCCGACTACGAGTGCAGAATTACCGTCCCGTTTCAGGCCCGGCAGCCTGCGTTACAATCGTAATCCAAGTGCGTCATTGCGGCTTGCGTGGTGCGGCTCGCCATCAATCTCCCCGGCAATGAGCCCACGCTCGAGGGGAGAGACTTCTCCACACCATCGGCGAGCCGCGTGCTTCGTGTCGCCTCCGCGCAGGCGTGACTATGGCGGGTCCGAACGATCAGGCGGTTTCAGCGGTAGCGCGATATCGCGTACGCGAAGTCCTGATGTAGCGCGCACGTCCTATCCATGACAGGCGGTCGTTCGCAACCGGACGATCGACGTGAATCGAGATAGGGGAATGCCGATGTACAAACGATTTGTGCGGCGGACGGCGGTCGCCGCTTCGTTGCTGTTCAACTGGGTGCCCGCCCTTGCGGCCGATGCAAACACGACCAGTGCGGTCCACGGGATCGCAGCCTGCTCGCTTGGCCAGGATCAAGCGCCTCGGAGCATGCCGGCACGTTCCGCCAGGCTCCCATAGGTCACCGGCAGCCGCGTCCAGGCGACATTCCTGAGGGGATGCGTCTGTCGCCGCTTGAACTGGAGCTCAGACAGATCGATGAGGAGGTCGATCGCAGACTGATCATCTGCCGCGGCTGTTGAACCCCAAGCCGTCCAGGGCGGACACGGCGCTCGAGCGCCTCGATGGGCAATGCGCCAACTGCGTCAAGAATTTACGCTATCGAACTCGATGCCTCACGCTTGACTGCGTGGAGGTGACAGCGCCCGTTCGTGTGGCACTCGTGTCCATTCCGAGCCGAAGGATTTCCCTTGGCCGCAGAACGAGACAAGGCGCCCGCCGGAAGCGGGCGCCTTGAGGGAATGGTTCACCAGGGGCCATTCGATCGGGTTTCTCTCCTATGCGATAGCCCGGACAAGAGAGGGGATCGTTTCCCAACCCAGGGCTATGTCACCTTGCTGCTCGGCGGGAGCGGGCGGGCTTCATGGTGGCGGCGCGCGGCTGCGCGCGTCGTTGGCTTTCCAGACGGCGGATGGTCCGGACAACCTCCGAGCGCGTGTCGATGCTGGCGAATTCGTCGGCCATTTGGGTGGCGCGCATGCGGTAGGAAGGACGATCGAGCACTGTTCGCGTTGCCTCTCGCAGTGCTTCAGATGTCGGTGCGTTGGTCGCCAGGTTGATCCCGACGCCCGACCACGCCACGCGTGCGTTGACGTCGGCCTTGTCCTCGATCAGGCCCGCCGTAACCAGAGGGATTCCGAAGCTCAGTGCCTGGTTGACGGTGCCATAGCCTCCGTTGGTGACGAGTGCATCCACGCGGGGGAGCAGCCATTCGAACGGCAGATAGCTGGCAAGCCGCGCATTGGAGGGTATGGGTCCGGGAATCGTTTCAATCGGTCGGCCGCCGGCGGTGGCGACAACCAGCAAGTCGGGCTCGTTGGCGAGAGCCGCGAGTGTTGGCGCGAGCAGGAGCCCGAAATTGTGGTTGGTCACGGTGCCCTGCGTGACCAGGACGACCTTGCGTGAACCGTCCAGCTCGTCCGCCCAAGGCGGCAACGGGGCCTGATTTCGGATGATGGGCGGCGTTCCGACGAAATGCACCGTGGGTGGAAGCTCGCGCGGGAATTCGAAGCCCGGCACTGACAGCTGCAAGTAGGCATCGGCCAGGCTGACGACGGAATGGAAGAGCGGCACCGACACCGGTCCCACGCCGTAGGTCTTCAGCACCTCGTTCAGTTTGCGCAGGACGGGCTGGTCGACATTGGCGTCGCGCTCTCCCGCCAGGACGGCGTATTGCTCGCGCTGTTCCTTCGTCGTCGCAGGTGGCAGGCCAACGAAATCCGGTGCGCCGTCATCGCGCTTCCAGTGCAAGAACGATGTGCCGCACAGCACGATCGGCGGCTTCATCTCGCGCGGTCCGAGCAGCATCGGCAGGACGCCGAACAGCAGGTCATCGCCGACGATGACGTCGGCTTGAAAGTGCTTCAGCGCCTCGCGAAGGCCTTGGTCCTGGGCAGGGATGGCATCGACGAAGAGGCGTTCGCAGACGATGCGCAGCCACTGGGATCCCGGTGGGATATCCTTCAGTTCGGGAATCGGCGAGGGCAGATCCCGCCCGTCGAAATCGGCGTCGGCCGGAAGAGGAAGGAATTGCGCGCCGCTGGCTTCGATGCGATCGCGAAATGCGGTCCCGGTCAGGAAGGCGATCTCGTGGTCGTCGTCGAGAAGTATCCGCGTGATCGCGAGCATCGGACTGATGTGGCCCGCCGCAAGCGTCGAAGCGATGAGAATCTTCATTGTTGGCCTCTGATTGTCGAACCTCGACCGTGGCTGGTCGACTAGCAGAGGGAGGGTGCTAAGCCGACTGTTACGGCCAAGCTTCGGCGCGGCCTCCAATTGGTTACGGCGGCAACGCAGCAAGGCCAATTCGGGACGCAGCCCAGCTTGGCTGCACGTCCCAGTGCGCGGCGGCTACCAACTCAACGGCGGGAAGCTGCGATTCGCAGCGGCAGGCTCGCAGCGGTGCCGTTCGGAACGCTCCGAAACGTACGGCACAATGCCAGCCGCCCCAGTCGACAGGCGACAATGTGGCCAAAAGAGACTGCCGATGTTGCAGCCGCAGCGTGACTTTGCCGATCTGCAATGATGCGGACATCGCGGTGATTCTCTGAAACCGCGCAAGGCGCGCAAACCGCTTCGGGCATGTGTTCGATCGGAGCATCGATGTGCGGGTCTGGCGTCTCAGACGCAAGCTCGAGATCGATCCGCGCGCGCCCGAGATCATCAAGACCCAACGCGCGGTCGGCTATCTGTTCACTCCCCCGGTTGAGGCATTCTAACCGGCGAAGCGTGGGCTTTGTTCGGTCGCAGCGTCCCGCAAGCATCACGGAAGCGCGCCGAGAGGTGAGCGATTTACGTCTGTCACGTAAACCTGACGCAGCCGTCCGAAACTGCCAAGACGGATATCGCCGATCTTGTCACGCTGGTCCGGGTGCGATTGTCTCGATGAGAGAGGAACGATGAGCAATTCGGAGAAAGTGGCTGTGGTGACCGGGGCATCCCAGGGCATCGGCGCCGGAATAGTCGAGAAACTCCTCGACAACGGCTACCGCGTCGTCGCCTGCTCGCGAAACATCACCAGCAGCGGCCGGCCAGATCTTGTCGAGGTGGCCGGCGACGTCGCACGGCCCGAGACCGCCAGGCTCGTGATCCAGGCGGCAAGAGAGCGCTTCGGCCGCCTCGATACCCTTGTCAACAATGCCGGTGCCTTCCTGTCGAAGCCCTTCACCGAGTACACGGAAAGCGAGTTTGCGAACCTCGTCCAGGTCAATATGGGAGGTTTCTTTCACATCTCGCAGCTGGCCATTGCCCAGATGCTTCGTCAGGCGAGCGGCCACATCATCAACATTACGTCCAGTCTCCTGGCCGAGCAGCCGGTGAAAGGATTGCCCGCGGCTTTGACGGCAATCACCAAGGGTGGCGTCAACGCGGCGACACGGTCGCTTGCGATCGAATACGCGGATAAGGGCATCCGCGTGAATGCGGTAGCTCCCGGCGCGGTTCGCACGCCGATGCATGCCCCCGAGAGCCATGGGTTTCTAGCGACGATGCACCCGATCGGGCGCATTGGAGAAATTGAAGATATCGTCGACGCGGTCCTCTATCTCGACAATGCATCCTTCGTGACCGGGGAGATATTGCACGTCGATGGCGGCGCCAACGCCGGTCGTTGGTGACCGCCGGAGGGATCTCCGGGTGTCAGGATACGGGAGAGAGCGTTGAGCGTTTATCCTCGACCCATACTCGACTTGTTCGGAATTGATCTGCCGATCATCCAGGCTCCGATGCTCGGCATGGTGACAACCGACATGGTCATTGGAGTTGCCGAAGCAGGCGGGCTCGGCTCGCTTCCTGCGTCCGGACTCAATGCGGAACAGACCCGTAGCATCGTCCGCGAAATACGGCGGCGCACGCCGAGGCCGCTCAACCTGAACTTTCTTTGCCATGAGGCGCCCACACGGGACCGGCGGCGTGAGGAGGCCTGGTTGCAGCGTCTGACGCGGTACTATCGCGAGCTCGGGCTGACCTCCGAGCAGTTCGCCTCCGGCTCTCCCGTTCCGGTCTTCGAGAGCGCACATTGCGATCTGCTGGAGGAGATCTCGCCGGAGGTTGTCAGCTTTCACTTCGGTCTTCCGCCGAAGTACCTGCTCGAGCGAGTGCGCAGGACGGGTGCGAAGATCGTGTCGTCGGCGACCATCGTCGAAGAGGCGTTGTGGCTCGAGGATTCCGGTTGTGATGCGATCATTGCCCAGGGATTTGAAGCCGGTGGGCATCGAGGCACGTTTCTGCACCGGGATCCCACCCGGCAGGTCGGTCTCGTGGCCCTCGTTCCGCAAATCGTCGATGCAGTACGGGTGCCCGTCATAGCAGCCGGGGGCATCGCCGATCCCAGGGGAGTTGCTGCAGCATTCGCCCTCGGAGCTTCGGGCGTCCAGGTCGGTACCGCCTTTCTGTTTTGCGAGGAAGCGAACGTCTCCCCTCTGTATCAAGAGGCGGCGCGCTCGACGCCGCCCGAGCAAACGGTGATCACCAACATCTTCACCGGACGGCCTGCGCGCGTATGCGACACGCGGGTCGTTCGAGAGCTTGGCCCGATCGGGATCGACATGCCCGAGTTCCCCATTCCGGCGGCTCCACTGGCGCCGTTGCGTGCTGCATCCGAAGGTCAAGGGCGCACGGATTTCACCCCGCTGTGGTGCGGTCAGTCAGCGCGCCTGGGCCGCGCGCTCTCAGCTGCCGCGTTGACGAGATGGCTGTCGGATGCCCGCGAGCACGGATCTCAACCATCGGTGACGAGAGCCGGCGATTGAGCTTCCGTGTGGGCGCCGACGACCAGCGATACGGCGACATCCGGTGCCGACGAGAACTGCAGCGCGGCCGTGCGAAGATCAACGCCAAACTGGTTGGCGATGGCACGCAGCTTGTCCCGCTTGACGATGTGCTCCGTCGGGATCTTCCAGCTGTTCTGGCCGTAATTGTATCGCGAACGACCAGAGATGAAGCCGGCATTGAGGGATGATCCCACGACGAAGCTCACGTTCTTTTGCCGTGCGACTGGGAAGAGATTGTTCAGCGCATTGGCGTGATCGATCAGGGAGTACTGCGAGGCGAGCAGGCACGTCAGGGTCCGCCTCCTGCATGACGCGCAGGATCGGTTCCGGCGTGTTTACCCCGATCCCCCACGCCTTGATGATGCCCTCCTCCCGCATCCGGGACAGCGTGGGGAAGGCCCCCTTCATCGCGATCGCGAACTCCTCCTGTGTTTTGCGCGATTGGCCATGGTTCTGTCTCCGTGAGGGGGCTGCTGTGCGGCAGTTGCCAGCGACGGCGCCAGGATGGTCCCAGCTGCGGCGGCTCCGGCGATTGTCAGGAAATCACGACGGCTGTTGGTTTTGTCAGGCACGAGACTCCTGCTTCGCGAGTGATATGGTTCGGCTAACAATCGAAAGAAGGTTGCGTTCGTTGAGCTGTGCTCAATGCCGCCTTGATATCGGCGTGATCGGTTGTGATCCCAATGCTCATGCGCGAAGCGCCTTGTTACCATTGTAATCGTCGCGAGCTGGGGCGCTTCGCTGCGAGCGGAGGCCAGATGCGTTCTGATCGCAACTCTCAAAAACGTGTGCTGCAGTTCGGGGGGCCTTCCTATATCTTCGGGGCAGCCGCGACATGGAACACCCAAAGGACTACCAGACCGACCGCGCTTGCCACCCATCCTCGGAATTGATGCGGTCGGATCGTCCATCGCCCCCAAGCGACACCTCGAAGCGCCGGGTGCCACTCTGTCTTGTCGTCGAGGACGACATGACCATGCGGCATCTGGTGACCAACTATCTCGAAGACCATGACATTCGGACTCTCTCTGCTTCGCGACGAGAGGAGGTCCCGGCTCTTCTTCTCCGCAATTCACCGGACCTCGTGGTGCTCGATCTTCGCCTCGGTCAGGAGGACGGTCTGGACCTGCTGCGCGAGATACGCGCGCAATCGGATGTGCCGGTCATCATCACGACGGGGCATCGGCGCGACGAGATCGATCGCGTGATCGGGCTCGAGTTGGGCGCGGACGACTATTTGACGAAGCCCTTCGGTCTGAGGGAACTCGTCGCCCGCATCAAAGCCGTTCTCAGGCGGCGAGAGGCCGCACCGTCCCTGGCCCAGCAGCGTGATGCCGAGAACGGCCGCTGGCGCTTTGGTAGCTGGCAGGTCGATCGGCGCCTGCGTCGGCTGACGAATTCGCACGGCGAACCAGTCGGCCTCACGAAAGGCGAATATGCGCTGCTGATGGCCTTCCTCGATGCGCCGCAAAAGCCGCTGTCCCGTGAGCATCTCTTGCAGGCGACGCGTCTGCACGAGGATGTATACGACCGGAGCATCGACGTGCAGGTGCTCCGGCTGCGCCGCAAGCTGGAAACAGATCCGAGTGTGCCGTCCATCATCCGGACCGAACGCGGCATTGGCTATGTCTTCACGCTATCGGTGGAGCGGCTTTGACGGTCGGAGCGGTGAGGGGCCGCCCATTCGGCGGCGGGCTGGTAACATGGCGCGCCGCTTCGAATGTGCCGGAATTCGTATTACAGATGTAGTCGTTTTGGCCCGCGTTGGAATGTCCCGGAAACGTGACGGCAGCAGAGTCTCCCATGCAAACGACATGGAGACGATCATGCTGATGGTCAAGAAGACAACATGCGATGGTCCACGAAGCGCGATCCAGGAGCGACCTGACGAACGTGTGCGCCACGAACGATCTCTGCCCGGAATAAGGCCCTCATCCTGGCCCGCGCGAATCGATGAAGGTGCGCTTCAACCGAAGGTGACGAGGCGCTTCACGAATGTCGTCGCACGATCGGCGATGGTCCCGGCCAAGGCGCTTGTCGATTTCACGGTGACCGTTGGCTCCTTGCTGACTGCCGAGTTCCTTGCTGGTTGTGCCGCCTACGCTTGTGCGATGTATCCATACCATGCTCTGCCGGAAGAACGCGAAGCGGAAGTCGAGATCGAGCCCGCTTCCGATCAGGCGAAGAGCGATCGGGCGCACAGGGGTCGGGGAAACCTGCGCTTGATCGCGCGTCAGGTCAGCCTGCCGGTCGAGGACGTGGAATCGCATCGGCCGCTGCCGCTGCCGGATGCGCAGCCGTTCATGTCCGATGTTCCGCTCGTCAGTCGCCCCGCGCAATCGTCCCCAGCCTGGTATGCATCGATCGGCGCGGCGGCGCTGGCGCTGGGCAGATCGATCGGCGAACGCAGGGCCGTGCGGCGCGCCGTGGCCGAACTGCGCCAGCTCGATGATCGGCTCCTGCGAGACATGGGGCTTTGTCGTCTCGATATTGAAAACGCAGTCAAAGGTGAAATCGATCTGAGATGAAATCGATTGTGGCAGCCGTCTGCGCAACAGTGTTACTTGCAGGAACGTTTGCCGGCCTCGGGCCGTCGACGGTATCGTCTTCGACGGCCCCGACCGAAGCCGATGGCGAGCCGATCACGCCGATCCCGCCGCCGCCGCCGGCTGATCCCCGAAAACTCGCTCTGGGCGAGCGCCTGTTTGGCGATACGCGGCTGTCCGCCGACGGGAGGTTTGCCTGCTCATCCTGCCACGACCTCCGCACCAATGGAGCGGATGGAGGCAGGAGCCGGAATCCGGCATCAGGAGGGCAGCTCGACACGCTCACCGTGTTCAATGCAGCTCTGAGCTTTCGTCTGACGTGGGAAGGCCGTTTTCGCAGTTTTTCCGATCAGACGGAAGATTCGATCAGCAGCCCGACCAGCATGCGCAGCACCGTTGCCGACGCCGTGCTGAAGTTGAAGGCCGATGCGGCCCTGAACAAGCAGTTTCGTGCTGCCTACGGCCGCGACGTCGATCGCGACAGCCTGCTCGATGCCATCTCGACATTCGAGCGATCCCTGCTCACGCCGGACAGCCGCTTCGATCGGTGGCTCGCAGGCGATGCATCCGCGCTCTCTCCGGCCGAACTCGAAGGCTACAAGACCTTCAAGGCTTTCGGCTGCAGCGCGTGCCATCAAGGCGTCAATATCGGCGGCAATCTGATCGCTCGTCAGGGCATTTTCCGTCCCCTGGTTGCACGCGGGCCGTTCCGGGTTCGTGTGCCGAGCCTGCGCAATGTCGCCGTCACCGCACCCTATTTCCACGACGGAAGCGGCGCCACCCTCGAAGACGCGGTGCGCCGGATGGCGGCTGCGCAGCTCGATCGGACGTTGAACGATGATCAGGTTGCCTCGCTGGTAGCCTTCCTCGGAACCTTGACGGGCAATTACCGTGGCAAACCCGTGACCGGAGCGGCGCCATGAGGGCCGTGCGATGGGCGGCGGTCGTGATCGGGCTGTCGGTTCTGCTGACCTGGTTCTCATGGCGCGCGGTGAATCCGGAGGCGGAGCTTTATGATCGTGCGCTGATCGAGATCGATCGTTTCGGCTTGATCGAGGATGCGCTGTACCGTGACCTCTTCACCGCCCGCGCGGGCCTGTTACTCAACTATGATCCATTGGTCAGCGAAATCGATGGGCTGCACGAGGCCATCGCCCGCTTGCGCGCAACCGTCGAGGTCGACGGCCGGACCGCCGACATGGTCAATCGGCTCGCCGCCTCGGTGGACCGCCAGGAGGAACTGGTCGAGTATTTCAAGAGCCAGAACGCGGTCATGCACAACTCGCTGTCCTTCTTCGCGCGTTTCGCAACGAATTCGGACCGCCGCGATCTGGACCTCGCCATCAGGTCGGCGGGGACGGCCATCCTCCACCTGACGCTGGACACGTCGTCGACTGCGGTCAAGGAAGCCGAAGAGCGCCTGGACGAACTGGACGGGCAGGCGGCCGGATCCGGGCAGGTGGTCCTGATCGAGCCCTTCCTCGCTCATGGCCGTTTGCTGCATCGGCTGCTGCCTTCGGTCGACAACATCCTGAAGAAGATGTTGACGCTGCGACACAAGCAGGATCAGGCGGCCTTGCGCGCGACTATCCTGGACCTGCAGGTCACGTCGCGAAATTCGGCCCGCTTCTATCGCGCAATGCTCTACGGCTCCTCGATCGCGCTGATCGCATTCCTGATCTATCTCGGTCTCCGGTTGAGATCACGCGCCAACGCGCTGCATCGCCGCGCGGCGCTGGAACACATTATTGCGGACATATCGATGAATTTCATCAATGCGACTCCGCAAGGCATCGAAGCGGAAATCCAGCGAGCCATCGCTTCGTTCGGAACTTTTGCAGGATCTGACCGCGTCTATGTCGTCGTGTCCGGCGCGACGACACGGTCGTATGTCTGGCATCAGCCGGGCAGGGAGTTCCCGCCCGGCTGGCCTGAAGCCGCGGTCGATCTGGCCTGCCGGATGGTCGACGGCGAAGGAGTCGTCCACGTGCCCGACGTGCGCCGCATGCCCGTGGGCGACAACAAGCTCTTCCTGGAGGGCATGGGTCTCGGGGGATGGGCATGTGCGATCAATAGCGATCGTCAAGGCCGCATGGTCGCGTTCGGCTTCGATGCCGTCGGTTGCAAGTGTCGCGTTTCTCACGCCGGCGAACTCGTTCTCCTGCGTATGGCCTTGGACACTTTCATCCATGCAGTCGAGCGGCGAAGTGTCGACGAGGAGCGAAATCGCCTGCAGAAGCGCTTGCAGCAGGCGCGCCGCATGGAGAGGATCGGCACTTTCACCAGCGGCATCGCTCACAACTTCAATAACATCCTGGGAGGGATCCTCGGCTATGCCGAAGTGATGGAAGAGCACGCTCGCTCCAGCCCCGCGCTGGTGCGCTATCTCGCCGGGATACGGCGAAGCGCAGACCGGGCCCGCGATCTCGTCAGTCAAATCCTCATGTTCGGCCGTCGCTCCGACATTCGTCGCGACTCCGTCAGCATCGGTGCGCTCGTCGCCGAAACGGTCTCGCTGTTGCGCGTTGCGCTGCCGCCCCGGATTGAAATGGTGGTCAGACAGCATCCGGCCGGATTGATCGTCATTGGCGAGAGCGTGCAGCTGCAACAGGTCATCATGAACCTGTGCAACAACGCGGCGAACGCGATACCGGAGTCAGGACGAATTGAGATCGAGATCGAGCTGCATGAGGTGCTCGATCCGATCTGCCTCAGCCACGACAAGATCGAGCCTGGCCAGTACGTGCGAATTTCGGTTTCGGACACGGGGGCGGGCATGGACGGACCGACATTGGACCGGATATTCGAGCCGTTCTTCACGACGAGGTCCAGCGGAAACGGATTGGGACTCGCAACGGTGAAGGAGATCGTTCTCGACCACGGGGGAGGGATCAATGTGCGCAGTTGTCCGGGCGAGGGCAGCCATTTCGACGTCTGGTTGCCGCGGGCCACGGCGGCGGCCTTGCCGGAGCAGCGCCCGCCTGAGCATATGACAGGACAGGGCAAGGTCGTGATGCTCGTAGCCGGCGACATTCACCGCCTTCGTGGTGACGAGGAAATGATTGCTGCGCTCGGCTTCGAAGCCGTGGGCTTCGCCACGGCTGAGGCTGCACGTTCCGCGTCCAAAGCAGCTCCCGACCGGTTCGATTTCGTGGTCGTCGGTCCGGTCGGCTCGCTCGGGCAATCCCTTGAACTGGCGACCGTGCTGCATCACGAGCTTCCGTCGGTTCCGATCGTCCTTGCGACGAGGACGGCATTCGAGATCGGTGCCGATGCGTTGTTGGGGGCTGGTATTTCTGACGTCGTGCGATGGCCCATTGTTGCCGAGGAGATTGCGATTGTCCTGTCGCAGATCTCCCGCGTCGGCAGGCGCGAGGTCTCGAGGCGACTGATATCGGAGGCGTCAGCGACACTTCCGGCGCTATCGTGATGCGGAGAAATTGGCGAGACGGAAGGACCGGCGGACTTTCCCATCACCTGACGCTTTTTCAGCGCGCAAGGGTCCGAGCCAGGATGCCCTCCAAAGGAAACAGGATCAACGGGCGCGTCGTAATTGATGTGACGGTGTAGAATCGCCTCTCACGACAGCGTACGCCGCCGGCCTGCTGGAATAGCCGAGGGCGGCGCCGATGGTCCGGGCCGCCTCCATGACGTGAACCGAATACTCCTTGATCTGCTTGCGCCTCACGCGGGTGTCGGGGCCGGACATGCCGATCGCTCCCACCAGTTCGCCGGAGCGGCCGAGGATCGCGCAAGCGCAGGCCGCGATGCCCTCGCGCCACTCGCCATGCAGCACGGAGGAGTAGCCCTGCGCGCGTGCCAGCTCGATGTCCTCCCGCAGCTCCTCGATCGTCGTTCGCGTCGTTTCCGTGTAGCGCCTCAGATGCGGCCGGAATCGTTCCAGGTAGTCATCAGGCATATGTGCGAGCATCGCCTTCCCCGTCGCCATGGTGAAAGCGGGTGCGCGCATGCCCACGCTCGTATGGGCGCGGATATGGTGAGCGCTTTCGATCTTGTCGACGTAGACGACGTCGGTGTCTTCGAGCACGGACAGGTGAATGGTCTCGCCGGTGATCTCGGCAAGCTTCATCATTGCCGGTCGCGCGACGTTGATGAGATCCATCCGGTGGATGACATGGCTGCCGAGCGCCCAGATCTTGGTCGTGAGCTCGTAGGTGCTGTGCGGGGGGATCTGGCGCACATAGCCTTGGGACTGCAAAGTCATCAGCAGCCGATGCACGTTGCTCTTGGTGAGCTTCAGCTCGCTCGCGAGGTCCGTGACCCCGCGGGGCCGCTCGCTCAGAGCAAGTGCTTCCAGGAGACGCAGTCCCTTGGTAAAAGCCTTATCCATCCACCAGCCAAAATAGAATGATCTTTCACTCGATCTAGCATGGCCGCGCGAACGGCAATAGCCCGGGTGTGGGATCGGCCCCGATCCTTTCGGATCGGGGCCGATCAGCCTGCCTACTGGGCCAGCAAGGCGTTGAGCTTCTCCTGCCCGTACTCTTCATTGGTGGAATTTCCGGCCGGCGAAGCCGCGCCCCAATAATCCGGACTCCATTCGATTGCTTTCGAGATGTTGTCCGGGTTGTTGGCCCAGTAACGGGCGAGCTTCTTGTCGGTCGCCGCCTCGAACACGACCCGGGAGGGGAGGGCTACCGGGAAGGTCGAGGTGAGCTGCGCCGCGCGCTTGGGCTCGAGCCGCCAGGACAGCAGTTTCAGTGCGTTGTCGTAGTTCGGCGCTCCCTTGGGGATCGAGAAGAAGTCGTAGTAGACGAAGCCCTGGTTGAAGGTCAGGTCGATCGGCGCGCCCTCCAGGGCGAGCTTGCTCATCGAGCCGGTATAGGCCATGCACATGTCGGCCTCGCCGTCGAGCAGGAGTTGCGGCGGCTGTGCCGACGTCGTCCACCATTTGGCGATGTGCGGCTTGATCTCCTTGACCTTCTTCAGCGCCCGCTCCATGTCGATCGGGTAGAGCTTGCTCTTCTCGACGCCGTCGGCCATCAGCGCCGCTTCGAACACGAAGCGCGGCCAGGCGGGCATGCAGCGCCGGCCGGGGAATTTCTTCACGTCCCAGAAGTCGGCCCAACTCGTCGGTACGTTTTCTCCCTTGTACTTGTCCTTGTTGTAGACGAGGCCGACGCCGATCACCTGCAAGGCTACGCCCTTCTTGCGCTTCAGATTGTCCGGCATCGCCGCCAGCGTTTGCTTCGCCCCGTCCGACAGCTTGGAATAGTCGATATCGGCCAGGCAGCAGTCGCCGAGCAGCTTCGTCTCCTGGTCGAAGATAAACGTCAGGTCCCATTGCGCTTTGCCGGCTTCGGCCTGAGCCTTGATGCGCGGGCCGCTACGGGCTTCCTGGACGGTGACCACCTTGATGCCGGTCTCCTTCTCGAACGGGTCGTACATGACCTTGCGCAATGCATCGCCATACCCGCCGCCCGGATCCTGCATGATCACGACGTTGCTCTGCGCTTGAGCCAGACCCGTCCCCATCGCGATGCACAGGGCCGAGGCCAATACGGAAGCCGATAGCCGCCAGTGTTTCATTCCCAGCATTTTCTCTTTCCTCCTGTTGAAATCGGTCATTGTGACGTCGCTTTCCGCGACGTCGCGAGAACGGGGCGTGCAAGGGCGAGCCCGGCGACCACCAGGAGCACCTCCAGCGTCGAGACCACAGCCAGCACCGGGTTGAGCCGATAGTTGACGTCGCCCCACAGCATGAGCGGAAGCGTCTTCAGCTCCGCGCTCGACAGGAATAGCGTCAGCACCAGTTCGTCGAACGAATGCAGGAACGCGAAGAACGTCGCTGCGGCGAGGCCCGGCATGATGGCCGGCAGCGTCACCAGGCGGAACACAGTCAGGGAAGACGCGCCATGGACGGCAGCCGCCTGTTCGAGCCTGGTATCGACGCCTTGAAGCGATGCGGACAGGATCACCACGACGAGGGGAAGGCCGCCGATCGCATGCGCCGCGGCAAGGCCGAAGACGGAGCCGACGAGATCGAAACGCAGGAACAGGCTGTAGAGCGACAGGCCGAGCACGACCGGAGGGACGATGATCGGACTGACGAGAAGCAGCATGATGGCGGATTTGCCGCGAATGCTGCTCCTGACGATGCCGAGGGCAGCCGACGCGCCCAGCACGATCGCGATTCCGGCGGACATCGCCGCGACGACCAGGGATGTCCAGAACGCCCGCATCCAGTTCGAATCGGAAAAGAACTGCTCATACCAGCGCAGCGAGAAGCCCGGTGGCGGGAAGGTCAGATAGCTTGCGCTGCTGAAGGAAATGATCATCACCACGATGATCGGCAGGATGAGAATGGCAATGACCAGGCCGCCCATGATGCGAACGGTCCAGGTCCCGCAGCTCGCCGGCAGGCGCCCGAACAGCCTCAGAAGCGGCCAGCCGATCACGTCGGCAGCTGAGGCGCCGAGACTGCGGCGGCCGACATCGGCGGCGTGGCGGTCTGTCGTCCTCGGTGTGGCCTCCGTCAGCTTGCGGCCGCCCCAGATGAACTCGAATCCGAGGAACCGTCCGGCCACCGCGACCACCGCCAATGTGATCGTCAGCAGCACCACGCCCAAGGCCTGCAGGAACCCCTCCGAGGTGACCGAGTCCGCCTGCTGGGTGATATGCATGGCAAACATCTGGTCCCCGGGTCCGCCGAGCAGGGTTGGCGTAATGAAGAAGCCGATCGCGGCGACGAAGACGAGCAGGAAGCCGGCGCCCATGCCGGGCAAGGTCAGTGGCAGCATCACGCGCCAGAAAGCCGCAATGGGCCCGGCGCCGCTGGCCAGCGCCGCGCGCGTCAGGCTTTGATCAAGCCGCGCCACGCTGGAATAGATCGTCAGCACCATCAACGGCAGAAGCACCGCGGTCATGCCGAGAAGCACCGTGCCGCGATTGAAGAGCAGCTGCACAGGCTCGCTCAATATGCCGATCGAAACCAGCATCTTGTTGACCGGCCCGTTGCGGCCGAGCAGGACCATCCAGGCGTAGGTCCGGATCAGGATGGCGATGAAATAGGGCAGCACGATCGCGGTCGCGATCAGGACCTGGGCAATGCCGCGACTGCGGTGAATGAGCAGCGCGGTCGGATATCCGAACAGCAGGCACAGGCCCGCAACGGTGACCGAGATCTGCATCGTGCGGACGAGCGAATCCCAATAGAGCGGTATCGCGAATACCCGCTCGAAGTAGGACGTCCATGATGGCCCGCTCAGGCTGATACGGATGAGGTCGATCAGCGGCAGCAGGTAGATGAAGGCCAGGAAGGCGAGCGCAGGCACGAGCAGCAGCGCGGGATCCCTCAGCCTCCTGACGAGATCAAGATCCGCGGGACGGTCTGTCTGGAGGCCGATCGATGCCGAGGTCATGCAAGCACCCAGCAGTCCGCGGCGCCCCAGCTCACGTGCAGACGATCCCCGACGGTCGGCAGGGGCCGGTCGGCCATGTCGGTGCACCTGATGAGGAGCGGCTCTCCGCCGTCCATCTGGGCCTCGATCCGCAGGATCTCCCCGAGGAAGATCGCAGACGTGACGCTGACGGGCGCGGAATTCGCAGTCGGTTCGTTCGACACGGCGATGCGTTCCGGACGCACGAGCACCGTTGCGCGCCCAACGTCGATCGTGTCCCGGCTTTCGGCGTTGAACACGTATCCTGCGCGGCTCTTCATCGTCAGTGTCGATCCGCGCTTCTGCAGAATCTCAGCCTCGATCAGATTGCTCTCGCCGACGAACGAGGCGACGAAGCGATCGATCGGATGCCGATAGATGTCCAGCGGGCGGCCGATTTGAACGATCTTGCCGGCGTTGAGTACCGCGATGCGGTCGCTCATCGTCAGGGCTTCGCCCTGGTCATGGGTGACGAACAGGATCGTGCTGCCGATGGTCCGGTGAAGGTCGCGGATCTCGATCTGGATCGACTCGCGCAACCGCCGGTCCAGGGCGCTGAGGGGTTCGTCCATCAGCACGACCTTGGGCCTCCTGACGATCGCGCGGGCGATCGCGACGCGCTGCTGCTGCCCGCCCGACATTTGCGAAGGAGACTTCGTCGCATGCTCCGTCAGCCGCATGATCTCCAGCGTTTCGGCGACGCGCCGCTCCGCAGTTGCCCGGTCGACACCGGCCATGCGAAGTGGAAACGCGACGTTCTGGCTGACCGTCATGTTCGGAAACAGCGCGTAGCTCTGGAACACCATGCCGAAGCCGCGCTTGTGCGTCGGGACGTTGTGAACAGGCTTGCCGTCGACGAGGATTTCGCCGCTGTCGAGGCTCTGGAATCCGGCCACGAGGTTGAGCAGCGTCGTCTTTCCGCTGCCGGAAGGGCCAAGAAGCGTGATGAATTCGCCCGGCTCGATGTCGATGCTGATGCGGTCGACCGCGTGGAAGCTGCCGTACCTTTTCACCGCGTCGCGGACGGCGATGCTCGATCCGATGGCGTCGCGTTCCCGGAGGCGGCCGGTCGGCGAGGTCCCAACGTTCGCGTCGCCGGCGCGCATTGCGCGCAGAGCCGCTGGCTCAGCCATTCTCTCCTCCCAAATTGTTCTATATTGTAGAACACTATTCCAATTATTGTTGGCCTAGCGCGCCGTCTTGTCAAGTCGAGACACCCGATCGCGGCGCGATGGCGCGCTGCTGCGATCCATGCGGAGGCCGGATCCCCTGCAAACAAAGGCTCCATTCGTGAAGCCAGATTGACAGTGTCATCCCGATCCGCCTAACATAAACTTGGAATAGCGTTCTACAATATAGAACATGTCGAGGGAGGATGAAGGTGTTGAGCGAGCCTCGCGCAATGGCGAAGCACATCGAGCCGGGCATGCGCGTGGCGCTGCCGGTCGACTACGCCGGCGTCTCCATGGCCATGACGCGGCCCATCATCGAGCATGGCGCGGGCAATCTCGATCTCGTCTGCGTGCCAACCGGCGGATTGCAGGTCGACCAGCTTGTCGGCGCGGGTCTTGTCCGGACCGTGGAGACCAGCGCCGTCTCGCTGGGTGAAGCCGGTGCCGCGCCCCGGTTCAACGCTGCGGTCAAGGAGGGCGCCGTTCGATTGAAGGACGCAACGTGTCCTGCCATCCATGCCGGCCTGATGGCGGCGCAGAAGGGCAGTCCCTTCATGCCGCTCCGGGGGCTGATCGGAACGGATCTGCTCCGCCATCGCGACGATTGGCGCGTCGTCGACAATCCGCTGGCGGATGGAGGCGATCCGATCGTGCTGATTCCCGCCATCAAGCCCGACGTCACGATCTTCCACGTGCCCATGGCTGATCGCTTCGGCAATGTCTGGATCGGCCGTCGACGCGAGCTTGCCGCCATGGCCTACGCTTCGCGCACCGTTCTGGTCACGGTGGAGCGAATCGTCGATGAAAATCTGCTCGCCGACGAGATGAGCGCTGCCGGCGTGTTGCCGGCACTCTACGTCACGGCAGTCGCGCGCGCTCCGAAGGGGGCGTGGCCCTACGGTCTGTGGGGTGAATATCCGGCCGATAGCACAGAGATCGCGCGTTACGCGAAGGCCGCGCGAACGGCCGACGGCTTCTCTGCCTACATGGCGCAGGCGCAGATGGAGCCCGCGTGATGGCCGAAGTTCTCCCTCGCGAAGTGCTGATTTGCACGATCGCGCGGCTGCTCGACGGGGTCAGGCACGTCGCCGTAGGCGCCTCCTCTCCGATTCCTGCCGCCGGCGCGATGCTGCTGCGCGCGATGAAGGAAGCGGGCGGCGCCGTCGGGCCACGCATCTCCATTCTCGGTTCTGTCGAGCATAATTTCTTCACCAACGGTTCGGCGGAGCTGTTCGATTGTGCCGGTCAGGGCCGGATCGACGCGTTCTTCCTCGGCGGGGGCCAGATCGACGGCTTCGGCAACGTGAACCTCGTCGGGACCGGTGATTATCCGCGCTCCAGCGTGCGCTGGCCCGGCTCGTTCGGGTCGGCCTATCTCTACTTTGTCGTGCCGCGGGTCATCCTCTTCCGCGAGGAGCACACGCCCCGCGTCTTCGTCGAGCACGTGGACTTCATCAGTGCGCCGGGCGTCAGTCCTGAAGGTGTCTTCCGGAGCGGCGGCCCCATTGCCCTCCTGACCGGCAAGGGGCTCTTTCGATTCGACAAAACGCGGCCGGGGTTCGACCTGGAGAGCATCCATCCCGGGCACGATCTTGCGGAGATCAAGCAAGCGACCGGTTTCCGGTTTGGCCATGATGCCGAGCCGAGGCAGACCCCGCTGCCCGATCGATCGACGCTCGACCTGCTCCGCGGCCGTGTCTTCGACGAGCTCGCCGAGACCTATCCCGAATTCGCCGCGCAGATGCGGCGCGATCTTGTGGCGGTCGACGCATGAGCAGGATCAAGCGGGTCCGGCATTGCAGCCATTGGGGTGCGTACACGATCCTCGTCGAGGACGATCGCATCGTCGGCGTCGAGCCGTTCGAGCACGATCCGGCGCCTTCCCCGATCATTCATTCCATTGCCGAATGGGCCAACCCCGAGCGGCGCGTGCTGCGACCGATGGTCCGCTCGGGCTGGCTCGACAAGCGCGAGAAAAGCGATCGCCGGGGCCGCGGCCGCGAGAAATTCGTGCCGGTGAGCTGGGACGAGGTGACGACGCTGGTCGCCGACGAAGTGCGCCGCGTGGCGGGCACGTTCGGCAACGCGTCGATCTTCGCGGGCTCTTATGGTTGGACCAACTCCGGCCGCCTGCATCATGCTTCTTCGCTTCTGAAGCGCATGCTCAATCTGGTTGGCGGCTTCACCAGGCACGTCGACACCTATTCGATCGCGGCAGGTCCCGTGATCCTGCGCCACACGCTGGGCAGCGACGACGCATGTGGCGGCCGCGCCAATACGCTCGACACGATCGCGCAGCACACCGAGACGCTGGTGGTGTTCGGTGCTCTCTCGCCGCGAACCGCGCAAAACGAGGCTGGAGGAATTGGCAGCCATCGCCTTGAGACCTATCTCAGGAAGATCGTCGAGCGCGGCGTCAAGGTCATCCACGTCTCGCCGCTGCAGGACGATCTGCCTGATTGGGTCGATGCCGAATGGTGGCCGATTCGACCGAACACGGATGCTGCGCTGATGCTCGGGCTTGCCGGCGAGATCGTGAAGGCGGGCCGGCACGACAGGGATTTCCTCGCGCGCTGCACCAGCGGCGCGGATCGCCTTCTTCGCTATCTCGAGGGCCAGGCGGATGGCGGATACAAGGATGCGGCGTGGGCCGCCGGCATCTGCGGGCTCGACGAGGGCCGGATTGCCGAGCTCGCGAGGCGCCTTGTCGACACGCGGAGCATGCTGACGGTGAGCTGGAGCCTGCAGCGTGCCCATCACGGCGAACAGCCGTTCTGGGCCGCGCTCGGACTTGCATCGGTTGTCGGCCAGATCGGGTTGCCGGGCGGCGGTGTCGGCTACGGCTACGCCTCGCTGGGGGGCGTGGGGGCACCGCTCAATCTGGGCCGCTCTCCTGCCATTTCACAGCTGACGAGGCCGATCGACAGCTTCATCCCGGTGGCGCGGATCAGCGACATGCTGCTCAATCCCGGCAGGCCGTTCAGCTACGAAGGCGAGATCCGCACCTACCCGGATACGAGGCTGGTCTATTGGGCGGGCGGCAATCCCTACCATCATCACCAGGACCTCAATCGCCTGTCGGAAGCCTGGACGAGGCCCGAAACGATCATCGTGCAGGACCCGATGTTCACGGCGACAGCCCAGCGTGCCGACATCGTGCTGCCGGCAACCACGTCGATCGAGCGCAACGATCTTGCCGGCAACAGGCGCTCCGACTTCATCCTGGCGATGAAGAAGGCGATCGAGCCGCTTGGCGAATCCCGCTCCGACTTCGAGATATTCAACGCGATCGCAGGCGAGCTCGGGGTGGCCGATCGGTTCAACGAGGGCCGGGACGAAATGGGCTGGGTCCGCCATCTCTACGAAGCCTGCCGCAGCGATGCCTCGCAGCGCCTCGGCTTCGCGATGCCGGATTTCGCTGCGTTCTGGGAAGCCGGCTATGCCCGCTGCCCGGTCAAGGCAGGGCATACGTTCCTGTCCGACTTCCGCAACGAGCCGGAGGCGCATCCGCTCGGGACCGAAAGCGGAAAGATCGTGCTCGGCAGCGAGACTCTGGCGAGGCTGGACTATGCCGACTGCCGCCCGCATCCGGCGTGGATCGAGCCGGCTGAATGGCTCGGCAATGCCGCCGAGGCCGGCCAGATGCACCTCATCTCGCACCAGCCGGCCGGCCGTCTTCACAGCCAGCTCGAAACCGGCGCATCGAGCCGGAGCATGAAACGCAATGGCCGTGAACAGGCCCGCCTTCATCCTGACGACGCAGCTGCTCTCGGCATCGCCGACGGCCGGACGATCCGCATCTGGAACGACCGCGGGGAGTGCCTCGCGACGGCAGAGGTCACCGACAAGGTCCGTCAGGGCGTACTGGTGCTTCCGACCGGTGCCTGGTTCACGCCGACCGGCAATAGCGGCCTGGAGATCGCGGGCAATCCGAACGTGCTCACGCTCGATATCGGCACGTCTCAATTCGGCCAGGGCTGCTCGGCCCATACCTGCCTCGTGCGAGTCGAGCCGTACGCCGCCGATCGGCGCGATGCGTTCGAGGCCTATCAGGAAACGCTCGTCGCGCTCGCGGCAGTCTAACAGGAGCTTGGAACATGTCTGCGCCCGCCATCAGCCGCTTTCCCGTCCCCGATATCGCGACACTCCCCGAGGATATCCGCTCGCGGATCGAGGCAGTTCAGGAGAAGTCCGGCTTCGTCCCCAACGTCTTCCTGACACTCGCGCATCGTCCTGACGAGTTCCGGGCGTTCTTCGCCTATCACGACGCTCTGATGGACAAGCCGGGGCCGATCACCAAGGCCGAGCGCGAGATGATCGTTGTCGCGACCAGCAGCGCCAATCAATGCCAGTATTGCGTCGTCGCACATGGCGCCATCCTGCGCGTGCGCGCGAAGAATCCGCTGATCGCGGACCAGGTCGCCGTCAACTACCGCAAGGCCGATATCACCGCCCGCCAGAGGGCGATGCTCGATTTCGCGATGAAGGTCTCGGCGCGCGCCTATGAGGTGGACGACTCCGACATCGTCGATCTCAAGGGACACGGCTTCACCGAGGAGGACGTCTGGGACATTGCCGCCATCGCTGCCTTCTTCGGCATGTCGAACCGCCTCGCCAACGTCACCAGCATGCGTCCGAACGACGAGTTCTTCGCGATGGGACGCTGAACGCCGCGGACGAAAACTGAAATGGTATCGTTGGTCATCGACAGGCGCTTCCGGGGCCCGCCCAATTCCGGCAACGGAGGCTACGTTTGCGGATGTCTCGCAAGGCACGTCGCCGGAGACGCCGAAGTGACGTTGCGCGCCCCGCCGCCGCTGGAGCGGCCGCTCGACGTGCTGACGAAGGCCGACGGCGGGATCGAGTTGCGCGAAAAAGACGGGCTGCTCGCGACGGCGCGTGCAGCAGGCATCGATGTATCGGACATTCCCAGGGTGAGCTACGCGGCGGCCGAAGAAGCGGTCGGCAGAACACCCTACGACGAGCAGACCCACAACCTTCCGGGATGCTTCGTCTGCGGCCCCGCACGGGGCCATGGCGACGGTCTCCGGATCTTCGCAGGTCCGCTGCAGGCGGGGGCAGTTCCGGGCAAGCCCGTCGTGTTCGCGGCCTCTTGGGTGCCTGACGGCAGTCTGTCCGGCGAGGACGGTCATGTCGCGCCCGAATTCGTCTGGGCCGCTCTCGATTGCCCGACCGGCTATTGCAGCGTGGGCGCCCGTCACCTGGGATTGAACGGTGACGAGACGGTCCTGCTCGGACGCATGGCTGCACGGATCGATCGCCGGCCGCGTCCCGGGGATCGATGCGTGGTGGTGGCGTGGCCGACGGGGCGGGAAGGCCGCAAGCTCTTTGCCGAGAGCGCCCTGCTTGATGCGAAGCAGGAGGTGCTGGCGACCGCGCGCGCCACCTGGCTGTTGGTCGACCGGCAGGTCCAGCTCGGAGCAAGTTAATGAACGCGAATGGGAAACAGGGCATGAGCGGTTGCGATACGGAGCTCGAACTTCGTCAATCCATCATCGACGCGTGTCGCGAGATGGCGGCGCAAGGCATCAACCAGGGAACGTCCGGAAACATCAGCGTCCGAACCGACGACGGCATCCTGCTCACGCCGTCCGGTCTTCCATACGACCGCATGAAGCCCGAAGACATCGTGGCCATGAAGTGGGACGGCTCGTGGACCGCCTCGGCCGGCAACGTTCCGTCGACGGAATGGCGTTTTCACCTCGATATCCTGAGGTCGAAGCCGGAGGTTGGCGCCGTGGTTCACGCCCATCCGATCTTCTGCACGATCATCGCGATCATGAATCGCTCGATCCCCGCGATTCACTACATGATCGCCGCTGCCGGCGGAAACGACATTCCCTGTGCGCCCTATGCCCAATACGGCACGGCCGAGCTGTCGCAGGCCGCCCTGGACGCACTTCGCTATCGCCGCGCCTGCCTGCTCGCGCATCACGGGCTGATCGCCATCGGTCCCAACCTGCGCAAGGCCATGTGGCTCGCGGTGGAGGTCGAGGTGCTCGCCAAGCAGTATCACGGCTGTCTTCAGCTTGGCTCTCCTCCGCTGCTGCCGGACGAGGAAATCGACAGCATCCTGAAGCGATGGGGGCAGTACGGCCTGCGCGATAACGACGGCGCGCCCAAGATTCCCCAGCGTTCGAGCTAGATCACGATCAAACCACTGTCTGCGAGAAATCATGGCTCACTCTCACGACGTCAGCGTCTGCGGTACTTATATTCTGGATATTCTGGGGGTCCCGGTGACCGAGATTCCGCCGGGTGGCGGCCGCTTGCTGATCGAAGAAATTCGGCTCGCGGTCGCGGGCACCGCCGGCGGAACGGTCGTCCCTTGCGCGCGCCTCGGTCTGAAGGCGCTCGCGGTCGGCGCCGTCGGCTCCGACGAGAAGGCCGACTGGATGCTGAACGCGCTGGAGCGTGAAGGCATCGACATCTCTCTCATGGAGCGGATGGCCGGCAGTCCGACCTCGGCCACGATCCTGCCGATCCGGCCCGACGGCTCGCGTCCGGTCATGCACGCAAGGGGCGCCTCCGCCCGCTGGCGTATCGCACCAGACACGCAAGAGGCCGCTTGCCGGAGCAAGATTCTGCATCTCGGCGGGGTTGGTTCCTTGCTCGCGATGGATGGAGCGCCTTCCGTCGCATTGCTGCGCGACGCGAAGGCGGCCGGTTGCACGACGACGCTCGATCTCATCCAGGCGCGGCGTGAAACGCTGGCGCTGGTCGAGCCGCTGCTGCCCTATGTCGACTTCTTCATGCCGAGCATCGATGAAACCAGTGCCATGGTCGGAACCGACGATCCCGCCGCGTGTGCGCGGTTCTTCATCGACAAGGGCGCGGGGGCCTGCGCCATTTCTCTCGCTGCCGATGGTTCGTTCGTGATGACACGCGACGGCCGTCAGTTCACGGTGCCGGCGTTCGAGGTCGCGGTCCGCGATACCTCGGGATGCGGCGATTCCTACACGGGCGGCTTCATCGCGGGTCTCGCCCGCGACTGGGACCTGCTCGACTGCGCCAGGCTCGCGACCGCGACGGCCGCGATCGTCGCGACCGGGCTGGGTTCGGGCGCCAATCTCGTCTCGTTCGAGGAGACCGTGAAGGCCATGAACACCCTCCCGGTCCGCAAGGCCGCTCGCGCCTGATCCATTCACATCGGCAGAAACTATTCATCCGAACAACAGGGGAGAACGCAACATGGCCCGACATGCGATCGTGACGGGAGCAAGCCGCGGAATTGGCCGCGCGATAGCCATCGGCCTTGCAAGGCGCGGCTACGATTTCGCGCTGACCGACATCGCTGCCCAGGAGAAGGTCCTTCTCGAGACCGTTGCAGAGGTCAGGGAGCTTGGCGGCCGATGCATCCCGGTGCTGGGCGATGTGAGCGATGTCGGCGATTGCAGGCGGGCGGTGGCTGAAGCCATCCAGGGACTTGGGCACATTGATGTCCTCGTCAATAATGCGGGAATCCTCAGGCTGGCGACCATCGACGAGCTGACGACCGATACGTGGGATCAGACGTTCGCCGTCAACACGCGCGGCGTGTTCCAGATGACCCAGGCCGTGGTGGCCCATATGAAGGAGCGCAAATACGGACGGATCGTCAACATCGCCTCGCTCGCCGCCCGAACGGGCGGTCCGGGACAGTCCCACTACGCTGCATCGAAGTCGGCCGTGGTCGGCTTCACGCGCGTCTCGTCCATGGAGTTCGGAGGCCACGGCATCACCGTCAATGCCGTATGTCCAGGCATCATCGTGACGGAGATGGGGCTCAACAATCTCCGCGATCCCGAGCGAGTTGCCTATTTCGAGAAGGTCACCGACCTCCACCGGCTCGGCCAACCGGAGGACGTCGTCGGTCCAGTAGCGTTCTTTGCGTCGGATGATTCCGCGTTCGTAACCGGCCAGGCCCTCAACGTCGACGGAGGCATCTTCTACAGCTAGCAGCTGGGTCGTGCGCCGCCAGCAAGTTTCTGGCTCCGGGAGCACGGCATAGCCGTGCAACCATCGCGCAGGGAGGGCCGAGTGATTGGCACGACCTGTATGCTGCTGTGCGGTCTCCTTGGCGCTATTTCGCGCAGCAGACCGCGGGTGCGAGGTCAGCTCCTGGCCTTCCCTGCGCCTCCTGGCTTTAGAGGGTGGAGCGATCAAGCAAAGCTTGGGCGGATTGCGCCGCGAGAGCGCGAAGCCGCAGCCGCCATTTGATAGCCGGGGCCAGCCGCAATTTCGCCGGTCAGGGATTCCGCCCGGCGTGGACGGGTGCGCAGGAACTCTTGCACATGGTCGAAGCTTGACTCCGCGGGCCAGCGTCGCCGCCGATGGCTGGCCTGCACGGCCCCGCCTCCAAGCCCCCCAGGACCCCCAAGGGTGGGGCCGTGCTTCCAAAGCAGGAGGTGCAATTGTCCGAGCCGACCGAGCAAGAGATCAGAGAACGCGCGCATCGCTTGTGGGAGCAAGCCGGCAGGCCTGAAGGCCGCGAGGAAGAGTTTTGGCACGCCGCCGAGCAGGAGCTGCGCAACGAGGACAAGTCGAACACGTTGCGGACGCCGGATACGCTGTGACCGACAAGACCTGCCCCTCCTGCCACGGACTGGGATGGGTCCGCGAAAACCATCCGTTCCGGGTCTGGAGTGAGAAGCTGGCCGGCTGCCGCTGAGGCGAGGGCATGCCCTGCATCTGCAACACGGCCGAAGATCCCGAAGTCAGGGTGGTGATCGTCGAAGCGGACGCGACGTGGCACTAAGGCGCGATGCGATTGCGATGAATCGTCATCGCGCTTTGGGGCGTTGATGGGCTTCGCTTGCCCTGCCGTTCCTGAGAGCTTGATTGCCCGTACCTCTCGCAAGAAGGAGAAAAGCCGCCGGGTTCCTCGCCCTGGCGGCTTTCGAAAGTCCGTAGCTGTCGATCATCTCCGCAGCTCGTGCGTACCGCCGTTACCTTGTTTGCGGCCATGCCTGGTCTTTGTAGGGGAAGGCGCGTGCTTCTGCTGTGATCTGGAGCACACAATGGAAGGGATTCGGTCCATGTCGCCTTCCGGATCCCGGCGCTGCACCGCGATACACGCATTCACGCGCGTCTTCGACACGCGATCTGTGTTGCAGCTTTGTCCGGGACCCGAGAGATTTCGGCGAGCTCCCCCTCAGCTCCGATACCACGCTGCCAGGTTCCATGTGATGGTGTCCCACCCGGAGATGTCGGTCATGAGGCTGTTGACGCTCGCGTTGACGATGTGGCGCGAGAGCAGCGGCAGGAACACGTTGGCCCCGCAGAAGATCTCGTCGACCTTCATCAGCAGCGCGGCGCGCTTGACCGGGTCGAGCTCGTTCTGGGCGGCCTTGTAGGCCTTGTCGGCTTCGGGATCGGAATAGCGCGAGTTGTTGCGGCCCAGCCACTTGTTGTCCTTGGTGGCGATCTCCCAGGAGACACACTGGTTCAGCAAGCGCTCCGGATCGGGCTGCGGCTGCGTCGTGTTGTACATCTCCATGTCGGCATAGAATTTCGAGTAGGTGTCGGGGTTGCCGACGTCGGAGGAGAAGAACACCGATGCGGTCACGGCCTTGATCTCGATCTCGATGCCGGCCTTCTGGCAGGCCTGCTTGATGATGGCCTGGGTCTTCTGGCGCGGGGCGTTGGTCGAGGTCTGGAAGACGTATTTGAGCTTCTTGCCGTCCTTCTCGCGGATGCCGTCCGCGCCCCTGGTCCAGCCGGCCTCGTCGAGGATCTTGTTGGCCTTGTCGATGTCGAACTCGTATTTCAGCCTGGGGGACTTGAACTGCTTGGGCGCGTTGACGAAGCTCGCGGTTGCGAGGGCGCCGCGCCCGTAGATGAATTTCTGAATCGAATCGCGGTCGATCAGGAGATTGATCGCCCGACGAACCGCGGGATCGGACAGTGTCGGGTGCTTGGTCTTGACGCTCGAACGCTCGCCGTCGACCTCGGTCCAGGGGTCCGTCGTGTTGAGGATGATGAACTCGACATTGCCCGAAGGCGTGATGTCGAGCTTGCCTTTGCCGCCCGCCTCCATGCGCTTGAGGACCTCTTCCTCTACCTGCATGTTCCAGGCAAAGTCGTATTCGCCAGTTTGCAGCACCGCGCGCGCCGCAGACACCGCGTCGCCGCCGCCCTTGACCTCGAGCGTGTCGAAATGCGGCTGGTTCTTGACGTGATAGTCGGGGTTGCGTTCGGCGCGGATCAGGTCACCGGGCTTGAACTCGACGAATTTGTAGGGGCCGGTGCCGACCGGTTTCAGATTGGCCGGCGCCTCGCGCGACTTGGCGCCGACATAGTCGCCGAAATGATGCTTTGGCAGGATTTGTCCGACCGAGCCGCCGACGAACGGGTCGGCCCAGAACGGCGTCGGCGCCTTGAAGAGCACCTTGACGGCGTAGTCGTCGATCTTCTCGACCTTGATGTCCTTGTAGGAGCCCGTGGTGTAGGCCGCGGTCGCGAGGTCCGCGGCGTACTGCCAGGTGAAGACGACGTCGTCGGCGGTGAAGGGCTTGCCGTCGTGCCAGTTGACGCCCCGCTTCAGCTTCCAGATCACGCTCATGCCGTCCGCGGCAAGGCCGCCGTTCGCCTTGGTCGGCACCTCGGCGGCCAGGCAGGGAATGAGATTGCCGTCTTTGTCCCAGCCGGCGAGCGGCTCGAAGAAGATGCGCGTGGCGATCTGGTCCTTGGTGCCGATCGCGAAATGCGGATTGAGCAGGGTGGGTGCCTGCCAGAGCAGGATCTTGAGCGTGCCGCCGCCGCCGGCCTTGGTCGGCTTGTACTGCAGCCTGGCGTCCGCCATCGCCACGTCGTGCCAAACCAGGATCTGGCTCGCGACCGGTGCCGCGATCCCGATCGCGGCGACTTTCCGGATGAACGAGCGTCGCGACAGCCTGCCTTGCTTGACCTCGGCGATCAAACCGCGAATTTCGTTCTCGTTCATCGGATGTCCTCCACCTGCGCAACTCGTCGCCAAGCAGCCATCATGTTTCATGACGGCCGGGGCGGCAATGCCGGCAAGGCGGGGATGCGACGAAATGACGATGCGGAGAGTGCCCCGGTCGGGGCGCGGACCCGGATCGCCTGCCTGAGAGACCCAGGTGGCGATCCGGTGCGATCTAGGTGAACTTGGGGAAGTTCTAAGGCCGCACCGAAACGCTAACCCGGCGGGCGCAGATCCATCAAGTTTCGGAGTGTTGCGCTGGCGAAAGAATCATTGCCGCGGCCGGGAAATCGCCACACATGACGGATGCCCGGCGTGATTTCTTTTCCGTTTGATGTCGAATGGAGAACGTGCGTCCGCGGGGGCCTGCCAATATGGTTTTCCATTTCATTGATTTCGCGCGGCGGGGAAGCGAATACGGTTCCATATTTGTCTGTCGCAGACCTACGGAGACCAAGATGTCGTTTCGCCTCCCTTTGATACTCTCGACCGTGCTCGCCGTCTGGTCCGCCGCAGCAACCGCCGAGACGATCAAGATCGGGGTGACGCCGGGTCCGCATGCGCAGATCCTCGAGGCCGTGAAGCCGATCGCCGCCAGGCAGGGGCTCGACATCCAGCTCCTCGAGTTCTCCGATTACGTGGTGCCGAACGCCGCGCTCGACGCCGGCGAGATCCAGGCCAATTCGTTCCAGAATCAGCCCTACCTGGACAACCAGAAGGCCGATCGCGGCTACAAGATCGAGGCCGTCGGCCTGACCGTGAATTTCCCGATCGGCGTCTATTCGAAGAAGCACAAGGCCTTCGCCGACCTCCCCGAGGGCGGCAAGGTCTCGATCCCGAACGATCCGACCAATGGCGGCCGCGTGCTGCTGCTGCTGCGCGACAAGGGCGTGATCAAGCTGAAGGACGGTGTCGGCTTCAAGCCGACGGTGCTCGACATCACCGAGAATCCCAGGAAGCTGAAGTTCATCGAGGTGGACGCGGCGCAGGCGCCACGCGCGCTCGACGACGTCGACGCCGCCGCGATCAACACCAATTATGCAACCCAGGCCGGCCTCGATCCGGTCAAGGATCCGATCCTGCGCGAGGATCCGAAGGGCCCCTACGTCAACCTGATTGCCGTCCGCACGGCCGACAAGGACAAGCCCTGGGTCAAGATCCTCGTGGACAGCTATCACACCCCGGAGGTCAAGGAGTTCGTGCTGACCAAGTTCAAGGGCGCCGTGCTGCCGAGCTGGTAGGCAATCTGCCTGCGTAAAGTCCAAGTAACGGCGATCCGGCGGGCAGCCTTGCGCAATGCCCCGCTTGTCTGGAGCTGCGGCAACCGACATCATCGGGGGCGTGGCAATCCTCGCCCGACAGGGGTCGTATGAAACGCTTCGCAAACCTGAAACGTCTGGGCTTGTTCACGCGGTTGCTCGACGAGGCGCCGCCGGCGGACCGCTATCGCTTCGCGGCCGAGCAGATTGTGCACGCCGAGAAGGCCGGGCTCGATTCCGCATGGATCGCGCAGCATCATTTTCACGAGCGCGAGGGCGGCCTGCCGTCGCCCTTCACGTTCCTCGGCTACGTCGCCGCGCAAACCTCGCGCATCCGCCTCGGCACCGGCATCGTCACGCTGCCGCTGGAGAATGCGGTCAGGGTTGCGGAGAACGCCGCGGTGCTCGATCTTCTCTGCAACGGCCGCTTCGAGCTCGGCGTCGGCACCGGCGGCAATCCCTCGGCCTTTGCCGCTTTCGGCCTCGACAGCGCGCAGCGCAACGAGATCTTTGCGCGCAATCTCGAAATCGTTCGCACGGCCTTGGTCGGCCAGCCGCTCGACGGCGGCGACACGCTCTATCCGCTGCGGCCGCAACTGGACAAGCGCATCTGGCAGGCGACATTCTCGGTCGCGGGCGGTGCCCGGGCCGGCAAGGCCGGCGATGGTCTGTTGTTGTCGCGCACCCAGCCACGGGCCAAGGAGGCGCCGAAAGCCACGCTCGCCGAGATCCAGAACCCGATCATCGATGCCTATCTCGCAGCGCTGCCGCCGGGATGCGAGCCCCGCATCATGGCCTCGCGCAGCGTCTTCGTCGCCGACGACCATCGCGAGGCGATGCGCCTCGCAGACATCGGACTGCGTCGCGCCCTGCCGCAGTTCCTCAAGGGAGGCCACGCCAGGCCGGGCGAGACGCTGGAGGAAATGATCACCGCGTTCGACACCCATGTCGGCGGCGCCGATGAGGTGATCGCCTCGCTCCGCACGGATGCCACGCTCGAGCGGGTGACCGATCTCGTCTTCCAGGTGCATTCGGTCGATGCGCCACATCCTTATGTGCTGCGATCGATCGAGCTCGTCGCCGACAAGGTCGCGCCGGCGCTAGGCTGGACCCGGACGGCACCCGAAGTGGCGCTGGCGGGCTAGCCGGAATGAAACATGTTCGCGCTGCACGAGGCTGACTGATGGGTACACTGGACATCATCGACACGCTCGCCGGGATCGAGCCGGGATCGGCTCTCGACGCCATCCGCGCGCGTCGTCCGCAGGCGCGCGAGAACGCGCAGAAGAGCTATCTCGCCCTGTTCGACCCGATCGATTCGAGCGAATTCTCGCTTTCCGAGCGCGCAGCCGTGGCGGCTTTCGTGACCGGGCTTCATGGCGAGTCCCCCGTCGCCGCCTTCTATCGCGAGAAGCTTGCCACGAGCGCGGATGGAGCGCCCTTGCTCGAAGCGATCAAGGCCGAGATCGCGCGCGGCAGGACGTCCGGGCCGTACGGCGCCTATCCGGCCGGTCCGTTGTCGATCGAGAACAAGGCCGGGCTGATCTATCGCGTCAGCGCGGAGCGGAAGACTGTCCTCGGCGCCCGGCTGGCCGCGGCACTGGAGCACGCGCATCTCCTGGTGTTCCACCCGCGCGATGCTGTGTCCGCCGACATGAAGGCGCTGCTGACGGCCGGCTGGTCGAGCACCGGCATCGTGACGTTCTCCCAGCTCGTTGCGTTCCTGTCGTTCCAGGTGCGCGTCGTCAGCGGCTTGCGCACGCTCGCAGCGGCAAGCGCGCAGGAGGTCGCATCATGAACGCCGTCAATCCGCCCGTCGTCTTCACTCAGGACGAACTCGGCTGGGTCTCGTGGATCGATCCGCTGCCCGAGACCGAGCTGACCGAACGGCACTTCGCCGGTCTGGTCGACCGCGCCCGCGCCAAATCGGAATATTTCCGGCTCCTGGTGCGCGATCCCGAGGTGCTGGAAGCCCGCACCAAGACCGACAAGGACATCTTCTACAACGTTGCTGACGGCCTGCCGCGCGCCGAGCGCGAGCTCGCGGCGGCTGCGACCTCGCGCTACAACGGCTGCATCTACTGCGCCTCCGTGCATGCGCGGTTCGCGAGCACCTACTCCAAGCGCCGCGACGACGTGCAGCGCCTGCTCGACGAAGGCGTTGGAGCCGAACTCGGCGAACGCTGGAATGCCGTGGTCAAGGCGTCCGTGGCATTGGCCGCGACGCCGATCGCGTTCGGTCCCGACAATATCGAGGAGCTGCGCCGTGCGGGCCTCGACGATGCCGAGATCGTCGACGTCATCAACGGCGCCTCGTTCTTCAACTGGGCGAACCGGCTGATGCTGTCGCTCGGCGAGCCCTCGAAATAGGCAATCTCACCGGCACGAGAATTGCTGCTGTTTCAACATTGAATGGATGGAGCCGTGCATGAGCAACATCGATCGCCGCACCCTGGTCAGGGGCTCACTCGCCGCCATGATGGCGGGAGCGGCCTTTTCGCGCGCCGCCCTTGCGCAATCCGCCGAACCGATCCTGCTCGGCGTCAGCGGCCCCTTGACCGGGCCCAATGCGCAATATGGCGCCCAGTGGAAGCAGGGCTTTGATCTCGCGCTTGACGAGATTCACGCCGCCGGCGGGATCAACGGACGCAAGCTGGCCTACCAGTTCGAGGACAGCCAGAGCGATCCGCGCCAGTCGGTGGCGATCGCCCAGAAATTCGTCTCCGATCCCCGCATCGTGATGGAACTCGGCGATTTCTCCAGTCCCGCCTCGATGGCGGCCTCGCCGATCTATCAGCGCGGCGGCCTCGTGCAATTCGGCTTCACCAACTCACACCCCGATTTCACCAAGGGCGGCGACTTCATGTGGAGCACGTCCGTCAGCCAGGCCGACGAGCAGCCGCTGCTGGCGTCCTATGCCGTCAGGCGCCTTGGCCTGAAGAAGCTCGCGGTGCTGCACCTCAACACCGACTGGGGCCGCACCAGCCGCGACCATTTCGTCAAGGCGGCGAAGGAGTACGGCGCCGAGGTCGCGGTGACCGAGGGCTACATCGCGGAGGAGCGCGACTTCCGCTCGACGCTGGTGCGCGTGCGCGACGCCAGTCCGGACGGGCTGATCCTGATCTCCTATTATTCCGACGGTGCGCTGATCGCCCGCCAGGCACGCCAGGTCGGCCTGAAGCAGACGATCTGCGCGGCAAGCTCGGTGTACTCGCCGAAATTCCTGGAGCTCGGCGGCGAAGCGGTCGAGGACGTCCATCTCGGCACGCGTTATTTCCCGGAAGATCCGCGGCCCGAGGTGAAGAAGTTCATCGCGGGCTTCAAGGCCAAGTACAACGGACAGGAGCCCGACGCCTTCAACGCCTATTCCTATGACGCGATGAACATGGCCGCTGCCGTGGTGAAGATCGGCGGCAACGACCGCCGGGCCATCCGCGACGCCTTCTCCAAGGTAAAGGACGTCTCCAGCGTCATCTACGGCCAGGCGACGTTCGACGTCGAGAGCCGCCGCGTCAAGGGTGCCATGAACGCCGAGCTCGTCGTGCGCAAGGGCCAGTTCACGCTGTGGGACGGCAAGCCGACCTGACCTGATGGCCGGAGCGGGCGCTCCGGGCGCGCTTCTCTTTTCGCGGGGATCATCGCTTGTCTTCCTGGCTCGACTACACGATCAACGGGCTGATCGTCGGCAATGTCTACGCCCTCGTTGCGGTCGGGCTCGCGCTGATCTTCGGCGTCAGCCGGCTGATCAACTTCGCGCAAGGATCGATCTATCTGGTCGGGGCCTATATCGGCTGGGTCGCGGTGGTGAAGCTGCATACACCGCTGCCGCTGACCATCATCGTGGTGGCGGTGGTCGCGGCGATGGTCGGCTTGATCATCGAGCGGTTCGGCCTGCGTCCGCTTCAGAACTCGGTGCGGATCGCGCCGCTGCTCGCGACCATCGGCATCAGCTTCGTGCTCGATCAATTGGTGATGCTGACCTTCTCGCCCAATCCGCGCGCGCTGCCGAGCCAGCTGCCTGACGTTCGCTTTCAGCTCGGTGGCGGCACCATCGGACCGCTCGATCTTCTGATCGCCGGCGTCGGCATCACCAGCGCGCTGTTGCTGTTCGTATTCCTGCGCTACAGCAAGCTCGGCTGGGCGGTGCGTGCCACCGCGCAGGATCGCGATGCCGCCATGCAGATGGGCGTCGACGTCAACCGCGTCAATCAGGCGGTGTTCGGCATCGCGTCCGCGCTCGGCGGCGTCTCCGGCATGCTGGTTGGCATGTACTACAACCAGATCGACACTGCGATGAGCCTGCAGGCGACGCTCAAAGGCGTCGTCGCGGAAGTGGTCGGCGGCGCCGGCAACGTGCCCGGCGCGGTGATCGGCAGCCTGTTGCTCGGACTGGTGGAGAGCTACGGCGTCGCCGTGTTCGGCACCAGCTACCGCAATCTGTTCGCGTTCCTGCTGCTGGTCGTCGTGCTCGTGCTGCGCCCGAACGGCCTGTTCGCAAGCGCGCGGCAGGCCCCGCCCGAGCCGCTCACCGGCACCTTCATCGCGCCGAGCCGTCCGGTCCGCATTCCGCGCTGGGCCCTGTTGGTCGCGGCTGCTGCCTTCGCGGTGCTGCCGTTCTTCCCGGTGTCCTCCTACGTGCTCCAGACCCTGATCAACGCCTGGCTGCTCGGCATGCTCGCGCTCAGCCTGACGCTGGTCGCGGGCACGATCGGCCAGGTCTCGCTCGGTCACGCCGCGCTGCTCGCGATCGGCGCCTACACCTCGGCGCTGCTGTCACTGACGCTGGCCGTTCCGGTCGGCCTTGCCGTCATCGGCGGCGGCCTGATGAGTGCTGCGCTCGGCACGCTGTTGATCTCTCCGTCGTTCCGCCTGCGCGGGCACTATGTGTCGATTGCGACACTCGCGATCGGCGAAATCGTCTCGCTGGTGATCCTCAATTGGGAGAGCGTCACCCGCGGTCCGATCGGCATCTCAGGCATCCCGCCGTTGTCGCTGTTCGGCTATGACCTGATCAGCCCGTTCTCGGTCTACTGGTTCAGCTTCGCGGTGATGCTCGTGCTGGCCCTGCTGCAAGGACGGCTGCTCGGTTCGCATCTCGGCCGCAGCTTTCGCGCCATCCGCGACGATGACATCGCCGCACGTGCCTATGGCCTCAGCCTGAACCGCTACAAGTCGCTGGCCTTCATCTTCGGCGGTTTCGCCGCCGGCGTCAGCGGCGGCATCGCCGCGCATCTTTATTCCTATATCAACCACGAGACCTTCAACACGCAGCAATCCATCCTGGCGCTGACGGTCGTGATCCTCGGCGGCCTCGGCAACGTGGTCGGCGCGATCGTCGGATCTGTCGCATTGGTCGGCTTGCCCGAACTCTTCCGCATCGCGGCCGAGTACCGCATCCTGATCTATGGCATCGTGCTGCTGCTGCTCGTGCGGTTCCGGCCGCAGGGCCTGTTGGGGACGATCTGATGGCGGATCAGCACGCGCCCATGTTGTCCCTGCGCGGCCTGACGCGTCGCTTCGGCGGCCTCACCGCGGTCGATGCGATCGATCTCGACCTCGCCAGGGGCGAGCTCATCAGCATCATCGGCCCGAACGGCGCCGGCAAGACGACGCTGTTCAATCTCGTGACCGGGCTCGACCGGCCCGATGGCGGCGCCGTACGCTTCGAAGGCCAGGACATCACCGGTCTCTCGCCGGAACGGCTCGCGGCCGAAGGCATCGCCCGCACCTTCCAGCTCGGGCGCGTGTTCGGCAATCTCAGCGTCATGGACAACGTCCTGATCGGCGCGCATACGCGACTGCGTGCCGTGAAGCCGACGGTGCCGGTGATCGGCCCGCTGCTGGAGTTGGGCCTTGCGCTGCTGCGACCCGCCAGCGTCAGGGCCGAAGAGGAGCGGCTGCGCGAGGAGGTGAAGGCCATTCTCGCCCGCTTCGGCGAGCGGCTGCTGCCGCGGATCGACCAGCCGGCCTATAGCCTTTCCTACGCCAACCGCCGCCGCGTCGAGATCGCGCGTGCGCTCGCCTTGAGGCCGCGCCTCTTGCTGCTCGACGAACCCACAGCCGGCATGAACCCGACCGAGACCGCGGAGATGCAGGGCCTCGTCGCCGAGCTGAAGGCGGAAGGGCTGACCATCCTCCTGATCGAGCACAAGCTGGAGATGGTGATGCGCCTGTCCGACCGCGTCATTGTCATGGACGAGGGTAAGAAGATCGCGGAAGGGCCGGGCGAAGAGGTGCGTGGTGATCCCAAGGTGATCGAGGCCTATCTCGGCCACGGCCTATCGGGCACGACGGAGCAGGAGAGTGCGGCATGACGAATCCTTCGCCCGAACCGCTGCTGGCCCTGTTCAACGTCAATACCTTCTATGGCCAGGCCCAGGTGCATTTCGACCTGTCGATCACAGTCGCGCGCGGCCACATCGTGTGCCTGCTCGGCGGCAATGCCAGCGGCAAGTCGACGACGATGAAGATCATTCTCGGTCTGGTCAAACCGCGCTCGGGCGAGGTGACGTTCGACGGCGCCTCACTGATCGGCCTCTCCACGCCGCAGATCGTCCGCCGCGGCATCGCCTCGGTGCCGGAGGCGCGGCGGCTGTTCGCGGACATGAGCGTGCGCGAGAACATCCTGATGGGCGCCTTCGTGCGCAACGACCGTGAGGCGGTGGCGCTGGATCTCGACAGGATGCTGACGCTGTTCCCGAAGCTCGGCCAGCGGCTGTCGCAGCGCGCCGGCTCCTTGTCCGGCGGCGAGCAGCAGATGGTGGCGATGGCGCGCGCTCTGATGAGCCGGCCGCGCATGATCGTGATGGACGAGCCGACCATGGGCCTGTCGCCGCTCTATGTCGATCGCGTGCTGGAGTTGATCCGCTCCATCAACCAGGCGGGCGTCTCGGTGTTCATGGTCGAGCAGAACGCCAGCCTCGCGCTCGAGATCGCACATGAAGCCTATGTGCTGCAGACCGGCAGGATCGTGCTATCAGGCCCGGCGCGGGCGCTGAAGGATGATCCGCGGGTGCGCGATGCCTATCTCGGCGGCTCCGAGGCAGCGTAGCAATTCAGGTGCGATGACGCGCCCGCAGGCGGGACAACGCGGCATGACGAACCCTCTCCGGGACTAGCCAGTGTGACCAATCTATGAAAAAATCATACCGTTGGCGCGACAGGGTGTGCGGCGGGACGGAATGAACTTCGTGACGAGATTGGTGCGGGCGGCCGAGCCCGGAACGGTGGTGCTGCTCGGCGGGCTCGTCGCCGCCAACGTCGCCGCATGGGCCTGGGCCTTCTCGCTGTTCGGCGACCGGCCGACGGTGATGGCAACGGCGCTGCTGGCCTGGGTCTTCGGCCTCCGCCACGCCGTCGATGCCGATCACATCGCCGCCATCGACAATGTCGTGCGCAAGCTGATGCAGGCGGGCGGCGCGCCGCGCAGCGTCGGTCTTTATTTCGCGCTCGGCCATTCCACCGTGGTCGTGGTCGCGACCATGCTGCTGGCGCTCGGCGTCGTGAGTCTTGGCGGTGACAGCCTGCTCAAGGAGATCGGCGGTCTGATCGGCACGTCCGTGTCGGCGCTGTTCCTGCTGGTGATCGCAGCCATCAATCTCGCCATCTTCGCCGGCCTGTGGCGGACGTTTCGCATGGCGCGAGAGCAGGGCGTTCACGATGCCGCAGGCCTCGATGCGCTTATCGCCCGTCGCGGCGTCCTGGCGCGGCTGCTCGGTCCGCTGTTCCGTCTGGTGACGAAGCCGTGGCACATGTATCCGCTCGGGTTCCTGTTCGGCCTCGGCTTCGACACCGCGACGGAGATCGGTCTGCTCAGCATCTCCGCCAGCGAAGCCGCGCGCGGCGCCTCGCTCGCCGATGTCCTGGTCTTCCCGGCGCTGTTCGCCGCCGGTATGGCGCTGGTCGACACCGCCGATTCGGCGCTGATGGTCAGCGCCTATCGCTGGGCCTTCGTCGATCCCCTGCGCAAGCTCTGGTACAATCTCACGATCACGGGCGCTTCCGTCGCGGTCGCGCTGTTCATCGGCGGCATCGAAGCGCTCGGCCTGATCAGCGATCGGCTCGGCCTCTCCGGCGGCATGTGGACGCTGGTCGACGGCCTGAACGAGTCGCTGGCGAATGTCGGCTTCGCGGTGATCGCGCTGTTCGCGATCGCATGGCTCGCCTCGATTGTGCTCTATCGCCGCATGTTCTCGGATGACGGGCGAGGTTCGGCGGACGCGGTAGAAGACTTCGATGCGACCGAGGCCGTCGTGGTGAGACGGCCCTGATTCCACCGGTTCAGAGCGAAGCCGCGCTCTGGACCTGTTCCACCGGCAAGTCATCGGCGTTGGGGTCGCCCGGCGCCGTCGCCCAGGCGAGCTCCACCAGGGTCACGATCCGGCGTCCGCCGCCGTCAAGCTGGCAGACGATCAGGCCCTGCTCCTCCATATAGCCGAGCAGCCGCTGCGCGCGGCGCAGCGAATGCGAGCCGTAGGCGCGGGCGATCGCAGCATCGCCGGGACAAGGCCAGCCTTCCTTGGCCGCGCGCGCGATCATCATGAACACGCCCTGCATGTCGTCGGGCAGGATCGAGGCGCGCAGCGTGACGTCCTGCCAGGCGTCGTCATCGGCGAGATCAGTCCCGAGCCCGGCGCGCGCATGCGTCAGCATGCGGCGGAATTCGTTGAGGTCCGGCACCGCCGCGCCGAGGCCCTCGATGCGGCAGCGGACCACGAACTCCTGATAGAGCACGCCGATGGCGCGGAAGCCGGCATCGGGCTCCGCCAGCACGGCGCGCAAGGTGCGGGCGACGCGTTCGCGCCGCTCGGCGAGTTCCTCTGCGCTGACCGGCACCTCGGCCACTTCGGTCCGGATCTCCGGCGCGGCGGCCGCCTTCGCTGCGCGAAGCTGCTCCAGCAGATCCGGCGCAGGCCGGCGCTGCGGCCGGCTGGCATCGGGCGGTGGCGCCGCCAGGATCACGGCACGCGCATCCTCCAGGGTTGCCTCCGGCAGCGGCATCAGCCGCGGCGTCGAATTGCGCGGACTTGTATCGGTCGGGCCGATGTTCAGGCGCAGCGGACGGCGCGACAGCGCAGGTCCCAGCGCCATGAACTGTCCGCGCTCGAGGTCGCGAAAGGCTTCGGCCTGCCGCCGCTCCATGCCGAGCAGATCGGCGGCGCGCGCCATGTCGATGTCGAGGAAGGTCCGGCCCATCAGGAAGTTGGAGGCTTCCGCCGCGACGTTCTTGGCGAGCTTCGCCAGCCGCTGGGTCGCGATGATGCCGGCGAGCCCGCGCTTGCGGCCGCGGCACATCAGATTGGTCATGGCGCCGAGCGACAGTTTTCGCGCCTCGTCGGAGACTTCGCCGGCAACGGCCGGCGCGAACAGCTGCGCCTCGTCCACCACGACCAGCATCGGATACCAATGGTCGCGGTCGACGTCGAACAGACCGCCGAGGAAGGCCGCGGCGCGTCGCATCTGGTTCTCGGCGTCGAGCCCTTCGAGATTGAGCACGGTGGAGACGCGATGCAGCCGGGCACGCTCGCCCGCGACCTGAAGGCCGCGCTCGGTGTGGTCCTCGGCCTCGATCACGAGATGGCCGAAGCGCTCGGCCAGCGTCACGAAGTCGCCTTCGGGATCGATGATGGCCTGCTGCACCCAGGGCGCGCTCTGTTCCAGGAGCCGCCGCAGCAGGTGCGATTTGCCGGAGCCCGAATTGCCCTGCACCAGGAGGCGGGTCGCCAGCAGTTCCTCGAGGTCCATGGCGGCCGCGGCGCCTGCCGTGGTCTGCCCCATCTCGATCGCAACCGTCATGTCCCCGACTCAAGTCCCCATCATTCGCGGACAGGGGCTTATCAATCCCGTCGCGGCGCGTCGAGCGGTGCAGGGCGAATCATGCCGCGTTGCCCACGACGGGGTTCAGGCGTGCCCCGACAACCGTAGAAGCGCGGGCCGATAGGGGGCTTGCGGATCATCGTCCCCGGTCTCGGGGATCGCGCAGGAGCCGAATTCCTGCCTGATCCGCTCGATCTCGGCGATTCGCTCGTGCAGCCGCTGCAAATGCTCCGGCGATGTCGCCTTCCAGAATTGGAAAGTGTCGGCCGTGAGCGGCAGGAAGGCGGTGCCGAACGGCGTCGGCTCGGGAACGATGGTGCGTCCAAGCAGCAGGAAGCGCTCGGTGGCGGAGACGACGAGGGTGGCATAGCCGCGGTTTCCGATCCGCCTGATGCCGTTCAGCGACCATTCGGCGAGCTTGCTGAAATATGGCTCCCCGCGCCAGCGATCCGGGCAGTCGTCGTCGACGGTGACATTGACGGCGTCCTGGCTGAAATGCACGACGAGGCCGGCCGTCTCGGGAAACCAGTCGTCGTTGAGATGGCCCTGCAGCCAGGCGCACGCGAATGAGCGGCACATTTGCGGGCGGCGGTCATAGATCGTGCACCCCGTGCCGGTCTGCCAATGCCGGCACAGCTGGTTCACCGGCTTGTCGACCGCGGCCACTTCGAGGATATCGCAGCAGGCGTTGCACGATCCGCATTGCCGGGCCGGCCGGGTCGTCTTCGGCAGGCCGGTCGCGCGAAAGCCCTGTGCGTCGCGGACCAGCAGCTTCTGCTTCTCCAGCGCATTCAACGCACGTTCGATCTTGAGACGGGATAGTCCGGTGGCGTCGATCACGCCCTTCATCGTCGTCGCGCCCGCCTCCACGGCGCGGACGACGCTCAGCATCGCCTGATCCATTCTTGTTGTTCTTGTCTGGCTAACTCAGTAGTGCATAGCGATCGCGCCGGAACAAACGGACCGGCTAACAGGTTGCGAAAACCTGACCTAGAAACGTATCTTGCTCATCTCCCCGTGGCGGAGCAAGACGCCGTGCCCGTCCTGCGTGCATGCAACGTTTGCGCGAATGAAGGACCTGCGCGTGTGCGAGCTGATTCCGCGTGGAATCGGCTCGCTTTGCCCACGAAGCGCCGGGTTATGACGAGCGGCATGCGGTCGTCTCACGCAGTCGTGATATCAGCGGTCCGCGCGCAGGCGCGGCCAATCGTGTGGCCGATGAGGCGCAAGAATTGTCGTTGAGTTTGTGCAACACCGGGAACAGCGTCGCGCCGAAGCTGGGCGAGCGGCAATGCAAGAGGCGATCCCGCGCTCGCCACGGAATGAGGCAGATCAAGATCCGTGAGCCCCAGGCCTGTTATTTGGCCGTATGACTTTTCTGACCTTCATCACGTCGGCCTATTTCCTGCTGGCGGTGCCGGGGCCGACCAACACCTTGCTCGCGACATCAGGCGCGGGGGCTGGTATCTCGCGCTCCCTTCATCTGCTCGCGGCGGAGCTGTGCGGCTACCTGCTGGCGATCGCAGTGCTGCGGCTGGCGCTTGGTCCCGTCATCAGCGACATCCCGATTGCGGCGGTCGTGCTCCGCGTCGCCGTGACCATCTACATCCTGTGCCTCGCCGTCATGCTCTGGCGCGTCAACACGCGCGAGCTGCGCGAGGGGGCTGCGGTGACGTTCGGCCAGGTGCTGCTGACGACCCTGTTGAACCCGAAAGCGCTGGTCTTCGCGTTCCTGCTCCTGCCCCTTGGGGCCGGGCCGCTTGAAATGTTGCCCTGGCTCGGCGTGATCGCGCTTCAGATCGTCACTGCTGGAGCCGCGTGGATCATTCTGGGCGCAACGCTCGGCCGCGGCGCCCGCCACCTCGGGCATCCCGACCTGATCGCGCGCACCGGCGCGGTCACGTTGGTCGCCGTGACCGGCCTGATCTGGCTTCAATCGTTCCTGATCGCCTGAGCGCCGACATCGCTGGAAACGGCGCGTTATTGCGCGCCCGATCCACCCTGCACGATCCTCTCGTTCAGCTTCTGGTCCACGGTGTCGACGGTGCGGTCGATCTCGGCGTTCGGGACGCCGAGCTGATGCGAGATCAGTTTCACCAGGAGGTCGACGCGCTCGATGAAGGGCGCGCCGCTCGCGACCGCGCGCGCGGCCGAAGACGGCTTGAGCAGGCTTTCTGCTGCCTTGGCGTATTTCGCGAACGGCACCTGGTCCTGCGGATCGGCGCCGAGCCGGCGGGCGATCGCGTCGACGTGGTCGTAGATCGTCTGCGAGCGCTTGAGATCGCCGTGCACGGCGTCGCGGATCGACTGCGGCTCGCTGGGCGTGATGCAGCGGTAATTGCCGGTGAGCAGCATCGACCATTTCGCCAGCGGCACGAACAGCGAGTCGAACACTTTCAGCTTCACCGGCACGTCGTGGCCGTCGAGCGTCACGGCGTCGATGTCGGCCTCGAGCTCGCGCAGCAGCTTGTTGTGCTTCTCGTCGGCAAAGACCGATGCCTTGAAGTTGGTCGGCAGGCCGACATGAAGCACGTTGGCGGCTTCTTCCGGCGGACGGAATGCCTGCGGGTCGGGCGAGCACAGCGTCACCAGCCCCGGCTCGAACCGCTCCCACACCTGCGCATTGGTGTAGGCCTCCTCGAGATCCAGGCCTGCGAGTGCCGGGATCCGCTTCAGATAGGGCAGCGGCGGCATGTTCATGATCGACAGGCACGGCAGTTTCGCCGCGGCGATCTTGACCATGAGAACGCGCACGGTGTGGTTGGTGTATTGCGGCTCCTGCATCGCAAGGCCGACCAGATCGTAACGGGAGAGGTCGACATTGGCCGGCGTGACCGCATCGAGCTTGCCGGGCAGGTCGCGCGAGAAGATCGCACGGTGCACCGCCTCGTCGCGCAACTTGATGCGCACCTCGGTACCATCCCGGTTGATCAGCTCCGCGGTCTTGGCGCGGCAGACCAGGGTTACGTTATGCCCTGCCATCAGCAGCTTCGTGCCCAGCAGCGAGCCGTAAGAAGCCCCCAGAATCAATATGTTGCGCGCCATGCTCCGTCCCTTTGAATGTGTGCAATTTTCAGCCCTGCCCTTTCTCTGCGGGCGAGTTGGCGGCATGTAAGGCGAACTGCGGGAAGTTGGCAACTGGGATAATGCATACAAGGAGGCGCCACTGCCCCCGAGGCCGAGGCTCGGACCTTGTTCCTTCAAGGCGATTGAGCTTCCCGGATTGGGTTGGCGTTTCGGCTATTCCACTCCCTCGCGGGCGCGACCGTCGTCGTCACGCGCCCTTCGCGAAAGACTGTCACAATGGAAGATCTTGGCGTCTTCCTACGGGCTTGGCACACGATGGTAGTGCGCTGCACCCTTCACCACATCGTGCTTTCACAATCGGGGCTTACACAGGCATGTCTCTTGTGTCGGCACGAATGGTTTTGACTCGCCGATCGCAACAAGAAACGACAAAGCCCGCTGCGTAAACCTCGCAGGTTGCGTGGCGCTAGACTGTGTATCAGCGACGGAGCTGAAACGTGACGATTGGGGTGAGCCGGCCGGGATTTTGTGCCCAAGCCCGCTCGTTTGGAATGCGGATCGCTTCGCGCAGCAGCTTTGCTGCGCGGCGTCGAGATGGCGACGAAGACCATCACCGCGTCAGGCAGCATTCTGGGGCGCAGACGCAATCAGGCGCGCCCGCGATCGGGCGTGTGTGGCCCCGCGCAGAGCACGACGCCGGCGAGTCTGGACGCAGGTCCGCGCAATCGTTGGCGGCGGCGTTCGGGGGCCGACATGGAAGGTGAAACTTCGCCTCACCGTTCGTGCGACGGCGCCGGACGAAATCTGGCTCATTTGCGGGATCGAGCCTCCCAGTTTTTCGAAAGCCTGTCCGTCATGGAGCTTGCGCACGAGTCGCACCGGCATCTGTGGATTTCGGACTGGTTGAGCGTCGCCGACGACTACCGGACATTGGCCGAATCTGCGCGCGAGACGCGTTCGGCTCAGATTGCCGGGGAAGCGTGGCTGTGCTCGCTGACGGCCCTCGAAGTCGTCAGAAGTCTGAGTAGTCCAGGAGATGTCGAGAGTGCCGACCTCGCAGACGAGGTCGTCACCGGCCTGAGAGGCCTCGAGACAGAGGCTGGTCTGCCGATCGAGCGCGTCAAGATCGACTGCTTCGATCAAGGCGCCCTGGCTGGCTTCTTCCTGCCCGCGCTTCGTCGCGGCTCTGCCGCGCCGGCGGTGATCTGCGTCAGCGACGACGATGCCACCTTGGGCTCGATGATGAGCAGGCTGCTGCCCGCCTCGCTCTGCGGGACCATGTCGCTGCTGCTCGTTGACTCCGGCAATTCGACCGTTCATCGCTCCTTCAAGCCGGAGCACAGGCTTCAGTTCTGGTTGGACTACCTGGAAGCCCGCCCCGATGTCGACCCGCTGCGGATCGGAATCTACGGCGAAGGGGCGGGCGCCGCTCATGCCTCCCGCCTTGCGCTCTCGGATCGCAGGATCGCGGCCGCCGTGTGCGACGGCGGGCTTGTGAGGCCGGTCATGTGCCAGGCGTCACTTCGCTGGATGACCGGCTTCGGGCAGGCCGTCCCTGACGAGGTCTCCAGAGAGACAATGCTGCCGCCGCGTCGAGTCCCGTGCCCGCTGCTCATGGTCGTCGGGAGTCGCTCCATGGTATGGGAGCAGGATGCTCTCGAGCTGCAAGCCGACTACCGGCGGATTGGAGCCGATTGCTCGGTCGTCGTGCCCAACAACTTCCCGCACCCGCTCGGCGAGGTCGAGAATTTCGTCGCCGTTGACGACTTCATTGTCGAGTGGCTCGACAGCAAGCTTGGAACTGCCCGCAAGCTCGACCCGGTGACCCACCTCTAGCCTGGTCCGGCGGAATTGCAGGTCCCCGCGGCGCGACGACAGCAGCGTCCGGCTTGCATTCTGCGCCCGGCATCGGCCGATCAGGACGCATCGATAGCCAGCAATCGCGCAGCCAGCCGGGCGTTCTTGGCGATCATTGCGAGCGAAGCGTTCAATTCAGCCAAGGTCTTTTCGTCCAAATCGTTGAACATCGTCGAATTCAGGGCGAGCTTTCGCTTCGATAATTTCTCGATCTCGGTCGTCGCCTTCGCCGTGAGCGACATCAGGACGAAGCGGGCATCGTCCGCCGCCGGTCGTCGTGACAGAAAGCCGCCTTTTTCGAGGGTCTTGGTTTGGTTGGTCACGAAAGCCGGGTGGACCCGCAGCTTGTTGGCGATGTCGATCCCGGCGACGCCGCGCCCCTCGTCCAGTTCGGTGATCGCCATCAGGATCAGCCATTGCGGCTGGGTAATGCCCAGCAGTCCGGCCCAGCTGGTGTGAATGTTCTCCAGCTGCGAGTGAATTTCGACGACGTTCCAGACGAAGTCCATGATCGCCCTGTCGAGTTTCTTCTCGATCATCCAGCTGCCCCATTCTGCTCTGATCGTTCTTCTTGTTGTGCCCTGGAGCAGTGTTTTAGCCGGATATTGCGGAGCCGTCTCGGACTTCGCGTAAAGATGGAACGGTAGACACCGCATCGCAAAAACAAACCAGCGCTTCGATGCTTGCAAAAAACAATTAATTAGATTACGTCTCCTCGCACTCAGAATTTGCTGCTCTTGACCGTTGCGATAGGCAGCGATGTGAGACCTCCAAGAAAGCCCTCGGGATGCCCCCTGGGGGCTTTTTCTTTTATTTCAAGCCGTTTCTTAGGTGCGTTGGGGCCGCCTGTTGCGCTCGGGCAACATCCCCAATGGAAGTTTCAATTCACTGGATCAATAAATTGAGGCAATGAATTTTATAAACTATACGTGAGGTACGACGGAGGGGGGGCACCTCGCTGTCGTTTCAGTCCGGACCTTCAGTGCGGATCTGAATTGAACGGAAATTAAAGTGGGTAAAGCGGCCTCCGCCGAGGAGCCGAGCCCCCTGAACCGACGTGGAGGTTTACCAATGAAGTTGACGAAGACGCTCTTTCTCGGCTCGGCAGCCGGCCTGATGGCCGTCTCCGGTGCGTTCGCAGCCGATCTTCCCGTGAAGGCCAAGGCCGTCGAATACGTGAAGATCTGCTCGCTGTACGGCGCCGGCTTCTACTACATCCCGGGCACCGACACCTGCATCAAGCTGGGTGGTTACCTGCGCGCCGAAGTCGCGTTCAACACCAACAGCAACTACGGCATCTCGAACGGCGCTCCGGCCGGTGCACACAACCGTCTGAGCAACTACTACTCGATGCGCGCTCGTCAGGATCTCAACATCGACACGCGCACCGCGACCGAATATGGCGTCGTCCGCACCTACTTCGACGCGGTCTTCACCTGGACGACCGGTGGCTACGTCGGCACCGGCTCGGGTACGGGCACGACCGGTTACACAGCCACGACGGCTGGTACCACCACCATCAACTCGACCGACGGCGGCACCTCGGGCGGTTCGCTCGGCGTGTACTACGCCTTCATCCAGTTCGCCGGCTTCACCATGGGTAAGGCCGTGTCGCAGTTCGACGCGCCCTGGACCAACTATCCCGGCAACAACATCGACAGCCTCGTCGGCGGCAGCGGCACGGTCACTGGTGTCAACCAGTTCACCTACACCGCTGACTTCGGTCAGGGCATCACGGCAGCCTTCTCGGCCGAAGATGCGACGGCCTACTACCAGGCCGGCAACCTCAACTTGAACGGCGCGACTGCCGCTGGCATGGTTGGCGGTTCGTATGGCTCGAATGCCATTGGCGGCTCGCGTTCGCCGAACCTCGTCGGTATGGTCCGTGTCGACCAGGCTTGGGGTCTGTTCCAGGCGTCGGTTGCCGCGCATGACAACCACGTCGCCTATTACGGCGCGACCGAGACCTCTGGCCACCCCGACGACAAGTGGGGTTGGGCGGTTCAGCTCGCTCTGTCGATCAAGAACATCCCGACCGGCGCGGGTGACACGATCAACATCCAGGGCGTCTACACCGACGGTGCGACCCGCTACAACTTCCAGAACCTGGCGGGCAGCTCCTACCAGATGTACGGCAGCTCGGGCAATGCGTACCAGAGCGTCGGCTTCGCCAATGCTCCGGATACGGTGTTCGTGACCGGCGGCTCGCAGGAGACCGTCAAGACCTGGGGCTTCCGTGGTGCTTACACCCACAACTGGGATCCCTACTGGAACACCGCGCTTTACGGTGCTTACGCTCAGGCCCAGTTCGGCACGCTCGCCAAGACCACGCTCTGCGGCGCCAACGGTGCAGGCGGCGTGTTCGGCGGTCTCGCCGGTGTCACGGGTTGTAACCCTGACTTCGCCGTCGGCCAGATCGGTATCATCACCCGCTGGACCCCGGTCAAGAACCTCACCTTCTCGGGCGACTTCAACTGGACCCGTCTCGACCAGAAGTACTCGGGCACTGCCGTGCTCAGCCCGGCTGCCAACACGGCCAAGCCGACTGCTGTGTACGAGCTGAAGGACCAGGACAGCTTCACGCTGCTGCTCCGCGCCCAGCGCAACTGGTAAGATCTGTCGAAGCATTTCGACGAGCACCCGGCGGGAAACCGCCGGGTGCTTTTTTGTTGTACGGTATGCGCCATGAAACTGGATCGGTTGTCCGATCGTGCGCTGCGAACATCCGGTCGTCCGCGCCTGAGACGCGATTGTCGGATGGCGTTGCGCGCCATCCGGGGGCGAGGGGGCTTTGCTGTGTCGCCCTCTGTCAACCCGGTGTCGCGAAAATATTTCGCTTTACCGAAATTCGGATTTATCGTATGTGTCGCCCATCCCGGCTCATCCTTGAGGGGCGATCGTGTGGTCGTCATTGTCGCGAGCCGGGCTTGCGGTGGACGCGGCAGCGTCGGGCGCGAGTTGCCGGGGCAGGGCGGATTGCTCTCCGTGAGCCCTGAGGCTTCGCGCGGACGAACGGCGCTGTCAGGTTCGTCTCGTCTGTAAGTTTCCAGCTCCGTCGACAGGGCCGGGAAAACTGCGGCGAAATGGCGGGCCGTGCGTACGGCAAAACCGTGTGGTCCTGGCCGTCGTTGCTACGGTCAAGCTCTTGCGGAGGCGGCAGTCGCGTCAACCGGCGCGGTGCCGGTGAATTTCGCGAGAGTCAGGGAGGCCAGAACGAACTCGGCTCCCGGGAGAGCACGGCATAAGCCGTCCGACCATCGCGCAGGGAAGGCCGTGTGTTGGGCCTCACCTGTATGCTGCTGTGCGGTTCTTCCTGCGTGTGCATTTCGCGCAGCGGACCGCGGGTGCCGGCCGGCACCCGGCCTTCCCTGTGCCCTCTTGGCTCAAGAGGGTGGAGCGACGAGCAAAGCTCGGGCGAGTTCAGCCGCGAGAACGCGGAGGCATGTCTTGCAAGTTGAAATGCGTGTTGGGACTGCGATGACGCCTCTGCTCCGCAATTGCGAGTCGGAACCAGGCTTGAGGAGCAGACGCGCGCTGAATGAAACTTTGGAATCCCTCCAGGGAAACACACCGGATTTGCTTCGCTGCGCTCGCAATGCCGACGTGCTCGCGGGAGGGACACGTGCGCATCTCGAAGAGATTCTTCCGCTGCGAGATCTTCCGCACGCATCTTCCGCAAGTCTTGGGTCGTCATCCCAGGCTGTACGGCTGCGGTCGAGCCGTCCGCCTCACCCCCGGCTCGCCGCGCGCGCGGGGTCGAGATGCTGCTCGATCTTGGGGCGGTCGCGCGTGCGCTCGAAACTGGTGCAGAGCAGCTCGGTCTCCTCGAGGGAGACCGGCGCACGATAGAGCCGGCACATGAATTCGGCGGTTGCACGTCCCTTGCCGGTGCCCGGACCGCGCTCTGCGAGAAACATGCAGTCCCGGCAGATACTGGCATTGAGCCGCTGATGGGCAGCATCGAGGTGATTGAGGATCTCGCGGAGAGAGTCGCGCAACCTGATGCACTCGTCGGTCCCGAGCGAAGTGACCGCATTCACCACGTGATTGATCGGGTCGTGCTGGCTCAGGCATTTCTCGCCCTGGGCGGTGACGTGCAGGACGACAGAACGCTTGTCCTCATGCGACGGCTTTCGCACCAGAAAGGACTTGCCCTCCAGAGTCTTCACGATCTGCGATGCAGTCGCTCGGGTGGCGCCGATGAAGCCGGCCAGCGCGGACGGGGTGCGCGAAAATCTGTTGGCGCGGCCGAGAAAGCGCAGCGCCATCCACTCCCGATCGCGCAATCCATGCTGATCGCCTTCGAAATACCAAGCCCTCGCCGCCTGAACCAGCAGCTCGACGGCTTCTCGCGCCAACGGCATGGAATCTACCTCGTCCCCGGAACTTTGTCTGCGGCGCCCCGGAGCCGCTCTGCGCCCTGAGTGTGCGACGAGCCTGTCGTGCCGAACTCTCGTTCAAAGGCACGGACCACAACGCGCCGCACCTTGGCCGTTGCGGAACGCGTCGTCCGGAACGAGAGGCTGCGTCGATGGCATGCCAGCAGCGTCGTCGTCGCGCGGGAGCCCGGGTTGCCGTCACCGGCAGACGGTGGATCGGAGTGGTTCAACCGAAGCCCCCAAAAGTTCAAGTCACAGGCAGACGTTTCTTATACTCGAGCGAAACGATGAATGAGCTTCTCAACAAAATCAAGTCAAGACGCTCGCTGAGACTGGATGTCGTCGTAAGCGACTGTAACGTTCAAGACAATCGCGCTCTTCGGGACACATGATGGTGAACGCAATGCGCTACTCGACGAGCAACATGCGCCCGACTTTGCGAGCGGCTGATTGCGCGGCATGTTGTTGTCTGTCGTCGACGCAAATTGACCGAAGCTTGTGCACGACGATGATGTGTGTCGGCACGTCATCCACAACTTGTGCGTTCCGGCGGGAATCGCCCAAGGGAACTCACAGGAATTACACGTGGCGGTTGTCGTCGCCGTGCTCGCAGAATCGTCGCGCTCGATCGCTTGCACCGCGGCGGCGCGCGGTGCACACCCGAATGGTGACGGGCTCATGACCGAAATCGGTGGCGGATACGGGAACGCATGCGCCGGAAGCGTAACACCATGCGCAATCGCCTGTCGAAAACCACGACCAGGACGGGCGGCAGGCGCCTCTCATACGCCGCCTCACCCTTCCGTTCGCTGGTCGCCCTTGAGCATGTCCCGGAGCTCGCGGAACGGATCGGCGCTCGGCGGAGCCGAAGCGCCCTGCCGCATCGCGTTGTAGATTCTCGGAACCATGTCGACCGCCTGATCGAGACCCGAATCACGTCCCGATTGGTATCCGCCCATCAAGCGAAGATCGCGCGTGTCCTCGTATTGCGCGATCATGGCGCGCAGCTTGCTCACCAGTTCGCGCTCCTCGGGGTCCCAGACGTTATGGGCGAGGCGTGAGACCGACGCCAGAACATCGACGGCCGGATAGCGCGCCTGGTCGGCGATGTGCCTGGAGAGCACGATGTGCCCATCAAGCGTGCTGCGGATGGTGTCGGCGATCGGCTCGTTGTGATCGTCGCCGTCGACCAGCACGGAGAAAATCCCGGTAATCGTGCCGGATCCCTCCTCGCCTGGACCGGCGCGCTCCAGGAGACGCGGCAAATCGGTGAAGACCGTCGGCGCGTAGCCGCGCGCGACCGCGGGCTCCCCGGCGGCGAGCGCGACCTCGCGAGCGGCGTGGGCGAAACGGGTGATCGAATCGACCATCAGCAGCACCGATTCGCCGCGATCGCGGAAATATTCGGCGACCGCCATGGCCGTCTTCGGCGCCAGCCGCCGCATCATCGGGCTTTCGTCCCCGGTCGACACGATGGTGACGGCGCGGTGACGGTCGCTGCCCAGCACGTCCTCGATGAACTCGCGCACCTCGCGGCCGCGCTCGCCGACGAGCGCCAGGACGACGGTGTCAAAACCCTGGCTGCGTGCAAGCATCGCAAGCAGCGTCGATTTGCCGACGCCGGAGCCGGCGAAGATGCCGACGCGCTGGCCGGCGCAGATCGGCGAAAACAGGTCGATGACGCGCACGCCGGTGCGCAGCGGCTTGTGCACGCGAGCGCGCTTCATGGCCGACGGCGCCTCCGCTTCCGCCGAGACCGCCTGGGGGCCCTGGATGAGGGGGCCCTGTCCGTCCAGCGGTGCGCCGAGGGCATTGATGACGCGGCCCTTCCAGCTCGGATCGGGCGCGAAGGACAGAGGCGGCATCCGGTAGGCGACCGAGCCGAGCCCGCCGGCAAATTGCCGGTCGAACGGCTTGGCAACGATGCCGTCGCTGTCGATCCGCACCACCTCGCCGATCTGGCGCTTTCCGGCCGAATTGACGCCGATGAGCTCGCCGAGCCTGACGAAGCGCGACAGGCCGGAGACACGGAAATGCGTCGGCGCGATCTCGGAGATCGCGCCGCTGACGCTTGCCAGGGGAGTGCTCTGCTGAAGCTCCAGCAGCGCCCACTCGAGTTGCCGAAGAGCGTTCAAGGAAACCGTCCAACCTCAATCTCAACGCGCGCGAGGCGCAGTCTACTTGCCGGGTTCGCCGAGTGTCCGGATCGCGTTCTGAAGCGAGCTCTCGGTGCCCTCGATCATCGAATTGGTGCCGTCGAAGGCGCGCGAGGCCGCGATCAGCTTGGTCAATTCCATCATGGGATTGGCCCCGGAGCCCTCGACATAGCCCTGCTTGAAGCCGTCGCGCGAGAAATCGGCGATGGCGGTCGCGGGCCGGTCGGGCGTCACGCCGGAATTGCCGTAGCGTTCGAGATTGGCATCAGCGGGGATGTTGAACAGGCCGATGGTGCCGATCTCGTTGTTGTCCTGGGTGATCGCGCCGCTGCGCGCGATCGAGATCGGTCCGCCGTTCGGGTCCAGCGTGATCTGCGCGCCGCCGGAATCGACGACGGGGAAGCCGCTCACGGTCTGAAGATCGCCGTTGGGAGCGATCTGGAGGCGGCCGTCGCGCGTGTAGACCGTGCCGTTCGGACCGGCGAAGGCGATCCAGCCCTGTCCGACCACGGCGACGTCGAGCGGGTTGCCGCTCTCGGTGATGCTGCCCATCTCGCGGGAGATGATGTTGTCGCCGGGCGAGGAGAACGCCACCGGCGTCGGGCCCGCCTTGGAGAGCACGGTCTCGAACTTCACCACGTCGGTGCGGAACGCCGCCGTGTTGACGTTGGCGACGTTGTTGGCGATCGTCTGGAGGCGCTTTTCGAGGGCGACCTGCGCCGACAATCCCACATAGAGAGCCGATTGCATGGCTTACCTGTTGAACTTGATGTTCTGAAGTGTCGCGAGCAGGTTGGTATCCATGCTAATCGACGTCGCGGCGCCGGCGATCAGGACCAGCGCGGGGTTGGTCGAGGTGTCGTTCTGGGCCTGGGTCGCGTCCCACATCGCCGCGAAACGCTGCACGAACTTGGTGACCTTGGCCGGGTCCTGGAAATCGGCGAGATCGATCTTGCTCGCGATCAGCTTGGCCTGCGCGTCGATGTCGGCCGAGCTGATCGTCGACGGCAGGCCGAGCGCGGTCTGAACCACCTGCGTCAACGCCTTGTCGGCGAGGATCTGGTAGGGGGTCGTGATCGTGGAAGCCTTGCGGGTGAAATACAGCGCCAGGCGCAGGCCTTCGTTCTGATTGCCGGCCTTCTCCTCCATCGTCTGCGTGACGTATTGGGTCGCGGTGCCGGTCGTGGCTGCTGTGGTCTGCGTTGCCTTGTCGCCGAGGGCAGCGAAATTGAACGCGGTCGCGAATTGCCGGTAGCGGGTGTCGGTCAGCTTGTTGGCGAAGGCGTCCTTGCTCGCAACGCCCTCGGTTAGCACCTTGCGCATGAACGCCTTGGCATAGGTCATGTCGCTGAGGCCGTAGGCCTTCATGGCGTAAGAATAGAGACGATAGTCCTTCAGGAAATCGTCGATGGTCTTCACGTTGCCGATATGGCTGAGGAAGTAGTCGGTCTCGCGGCTGACGTCCGGTTGCTGTGCGACCTGCGTCAGCGACTTGCCCATGTCCTTGGTCAGTCGGGTGTAGTCCGCGATGGTGGATAGCATGACGCGCGCCCCTCTGGCCGCTGTTGCGGCTTCGCCTCAAACTGCCGCGAATTGCTTGCGCGAGGCTGGCGACGAAGAAGCCAGCCTCGCGCAAGCGTGGCCGACTAGATATTCCCGATGGGATCGGCGATGGAGCGGCGCGTTGGGCAGTTTCGTGGGGATTTTCATCACGGTAGCGGCACTGCTCGGCGGCTTTGCAGCCATGGGCGGGCATCTGGCCGTGCTCATGCAGCCGTGGGAATTCGTGATCATCGTGGGCACGGCGGTCGGCACCTTCATCGTGGCCAATCCTTGGAAGACGGTCGTGGACACCGGCGTTGCCTGCATGCAGGCCATCACCGGCGCGGTGCCGGGGCAGCGCTATTATCTCGACCTGCTCGGGGCCCTGCATGCCCTGATGCGTGAGCTGCGGGGCAAGGGCCGCAACGAGGTCGAGGCGCATATCGACGATCCCTCGTCCTCCGAGATCTTCAAGGCGTTTCCGAGCGTGCTCGGCGATCCTTCGCTGCTCCAGTTCATCTGCGACTACGTCCGCCTCATCATCATGGGCAACGCGCGCACCCACGAGATCGAGGCGCTGATGGACGAGGAGATCCATACCATCGTGAAAGGCAAGCTGGCGCCCTATCATGCGCTGGTGACGGTGTCCGAGGCGCTGCCGGCGCTCGGTATCGTCGCCGCCGTGCTCGGCGTCATCAAGGCCATGGGCGCGCTCGACCAATCGCCGAAGCTGCTGGGCGGCTTCATCGGCGCTGCCCTGGTCGGCACCTTCGCCGGCATCTTCCTGTCCTATGGCGTGCTTTCGCCCTTCGCGATCAAGATCAAGATGACGCGCGAGAAGAAGTGCCGTCCCTACATCATCGTCAAGCAGACGCTGCTGGCGTTCATGAACGGCGCCATGCCGCAGATCGCGGTCGAGCACGGCCGCAAGATGATCGCAAGCACGGAGCGGCCGTCGATCGACGTCGTCGAGAACGAGACCATCGCAGGTCCCAAGCCGGTCGTGGCCGAAGCCGAACCCAAGGCGGCGCGCGCATGATGATGGAAGACGCCGAAGTGGATCAGCGCAAGCAGCTGCCGAACTACCTGCTGGACGCAGCCGGCATATCGATCGATCGTATGCCGATGCTCAATGTGATCTTCGATCGCATGGCGGCATCGTGCACCGACAGTCTCCAGCCGATGGCTGGAACACCCTGCTATTTCTCGGTCAACGGCATCACCAACGACCGCGTCGGCGACATCATCAAGGACTACGAGGCCAACGCGGTCGCGGCGGTGCTCTATGCCGAGCAGTGGGACTCCCGCATCATCATCATGCTCGATCGTGACTTCGTGTTCACGATGGTCGAGGCGATGTTCGGCTCCGACGGCGCCGAGCCGCCGCTCGACGTCGAGCGCTCTTTCTCCAACATCGAGCTCCGCCTGGTGCAGGCACTGTTCGAGCGGTTCGCCAAGGCGCTGCAATCCGCCTTCGCCGGCACTTCGAACGTCACCTTTCGCGTGGAGCGGGTCGAGACGGCGATGGCTTCGCTGGCGATCGGGCGAAGCGGCAACATGTCGATCTGCGCGAACATCATGCTGCAGGCGCTCTATCGCGGCGGCCAGATGTTCCTCATCATTCCTCACTCCGCGCTCAATCCGCTCCGGCAGAAGCTTGCTCATGTCGTGGTCAGCGACGGTCGCGCGGCCGACCCACGCTGGCGCGAGCAGATGGAGAGCGAGGTCCACCGGACCGAGGTGACGCTCAGCGCGGTGCTCGACGAGAAGACGGTGTCTCTCGGCGACGTCGTGAAGTTCCAGGTCGGGCAGGTGCTCGAGCTTGAGGCCACGCCGCGCACGCTGGCCCGTCTCGAAAGCAACAATCAGGTGCTGTTCTGGTGTCAGATCGGCCAGCTTGACGGCTATTACGCCATGCAGGTGGCAGATCCGGTCGACCAGAAACGGGAGTTCGTCGATGATATCCTATCTCGTTGATGCCGTGCTGCTGATCGCGCTCGCCTTCACCAGCATGCGGGTGACAAGGATGCACCGCGAGCTGGCGCGGCTGCGCAGCTATCAGGGCGAATTCTCGACCATCGTGCACGAGACGGCGGGCGCCTTCGACACGGTCATCACGGCGGCGCACGATTCCACCGCAAATCTCGGACGGCTCGCCAACGTGCTGAGCACGAAGATCGATCAGGCCCACGAGGCGATCGCGGCGCTCGATGCCAGAAGCGGCCTCGCACCGGCCGCGACCGCAGGCGGCGCCGACTTGAACAAGCATTGAAGCCGAAGCCGGCAGGACGACTACGATCGGAACGCCACGGCGCTCCGGCAGCGGACATACCAAGAGGCGATACCAGATGGCGCAATCCTTCGACTATGAATCTGCACCCGCATCGGCAGAAGCCGAAACGTCTCCTCTTGAGCGGCTGGCGGAGATCGCCCAGCGCACGGCCGAGGAGACCGGCAAGTTCGCCAATATCGACGCCATCCTGCGGATTCCCGTCACCATGCAAGTGGTGCTCGGCTCGGCGACCATTCCGGTGGCGAACCTGATGAAGCTCGGCCGCGGCGCCGTGGTTCCGCTCGATCACCGGGTCGGAGAGCCCGTCGACGTCGTCGTCAACGGCCGCATCGTCGCCCGCGGCGAGGTGGTCGTCGTCGAAGAGGACAATTCCCGCTTCGGCGTCTCGCTCACGGAGATCGTTGGTCCGCTGGGCCAGGGTGATACCTGATCATGGCGGCACCGGTCGGCATCGCGCCAGCCAAGCAGCGAGGTGTTACCACGCTGGGCGGCACGGAAAAGGTTGCCGCGCTCCTGCTGGCGATGGGCCGGCAGGCGGCGGCGAGCGTGCTGCAGCAGTTCGAGCCGCAGGAGATCCGCATCGTTACGAAGGCGGCGGCGGAGCTGCGGCCGATCACCGCGCAGGAGCTCGAGGGAATCGTCGAGGAGTTCGCCCAGCAGTTCTCGATGGGCGCGAACATCCTCGGCACCCTCGGCGGCCTGGAAGCCGTGCTCGGCGACGTGCTTCCGGCCGACCAGGTCTCGCAGATTATGTCGGATCTGCTCGGCAATTCGAGCCGGTCGGTGTGGGACCGCGTCTCGTCGGTGTCTGAGAACTCGCTCGCGAGCTATCTGTCCAAGGAGCATCCGCAGACGGCGGCGCTGATCCTCTCCAAGGTCAAGCCAGCCTGCGCCGCCAAGGTGATGAGCCAGCTGCCCTCGAGCCTGCGCAACGAACTGATGCGGCGCGTTCTGAGCCTCAAGCCGATCGTCGACGATGCCATGCGCATCATCGAGAAGACGCTGCACGAAGACCTGACGCTGAACTTCGCCCGCAACCTCGGTGCCGACACCTACGCCCGCGTCGCCGACATCATCAACAAGATGGAACGCGGTCATATCGAGGACATGCTGAAGAGCCTGTCGGAGAAGCGGCCGAAGTCGGCCGAAGTGCTGAAGGAGCTGCTGTTCACCTTCGACGACGTGGTCAACCTGACGCCGAAGGCGCGCACCATGATCTTCGACCAGGTGCCGACCGATCGCATCGTCGTCGCGCTGAAGGGCACCGACAAGCATTTCCGCGAGCTGATCCTGTCCTCGGTCGCCTCGCGCGTCCGCCGCGTGGTCGAGCACGAGCTCGCCATCGGCGAGCCGTCGAACCAGCGCGACGTGCTGGAGGCGCGACGCGTGATCACCGATCTTGCGCTCGAGCTGGCGGAGAAGGGCGAAATCGAGCTCAACCCCGAGCAGGAGGATGAGCTGGTCTTCCGCTGACCGCTGAACGGGCATGGCAGAAACATCCGATCCGGAGAGCAAGACAGAAGAGCCGACCGAGAAGAAAGTCCGTGATGCGCTCGAGCAGGGCAAGATTCCGGTCTCTCGGGAGGCCTCCATATTCGCCTCGATGGCCGCGCTGATGGTGATCCAGGCCTTCCTGATCGGCCAGGGCGTGCAGCAATTGACGCCGACGCTGAAGAGCCTCCTCGACGATCCCGAGGGCTTCCCGCTCAGCACGGGCGCAGACGCGCAGAACCTGCTCACCGTGGTCGGACTTCAGGCGCTCCGGTTCCTGGTGCCGCTGGTCGTCATCCTGGTGATGTTCGGGCTCGCCGCCTCGCTGCTGCAAAACGCCCCGCGCGTGGTGCTCGCGCGCATCAAGCCGGACTTGAACCGGATCTCCCCGATCAGCGGGTGGAGCCGGTTGTTCGGGACGCAGGGCCTGATCGAGTTCGCCAAGTCGCTGTTCAAGCTTGGCGCGGTGAGCGCCGTCGTCGCCTTCGTACTGCGCTCGTCCGAAGCGAGGGCGTTCGAGGCGATGTACACCGATCCGGTCGCGCTGCCGGAGATGATTCTCAACATCGCGATGCGGATCGTCTCGGCGATCTGCATCGCGACCATCGTCCTGGTGGCGATCGATCTCGCCTGGGCGCGCTTTCACTGGCGGCGCGAGCTGCGCATGACCAAGCAGGAGATCAAGGACGAGCACAAGCAGGCGGAAGGCGATCCGCTGATCAAGGCGCGCCTGCGCTCGCTGGCGCGCGACCGTTCGCGCCAGCGCATGATCGCCTCGGCCTCGCGCGCGACGCTGGTGATCGCGAACCCGACGCATTTCGCGATCGCGCTGCGCTACAAGCGCGAGGAAAATGCCGCGCCGCTCGTCGTGGCCAAGGGCATGGACGTGATCGCGCTGAAGATCCGCGAGGTTGCCGAGCAGAACCGAATCCCCGTCATCGAGAACAAGGCGCTGGCGCGCGCGCTCTACGAGGCGGTCCAGGTCGATCAGGTGATTCCGGCCGAATTCTTCCGGCCCGTCGCCGAGATCATCTACTTCCTCCAATCCAAGCAGACGCCGCGGCCGGAGAAGGTCCAGTAGAATTTCGGAGGATGCGTCTGCCTCATCAGCCTGACGAAAGCTTGACGCCCTAAGCTTCCCTCGAATGGACCAGAATGGGGCTATCGTGGGACCGCTTTATCTCTTCGAACTCGCATCGTCGCAGGCGCGGTACCTCGAACTCCGCCAGTCGACCATCGCCACGAACGTCGCCAACGCCAACACGCCGGGCTTTCGGGCGCGCGACGTCGAGCCGTTCAACAAGGTGCTCGACGGCATGCCGGTCAGGCTTGCGACGACGTCGCCGTCGCACATGCAATTGTCCGCAACCGAGACCGACACGCGGGCGACCGCGAAGAAGGACAGCTGGGAGGTGGTTCACTCCGGCAACTCCGTCAGCCTCGAGCAGGAAATGATCAAGGGCAGCGACGTCAATCGCGACTATTCGATGAACTCGGCGATCGTGCGGTCGTTCCACCGCATGGTTCTGTCGAGCGCAAAAGCCTGAGGTGAACTGACATGCTGGACTCACTGCAATCTTCGTTGACGGTCGCGAGCTCCGGGCTCGAAGCGCAGTCGACGCGCATGCGCATCGTCTCGGAGAATCTCGCGAACGCCACCTCGACCGGGCGCATTGCCGGCGCCGATCCGTATCAGCGCAAGACCATCACCTTCGATGCCGCGATGGACCGGGCCTCGGGCGCGCAGCTCGCGAAGGTCAAGGAGATCGGGGTCGACACCACGCCGTATCGCGTGGAGTACGATCCGGGACATCCCGCTGCCGACAAGGCCGGCTACGTCAAGCTGCCGAACGTCAACATGATGATCGAAATGGCCGATATGCGGGAAGTCAACCGGTCCTATGAAGCCAATCTCCAGGTCGTCAAGCAGGTGAGATCGATGCTCGGCATGACCATCGATCTTCTGAGGAACTGACAATGCTAGAGGCGATTTCATCCACGGCGATATCCGCTGGCCAGGCGGCGACCCGCGCGACCGAGACGCAGGCCGTCTCGCCCGCGGCGACCACGGCGATCCAGACCGGTGACGATTTCGGCTTCGAATCCGTGATGAAGCAGGTGACGACCGACGCGATCGGGACGCTGAAGGCGGGCGAGGCGGCGTCGATCTCGGCGATGCAGGGCAAAGAATCGACGCGTCGCGTCGTGGAGGCGCTGATGTCGGCCGAGCAGGCCCTGCAGACGGCGGTCGCGGTTCGCGACAAGGTCGTGCAGGCCTACCAAGAAGTCGTTCGGATGTCGATCTGATCTGAAGGAATGAAATAAGTGAAATCGCTCGCCATTGCGGCCACGGGCATGAACGCCCAGCAGACCAACATCGAAGTCATCGCGAACAACATCGCCAACATCAACTCGACCTCGTACAAGCGGGCGCGCGCGGAGTTCACCGATCTATTCTACCAGATGGACCGCATGCAGGGCGTGGCCAACGTCAACGGCTCCTCGCCGATCCCGGAAGGCGCCAATCTCGGCCTCGGCGTCAAGTCGGCGGCGATCCGCAAGCTGCACATCCAGGGCGCGCTGACCCAGACCGGCAACCCCTACGACCTCGCGATCAACGGTCGCGGCTGGTTTCAGGTGCTCGGCCCCAACAACGAGGTGCAGTACACCCGCGCGGGCTCGTTCAACACCAATGCCAACGCTCAGCTCGTCACGATCGACGGCTATCTCCTGGATCCCGCGATCACCGTGCCGCAGGGAACGGTCGAGGTCACGGTCAACGCCACCGGCCAGGTGTTTGCCAAGCTGGATACGGAAGTGAACCCGCGGCAGATCGGTCAGCTCAACCTCGCCAACTTCGCCAATGAAGCGGGCCTGGAGCCGCTGGGCGGAAATCTCTATCGCGAGACCACGGCGTCCGGCACGCCGGTCGTCGGGCTGCCCGGCGATGCCGGCTACGGCAAGATCAACCAGAAATGGCTCGAAGCCTCCAACGTCGATCCGGTCAAGGAAATCACCGAGTTGATCTCGGCGCAGCGCGCCTACGAAATGAATGCCAAGGTCATCCAGGCCTCGGATGAAATGGCCCAGACGGTCTCGAAGGGCATGCGCTAGTTCCGGTGTCTCGATGTTGAACAGGGTGGGCCTGATCATGCGCGGGTTGGCCGCCGTGCTGCTGGTTCTCGTCGCGGCGCGCGGCGCTGCGGCCGAGGAGAAGCGGCTTCCCGTGCCGGCCGTCTCGATCCGCGCCGGCGAGCTGATCCGGGAGGAGATGATCACCGAACGCGCCTTCGCGCCGAGCCTGCTCGGCGTCGCCATGTTCATCGAGGGCCGTCAGGTCCTGGTCGGCCGCATGGCGCGGCGCGCTCTGTTTCCGGGCCAGCCCATTCCGAACAATGCGGTGGAAGACCCCTGGACCGTCGCCCGCGGCGCCACGGTCAAGGTCGTGGTCGAAGATAGTGGCCTGTCGATCGTCACCTACGGTTCGGCGATGCAGTCGGGTGCGGCCGGCGCGCTCATCCCGGTACGCAATACGGATACCGGAGTGATCATCAGGGGCGTCGTCCAGCCGGACGGCACCGTCAAGGTCGTGGACGGGTCATGACAAGACTCCTGCTTGCGCTCGTCCTGCTCATGTCGGTCGTCAGCGCCCAGGCCGCCGTCCGCGTCAAGGACATTGCGGACATCAAGGGTTTGCGCGAGAACCAGATCGTCGGTTACGGCCTCGTCATCGGCCTGAACGGTACCGGCGACACGCTTCGCAACGCGCCGTTCACGGAACAGTCCCTGCAATCGATGCTCGAGAACATGGGCATCAACGTCAGGAACGAGACCACGAGCACCAACAACCCCCCGCGTCCGACGACGCTGCGCACGCGCAACGTCGCGGCGGTGATGGTGACCGCGGACCTGCCGCCATCGATCGGGCCCGGCGAGCGCATGGACGTCACCGTGTCGTCGCTCGGCGATGCGACGTCGCTGCTCGGCGGCACGCTGGTCATGACGTCGCTGCGCGCCGCGGACGGCGCCGTCTACGCGGTGGCGCAGGGCGCGATCACGGTCGCCGGCTACAGCGTCGGGGGCCAGGCGCAGAACGTCAGCCAGGGCACGCCGACGGCCGGGCGCATCCCGAACGGTGCGCTGGTCGAGCGCGAGGTGCAAGGAAGTCTCCGCGAGATGGAGTTCCTGGTGCTGGAGCTGAAGAACCCCGACTTCGTCACCGCGACACGCATCCTCGACGCCATCAACCGATACGCCGGCGGACGCTACCGCGCACAGATCGCCTTCGAGCGCGACTACCGCACCATCGTGCTGTCGAAGCCGCGTCACATCGGCCCTGTCCGTTTCCTCGCCGAGATCGGCGAACTGACGGTCGAGCCAGATACGCCGGCGCGGGTCGTGATCAACGAGCGTACCGGCACGGTTGTGATCGGGCGCGACGTGCGGATATCGACCGTTGCCGTGACCCACGGCAATCTGACCGTTCGTGTCACGGAGATGCCGGTCGTGTCGCAGCCGGCGCCGTTCTCGCGAGGGCAGACGGTGGTCGTCCCGCAGACGGTGGTCGAGGCCAACGAGGCGGGAGCGCAGGTGGCGATCCTGAGCGGGGTCGACCTCCAGCGCCTGGTGCGCGGGCTGAACCAGATCGGCTTGAAGCCATCGGGGATCATCGCGATCCTCCAGGCGATCAAGACGGCAGGCGCGCTCCAGGCCGACGTCATCGTGCAATGATGCATAAGCGTCGTGCAAGCTTGGTCGCTCAATGCTCAAGTCTCGACCGAGAATCGCACGCGGCCCGATGCTGAAGCTGGATCACAAAGCCAAACTCCTCCTGCTGGCCGCGGCCTCAATGCTCGCGAGCGCATCGCCCGTGCTGGCGCTGGACGAGGCCAGGCCGTCGAGGCCGCTCAACCTGCTCTCCTTCGCGCGCGCCCGCGCGGCGGGACCGCAGAAGCCGCAGGTGCCGGCCGCCCCGAATTCCGGCGAGAGTGCTTCGATCCGGGCGACGGCATGGGCAGCCGAAGAGTCAGGACCCGCGGTCACCGGGGCGATGCCGGCTTCGGAGACCCCGACACCCGCGCCTGCGCCCGCACCGGTCCGTCCGGCCAAGCCCGGCAGCGTCACGGCGCCGCCGAAGCCTGCGCCGCCGCAGGCTGCGCCGGCCCCTGACAACGAGATCGCCCTGTTCTGCAGCAACGTCGCCGATCCCGCCGTCGACGCAAGGCTGGCCTGGCAGCTCAAGGAGCTGGAGAAGGCCGAGAGCCAGCTGCGCGAGCGCATTGCCGAAGTCGAGGCCAAGCGCGCCGAATACGAGAAGTGGATGGCGCTGCGCGACGACTTCCTGAAGAAGGCCGAGGCGAGCATGGTCGAGATCTATTCGCGCATGAAGCCCGAGGCCGCGGCGACCCAGATCGCCGGCATGAGCGACGAGACCGCCGCCGCGGTGCTCGCCAAGCTCAGCCCGAGGAGTTCGAGCGCGATCTTCAATGAGATGGATACGGCTCGCGCGGCCCACCTCGCCGACCTGCTCGGCGGTATGCGTCGCGTGGATGACGGAAAGACCAAATAGATGAACAAGCCGATCCTCATCCCTTCGCTCCTGCTGGCGTCCGTGGTTCTGGCGGGATGCTTCCATGATCCGGCCGAAGTCCTGACCGGTCCGCAAATGTCGCCCGTCGGCAGCGGCCTGAGGATGCAGGCCGATCCGATCCCGGTGACGCCGCGCATGCGCACGCCTGTCAGCTATCGCTCGACCTGGGACGACGGCACCGATCTCTACCGCGATCCCCGGGCCCGGCGCACCGGTGACGTCGTGACGGTGATCATCTCGATGCAGGACAAGGCCAAGCTCGACAACAAGACCGACCGCTCCCGCGATTCCCAGGTCAAGTTCGGGCTCGACTGGCTGATGGACGTCGCAGGCTGGAGCGACACCGGCCAAGCCAACGCCAACCTCAACACAAATACCCAGATCAAGGGCAACGGCCAGATTGATCGCACCGAGGACATCAAGCTGTCGATCGCGGCCATCGTCACCGACGTGCTGCCGAACGGCAACATGATGATCAGCGGCTCGCAGGAATTTCGCGTCAACACGGAGATGCGCGTGCTCAACGTCGGCGGCATCGTACGTCCGCGCGACATCTCGCGAACCAACACGATCTCCTACGACAAGATCGCCGAGGCGCGCGTATCCTATGGCGGGCGCGGAAATCTGTCGGACGTGCAGCAGCCTGGATGGGGACACCGGATCTATGATGCCGTGGCACCATTCTGAGGCTTGCGGACGGGTCGCGCCGCGATGGCAGGGGGCGTTATGCGCCTGATTGCCGCCATCGTCGTGCTGACCTTGATCGCGATCGGCGCGGGCGCCCTTGCCGGCCTGCATCTGATCGCGACCGCCGAGCGCGTTGCCGATGCGAAGAAGAGCGCCACGCCGCCGCCGATCGCCTCGAGCTACGCCGGCAGCGCGCGGCTCAGGAAACTGTCTCCGATCGTGACCAATCTCGCCGCGCCGGCCAACAACTGGGCGCGCATCGAAGCCTCCATGGTGACTGACAGCATGAGCGACGAGGATGCCGGCATTCTGGCCGCCCACATCAGCGAGGACATCGTGACCTACCTGCGGTCGGCGACCGTTGCGCAGTTCGAGGGATCGCGTGGGCTCCAGCATCTGCGTGACGACCTGACCGAGCGCGCCAACATCCGCTCGTCGGGCAAGGTCCGCGAACTGATCATCGAGACGCTGGTGATCCAGTGAGAGTGAAAGTCCTGCTGCTCGCGTTTGTCCTGGTCGTGCTGCCCGAAGCGGCGCTGGCCCAGATTCCGGACCTGAATTCCCTGTTGCCGCCGGGAAACGGCTCGACCAGCGGCCGCATCATCCAGCTGATGGCGCTGATCACGGTGTTGTCGGTGGCGCCGGGGCTGCTCATCATGGTGACGAGCTTCACGCGATTTGCGGTGGCGTTGTCGTTCCTGCGCGCCGGTCTCGGCCTGCAGACCACGCCTGCGAACCTCGTACTGATCAGTCTCGCGTTGTTCATGACCTTCTACGTCATGGCACCGACCTTCGACAGGGCCTGGGAGACCGGCGTCCAGCCGCTGATGAAGAACGAGATCTCCGAAGAGCAAGCCTATCTGAAGATCACCGATCCGTTCCGCGAGTTCATGCTGGCCCATGTCCGCGACAAGGATCTCCAGACCTTCGAAGCGCTCGCCGCGGAAAGCTTCCGCAAGAAGTTCGACGACAAGCGCGTTGATCTGCGCGTCATCATTCCGGCCTTCATGATCTCCGAGCTCAGGCGCTCGTTCGAGATCGGATTCCTCATCATCCTGCCGTTCCTGGTGATCGACATGATCGTGGCGACGCTGACCATGTCGATGGGCATGATGATGATGCCGCCGACGATCCTCGCGCTGCCGTTCAAGATGCTGTTCTTCGTGCTGATCGACGGCTGGAACCTGCTGGCCTCCGGACTGGTGCGCTCGTTCTCGTAAGAGCCGAGATCGCTGACCGGATGGATATGGTTAAGCGATCGGCGCGGGATATGGTTAGCGGCTGGTAATGTTAACCATATGATTTTACAGCGAAATTCAGGTCGGCCTTAATCTGGAGGCAAGATTCGGCGTGCTAGCAATGCGGCACGGCGGGTTGGACCCCACCCACATCAGTCCAAAGGCATGATGCCGTCCCTCCGTACCGGTGAAAGCCCGGTATGTCCCCTCGTGAAAATGTATCGCGTACAAAAAAGGGACATTCGCAATGTCAAGCCTGCTTACGAACTCGACTGCCATGACCGCCCTCCAGACCCTGCGGTCTGTGAGTTCGCAACTCTCCACCACGCAGAACCGGATCTCCACCGGCCAGCGCGTGGCCACCGCTTCGGACAACGCCGCCTATTGGTCGATCGCGACGTCGATGCGCGCCGACAACGCCACGCTCTCCGCCGTCTCCGACTCGCTCGGTCTGTCGGCCGCGACCGTCGACACCGAATATACCGCTCTGACCTCGGTGATCGGCGACAAGGACTCGGGTCTGACCAAGCTCCAGGCGCTGCTGGTCCAATCCAAGACCGCCGGTATCGATCGCACCAAGATCCAGGCCGACATCACCCAGATCCAGCAGGATATGAAGCTCAAGGCCAACTCGGCCACCTTCAACGGCATCAACTGGCTGAGCACGACGACCGGTACCACCCCGACGAGCTTCAATCTCGTATCGTCGTATTCGCGTGTCGGCGGCACGCCCACCATCGGCTCCATCACGGTGACGACCGCCAACTACACGCTGTACTCGACCACGCAGACCGGCATTCTGGACACGGTGAGCGGCAGCGCGTCGGTCGACACGATCAACATCTCCGCGCTGACCGACTCGGCGGCTGACCAGACCACGCTCGATGGCTACATCGCGCAGGTCACCACTGCGATCAACTCGGTGGCCTCGGCTGCCGCCAATCTCGGTGCCGTCAAGAACCGTATCTCGACCAACACTAACTTCGTGAAGTCGCTGATGGACTCGGTTGACCGCGGTGTCGGCCAGCTCGTCGACGCGGACATGAATGCGGAATCCACCCGCCTGGCCGCCCTTCAGGTTCAGCAGCAGCTCGGCGTTCAGGCGCTCTCGATCGCCAACAACAGCAGCCAGAGCATCCTGTCGCTGTTCCGCTAAGACTCAAGTCATCGGAGGAGGGCCGCGCTTCTCGCGAAGCGCGGCCCTTTCGTTGGGGCGTGACGCCACGCGCACGCCGTCATTTCGGCTCCCTGTTGCCGCTGGAGCACAGCGCCACAAGCCTCGCACAAGCTTCGCTCGCTAACCTCGCCGTTACGACAGATTGGGCCCTGAATCCGCGTTTGCGGGAAGCCCAAAGGCATGACGCCGCCCTGTCGTACCGGTGCAAGCCCGGTATGTCCCCCAAGCTCGATTCAATCTTCAAAGGGACATCAAAATGGGTTCTAGTCTCCTCACCAACTCCTCCGCCATGACCGCGCTCCAGACCTTGCGGTCTGTCAGCGCGCAACTCGCCACCACCCAGAACCGGATCTCCACCGGCCAGCGTGTGGCCACCGCTTCGGACAACGCCGCCTACTGGTCGATCGCGACGTCGATGCGCTCCGACAACGCCGCGCTCTCCGCCGTCTCCGACTCGCTCGGTCTGTCGGCCGCGACCGTCGACACCGAATATACCGCTCTGACCTCGGTGATCGGTGACAAGGAATCCGGCCTGACCAAGCTGCAGGCGCTGCTGGTCGAAGCCAAGACCGCGGGTATCGACCGCACCAAGATCCAGGCCGACATCACCCAGATCCAGCAGGATATGAAGCTCAAGGCCAATTCGGCCACCTTCAACGGCATCAACTGGCTGAGCACGACGACCGGTACCACCCCGACGAGCTTCAATCTCGTATCGTCGTATTCGCGTGTCGGCGGCACGCCCACCATCGGCTCCATCACGGTGACGACCGCCAACTACACGCTGTACTCGACCACGCAGACCGGCATCCTGGACACGGTGAGCGGCAGCGCGTCGGTCGACACGATCAACATCTCCGCGCTGACCGACTCGGCGGCTGACCAGACCACGCTCGATGCCTACATCGCGCAGGTCACCGCTGCGATCAACTCGGTGAGCTCGGCCGCTGCCGATCTCGGTGCGGTCAAGAACCGCATCTCGACCAACTCGGAGTTCGTGAAGACCCTGATGGACTCCGTGGACCGCGGTGTCGGCCAGCTCGTCGACGCGGACATGAACGCGGAATCGACCCGCCTCCAGGCTCTGCAGACCCAGCAGCAGCTCGGCGTTCAGGCGCTCTCGATCGCCAACCAGAACAGCCAGAGCATCCTGTCGCTGTTCCGCGGCTAAGCGGCGCTTTCGAAATGACCGTGCTCCCTCAGGGAGCACGGTCCCCGCCATGATCGGCGGATGCGACGGCACACGACACGCCGGCATCGACCTTCCGACGCCAGACTTCATGCAATACGCCGCAGCCGGTAGCGCTGCCATGCGCCCGAGCGTCGGCTTGTGGCCGCCGAACCGATTGCGTCGTGCTGGCTTCTTGCAAAATTGCAACGCCTCGCCAGCGAACTGACACATTCGCGGCCTCGCGCAACCTTCAGACAAGGTTGGCAGCTGAGTGTCCTGTACGTTCGCATTGGTACGAGGTCATATGCTCAGTCGTGCGCAGGTACAGCAACTGCTCAACAATCTGCTGGAGCTTGGGCCGCGACGCCTGATGGCCTTGGGACTGATCGGCTTTGCCGTTCTCGTCACCGTCGTCGGCGGTACCTATTATCTCAGCCGCCCCGAGTTCGAAACGCTCTATACCGGCCTCACCCGCGAAGACGTGACGCGCATAGGCGCGGCGCTGCGCGAGCAGAACATCACCTTCGACGTCAATTCCGCCGGCGATGCGGTCTCGGTGCGCCCGAGCCAGACCATGCAGGCGCGGATGCTGCTTGCCGAGAAGGGGCTGCCGACCAGCGCCAATTCCGGTTACGAGCTGTTCGACAAGATCGGCTCGCTCGGCCTGACGTCGTTCATGCAGGAGGTCACCAAGCTCCGCGCACTGGAGGGCGAGATTGCGCGCACGGTGCAACTGATGAAGGGCGTGAAGGCGGCGCGGGTGCATATCGTGCTGCCGGTCCGCGGCTCGTTCCGCGCGACGCAGCAGCCGCCATCGGCCTCGGTCGTGCTGCGCACCGACGGCGCGATCGAGGCGCGCACGGCGCAGTCGATCCGTCATCTCGTCGCCGCCGCCATCCCCGGCATGAGCCGCGACAAGGTGACGGTGCTGGACGCCGACGGATCGATGCTGCTCGCCGAAGAGGACGAGGCGAGCGCCGCGCCGACCAAGATGGCGAGCCTTCAGAAGACGGTCGGCGGCATGGTGCAGGAGAACATCCGCAAGGCGCTGACGCCGTATCTCGGCCTCGACAATTTCGAGGTGAGCGTTGCGCCGCAGCTCTCCACCGACAAGCGGCAGATCAACGAGACGGTCTATGATCCCGAGAGCCGCGCCGAACGTTCGGTCCGGAACGTGCGCGAGAAGGAATCGTCGCAGAACGCCGACCGCTCGACGCCGACCACGGTGCAGCAGAATCTTCCCGACCAGCAGGTGAATGCCGGCGGCGGCAAGAACTCCAGCGAGGACAAGAGTCGCCGCGAGGACGTCACCAACTTCGAGGTCTCGTCCAAGACCACGACGACGGTAAGCGACGGCTATTCGGTCAAGAAGCTCTTCATCGCCGTCTTGGTCAACCGTGCGCGGCTGGTCGCCGATCTCGGCGACAAGAGCAACCAGGCCATCGTCGACAGCAAGCTTGCAGAGATCAGTCAGCTCGCGGCGACGGCGGGCGGACTGGACAAGACGCGCGGCGACCAGATCCAGGTGACGGCCGTCGACTTCATCGAGGGCTCACGTGAGCTGGCGCCGGTGCCTCCGATCAGCTTCGTCGAGATGATCAACAAGCAGCTCGGCAGCGTCATCAACGCAGTGACGATCCTGGCGGTTGCTGCGATGCTGGTCTGGTTCGGGCTTCGGCCCGCGGTCAACGGCATTCTGACCCATCGCGCGGAGCAGGAGCAGGCCGAGGCGGCTGAGGCCGCCCAAATCGAGGCTGCGGCGGCCCTTGCGTTGCCCGACAGCGAGGAGGCCGAGCTCAACCTCGTCGAAGACCTCGAAGGCAAGATGCAGCGAACGCCGCAGAAGCGGCTGGAGCAGATCGTCCGGCTCGATCAGATGCAGGCGGCAGCGATCCTTAAAGACTGGATGCGACGTGAGGAGGCGGCATGAACGCGGCAATCGGAAAACTCCTGACGCAGTTCGACGCGAATGGCCGGGTCAAGTCGTCGCCGCCTCCGTCGCCGAAAATCCAGGACGTGCTGACGAGGTCGAAGGAAGCCCGGCGCGAGCCTCAACCTCATCCGCAGCCCCAGACCCAAACCCAGCCGCAGCTTCAGGCGCCGCCTCCTGCGCCCGCGCCGGAAGCTCCGCCCGCCAACCTCCTGGACGATGCCTATCGGCGAGGCCATGCCGCCGGCGTCGCGGAGGGCGAGGCCAAGCTGGCGGAGGAGCGCGTCCGCAGTGCGATCCGGCTCGGAGAGGAGCGGGCAAAATGGTCCGACCAGCAGGCGGTCGCGATCGTTGGCGGCTTCGAGGCGGCCTGCCGGGAGATCGAGAGCAACATCGCAAGCTCCGTTGCGCGGATATTGCTCCCGTTCCTCACCGAGGCGGTGCGCAACAAGGCCATTGGGTCACTGGTCGAGCAGATTGCGGTGCTGACCGGCGGTTCACCGGTGCCGGTCTTCAAGGTCACCGGCCCGAGCGAGCTGCTCGACCTCGTGAAGACGCAGCTCGAGGCTTCCAGGCGAACCGGCATCGAGTATGAGGCCGCCGACACCTTCGAGGTCCGCGTCGTGGCCGACCAGACCGTGATCGAGACGCAGATCTCCGCCTGGAGTGACAGCCTCAGGGAAGCACGCCGGTAGTCCGCCATGGAAGAGGTCAAGCATGAGATCGTGATCGTCCGCCGGCGCAGCGCCTTCGCCGAGGAGGCGCATCACGGCGGCGTCTGGAAGATCGCCTATGCGGACTTCATGACCGCGATGATGGCGTTCTTCCTGGTCATGTGGCTGCTCAACGCGCTCAACCAGGACCAGAAGCAGGTGGTCGCGAGCTATTTCAATCCGATCAAGCTCGCGGAGAACGCACCTGCTCCAAAAGGTCTCAAGGATCTCTCCAAGAAGGAGCCGTCCTCGTTCGAAGGCCAGGACGGCAAGCGGCAGCCGGCCGGGCCGAACGAAGAACGTCGCGGTGACTCTCCGACGGCCGAGAAGCCGGCCTCCTTCGAGGAGAAGGTCCTGTTCCGCGATCCCTATGCGACGCTCGCGGAGATCGCCAACAGCGCGAACCAGTCCACGGGTCAGCGGCGTGCGGGCGCTCTGACGTCGGTCGAAGAGGATGGCCTCAAGGGCGGCGACGCCTACCGCGATCCTTTCGATCCCGGCTATTGGAAGCTGGCGCCGCAGGCGTCCAAGGACGCCGATCGTTTCATCGAGAGCGAGCCCAAGCCGAATGCCTCCGCGCGCGACGGTGCAGCCGGACCAAACCCGGGCGAGCCGCAGGCACGCCGTGCCAAGGCGGAAGAGGCCGGCGGAAGCGTGGCTCCGAACGCAGATAGTCCGTCCGCAAGCCTGTCGCCCCTTCTGCCGCCGGGCCCCGCACCCACGCAATCCTCGCGCGAGAGCGCCCAGCCTGGCGCTCAAGCCAATGTCGCCCCCCAGGCGCGTCCCAACGACACGGCAAAGGAGTCCGAACCGCGCGATGCGGCGCAAACTCAGCAGCCGACCCTCAAGCAGCTTCAGTCCGCGATCGCGGACGCGCTGTCGGATATCAAAGCGGGGGCGGGACCGGCGGCCGAGGTGCGTCAGGTCGAGGAAGGTCTCCTGGTCAGCCTGACCGACGATGCGAGCTTCGGCATGTTCGCGGTCGGCTCGGCCGAGCCGCGGCCCGAGCTGATCCGCGTGATCGACAAGATCGGGCCGCTGCTGACGAAACGCCAGGGCACGATCATCGTCCGCGGCCATACCGACAATCGGCCATATCGTTCGGAAACCTACGACAACTGGCGGCTGTCGACCGCTCGTGCGCAAATGGCATATTACATGCTGGTTCGCTCCGGCGTCGATGCGCGGCGGATCGAGCATATCGAAGGCTACGCCGACCGTCGGCCGAAGCTTCCGAACGATCCGGCGGCCGCACAGAACCGCCGGATCGAGATCCTGATCCGGGAGAAACGCCCTTGATCAGGCTGCTGCGCCGCGCCGCCCTGCTGCTGCTGCCGTTCACGGCGGCGAGCGCGCTTGCCCAGCCTGCGCCCCAGTCCGGCGAGCCCTATGAGCTCGTTCGTGCGCTACAGGCGGTGCAGGACGGCATCGCCAACGGCGACACCGCCGCGCATAGCAGCCACATCGCGCTGATCCGGCAGATCGGCGAGAAGTTTCTCGCGGCCGATCCCGCCGTGTGGAGCAATCCGCAGAACAGCCAGGCTGTGGTCATCTACCTGCTCAGCGGCGGTGCGCCGCAGGTCGTCCGCAAGCTGCCGCGCGACAGGATGAACGTCGACGAGCGGCTGTTCAATGGTGCGCTCGCCTATGTCGAGGGTCGTCAGGACGACGCGCGGGAGCTGCTCAAGGACGTCAAGCCGCGGACGATTCCCTCGGGTCTGGGCGGACAGGTCGCGCTGGTCCAGGGCGCGCTGTTCGCGCGCGCAGAGGCATCGCTCGCGATCGAGCGTCTGGACGATGCGCGCCTGCTGTTGCCCGGCACGCTCGTCGAGGAAGCGGCGCTGCGGCGCGAGATCCTGCTGGTGGGTCAGGCGGAGGATTTCGAGAAGTTCGAGTTCCTGACGCTGGCCTATATCCGCCATTACCGCAACTCGATCTATGCCGGCGATTTCTGGCAGCGATTCTCCGCGGGGCTGACGCAATCGAGCCTGGCGCTCGACGAGCGCCGCTTTGCGCGGATCACGGCCCTGTTGGAGCAGATCGATCGTGCGAGCCGCCTCAAGCTGTACTTCGTGATCGCGCGCGCCGCGATGGTGCGCGGACGGCTGGCGGTGACCCGGCTTGCCGGCGAGCGGGCGCTGGCGCTCAGCGCCGACGCCTCGGCGGAACGCGAGCGTGCCCATTTCTTCCGCGGCGCCTCGCGGGTGCTCACCGACGAATATGACGGCGGTCTCGCCGAGCTGAAGGCGCTCGACCGGTCGAAGCTGCCCGAGCGCGACGTCCCCCTTCTGAATGCCACGGTGCAGCTCGCGCTCGACGTCCGCAAGCCGTTCGCGGGCGGATCCGTTGCGGCTGCCGACAAGCCTCCGGCAACGCCGGCGCGGCTCGATCTGTCCTCATCGACCGTGACGCTCGCGCGCGCGCAGAAGCAGCTCGGCGAGCTCGAACTCCTTACCAGGGACCGCCGTCCATGACCAAGCTCAGTGGAACCTCCGGACAACTCTTCTCGGGTCTCGCCGAGAGCCTGAACGTGCGCGGGACGTCACGATCCGCAAAGAGCGCCGGGACCCGACCGCAGGCAAACTCGTCGTTCAACGATCTGCTCCACACCGTCTCGAATCTCGCGAAGCAGGCACTGAGCGATGGTGCCAGCGACACGACCGCGAAGGCCGGAACGCTGCGCACGCGTCTGGCCCATTCCAGCGAGCAGGAGAAGCCGAAGGACGCGGCGGTGCGCGAGCGCATCGCGGCGTCCGAGGGACCAGAGGCCACAGAGGAGTCCTCCGACGACAAGGCCGACAGGTCGTCGGAGAAACTACGTCCGGTGGATCAAGCCGCCGGGGCAGACGTCCAGGGTCAATCGGGCATTGCCGTGGCGGTTGGGCAGGAGATCGCTGCCGCGCCTGCCGTGAAGACGCAGCTGCAATTGCTGTCCGCCGACAAGGACGGACCCGCCCGCGACGAGCGGTCTTCCACGACGAAGCGCGAGGCTTCCGGCACGGGCGCGGCGAAGGTGGCGACGGTCGACACCGCCCCATCCGGTGTCGCTCCCACCGCCGCGCGCTCGCAGGCTGCGGCTTCGCAAGCGACGGGCGCGGAGCAGTCGGCACCGACGCAAGGCACGGAGGCTTCGAGCGCAATGCCCGCGTCAGCGGGCTTCGAGGCGGTCACGGCCAATGTCGAGCGCGCCGCCAAGGCCTCGGCGCGCGCCGCACTGCCCGAGACGACCAAGGTCACCGTGGTCCAGCAGGAGACCCATCTGCCGCCGGCGCAGTTCAACGCCCCGCAACAGATCGCCAATGCAGTCGTCGCCGAGCTGAAGGAGTCCCCGGCACCGGCGGCGTCGGCGGCGCCGGACCTTGCGGCTTCCCAGACCAATGCGCCGGATCAGCCGCTCAAGATCCTGACCGTCAATCTCGAGCCGCCGGCGCTCGGCAACGTCACCGTGCGCCTGCGTCTCGTCGGTACCGAAGTGTCCGTCCAGCTTGCGGCCGAGCGCAAGGACACGAGCCAGATGCTCGACCAGCAGCGCGACCAGATCCGCGATCTCATGCAGTCGGCGGGCTACGTCGCCGACGTCGCGCCGGTCCAGCACGGCTCGCTGGACGGATTCCAAAGCGGCTCCGGCCAATCTCAGCCGCAGCTCTCGGGCCAGCACCAGCCCTCGTCGCAGTCGCAAGGCACGTTCGGCGGTGCCGGCACGTCGTCGGGGCAATCCGACGGCGGTGCGAAGCAGGCCCGGCAGGAGCGCGAGTTCAACCAGGAGACGCGTCATGATCAGGACGTGGCGCCGCATCATCGTCGCGGCCCTGTTTATCTCTAGTGCGAGCGCTGCCCAGGCGGCCGCCGAAATTGCGCGCCCCTGCGAGCGCGAGATGGCGCGCGCGGCTCGGCAGCATGGGATTCCGCTCGGCATTCTTTACGCCGTCGGCCTCACCGAGACCGGTCGGCGCGGCGCGCTGCATCCCTACGCCCTCGGTGCCGACGGCCAGACCGTGTTCGCCAAGGACATGACTGACGCAATCGCAAATTTCGAGACGATGCGCAGCAAGGGGATCAAGCTCATCGACCTCGGTTGCATGCAGATCAACCACTATTATCACGGCGACAAGTTCGCTTCGGTACGGGCGATGTTCGATCCCGCCAGGAACGTCGACTACGCCGCGCGCTTCCTGAAGGAGCTGAAGCAGCGCGAAGGCAGCTGGACCATGGCAGTCGCGCGCTACAATGCCGGTCCCAACAACCAGCCGGCGCAGAAGCGCTACGTCTGTCACATCGTCGCTCATCTCGTCTCGAGCGGGTTCGGCGCGTGGACCGACAAGGCGCGCTCGTTCTGCCAACCGAAAACGACATGACAACATGAAGTTGTGCATCGCTTCCAATCATCAGCCCCGCGCAAGCAAGACCCCCCATTGTAGCTGCAACCTACCAAAGGAGCCCAATTCATGAGCCTGTATGGTGTTATGCGCACCGGCGTTTCCGGTATGTCTGCGCAGTCCAACAAGCTGTCGACGGTCTCGGACAACATCGCCAACGTCAACACGACCGGCTACAAGCGGGCTTCCACGGAGTTCTCCTCGCTGATCCTGAAGAGCGGCTCCGGCAATTACGATTCCGGCGCCGTCGAGACTACGGTCCGCTACGCCATCACCGATCCCGGGCATACGCAGTTCACCACGTCGAGCACGGACCTCGCCGTTCAGGGCAATGGCTTCTTCGTGGTGTCGAACGCAAACAACACGCAGCAGTATCTGACGCGCGCCGGCTCCTTCGTGCCGGACAGTCAGGGCAATCTGGTCAACGCGGCCGGCTACTATCTTCTGGGGCAGCCCGGTCTCGTGACCAACTTCTCGCAGAACAGCCTGTCCGGCTTGCAGATCGTCAACGTTGCCCAGGTTCCCCAGGTGCCTGTGCCGTCGACGGCGGCAACGCTCACGACCGGAAATCTGGATCCGAAGGCGGCTGTTATCGCCGGTCCGCCCGGCCCGGCGTCATACTCATCGAAGAGCTCGATCGTGGCCTACAACAATATCGGCCAGGCTGTTACGCTCGACGTCTATATGTCCCACACGGCGACGGCTGCCGGCTCGGATACCTGGCAGATTCAGGTCTATGACTCCGCGACGGGCACCTCGCTCGGCGCCGCCACCACGTTCACCTTCGACACCACGGCGGCCGGCAGGGGCGCGCTGGACGCGGCGAGCCCGACCGGTCTCACCGTGACCGTCCCCGGCGGTGCGGCGCTGACCATGGACCTGTCGAACATGACGCAGGTCGGAACCGACTTCAGCTTCAAGGCGACCGTCAATGGCAGCGTTCCCTCGGCTATCGACAAGGTCGACGTCGACGATGCGGGCCACGTGACGGCGATTCTCAAGAACGGGCAGCAGCTGACGCTCTACACGATCATGCTCGCCGACGTCGCGAGTCCCGACAATCTGACGCCCGAGCCGGGCAACGTCTATTCGACCAACATGGATTCCGGCAACGCGCAGGCGGGAAATGCCGGCACCGGCGGGCTCGGCACGATCCAGTCCGGCGCCCTGGAAGCCTCCAACGTCGACCTCGCGGACGAACTCACCGGGATGATCGAGGCCCAACGCGGCTTCACCGCGAACTCGAAATCGTTCCAGACCGGTGCCGACCTGCTCGACGTCGTCGTCAACTTGAAGCGCTGAATTCTTCAGCGCCCATTCCGGGCAAGAGCAACCCATGTCCCTGACCTCCGCTCTCGACTCCGCGCGCGCTTCGCTCATGGCGTCGGGCATTCAGTCCTCGACGATCTCGCGCAACATCGCCGGTGCCAGCGCTGCCGGCTATTCGCGCAAGATCGCCGTGCTGGACAATCTGCCAAATGCCGGCGTCTATGTCGCGGCGATCCAGCGCGCCGCGAGCGGCGGCCTGTTCACCAACGTCCTGACCGCGACCTCGGCGTCCGCCAAGCAAAGCGTGATCTATGACGGTCTCCAGAAGATCGCGGCATCGACCGTGGATGATCCCGAGCTAGATCAATCGCCGACGGCGCAGCTCAATGAGCTGAAGCAGGCGCTGCAGAAATATGCCAATGCCCCGGACAACACCACGTTGGCGCAGGCGGCGGTCGCGTCCGCCAAGGACATGGCCACCGCGCTGAACCAGGCGACCCGGACCGTGCAGTCGGTCCGCGAGGGCGCCGATGCCGACATGAGGACGTCGGTCCAGAACATCAACCAGTTGCTCTCCCAGTTCGAGACCGTGAACACCGCGATCGTGAAGGGCACGATCTCCGGCGACGACATCACCGATTACCTCGACCAGCGCGACAACATCGTCTCGCAGCTGTCGCAGGAGGTCGGCGTCACGATGTCGATCCGTCCCAACGGCGACGCTGCGCTCTACGCCGACAGCGGCGTCGTGCTGTTCGACAAGATGGCGCGGACCGTGAGCTTTGCGCCGACGAATGCCTACACCGCCGGCACCACGGGCAATGCCGTCTACATCGACGGCGTACCCGTGACCGGGGCCAATTCGGTGATGCCGCTGAAGTCGGGCAAGCTCGCGGGCCTCGCCCGGCTGCGTGACCAGGACGCCGTCACCTATCAGAGCCAGCTCGACGAAATCGCGCGCGGCCTGATCAACACTTTCAGGGAAAGCGATCAGACCGCCGCCGCGCTGCCCGACGTCCCCGGTCTGTTCACCTATCCCGGCGCGCCGGCCATGCCCGCGAGTGCCACCGTCTCGGTGGGCCTCGCCGGCACGATCTCGGTCGCCGCATCGGTCGATCCGGCTCAGGGCGGCAACCCGAATCTGCTGCGCGACGGCGCGATCAGCGGCAACCCCGCCTACCAATACAACACCGCGGGCAACGGCGGCTACTCGACCCGGCTGCAGCAGCTCATCGACGGCATGGATGCGTCGCAGCCGTTCGATCCAACGACGCAAGGCAAGCCGAGCGGCAACCTGATCGACTTCGCATCGTCGTCGACGAGCTGGATCGAGAACCAGCGCAAGACCGCCAACGACAACTCCGAGTACCAGAACACGCTGCTCAACCGCAGCATCACGGCGTTGTCGAACGTCAACGGCGTCAACATGGACGACGAGATGGCGTTGATGCTCCAGGTCGAGCGAACCTATTCGGCTTCGTCAAAGATCATTTCGACCGTCGATGAAATGCTGCAGAGCCTGCTGGCCGCCGTGGGGAACTAAGCCATGATGAGCGCGAACTACGTCTCGACCTTGATGCTGTCCTCGTCCTTGAGGTCCTCGATCACGAATAACCAGGCTGCGCTGAGCAGGGCCTCGACGGAGGCGACCACCGGCCGCTTCTACGACGTCGGCCTCGAGCTTGGCGCCACGACGGGAAGCGACCTCACGCTGCGGGCTGACTTCAGCTTCGCCGATCAGCTCGTCGATACCAACGGGCTCGTCGCGGGACGCCTGGACGTGACGCAGAACCGCATCACCCAGCTCAGCAAGACGGCGACGGACTTCCTCAAGGACCTGATCGCGGCCCGCAGCACCGACGGCGGCGGGCGGGTCATTCTGCCGCCTGCGGCCTCCAATCTCCAGGATCTGATCGGGGCGCTGAACGTCTCCTACAACGGCTCGTATCTGTTCTCGGGCATCAACACGCAGAGCACGCCCATCACGGCTTACACCGCCGGCTCGGCCAGCAAGAATCAGGTCGACGCGGATTTCCTCGCGACCTTCGGCTTCTCGCAATCTTCGCCCGCCGTGGGCACCATTACCCCGGCCCAGATGCAGACCTTCCTCGACACCACGTTCGATGCCGAGTTCGCGAGCCCGGCCTGGAATACCAACTGGTCATCGGCCACCGACCAGACCATGCAAAGCCGCATCTCGACGACCGAGATCGCCGATACGTCCGTCAGCGCCAACGAGGCCGGCTTCCGCAAGCTCGCCGAGGCCTACACCATGATGGCCGATCTCGGGAATGTAAACCTGAGCCAGGAGACCTTCCAGGTCGTCGTGGACAAGGCCATCGGCCTCGTCGGCAACGCCATCACGGACCTCGCTGCGCTCGGCGGCAGCGTCGGCACGGTTCAGCAGCGGATCACCACCGCAACCGCCAAGCTCAAGACGCAGCAGGACATTCTGAACAATCAGATCGTCGGTATGGAGAAGGTCGACCCGACCGAAGCCTCGGTCCGTGTCAACACCCTGCAGACCCAGATCCAGACCGCCCTGGCGCTCACCTCGCAGCTCCAGAAGATCAGCCTCATCAATTATCTCTGAGCCAAGGCTGCCCCTGGAAGCCTCGTAACCCTTGTCGAGTTGTTCGGTCTCCTGCGAAGAGTGGTCCTGATGACGTTTGAAGCCTATGAAGCGGTCGTTGACGAAAGTGGCTATGAGGCGCGAAACCGGGAACGGCAGGCGCTCACTCTCGGAATCGACCGGCTCGAGCGGATCCAGAAGGGTCGCTTCAGCGCCGAGGACCTGGTCGAGAGCCTGCTCTATGTGCGGCGGCTGTGGACGATCTTCATCGAAGATCTCGCGCACCCGGAAAACGGGCTGCCGGAGAAGCTGCGCGCCGACATCATCTCGATCGGCCTATGGGTCGTCAAGGAAGCCGACCGTCTTCGCGAGCAGAGGTCGAACGACGTGGTGCAACTCATCGAGATCAACCGCCTGATCAGAGACGCGCTCTAATGAAGATTTCCCTGCGGGCGGGCGAGCGGATCTACATCAACGGCGCGGTGCTTCGCGTGGACCGCAAGGTCTCCGTCGAGCTCGTCAACGACGTGATGTTCCTGCTCGAAGGGCAGATCATGCAGGCTTCCGACGCCACCACGGCGCTGCGGCAGCTCTATTTCATCGTCCAGCTCATGCTGATGAACCCGACCGACGTCCGCGACGCTGCGGCGCTCTACGCGCAGCATCACGCCGCCCTGTCTGCTGTATGCGAGAATCGCGAGATGCTGGACGGACTCGGCGCGATCGACGAACTGGTCGAGTCGACCCGCTACTTCGAGGCGCTCAAGCGAATTCGGGCGCTGTTCCCGGTGGAGCAGGCCATCCTGGCCGGCGCCGCCACCGTTTCCCCATTCGAGGCTGCCTGACAGCGGAGAGGCCAGATGAACGTCACCAGCGCGACCGATACGACCGGAAATGGCTCCGGTTCGAACAGCACCAACTCGCCGACCTCGAGCAACAGCGTGGATTACAACACGTTTCTTCAGCTCCTCATCGCCGAGATGAAGAATCAGGATCCGACCAATCCGATGGATACGTCGGAATATATGAGCCAGTTCGCCCAGCTCTCGACGGTCGAGCAGGCGATGCAGACGAATTCGAAGCTGGACGCGCTGCTGTCCTCGCAGTCCTTGTCGCAGGCCAACGGGCTGATCGGGAAGACGGTCAGCTTCACCGATTCGACCGGTGCCAGTTTCAGCGGCAAGGTCGTTTCGGTCTCCATCAACAGCGACGGCTCCATCGCGACGCTCGCGGACGGCACGAAGGTCGCCGTCGGGCCCGGACTCACGATCAGCCAGTCATGAACGAGCGGGACGCTCTCGATATCGTCCAGGCCGCGATCTGGACCATCATCGTCGCCTCTGGTCCCGCGGTCGGCGCCGCGATGCTGGTCGGCACCGTCATCGCGTTGATCCAGGCCCTGACCCAGATCCAGGAGGTGACGCTGACCTTCGTTCCGAAGATCATCGTCATTCTCCTCGTCGTTGCCGTCTCGGGCTCCTTCATCGGTGCGCATCTGTCGACTTTCACCGAGATGGTCTATTCGCGGATCGAACACGGCTTCTGATCCGGACAGCCCCGGCACCACCCTCGCGTAAGCTTTGCGCGGCAGATTGCGAACCGGACCCTTCTGCCGGTGACCCATGGCCGATACGTTAGCTGCCAGCCTGCCCAGCCCGCGCCGCCTCGGAGCGGACGCCTTCTTCGCGGCCGGCATCGTGACCATGCTCACGATCCTGTTCCTGCCGATTCCTCCGATCCTGATCGATCTCGGCCTCGCATTCTCGATCGCGCTGTCGGCGCTGATTCTGATGGTCGCGCTATGGATTCAGCGGCCGCTCGACTTCTCGGCCTTCCCGACCGTGCTGCTGATCGCGACGATCCTGCGCCTGGCGCTGAACATCGCGACGACGCGCCTGATCCTGTCGCGGGGCGGGGAGGGCGAACAGGCCGCAGGCCATGTCGTCGCCGGCTTCTCGAAGTTCGTCATGGGCGGCGACTTCGTCATCGGCCTTATCATCTTCGCGATCCTTGTCACCGTGAATTTCGTCGTGATCACCAAGGGTGCGACGCGTATCGCCGAGGTCGGCGCCCGTTTCACCCTGGACGCCATTCCCGGCAAGCAGATGGCGATCGACGCGGATCTTTCCGCAGGCCTGATCGACGACAAGGAAGCCCAGCGCCGTCGGCGCGAGCTCGAAGAGGAGAGCGCGTTCTTCGGCGCCATGGACGGCGCCTCGAAGTTCGTCCGCGGCGACGCCATCGCCGGCCTCATCATTACGGCGATCAACATCTTCGGCGGCATCGTCATCGGCGTCACCCATCACGGATTGACTCTCTCCCGCGCCGCCGACGTCTACACCAAGCTTTCCGTCGGCGACGGTCTGGTATCGCAGATGCCGGCGCTGATCGTGTCGCTGTCCGCGGGCCTCCTGGTCTCCAAGGGCGGCACCAGGGGCTCGGCCGAGCAGGCTGTGCTGCGGCAGCTCGGCGGCTATCCGCGCGCGGTGTCGGCTGCCGCGCTGATGATGTTCGTGCTCGCCCTGATGCCGGGGCTGCCGATGGCGCCGTTCGTGCTGCTTGGGGGTGTCATGGCCTTCGTCGGCTATTCGCTGCCGAGGCGGCAGGCGGCGCGGGAGCGCAAGGAGGCTGCATCCAAGGCCGACGAGCGCGCCCAGGCCGAGGCCAAGGAATCGGTGAAGGAGCAGCTCAAGACCGCCGAGATCGAGCTGGCGCTCGGCGGCCACCTTTCGGTCCATCTCCTGGGCTCGCGCACCGAGCTCGCCCACCGCGTGGCCAAGATCCGCAAGAAGTTTGCCAAGCAGTACGGCTTCGTCATTCCCGAGATCAAGCTCACCGACAATCTGTCGATTGATCCCAAGAGCTACCAGATCCGGATCCACGACACGCGCGTTGCCCATGGTGAGCTCAGGCTCGGCGAGGTGCTGGTGCTGGTCGACAAGGACGGCAAGCCCGACGTGCCGGGCGACGAGGTGATCGAGCCTGCCTTCGGCATGAAGGCGCTGTGGGTGACGGAAGCCTTCACCGACGAGGTCAAGCGGCAGGGCTGCAAGCCGGTCGACAATCTGTCGGTGCTGCTCACCCATTTGAGCGAAGTGATCAGGGCAAACCTCGCCCAGCTCCTGTCCTACAAGGACATGCGGGGCCTGCTCGACCGGCTCGATCCCGAATACAAGCGCCTTGTCGAGGATCTCTGCCCCTCGCAGATCTCCTATTCGGGCCTGCTGGCGATCCTCAAGATCCTGCTGGCCGAGCGCGTGTCGATCCGCAACCTCCATCTGATCCTCGAGGCGATCGCCGAGATCGCGCCCCATGTGCGGCGCTCCGAGCAGGTCGCAGAGCACGTGCGGACGCGGCTTGCCCAGCAGATCTGCGGCGACCTCTCCGACAATGGCGTGCTCAACGTGGTCCGTCTCGGCAACCGCTGGGACCTGGCGTTCCACCAGAGCCTGAAGCGCGATGGCAAGGGCGACGTCGTCGAGTTCGACGCCGATCCGCGCCTGATCGAGCAGTTCGCGACCGAAGCCAGCGCCGCGATCCGCAAGTTCACCGAGAACGGCACCAGCGTGGTGCTGGCGGTGACTCCCGAAGCCCGTCCCTATGTCCGGATGATCCTGGAGCGGGTGTTCCCGACCCTGCCGATCCTGTCGCACGTCGAAGTCGCGCGCAGTGCCGAGATCAGGGCGCTCGGAGCCGTATCGTGATCAGCGGCCTCGCCGACAGCGTACTGGTGACGTTCATCGTGTTCTGCCGCATCGGCGCCTGCCTGATGCTGGTGCCCGGCTATTCCAGCGTCAACGTTCCGCCCCAGGTGCGCCTGTTCGTCGCGCTGGTCACGACGTTTGCGCTGACGCCGATCCTGATCGCGGTCCTGAAGCCGCTCACGGACAACGCGGCACCGCTGACGCTGGCGCTCCTGATCTGCTCGGAGCTCGTGGTCGGCAGCGTCATCGGGCTCGGCGGGCGCGTGTTCTTCCTCGCGCTCCAGACCATGGCGACCATGATGGCGAGTGCGATCGGGCTCAGCAACATCCCGGGCACCCCGGTCGGCGACACCGATCCGGCGCCGGCCCTGGTGCCTCTGATCATGGCGGCCGTCACCACGCTGTTCTTCATGACCGACCAGCATTGGCAGGTGCTGCGCGGGCTGATGAACTCCTACGACGTCTGGCAGCCCGGCAGCAAGCTTGGTGGCAGCATGGCGCTCGACCTGCTCGTCGGTCGCCTCTCGGAAGCGTTCGTTCTGACGCTGCGGATCACCAGTCCCTTCATCGTCTATTCGGTGATCGTCAACCTGGCGGTCGGCCTGATCAACAAGCTGACGCCGGCGATCCCGGTCTATTTCATCTCGGTGCCCTTCGTGCTGTTCGGCGGCTTCCTGCTGCTCTATCTCACCAGCGACGAACTGCTGACGCAATTCATGCTCGGCGTCTCGTCGTGGCTGGCGGAGTGACCCGGTCATGACGTCGCGCGCGCACAAGCTCGGCCGGATGGTCTCGCTGGTGAAGCTCCAGCTCCGGCTGTCCGAATGGCAGCTCGCGCAACTGCGGCAGCAGGAGCGCAGCCTGCAGGACGAGCAGGAATGGCTGGTCGGAGCCCTGAACGACGGCAGGCCGCCCGCTGGATCGTCGAGCGAATCGATCGCGCGGCGCCTGAACAGGACGAGCGTCGGCGCACGCGCGGTGCGGGCGCAGGCCGCGCAGCAGCTCGACCATGTTCGCGCGGAAAGCCGCCGCGTGAGGCAGCTCGAGGAGGTGGCGAAGGCCGCGCTCGCCGACAAGCTCCGTGACGCGGAGAAGCGCGCGCTCGAGGAGATGACGGGAACAAGCCCTGCCGTGCGCGCGTGGATGCCACGGCCAGCCAACCGGGACAAGATATGATCGTGACCGCGACACCCGACCTCGTTCTCGATGTCCTCGAAGCCGCCGATCCCGTGTCGCAGCGCGCGGCGACCGCGAAGCTCGACGCGTTGAAATCCGCCGATGCCGACTTCGCCGCCACGATGGACGCGGAGATCGGCAAGGCTGCGGCCGATCAATCCGCGAAGGTTTCGGAAGCGCAGCCGGGTGCAGTGAACGGTTCGCCGGTGCAGGTGATCAAGGCGCCGGCATCCGGCGATGTTTATCGCAAGTTTGAAGCGTTCATCCTCCAGACCTTCGTCGAGACGATGTTGCCGAAGGAGTCGGAGGAGGTGTTTGGCAAGGGCACGGCTGGCGGCGTCTGGAAGTCGATGCTTGCGGAGCAGCTTGGCAACCAGCTGGCAAAGGGCAAGGGCATTGGCATTGCCAGGCAGCTCGCCGCCGCACATCCGGCCGGACCGGACGCGGCGGGGAAGGCTGGATCATGATCTGCGAACGGGTGACAGAAGTTGAGGGGTGAATTTCCGATGCAGGCACAAGAAGGCGCGGCGGCCATGGCGATGGACCAGGCGGTCGCGGACAGCGAAATGATGACGACGGAAGCAGCAGCAAGCGATGCGCTGCTGCCCGTCCTGCTGCCGATCGCGGGCGGCGAGGCGGTGGTCGAGGCCGCGGACGCGGTGAGATCGGACGAGGTGCGCGGCCTCTTAGCCGCAATCCGCCGGCTCGCGAGTATCGTCGAGGAGGAGACGGCCGCGCTCGCGACGGGTCGGAAGATCGATTTCGACGACTTCAGCGCGCGGAAGAGCCGGAGCATGCTCGAATTCGTCCGCCTGATGCGGGCGCGGATGCACCTCGGCAGTGAAGTCGAGATCACCGAGGAGATCCAGCGGCTGCGCGAGAAGCTCGAGCGGAATCGTTCCATTCTGGAAATGCACTACGATGCGGTGCGTGAGGTCGCGAGCATCATCGTCACGGCGATCAAGGAAGCCGAATCGGACGGCACTTATACCGGTCGCGCAACGCAGGACGGAAAATGATCAGGCTGGTGCTGGCCGGACTGTGGGTATGCATCCTCACCGCGGGCACGAGCTATGCCGTCGCCTATTGGAAGGAGAACGGCAGCCTGCTGCCGGCGAAGGACGAATATCTCGACGGGCTGCAATATCAGAAGACGCGGGCACTCAGCGTGCCCATGGTCGAGAACGGCAATGTGCAGGGCTACATCGTCGCGCGCTTCGTCTACACCGTCGAGGGTCGGACCATGCACCAGCTGAACGTTCCGCCGGAACCGTTCGTCGTCGACGAGGCCTTTCGCAGGATCTATGCCGACGAGCGTCTCGATTTCAGGAAGCTCGCCCGTTACGACCTCTCCATCCTGACCACGGCCATCAAGCAGCGTGTCAACGAGCGGATGCAGGCTGAAATCGTCCAGGACGTCCTGGTGGAGGACTTCAACTACGTGTCCAAGGAAGAATTCCAGCAGAAGCCGTAGAGCAAGCCATCCCGGACGGCGTTTCCGGGAGGATCGTGCCCCAAATGGCCAGCTGACGCCGGCGCCACGACAGTCGCGCGCGAATGCAGGCATCTGTCCTGCCGCCTCTGCCGCTGAAAGCACAACGGCCTCTGCGAAGTTGCTCGCAGAGGCCGTTGCAGGTCTGGCGGCAGCCTCCTGCCGCGTCAGTTTCCGGCCGGATAGGCCGCGGGGGCGGCATGGGCTCTGTTCAGGAGGATCCCGACCTCGTCGAGCTCCTGCACCGGCTCGTCGAGGGTCTCGCCGGCAGGAATGTTAAGGCGGTATCCGACGTAGCGTCGGGCCACGATCGCGTCGAAGCCGAGGCGGTCGCGGAGCTTCTTGCGCAGCTTGCTGACGTGACTCTCGATCACGCTCTCGTCGAAGGTGGACTCGAAGATGCCGTAGACCGCGTTGAAGATCTGCGTCTTGGTGATCCACTTGCCGTGGTTGGCGACCATATATTCGAGAATGCGCAGTTCGCGGCGGGGCAGGGTGAGGGCGTGGCCCGCGATCTCGGGGTCACGGCCGTTGAAGAAGACCTGAATCCTGCTCTCGCAGGGCCTCGGCAGCTCGCCTACCCGGCGCCGCGCGATCGCGGCCGTTCGGGCGAGGATCTCCCGCAAGTGAACCGGCACGTGCACGACGTCGTCGACGCCCGATTCGAACAGCTCCAGCGTGTTCTTGAGCATCTTCTGGCCGCTCACGGCGATGATGGGCGCCGAGGAACGCTTGCGCATCGCCCGTGGCAGACTTCCGCGTGCATCGCAATCCCCGAGGAGAAAGGCGTCCACCGCTGCCAAATCCGATTCATTCGCGGATTGCAGCCAGTCCCAGAATTCTCCGGAAGAGAAGCCGATCGACGATACACCTTCGCGAACGAGCCCTCCGACGTAGCTGTTCGCGACGCTCTCGCGATCATCAACGATAATATACATCAGTCTTTCGCCCCTGTTTCGCACTTGTTGCGGCCGGCTGGTTGTTGTGATGCTCCGGCTCGGCAACGATGCTGTTTGACGACATTCCTTCCCGCGAACCGTTGTTATGGTTTCGATATTCGCGGGCAGCCCTACGCATTCAGTGCCTGCGTCACGCAGGCCTGCTACATCAACTCGATACTGAACGCTTACTGGCGTGAGGCTCGGCGGGTGCCTTGCGGATCACCTCGCGGAGCGGATTGAGAAACGACCTAGATCAGGTGCGCCAAGTTGCTCATCGCTTCCGAACACTGCTGAACTGTGTCGATCTCCTCGCCAACTGGCGAGAATCACTTGAGTAGGACCGTAACAATTGCCGGTTTCCGATCAAGCGTGCGCAACAAAGCGGTTGCTACACGTGCTTGATGCTGTTGATTCGTTTCCGGTTGTTTCTTGGTGTATTCAATCGCATCAGTTGATTTGGATACCAAACTAGTTTTGCACCGCAGCGGATATAAAGTTCCGCATCCCCGTACAATTGCAGCTGTTTTGAGTACCGCAACGGTCTTGCAAATCGATCCGTCTTCAACCCCGGATTGACTCCGGCGCTTGTTTTTCCACCTGCGACAAGTCGACTCACTTGTGGCGACACGATGCTAGCTTGGTGAAATCTTGGCGAGTGTGTGTCTTTCGAGTCGCACTATCGCCGCGTGTATGACGCGATCCGACTCTTGCAGCGCCAGATCGCGCGCTATGGAAAGTTTTCGATGCACACGTTTCAGACAAGCTTCGGCAAATAGCGTCACCGTTCGACAGATCGAACGAACGGAGCATTTTCACATGTTGTCCGATGGACAAGCTCGTCCCAACGCGACCGCGGATGCTTCCGCGGCGGCGAAGCCGGCTCCGGAGGCGCGCGATACAAAGGACAGTGCGACGCGAGGGGACAAGCCCGTTGCGGGCGCAAAGCGTGTATCGGCCGCGGCGAGCGACGAAGTTCTCGCGAAGGAAGCTCTCGAGGGGCTGAAGCGCATTCGTGCCAAGGCGCGCCTCGACAAGATGGCGATCCCGAAACCTGCGCCGGCCGTGATCAAGCCGGCCGTGATCGTGGCCAAGCCACCGCCGCCCCGTCCGACATGGGTCGCACCGCTCGCAACTCTGGCAGTCGCTGCCATGCTGGTGGTCTGCGCCTGCACCGGCGTGATCGCCTATCTCACCACCCAGCCCGCTCAGAACAACGTTGCGACCAATACCGAGATCAGGAATCTGCGCGAGACCGTGGCGCAACTGCGCAGGCAGGTGTCGGGCGTGTCCGAAAATCTCGATGGCTTGCGTACTGCGGTCGATCAATCGAGCAAGGCGACGAATGATCGCTTCGGCAGATTTGCCGAGAACCTGGACCGGATCGAGCGGGTGAGCTCGTCCTCGACGGCGAAGCTCGACAAGCTTGCCCAGGCACAGGTTCAGGCGCAGGCCCAGGCTCCGGCGCCGGCAATGGTGCAATCGCAGCCGGCGTCGCAGCAAGGACCGGTGATGGCTTCGGTCGCGGCGCCCGAATTCACGGGCTCGGTGCCTGCGTCCGAGCGTACGTCGGTGCCGCGCAAGATGATCAAGGGCTGGTCGGTCCGCCAGGCCTATGAGGGGATTGCGATTCTGCAAGGCCCGAACGGGGTCATCGAGGCCGTGCTGGGACAACAAGTGCCCGGCCTCGGTCGCATCGAAGAGATCAGAAACGAGAACGGGCGCCTGGTGGTGGAATCCAGCGGCGGCGTCATCTATTCGTCACGCAAGGCGACGCCTTGAGCAGCCTTCTATTGACGGTGATGCTCGAAGCTGGTGCATAGCAGATCGACCTCTGTCTCCGCGATCGGTGCACGAAACAGGCGGCAGCTGAACTCGACCGTCGTCTTGCTGTCCGTGGTGGTGCGATCTTCCCGCAGGAAGATGCATCGCTTGCAAACGTCGGTGTGATGCCGCTGCTCGGCTGCGTCGGACTGATCCAGCACGTGCCGGAACGTGTCGCGGAAGCGGATCTTGACGTCGTCGTCGAGAACGGCAATCGCCTCGACGAGAACGTTGACGGGGTCGCGCACCAGGAACTTCTTGCCCTGCTGGGTCACGCTCAACATCACCGACCGCTTGTCCGTGGCCGAACGTTTTCGTTCGAGGTAGCCGAGCCGCTCGAGTTCGCCGATGATGAACGAGGCGGTGCCCCGCGTGGTGCCGACGTAGCTCGCCAGCGCCGACGGCGTTCGGGAAAACCGGTTGGCCCGGGAGAGGAAGCGCAGCGCCATCCATTCGCGGTCGCGCAAGCCGTGCTTGGTGCCTTCGAACCACAGGATGCGCGCGGCCTGCTCCAACAATTCAATCGATTCGCGAGCCAAATTCATTTCAGTTCCAGGTCGTATAAACGTCTATTCAATTGAGCCTTGGGTAGCGCAATCCGGGTGACGAGAATGAAGCCCGCAGGCGCTCCTTCGTCCGTTGATGGGCGGCGGATCACGCTTGGGGGAAGAAGCCTCTCCGTTTCGGAGATGGAACTTCCGGCCGTGGACTAGTGCGTCACAAAGAAAGTTCGAGTAAATCGCGCGGCTCGGATCCTCGGAAAATTTCAATCAAATGACGACGGTTCGCCCGCGAATTGGCGATGATGTGCGATGCGCGAGCAACATGATGTGTCATTGCCGCCGCTGCAGTGGCCATTTGTTGCGGCTGAGCATGTCGAGCGTGCGAACAAGGGCATCCTTCGCGACCTCTCGCAGCGTGGCCGGCCGGGAAGGAACCATATTTTTCGGTTAATGGATGTTGCGATGCAATGTAGCCAGACGGTTAAGTCCGGTACACGCGCAATCCAGGGACCGGGTGTCCTTGCGAGATGGACAGGCAGGCGAGGTTCGACGTCGAAACGTGCCGCCTTCGTGGCCACGATCGGCAGCATCCTCGAATTCGTCGCCTCGTGCTCGCAGGCTGGTGATTTGCGTTTCGCCGGCAACTATTGGCGAATGCGTCGCGCCAGGGGATAGCAGGCAGCAGGAAGGGATGGACCGATGAGCTTCGAAACCACCATGACATCTGACGTCGTCGGGCTGACCAAAAGCGCCCCGGTCTCACGTCGCGGATTCATGAGTGCCACCGCGGCCGTGGCGGCGGGCTATACGCTTGCGGCCGGGCCCGTGCGCGCCGAGGTGGTCACGACCGACACCAATGGTCTTGAGGCCGGCGATGCCAAGATCAAGGCCGGCTCCGAGGAGATGCCGGTCTATTTCGCCCGCCCGGCCGGCAATGCCAAGGCGCCGGTGGTCGTCGTGGCGATGGAGATTTTCGGCCTGCACGAATACATCAGGGACGTGACGCGGCGCCTGGCCAAGCTCGGCGCGTTCGCGGTCGCGCCCGACTATTACTTCCGCAAGGGCGTCGACTTGACCAAGGCGTCGGACATCAAGGACCTGCTGGCTGTGGTGAATGCCAAGCCGGACGCCGAGATGATGTCAGATCTCGATGCGACGGCGGCGTGGGCGGGATCGCAGGGCGGTGACACCGCCAGGCTCGGCATCATCGGCTTCTGCCGGGGCGGCCGCACGGTCTGGGAGTACGCCGCCCATAGCGGCGCTCTCAAGGCGGGCGTCGCCTTCTATGGCACGCTGGTCGATCCTGCCAATCCGGCGTGGCCGAAGAGCCCGATGCAGGTCGCGCCCGAGATGAAGGCGCCGGTGCTCGGCCTTTACGGCGGCGCCGATACCGGCATTCCCGTCGCCCAGGTCGAGCAGATGAAGGCAGCCCTCGAGCAGAACAAGAAGACGGCCGAGTTCAAGATCTACCCCGAAGCGCCGCACGGCTTCCATGCCGACTATCGCAGCAGCTACCGCAAGGACGCCGCAGAAGACGCCTGGAAGCAGGCGCAGGCCTGGTTCAAGAAATACGGCGTGTTGAGCTGATGCTGGGCATCAAGAGAGCGGCCAAAACGGCCGCCCTCTCTCTATCAATGCGTACCGGTCTCACTTCGTCATCGCGCCGTAGACGATGTCCTGAACCTGCTCGCGGTAATATTTCCTGAGCTCGCCGGGCGCGGCCGTTCCCACCACGACGACGAGACGCTCCTTGGGGTCGCAGAAGAACTGCGTTCCAAAGGCACCATTCCAGGTGAACTCGCCGGGATTGCCGGGGACTGAAGACAATCCTTCGCTGGTCCGGACCGCAACCGAAAGGCCGAAGCCGAAGCCGCCGCGATGCGGCTCGACATTGGCCACCTTGTTCCTGATCCCGGGGCCAAGGTGATTGGACGTCATGTGATGCACGGTCTTCGGACCGAGGATGCGCTGGCCGTCGAGTTCGCCGCCGTTGAGCAGCATCTGTCCGAAGCGGATGTAGTCGCCGACCGTCGCGAACGAGCACGCGCCGCCACAATCGAACTTGGTCGGGGTATCCAGGAGCTTGATGGCCTGCGGCTTGCCGGTCAGCGGATCGTTCGTGAACGGGCGGGCAAGGCGAGGGCGCTGGGCGTCGGTCGGGTGGAAGGTCGCATCCTTCATGCCGAGCGGCTGCCAGACGTTGGCGGCGAGATAGTCGCCGAGCTTCTGCTCGCTCACCTTCTCGACGACCGCGCCGAGCACGTCGATCGAGAAACCATATTCGAACTCGGTCGAGGGCTGATGCGCCAGCGGCAGCTTGGTGATGCGGTCGATGAAGGCCTGGGTGTCGCCTTCGATCGCCGGCGCGACGCCGTCGGGATATTGCCGCGCCACCGGGCTCGATGAGTCCGGGCGGCCGCCATACATCAATCCCGACGTATGCCGGTAGAGATCGTGGATGAAGATCGGCGAGGCCTGCGGCTCGAGCTTGAGCGAACCGTCGGCCTGGGGAACACCGACCTTCATGTCGGCGAAGCCCGGATAGTAATCGGACAGCTTGGCCTGGAGCGGCAGACGTCCCTGCTCCATCAGGGTCAGGCCGGCGACCGCGGCCATCGGCTTGGTCATCGAGGCCAGCGCAAAGATCGCATCGATCGGCATCGGCGTGCTCTTGGCGGGATCGAGCAGGCCATAGGCCTTGTAGTGGACGAGCTTGCCGTCGCGCGCGATGGCGACGACTGCGCCGGGTACGCGCTTGGCCGCGATCTCGCGCGCGAAGAAGCTATCGAGGCGTGCAAGGCCTTGTTTCGAAAAACCGACGTCGTCGGGATTGGCTTCGGGCAGCGGGGCGGCACGCGCCGCACCGAGCGCGATGACGGCAGTCGCAGCGATCATGGCGATCGTCTTGTTCATTGCATTCTCCCAAGAGGCGAGCTCGTTGTGTGGTGGCTCGCTCGATGGCTAGATCACGACCGCACCGGGATGAAGTCAAGCGCGGGCAAGGCATGTCAGGGAGGCGTTGGAGTGCAGGCCTATCGTCCTTCGCCTGTCCGCCACAGCGCGTCGAGGCCGTGCCGATAGGTGGGGCAGGCCAGCGAGACGCCGAGCTCGCGCTTCAGTTTCGCATTGGAGACACGGGCGCTGCTGGCATAGAAGCTGCGGGCCATTGCCGACATGTCGGCGGTCGCGAACGCCTCTTCTGGCGGCGGCGCCACGCCCATCAGCTTCGCCGCATAGGCGATCACGTCCTGCGGCGGCGCGGGCTCGTCATCGCAGACGTTCCAGGTGCCGCCGTTCGGGTAACGAATAGCGGCCATGATCGCGCTCGCGATGTCGTCGACGTGGATGCGGTTGAACACCTGTCCCGGCTTGATGATGCGCCTCGCCGTTCCCGCGCGCAGCGTCACGAGCGCGTTGCGACCGGGACCGTAGATGCCCGCGAGCCGCAGGATCGCCGCATCGCCGCGCGCCGCGTCCGTCCAGGCCTGCTCCGCAGCAACCCGCATGCGCGTGCGGTCGAGGACGGCCTGCGGCGGCGTGCTCTCGTCGACCCACGCGCCGCCGTGATCACCGTACACGCCGATGGTGGAGAGATAGACGACCTTGCGGCGGCCTTCCTGTAGCACGTCGCCGAACGCCGTGATCGCGGGATCGCCGGCGCTGCCGGGCGGGATCGATACCAGGAGGACATCGGCATCGCGAACCTGTTGAACCGTCTGTTGCGACGGACGGCTGCCGGAAAACGGATGCACCTCCAGGCGGCCGAGGTCGTTCCGTTGCGCGGGGTCGCGCACGGTGCCAGCGACATGCGAGAAGCTGCTGCCGTGTTGGCGAACGAAGTGCCGGGCACTGTAGCCGAGGCCGAGGATGAAGAGCCGCATGCGTCTCCTGTGCAGGTCGGAGTTCCCGCTCGCGCCGTGGCGCCTCTCGCTCATAAGAGATTTTTGGGTCCGGCAAAAGATATTGCGATTTGTCACGCCCGCCACTGCGGGCAATGCTCGCATGTCACAGGCAGCTCGGGAGGGAGGCGTCGTTGGCGACCGGGTCGATCATTCAGGCGGAGGCGCCCGCGGCAGTGCGATGCGATGCCAGCGAGCTGATCCGGCGCGCGGCGGCGCTGATCTTCGACGTCGACGGCACCCTCGCCGAGACCGAGGAGCTGCATCGGCAGGCCTTCAACTTCGCCTTCGTCCGCCACGGTCTCGACTGGCGGTGGGACCGTGCCGTCTACAAGGACCTGTTGCGCGTGACGGGCGGCAAGGAGCGCATGCGCGCCTACCACACGAGGCTGGGGGCCGCTCCGCCATTGTCGGACAGGGACATGGCAGAGCTGCACCGCATCAAGACCGCGCACTATGCCGAGCTGATCGAAACGGGCTGCTGTCCCTTGAGGCCTGGCGTGACGGATCTGCTCGCTGCGGCCCGGGCGCGCGGCCAGCGGCTTGCCATTGCGACCACTACCTCCCACGGAAACATCGATGCGCTGCTCTCGCAGGTGCTGGGCAAGCGCTGGGCCGCGGATTTCGAGGCGATCGTCGCCGGCGATGACGTGCGGCACAAGAAGCCTGCGCCGGACGTCTATCTCGAGATCCTGGCGCGGCTGAAGCTGGGCGCGCCCGACTGCGTCGCGATCGAGGATTCCGCCAACGGCCTGATTGCGGCCTCGCGTGCCGGCATCCCGGTTCTGATCACGCGCAGCATGTTCTTTGGGGACGATGACTTCACCGCGGCGCGGGTGGTGCTGGACGACTTGTCGGAACTCGGTTGCCGCCAAACAAAAAACTGAAGAACAACCTCATGCACAGTAGATCACGCCCACGTGATCGCTGCGGTCAGTGGACGCGGTGGCTCGTTCTATCATCCTCAGCCTGTTCGACAATCTGCGCGATCGGGCTGGACTGATGGTGCACCAGGCGCCAGTCGTCGCCGACGCGGCGAAAATGGTTCGCGGCGGCCAAGGCGGTGCCGTCGACGATCTCGATGCAGAGCACCCGCGCGCTGTCGCCATCGACGATCGCCTGTGGCTCGGCGCAGACGATCTGCGGCCGCTCCGGGTTTTGCAGGATGTCGCGCCAGCTTCCGATCACGGTGGCGCGCCCGATGATGGCCGGCCAGCCGGGATGGATGCAGGAGATGGCGTCGTCATCCGCCCACATCCGCTGCATTTCGTCGAAATCGCCGGCCGAAAAGGCGGCGTAGAAGGCCGCGTTGGCGGCGATGACCTTGCTGTCCTTTGCCATGCCTCCGGGGTGGGGCAAGGAAAGGCAAAAATCAAGCGCGACTTCCGTCGATTTTGGCCGCAGTGCAGCATTCAAGATCGCGCCTGCTCTGTGGGCGATCGACGCGGGGGAAAGCGGGCGAGGACGCATCATCCGATCGCAAAATCGGCTGCCGTCTCCGCGTGAATGGCCGTCGTGTCGAACGTCTCGACCGAGGTATCGTCCTGGCCGACCAGCATCGTGATCTCGGTGCAGCCGAGGATCATGCACTCGGCGCCGCGGGCGACGAGGGCCGCCATCACCGCCTGATAGCGACGGCGCGAGGGAGCGGCGACGTTCCCGAGGCACAGCTCGTCGTAGATGATGCGGTTCACGTCGGCGCGCTCGTCGGCCGGAGGAATCAGCACATCGAGATCATGCGCGCGCAACCGATCGATGTAGAAATCCTGCTCCATCGTGAACTTGGTGCCGAGCAGCCCGACCCGCCGGTATCCCTTGGCCCGAATCCGCTGCGCCGTCGCGTCGCCGATGTCGATGAACGGAACGGTCACGCTGGCCGTGATCTCGGGCGCCAGTTTATGCATCGTGTTCGTGCAGAGCACGATCGCACGCGCCCCGGCGCTTTCGAGCCGCCGTGCGACCTCCGCCAGGCTGGCCGCCGCCTCCTGCCAGCGGCCGGCGTACTGCATCTGTTTGATCTCCTCGAAATCGTAGGAATACATCAACAAGGGTGCCGAATGCAGCTTGCCCATGCGATCGCGGACCCGCTCGTTGATCAGCTTGTAGTAGAGCGCGGTGCTCTCCCAACTCATGCCGCCGATCAGGCCGATGGTTTGCATTCCAGTGCTCCCAGCAGTGATTCAATCGGATCGTAGACGAAGATGCCGAAGCTCGGTAGCCGTCCCTTGATTGCGGCGCCTTCGTTGTGTCATTGTTCCCCCGCGCCGATTTGATCCTCAGCTTGCGGGCGCTTCTACAAATGCAGCTAAAGAGAACCGCTATCCCTGCATCGTCCCGCATTGCGTGAATCGTCGGCCATCTCGACTGGGAGGGTCAAATGAAATTTGCTGCGATCGCGGATGTGCACGGGAATCGTCCGGCGCTGGACGCTGTTCTTGCGGACATTGCCGCGCTCGGTATCGACGACGTCGTAAATCTTGGAGACCACGTCAGCGGACCCCTCGAGGCGGCAAGAACCGCAGACCTGCTCATCGAGCGGGGCTTTCCGTCGGTTCGGGGCGATCAGGATCGAATCCTGCTGGAGCTCCGGCAGGCGGGTACTTCGGCGCGCAGCGATTTCCAGCAACTCGCGCGCAAGCATTTCGACTGGATGGCGAGCATGCCGCCCACGCTGATGTACAGAGACCGCGTGTTCCTGTGCCATGCGTCACTCAGGAACGATGCCGCCTTTTGGCTCGATCAGATAGCCGATGACGGCGGCGTGCGTGCCAGTCCGATCGAGGCGATCGAGTCCGAAGCCGCGGGGATCACTGCTCAGGTCATCCTGTGCGGGCACACTCACATTCCGAGGGTCGTTCGTCTGAGGGATGGGCGACTGGTCGTAAACCCCGGCAGCGTCGGACTGCCTGGCAACGACGGGAAGTTGCCTGTGCCCTACGTGGTTGAGGTCGGCACGCCCCACGCGTGCTATGCCCTGCTGGAGCATGCCGGAGGAGCCTGGACCGCGACGATCCGCTACGTGCCCTACGATAGCGCGGCCATGGTCGCACTGGCGCGCAGCAAGGGCATGCTCACCTGGGCGAGCGCGATTGCAACCGGTTGGATTCGGCCGGAGCGGAGTTAGGCCGGCACCGGGTCAGAACGGCACGCCGCGCTCCTCGCTGAAGCCGCGGAGCTCCAAGCCCTTCAGTATCTGCTCACGGATCTGGTCCTGGGTGGCCGCGATACGGGCGGTCGTGCAAACGGCAGGGACGGGCATGCCGCCTGCGCAGGCTGCGAAAAGCCTTTCGATCTTGCGCGTCCTGTCGGCCTGTCCTACGCCACGTCCGAACGCAATTTTGCGAGGCGGTGAGGGGCATCGCCGAAGTCTCGAGGGAGCCGACATGACCATTCGCAACACCCGCACCGGGGGCCAGATCCTGATCGATCAGCTCGTCGCCCAAGGCGTCGAGCGCGTCACCTGCGTGCCGGGCGAGAGCTATCTGGCGGCGCTCGACGCACTGCATGACAGCCCGATCGACGTCATGATCTGCCGGGCCGAAGGCGGCGCGGCGATGATGGCGGAGGCCTATGGCAAGCTCACCGGTCGGCCGGGTGTCTGCTTCGTCACCCGCGGCCCCGGCGCCACCAATGCCAGCCACGGCGTCCACATCGCGATGCAGGATTCGACGCCGATGATCCTGTTCGTCGGCCAGGTCGATACCGGCATGCGCGAGCGCGAGGCGTTCCAGGAGCTCGACTACAAGGCGGTGTTCGGCTCCATGGCGAAATGGGCGGTCGAGATCGATCGCCCCGACCGCATTCCGGAGCTGGTGGCGCGCGCCTTCCGCGTCGCCATGCAGGGCCGGCCCGGGCCCGTGGTGATCGCGCTGCCGGAGAACATGCTGACCGAGACCGCCGCCGTTGCCGATGCCATGCGCATCGAGCCTGCCGTGAGCTGGCCGGCGCCTGCCGATATCGAACGCGTCGGTGCGATGCTTGCGAGCGCCAAGGCGCCGCTCGTCATTCTCGGCGGCACGCGCTGGACCGATGAGGCGACTAAGAGCACTGCGCGCTTTGCCGAGCGGTTCGACCTGCCGGTCGCGACCTCGTTCCGCAGGGCTTCGCTGATCGATGCCGACCATTCACACTATGCCGGCGATCTCGGCATCGGGCCGAGCCCGGGCCTGAAGGCGCGCATCGAGGGCGCCGATGTCATTCTGCTCATCGGGGGCCGCATGTCGGAGATGCCGTCCTCGTCCTATACGCTGCTCGACATTCCGACCCCGCAACAGAAGCTGATCCATGTGCATCCGGGCGCTGAAGAGCTCGGCCGGGTCTATCAGCCGGCGCTTGCGATCCAGGCAACGCCGGCCGCATTCGCTGCCGCCGTCGAGACGCTGAAGCCATCAGGCACGGTGGCCTGGAAGGGCGAGGCCGCCAAGGCGCACGCCGATTATCTCGCCTGGACCGAAAAGGCGCGCGAGCTGCCGGGCTCGTTCCAGTACGGCCAGGTGATGACCTGGCTGCGCGACCGCCTGCCGAAGGACGCCATCGTCTGCAACGGCGCCGGCAACTATGCCGGCTGGATCCATCGTCATCACCGCTTCCACAGCTTTGCTGCCCAGCTCGCGCCGACCTCGGGCTCGATGGGCTACGGCGTGCCGGCCGGCGTGCTCGCCAAACGGCAGTATCCGGATCGCGTCGTCGTCGCGTTCGCTGGTGACGGCTGCTTCTTGATGAACGGCCAGGAATTCGCGACGGCCGTGCAGTATGACGCGCCGCTGATCGTCGTCGTCATCGACAATTCGCAATACGGCACCATCCGCATGCACCAGGAGCGCGACTATCCCGGCCGTGTCGTCGGCACCCAGCTCAAGAATCCGGACTTTGCGATGTATGCGAAGGCGTTCGGCGGCCATGGCGAGCGCGTCGAGCGCACCGAAGAGTTCGCTCCGGCCTTCGAGCGCGCGCTGGCCTCAGGAAAGCCGTCCATCCTCCACTGCATCATCGATCCGCGCGCGATCTCGGTCGGCAAGGATTTTGTGCCCGCTGTGAAGGCTTAAAGCGATGTCGGCCGGCCGCCACGTCGCCATCATCGGTGCCGGCGCGATCGGCGTGATCAGCGCGATCGAGGTGCTGCGCGAGGGTCATCGCGTCACGCTGATCGATCCGGGCGAGCCCGGCGGCGAACAGGCGGCGAGCTACGGTAATGCCGGCTGGCTGTCGTCGCATTCGGTGATCCCGCCGGCGGAGCCTGGCATCTGGAGGAAGGTGCCGGGCTATCTGATGGACCCGCTTGGGCCGCTCGCGATCCGCTGGTCCTATTTGCCGAAGGCGCTGCCCTGGCTGGTCAAGTACCTGCTCTCGGGCTGGACCGCGGCGCGCGTCGAGAGGACGGCGTTCGCGTTGCGTGATCTCCTGAAGGACGCGCCGTTGCTGCACCGGAAGCTCGCGGAAGAGGCCGGCGTGCCTGAACTGATCGAGCGCAACGGCGTGATGCATGTCTTCCCCTCGCGCGGCAATTTCGACAATGACCTCGGCTGGCGCCTGCGCAGGAAGGTCGGCGTCCAATGGCTCGAGCTCAACGCGGACGAGATGCGGCAGCGCGAGCCCGATCTGCATCCGCGCTACACCTTTGGCGTGGTGGTGGAGGAGGCCGGCCGCTGCCGCGATCCCGGCGCCTATGTCGCCGCTCTCGCCGCACATGCACTGGCGAGCGGTGCCAGGCTGGTGCGCGCCAAGGCGACGGGACTCAAGCTCTCCGGCAACAAGCTCGTCGCCGTCATCACCGAGACCGGCGAGATTGCCTGCGATGCCGCGGTGATCGCCGCCGGCGCGCGATCCAGGCAGCTCACCGCGTCGGTCGGAGATCCCCTGCCGCTCGAGACCGAGCGCGGCTATCACGTCGTGATCGAGAATCCGGAATCGGGCCCGCGCAGCTCGATGATGGCGTCCGACGCCAAGATGGTGGTGAACTGGACCAACAAGGGCCTGCGCGCCGCAGGCACGGTGGAGATCGCCGGCTTGGAGGCCGCGCCGAACTGGAAGCGCGCCGAGATCCTGCGCAGCCACCTCCTCAGCATGTTCCCGAAATTGCCGAAGGACATCCCGGCCTCGCGCATCAAAACGTGGTTCGGCCATCGCCCGAGCATGCCGGACGGGCGTCCCTGTATCGGCTACGCGCGCGCCTCGCGCGACATCGTCTATGCCTTCGGCCACGGCCATGTCGGCCTGGTCGGCTCGGCCCGCACCGGCCGTCTTGTCGCCCAGCTTGTGAGCGGCAAGGCGCCGGAGATTCCACTCGCGCCGTTCGCGCCCGATCGTTTCCTCTGAGAGCGCACCATGACCGTCTCAGCCAGCCCGTCCTCCCGCTTCGCCCGTGGTGGCAAGGCCATCTATGGCGCGCCGCTCGGCATCCTGATGCTGGAGGCGCGCTTCCCCCGGATTCCCGGCGACATGGGCAACGGCACGACCTGGCCGTTCCCCGTGCTCTATCGTGTGGTGAGCGGCGCCTCGCCGGAGAAGGTGGTGCTGAAGGGCGCGGCCGGGCTGCTGCCTGACTTCATCGACGCGGCCAAGGATCTGGTGCGGCTCGGGGCCGAGGCCATCACCACCAATTGCGGCTTCCTCTCGCTGTTCCAGAAGGAGATTGCGGCGGCCGTCGGCGTTCCCGTCGCGACCTCGTCGCTGATGCAGGTGCCCTGGGTGCAGGCGACGTTGCCGCCGGGCAAGCGCGTCGGCCTCGTCACGGTGTCGGGCTCGACCCTGACGCCGGCCCATCTCGAAGGCGCCGGCGTACCGCTCGACACGCCGCTGGTCGGCACCGAGAACGGCAAGGAGTTCTTCCGTGTCCTGATCAAGGCCGAGAAGGACGACATGGACGTCGCGCAAGCCGAGCGCGACGTGGTCGAGGCCGGCAAGGCGCTCGTCGCCAGGAATCCCGATGTCGGCGCCATCGTGCTCGAATGCACCAACATGCCGCCTTATGCCGCAGCGCTTCAGGCCGAAGTCGGGCTGCCGGTCTACGACATCTATTCCATGATCACCTGGTTTCACGCCGGACTGCGCCCGCGCGTCTTTGCGTGAACGCGTCCGCGAGATCGTCACAAGTCCTGGAGCGAACCCATGAAACTATCCGGCAAGGTCGTGGCCATCACCGGCGCGGCGCGCGGCATCGGCAAGGCCTGCGCGAAGAGATTCCTGGACGATGGCGTCAAGGTCGTCATCTCCGATGTCGATGCCGAGAGCCTCGCCGGGACGGCTGCCGAGTTGGGGCGGCCGGATGCCTTGCGCACCGTGGTCGGCAATGTCGCCAAGCGTGCCGATGTTGATCAGCTCGTCGCGACCGCCGTGAAGGAGTTCGGCCGGCTCGACATCATGGTCAACAATGCCGGCGTCGCCCGCAACCGGGACATCCTCGACATCACCGAAGAGGAGTTCGACGAGATCATCGGCATCAACCTGAAAGGCGCGTTCTTCGGCGTGCAGGCGGCGGCGAGGCAAATGATCGCGCAAGGCGGTGGTGGCGTCATCATCAACATGTCCTCGGTGAATGCGCTGCTCGCGATCCCGTCACTTGCGACCTACGCGATGTCCAAGGGCGGCATGAAGCAGCTCACCTCGGTCGCGGCGGTGGCGCTGGCGCCGCACAACATCCGCGTGGTTGCCGTCGGGCCGGGCACGATCCTGACCGACATGGTGGCCTCGTCCATCTACACCTCGGAGGATGCCCGCAAGACCGTGATGTCACGCACGCCGGCCGGCCGCGGCGGCGAGCCGAGCGAGGTGGCATCGGTCGTGGCGTTCCTTGCCAGCGACGATGCGTCGTATATTACGGGCCAGACGATCTATCCGGATGGTGGAAGGCTGATCCTGAACTACACCGTGCCGGTGAAGGAGAAGTAGGCCTCGCTGTATCTCAGTCGTCATGCCCGGGTTTGTCCCGGGCATCCACGGCTTTCGGCAATCACGGTGCTGCGTGGATGGCCGGGACAAGCCCGGCCATGACGGCAGGGAGGCCACGACGCCTCACTCCGCCGCAACATTGATCCCGTAACCCAGCCGTTTCGAAATGCCCCCCGCGCAGTCGCGCAGCGCATGGGCGATCGGGCTGTCCCAGCGCGCATCGAAAGTGCCTTCCGGCCCCATCGCGGTGATGACCAGCGCGACATGGCCGGAATGGTCGAACACCGGCGCCGAGAATGCGTTGACGCCGGGCAGGGGATCGCCGAGCGCACGGGCAAGGCCGTGCTTGCGGACCTCGGCGAGTATCTCGGCGACCTTCGCGCCCTTCACCGCGCGCTTCGGATTGTAGCCGACGCCGCGACGATCGAGCCCGCTTTCGAGCGCGGCGGCGATCGTCTTCTCCGGCAGGAACGCCGCAAAGGCGCGGCCCGTCGCGGTTTCCAGCAGTGCCATCACCGAACCGGCCCGCATCACGATGTGGACGGGCTGGGCCGGCTCTTCGAGCTGCACCACGGTTGGACCGTGCGTGCCCCAGACGGCGAGCGAGACTGCATGTCCGATCTGGTTCGCGAGCGCCGCGATCCTGGGACGCGCGATGCGCACGCCCGAGAGCCGGCGCAGGCTGATCAGGCCGAGCTCGAGCGCCAGCGCGCCGATCTCGTAGCGGCCGGTGGTTTCGTCCTGCTCGATCAGGCCGATGCGGGAGAAGCTCGCGAGATAGGGATGCGCCTTGGCCGGCGTCATGCCGGCTTCGCGTGCGAGATCGCGCAGCATCATCGGCTCGCCGCATCTTGCGAGCGCGCGGAGCAATTCTCCGCCGACCTCGATCGACTGGATGCCGCGGCTTTCTCTCTTCATGCGCCTCCTGGCGGGTGGCCTACGCTGCGTCGCGCTTGGCGGCGCTGTCGGCAAGATGCCGTCCGGCAATGTAGCCGAAGGTCAGCGCCGGCCCAAGCGTGATGCCGGCGCCTGGATAATTGCCGCCCATGATGCTCGCCATGTCGTTGCCGGCGGCATAAAGGCCGGGAATCACCCGGCCCTCGGCGTCGAGCGCCCGCGCGTTCTCGTCGGTGACGATGCCGGCATAGGTGCCGAGATCGCCGATCACCATCTTGATGGCGTAGAACGGTCCGTCCTCGATCGGCGCGACGCAGGGGTTCGGGCCGTGCAGTGCGTCGCCCTGGTAGCGGTTGTAGGCTTTCGAGCCCTTGCCGAAGGCGGCATCGTGACCGAGTGGGGCGGTCGCATTGAACTGCCTGACCGTTTCGGCGAACGCCTTGGCATCGATCCCGGCCTTCGCCGCCAGCGCCTCCAGCGTGTCGCCGCGCATGAGATAGCCGGACTTCAGGTGATGGCCCAGCGGCATCGGGAAGGGCGGCACGCAGCCGAGGCCGTATTTGCGCAACGTCTTGTGGTCGCAGACGAGGAGCGCGGCGATCTCCTCGCCCGGCTTGGCCGCCTTGACCATGGCCTGGACGAAGTCGTGATAGGAATTGCCTTCATTGGCAAAGCGCTTGCCGTCGCGCATCACCGCGATCACGCCGGGCTTGGCGCGGTCGATGAAATGCGGCATCACTCCCTTGGAGCCGTCCTTGCGCGTGGTCAGCGACACCGGCACCCAGGCTGCCGCGTTCGGCAGGCGGTCCTCGACATGCCCGCCGGCGGCTTCCGCCAGACGTAGTCCATCCCCGGTATTGCCGGTCGGCCCCGGCGAAAAATGCTCGTTGCCGGTCGGTGCATGCGGAAACATCCTCTTGCGCCGTTCCACATCATGCGGAAAGCCGCCGCAGGCGAGCACGACGCCCTGGCGTGCCCGGATGCGCACGTTGCGTCCTTCGCGCGAGACGATCGCGCCGGTGACGGCGCCATTCTCGACCGTCAGCTCGCGCACCGGCGAGGACAGCCACATCGGAATCTTCAGATCCAGCGCGGATTTTGCGAGGCGCCCCGCCAGCGCATTGCCGTTCGTGAGCGTCATGCCGCGGCCGTAGCGCAGCACGTCCATCAGATGCCGCGACAGGCGCTTGGCGACGTAGACCGCGGAGGTCAGCGACTTCGTCACCCGCATGAAATGGATGATCTCCTTGCCGGAGCCAAGCATCATGCCGAACACGGTCAGCTCGGGCAGCGGCATGCCCAGCGTCTTGATCTGATCACCGAGCTCGCGCCCGTCGAACGGCCGCGTCACCATGGAGCGGCCGCCCTGGGCGCCACCGGGGGCCTCCGCGTGATAATCCGGAAACACCAGCGGCATGTCGAAGCGCAACGCGGTCCTGGTCGTGAAGAAATCGACCGCCTCGGGGCCGGCGCTCAGGAAGGCATCGACGCGCGCGGCATCGTAGTTGTTGCCGGCTTCGTGGCGAAGATAGGTGCGGGCCTGTTCCGGCGTCTCCTCGATGCCGTAGGCTTTCGCCAGCGACGTCCCGGGAATCCAGAGCCAGCCGCCGGAGCGCGCGGTGGTGCCGCCGAAGCGCGGCTCCTTCTCGACGATCAGCACATCGAGGCCACGGGAGCGCGCGGTGATCGCGGCCGACATGCCGGAGCAGCCCGATCCGGCCACGAGCACATCGCACTCGTAAGTCTCAATGGCGCCATGCTCGTTGCCGGTCATGCCTCACCTCATTTCTTCAGGAGCGGACATTTGGATTCGGAGACGGGGCGGAAGGCGTCCTCGCCCTTCACGGTCTTGACGATATCCAGATAGTCCCACGGCTCCTTCGATTGCTCGGGCGTCTTCACCTTGGCGAGATACATGTCGCGGATGACGCGGCCGTCCTCGCGCAATTTGCCGCCGTGAACGAAGATATCCTCGATCGGCAGCTCGCGCATCCTGGCCATCACCTTGGCGGAATCGTCGGTGCCGGCGGCCTTGATGGCCTTCAGATAATGCAGAACCGCGCCGTAGACCCCGGTCTGGATCATGGTCGGCATCACCTTGGTGCGCTCGTAGAACTTCTTGGACCAGGCGCGCGTCGCCTCGTCCATGTTCCAGTAGGAAGCCGTGGTCATGTAGGTGCCCTGCGCAGCCTTCAGGCCGATCGCGTGCACGTCGGTGTCGAACATCAGGAGGCCGACCAGCTTCTGGCCGCCCTGGACCAGGCCGAACTCGCCGGACTGCTTGATGGCGTTGTCGGTGTCCTGGCCGGCATTGGCGAAGGCGACCACGTCGGATTTCGAGCTCTGCGCCTGGAGCGCGAAGGAGGAGAAGTCGGCGGTGTTGGTCGGATGCTTCACGCCGCCGAGCACCTTGCCGCCCATCTCGTTGATGAAGCGGGTTGCGTCCTTCTCGAGCTGCTGGCCGAAGGCGTAGTCGGCGGTGATGAAGTACCAGGACTTGCCGCCTTCCTTGATGACGGCCGAGGCCGTCACCTTCGACAGCGCGTAGGTGTCATAAGTGAAGTGCACGGTGTTCGGGCTGCACAGCTCGTCCGTCAGCGAGCTCGCGCCGGGACCGGACAGCAGCGCGATCTTGCCCCGCTCGCGCACCATGTTGTGCACGGCGATCGCGATGCCGGAATTGGGGATGTCGACGACGGCGTCGACCTTGCCGTTGTCGAACCAGCCGCGCACGATCTGCACGCCGACGTCGGTCTTCATCTGATGGTCGGCGCCGATAATCTCGATCGGCTTGCCGAGCACGGTCGGCCCGAACTCCTCCACCGCCATCTTCGCCGCTTCCACCGAGCCCGGCCCGCTATTGTCGCGGCCCCAGCTGGACAGATCCGTCAGCACGCCAATCCGCACCACGTCGTCGGAGACTTGTGCGGTGGCCGCTGTGGTCATGGCGGCCGAAGTCATCGCCGCGAGCATGGCGCAGGCCAGAAGCCCTCTCATCATCGTTCCCTCTCTTGATCGGCCGCCTGGCGCGGCAGGTTGTTCTGGAGGTAAATTAGATAATAGCGAATAAGTTTGTCAATGGCGAATAAAAGCGGGGTGGGGTTCCACGATCGCCCGGCGATGCAATTGCCTCACCACCATCATCGCGAGCGGCTTGTCCGCCGAAGCGAAAGCGGAAGCGGAAGCGAGGCAATCCAGATCTTCCCGCGGAGGCATTCTGGATTGGTTCGTCGCAAGGGCTCCCTGCAATGACTGATGTGGCAGTCGTGCGCCAAAATCTCGCGCCGTATCGTGCGAGAGCGGCGCCTCCGCAGGTTGCAACGGCCGCTGCGATTGGCCATGATGCCAACGGAATCTCTGGGCAGGGCATGACGGCAGCAGTAGGGGCCTCCGCTTCGGCGGAGAGATCGACGACGGCGCATGTGGTGTGGGCGAGCGCGCTCGGCACCGCCATCGAGTGGTACGATTTCCTGATCTATGGCACGGCGGCAGCGCTGGTCTTCAACAAGCTGTTCTTTCCGAGCTTCGATCCCTTCGTCGGCACGCTGGCGGCGTTCTCGACCTATGCGGTCGGCTTCGTGGCGCGGCCGATCGGCGGCGCCATCATCGGGCACTACGGAGACCGGCTCGGCCGCAAGACCATGCTGGTCGCGACCATGATCGCGATGGGACTCGGCACCTTCCTGATCGGCTGCCTGCCGACCTACAGCCAGATCGGCCTCTGGGCCCCGGTCCTGCTCGTGATCCTCCGTTTCGTTCAGGGCATCGGGCTCGGGGGCGAGTGGAGCGGCGCGGTGGTGATGGTGATCGAGCACGCCGGCAATCGCCGCGGCTTCTACGGCAGCCTGGTGCAGATCGGCTTTCCCGTCGGGGTCGCCGCCTCCACGGGCATCTTCGCTCTGATGACGAAGCTGCCCGAGGCGGACTTCCTCAGCTGGGGCTGGCGCGTGCCGTTCCTGATCAGCATTCTGCTCGTCGGCGTCGGCTTCATCGTGCGCCTCAAGCTCGCGGAGACACCTCACTTCAAGGAGATCGTCGAACGCAAGGAGGTGCTGGCGCAGCCGGCCCTCGAGGTGCTGCGCCGCGACTGGCGCAGCTTCCTGCTGGCGATCGGCATCACGGTGTCGGAGGTCGGGCTCGCTTATCTCCTGACCGTCTTCACCGTGGTTTATGCCACGACAAGGCTCGGCCTGCCGCGGCAGGTGATCCTGGATGCGGTGGTCTATGCCGCCATCGTCGAGTTCGCGACGCTGCCGCTGGCCGGCTGGCTCTCCGACATCTTCGGCCGCAAGGCGCTGTATCTGGCCGGCGGCGTCTTCTCGGTGGCGCTGGCCTTTCCGCTGTTCTGGTTCCTGGACACCAGGGAGCCGGCGCTGATCACGCTCGCGCTCGTTGTCACGATGACGCTGACCCATGCGCTGCTGTTCGGCCCGAAGGCCGCGTTCATGCCGGAGCTGTTCCGCACCCAGGTGCGCTACAGCGGTGCCTCGCTCGGCGCCAACGTCGCGGCAGCGCTGAGCGGCGGCTTCTCGCCGCTGATCGCGGCTGGGCTGCTGGCATGGGCCGGCTCGTACTGGGCGGTGTCCGTCTACATCATCGCGCTGTCGATCGTCACGATCATCGCCACGCTGCTGGCGCCGGAGACGGCGCGGGGCCCGCTGAGATCCTGAAGGTCAGCCCCCCGCCAGGGGGCGCCGCGGCCCCCGAAATTTTTCTCCGCCCCCCTCTTGAAAGCGGTCTCGGATTTTCTAAGTCGTTTTTCGCCGCGAGAGCGGTGTGCCGGATGCCAGAATCGGGTCCGGCACGGGCGCCGGGCTGGTCTTTTCAGACCCGTCTGAATCCCCGCCTTGCGCTCCTTCGTATCCATCTTGCTCTCAGGAGGACTTGGTTATGAGGACCAGTTTTGATTTCGCGCCCCTGTGGCGCTCCACCATCGGCTTCGATCACCTGGCCGACCTCGTCGACAGCACGCTGCGCCAGGCGACCGAGGACAACTATCCCCCCTACAACATCGAGCGTTCCGGCGAAGACCATTACCGGATCAGCCTTGCGGTGGCAGGCTTCGGCGCCAGCGACATCACCGTGACGGCCGAGCAGAACGCGCTCACCATCGAGGGCAAGAAGCCCGAGACCGCCGCGCGCGAATACCTGTACCAGGGCATCGCCGCGCGACCGTTCCGGCGCGTGTTCAATCTCGCCGACTACGTCCAGGTGAAGCAGGCCTCGTTCCAGGACGGGCTCCTGATCATCGACCTCGTCCGCGAGGTTCCGGAAGCGATGAAGCCGCGCCGGATCGCGATCACGAACGGCGCTCCTGCGGCATCGCAGATCGAGCAGAAGAAAGCAGCCTAAAGCGCTCGATCGATTAAATGGCGGAACGCGGCGCGCGGATGCGCGGGCCGCGCTCCCGATGCATGAAGGAGAGAACCATGGCTTTTCGTGATCTCATTCCCTGGTCGAGAAACCAGGAGCTTGCGCCCGCGCGCGACAATTTCGATCCGTTCCTGACGCTTCACCGCGAGATGAACCGTCTGTTCGACGACGTCTTCCGTGGCTTCGGCGGGACCGGCCCGTCGCCGCTGATGGAAGGCCGGTTCGGCTGGCCGAAGGTCGAGCTCAGCGAGACCGACAAGACGCTGACGGTCTCGGCCGAGCTTCCCGGCCTCACCGAGAAGGACGTGCAGGTCGAGATCGCCAATGGCGTCCTGACCGTCCGCGGCGAGAAGAAGGCGGAGCGCAACGGCGAAGGCAGGTACTTCACCGAGCGCTATTACGGCGCCTTCGAGCGGCAGATCCCGCTGGAGGGCGTCGAGGAGGACAAGGCCGAGGCGTCGTTCAAGAACGGCGTCCTGACCGTGTCGCTGCCGAAATCGGAGAAGGCGCGCGAAGGCGTCAAGCGCATCGCGATCAACACGCATTGATGTCAAGCGGGACGGCGACGGTTGGCGCCGCCGTCCCGTCGTCAACAAAACCGTCCCCCGGAAAGGAGCATGAGGGAGACACACCGATGACCAACGTGAATACCAATCCCGGCACTCTCAATCCGCTGTTTCATCCTGCGGCCCACTACGAGTCGCCCGCCGACGTTCTGAATGCGCCGGAGCTCTCTTCGCCGGAGAAGCGCATCATCCTGTCGTCCTGGGCATCCGACATGTACGCGGTCGAATCCTGTCCCGCCTTGCGCGAGATTCCCGGCATGAGCCACACGGTCCGGCTCGCCGACATTCTGGCCGCCTTGCGCAAGCTCGACGGCGACAACGACAATGACGACCCGCCGCGGGGCGGCGGCGTGCCGATGCGGCTGCGGCGGCCATGGGCCGCCGCAGAAGAGCGGGCTGCATGATGTTCACGCCCGCCGTTCTCGGGCTCGTGCTGCTCGGCCAGTCCGCGGCCGCCTGGGCCGTTCCGTTTTTGGCCCTGCAGGGCTGGATCGTCGCCTCACGCGACGAAGGCTGACGTCACGAAGGTCCCCGAGTATCCACACAACACAAGCGGCAGGTGACGATGATGAATGCTGTGCGTCTGCTTTTCCTGGCCTTGCTGGGGCTGACGCTCACGGCGTCGCAGCCTGCCGCCGGCCAGATTCCGGATCTGAAGACCGGCGGCTCGGTGCCGACCCTGGCGCCGCTGGTGCGCCAGGTGACGCCCGCCGTGGTCAACATTTCCGTGCACGGCCGCGTGCGCGAGGACAACCCGCTCTATCGCGACCCGCTCTTCCGCGAATTCTTCGACGTTCCCAGGCAGATCGAGAAGGAGGTCAATGCGACCGGCTCCGGGGTCATCGTCGACGCCCAGCGCGGCTATGTGCTGACCAACAATCACGTGGTCGAAGGCACCGCCGCCGTTCAGATCACGACCAAGGACGGCCGCCAGTTTTCCGCCAGGGTCATCGGCCGCGATCCGCCCACGGATGTCGCGGTGCTCCAGGTCCAGAACCCGGCCGGGCTCAAAGCGCTTCCCTTCGGCGACAGCGACGGGCTCGAGGTCGGTGATTTCGTGCTTGCGATCGGCAATCCCTTCGGCCTCGGCCAGACCGTGACGTCAGGGCTCGTCAGCGCGCTGGGCCGCACCGGCCTCGGCAAGCAGGGCTATGAGGATTTCATCCAGACCGATGCGGCGATCAATCCCGGCAATTCCGGCGGGGCGCTGGTCAGCCTGCGCGGCGAACTCGTCGGCATCAACTCTGCGATCATCTCGCCGGCGGGTGGCAATGTCGGCATCGGCTTTGCCATTCCGGTCAACATGGCGCGCAAGGTGATGGAGCAGATCATCGCCAACGGCCGCGTCGAGCGCGGCCGCATCGGCGTTTCGCTGAAGGACCTGCATCCCTCGATCAACAAGGGATTGAATCAAGGTGCCGTCATCGCCGAGATCGCTGCGGATTCGCCCGCAGAGAAGGCCGGCTTGCGCAAGGGCGATATCGTGACCGGAGCCGACGACCGCCCGATACGCACCGCCGCCCAGCTCCGCAACACGATCGGCCTTGCGCGGATCGGCGAGGACGTGAAACTCACTCTGCTGCGCAAGGGTGCGCCGCTCACCGCTACCGTGAGAGTGGCGCCGGCGACTGAGCCCAGCAGCGCGCTCGCAGGCCCCAATCGCCTCGTCCGCTGAAACGAATGCGGGGACGAACCGCGCAAGCAGGTCGTCCCCTGCGATGGCAGGGCTATCGCATATGAGATGTCGCTATGGGCACCGGCTGTCTCCACAGCGTCATGGCCGGGCTTGTCCCGGCCATCCACGCCTTTCCACGCGGCACAAGAACGTGGATGCCCGGGACAAGCCCGGGCATGACGACCTCTGCAAAATTCAAATGCGATTGCCCTGGGGTGACGGGGCGTGTGATCTCCCAGCTCAGGCGGCGCGGTGATCCAGCCCGCCTTGCAGGTCCCGGATCAGCCGCCGCTCGCGTTCGATGCGTTGGCGATAGAGCTCGCGCTCGTGCTCGGTCTTGGCGCTTGCAAGAAGCAGCTCGTAATGGCCGATGACCTTCTCGCTGCCTCGAACGAGCAGGTCTCGCTGGCTGTTCATTGCGCCATCCCCGTCGCATTGGCCGGTGCTCCCGAGGTGCGGAAGCTGACAGGGAAGGTCGCCGCGGTCAGGCCATCGAGCGCCGATTGCTCTTCCGCGAGGCGTCTCTCCACGAACTGGCGCTCCAGCTGCGACAGCCTGGTCTTCAGCAGACGCCGGTAGCGGTGGATGTTGTTGCGGTGCGCACGAATGCGGGCCAGATTCTCATCGAGCATCATCGTCTCTCCAGACGGTCTTCAGGTCCTTTGATTGTCGAGGGGCGAGAAGTTTTTCTCGGCGAAAAAATAAGCAACTGAAGATCGGTGTCAAGACGTGCGAAGCCGGTGCCGCTGTCGTCCTCGCGATCTCGAGAAAGACATGGCGGTAGAAGCGCTCGGAGATTGAACTTCGACCACGCCGCGTGCTCGGCCCGATCCACTCGGCCAGGAAGCCGCGTGCGCTCCGCACGTTTGGCGCTGATGGTCCGGTCTGACGCGGGTTGCCCGAGTTCCATTTGGCCATTGCCTCTTGTTGGCCGGCAAGCGAACCTCGTGCGGCCATATTTCGGCAGGAGTGATTTCCCGAGAGGGAGGCGCTCCGATGACCAAAGCTCTGATCACCGCTGCTGCAATACTGGCGTGCGTGCCGGCGAGCGCGATTGCGCAGGAGCGCGCGGGCGATGCGGCGCTCGGCGCGGTGTCGGGCGCGGTCGTGCTGGGCCCGGTCGGTGCGGTCGCCGGAGCCTTGATCGGCTACACTGCCGGACCTTCGATCGCCCGCTCCTGGGGCCTGAGAGGTTCGCGGCCGGCAACACAGCGGCAGCCGCCTCCCCGCACGGCCGCGACCCGCGCCGCACCGCGCACGCGAGAGGCGATGGCTGCCAACGGCCAGATGCGAGCTGCGGGTAATCCGGCCCCACCGGTTCAAGCCGCGCCTGCCGTTCCGGCGCCAACCTCGGCGCCGCCCGTTCAGGGGTTCGACTGAGGCCGGGACCTCAAGTCGCAGCTTCGGGCGCAACTGATCGAGCTGGCGAGGCTTGCGCCCTGGTCTAGGGTTGGCCGAGAATCTTCTTCGCGGCGCGAAGGTGCGGCTTGTCGATCATCTGGCCGTCGAGACGCAGCGTGCCGGAATCGGGATTGCTCGCGAACGCCGCGATCACCTTCTCCGCCCATTTGCGCTCCGTGTCGGTCGGCTCGAAGGCCGCGTTGACGATGTCGACGTGCTTGGGATGGATCAGCGCCTTGGCCGAGAAGCCGTCGCGCCGCGCCGCGCGCGTCTCGGCTTCGAGGCCCGCGAGATTGTCGATGTCGGTGTAGACCGTGTCGATCGGCGCGACCTCGGCCGCCGCCGCGGCCATCAGGCAGAGATCGCGCGCGAGGCGATAGGGGCTGTGGAAGACGCCGCCGCTCGCTTTCTCGGTCGCGCCGAGCGAGGCGGAGAGATCCTCCGCGCCCCACATCAGGCCGGCAAGGCGAGGGGAGCAGCCCTTGTAGCTGCCGAGCCCGAAGATCGAGCCGGCGGTCTCCGTCGCGACGCAGACGATACGAGTCGTGCCGATCTCGATGCCGGCTGCTGCTTCCAGGGCTTCGAGCCAGGTCGCGACGTGCCGCACGTCGTCGCCGCCCTGCGATTTCGGCAGCACGATGCCGTCCGGCCTGCCCGGCATCACCGCGGCGAGATCGGCCAGCGTCATGCCGGTGTCGAGCGCATTGACCCGGACGTAGAGCTGATGTGGCTTGCTGCGACCCTTCAGCATCGCAAGCGTCAGCCCGCGTGCCTCCGCTTTCTTCTCGGTGACGACGGAGTCCTCGAGATCGATGATCAGCGCGTCGGCCTTGCCTTCGCTCGCCTTCTCGAATTTGCGCGGGGAATCGCCCGGCACGAACAGCATCGAACGCATCAGACCGGCCTCTTGTGCATCATCGCCATGCGGCGGCATTTGCCGACGATCTCGTCGTTCTGGTTCAAGGCATGGTGCTCGAACTCGACGATGCCGGCCTTGGGCCGCGATTTGGAGTCCCGCACCGAGAGCACCTTTGTCGTGGCCCGCAACGTGTCGCCATGGAAGACCGGCTTTGGAAAGGTGACGTCGGTCATGCCGAGATTGGCGACGGTGGTCCCCATGGTCGTATCATAGACCGTCATGCCGATCATGATGCCGAGGGTGTAAAGGCTGTTGAAAATGCGCTGGCCGAACTCGGTCTTCTCGGCGAAATGCGCGTCGATGTGGAGCGGCTGCGGGTTGAGCGTCAGCAGGCTGAACATGGTGTTGTCCATCTCCGTGACGGTCCGGGTCAAAGGATGCCTGAACTCCTGGCCCACGGAAAAGTCTTCAAAATAAAGTCCGGCCATCGCGGTTTCCTCCCTGCGAAATAACAGCGCGCGCATACCTTCGCGCCGCATGACGCCATGCATGGTAGACACAGTTGATCGCCAATTTCACGTATCTGTACCCGGTTTTTCAAGCTAAAGAACGCAGGCGAGGCGTCAGGGCGCAGCAAGCGGCCACGGCCTTTGCGTGGGGAACGCGAAAGAAGGGAGATGGCGCGGTCGCGGCTCCCAAGAAGGAGATCACGGATATGGATTTCGCGCTCACCGATCAGCAGGAAGCCATTCGCGACGCCGTCGCCAAGATCTGCGAGGGCTTTCCCGACGCATACTGGCTGAAGAAGGATCACGACGGCGGCTTCCCGCACGACTTCCACAAGGCGCTGGCGGACGCCGGCTGGCTCGGTATCTGCGTGCCGGAAGAATATGGCGGCTCCGGGCTCGGCATCACCGAAGCCGCGGTCATGATGCGCACCATCGCGGAGTCGGGGGCCGGCATGTCCGGCGCCTCCGCGGTGCACATCAACGTGTTCGGCCTCAATCCCGTCGTCGTGTTCGGCACCGAGGAGCAGCGCAGGCGCATGCTGCCGCCGATGGTCGAGGGCCGCGAGAAGGCCTGCTTTGCCGTGACCGAGCCCAACACCGGTCTCAACACCACGCAGCTCAAGACCCGTGCGGTCGCCAAGAATGACCGCTACATCGTCAACGGCCAGAAGGTGTGGATCTCGACCGCGCAGGTCGCGCACAAGATCCTGCTGCTGGCGCGCACCACGCCGCTGGAAGAGGTGCGCTCGCCCACCCACGGCCTCAGCCTGTTCTATACCGATTTCGACCGCAACAGGATCAAGGTCCACGAGATCGAGAAGATGGGCCGCAAGATCGTCGACTCCAACGAGCTGTTCTTCGAGGACTTTGAAATTCCGATGGAGGATCGGATCGGCGAAGAGGGCAAGGGCTTCGAGTACATCCTCGAAGGCATGAACCCCGAGCGCATCCTGATTGCCGCGGAGGCGGTCGGCCTCGGCAAGCTCGCGCTGTCGCGCGCCACCGAATACGCCAAGACCCGCGTCGTGTTCAATCGCCCGATCGGCAAGAACCAGGGCATCCAGCATCCGCTCGCAGTGAACTGGGTCGAGCTCGAGGCCGCCTGGCTGATGGTGATGTCGGCGGCCTGGCAGTACGACAAGGGCATGCCGTGCGGCGCTGCGGCCAATGCCGCGAAATATCTCGCCGGCGAAGCGGGCTTCTCGGCCTGCGAGCAGGCGGTGATGACCCATGGCGGCTTCGGCTATGCCAAGGAATTCCACGTCGAGCGCTACCTGCGCGAAGTGCTGATCCCGCGCATTGCGCCGGTCAGCCCGCAGCTCGCGCTCAGCTTCATCGCGGAAAAGGTGCTGGGGCTCGCGAAGTCGTACTGAACGAGTCTTGTTGGCGCAAACCAGAGAGGCGGCCTATTCGGCAGCGATCCGCTCCATCGCCATGGCACGGAGCCTGGCGCGCTGGATCTTGACGCCGTTGGCGCTGTCGGTGACGGGGAAAGCGTCCACGACATAGATCCGCGCCGGCATCTTGTAGGCGGCGAGCCGCTCGCGCAGGCGTGCCGCGAGCGCATCCTGCTGCGGCGGCTCCCCTGCCGGGATCACGAAGGCGACGCAGCGCGCCTGGCCCTTCAGATCAACTGCAACCACCTGGGCGTCGGCCACGCCGGTGCACGATTTGAGCTCGTCCTCGATCTCGCCCGGCCCGACCAGGAAGCCGCCGAGCCGCATCGCATCGCCGGCGCGCGTCTCGTAGACGAAGGAGCCATCGCCGCGCAGCCGGCCGATGTCGCCGGTGCGGAAGAACCCGTCGGCGGTGATCGCCTCGCGCGTCGCCTCGGGATTGTTGAAATAGCCGAGGAAGCGTGATGGTGCGCTGATCTCGATCTCCCCGGAGACGCCCTGAGCCGCAAGCTCGCCGGTCTCGAGGTCGCGGATGCGGACTTTCGCATTGGGCGACATTGGCCAGCCGCCGCCCTCGATGCGGTCGGCGAAGGCATCGCCAGTGCGGGCGATCGAGAACAGCGCCTGCACCTCGCTCGAGCCGTAGAGGCCGAACAACGGCATGCCGCGCGTCTCGGCCTCCGCGGCAAGCTCGCGCCAGCCGGGCTGAAACGCGGCGAAGCCGCAGACCTCGAGATTTGGAAACGGGCGTGGCGCATCGGTGAGGGCGAGGATGCGGCGGAACATCTCGTCCGAGCCGAAGGAGTGCGTGATTCCGTGCTCGCCAAGGATCTTCAGGGCCGGCGCGGCCTCGAAGGCGTCGAGTACATGGATGGTGGCGCCGGCTGCGATGAAACCGAGCAGGCTGGTCATGCCGAAGGTGCCGCAGAACGGCAGCATGGCCAGCAGCGAGTGACGCTGGTGATCGAGCCGGAGCGCGTGGGCGACGGAGGCGGCGTGCGTCGCCAGCGTCCGCTGCGAATGTGCGACGAGCTTCGGCCCCTTGGTCGTGCCTGACGTCGTGTAGAGCAGCACCGGCAGGTCGACGTCGCCTTGAACAGGCGGAGCCGGCGGATAGGACTTGTCGAAGGCATCGAACCGCACGCAGGGCCAGTGTGCCGGGATCGCATCCGCGCCGACCACGGCGAGATTTTGCAGCGCGGGCACCTCGGCCTCGGCGATATCGGCGAGGATGGCGGCAAAGTCGATCGAGCGGAATGCGGATTCGACCACCATCAGCCTGGCAGCGGACACCTTGAGCAGGTGCGCGACTTCCGCGCTGCGGTAGCGCGTGTTGACGGCGGCGACGACCGCGCCGAGCCGTGCGGCGGCGAACAGCAGTGCCAGCCACTCGATCCGGTTGACCAGCCAGACCGCGACGACGTCGCCCTTGCCGATGCCCTGGGCCGCAAGCCAGGCGGCGGTCTGCTCGACCTTCGTCGAGAATTCCGCGCGAGAGACGGGTGTGCCGCCAAATACCAGGGCGGGATCGGCGGCGGTCTCGATACGGATCAGCGATTGCAGTGAAAAATCGTTGGCGCTCATGGCAATCGGAGTAACCCGATCGCGCCAAGCTGTCTACTTGGTGCCGAACATCCGGTCGCCGGCATCGCCCAGGCCCGGCACGATGTAGCCGTGGTCGTTGAGCCGCTCGTCGATCGCGGCGGTCCAGATCGGCACGTCGGGATGCTCGCTCTCGAACTGCGCGATGCCCTCGGGCGCGGCCAGAAGACAGACGAAACGGATGTCGCGGGCGCCGCGCGCCTTGAGCAGGGAGGCGCCGGCGCAGGCCGAGTTGCCGGTCGCCAGCATCGGGTCCATCAGGATCACGGTGCGGTCGGACAGGTCCTGCGGCGCCTTGAAGTAATATTCCACGGCCTGCAACGTCTCGGGGTCGCGGTAGAGCCCGATATGGGCGATGCGCGCCGAAGGCATCAAGGCGAGCATGCCGTCGAGGAAGCCGACGCCGGCGCGCAGGATCGGCGCCAGCGTGAGCTTCTTGCCGGCGATCTTCGGCGCCCGCATCGGCGCGATCGGCGTCTCGATCTCGACCAGCTCCAGCGGCAGGTCGCGCGTCACCTCGTAGCAGAGCAGCATCCCGATCTCGTTCAGGATCTCGCGAAAGCTCTTGGTCGAGCGGTCCTTCTCCCGCATCAGGGAGAGCTTGTGCTGGACCAGGGGGTGGGCGACGACGTTGACGTTGCTGGCGCTCATGAAACCGCTCTACACCGTTCCATGAAATTGCGCCAGATCGGCCGGGTCTTTTCCGTGGGAGACGCGGCCTAACGGGGCATCGCGACCGCGCTGCGGGCGCGGTTGCTCGCCTCGTAGGCAGCCATGGTCAGCTCGCGGTCGATCGCCATGCGCATGGCGTCCATGGCCGGCTGGCGCAGGCGCCTCTTCGCGGTCGCATGCGATGGCTTGTGGATGGCGCGCAAGCCAGCGATGATCTTCTCGAGCGTGATGTCGACCATCTCCGGCGCGACCACGCGATCGAGAAGGCCGGCGGTCAACGCCTCCTCCGGCTCGTACATCTCGCCCAGCGTGGCGGTACGGCTGAGCCAGGCCGGATGCAGGCGGCTGCGCGCGAGCTCGATGGCAAAGCTGGGTGGCGCGATGCCGATCCCGACCTCGTTCAACCCCATGCGGTGCGGTCCGCGTGCGCCGAGCCTGACGTCGCAGGCGAGCAGCAGGAACGTCCCCATCGGATAAGCATGGCCCTCCATCACGCCGATGGTCGGATGCGGAAACGACATCAGCCGCAGCGCAAGCTCCGCGCCGGCCCGGACCATCTCGAGGCTCCTGGCGGCATCGCCCGAGGCGAACACTTTCAGGTCGAAGCCGGCGGAAAAGACGCCCGGCCGCGCCGAGCGCAGCACCACGATCTCCGCTTCCGTCTCGGCACGGTCGAAGGCGGCTGCGATCTCGCCCAGCATCGCGGCCGACATCGCATTGACCTTGCCGTCGTCGAGCCCGATCCGCGCCACGCCGTCTCTGAGTTCGTAGGTCACTCCCTTGGGCATCTGCCTCTCCCTGTCATGGTCATGTCTTGACTGTCGGAGGCTGATGTAGACCAATCAATATAATTTCTTGACCGGAGGAGAGTGCCATGCCGGCCGTGCCAAAGCACCGTCAGCCCATCATCAATGCCGCGGTGACCCTGTTCCGCCGGCAGGGATTTGCCCGCACCGGCCTCAACGACATCGTCGACGTCAGCGGCGCGCCGAAGGGCTCGCTCTACCATTACTTTCCGGACGGAAAATCCTCGATCGCGGTGGCAGCGGTGGAGGAGGCGGGGCGCCGCGTCGCGGCGACGGTCGCCAGGCTCGCGGCGGAGTGCGGCTCGACCGGCGAGCTGTTGCGCGCGCACGCAAGGTTGCTGGCAGGCTGGATGCAGGGCTCCGGCTTCCGCAACGGCTGCCCGATCACGACCGTGCTGCTCGAGCTCGCGCCGCGCGAACGGGCCGTGTCGGAGGCCGGTCGCAAGGCCTATGCGGCGCGTCTGGCGATCCTGCGCGACAAGCTGGTCGCCGACGGCTTCGCCAGGCCGCGGGCGGAGGCGCTGGCCGTGCTCTGCACGTCGGCGCTGCAGGGCGCGTTGATCCAGGCCCGCGTCGAGCGTAGCCGCCGGCCGATCGAGGTCACCGCGGGCGAGCTGGCACGGCTGATCGAAGCGGAGCGGATGAGCTAAAGCATGATCCGGAAAAGTGCGCGGCGGTTTTCCGAAAAGATCATGCTTAAACAACAACCTAAAGCGCGATGACGATTCATCCTAATCGCATCGCGCTTTAGACTCCAAGCCCGCGCGCCACCAGCGTGATCACGAGCGTCAGGATGCCGCCCCAGACCAGGCTCAGCGTCATCGTCAGAATGGTCATGGTGACTGCCTGCTCCAGAGTTCCCCTGAAGGGCTGCATACTAGCCGTCCGAGGTCGGGTTCGCGGTGGCGCGCATGCCAAGCAGCAACGCGCCCATCAATGCGACCAGGATGACGATCTTGAGCTCGACCATGTCGTTACCTCGCAAGGCGCGCCAGGCGCCGCTTCGCCCCGCTCAGCCATCGTGCAGCCAGCGCGCCCAGCGGACTGCCCTGGTTCGCGACGTCGAGCTCGAACGTCTCGGCCGGAAACACCAGCGCGCATCGTGCCGGTGCGCTCTGCCGGTTGGCGAAATCGATCGCGGAGCTCCTGAACAGGAAGAGGCCGCCGACGCGCCCGTTGGCCTCGCGGGCCACCCAGAGCCCGGCACGGTTACGTCCGATGAAGAAGGCGGGAATGGCGGTACTGACGACATCAGGGTCGAGTGGCTTCAGTGCCGTCGTCGCGCCGATTACAGGCGCCGTCGTTCGCGACTCCGGCAGGCGGTGCACGGCTTGAAGGGCGATCGCGGCCATGGCGGCCTCCTCACAGATCTGCAAGGTCATGACGTCTGCCGCGCCGGTCAGGCGGGGAGATGCCAGACATGGATTGCGATTCTCAGCGCGATCAGCGCGGTGAGCACGCTGCCCATCGAGAGCAGGCCGAACGCCTGGAGCGCGATACGCTCGAGCCGGGCCTTGCGCGCTTCGGAGATGCGCGCCGTGCGTTCGGCTCCGAAGGGCCGGTCGAAACCATGTGTCAGGATCGACATCGTGGAAGTCCTTGTCCTTGGCGCAGCGAGACGGCCGCTCCAATCTGCCGCTCATGATGTCCATCGTTGCGTAGGATTGCGAGATGAGCGCCGGCGCATCCGCATATGAATGTCATAAAGATGCCGATCCTCGCGCCGGCAGCCCTCTGAAGAGATCGGGGTTCCGCTTCGGTCGGGGGGCCTGAGACGGCGCGGGATCCGAATGCGTGATCCCGACCGCCGCGGCAAAGGCGAGGCGCAGCCGCGGCTCCTCGATCTGCCTGCAGAACCGGTCCAGGATGTCCGCCGCGTTCTGTGACTGCCCGCTGATCGCCGCGCAGAGCTGGGAGCTGGTTCGCCGGAAGAAGTGGAACGTCTCGTCGGCGGTGCGCCGTCCCCCGAGGCGATCGAGCTCCGCCGCGAGTGCTGCAACGTTGAGCCTGTCGGCTTCATCCCGTGTCACGGCAAGGCGCAGCAGCGCCAGCTTCCAGGCGTGGAGCAGCCTGTCAGATCCATCGAGCGGGTTGAGCATGCAATTCCGGACGGCCTCGCCGCGTCAGGCTCCGACGCTGTCGATCAATTCTTCGTCGGCGATCGCAGCGAATGCGCGCACCACGTCTCTCTGCGCGGCTGCGTCCAGCGGCACGATCGGAAGCCTGGTGGCGGCGGACATCAGGCCAAGGAGGTTGAGACCGTATTTGAGCGCGGCCGGACTTTCCCTGGACAGGCAGGCGATGAGCGGGATCAGGCGCTTGTGCAGATAGCGGGCGGATTGCAGCCGGCCCTGCCTGACGTGCGAGAAGATCGTGCGACAGAGATCCGGCGCGATGTTGGCGACTTCCGAGATCGCGCCATCGCCGCCGTCCGCGATGAAGCCGAATGTGGTGGTGTCGTCGCCGGAGAGAAAGCGAAAACTTGCCGGCAAGTTGCGGGACAGCCGCATCGGACGGGTGATGTCACCGCTCCCATCGCGGAGGCCGACGAACTGGCGCGACTCGACCAGACGCAGAAGCGTCTCGTCGGCGAGCGGGCGCAGCGTGCGGGAGGGATTGTCGTGCAGGATCACGGGCAGCCCGATCGCACCGGCGATGGTGCGGAAATGCGCGAGCATGCCTTCCTGCATCGGCTTGTTGTAGGCGGGCACGACCGACATGACGGCATCGGCGCCGGCCGCCTCCGCGCGCCGCGCAAGCTCGATGGCGTGGCTGGTTGCGTTGGATACCGCGCCTGCGATGACCCGCACGCGGCCGCGAGCGACGTCGACCGCGGTGCGAATGACGAGCTCCTGCTCGGCCGACGAGAGCGTCGGCGCTTCCCCGGCCGTCTCGCAGACCACGATGGCCGGCACGCCGGCCGCGACCTGTCGCTCGCACAGTGCGGCGAATGCCTCGAGATCGATCGCATCTGCCCCGTCGAACGGGGTCGGCAGGTCGGGAATGAATCCGGTGAACCAGGCGGCGGGAGGGATGAGCATTGGTTTTCCCCTGTTGGCGCTGGCTCAGGCGGCGCGCCGCGCGACGGTGGTGTTGGGGCGCTTGCCCATGTCGAGCTCGATCTCGCGCGGCAGCTCGACGATGGTTTCGGGATGCTGTCCGTTCTCGAACAGCGCATATTTGATCGCCTGGGCGCGGCTGACGAACAGGCCGCCATAGAGGCCGTTCTGCTCCTGAGCGACCCATTGCCCCCGGCGATTGCGGCCGATGAAGACGATGGTCGAGGGCGAGCTGCACGAGGGAGGTTCGACGAGTTTCACGGGTTTGATCCTTCTGAACGACGCCGGCTTCGGACGCAGGTTCTTGCCGGCGTGCTCAATATCCTCAGTCGCGAATATGATTTCGAGGGCGGGTGAGCCGCGATCTCATAGGAAGATCATAAAGCCGGAGCCGTGCCGTTCAGGCCGGATCGATGACGACGTGGACCAGCGCGAACAGCGCGCCGAACGCGACAGCCTCGTCCCAATGATTGAGCGCAGCTCCGAACAGCGGCTCCCGCCTGACGAGGCTGGCGAGCGCGCACAGGACGATCGACATCCAGAGCAGGACGGCGAGGCTCCGGCCGAAGCCGACGCTGCCGAATGCGGCAAAGCCCATGAGCAGCACGAGGCGGACGGCGAATCGCGCGATCACGCGCGCCGGGCTCAGCATGCGCGGCATGTCCGGAGCTTGCGGCATGGCCTCGATCCGTCGGGCGTGTCTAGGCGAAGTTGTCGCAGACGACCGGCTCGTAGAACGGATCCGGCACGGGACGGACGGAAGGAACGCTCGGCCGCGATACGTCAACCGCCAGCGCCCGGACGTCGAGGAACGCCGACAGCAGCGCAAGCGCGAGGTCGGCATGGCGCGCCTCGACCGCGGCGTCCAGCCAGTCCGGCAGCTCTCGCTCGCGCGAGAGCGCGCAATGCCACTCGCCCTCGTCATAGGCGATGCGGCGGACCTGCCACATCGGCAGCTCCAGCTCCATCAGCACCAGCGCCGCGTCGGCCCATGCCTCGGCGTCGATCAGGCGTGTGAGGCGTTCGGTGCGGCCGTTCTGGCCGAGCGAGGGGATGCGCCGGCAGGCCGTTTCGATGATCTCGATCATCAACGGTCGCGTCATCGCCTGCGCATTGCTCAAGCGGTCGCCGAGTGATGGCGGATCGTAGCGTCGGAGAGCAGCGGTCATGTCAGGCCTCCTGGAGTTGGCGTCGGTCAGTCGGCCGGCCTCTCCAAGATGGCCCGGAGGGCATTTGAAAACGAGATAGGGATCGGGCGAGAGATATAGGGATTTCATAAGTGTACGGAGTCTTCCGTCCAGGCGCGCCGGATCTTCGACTGTCATCTCCGCCGAAGGTGGGGGCTTATAGAAGAAGGGCTTTTTGAAAAGACCTTGGCCACGGCTTGCTGTAACCACGATTGCGAGGGCGATGGTGGGCCGCGCCGCTGCGCTGCCGACCCGGAACGACCGCCTGGAATGCATTGCCGGCGTCACGTCGCCGCCGGTCATGGCGAGCCGGCCTTTATGAGATTCCTATAACGTCGCCATAGGCTCCATCTCGAAAACCTATGTGCGCGGTGGCAAGTCAGTGCAGTGAAAGTTCCAGGCGGGCGCCGCGGGACATGCGCTGTGCTTGATCAATCGCAAGCTGCCTGCCGGAATCAGAGACATGGTTGCGCCAGAGGCAGAGCGCAACGAGGAGCACTTCGATGATGGACATTCTCATGCTGGCGCTGGGCTTCGGCTTCTTCGCGCTCGCGATCGGTTACACCTACGCCTGCGAACGGCTGTGAGGGAGCGGACCATGATCTTCGACTATACGCTCGCCGGCGCCGTCTCGTTCGGCCTCCTGGTCTATCTCACCTACGCACTGCTGCGGCCCGAACGGTTCTGACGCCGTGCTGCTGCTCGTCGAATTGCTGCTGGCCGACGCTGCGCTCGTCGCGGGCCTGCTTGCGCTGCTCCTGCCGCTATTGCGCCGGACCCGAAGCCTGAAGGGTTAATGCCATGACTGTCATCGGTTGGTTCCAGATCATTCTTTATTGTGCGATCGTCGTCGCGCTGACCATGCCGCTCGGCTGGTACATGACGCGCGTGTTCAACGGCGAGCGCACATTCCTGTCGCCCGTCCTGCGCCCGATCGAGGCCGGCATCTATTGGATCTCCGGTGTCGACGAGAGGCGGGAGCAGCACTGGCTGACCTACACGGTCGCCATGCTGTTGTTTCATGTCGGCGGCTTCCTCATCATCTACGGCCTGATGCGGCTCCAGGCCATGCTGCCCTTCAATCCGGCCGGGCAGTCCGCGGTCGCCGAAGACCTGTCGTTCAACACCGCGATTTCCTTCATCACCAACACCAACTGGCAGAACTACGGCGGCGAGAGCACGCTGTCCTATCTGACCCAGATGGTCGGCCTCACGCACCAGAACTTCCTGTCGGCGGCGACCGGCATCGTGCTCGCGGTCGCGCTGATCCGCGGCTTTGCCCGCGCCTCGATGCGCACCGTCGGCAATTTCTGGGTCGATGTGACCCGCTGCACCCTTTATGTCCTGCTGCCGATCTGCATCGTCTTCACGTTGTTCCTGGTCTGGCAGGGCATGCCGCAGACGCTCGGGGCCTATGTCGAGGCGACCACGCTCGAAGGCGCCAAGCAGACCATCGCGGTCGGCCCGGTCGCTTCGCAGGTCGCGATCAAGATGCTCGGCACCAATGGCGGCGGCTTCTTCAATGCCAACGCCGCGCACCCCTTCGAGAATCCGACCGCGCTGTCGAACTTCGTGCAGATGCTGTCGATCTTCGTGCTTGGCGCTGCGCTGACCAACGTGTTCGGCCGCATGGTCGGCAACCAGCGCCAGGGCTGGGCGATCCTCGCCGTGATGGGCGTGCTGTTCGTCGCCGGCGTCGGCGTCTGCTATTGGGCGGAAGCCAACGGCACCTCGACCATGCATGCGCTGGGCCTGACCGGCGGCAACATGGAAGGTAAGGAGGTCCGCTTCGGCATCGTCGCGTCCTCGCTGTTCGCCGTGATCACTACGGCCGCCTCCTGCGGCGCCGTCAATGCCATGCACGACAGCTTCACCGCGCTCGGCGGCATGATCCCGCTGATCAACATGCAGCTCGGAGAGATCATCGTCGGCGGCGTCGGCGCCGGCATGTACGGCATGCTGCTGTTCGTCATCCTCGCGATCTTCGTCGCGGGCCTGATGGTCGGCCGCACGCCGGAATATGTCGGCAAGAAGATCGAGGCGCGCGAGGTCAAGATGGCGATGCTCGCCATTCTCGTCCTGCCGCTGATGATTCTCGGTTGGACCGCCGTCGGCGTGGTCTATCCGGCGGCGGTCGCCTCCATGGCGAATGCCGGGCCGCATGGCTTCACCGAAGTGCTGTACGCCTTCACCTCGGGGACCGCCAACAACGGCTCGGCCTTCGCGGGCCTCACCGGCAACACCTTCTTCTACAATCTCACGCTCGCCAGCGCGATGTTCGTCGGCCGCTTCTTCATGATCGTGCCGGCGATGGCGATCGCGGGATCGCTGGCGGCGAAGAAATCGATCCCGCCGTCGATGGGCACGTTCCCGACCACCGGTGGCCTGTTCGTCGGTCTCGTCGTCGGCGTCATCCTGATCATGGGCGGCCTGACGTTCTTCCCGGCGCTCGCCCTCGGCCCCATCGTCGAACAACTCGCGATGAACGCCGGCAACCTGTTCTGATCCAGCTCTTTCGGAGTGACCTCCATGGAACCCGTCCATAAACCCAACAAGCGCATGCCGGTGTCGGCGATGCTGGATCCCAGGATCGTGATGCCGGCGATCGGCGCGGCTTTCGCCAAGCTCGATCCGCGCGCCATGATCAAGAACCCCGTCATGTTCGTGGTCGAGATCGTCGCTGCGCTCACCACCGTGATCTTCCTGCGCGATCTCCTGACCGGCGGGGAAAATCTCGGATTCACCTTCCAGATCATCCTCTGGCTGTGGTTCACCGTGCTGTTCGCCAACCTTGCCGAAGCAGTGGCCGAGGGCCGAGGCAAGGCGCAGGCCGAGACGCTGCGCAAGACCCGCACCGAGAGCCAGGCCAAGCTCCTGAGGGGCGCGAGCCGCGATTACAAGCTCGTATCAGGCACGAGCCTGAAGGTCGGCGATCTCGTGCTGGTCGAGGCGGGCGACACGATCCCCTCGGACGGTGAGGTGATCGAGGGCGTCGCCTCCGTCAACGAGGCCGCCATCACCGGCGAGTCGGCGCCCGTGATCCGCGAATCCGGCGGCGACCGTTCGGCGGTGACCGGCGGCACGCAGGTGCTGTCGGACTGGATCCGCGTCCGCATCACGGCAGCCCAGGGCTCGACCTTCATCGACCGCATGATCAAGCTGGTCGAGGGCGCCGAGCGGCAGAAGACGCCGAACGAGATCGCGCTCAACATTCTGCTCGCCGGTCTCACCATCATCTTCGTGTTCGCCACCGTGACGATCCCGAGCTATGCGGCCTATGCCGGCGGCTCGATCTCGGTGATCGTGCTGGTTGCGCTGTTCGTGACGCTGATCCCGACCACCATCGGCGCGCTGCTGTCGGCGATCGGCATCGCCGGCATGGACCGCCTGGTCCGCTTCAACGTGCTGGCGATGTCGGGCCGTGCGGTCGAAGCCGCCGGAGACGTCGACACGCTGTTGCTCGACAAGACCGGCACCATCACGCTCGGCAACCGGCAGGCGACCGCGTTCCGTCCCGTGCGCGGTGTGACCGAGCAGGAATTGGCCGACGCCGCCCAACTCGCCTCGCTGGCGGACGAGACGCCGGAAGGTCGCTCCATCGTCGTGCTGGCGAAGGAGAAGTACGGCATCCGCGGCCGCGACATGGCGGAGCTCGGCGCCACCTTCGTTCCGTTCACGGCGCAGACCCGCATGAGCGGTGTCGATGCCGGCGGCTCGTCGGTGCGCAAGGGTGCGGTCGATGCCATCCTCAACTATGTCAACGGCGGCGCGCCGACGGCGGTCGCCTCGGGCAACGCGGCGCGGGCCATCCAGCCCGCGGCGCTCTCCGACGTTGCGCGCGAGATCAGCGCCATCGCCGACGAGATCTCGAAGTCCGGCGGCACGCCGCTCGCGGTGGCCAGGGACGGCCGCCTGCTCGGGATCGTCCAGCTCAAGGACATCGTCAAGGGCGGCATTCGCGAGCGCTTCGCAGAGCTGCGTCGCATGGGCATCCGCACCATCATGATCACCGGCGACAATCCGATGACGGCCGCCGCCATCGCCGCGGAAGCCGGCGTCGACGACTTCCTGGCGCAGGCAACTCCCGAGGACAAGCTCAAGCTGATCCGCGACGAGCAGGCCAAGGGCAAGCTGGTCGCCATGTGCGGCGACGGCACCAACGACGCGCCGGCGCTCGCCCAGGCCGACGTCGGTGTCGCCATGAACACCGGCACCCAGGCCGCCCGCGAGGCCGGCAACATGGTCGACCTCGACTCCAACCCGACCAAGCTCATCGAGGTGGTCGAGATCGGCAAGCAGCTCTTGATGACGCGCGGCGCGCTGACGACGTTCTCGATCGCCAACGACGTGGCCAAGTACTTCGCGATCATCCCCGCGATGTTCCTGGCGTTCTACCCCCAGCTCAACGTGCTCAACGTCATGAACCTGTCGAGCCCGCAGAGCGCCATCCTGTCGGCGATCATCTTCAACGCGTTGATCATCATTGCGCTGATCCCGCTCGCGCTGAAGGGCGTCGCCTATCGCGCGGTCGGTGCCGGTGCGTTGCTCCGGCGTAACCTCTTGATCTACGGCCTGGGCGGAATCGTCATTCCCTTCATCGGCATCAAGGCGATCGACCTCGTGGTGACCGCCTTGCACTTGGCATAACGCCGTCATTGCGAGGAGCGAAGCGACGAAGCAATCCAGACTGCCTCCCAAGAACGCCCCTGGATTGCTTCGCTTCGCTCGCAATGACGAAAGAAAGGAAAACTTCAAATGCTCAGAGAAATCCGCCCCGCCATCGTCCTCTTGCTGGCGCTCACCGCCATCACCGGCCTTGCCTATCCGCTCGCGATGACCGCGATTGCCGGCACGTTGTTTCCCGTGCAGGCGCAGGGCAGCCTCATCGAGAGGGACGGCAAGGTGATCGGCTCCGCCCTGATCGGGCAGGAATTCAAGGACGACAAGTACTTCCATGGCCGTCCCTCGGCGACGCTTGCGCCGGACCCGAATGATTCGACCAAGACGGTGTCGGCCCCCTACAACGCCGCCAATTCGGGCGGCTCCAACCTCGGCCCGACCAGCAAGGCGCTGGCCGACCGGCTCAAGGAAGATGTCGACAAGCTCAGGCGCGAGAATCCGAACGCGGCCGTGCCGGTCGACCTGGTGACGACGTCGGCCAGCGGCCTCGACCCGAACATCTCGCCGGAAGCGGCGCAATTCCAGGTGCCGCGCGTGGCAAAGGTGCGGAATCTGCCTGAGGATCAGGTCAAGCAGCTCGTGACCGCCAACACCGAAGGCCGTCTGCTCGGCCTGCTCGGCGAACCCAGGGTTAACGTTCTGGCGCTGAATCTCGCGCTCGATCGCATGGCCGCGAAGTAGCAGTCTAGGCTCGCGGCACGCAGATGATTATATTGGCGAGATGGTCCGAGAGCGCCGCGATCCCGAACAACGTCCCTCTCCCGAAGCGCTGCTGGAAGCCGCGCGCCGGGAGGAGAGTGCCAGCGGCAAGCTGAAGATCTTCGTCGGCGCCGCTCCCGGCGTCGGCAAGACCTACGAGATGCTGCAAAGCGCCCATGCCAAGCGCAAGGCCGGCATCGATGTCGTGGTCGGGTTCGTCGAAACCCATGGCCGCGCCGAGACCGAGGCGCTGGTGCGCGGCCTCGAAGTGGTCCCGCGCAAGAGGCTGGAGTACCGCGGCCAGATTGTCGAGGAGATGGATCTCGATGCGGTGATCGCGCGCCGGCCGCAGATTGCTTTGGTCGATGAGCTCGCCCACACCAACGCGCCCCTTTGCCGCCATCCCAAGCGCTATCTCGACGTCGAGGAGCTGCTCTCCCACGGCATCGACGTCTACACCGCCGTCAACATCCAGCACATCGAGAGCCTGAACGACGTCGTTGCCCAGATCACCCATGTCAGGGTCCGCGAGACCGTGCCGGATTCGGTCTTCGACCGCGCCGATGCGATCGAGCTGATCGACCTGACGCCGGACGATCTGATCCAGCGGCTGAAGGAGGGCAAGGTCTATGTGCCCAAGCAGGCCGAGCGGGCGCTGGAGCATTATTTCTCGCCGGGCAATCTCACCGCGCTCCGTGAGCTCGCACTGCGGCGCACCGCCGAGCGGGTCGACGAGCAGCTGCTCACCCACATGCAGGCCAATGCCATCGCCGGGCCCTGGGCCGCGGGTGAGCGCATCCTGGTCTGCGTCAGCGAGGATCCACGCGCCGCCGGCCTCGTGCGCTACACCAAGCGGCTGGCCGACCGGCTGCATGCGCCGTTCACCGCGATCTCGATCGAGACGCGGAGATCCCTGCAATTGTCGGACGAGGAGCGCGATCGGCTGGCCGACACGTTGCGGCTGGCGGAAGCTCTCGGCGGCGAAGCGCTGACCATTCCCGCCGTCGGCCGCCGTATCGCCGATGACGTCGTCAATTTCGCGCAAGGCAACAACGTCACCCAGATCGTGATCGGCAAGTCGACGCGCTCGCGCTGGTTCGAGATGACGCGCGGCTCCGTCGTGCACGACCTGGTGCGCCGCGCCGGCAACATCACCGTCCACGTCATCGCCGGTGACGAGATGCCCGGCGAGGCCGCGCCCAAGACCGCGGTGCAGACCGCTGCGCGGTCGGAGCCGTTCAATCCGCTGCCCTATCTGAAGGCGCTCGGGATCGTGCTGATCGGCCTCGGCGTCGCGGAGCTGATCCAGCCCCGCTTCGGCATCGAGAACGTCGACCTCGTGCTGCTGACGGCGGTGGTCGTGGTTGCCGTGCGCTATGGCCTATGGCCGTCGCTGCTGGCGACCGTCGCCGCCTCGCTGTCCTACAATTTCTTCTTCCTGCCGCCGATCTACACTTTCACGATCACCGACCCGACCAACGTCGCCGCCTTCGTGCTGTTCATGGTGGTGGCGATGATCGTCTCCAATGTCGCGGCGCGCGTGCGCATCCAGGCCGACACCGCGATCGGCCGGATCAGGATGACCGAGCAGCTCTATGCCTTCAGCCGCAAGCTCGCCGGCACCGCCACGCTCGACGACGTGCTGTGGGCGACCGCCTACCAGATCGCGTTGATGCTGAAGGTGCGCGTGGTGCTGCTGCTGCCGGACGAGGGCCTGCTCACGGTGAAGTCCGGCTATCCGCCCGAAGACGAGCTCGACCAGGCCGATCTTGCCGCCGCCAATTGGGCCTGGAGCAACGATCGCCCCGCCGGCCGCGGCTCGGACACGTTGCCGGGCGCAAAGCGGCTGTTCCTGCCGATGCGCACCGGGCGCGGCCTGATCGGCGTCATCGGCATCGACAATGACCGCACCGGCCCGCTGCTGACGCCGGACCAGCGCCGGCTGCTCGATGCGCTGGTCGACCAGGGCGCGCTCGCGATCGAGCGCGTGCTGCTGGTCGAGGACATGGACCGCGTCAAGCGCACGGTCGAATCCGAGCGGCTGCGCTCGGCGCTGTTGACCTCGATCTCGCATGATCTGAAGACGCCGCTCGCCTCCGTGTTGGGAGCGGCCTCCACCATGCGCGATCTCGCCGGCGCCCTCTCCGACACCGAGAAGCGCGACCTGCTGGCCACCGTGATTGACGAATCCGAGCGGCTCAACCGCTTCATTGCCAATCTGCTCGACATGACCAAGCTCGAATCCGGCGCTATCGTGCCCAATACGGCGCTGCACGATCTCGGCGAGATCGTGGGCAGCGCGCTGCGGCGCGCCAGCAAGATCCTCAACCGACACAAGGTCGAGCTGGTGCTGGCCGCCGATCTGCCGATGCTCCAGCTCGATGCCGTGCTGTTCGAGCAGGTGCTGTTCAATCTGCTCGACAATGCCGCAAAATATTCGCCGCCAGAGACCACGATCTCGATTCGCGGCCGGCGCGAGAGCGGTCATGTCGTGCTCGATATCGCCGACGAGGGGGCCGGCATTCCGCCTGACGAGCTCGAGAGCGTGTTCGACAAGTTCTATCGCGCGCAGAAAGGCGATCACGTCCGGCCCGGCACCGGGCTCGGGCTCGCCATCTCCCGCGGCTTCGTCGAGGCGATGCGCGGCACGATCTCGGCCGCCAATCGCAGCGAGCGGAGCGGCGCCGTCCTCACCATTCGCCTGCCCGTTCCGGCAGAGAGCCACGCATTGGATACCGCCGCATGAGCGCTGCTCCGATCAAGGTCCTGGTCATCGACGACGAGCCGCCGATCCGCAAATTGCTGCGGATGGGGCTGACGACGCAAGGCTACGAGATCCTGGAGGCGTCGAACGGCAAGGCTGCACTGGAGAAGCTTGACGAAGGGCCGGCGCTGATCATCCTCGATCTCGGCCTGCCCGACGTTCAGGGGCATGATCTGCTCCGCACCATGCGCGCCCGCAACGAAGGCGTGCCGATCGTGGTGCTGTCGAGCCGCGGCGACGAAGCCGGCAAGGTGCAGGCGCTCGATCTCGGCGCCGACGATTATCTGACCAAGCCGTTCGGCATGGAGGAGCTTTTGGCGCGCCTGCGCGCCGCGCTGCGCCACCAGCTTCAGGTCAAGGGCGAGCGCCCTGTGTTCCGCACCGGCGATCTCTCCGTCGATCTGGTCCGCCGCATCGTCAAGGTCGGCGAGCGCGAAGTGAAGCTCTCGCCGAAGGAGTATGACCTGTTGCGCGTGCTGGTGCAGCATGCCGGCAAGGTGCTCACCCATCGCTTCCTGCTGAAGGAGCTCTGGGACGAGCTGACGGATGCGCAATATCTGCGTGTCTATGTCCGCCAGCTCCGGCAGAAGATCGAAGCAGATCCGGAACGGCCGCAATACGTGCTGACGGAAACCGGGATCGGGTACCGGCTGAAGGCGGGGGATTAGCACCGTCGAGCGAGCCGTCATGGCCGGGCTTGTCCCGGCCATCCACGTGCATCAGCGCACGGGATAGACGTGGATGCCCGGGTCAAGCCCGGGCATGACGACGGAGGTTGAGGCGCGAGCTCACGTCGAGCCGGATTAGCCCGCCTTCCGATGCCTCGTCGTCGACCGGTGCGCCTTCTTCGCGGCGCGATGCCGTCCGGTCGCACGCCGCGCATGGGACTTCGTCGCCGTCTTCTTCCCGCCGCGTCCCTTCAGGCTCTGCTTCAGCGCATCCATCAGGCTGACGACGTTGCTCGGTCGCTCCTCGGGCTCCGGCAGCTCGATCTTCTTGCCGCTGGCCTTGCGCTTCACCAGCGCCTTCAGCGCGTCCTCGTACTCGTCCTTGAACTTGCCGGGGTCGAAATGCGCCGCCTTGGTGCGCAGGATATGGCCGGCGAGCTCGACCATGTCCTTGGTGATCTTCGGGCTCTTGATGTCGTCGAAGAACTGGTCCTCCTCGCGCAGCTCGTATGGGAAACGCAGCGTGGTGCCGAGCAGGCCCTTGCCGAGCGGCTCGATCGCCATCACGTGCTCGCGGTTGGTCAGCACGATCTTGGCGAGCGCGACGCGTTCCTCGTCCTTCATGGCGTCGCGGATCACGGCGAAGGCGTCGACCGCGGCCTTGCCGTCGGGTGCGATGTAATAGGGATGGTTGAGATAGCGCTGGTCGATCTCATCGCGCGGCACGAAGCTCTCGATGTCGATGGTGTGATTGCTCTCGATCTGGACCGCTTCGAGCTCCTCCGGCTCGATCTCGACATATTTGCCCTTGCGCAGCTCGTAGCCGCGGCCCTTCTGGTCGCTCTCGACGACGTCGCCGGTCTCGGAATCGATCATCTGCTGCTTGAGCCGGTTCCCGGTCTCGCGGTTGATCAGGTGAAACCGCGTCTTCTCGGCCGCAGTGGTCGCCGGGTAGAGCACGACCGGGCAACTGACCAGCGACAGCTTCAACGTTCCCTTCCAATAGGCGCGCGGGGCCATTCCGTTCTCCAGCGTGTTCAAGGCGTTTTGGAACCCCAACCGTCCCATGGGGTTTTGGTTCCGGGCGGGACTTTCGCCGTGATAGGCTTGGATGCCGAAAGAGAAGCGGGACCGGTCGTGCTGCAAAAACTCTCCACTTACCGACGGAAGCGGGATTTCGAAAAGACGCCCGAGCCATCGGGCAAGAGCGCAGTGGCGCCGTCGAAGCAGCGGCGCTTCGTCATCCAGAAGCACGACGCTAGCCGCCTGCACTACGATCTGCGACTCGAATTCGACGGCGTGTTCAAGTCCTGGGCGGTGACGAAGGGACCCTCGCTCGATCCGCACGACAAGCGGCTGGCAGTCGAGGTGGAAGACCATCCGCTCGACTATGGCGATTTCGAAGGCACGATTCCGGAAGGACAATATGGCGGCGGCACGGTGATGCTGTGGGACCGCGGCACCTGGGAATCGGATGATCCGGAAGCCGGCTTCAAGAAGGGCGATCTGAAGTTCACCCTGCACGGCGAGAAGCTGCATGGAAGCTGGGTCCTGGTGCGCATGCGCAACGACCGTACCGGCGGCAAGCGTACCAACTGGCTCCTGATCAAGCATCGTGACGAATATGTCCGCGAAGGCGCGGACAACGATGTTCTCGACCAGGACAGATCCGTCGCCTCCGGCCGCGCGATGGAGCAGATCGCCGAAGGCAAGGGCCGCGCGCCAAAGCCGTTCATGCTGGCCAAGGGCCCTAAGGGTCCCAGGGGCAGGGCCGATGCAGTCTGGCAATCCAACCGTGCCGAGGAGACGAAAGGGCGCACGGTCAAGCCGGCGCCGCGCACCGCGCTGAAGGGCGGCAGAGCGGCGAAGAAGAGAGCCACGACAGCGACGAGCGCCAGCAAGGTCGCGGAGATGCCGGATTTCGTCGCGCCGCAGCTCTGTACGCTGGTGGAGCGGCCGCCGGCCGACCAGGGTTGGTGCCACGAGATCAAGTTCGACGGCTATCGCGTCCAGCTCCGGGTCGAGGACGGCGAGGCCACACTGAAGACGCGCAAGGGTCTCGACTGGACCGGCAAGTTCGCCTCCATTGCCAAGGAAGCGGCTGCGCTGCCCGACGTGATCATCGACGGAGAGATCGTCGCGCTCGACCATAACGGCGCGCCGAACTTCTCCTCGCTGCAGGCTGCGTTGTCCGACGGCAAGACCGACGAGCTGATCTTCTTTGCCTTCGACCTGCTCTTCGCCGAGGGCGAGGATGACCGCCGCCTGCCGCTCGGCGAACGCAAGGTCCGGCTGAAGGAGCTGCTGGAGTCCCGCAAGCGGAAATCGAGCCAACTCCGCTATGTCGAGCATTTCGAGAGCGGCGGCGATGCCGTGCTGCAATCGGCCTGCAAGCTCGAGCTCGAGGGCGTGGTCTCGAAGAAGCTGAACGCGCCCTATCGTTCCGGCCGCACCGAGAGCTGGGTCAAGTCGAAATGTCGCGCTGGCCACGAGGTGGTGATCGGAGGTTACAAGACCACGAGCGGCAAGTTCCGCTCGCTGATGGCGGGCGTGCAGCGCGGTGATCATCTCGCCTTTGTCGGCATGGTCGGCACCGGCTTCGGCGCGGACAAGGTCAAGCGCATCATGCCTGCGCTGAAAGCCATGGCGGCCAAGGACAGCCCCTTCGGCGGCAAGAATGCGCCGAGGAAGACCCGCGACGTGCACTGGCTGAAGCCGGAGCTCGTCGCCGAGATCGAGTTCGCGGGCTTCACCGCCGACGGCAACATTCGCCAGGCGGCGTTCAAGGGACTGCGGCAGGACAAGCCTGCCGAGGAGGTCGAGGCGGAGACGCCCGTCGACACCGAGCTCGCCGAGCCCTCCGCCACGAAGGCGGCGCGCACCAAGGCCGGGCGGCAGTCGAAGCAGACCGCTCAAAATGCCGAGGTCATGGGTGTCGTCATCTCCAAGCCGGACAAAGAGCTGTGGCCCGACGACGGCGATGGCGGCGTCGTCACGAAGCTGGACCTTGCCCGCTATCTCGAAGCCGTCGGCGAATGGATGATCGTGCACCTCAAGGGCCGGCCGTGTTCGCTGATCCGCGCGCCGGATGGCATCAAGGGCGAATGCTTCTTCCAGCGCCATGCGATGCAGGGGACGTCGAACCTTCTGGAGCTCGCAAGAGTCTCCGGCGACCGCAAGCCCTACCTTCAGATCGATCGGATCGAGGGGCTCGCCGCCGTGGCGCAGATCGGCGGCGTCGAGCTGCATCCCTGGAATTGCGCGCCTTATGCCTACGACACGCCGGGCCGGCTGGTGTTCGATCTCGATCCCGCGCCCGACGTCGACTTCGCTGACGTCGTCGAGGCGGCCAAGGAGATGCGGCAGCGCCTTTCCGACATCGGCATGGACAGCTTCTGCAAGACCACGGGCGGCAAGGGCCTGCACGTCGTGGTGCCGCTGCTTCACGGAGCGCGCGACAAGGTGAGCTGGAAGGAGGCCAAGGCCTTCGCGCAGGGCGTCTGCCAGTGGATGGCCGACGACGATCCCGAACGCTACCTGATCAACATGTCGAAGAAGCTGCGCAAGGGAAAGATCTTCCTGGATTATCTGCGCAACGACCGCATGTCGACGGCGGTGGCCCCCTTGTCGCCGCGGGCGCGCGCCGGGGCCACGGTATCGATGCCGCTGACCTGGACGCAAGTGAAGAGCGATCTCGATCCCAAGCGCTACACGCTGCGTTCCGTGCCGGGCCTGTTGCCGCGATCGAAGGCGTGGGAGGGCTATGACGATGCGGCGACATCGATCAAGGCCGCGATCAAGAAGCTGTCGGGGAAGAAGTAGGGTGGGCAAAGCGAAGCGTGCCCACGATCTCTTTCGTTACGACGAAGAGGTGGGCACGGCGCTGTGCGCCTTTGCCCACCCTACGACATCGTGGATGCCGCTAGATCCGTCCCATCAGCAGCAGGATCAGCAGGATGATGATGACGAGCCCGAGGCCGCCGCCACCATAATAGCCGGTGCCGTAGAACGGTCCGCCGCCGATGCCGCTGAAGCCGCCAAGCAGGGCGATGATCAGAATGATCAGAATGATCGTGCCGATTGACATGCGAGTCTCCTCCAGCCCTTTGTCGAAAGGGTCGTTGCACCTGTCCCGTCGTCCGGGGGCAACTTGCCGCAGGTTGTAAAGTTCCCGCGTTGAAACAATCCCGAGGGTCCAACTTGCATGGAACCTTTGCAGGTGCAGCGGGCATGACTATGTGGGGAGAGCCATCACCGGACGGGAACCATGTCAGCACCGCTTGTCGTTTCAATCCCGCATCGTCTCGGCCGCGAGGAGGCGGTGCGCCGGCTCAAGACAGGGCTTGGCCGCGCCGCGGCAAGCATTCCGGTGATGCAGGTCGAGGAGGAACGCTGGACCGGCGACAGCATGAATTTCCGCATCCGCGCGCTCGGGCAGATCGCGACCGGCCAGGTCGACGTCGCCGACGACCAGGTCCGGGTCGAGGTGGTGCTGCCTTGGCTGTTGCAGCGCTTTGCCGAGATGGCGCAGGCGACGATCAGGAAGCGGGGCCAGTTGCTGCTGACCAAGGACGGCGGCAAGTAGCCTCAGCCGCGCACGCGCTGGCGCATCGGCTTCACCGCGTTCGCAGTCCGCGCCTCGATGACGGCTACGGGAAGATCGCGCCAGGCCTGCGCGAGCGGTACTTCGGTCCCCGCAAGGCCTGTCGCGGTGTAGCCGGCGATGTCGACGGTCGCATCGATGCCTTGCATCGCGGGCCATTCCCGGCCGCCTTGCGTGAACGGCGCGAAATGACGCCCGACCACGACGATCGCTGCCGCGCGGCCATGACGGCGCGCAAAGGCGATCACGTGGTCGGCATGTGCGCCGCGCACCTCGAGCGGCTGATAGTCACCCTGGGCGAATACGTCGGCGAGTCCATTGCGCAGCTTGAGAAGATGCCGCGTCCAGGCCAGCTTGAGCTGGCCGTCCGGCCAGCTCTTGCTCAGGCCGCGCCAATCCGGATCCTCCAGCGAGCCCAGTGCCGCGTGGCGTGCGGCAAAGTCCACCGGGCGGCGGTTGTCGGGATCGACCAGCGACAAATCCCAGAACTCGGTGCCCTGATAGAAGTCCGGCACGCCAGGCAGCGTCGCCTTGAGCGTGAGCTGGCTCAGCGAGTTCAACGTGCCGAGCAGTGCGACGCGGCGAGCCAGCGTTTGCAATGCCTCCAGGAATTCTGCGGACAGGGCGGGATCGAGGATCTTCCCGACGAAGTCCCGTATGCCGTCCTCATAGGTTTCATGCGGGTTGAGCCAGCTCGTCTCCTCCTTGCCCTCGCGCGCGGCCTTGAGCGCATAGGCCTGGATGCGCTCGACGAAAGCGGCATCGGCCGGCTCCTCGAGCGGCCAGGCGCCGAGCAAGGTCTGGTAGAGCATGTATTCGAACGTCGCCGACGGCGCGCGGAAACTGCCATGGTGCGTCAGATGCGGCGCGTTCAACACCTTCCAGCGCGCCACCGCGCTGGTCCATTCGCCGGGAATCTCGCTGAGCGCGGCGATGCGCGTGCGGGCATCCTCGCCGCGTTTGGTGTCGTGCGTGGCGGTCGCGGTCATGCCTTGCGGCCATTCCCTGGCGCGGGCCTGCATGACCTGATGGAAGGCGGGAACGGTGAGGCCGGTGCTCGCGGGATCGCCGCCGACCTCGTTCAGCGCAAGCAGCCGGTGGAATTGATAGAACGCGGTGTCCTCCAGCGACTTCGCCATCATCGGCCCGGTGAATTGCTGCACCTTCAGCGCGAAGCGGCGCACGCGCGTGGCGCTGTGCGGGGGACGGCCGGGCTTGAGCAGGTCCATGGTGAGGGCATCGCGCAGGAAGTCGAAGATGCCCTCGTCGGCGGCAAACCACTCCCCGCGCGCGCGCTCGATGGTGTCCTCGATCAGCTTGCGGTCCGGTGCCGTCGGGCCGCTGTGCGTCAGGTAGGTGCGATAGACCGGGAAATGCAGCACATAAAGCTCGAGCGCCTGTCGCAGGCTGTCGGCCGAGAAGTCCCTTGTCGAGTAATGCCCGTTGGCGATGCGCGCGAGCAGACGCGACAGCACGGTGAATTCGCTGGCGAGCAACGTCTCCAGGACCCGCCGCTTGGCGTCCTTGACGTAAGGCGCAAGCCGCGGCGGCCGGTTGCTGATCTGCCGCCAGGTCTCGTCCAGCGCTTCGAGGCCTTTGGGATCGACCAGCACATGGGTGATGACGTTCATCCATTCATAGCCCGTGGTGCCCTGGACGCCGGCGAACTTCTGCAGGCGCTCGTGCTCGCACAGGATCTTTTCGATCACGGTATAGAAAGGCTTCGTGTTGCCCTGGGCGTCGCGCACCAAGCGGCGCAATCGCTGGCAATATTGTGCGGGGTCACGCAGGCCGTCGATGTGATCGAGCCGGATTCCCTGTAGTTTGCCGTCGGCGATGAGTTGCTTCACCAGCCGGTGCGTGGCGGCAAATGTGCCGGGATCCTCGACGCGCAAGCCGGCGAGGCCGTTGACGTCGAAGAAGCGGCGATAGTTGATGTCGCTGGAGGCGAGCCGCCAGTGCCCGAGCTTGTAGTGCTGGCGCTCCAGCAGATGATGCAGCGTCAGCGTCTGCGCCGGGCGGTCCTTGCCGGCGCGATAGACGGCAAGGCCGCGGCCGATGATGTCGGCGGCGCCCGCGATCTCCTTGAGCTCGGTCTTGAAGCCGGGAGCTTCCTTGCGATTGGGACGGCGCAGCCCCGTGTAGCGGGTCGCGAGGGACAGCAGGCGCTTGCCGGGCTCCGTTTCCGCCGCATCCGCCTCCTTGACGATCACGCGCAGAATTTCGCCATAGCGCTCCGGTGCGATCGGCAGGCGATGCTCGAAATACCAGGCGGAGAAACTTCCCTCGTCGGGATCGTAGCGCAGCTCGATCTCGCCGCGCTCCAGTGCCTCGCCGTAGGACAGGCCGAGGATGGGCAGCAGCACGCCGCCGCGGGCGCGGAAGGCCAGTTGATCCCAGTCGATGTCGAAGGAGGCGGCGTGCGGCGAGGCCTGGCCCCATTCCAGCACGTCGAGCCACCAGGGGTTGTCGGCGAAATGCACGCCGACATGGTTGGGCACGAAATCGATGATGAGCCCGAGATCGTGCGCCTCGAGCGCCTCGCTCAGTCGTGCGAAGCCGGCCTCGCCGCCGAGCTCGGGATTGAACTGGCTGTGATCGACGGTGTCGTAGCCATGGGTCGAGCCCTTGCGGGCCTTCATCACCGGCGAAGCATAGAGGTGCGTGATGCCCAGCGCCTTGAGATAAGGGACGACCGCGGCGGCCTTGTCGAAGTCGAAATCCGCGGTGAGCTGAAGCCGGTAGGTCGCGAGAGGAATGGCAGGAGGCATGTCAACCTCCGAGACGCCAGACCACCGACCAAGGCGGGAGCCGCTCGCTGGCGCCGCCCCAGATCGGCGTGCCCGCGCTGGGGGTGGAGGTGATCTCGTGATCCGACAGATTGGCGACGAGGCGCAACGTCGTGCCGTCGCCCATCCGCCAATGCGCGGTGAGCAGGCCGTTGTCGGCCGCCTCGGCGTCGCCGAAGCTTGCGCCCTCGAGCCGGGGCACGATCTCCTTGCGACGCAGCGCGAGCAGGTCTTTCACCAGCGCGAGCCGCGCGTCCTGTTGCGGCGTGCGGCCGGTCCAGTCGAGCACTGCGGATTGCAGCGTTGCCGGATCGAGCGGGTCGGGCACTTCGTCGCCGTATTTTTCGTAAGCCCAGGCATATTCCTGCTTGCGCCCCTTGCGCACGGCCTCGGCGAGTCCGCCGTGGAAATCGCAGAAGAACGGGAAGGGGACTGTCGAGCCCCATTCCTCGCCCTGAAACAGCATCGGCACCATCGGCGCGAGCAGGGTGACTGCGAGGGCGGCCTCGATCTGTTCCGGCGATGCCAGGCTTTCCAGCCGCTCGCCAAGCGGACGGTTGCCGATCTGGTCGTGGTTCTGCAGGAAATTGACGAAGGTCGCCGGCGGCAGCTCACCGCTCGGCTCGCCGCGCGGCCTCTTGCCCCAGAATTCCGAGATCTCGCCCTGATAGACGAAGCCCGAGGCCAGCGCGCGCGCGAGGTCCATGCGCGGCGTCTGGTAGTCGGCGTAGTAACCGGCGAGCTCGCCGGTCAGCATCACATGCCAGACGTGATGATAATCATCGTTCCACTGGCCGCGATATTTGCCGTTCGGCGGCTCTTGCGCGGCGTCGAGCAGGCTGGCGCGATTGTCGCCGTTCTCCAGCACGAGATGGATGTGGCGTCCCGTGGCCTTGGCGAGCTCGCCGGCGGCCACGCTCAGGTCCTGCAGCATCGATTGCTCGCCGGGAATCGCCATGATGTGGTTGGCGGCATCCAGCCTCAGGCCGTCGAAGCGGTAGTCGCCGAGCCAGGACAGCGCGTTCTCGACGGCGAAGGCTCGCGCCTGCGGCACGCGATAATCGATCGCACTGCCCCACGGCGTGTGCGCATCGGTGAAGAAGGTCGGCGCATAGCGGCCGAGGTAGTTTCCTTCCGGGCCGAAATGATTGTAGACCACGTCGAGAAACACCATCAGCCCGCGCAGATGGGCCTCGTCGATCAGCGTCTTCAGGTCTTCGGGCCGGCCATAGGCGCTGTCGGGCGCATACCACAGCACGCCGTCATAGCCCCAGCCGCGGCGTCCGGCGAAATCGGCCAGCGGCATCAATTCGAGCGCGGTGATGCCGGTCGCCGCCAGATGATCGAGCTTGTCGATCATGGCGCGGTAGGTGCCCTCCGGCGTGAAGGTTCCGACATGAGTCTCGATCAGCACCGTCTCTTCCCAGGGGCGGCCGCGCCATTCGCGCGCGCGCCACACGAAGGCGTCGTGATCGATCACCTCGCTCGGGCCGAACACGTCCTCGGGCTGGAAGGCCGAAGCAGGATCCGGCACGTCGATCTCGTCGTCGATCCTGAACTTGTAGGGACTGCCGGCCGTGAGGCCGGCAATCTCGGCGACGTACCAGCCATCCTGCCGGCGCTGCATCGCGTGCCCGCGGTCGAGCAGGAGGTCGACGCGGCGCGCGGCGGGCGCCCATAGTCGGAACGACACGCCGTCCTTCGTCGGCTTCGCCCCGAAGGACGGTCTCATAGCGCCCCCGCGAAGGCGAGCACGGAACGCGGCGGCGCCTTGCTGTCGCTCCCGGGCAGGAAGTCGATCGTATTCAGCATGGCATCGGTCGTGTTCAGGATCTGCTGCCAGCTCTTGTATTCGGTCATTTGCGGCAATTTGAATGCGATCTCTTCGGGAGCGGCGTTCAGTACGATAAAGATCGCAGCACCGCCCGGTTCCATCGGCCCCATCACATAGGAGAGGAACCGGCCTTCCGGGAATTTCCAGTCGCTCTCCGTCATCTCGTGGCCGGCGGGGGTCAGCCATAGCGCACCGTACGACACGCCGTCCTTGGGACGGCCATCGAGCCAGCGATGGCTGCGGAGCTGCGAGAACCGGCGGCGGATGTCGGCGAGATGGGCGACGAAGTCGACCATGTCGTCGCCCTCCTTGCCGAGATTGTCCCAGCCGACCCAGCCGACTTCGTTGTCCTGGCAATAGGCGTTGTTGTTGCCGGATTGCGAGTTGCCGACCTCGTCGCCGGCGAGGATCAGCGGAACGCCCTGCGCCAGCATCAGGCAGGCCAGCACGTTCTTGCGCAGTTGCCGGCGCAGGCTGATGATGTTCGGATCGTCAGTTGGACCCTCGACACCGCAATTGTTGCTGTGATTGTCGTTGGAGCCGTCGCGATTGTCCTCGCCATTGGCCTCGTTGTGCTTCTCGTTGTAGCTGAAGAGGTCGGCGAGCGTGAAGCCGTCGTGGACAGTGATGTGGTTGATGCTGGCGCGCGGTCGCCGTCCGTCGTGGTTGAAGAGGTCGGACGATGCGGTCATGCGGCTGGAAATGTCGCCGATCAGGCTGCCTTCGCCGCTCCAGTAGCGGCGCATGGCGCTGCGATAGCGGTCGTTCCATTCCGACCATTGCGAGGGGAAGGCGCCGACCTGGTAGCCGCCGAGGCCAAGGTCCCATGGCTCGGCGACGAGCTTGACCGTCGCCAGCACCGGGTCCTGCCGGACCGCGGTCAGGAACGAGCTGCCGCGATCGAAGCCGTTCGGCCCGCGTGCCAGCGTGGTGGCGAGGTCGAAGCGGAAGCCGTCGACGTGGCAGACCTCGACCCAGTAGCGCAAGGAATCCATCACCATCTGCAGCACGCGCGGATGGGTGAGGTTCACCGACGAGCCGCAGCCGGTGAAGTCGTCGTAATAGCGCGGGTTCTCGCGGTTCAGCCAGTAGTAGGAGGCGTTGTCGATGCCACGATAGCACAGCGTCGGGCCGAGATGGTTGCCCTCGGCGGTGTGATTGTAGACGACGTCGAGCATCACCTCGATGCCGGCATCGTGCAGCCGCGCCACCGTGGTGCGGAAGGAATCCAGGGCATTGTCCTGGGCGTAGCGCGGCTCGGGCGCGAAGAAGGACAGCGTGTTGTAGCCCCAGTAATTGGCGAGCTTCTTTTCCACGAGGATGCGGTCGTCGACGAAGCTGTGGATCGGCAACAGCTCGACCGTGGTGACGCCGAGCTTCTTCAGGTGCTCGATCATCGCCGGCGAGGACAGGCCGCCATAGGTGCCGCGCAGATTCGGCGGCACGTCGTCGCGCTTCTGGGTCAGGCCCTTGACGTGGGCCTCGTAGATGATGGTGTCTTCCCAGGGGATGTTGGGGCGGATCTCGCGGCGGCCCCAGTTGAAGGTCTCGTCGACCACGACGGCCTTCGGCATGCCCCGCGCATTGTCGCGCCGGTCGAAGGACAGGTCCTCGCGCGGGCTCCCGGTGCGGTAGGCAAAATGCGCATCGCTCCAGACCAGCCGCCCGGCAAGCCGCTTGGCATAGGGGTCGAGCACCAGCTTGTTGGCGTTGAAGCGGTGACCGTGCTCGGGCTCGTAAGGGCCGTGCACGCGGTAGCCGTAGAGCTGGCCGGGCGAAACGTCGTTGAGATAGCCGTGCCAGACATCCTCGGTCCTCTCAGGCAGCTCGATGCGCTCGAGCTCGCGGCGGCCTTGCGCGTCGAACAGGCAGAGCTCGACCTTCTGCGCGTTGGCGGAGAACAGCGCGAAATTGGTGCCGCGTCCGTCCCAGCTTGCGCCGAGGCGTGCGGGCGATCCACCAGTCAGACGCATCAGTCAGCTTTCCGGAACGAGGAAGATCGCAGCGAGCGGTGGAATGGTGAGGCGGAGCTCGCCGTTCTCGGCAAGAACTTCGCCGATATTCCCGACATTGCTGCCGCCATAATGGGCGGAATCCGAGTTGAGCACTTCCTTCCACTTGCCGCCAAGGGGCACGGGAACGCGATAGTTCTGGTAGACGTTCGGCGAGAAGTTGACGATCACCAGGCACCGCGCGTGCTCGTCGAATCCCTTGCGCAGCCAGGCGAACACGTTGCGGTTGGCGTCATCGGTGACCAGCCATTCGAAGCCGGCCTGGTCGCAGTCCATCTGGTGCAGCGCCGGCACCGCGCGATAGAGCCGGTTGAGATCGCGGATCAGCGCCTGGACGCCGGAATGGGACTTGTATTCGAGCAGGTGCCAGTCGAGCGACTGGTCGTGATTCCATTCGCGGCTCTGCGCGATTTCCGCGCCCATGAACAGCAGCTTCTTGCCGGGATGGCCGAACATGAAGCCGTAATAGGCGCGCAAATTGGCGAAGCGCTGCCACTCGTCGCCGGGCATGCGGCCGAGGATGGAGCGCTTGCCGTGCACGACCTCGTCATGCGACAGCGGCAGGATGAAGTTTTCCGAGAAGGCGTAGTGCAGGCCGAACAGGATCTCGCCGTGATGGTGCTTGCGGTGGATCGGATCCTTGCTGATGTAGCTCAGCGTGTCGTGCATCCAGCCCATGTTCCACTTGTAGCCGAAGCCGAGCCCGCCGAATTCGACCGGGCGCGAGACCTGCGGCCAGGCGGTGGACTCCTCGGCGGCGGTGGTCGCCTGCGGGAAGCGGGCGAACACTTCCGTGTTGAAGCGGCGCAGGAAGTCGATCGCCTCGATGTTCTCTCGGCCGCCATACTGGTTCGGAATCCACGCGCCGGGGGGCCGGCTGTAGTCGAGATAGAGCATGGACGCGACCGCATCGACGCGCAGGCCGTCGATCGCATAGCGCTCCAGCCAGAACAGCGCATTCGACACCAGGAAGTTCGTCACTTCGGTGCGGCCGTAATTGTAGATCAGCGTGCCCCAGTCGAGGTGGCGCCCCTGCAGCGGGTTGGCGTGCTCGTAGAGCGAGGTACCGTCGAAATGGCCGAGCCCGTGCGGGTCATCGGGGAAATGACCGGGCACCCAGTCGAGCAGCACGCCGATGCCTTCGCGGTGGCAGGCATCGATCAGTGCCGCAAACTCGTCGGGTGTGCCGAAGCGGCTGGTCGGCGCATAGAGTCCGGTCGGCTGGTAGCCCCACGAGCCGTCGAAGGGATGCTCGCTCACGGGAAGGAATTCGAGATGGGTGAAGCCCATGTCGCGGGCGTAGGCCGGCAGCTGCTCGGCCAGCTCGCGATAGGTCAGCCATTCATTGTCGTTCTTGCGCCGCCACGAGCCGAGATGGACCTCGTAGATCGACATCGGCGCCGACAGTGAATTGATGCCGTCGGGCGCCGGCCGCGGCCGCGGCAGGTGCGCTTCGTCGAACACGATGGACGCCGTCTTCGGCCGTACCTCGCTCGCGAATGCCAGCGGATCGGACTTCAGCGGAATCAGATGACCATGCGGGCCGATGATCTCGAACTTGTAGTGATCGCCGGTCTTCGCATGCGGGATGAACAGCTCCCAATAGCCGCTGCCGCGCACCCGCATCGGATGGCGCCGACCGTCCCAGAAGTTGAAGTCGCCGACCACGGACACGCGGCGCGCATTCGGCGCCAGCACCACGAAGCCGATGCCGTCGACGCCGTCGAGCTGCACCGGATGCGCGCCGAGCTTGTCGTAGAGGCGCTGATGCGTGCCTTCGCCGAGCAGGTACAGATCAAAATCGGTCAGGATCGGCGGAAAACGGTAGGCATCCTCGAACTCGAAGACGTCGTTGCCGAACTTTGCGCGAAGCTGGTAATGCTTCGAGCCATTGGGCAGGGCGCCGATGAACAGGCCAGCGTCGTGGACGCGGTCGAGCGGGGCGACCTCGCCATGTTCGCCGACCGCCTCGACGTTGACGGCCTCGGGTAGAAACGCGCGCACCACGCTTCGACCACCCTCGGGATGCAGCCCGAGATAGTGGAAGGGATCGGAATGGCGGCCCTCGATGATCGCATAGGCCTCGGCAGGCAGTTTAGGCATGGGCTTCGCTCTCGGCACTGGACAGAATGCGAAGCAGTCCGGTCAGCGGCGCATGCAGCCCCTCAGGCCGGTAGGACAGCTCGTACTCTACTTCGTTGAATGCGTGATCAAGCAGGAAGAACCTCAACAGGCCTTCCGCGGCTCGCCGATCTTCCGGCCATAACCGCCGATCGGTCATGGTTTCGTGATAGGCCGACAAGAAGGTCGCGGTAGCACGCTCGCGCCATTCGTCGAGCGCCGCCGTGAGCCGGCCCTGCTCGTCGGAGCCGCCCTTGAGCGCGCGATTGAGGGCCGTGTCAATCGAAACTTCAATCGAGTGGATCAGGCCCGCGACGTCGCGCGCCGCCGGCGCCTTGCGCCGCTTGTCGGCCAGCGGCACACGCGGATCGCCGTCGAAGTCGATGATGAAGATATCGTCCTTCACGATCAGAGTTTGCCCCAGGCGGAAGTCGCCATGATGACGGATGTTCAACCCGCCGATCCCGGAAGGCAATAGCGCATTCAGTCGGTCGGACAGGCTCGCACGGGCCTCCGCGAGCTGATCGATCAGCGGGCGGTCCGCCTCCCGCAGTCCGTCGCGGCTCTCGGCCAGCCGGTCCAGAACCCGTTCGGCGCGTGCTTTGAGGTCGGATACCTGGCGCCTGATGTATGCGGAGCCGATCGGCTCCGGAGCGAGATCGTCCGGCTTTGCCGCCGCGAGAGCGACATGCAGCTCGCCGAGCCGCCGGCCGATCTGCGCGACGAAGTGCAGGTAAGGCGCCTGCTCCTGGGTCTCGCGGAGCTTCTCGCCCGCCGGCAACACGCGCTGCTCGTCGATATAGCGATCGAGATACCCCGTGGTCACGGTCCAGCCGTCGCCCTGGTTCTCGACATAGGCGTGCAGCACGCCGAGCGCGCTGCGCTGGTCACCCTCGACCAGTTCGACGCTGCCGAGCAGCGCCGGCGTATTGGCGAAGCGCGCGACCTCCGTGAGATAGTAGCCGATCTCGATCTCGGGGCTGATGCCGCTTTCGAGCTGGCGATAGATCTTGGCGACGTACTGGTTGTCGACCAGTGCGGTGCTGTTCGACTGCTCGATTGCGCGGATGCGTTCGGGCTCCTTGATGGTGTAGTCGGCGAAACGGCTGGTGGGCTTGAACTCCAGCCGCAGATTGTTCTCTTCGACCACCAGGTGCTGCGACAGATTGCGCAGGAACAGGCCGATGAAGATCTGGTCGGTCGCGACGTCGAGCAGCGTGCCCTCGCGTGCGCCCTGGCGCACGGCAGCGAGCGCCCTGGGATTGAAGCGCTCGCGGTCGAAGCGGACCCATTCGATCTGCAGCGGCAGAACGTAGCGCGCGGCCGCGTCCCCTTGCCCGGTCTCGAAGAACGCGATCCAGGGCCTGTTGTCGCCGATGTCGCAGAACGGCACCGCCGAGGTCAGCGCGGTCTTGATCTGCTTGGGATTATGCTCGGGGTACCACCGCGTCCGTGACAGGAATCCCGGCAGCACGTCGCGCTCGAACACGCCGCGCTCGCGGGCGAGGGAGACCCAGTTCGAATTCACCGGCACGACCAGCGTTTCGAACTCCGGCACCGCGCGCGGCGTCACCGGCTCGGACTTGTCGCGTTCCAGCAGCTGGAACCAGTAGAAGCCGTAGGGCCCGAGCGTGATCATGTAGGGCAGTTCGCCGATCGCAGGGAAGCGCGTGCGGCCGAGCATCTCCTGTGGGACGCGGTCCTTCCATGGTGACAGGTCGAGCTCGGTCGCCTGCGCGGCGCGCGAGAGATTGGCGACGCAGAGGATCACCTCGTCGCGGTATTGCCGGACATAGGCCAGCACGGCGCGGTTGGCCGGGCGGATGAAGGTCATGCTGCCGCGGCCGAAGGCGAGCGTCGACTTGCGCACGGAGATCAGCCGTTTGGTGGCGCTGAGCAGCGAGGACAGGCTGCGCGACTGCGCCTCCACGTTCACGGATTCATAGCCGTAGACGGGATCCATGATCAGCGGTGCGTAGAGGCGGGCCGGGTCGCAGCGCGAGAAGCCGCCGTTGCGGTCCGGGCTCCACTGCATCGGCGTGCGCACGCCGTTGCGGTCGCCGAGATAGATGTTGTCGCCCATCCCGATCTCGTCGCCGTAATAGATGATCGGCGTGCCCGGGAACGACAGCAGCAGCGAGTTCATCAGCTCGATCTTGCGGCGGTCGTTGTCCATCAGCGGCGCAAGGCGCCGGCGGATGCCGACATTGATGCGCGCGCGCGGATCGTTGGCGTAGGTGGTCCAGAGATAGTCGCGCTCGACGTCGGTGACCATCTCCAGCGTCAGCTCGTCATGGTTGCGCAGAAACAGCGCCCATTGGCAGGTCGCGGGAATATCCGGCGTCTGGCGCAGGATGTCGGTGATCGGGAAGCGGTCCTCCTGCGCGATCGCCATGTAGATGCGCGGCATCAGCGGGAAATGGTAGGCCATGTGGCATTCGTCGCCGCGGCCGAAATATTCCTGCACGTCCTCCGGCCATTGATTGGCCTCGGCCAGCAGCAGCTTGCCCTTCGAATACGCGTCGAGCTCCTGGCGCAGCCGCTTGATGATGGTGTGCGTCTCGGGCAGGTTCTCGTTCGAGGTGCCCTCGCGCTCGCAGAGATAGGGAATGGCGTCGAGCCGGAAGCCGTCGACGCCGGCATCGAGCCAGCGCTTCATCACCTGGATGATGGCGCTGACCACGCGCGGATTGTCGAAATTGAGGTCCGGCTGGTGCGAGAAGAAGCGGTGCCAGTAGAACGCGCCGGCCTCGGGGTCCCAGGTCCAGTTCGATTTCTCCGTGTCGGTGAAGATGATGCGCGTGCCCTGGTATTTCTGGTCGGTGTCGCTCCAGACATACCAGTTGCGGGCGCTGGAGCCCGGATGGCTGCGGCGCGCGCGCTTGAACCATTTGTGCTGGTCCGAGGTGTGGTTGACGACGAGCTCGGTGATGACGCGCAGGCCGCGCTTCTGCGCTTCCTGGATGAAGCGCTTGAAATCCTTCATCGTCCCGAAATCGGGATTGACCGAGCCGTAATCGGCGATGTCGTAGCCGTCGTCGCGGCCGGGCGAGGGGTAGAACGGCAGCAGCCACAGCGCCGTGACGCCGAGCTCCTGCAGATAGGGCAGCTTCTCGGTCAGTCCGGCGAAGTCGCCGATGCCGTCATTGTTGCTGTCGGCGAAGGCCTTGACGTGGAGCTGGTAGATGATGGCGTCCTTGTACCACAGCTCATCCACGATCTCGGCAACCTCGGCCTTCTTGGTGTCGACGGAAGACAGAACATTCATGGCGTGAACCTTTACGCCAGGCAGCGGAACAGGAGCGCCGGATCGCGGTCGGGATCAATACGCAACCTGATCCCGCCCCATTCGATGCGGGACCGTTCGCCGGTGAGAAGGTCTTCGAGTGCCGTCACATGGTGGCGCCGTCCACCGGCGTCAATGGTGACGTCGCCGAGCGGCAGCCAGCATTCACGCACATGACGCGAGAGCGCGATAACGATGACGACAGTGTTGGCCGGATCAGCCGCCTCCTTCGCGAAGGCGATCGTCTCGCCGTCCTCGATGCCGAGGAAGCGCAGATTGGCCGTCTGCTGCAGCGCCGCGTTCTCGTTGCGGACGCGGTTGAGCTCGGCAATGTAGGATTTGATGTTGCCGGGCTTGTCCCAGTCGCGCTGCCTGATCTGGTACTTCTCGGAATCGAGATATTCTTCGCGGCCGGGAATCGCTTCATGCTCCAGCAGCTCGAATCCGCCAAAGATGCCGTAATTGCCCGAGAGCGTCGCCGCCAGCGCGACGCGCGACTTGAATGCCCAGGCCTCTCCGCTCTGAAGGTGATAGGGCAACAGGTCGGCCGTGTTGACGAACATGTGCGGACGATAGAAGTCGCGTTCGGGATAGCGCGTCAGCTCGCCGAGATATTGCTCCAGCTCCCACCGCGAGGTGCGCCAGGGGAAATAGGTAAAGGACTGCGCAACGCCGAGCTTGGCGAGGCCCTTCATCAGCTTCGGCCGTGCGTAGGTCTTGGAGAACAGGATCACCTCGGGGTGACGGTGGCGGATGTCGCGGATCAGCCACTCCCAGAATGCAAGCGGTGCGGTGTCGTGATTGTCGATGGCGAAGATGGTCACGCCATGGTCGATCCAGAACAGCATGGCATCGCGAAACGCGTTCCACAGGCCGGCCCGATCCACCGAGCCGAAATCGGGGATGACGATGTCGGAATAAGGGCCGTCCGCCGTCCGGACCGAGCGGTCCGGCCGCCATTTGAACCATTCCGGATGCTGCGTCAGCCAGGGATGGTCCGGCGAGCACTGCACGGCGAAGTCGAGCGCAAGCTCGAGGCCGTATTCGAGGCAGGTCGCAACCAGCGCGCGGAAATCCTCGATCGTGCCGAGCTCGGGATGCAGGGCATCGTGGCCGCCCTCGGCCGAGCCGATCGCATAGGGCGAACCGGGATCGCCGTCACGCGCCACCGGCGCATTGTTGCGGCCCTTGCGGCGGGTATGGCCGATCGGGTGGATCGGCGTGAAGTAGAGCACGTCAAAGCCCATGGCGGCGATGTCAGGCACGCGCGCGATGCAGTCGCGCAGCGTCCCATGCCGGCCCGGCAATGCGCTCTGGCTGCGCGGCATCATCTGATACCAGGCGCCGAAGCGCGCCTTGTCGCGGTCGACCGTCAGCGGGAAGAGCTCCGAGCGCGTCAGGTCGGGCCGGGACTGGCTCTCGGCCATGGCTTCGCCGAGCTCGGTTGCGAGCAGCGAATTGACGTCGCCGTTCCTGAGATAATCCTCGCACTGCCTGATGATGACCGCCGCTGCGTCCTGTCGCGCGCCATGCGCCTTGGTCAGGAGTCCGGCGCCCTCGATCGCATCGAGGCTGACATCGGCTCCCGCGCGCTGCTTGCGCGCGACCGCGTGAGACCAGGTGGCGAACTCATCGGTCCAGGCTTCGATCGCGTAGACATATTGGCCGGGCTCAACGGGCGTGAACGCACCGGACCAGCGGTCATTGCCGTGATGGGTCATCGGTTCGCTCCGCCATTCGCGCTCCTGCTCGCGGCGCCAGATCAGCGCGGCAGCGATCACGGCGTCGCCGCCGCGATAGATGTCTGCCCAGACCTCGACCGGTTCGCCCACGATCCGCTTCACCGCGAAGCGGCCGCCATCCACCGAGGGATAGACGTCCTCGATCAGGAAAGCGCTGCCGGCTGCGGCACTTTCGACAGTTTGAATTGTCTTGTTCACGGTGATGCCATTGACAAGAAAGCAGGGGCCCGTTTCCCTTGTCGGGAACCTACGCTTGATACCTATATAGAAAGCCGCTTGTGTGTCATTAGTTCCCCCCGGGAACGGCAGGCATGACTCGTGAGTTGAGCCCGACTAACGTCTTCCGCGACCTCGTTAAAATCGATGCCCTTGGCCAAACAATGGCCTGCAAGCTGCGTGCCGAATGGATCTTTTAGCTCAAGCCCGGATCAAGGGCGTTCAGTCCGAATTCGTTGACGCCCTCGGCAAGCTGCGCATCACCGCGCCCGAGGCGCTCAAATCCATCCTCGATGCCCTGCCGGAGAGGCGGGTCTACCGCTTCGTCAGCGGGCCGGTCGTGGTCCGCGCATTGGGACATCCGCGCACGGAATTGGCGGCGATCGGCGCGCCGCCGCTGCAATGGAAAATCCTTGGCAACGGCAATGTGATCGCCCAAGGCGAGACGCGCGAGCCCGTCATCGCCTGGCCCGCCGGCCTGGCGCTCGGGTACCACCGCTTGACGCTGACCGATGCCGAAGGCGTGACGGAAGAGGTGCCGATGATCGTGGCGCCCGAGCGCGCCTTCGGCGGCGATTTTGACCGCGGCTGGCTGCTCGCCGTCCAGCTCTACAGCGTCCGTTCGGACCGCAACTGGGGCATCGGCGACTTCACCGACCTCGCAGGGCTGGTCCGGCTTGCCAAGCAGCTCGGGGCCGACGGCGTCGGGCTCAATCCGCTGCATGTCCTGTTCGACGACCACCCGGCCGATTGCAGCCCCTATTCGCCGAACAGCCGGCTCTTCCTCAACCCGCTCTATATCGACGTCGAGGCGATTCCCGAATTCTCGGCAAGCCTCGTGCCCGGCGCGGCGGCGACGGCCGCCCGCCTGCGCGAAGGTGACCGCGTCCCTTATGCCGACATGGCGGCGTTGAAATGGCGGGGTCTTCGCACCGCCTTTGACAGCTTCGTGACAAGCGCGAGCGAGGCGCGCCGCAAGGCGTTTAACGCCTTCCGTGCCGCCCGCGCGCCGCTGCTGTCCCGCTTTGCCTGCTTCGAGGTGCTGCGCCATCGCTTCAACGCCCCCTGGTGGGAATGGCCGGTGGAATGGCAGCAGCCGAATGAGGCGAAATGCGCCGAGCTGCGCAATGGTCCGGACAAGCGCGAGGTCGAGTTCGTCGAATTCGTGCAATGGACCGCCGATAGCCAGCTGCATGCTGCCAAGGAGCTCGCCAGCCGGCTCGGCATGCGGGTCGGGCTCTATCTGGATGTCGCCGTCGGCGTGCAGTCCAACGGCTTCGATGCCTGGAACGAGCAGACGGCGATCTCCCGCCATCTCGCCGTCGGCGCGCCGCCCGACGTGCTCAACACCATCGGCCAGGACTGGGGTCTCGCCGGCTTCAACGCCGGGGGGCTCGAAGCGCAGTCGTTCGTGCCGTTCGCGGACATGCTCGCAGCGTCGATGCGCCATGCCGGCGCCATCCGGCTCGATCACGTGCTCGGCCTGAAACGGCTTTATCTGGTGCCGCGCGGCTTCAAGCCCGACAACGGCGCCTATGTGCAGATGCCGTTCGAGGCGCTGCTGGCGGCCGTGGCGCGCGAGAGCGCGGCCCATCAATGCATCGTGATCGGCGAGGACCTCGGCACCGTGCCTGAAGGTTTTCGCGAGATGATGCAGGATTTCGGCATCTGGTCCTATCTCGTCATGATGTTCGAGCGCGACGATGCCGGCCATTTCCGCAATGTCGACCACTACAGGCCCAATGCGCTGGTCACGCTGAACACGCATGACCTGTCGACCTATGCCGGCTGGCGCTCCTTCAGCGACCTCAAGATGAAGCGCTCGCTCGGGCTCGATCCCGGCGAGAACGAGCAGGCGCGCTGGGATGCGCTCGGCAGGCTCGACGAGATCCTGCGCCAGAACGGGATTCGAGCGAACGACCTCTATTCGGTGCTCGCCTTCCTGTCGCGCACGCCGTCCCGGCTGCTCGCGGTGTCAATGGAAGACCTGCTGGGCGTGATCGACCAGCCCAACATTCCCGGCACGATCGACGAGCACCCGAACTGGCGCCAGCGCCTTCCTGTTGCCCTCGACAAGATCGCGTCCAGGATCGATCTCGCGGCCTTGAAGGCCGCGACGCGGGAACGTTCATTGCCCGGCGGGAGTTGAACGGCCGGGGTTTCCCAGGGTTGCACGACATTGTCTCAGAGGATCGAGGACTATGCGCTGATCGGCGATTGCGAGACCGCGGCGCTGGTCGGGCGCAACGGCTCGATCGACTGGCTGTGCTGGCCTGCCTTCGATTCCGACGCCTGCTTTGCCGCCATCCTCGGCACGCCCAAGAACGGACGCTGGCTGATCGCGCCGAGCGAGACGGAGAACCGCATCACGCGGCGCTATCTCGGCAATACCCTCATTCTCGAAACGCGTTTCGAGACGAAGAGCGGCACCGTCGCGCTGATCGACTTCATGCCGCCGCGCGGCAAGGCGTCGGACATCGTGCGGCTGGTCCGCGGCGTCAGCGGCACCGTGAAAATGCGGATGGAGCTCGTCATCCGCTTCGGCTTCGGCGTGGACATTCCCTGGGTGCGACGGATCGACCATTCCTTGATGGCCATCGCCGGCCAGGACATGACGGTGTTGCGCACGCCGGTCGAGACCCGCGGCGAGGACCTGACCACCGTCTCCGACTTCGAGGTGAAGGAAGGCGAGACCGTGCCCTTCGTGCTGACCTACGGCCCCTCGCATATCGAGCCGCCCGGGTCGATCGATCCGGAGGTCGCTCTCCAGGAGACCGAGAAGTTCTGGCAGGACTGGTGCAGCCATTGCACCCGCGACGGCGAATACCAAGATCTCGTCTTGCGCTCGCTGATCACGCTGAAGGCGCTGACCTTCGCCCCGACCGGCGGCATCGTCGCGGCACCCACCACCTCCTTGCCGGAAAAGCTCGGGGGCAGCAGGAACTGGGACTACCGCTTCTGCTGGCTGCGCGACGCCACCTTCACGCTGCTGGCACTGATGAACTCGGGCTACACCGAGGAAGCCTTGGCCTGGCACAATTGGCTGCTGCGCGCAGCCGCGGGTTCGCCGGCGAACATGCAGATCATGTACGGCATCTGGGGGCAGCGGCGGCTCTTGGAATGGGAGGCGGGCTGGCTCGACGGCTACGAGGGCGCCCAGCCCGTGCGGGTCGGCAACGCCGCGCACGCGCAGCTCCAGCTCGACGTCTATGGCGAGTTGATCGATGCCTTTCACCAGTCGCGCATGGCCAAGCTCCAGCTCGACGACGAGACCTGGGCGCTGGAATGCGCCGTGCTCAATCATCTGGCCGAGGTCTGGGACCGGCCCGATCACGGCATCTGGGAGCGGCGCGGACAGCCCCAGCACTACGTCTTCTCCAAGGTGATGACCTGGGTCGCATTCGATCGCGGCATCAAGAGCGCCGAGACCTTCGGCTTCAAGGCGCCGCTCCTGCATTGGCGCACCTTGCGCGATGCGATTCATCGCGACGTCTGCAACAGGGGCTTCGATGTGGAGGAGAACGCCTTCGTCGAATCCTACGGCTCGAAGCTGCTCGATGCCAGCGTCCTGCTGCTGCCGGCCGTCGGCTTCCTGCCGGCATCGGATCCGCGCATCCGCGGCACCATTGCTTCCGTCGAGACATGCCTGATGCGCGACGGCTTCGTGCTGCGGCATGATCCGCGCGAGCTGCCGGCGGACCAGCCGCCGCTCGAAGGCGCGTTCCTGGCCTGTAGCCTGTGGCTCGCCGATGCCTATGTGCTGTCGGGCGATCTCGACAAGGCGCAAGCCTTGCTCGATCGCGTGGCCGGGATTGCCAACGACGTCGGCCTGCTGGCCGAGGAATATGATTCAGTCGCACGGCGCCAGACCGGCAATTTCCCGCAGGCGCTGACCCACATCGCGCTGATCAACACGGCGCAAAATCTGTCGGCGGCAAGGCAGGAGAGCGAGAAGGCGGCGGTGCAGCGGTCGAAGTAAGCTGGTGCTCCGAGGGAGGTGCGCTCCCTCTCCCGCCTGCGGGAGAGGGTTGGGGAGAGGGTATCTCCACTCGCGAGACCCCCCAAGAGGAGAGAACCCTCACCCGCCGCGGCGCGGCGACCTCTCCCGCAAGCGGGAGAGGTTACAGCGAGCCCGCGGCTTGATCCGCCCGTTCAAGGCCAATTAGCTCTAGCCCACCCCGTTCCGCTTCAGGATCATCTCCATCGCCTCGGCAAAACCGTCCTGCTCATTGCTCGCGGTGACGTGGGTGGCCTGGTCCTTGACGTTGTCGGCGGCGTTGCCCATGGCGATCGAGGTGCCGCTGACGCGGAACATGGCAAGGTCGTTCTGCATATCGCCGATGGTGGCGACCGCGTCGGTGGCGATGCCGAGGCGCTTTGCCATGGCCTCGACGAAGGTGCCCTTGTCGAACCCGGGTGGGGTGATGTCGAGATAGTAGGTCTGCGAGCGCACCGCGGTGGCTTCGCTGCCGAGCGCCTCCTGCATCGCCTTCTCGCAAGCCGCGAGCCCGGCGGCATCGGCACTGGCGCCGACGATCTTGCAGGCGCTCGAAAGGTAGGGCGAGAAATCGGACACGATGGTGGGGTCGGCACGGATCGTGTGCTGCTCGTGGGCGACGTAGCTGCCGCTGGGATTGTCGATCAGCCATTTGTCGGTGGTGAAGAGCCAGATGTCGGCGCCGAATTCGCGGAGGATCTGCAAGGACCGCTCGGCCGCGCTCGCGGGGATCAGGTGCTGCTCGACCGGCCTCATCTCGGGATCGACGATCGAGGAGCCGTTGAAGGGACCAACCGGCAGCCACAGCGCCAGCGGCTCGATCAGGAAGCGCATGCCGATCGCGGGGCGGCTGGAGGTGATGGTGAAGCCGATGCCGGCCTGGTGCAGCCGCTGCACCGCGCCTCTCGCGCGCTCGGTCAGCGTCTTGTCCTTGGTCAGCAGCGTGCCGTCGACATCGGAGACCACGAGTGAGATTTGCGTCATGGCAGGACCTTGGGTATTGCGCTGCCCAGCTTCAATTGGCGCACCACGCCGTCCACGATCGCTTCGACGGATTCGTCGATCGAGACGGTGACGACGTGCTCGCTGGCCTCGGGCGGCTCCAGCGTGTTGAATTGGCTCGCGAGCAGCTCGGGCGGCATGAAGTGCCCCTTGCGATGGGCCAGCCGTTCGGCGATCAGCTCCTTCGTGCCCTTCAGGAAGACGAAGCGAACGTCGTCGCGACCGCGCAGCAGCACGTCGCGATAGCCGTGCTTCAGCGCCGAGCAGGCGATGATGACGTGCTCGCCGCGTCCGCACACGCGCGCGATCTCGTCGGCGATGGCGTTCAGCCAGGGCCAGCGGTCTTCGTCGGTGAGCGGATGGCCGGCCCGCATCTTCTCGACGTTGCTGGCGGGATGGAAGCTGTCGCCGTCCTCGAAACGCCAGCCGAGCCGCTCGCCGAGCGCCTTCGCAACCGTGCTCTTGCCCGAACCCGACACGCCCATCACGATCAATGCACAAGGTGCTTCAGCGCGGCCCACGAATTTCCTCCGGAAGCGCGGCCTGGTCGACCAGCCAGACGGTCTCGCCATTCGAGCGCGCGCGCAAGGCCGGCAGATTCTCGCCATTGAGGAGGCGCGTCAAGATCGGTCGCTTGTCGTGCCCGGCAATCTCGAACAGCATCTCGCGGCAGGAGGCCAGAACGGGCAGGGTGAGCGAGACCCGCGGCACGAAGGGCGCGACATTGGCCTTGGCGACGCCGACGACCCAGCGCCGGGTCTCTTCGATCTCGGGATAACCCGGAAATAGCGAGGCGGTGTGGCCGTCCGGCCCGGCGCCCATCAGGACGAGATCGAACAGCGGGCGCTGCGGATCGAGCCGGTCTGCGCCATAGAAGGCCTGCAGCTCGTTTGCATAGGCGTCCGCGCTGGCATCCGGAGTCTCGGCCGTGGTCGGAATCGGGTGGATGTGGCCGGCGGGCGCATTGCGATCGAGAAACGCCGCACGCGCGATCGCCATGTTGTTGAGGGGATCGCTCTCGGGCACGAACCGCTCGTCGCCGATGAACCAGTGCACGCGGTCCCACGGAATCCGGCCGCGCCAGGCTTCGCTGCCGAGCAACTGATAGAGCTTCTTCGGGCTGGAGCCGCCGGTGAGGCAGATCGCGATCCGTCCGGGATTGGCCGCGAGCCGCATCATCACCCGTTCGGCCGCGGCGCGGGCAAGAGCTTCGGCATCAGCTTCGACGATCAGCTTCGGCTGGTCGGCCGCCGCCATCACGAGTACTTCCGCCAGCTTCGCCCGTCGCGCCGCAGCAGCTCATCGGCGCAGGCGGGGCCGTCGCTTCCGGCTTCATAGGTTTCGATGCCGTTGGTGCCGGCGCTTGTCCAGGCGTCCAGGAACGGCTGCACCGCCTGCCAGCCGGCCTCGACGCCGTCGGCGCGCTGGAACAGGATATTGTCGCCGATCATGCAGTCGTAGATCAGCGTTTCGTAGCCGGTCGAGGGATCGACGCGGAAGTAGTCGCCGTAGCGGAACTTCATCTCGACGCCGTCGATGGTGATGCTTGGCCCCGGAATCTTGGCGTTGAACTGCAGCTCGATGGTCTCGGTCGGCGCGATGCCGATGGTCAGGAAATTCTGCGACAGGCGGTCGATGTCCGTGCCTGAGAACATCGACAGCGGCGCCTGCTTGAACTTGATCGCGACTTCCGTGCGCTTGTGCGCCAGCGCCTTGCCCGTGCGCAGATAGAACGGTACGCCGGCCCAGCGCCAATTGTCGATCATCAGCTTGAGCGCGACATAGGTCTCGGTGGTGCTGCCGGGCTTGATGTCCGCGGTCTTGCGGTAGTCCGGAATCTCCTCGTCGCCGATGCGGCCGGCGAGATATTGCGCGCGCACCGAGCTCCTCAGCGCTTCCTCCCGGCTCGGCCGCTGGATCGCGGTGAGCACCTCGGCCTTCTCGGAGCGGACCGAATGGGCATCGAAGCGCGTCGGCGGCTCCATCGCGACGAGGGACATCAGCTGGAACAGATGGTTCGGCACCATGTCGCGCAGTGCACCGGTGGCATCATAGAAGCCGCCGCGATGGCCGACGCCGAGCTTCTCCTCCACCGTGATCTGGATGTGGTCGATGTGGTTGCGATTCCAGATCGGCTCGAACATGCCGTTGGCGAAGCGCAGCACCAGGATGTTCTGCACCGTCTCCTTGCCGAGATAGTGATCAATCCGGTAGATCTGGTGTTCGTCCATGATCTTCAGGAGCTCAGCGTTGAGCGCGCGGGCCGAGGCGAGATCGGTGCCGAACGGCTTCTCGATCACCAGCCGCCGCCAGGCGCCGTTCTCCTTCATCAATCCGGTGCGGCCGAGCTCCCGCGCGGTCGGCGCGAATGCGGCCGGCGGAGTCGCGAGGTAGAACAGGCGGTTGCCGCCGGTGCCTTGCGAGCACTCCAGAGAATCCAGATGCTCGCGCAAGCGGTCGAACGACGGCGGGTCCTTCGGATCGGCCTCGACGAAGGTGACGCATTGCAGCAGCTGCCTGGCGATGTCATCGTCGACAGGCCGCGTCGCAAATTCGCGCAGGCCCTTCATCAGGCCGTCGCGCAGCTCGTCATCCGACTGGCTCTTGCGGGCGACGCCGACGACGCAGAATTTTTCCGGCAACAGATTCTCGGCCGCCAGATTGTACAGCGATGGCATCACCAGCCGATGGGTCAGGTCGCCGGTCACGCCAAAGATGACGAAGGCGCAATTTTCCGGCTTGCGCTTTGGCTGCGGGTCTTTTGTCACGAATGGTCGGCCTTCGCTTGTTACGTCCTGCTTGATCTCATTTGGGCTTCGCCGCGCCCGGCTGCTTCGGCTCCTTGTGGCCGCCGAACCCTGCACGCATCGCAGAGAGAATTTTTTCGGCGAATGTGTGTTCCTTGCGGGAACGGAAACGTGTGTAGAGCGCCGCGGTCAAGACTTCGGCCGGCACCGCCTCGTCGATCGCAGCATTCACGGTCCAGCGGCCTTCGCCGGAATCCTCGACGAAGCCTGAATATTCCGACAGCTGCGGGCTGTCGGCGAGTGCAGTCGAGGTGAGGTCGAGCAGCCAGGACGGAATCACGCTGCCGCGCCGCCACACTTCGGCGATGTCGGCGAGATCGAAATCGTAGCGGTGATCCGCCGGCAAGGCCTCGATATTGGCATTCTTGAGAATGTCGAAGCCTTCGGCATAGGCCTGCATCAGGCCGTATTCGATGCCGTTGTGGATCATCTTGACGAAGTGGCCGGCGCCCACCGGACCGGCATGGATGTAGCCCTGCTCGATGCGGGGATCGCGGCCCTCGCGTCCCTCGGTGCGCGGAATGTCGCCGGCGCCGGGCGCGAGCGCGGCGAAGATCGGATCGAGCCTGTCGACCACCTGCTTCTCGCCGCCGATCATCATGCAATAGCCGCGGTCGAGGCCCCAGACGCCGCCGGAGGTGCCGACGTCGACATAGTGGATGCCGCGCGCCTTCAATGCTTTGCCGCGGCGGACGTCGTCCTGCCAGAAGGTGTTGCCGCCGTCGATGATGACGTCGCCGGGCTGCATCACGCCCGCGATCGTGTCGATCGTCGTCTCGGTGATGTGTCCCGCAGGCAGCATCACCCAGGCGGTGCGCGGCCGCTCGAGTTTCGAGACGAACTCTTCCAGCGTCGCCGAACCTGCCGCACCGTCGGCGGCAAGGCCGGCGACGGCCTTGGCGTCCTTGTCGTACACCACGGTCGAATGTCCCTGTCGCATCAGGCGGCGAACGATGTTGCCGCCCATCCGGCCGAGGCCGATCATGCCGAGTTGCATGTGAGAGATTCCCTTAGTTCAGCGCGTCGTTGAGCGCCGCATTGAGCGCCGCGAGGCCTTTCTTGACTCCGCCCTTCAGGTGCACACGCAGCGCACGCCGGCCGCGTTCGGTGAGCACGTCGAAATCGCCGCGTGCCTGCGCCGCCTTGATGACGCCAAAGCTGGCCTTCTGCCCCGGCACCGGCAGATCCCTGGCATCGTCAGCCGTGATCTGGAGGAACACGCCGCTGTCGGGGCCACCCTTGTAGGCCTGTCCGGTGGAGTGCAGGAAGCGCGGTCCGAACTCGGCGCAGGTCGCGACGTGCCGCTTCTCGCGCACTTCGAGCCGCATGGCCTGGAGCGCGTCGATCGTCGCCTTGTCACGCGCGATATAGCCGAGCAGGGCGACATAGTCGCCATGGTTCGAGCGGGAGAGATGCGCCTTCAGCCAGGAGGTGAGGTCGCCATTGGCGCCGGCGGCGCGCAGTGCGGTGGCGTTGGCTTCGTCGGTGTAGAGATCGGCCTCGTCGGTGCTGACCACCGGCTGCTCTTCCGGCAGCGCGCCGGTCTTCTCGAACGCGGCGGTGAGCTCACGGGTCTTGATCTTGGCCGCTTCCACGTCCGGCTGGTCGAACGGGTTGATGCCGAGGATCGAACCCGCCACGGCGGTTGCCATTTCGAAGCGGAAGAACTCCTGGCCGAGATGCTCGATCGACTTCATGACGATGCGCACGACGGGATGGCCCGCCGCCTCGATCGCGGCAAGCTTGGAGTCATGGGCAGCGTCCGCTTCGCCGTCGACACGGATGTCGATGAAGAACCGGTCGTTGCCATAGACGCTGGGATCGCCGAGCGGCTCACCCTCGATCGGGATCAGGCCCTTGCCTTCCTTGCCGGTGGACTCCGCGATGAGCTGCTCGGCCCAGGCGCCGAAATCGGCGATCTTCTTCGACGCCAGGATCGTCACCTTGTCGCGGCCCTCGAGGCCCGCGAGGCCCATGGCGAGGCCAAGCTGCACGCACGGGTTCTCGGAGGGCGGCACGTCCGGCCCGCAGGAGCGGGCCATCGCCAGCGCATGCTTGATGAAGGTCTTGACGTCGACGCCCGCGGTCGCCGCCGGCACGAGGCCGAAGGGCGATAGCACCGAATAGCGGCCGCCGATCGAGGGCTCGCCATGGAAGATGCGGGCATAGCTCAGCTTCTTAGCCGCCTTCTCCAGCGACGAGCCGGGATCGGTCACCGCGATGAAGCGATGGCCGGTCTTCACCTTCGGCCCGACGGCCTCGGCAACCCGCTCATGGAAATAGTCCTTCATCGCGTTCGGCTCTGTGGTGCCGCCGGACTTGCTGGAGACGATGAACACGGTGTTGGCGATGTCGATCTTCGCCTCCATCGCCCGCACCTGCGCCGGATCGGTGGAATCCAGCACATGCAGTTTCGGGAAGCCGGGCTTCTTGCCAAAGGTCTCGGCCAGCACCTCGGGCCCCAGGCTCGATCCGCCCATGCCGAGCACGACGGCATCGGAGAATTTCTGGCCCTTCACGCGGCCCGCATAGTCCTCGTAATCGGCAATGTCGGCCTTGGCCGCGCTGTCGAGCCAGCCCAGCCATTTGTCCTCGTCCGCACCGGTCCAGACCGACTTGTCGCGCTGCCACAGCCTGCGGATCTTGGCGGCCGCCCGCCAGTCCTCGGTGCTCTTGGCCACGGCTTTGCCCAGCCCGTCGCCGAGCGAGAGAAGCTGGCGGTCGAGTGCGGGCCCGAGCACGACCGCGCGCTTGTGCGCGACGGCGCCGTAGAGCTTGTCGGCGGCATCCGCAAACAGCTTGACGCCGTCCTTGACCAGCTCCTCGGTGATCGCCTCGAGCGAGATGCCGGAGCGCTCCAGCTCCTCCAGCACGCGCCTTGCGTCCTCGATGTTCTCCTCCAGGCTGTCGCGCGGCTTGCCATGGTCGCGGAACGCATCCAGCGTCGCCGGCGGCACGGTGTTGATGGTGTTGGGACCGATCAGCTCCTCGACGTAGAGGACGTCGCTGTAATCCTTGTTCTTGGTGCCGGTGGAGGCCCACAGCATGCGCTGCGGCCTGGCGCCCTTGGCGGCGAGCTTCTCCCAGCGGGGACCCGAGAACAGGCGCTTGTAGTCCTGATAGGCGAGCTTGGCATTGGCGATCGCGACCTTGCCCTTGAGTGCGGCGAGCCGTTCCTTCTCGGACGGATCGTTGGCGCGCGCGATCTTCTCGTCGAGCTGCTTGTCGACCACCGAGTCGATGCGGCTGACGAAGAAGCTCGCCACGCTCGCGACATGCGAGGGGTCACCGCCGCCTGCGACGTATTTTTCGAGGCCGGCGATGTAGGCTTCGGCCACCTCGAGGTATACCGCCTTGGAGAACAGCAGCGTGATGTTGATGCTGATGCCGTCGCCGATCAGCTGCTCGATCGCCGGCAGGCCCTCCGGCGTTGCCGGCACCTTCACCATCAGGTTCTTGCGACCGACGTCCTTCCAGAGTCGCCGCGCCTCGGCGACCGTGCCGGCGGTGTCCATCGCGAGATAGGGCGAGACCTCCAGGCTGACATAGCCGTCGCCGCCCTTGAGGCGGTCATAGACCGGGCGGAGCACATCGGCGGCGTTCTGGATGTCCTCGACCGCGACGGCCTCGAACAGGTCGGCCACGTTCCGGTCGCCGCGCTTCAGCGCCTTGCCGATCGGGGCATCGTATTCGTCGGAGCTGCCGATCGCCTTCTCGAAGATCGACGGATTGGAGGTGACGCCCTTGACGCCGTCGGTGTCGATCAGCCGCTTCAGGTCACCCTTGGCGATGAAGCCACGGGCCAGGAAGTCCAGCCAGACCGCTTGTCCGTGCTTTTCCAGTTCTTTGACGGGATTCATGATGCTTATTTTCTCCAAGCCTGCGGACGAGGGGGTTTCCGCGCCGGTCCTGACGCGCTATCCTCTAGCTTACATGCTCCCGGGAGGGAACCAATCAAGGGTATGTGCGTCATACCCTCCGGTGTAACTCCGTCGCGATCATGGCGATCCAGGCGGGTGTTGTGATGTCGTGTGGCCGCGAAGGGCCATGCTGAAAACACATGTTCCCCGTCATGAAGATTTGGCGCTGGCCGTTGCCGACAGCCAGCGATGGGGTGCGTCTGCGGTCAGCGCCGACGGATTGCGTGATCTCAAATTCCAGTCGATGCGCGACGCGACTGCGGCTGCTGGTCGCGACGGGCCTTGCCATGATCTTGCTCAGCGCAAGGCTTGCCATCGACTGGTGGGATGGTCTCAGCGACGACGAGACGACGATGGCAATGTCGGCATCGCGCCGACATTTCGGTTGAAGCATGCCGCAGCCGCGGGATGATCGCATCGTCATCCGGTCGGAGGGCCTGGCGACCGATTTTGATACACTGCTGCGCGCTTGCCGCGACTGTCACGCTGCCAGCAGCCCGCGCACTGCATTGCAGCAGGAAGATGAACGCGGTCCCCAAGGCTCGGCGTACAAGGCTTCGCCGTACAAGTGTCATAAGATCGCCGCGCCCGGATCGCTATGCTGCATTGCCGGATGGACGTATCCCCGGGAATGCCCGGATGTTGCGACCGAGTGACATTTTCTGGAAATGAGCCAATATAGACAAAGATTCGCACAAATTACAGGCATGTGCCTGTTCGTAACTCAGAGAGTGCCTACGTTGTGCGTTGCGTCGAGTTGGCACCCGGGTGTCCAATGATCGTCATGTGCTCACGCTGATTCGAAACGGCCTGAGGAACGGTCCGGTAACTGCTTTCGTTTCAGCTTGTAGCGGAACTCACGCGGAGAGGGATCATGTACAACGATTCTTTATTCAACGCTTTCGCTCGGTCGTTCGAGGCGAGAAGCCAGCACGACATGTCGATGGCGGAATATCTGGAGTCGTGTCGAAGCGATCCCATGAAATACGCGAACGCGGCCGAACGACTGCTAGCGGCGATCGGTGAGCCCCAGACGATTGACACGGCCAAGGACCCACGCCTTGGCCGTATTTTTTTGAACCGCACGATCCGCACCTATCCGGCCTTCGCCGGCTTCTACGGTATGGAGGAAACGATCGAGCGCATCGTCGGTTTCTTCCGTCATGCGGCGCAGGGCCTGGAGGAGCGCAAGCAGATCCTTTATCTGCTCGGCCCGGTCGGCGGCGGCAAGTCCTCGCTCGCCGAGCGGCTGAAGTCGCTGATGGAAGTGCATCCGATCTACGTGCTCAAGGCCGGCGACGAACTCTCGCCCGTGTTCGAAAGCCCGCTCAGCCTGTTCGATCCCGATCAGCTCGGCCCGATGCTGGAAGAGAAGTACGGCATTCCGCGCCGTCGTCTCACCGGCCTGATGAGCCCATGGTGCTACAAGCGGCTCGAGGCCTTCGGTGGCGACATTTCCCAGTTCCGGGTCGCAAAAATCCAGCCGTCGCGGCTGCGCCAGGTCGCGATCGCCAAGACCGAGCCCGGTGACGAGAACAACCAGGACATCTCCTCGCTGGTCGGCAAGGTCGACATCCGCAAGCTCGAGACCTACGCCCAGAACGATCCCGACGCCTACAGCTATTCCGGCGGCCTCAACCGCGCCAACCAAGGCGTGCTCGAGTTCGTCGAGATGTTCAAGGCGCCGATCAAGATGCTGCACCCGCTGCTGACCGCAACGCAGGAAGGCAACTACATCGGCACCGAGAACATCGGCGCGATCCCGTTCACCGGCGTCATCCTGGCGCACTCCAACGAAGCGGAGTGGGCGAGCTTCAAGGCCAACAAGAACAACGAAGCCTTCATCGACCGCATCTGCGTCATCAAGGTGCCGTACTGCCTCAGGGTCACCGAGGAGCAGAAGATCTACGAGAAGCTGATCCAGGGCTCCGAGCTCGCGGCTGCGCCCTGCGCACCCTCGACCCTGGAGACGCTGGCGCGGTTCTCGGTGATGTCGCGGCTGCGCAAGCATGAAAACTCCACGATCTACGCCAAGATGCGGGTCTATGACGGTGAAAGCCTGAAGGAATCCGATCCGAAGGCGCGCAGCGTCCAGGAATATCGCGATGCCGCCGGTGTCGATGAGGGCATGGACGGCGTCTCCACCCGCTTCGCCTTCAAGATCCTGGCCGCGACCTTCAACCACGATCCGCAGGAGGTCGCCGCCGACGCCGTGCATCTGATGTACGCCCTGGAGCAGTCCATCAAGCGCGAGCAGTTGCCCGAGGAGGTCGAAAAGCGCTATCTCGAATTCATCAAGGCGGATCTGGCACCGCGTTATGCCGAGTTCATCGGTAACGAGATCCAGAAGGCCTATCTCGAATCCTACTCGGATTATGGCCAGAACCTGTTCGATCGCTACGTCGACTATGCCGACGCCTGGATCGAGGACCAGGACTTCAAGGATCCCGACACCGGCCAGCTGCTCGATCGCGAGCTTTTGAACCAGGAGCTGACGAAAATCGAGAAGCCGGCGGGGATTGCCAACCCCAAGGACTTCCGCAACGAGGTCGTCAAATTCTCGTTACGGTCGCGGGCCCAGAACGGCGGCAAGAATCCGACCTGGACCTCCTATGAGAAGATTCGCGATGTGATCGAAAAGCGGATATTCTCCCAGGTCGAGGACCTGCTTCCGGTCATCTCCTTCGGGTCGAAGAAGGACGGCGAGACGGAGAAGAAGCACGGCGAGTTCGTGGCACGCATGGTGGAGCGCGGCTACACCGAGCGTCAGGTTCGCCGGCTCGTCGAATGGTACATGCGCGTGAAGCAGGCCGGTTGAGGCGCCTGGGAGGCGAATGGAAAAGTGCCCATCCACATCATTGACAGGCGCCTGAATCCAGGCGGCAAGAGTCTTGAGAACCGTCAGCGGTTCTTGCGTCGGGCCAAGTCCCTGGTGCAGGGCGCCGTCAAGAAGACCTCGCAGGAACGCGACATCAAGGACGTCCTGGAGGGTGGTGAGGTCACGATTCCGCTCGACGGCATGCACGAGCCGCGCTTCCGCCGTGAAGGCGGAACGCGGGACATGGTCCTGCCCGGCAACAAGAAGTTCGTCGAAGGCGACTATCTGCAGCGCTCCGGCCAGGGCAGCGCCAAGGATTCCGGTCCCGGCGAAGGCGACAGCGAGGACGCCTTCCGCTTCGTGCTCAGCCGGGACGAGTTCGTCGATCTCTTCCTCGACGACCTCGAGCTTCCGGATCTCGCCAAGCGCAAGATCGCGCAGACCGAGAGCGAGGGCATCCAGCGCGCCGGCTACACCATGTCGGGCTCGCCCGCCAACATCTCGGTGAGCCGGACGGTGAAGCTCGCGCTTGCGCGCCGCATCGCGCTCAAGCGTCCCCGCAAGGACGAGATCGAGGAGCTGGAAGCCGCGATCGAAGCATGCACGGACGAGGACGAGCGCGCGGAGCTGGTCGCTCAGCTGGAAAGGCTGAAGGCGAAGTCCAAGCGCATTCCCTTCATCGATCCGCTCGACATCCGCTACCGGCGCTTCGAGACGGTGCCGAAGCCCGTCGCGCAGGCCGTGATGTTCTGCCTGATGGACGTCTCCGGCTCGATGTCCGAACACATGAAGGATCTGGCAAAGCGCTTCTACATGCTGCTCTACGTGTTCCTGAAGCGCCGCTACAAGCATGTCGAGATCGTCTTCATCCGCCACACCGACCGCGCCGAGGAGGTGGACGAGCAGACCTTCTTCTACGGCCCGGCTTCGGGCGGCACGCTGGTCTCCAGCGCGCTCCAGGCGATGCATGAGATCGTGCGCGAGCGCTTCAACCCGTCGGACTGGAACATCTACGCCGCGCAAGCCTCCGACGGCGACAATTCCTATTCCGACGGCGAGCTCACGGGGCTCCTGCTGACCGAGAAGATCCTGCCGGTCTGCCAGTTCTTTGCCTATCTCGAGGTCGGGGAAGCAGGCGGCAGCGCCTTCGATCTCTCCGACTCCTCGCTTTGGACCCTCTACGAGCGCCTGCGCAACAACGGCGCACCGCTCTCGATGCGCAAGGTCTCGGAGCGCAGCGAGATCTTTCCGGTGTTCCACGACTTGTTCCAGCGCCGCGAAACTGCCCAGGAGAAGACTGCTCCATGACGGAACGATTGTTCGAAGGCGCCGATTGGGATTTCCACACCTTGCAGCGCATCACCGATGCCTGCGAGGAGGTGGCGCTGAAGGATCTCGGGCTCGACGTCTATCCGAACCAGATCGAGGTCATCACGGCCGAGCAGATGCTGGACGCCTATTCCTCGGTCGGCATGCCCTTGTTCTACAAGCACTGGTCGTTCGGCAAGCACTTTGCCTTCCATGAGGCGTCCTATCGCAAGGGCCTGATGGGGCTCGCCTATGAGATCGTGATCAATTCCTCGCCCTGCATCTCCTATCTGATGGAGGAGAACACGGCGACGATGCAGACGCTGGTGATCGCGCACGCGGCCTTCGGCCACAACCATTTCTTCAAGAACAATTATCTGTTCAAGCAGTGGACCGATGCCGACGGCATCCTGGATTATCTCGACTTCGCCAAGAACTACGTCATGCAGTGCGAGGACCGCTACGGCCGCATCGAGGTCGAGCGCACGCTCGATGCCGCGCATGCGCTGATGTCGCACGGCATCGACCGCTATCCCGGCAAGAAGAAGCTCGATCTGCGCGCCGAGGAGAAGCGGGCAGGGCGCCGCCGCCAGCACGAGGAGGAGGTCTTCAACGATCTCTGGCGCACGGTGCCCAAGGGCGTCGCCAAGAGCCGGTCGACGCTCAGCATCGAGCGCCGCCGCAAGCTGCTCGGCCTGCCGCAGGAGAACCTGCTCTATTTCCTGGAGAAGAGCGCGCCGCGGCTGGCGCCCTGGCAGCGCGAGCTCTTGCGCATCGTCCGCCACATCGCGCAATATTTCTATCCGCAGAGCCAGACCAAGGTGATGAACGAGGGGACGGCGACCTACGTCCACTATCGCATCATGACCAGGCTGCACGAGCAAGGTCGCCTCACCGACGGCAACTTCCTCGAATTCCTGGGATCGCACACCAACGTGGTGTTCCAGCCCGAGTTCGACGACCCGCGCTTCTCGGGCTTCAACCCCTATGCGCTCGGTTTTGCCGTGATGCAGGACATCGAGCGCATCGTCACCAGGCCGGAAGACGAGGACCGCGAATGGTTCCCGGACATCGCCGGCAAGGGCGACGTCATGGGCGTGCTGCGCGACGTCTGGGCCAATTATCGCGACGAGAGCTTCATCGGCCAATTCCTGAGTCCCAAATTGATGCGGCACTTCCGCATGTTCCATCTGCACGACGATCCCGAGGAGCGCGCCGGCATCCGCGTCGATGCCATCCATGACGAGCGCGGTTTCCGCCGCGTCCGCCGCGAGCTGGCGCGGCAGCACGATGTCGGCTTCATCGACGCCAACATCGAGGTGGTCGACGTCGATCTGTCCGGCGACCGCCGGCTGATCCTGCATCATCACGTCATCAAGGGCTCCCAGCTCAACGAGACCGACGCCAAGCGCGTGCTCCAGCATCTCGCCGATCTCTGGACCTACGACGTCGCGCTGATCGAGGTCGATGCCAACGACAAGGTCCTGCGCGAATACGTCGTGAGCCCGCGTCCGATTCCCGCCGCGGTGGCCTGAGGCGGCTGGCTCTGCGGGCACTTGATGATTGAGCTTCAGCTCGCGCTCCGATGAAAGGTGCGCTCCCTCCCCCGCTTGCGGGGGAGGGCTGGGGAGAGGGTATTTCCGCAGTGGGACTCCCCCAGAGGAGAGAACCCTCTCCCGGCGCTACGCGCCGACCTCTCCCGCAAGCGGGAGAGGTTAAGGCCCGCCCGCGGCTACCAAGAGCGATCAACGTCAACCTATTGCGCTCTACGCCGGTTGCTTCCTGCTCGGCTTCTTCTTCGACGCGTTCAGCTTCACCGCGGCGCGGATCAGCGCCTTCAACGCCTTCTCGTTGATGGTCTCGCCTTCGCGAATATCGATCGCGCGGCGCACATTTCCATCGAGGCTGGAGTTGAACAGGCCTGTCGGATCCTCCAGCGCCGCGCCCTTGGCAAAGGTCATCTTCACCACTTCCTTGTAGGTCTCGCCGGTGCAGATGATGCCGTCGTGCTCCCACACGGGAACGCCGCGCCATTTCCACTCTTCGACCACATCTGGGTCGGCCTCCCTGATCAGGCCGCGGATCCGCCCCAGCATCTCGCCGCGCCAGTCGCCGAGCTCCTTGATCCGGCCGTCGATCATCCTGGAAGGCGATGCCGCATTCGCGTCCTTCGCGCCAGTCTTCTTCGCCGTCTTCATCATCGCGCCTCGTTCACGCGGGTGCCGCGGCGGACATAGGGCAGCGCGAACAGATAGAGTCCGGTCGCGAGCAGCGGAATCAGCGGCACGAGCGCGAGGAAGCCGATCCACACGGCCTGAACCTGCATGATCATCGCCACGATGTTGGCGATGACCGCGAGCGTGAAGGCCATCGACAGCCAGCGATGAATCTGCCGAATCCACATATGCGTGCTCATTGGGTCCTCCCTTGCAACCGATTGGAACTGGCGCCGGCGGAGCTAGCCTGCCCGCGCCAGCACGTCGTCCAGCCTTGCCAAAAACTGCTTCCAGCCGGCATGCGCGCCGCCGAAAGCCTGCTTCTGCGTCGGGCTGAAGCCCGCCTGCTCGACGCGCAAATGCGTGCCAGTGTTCGTCGGCGTCAGCGTGAAGGTCACAACGCTCTTCAGGTCGAACGCGGCGTCCTCATGGGAGAAATTCCAGGTGTAGGCGAGCGTCTTCTGCGGCTCGATGGTGAGCACCTCGCAGTCCAGCACGCCGCCCCATTCGCCGCGCAGGTTGAAGCGATGACCGACGGTCGGCTTGAAGTCGTTCTTCATCAGCCATTCCTCGATCAGATGCGGCTGCGTCAGCGCGCGCCAGATCCGTTCAGCCGGATAGGCAAATTCGCGCTCGATGACGACTGAACGCTTCTCGGTCGCGGTTTGGGTCATTGGTCCATCCTCTTCAGGAGATCGTCGAGCGCGTCGAGCCGGTTCTGCCAGAAGCCGGCCATCTGGCCGGTCCAGTCGATCAGCGGATTGAGCGCACCGGGCCGCGCGCTGTAATGGGTCTGCCTTCCCTCGTGGCGGTCGCGCACCAGGCCAGCCTGCTTCAAGGCGCCGAGATGTTTCGATACAGCCGGCTGGGACACGCCAGATCGCGCCGTCAGTGCCCCGACCGTCTGCTCCCCTTCGCGGCATAGCCGCTCGAAGATTGCCCGCCGGGTCGGATCCGCGAGCGTCCGGAACAGGAGGTCGTGAGTGGCAGACATAGATCCATAACTCGTAGGTTATGATTTAATTCATAACCGTGGAGTTATGGGTAAGTCAAGTGGGACTGGCGGCGCTGGTAGCTTTGAAGCGAAAGGCATCCGCGGGCTGCTCTTACCTCTCCCGCTTGCGGGAGAGGTCGGCGCGCCCGGTCGATGCGCAGCATCGTCCCGTGCGCCGGGTGAGGGCTCTTTCTTTTAGGGGCCTGTCCCATTGCCGAGACACCCTCTCCCCAACCCTCCCCCGCAGGCGGGGGAGGGCAATCGCATATGAATATTGCAGAGGTCGTCATGCCCGGGCTTGTCCCGGGCATCCACGTTCTTTGTGCTGCGTGGAAAGGCGTGGATGGCCGGGACAAGCCCGGCCATGACGCTGTGGAAACAGTCGGTACCCATAGCCACGTCTCATATGCGATAGCCCTGCGCAGGCGGGGCAGGGAGCGCACCCCTCTCGTGGCAAGTGCAGTGACTTTAAGGCCGCAGATACAAATACCCCTGCGACTGCAATTCGGCGAGGCGGACCACGCCGCCGTTCTCCGCGCTGACGAAGCCAGGCAGCAGCTCCTTCAGCGTCACGTTCTGCGCCTTCATGGTGTTGCCGCAGGCGGCGAGCTCGACGCCGTCCTTGGAGAACGCGCCGACACGCCTGCTGACATCGGGATTGGCCTGCGCGGCGTGAAACGCCTTCAGCGCCGGCCCGTGGATCACCAGCGCGAGGGTCACGTGCTCGGGACCACCGACGCCATCGATGTGGTTCTGGATGTTGCCGAGCACGAAACTGACCTTCTCAGCATCGTTGAGATGATAGACGACCTTCAGCTTGTTGCCCGTGCCGGCTTCCGTCGCAGCTTTCGCGCTGGAGGCGCCCAGCGCCGCGCCCAGGGCCGAGACGGCGCTCCACAAGATGTTCCGTCGGTTCATGGCGATCTCCTTCGGCTGCACTGAGCTCGCGCGACAGATATCACTTGTGGCGCAGTGCGGCGAGCTCCTTGCGGTCGGTCACGAGCGAGGCGCACTCGCTGTTGTCGGTGCGGTCGAGACGGAAAATCTTGTCGTCGGCGCCGGCGACCAGCGATTGCTCGGCGTCGTCGTCTGGCTTGTTGTTCTGCCAGACCCTGATCCGCTCGAGGCGGACGATCGCGGACTTGTTGTCCTTGGACAGAGCCACTTCGATGCCGCCGCCTTCGCAGTCCACGCCGCAGCCCAGGCGGACCTCGTCCCCCTGGCTGAGAAGCACCGCGTGGCTGCCGCACGAGCCGCTGGAGTCGAAATCGCCGGAGCGATGGCGATAGCGAAAACCCAGACGGAAGGAATTGCGCAGCTGCTTGTCCTCCTTGTCGGTTTCCGCCGAGATCAGCAGCTTCATGGAAGCCACCTTCTGCTTGGGGTGCCGCGCCAGATGCTCGGCATCGTAGCGACGGACGAAGCAGGCATAGGACTTGACGCCGGGCGTCCCCGCATGGAGCCGCGCATTGAAGGCGTCGGCTTCGGCCTTTGTGGTCTCCCGGACCTTGTCGGCCTCATCGGCGTGGGCGACGCCGGTCAGGGCAGCGAAAGCCAGGGCAGCAATGAGGAAGAGCTTCATGTGACGACCTTATCGCAGCACAATAGAATCGCTGTCCGTTAGACGCCCGGCAGATGCACCGCGTTCAACGTTCGCACGTCGCGCGTGTAGCCGCGTTTCAGGGGACACGGGCCAGCAGGCTCCGGCCGCGCCTTAGTCATTGCTGCGATCAAGAAGGTTCAATGGATGCAGCGCCTTGGTCCGACGGAACCCGACGCCGGCGATCGCTGCGACATTGTCTCGGTTCGTCAATGTGATAGCCTTCACAGACGGCCGCCTTTGGCTGTCGTAAGCTGGGGCTGCCTCGCAGTTTCTGGAGTCCCCCCGCATGGGCGAAATTCGCAACTTCAGATCCGGAAGTCAGGATGAGCCGCCGTCGCACAGCGGAGTGCCTCGTCGACTCGCCGCGATCATCGTCGGTGACATCGCTTCCTACAGTCGGTTGATGCAGGCCGACGAGGAAGGCACGCATGTTCGCGTCAAGCGGATCGAGCGGGATCTCATCCAGCCCAGCATCATCGAGCACCATGGAAGCCTGGTGAAGACGACCGGCGACGGCTTCATCGCCATCTTCGACAGTCCCGTGGAGGCCGTTCGATGCAGCATCGTCATCCAGCAGAATCTCATCGGCCGCAACGCCTCGCTTCCCAAGCATTCCCGGCTCGAATATCGGATTGGCGTCAATCTCGGCGATGTCATCGTGGAGCCGGACGACATCTATGGTGACGGCGTCAACATCGCCACGCGTATCGAGGGCATCGCGGAACCGGGGCAGGTCTACATCTCCGGCGCGATCTACGAACAGATCAAGCACAAGGTCGTGTGCGGCTATGAGTCGCTCGGCGATCGCAAGGTCAAGAACATCACCGATCCCGTGCGCGTCTATCGGGTGCTGCCGGATGCCGATGCCGTCGGCAAGACAAGAAGCCGGCGCGAGAACACGCTGATCTTTCTGCTGGGCATCACGCTGCTCGTCATTGCCGCCGGCGCACTCTGGTATTTGCTGGCACAGCCTCAGGGCAGGGTGGGCGAGCAGGTCGCAACGCCCGCCGCTTCTCCGGCGCCGTCCCCGGTCCCGCAAGCTCCGCCGCGCGAAGCGGCGACGCAGGCGCCGCAACCATCTCCCTCCTTGGCTTCGGCGCCTTCATCGCCCGCGCCGGCGCCAAGCGCGTCCGCGACGCCAGTGCGCGAGCCCGAAATGGTCGCCATTCGCGGCGGCAGTTTCGCGATGGGAAGCAATGATGATCCGACCGAGCGTCCCGTCCACCAGGTCACGGTCAAGCCGTTCTCGATCGGAAAATATCCGGTGACGGTGCGGGAGTGGAACGAATGCGCGGCTGCGGGCGCGTGCGGTTTCACCGCGACCGGCAAGGACGATGCGCCGGTCAGCAACGTGAGCTGGACCGACGCGCAGCAATATGCCTCCTTTCTGTCGCAGGCGACGAAGAAGCAGTACCGGCTCCCAAGCGAGGCCGAATGGGAATATGCGGCCCGCGGCGGAACGCAAACCAAGTATTGGTGGGGCGACAAGCTCCAGCCGGGCATGGCCGGATGCAAGGACTGCGGCGACCTCGCCGCCGAGCAGCCGGCGAAGGTCGGCAGCTTCAAGCCCAATCCATTCGGGCTCCACGACATGGGCGGCGGCATCGACCAGTGGGTCGAGGACTGCTGGCACAAGAACTATCAGGGTGCGCCGGTCGACGGTTCGGCATGGACGAGCGGCGACTGCTCATCGCATGTCCTGCGCTCGGGCTCCTGGAAGAACGATTCGAGATACGTGCGGCCGTCCAATCGCGATGGCTACGATACCAATGTCCGTTATCCCACGCATGGATTCCGGATCGCGCTCAGTCCCTGACGCATGATCCGGAAAAGCGTGCAGCGCTGTTCCGAAAGGATCATGCTCAAACAATAACCTAAAGCGCGATGACGATTCTTCCTGGTCGCATCGCGGTTTTTGAGCTGGAGTAGGTTTGATGAAGATCATTTGCTGCGCCGCGCTGGCGGCGGCGCTCGCATTGCTGCCGGGCACGGCTTACTCTCAGGGCAAGACCGCTCCCAAGGACGCGAAGCTCTATTTCATCACGCCGCAGGACGGGCAGAAGATCCGGGGTGGATTCTGGGTCCGGTTCGGCCTGCGCAACATGGGCGTGACGCATGCCGGCGACGACTACCAGAACGCCGGTCATCATCATTTGCTGGTCGACGTCAACGCTCCCATCGATCCCAAGGAACCGATCCCGCAGGACAAGTCCCATCTGCATTTCGGAGCCGGGCAGACCGAGACTCTTCTCGAGCTTCCGCCCGGCACGCACACGCTGCAGCTGGTGCTCGGCGATGCGAAGCACTATCCATTCGAGCCGCCTGTCGTGTCCGAGAAGATCACCGTGCGAGTCAGGCAGCCCGTTTCGGTCCGGCGCCGATGATCACCGCAGGCTGGCGTTGAACTTGTCCAGCACCGCCGAGCCCGGGCACAGCGAGTCCGCCTCGAGGCTGTTGAGCGGCGTCTCGACCGTATTGAGATGCTCGTGCATGTCGTCTGCGTCGGGATCGACATAGAGCAGGCCGGTGACGATCTGGCCCTTGGCGGCGTGCTTCTGCAGGAAGGTCATCGCCCCCAGGCGGTCATGCGGATCGTAGTCGGCATCGATCTTGCGCAGCGCAATCCTGCTGCCGTCGTGCTGCTCGACCACCTGCACCGTGCCCGGCGCGTAATCGACGGCGATCGGATCGCGGCCGACCAGCACGTCGAGCCGGTTCACCGCGTCGTTGTGCTCCCGGACATAGTCGAAGCTCTTGGTCGAGCCGGCGTGATTGTTGAAGGCGATGCAGGGGCTGATGACGTCGATGAAGGACGCGCCCTTGTGGCGGATCGCGGCTGCGATCAGCGGCACCAGCTGGGTCTTGTCGCCCGAGAACGAGCGGGCGACGAAGGTGGCGCCGAGCTGCAGGGCGATGGCGACGAGGTCGATGGCGTTGTCGGTATTGGTGACGCCCTTCTTGCTCTTCGAGCCGCGGTCGGCGGTCGCCGAGAACTGGCCCTTGGTCAGGCCGTAGACGCCGTTGTTCTCGACGATATAGGTCATGTTGACGGCGCGCCGGATCGAATGCGCGAACTGGCCGAAACCGATCGAGGCGGAATCGCCGTCGCCGGAGACGCCGAGATAGATCAGGTCGCGGTTGGCGAGGTTGGCGCCCGTGAGCACGCTGGGCATACGGCCGTGCACGGAGTTGAAGCCGTGCGAATTGCCGAGGAAATAGTCCGGCGTCTTCGACGAGCAGCCGATGCCGGAGATCTTCGCCACCCGGTGCGGCTCGATCGAGAGCTCGTAGCAGGCCTCGATGATCGAGGCCGTGATCGAATCGTGGCCGCAGCCGGCGCACAGCGTCGAGATCTTGCCCTCGTAGTCGCGATGCGTGTAGCCGAGCTCGTTCTTCTTCAGGCCCGGATGATGGAATTTCGGCTTTGCGATGTAGGTCATGCGAGCACCCGTAGTCCCAGCCTCGTCATGGCCGGGCTTGTCCCGGCCATCCACGTCCTGGCCGGAGAGAAGAAAGGCGTGGATGCCCGCGACAAGCGCGGGCATGACGGCGGAGAGAGAGAATCGCGTGTCATGACACGGCCTTGCGGAGCGGGGTCACCTTGAGGTGATCCTGGTGGTCGCCAATGGCTTTTGCGATGAAGCGGGCGGTGATCGGAGAGCCGTCGTAATGCACGATCGGCACGAGGCGGACGGGATCGATGCCGTTCTCGTTGACGATCAGCTGGCGGAGCTGGCTGTCGCGGTTCTGCTCGACCACGTAGACGAAGTCGTGCTCGGCGAGAAAGCTCGCGACGCTCGAATGGAACGGGAAGGCGCGGATGCGCAGGCGGTCGAGCTGATGCCCGCGGGCCTCGAGCAATCCGATCGCCTCGTCCATCGCCGGCGAGGTCGAGCCGAAATAGATCACGCCATATTTGGTCGGTCGTTCCGCATTGGCCTGAAGCGGCCGCGGCACGAGATCCTGCGCAGTCTCGAACTTGCGCACCAGGCGCTGCATGTTGTCGGCGTAGACCGTGCCTTCCTCGGAGTAACGCGCATAGCGATCACGCGAGGTGCCGCGGGTGAAGTAGGAGCCCTTGGTCGGATGGGTGCCGGGATAGGTGCGGTAGGGAATGCCGTCGCCGTCGACGTCGAGATAGCGGCCGAAGTCGCGCCCCTCTTCCAGCATCTGTGCGGTCATGATCTTGCCGCGGTCGTATTGCCGGGCGTCGTCCCATTTCAGCGGACGGCAGAGCCGGTGGTTCATGCCGATGTCGAGATCGAGCATCAGGAAGATCGTGGTCTGGAGCCGTTCGGCGAGATCGAAGGCGGCCGCCGCGAACTCGAACGCCTCGGCGGGATCTTCCGGGAACAGCAGCACATGCTTGGTGTCGCCGTGCGAGGCATAGGCGCAGGCGATGATGTCGCATTGCTGGGTGCGGGTCGGCATGCCCGTGGAGGGGCCGGCACGCTGGATGTTCATGATCACGGCAGGGATCTCGGCGAAATAGGAAAGGCCGATGAATTCCGTCATCAGCGAGATGCCGGGGCCCGAGGTCGCGGTGAAGGCGCGGGCGCCGTTCCAGGACGCGCCAATGACGATGCCGATGGAAGCCAGCTCGTCCTCGCCCTGCACGATCGCGTACTTCGCCTTGCCCGTCTCCGGATCGTGCCGGTACTTCTTGCAGTGGGCGGTGAAAGCCTCCGCCACCGACGAGGACGGCGTGATCGGGTACCAGGCGCACACGGTCGCGCCGCCATAGACCGCGCCGAGCGCGGCGGCGCTGTTGCCTTCGATGAAGATGCGGTCGCCGACCTTGTCGGACTTCTTCACCCTGAGCCCGATCGGGCATTTCAGGTTCTGCAGCGCCCAGTCGCGGCCGAGATGCAGCGCGTGGACGTTGGAGGAGAGCAGCTTCTCCTTGCCCTTGTACTGCTCGCCGATCAGCTGCTCGATCAGCTTCGGGTCCATGTCGAGCAGCGCACTGAGGCTGCCCAGATAGATGATGTTCTTGAACAGCTGGCGCTGGCGCGGATCGGTGTAGGTCGAATTGGTGATCGCGGTCAGCGGCACACCGATCACGGTGATGTCGTCGCGGAATTTGGTCGACGGCATCGGCTTGGTGGAATCGTAGAACAGATAGCCGCCGGGCTCGATGCCGGCGACGTCCTTGTCCCAGGTCTGCGGGTTCATCGCCACCATCATGTCGACGCCGCCGCGGGCGCCGAGATGGCCGGCTTCCGTCACCCGCACCTCGTACCAGGTCGGCAGGCCCTGGATGTTGGAGGGGAAGATGTTGCGCGGGGACACCGGCACGCCATGGCGCAGGATCGCGCGGGCGAACATCTCGTTGGCGCTGGCCGAGCCCGAGCCGTTGACGTTGGCGAAGCGGACGACGAAGTCGTTTACGCTGCTGATCGGCTTTTTGTCGGACATGTCGAACCTGCGTAGGTCATCTCGATCAAATATTTCTGCATGTCCCAGGCGCCGGTGGGACAGCGCTCGGCACATAGCCCGCAATGCAGGCAGACATCCTCGTCCTTGACCATCACCCGCCCGGTCTTGAGGTCGCTGGAGACGTAGAGGTCCTGGTCCGGATGGAGTGAAGGCGCCTTCAGGCGCTGGCGCAGGTCGCTTTCCTCGCCGTTGCCCGTAAAGGTGATGCAATCCATCGGGCAGATGTCGACGCAGGCATCGCACTCGATGCAGAGCGAGGTGGAGAACACCGTCTGTACGTCGCAGTTCAGGCAGCGATGCGCTTCGCCGAGCGCGAGCTTGACGTCGTAGCCGAGCTCGACCTCGGCGCGGATGTCCTTGAGCGCGACGACCTTGTCGCGATGCGGCACCTTGTAGCGCTTGTCGACGGAGATGTCGTTGTCATAGCTCCATTCGTGGATGCCCATCTTCTGCGAGGAGACATGCACCTCCGGCAGCGGCCGCTCGCTGATATCCTCACCCGAAAGCATCTTGTGGATCGACAGCGCGGCGTCATGGCCGTGCGCGACCGCCCAGATGATGTTCTTCGGGCCGAACGCGGCATCGCCGCCGAAGAACACCTTCGGGTTGGTCGAGACGAAGGTGTTCGGATCGACCTTGGGCATGTGCCATTTGTCGAACTCGATGCCGCAATCCTGCTCGATCCAGGGGAAGGCATTCTCCTGGCCGACCGCGACCAGCACGTCGTCGCAGGGAATGGTCTGATCGGGGTCGCCCGAAGGCACGAGGTTACGGCGGCCTTTGGCGTCATATTCGGCTTTGACGTGCTGGAAGGTGACGCCGATGAGCTTGCCGGCGACCTGCTTGAATGCCACCGGCACCATGTAGTTGAGGATCGGAATATCCTCGTGGATCGCGTCCTCCTTCTCCCACGGCGAGGCCTTCATCTCCTCGAAACCGGAGCGCACGATCACCGTGACTTTCTCGCCGCCGAGGCGGCGCGCGGTTCGGCAGCAATCCATCGCGGTGTTGCCGCCGCCGAGCACGATCACGCGCTTGCCGATCTTGTCGACATGGCCGAACGACACGTTGGCCAGCCATTCGATGCCGATATGGATGTTGCCGGCGGCTTCCTTGCGCCCGGGAATGTCGAGCTCGCGGCCGCGCGGCGCGCCGGAGCCCACGAAGATGGCGTCGTACTTCTCCGCGAGCAGCGCCTTCATGCTGTCGATGCGGTGGCCGCCCTTGAAGTCGACGCCGAGACCCAGGATGTAGCCGGTCTCCTCGTCGATCACGGAGTTGGGCAGGCGGAATTTCGGGATCTGCGTGCGCATCATGCCGCCGGCTTCCGGATCGGCATCGAACACCGTGCAGTGATAGCCGAGCGGCGCGAGATCGCGCGCCACCGTCAGCGAAGCGGGACCGCCACCCACCAGCGCGACACGCTTGCCGTTCTTCGGCGCGGGCCGCGGCAGGCGCTGCCTGATGTCGTCCTTGAAGTCCGCGGCGACCCGCTTGAGGCGGCAGATCGCCACCGGAGTCTCCTCGACGCGTCCGCGGCGGCACGCGGGCTCGCAGGGACGGTCGCAGGTGCGTCCCAGGATTCCGGGAAACACGTTCGACTTCCAATTGATCATGTAGGCGTCGCTGTAGCGGCCTTGTGCGATCAGTCGGATGTATTCGGGAACGGGGGTGTGCGCAGGACAGGCCCATTGGCAATCGACCACTTTGTGAAAGTAGTCGGGGGCCGCGATATCGGTCGGTTTCATTCCTACCCTGTCCGCGCAGGCTCAAAGACCCCGCGGCCTTTTTTGTTTGAGCTTGGCGGACGCTTAACGCGTCTCGATCTGGTTTCTGAATGACGTCATTGGGTTAGCTTATTAGAACCGTTCCGAAGTACAACGGCAAAGTTGCGCGATCATCGCCTTTCATGGGAGCTGCGCGCGCAGAGCATTAACGCCCGCGCGCAGCATGTGCGGTGCAATATATTGCGTTGCGGATGACTGCCTCAGCCGCGGGCGATATCGCTCTTCGCGAGGTCCCACATCAGGCAGTAGGTGCCGACCGAGATCGGAAGCGGGAGGGGCGCAGCAGCGGGACCGGTGAAGCGCTCGGCGATCACGGCCGAGACTGCGCCGACATGCGTGCCGTCGATCAGCACGAACCAGTCGCGCGCGCCTTCGTTACTCGTCGCCGGAATTCCTGCCGTCGCACCCGACAATTCGGGCTCGCTTTCGAGCAGATGCATCGAGATGATGCCGTCGCACTTGTCCGGCGCCAGCTTCTCTTGCAGCGCATCACGCCAGGACGTGGCATTGTCGGGCGTCGGCCGCAGCCGCACCAGGCCGAGCGCTGCGCCTCGTCCGGTGCCGTTGCTGATGGTGATGCGCGCGACGACGCGCAGCATGTCCTTGAAGCGCGCCATGGTCTGCCGCGACCAGTCGGTCGGGTTCGCGAGCCGCGCCCGATAGGCGGGGCTGTCGAGCACGTCGAGCGTCGCGGTCGAGTACAGGCAGAGATATTTGGGATTGGCGGCATGCGCGACATAGCGCCGCGCTTCGAGGAACCCCTCGATCGCGACGCGCTCTTCCAGATGCTCGCGATCGTACCAGCGGTTGAAATCGGCCTCGTCGGCTGCGTCGATATTCATCGACGTCAGCAGCATGCCTTTCGCGGCGAGCGGCATTTTCTTGTTGTCCTTCCCATGCGAACCCAGACCCTCATGGTGAGGAGGCGCGTAATCGCCGTCTCGAACCATGCAGGCCCCGCTGCTGCATCTCGGCCTTTCATCCTTCGAGACGCGCTCTCCGAGCGCTCCTCAGGATGAGGAGATAGACCCTAATGCCCGATCTTCGATGCGAGGTCGGCGATCGACTTCATGACGGCATCCCTCACGCCGCCATCATAGAGCGAATGTCCGGCCTCTTCCACGACGCGAATCTCGGAACCCGGCCAAACTTTCGCGAGCGCCTGGGATGTCCCGGGAGGACACAACAGGTCATAGCGGCCCTGTACGATGATGCCGGGAATGCCGGCGAGCCGATGCGCGTTTCGCAACAGCTGGTCTTCGCTCATGAAGCTGTCGTTGACGAAATAATGCGCCTCCATGAAAGGCGTCGCCGGCAGTGTGCGCCAGACGTTCAGCGCGGCGAGGTCCAGCCGGGTCCGTGCTGGCTTGTGCTCGGACAGGGTGCGTTCAACGTCGTGCCAGGCCCGCGCCGCGGGACCGTGCACGGCAGGATCGGCATCCAGGATACGGCGCCAATAGGCGCCCACCGGTTGCTCGCGCTCTTCCGGCGGCAGCACGCTCAGAAAATCCTCGTAGAGCGCGGGATAGAACTGCGACAGGCGCGTGGTGAAGGCCGTCTCGACCTCCGCCCGCGTGCCGAGGAACGTGGCGCGCAGCGCGATGCCGGAGACGCGCTCCGGATGCGCCTCGGCGTAGGCCAGCGCCAGCGTCGCGCCCCAGGAGCCGCCGACCAGCATCCAGCGTGTGATGCCGAATTTCTCGCGGATCTTCTCCATGTCCGCGACCAGATGCGCCGTGGTGTTGTGCGCGCGCGATCCCTTGGGCCGGCTGCGGCCGCAGCCGCGCTGGTCGAACAATACGGCGCAGAAACGATCAGGGTCGAACAGTCGGCGATGGTCGGGCTGGCAGCCACTGCCCGGCCCGCCGTGCAGATAGACCGCAGGGATTCCGTCAGCGCGGCCGACGCTCTCGACATGGAGCTCGTGGCCGTCGCCGACATCGAGCATCTCGGAGGTCAGCGGCGCAAAGGGATCAGCACGTTTGACCGCGCTGGCCGCGTCGGCGTCAGGCATCATTCTCGGATTCCAGAGTGCCGCCGGCGAAATTGCGATAGAGGAAACGGTTTGTCTCGCCCTCGGCCTCGCGCTCGGCCTGCTTGAAGATCGTCTCGTGCAGCGGCGACAGCGCGCAGGCCGGATCGGTATTGGCGGCGTCCCCGGTCAGCGCAAAGGCCTGGCAGCGGCAGCCGCCGAAATCGATCTCGCGGAATTCGCAGGATTTGCACGGCTCCTTCATCCAGCCGGTGCCGCGATAGCGGTTGAAGGCCTCCGAGTTCTGCCAGATCCAGGCGATCGAATGGTTGGAGCGCACGGATTCGAAGTCGAGCCCGGTGATGCTCTCGGCGGCGTGGCAGGGCAGCACCTTGCCGGCGGGCGAGATGTTGAAGAACTGCCGGCCCCAGCCGCCCATGCATTTCTTCGGCCGCAGCGCGTAATAGTCCGGCACGACGTAATCGATCGTCAGCCGGCCCTTCAGCCGTTCGCGTGCCTCCTCGACGATGCGGGTGCACTCGTCGAGCTGCGCCACGGTCGGCATCAGCGCGGCGCGGTTCTTCAGCGCCCAACCGTAATATTGCACATTGGCGACCTCGAGCCGGTCGGCGTCGAGGTCGAGCGCCATCTGGACGACGTCAGGGAGCTGATGCAGGTTCTGCCGATGCATCACCGCGTTCACGGTGAGCGGAAGATCGAGCTCGCGCGTCCACTTCGCCACTTCGAGCTTCTTGCGGTGGCCGCCCCTGTAGCCGGCGACGCGGTCGGCGAGGCCTTCCTCGATGCCCTGGAAAGAGATCTGCACGTGGCAGAGCCCGGCATCCGCGAGATCGCCGAGCTTCTCGCGCGTCAGCAGCACGGCCGAGGTGATCAGGTTGGTGTAGAGGCCGGCGTCGCTGGCGTGCTTCACCAGCTCGACGAGGTCCTTGCGCGCGGTCGGCTCGCCGCCGGAGAAATGCACCTGGAGCACGCCGATCTCGGCGAGCTCGCTCAAGACCTTCTTCCACTCCCCGGTGGTCAGCTCCTTGGCCGAGCGGTCGAGCTCGACCGGGTTGGAGCAATAGGGGCATTGCAGCGGGCAGCGATGGGTGATTTCGAGCAGCACCGCGAGCGGGATGCCGAAGGTCTCCGCCGTCGAGCGCTGCTTCTCCAGCACCGCGAGGCTGTCGCTGGGTGGGATGGTCACGTCGCTCATGACGTCTTCTCCCTGATCTCGGTGAGAAAGCCCTTGTCCGCGAGGTCCTGCAGCATGACGATGACGTCGGCCAGGATCGCCTCGCGGGGAGCTGCGTATTTCGCCGCGAGCTGATCGGAGACGTCGCCGACACTGCGCTTGCCGTCGCAGAGCTGCAGCACCTCGACCGCGATCTCGTCGGGCGCCAGCACCCGTTCCGGCGCCAGGATCACCCAGACCTTTCGGGTCTCGTCATATTTCAGCTTGGCATGCCGCGGCAGCACGGGGCGGCTTGCCTCGCTGACGCTGATGTTCCGCGGCCCGGCCATCGCTAGTCCTTCAGTTCGCTTTGGGCACGAACGCGCCCGGCGGAATGTGGCCCTCGACATAGGCGTGCTGGAGCGCATCCAGCTGCACCCACAGCACGTTGGTCTTGAAGATCAGCGCATTGCAGACGGAGGCGCGCTCCTCCGGCGTCCTCGCATGCGTCTTGACATAGTCCAGCGCGAAATTGGCATCGCGCGGCGCCTGGGTCAGGCGGCGCTTGAAGTAGCTCATGATGTCGGGGTTGACGAAATCGTAATGCTCCAGCATGCCGGCGATGCGCTCTTCATGCAGGTTCGGCGCGAACAGCTCGGTGAGCGAGGAGGCGATCGCCTCCAGCGGGCTCTTCTCGCGGCAATAGTGGACGTAGGCTTCGACGGCGAAGCGCGTCGCCGGCAGGATGCCTTCGGTGGATTCCACGTAGGCCGTATCGAGCCCGAGCCCTTCGGTCAGCTTCAGCCAGCGCTCGATGCCGCCCTCGCTGCCGACATCGCCGTCATGGTCCTCGATGCGATGGCGCCATTCCAGGCGGGTGGCGCGGTCGCGGAAGCGCGAGATCACCACCGCGTCCTTGATCGGGATCGTGCTCTGGTAATAGTAGCGGTTGAGCGCCCAGGCCTGCACCTGGCCCTTGTTCAGCTTGCCGCCATGCAGCAGCTTATGGAACGGATGCAGGCTGTGATAGCGCGTCGCCCCGATATGGCGCAGCGTCGCCTCGAGCTCATCGGCGCTAGTGAGCCTGATGTCCTTGCCGATCGAGAGCGCGGTCATTCCAGTCAGTGATGCGGCGTTCACAGCACGATCTCCGTTCCGTCAGCGGGTATCTGCCAGCCCGCCTGCTCGGCGGCCTTGCGCTCGGGCGAGCCGGGCAGCAGCGCCGGATTCGAGTTATTGATATGCAGAAACAGCTTCCTGTCGATATTGAGGTCGGCCAGCCGCGCGATCGCGCCGTCGTCGCCTGACATGGCGACATGTCCCATGCTCTTGCCGGTCTTGTGACCGAGGCCGGCCCTGATCATCTCGTCGTCGCGCCAGACCGTGCCGTCGAAGAACACCAGCGCGGCGCCGTCGATCTCGGCCTTGAGCGCGTCGGTCACCTCGGCACAGGCCGCGATGAAGTAGAAGCACTTGCCCGTCGCCTTGTCGGTGATCGCAAGGCCAAGCGTGTCGCCGTCGCCGCTCTCGCCGCCCGGATGCACCTTGCCTTCCAGATACCAGGCCGACTTGCCCGGCACCGCGAAGGGCAGCACCTCCAGGCCGGAGCGCGTACCATCCGGCAGGCGGGGCTCGAACGGCTCGCGGAGAGCGATCGGCTGGCGCCGCACGTTCTTCTCATTCAGCACGTTGAAGATGCTGTTGCTGGCGAGGATCGCCAGCACCTTCTCGTGCGCATAGACCGTAAAGGGCGAGCCTTCGCGCATCGACAGCAGGCCCGCCACCGCATCGACTTCACTGTTGGTCAGGATCACGCCCGCAATCGGCGTGTGACGCAGCGCGCCCGCCTTGGGGTGCAGCTGTGGCGTGGCATTCAATTGCTGCCGCAGGTCGGGGGAGGCGTTGATCAGGAACCAGTGCTCGCCGTCGCCGCTGAAGGCGACCGAGGCCTGGGTCCTTTGCAGCTCGTGGCCGCCGCTACGGGCCGCTCGGCAACCCTCGCAGCCGCAATTCCATTGTGGAACTCCGCCGCCGGCCCCGGCGCCCAGGACGACGACGCGAAGCATGATCCGTCTCCTGGAGGTAAGGTCGCGAGGTGGATCTCAGGCCCCCACACAAATCCTGTCTTCCGGAAACGTATCGTGACCGAAAGAACTCGGGGCGAAAGATCCACCTGCGCGGAACGCAATCTCACCAACCGCTTACTTGCGGGTGGCGCTCACATACATGTTGATTTCCATGCCGCAGGGCACTTCGACGATCTTCGGGGCTTTCCAGGCCATTTCGGCTCTCCATATTCGCGAATTCGGGACGTATCCGCCCACCCGTTAGACTAATGCTGGCGGAGAACTTCGCCAGTGAAATTTTCCCGAGAAGGTCATGCTGCGCCGCGAAAAATGCTGGGGGAACTTCACTTCTGAAGCGCTGCCTTGCGTCAGACGCATTCGGTCGCGAACCCTGCCCTGATAAAGCTGTTTGTGGAGTGCAGTGCAGCTTCAATCCGATACAGGCGAACCAACTGGATCTCGATATGCCCAGATACTTCTTCAACACCCGTATCGGCGACGAGCTGATCGTGGACCCCGACGGCGAGGACCTGCGCAACCCCGACCGCGCCTGGGAGGTCGCCCGCCAGATGATCCTGGAGGTGGTGAAGTCCGAGGGCGCACAGCCGGCGCTGCTCGAGGCGGTCATCGAGGTGACTGACGATGATGGGGAGATCGTGCTGGAGTTTCCCTTCACCGAGGCGCTGCTCGACATCCCCGACCAGTCCGCGACAAGGCATTGAAACCCCGCTCTCTCCCGTCACTGCGAGCGTAGCGAAGCAATCCAGACTGCCTCCACGGAGGGGGTCTGGATTGCTTCGTCGCAAGGGCTCCTCGCAATGACGGAGAATGTGGCGTCGTCCCGCGCCAGCCTCCTCACCCCCGCGAAATCCGCATGGCTTTGCCGCGTTCCCGGCGCTAAAAGACGCCGATTACACGGAGCAAGCCATGCAAGATCTCTGGCGCCTCTCGGCCGCCGACCTCGCCACCCTCGTCAAATCCAAAAAGGTGTCCGCCAGGGAGGCCGCGCAGGCCGGCCTTGCGCGCCTGGATGCCGTCAATCCCCGGCTCAACGCGGTGATCGATCACCGGCCGGACGATGTCCTCAGGCAGGCCGATGCCGTCGATGCCGCCATCGCCCGGGGGGAGGACCCCGGTGTGCTCGCCGGCGTGCCCGTCACCATCAAGGCCAATGTCGACCAGGAAGGCTTTGCCACCACCAACGGCCTGAAGCTCCAGCGCGACGTCATCGCGCGCGAGGACAATCCGGTGGTCGCCAATTTCCGCAAGGCCGGCGCCGTCCTGCTCGGCCGGACCAATTGCCCGGCCTTCTCCTACCGCTGGTTCACCACCAATCTCATTCATGGCGATACCAAAAACCCGCGCGACGCCGCGCTGACGCCGGGCGGCTCCTCCGGCGGCGCCGGCTCGGCGGTCGCGGCCGGCATCGGCCACATCGCCCACGGCACCGACATCGCCGGCTCGATCCGCTATCCCGCCTATGCCTGCGGCGTGCACGGCCTGCGCCCGACGCTCGGCCGTATCCCCGCCTTCAACCCGGCGCTGCCGGAGCGCCCGATCGGGCCGCAGATCATGGCGGTGTCGGGACCCCTGGCGCGCACCGTCAACGACATCAGGATTTCGCTCGAGGCGATGTCGGCCCGCGACGTCCGCGATCCATGGTTCGTGCCGGTGCCGCTGCAAGGCCCCGCGCGGGACAAGCGCGCCGCGCTCTGCCTCAACCCTGGCGGTCTTGCCACCACGCCGGAGGTGAAGGCCGCAGTGAGCGATGCCGGCAAGCGGCTGGAGCGCGCCGGCTGGACCGTCGACATCATCGAAGACACGCCGCCGATGCGCGAGGCGGTGGAGTGGCAGATCAAGCTCTGGCTCGGCGACGGCTATGAGGCGCAGCTGGAGATGGCCGAGCGCGAGGGCGATCCCGGTGCGCTGGCCTGCCTGCGCGGCAACCGCGCCAGGGTCACGCCGATGGACCAGGCGAATTTCGCCAAGGCGCTGACCCGAAGAGCCGCGCTGACCCGCGAATGGATGTTGTTCTTCGAACAATATGCGGTGCTGCTGACGCCGGTCTCCGGCGAACTGCCGTTCCCGGACCATCTCGACCGCAAGGACGACGAATCCTTCAAGCGGGTGTGGGAGGCGCAGCTGCCGCAGATCGCCATTCCCTTCATGGGCCTGCCGGGCCTCGTGGTCTCCACCGGGCTCGTCGGCAAGGCCCCGGTCGGCGTGCATATCGTCTCCGGCCGCTACCGCGAAGACCTCTGCCTGCTCGCGGGCGAAGCGATCGAGGCCGGCGGCGTGCCGCCGTCGCCGATCGATCCCGTGGGCTAGCGATGACCGCCATCTACGACTTCAAGGCCAACTCGCTTGCCGGCGAGGAGGTGCCGATGAAGCGTTTCGAGGGACAGGTGCTGCTGATCGTCAACACCGCGAGCAAATGCGGCTTCACGCCGCAATATCGCGGCCTCGAGGATCTCCACCGCGATCTCTCGCCGCGCGGCTTCTCCGTGCTCGGCTTTCCCTGCAACCAGTTCGGGGCGCAGGAGCCGGGGCAGGCGAGCGAGATCCAGGAGTTCTGCTCGACCCATTACGACGTCACCTTTCCCCTGTTCGAGAAGATCGACGTCAACGGGCCGCAGGCGCATCCGTTGTACGACTACCTGAAACGCCAGCGATCCGGCCTTCTCGGCGCCTCCATCAAATGGAATTTCACCAAATTCCTGGTGGACCGTGCCGGCAAGGTGGTCGCACGCTACGCGCCGACCGCACGGCCCGAAGGATTGCGGCAGCAAATCGAGACCCTGTTGTGAGCGAGACAATCATGAGCGACGAATTTCCGGACCGCCTGTCGGTCGACCCGAACAGCCCCTATTACAACGCGGACATTCTGGCGCGCGACGTCGGCATCCGCTTCAAGGGCATCGAGAAGACCAATGTCGAGGAATACTGCATCAGCGAAGGCTGGGTCCGCGTCACCGCCGGCAACGCCAAGGATCGCCACGGCAATCCGCTGACCATCAAGGTGCACGGGCCCGTGGAGCCGTATTTCAGGGATAAGAAGTGACGGCGAAGCCGTCACTGCAATGAAGGGGCGCGACGCGTCCAAATGCATATCCGTCACCCTGAGGTGCTCGCCTCTTCGGCGAGCCTCGAAGGGCGACGGCCCGGCTGCACCTCGGCCGTTCATCCTTCGAGGCTCCCGGCGCGATGCTTTTGCATCGCGCCACTCGCACCTCAGGATGACGGGGGAAACAGTCCGACGAAGTTCCTCTCGACCACGAAGGCTGAACAACCATGTCCGTCCGCATCGTCGACGTCAGCGAAATCACGAAACCGATCTCGTCCCCGATCCGCAACGCCTATATCGACTTCACGAAGATGACGACGAGTCTCGTTGCGGTCGTCACCGATGTCGTGCGCGACGGCAAGCGCGTCGTCGGCTACGGCTTCAACTCGAACGGCCGCTACGGGCAGGGTGGCCTGATCCGCGAGCGGTTCGCCGCGCGCATCCTCGAGGCCGATCCGAAGTCGCTGCTGGATGCGGCCGGCGGCAATCTCGACCCCGACAAGGTCTGGGCTGCGATGATGACCAATGAGAAGCCGGGGGGTCACGGCGAGCGCTCGGTCGCGGTCGGCACCATCGACATGGCGGTGTGGGACGCGGTGGCGAAGATCGCCGGCAAGCCGCTGTTTCGCCTGCTCGCCGAACGTCACGGCCTGACCGCCAATCCGCGCGTCTTCGTGTATGCCGCCGGCGGCTATTACTATCCCGGCAAGGATCTCTCGATGCTGCGCGGCGAGATGCGCGGCTATCTCGACCGCGGCTACAACGTCGTGAAGATGAAGATCGGCGGCGCGGGAATCGACGAGGACCGCACCCGCATCGAGGCGGTGCTGAAGGAGATCGGCAACGCCGCGCAGCTCGCCGTCGATGCCAACGGCCGCTTCGATCTGGAGACCGCGATCGCCTACGCAAAGATGCTGCGCGAATATCCGCTGTTCTGGTACGAGGAGGCCGGCGATCCCCTCGACTACGCGCTGCAGGCCGCGCTCGCCGAGTTCTATCCGGGCCCGATGGCGACAGGCGAGAACCTGTTCAGCCACCAGGATGCCCGCAACCTGATCCGCTACGGCGGCATGCGTCCCGACCGCGACTGGCTGCAATTCGACTGCGCGCTGTCCTACGGCCTGTGCGAATACCGGCGCACGCTCGAGGTGCTGAAGACCCACGGCTGGTCGCCCAGTCGCTGCATCCCCCATGGCGGCCACCAGATGTCGCTCAACATCGCAGCCGGCCTCGGTCTCGGCGGCAATGAAAGCTATCCCGACCTGTTCCAGCCCTATGGCGGTTTCCCGGACGGCGTCCGCGTCGAGAACGGCCACATCACCATGCCGGAGCTGCCAGGCATCGGCTTCGAAGGCAAGTCGGATCTCTACAAGGAGATGAAGGCGCTGGCGGAGTAGCGTTGGGACCTCGGGCAACGGCAGCATCAAATACACCGCTGTCATGCCCCGGCTTGACCGGGGCATCCAGTACGCCGCAGCGGATCTAGCGAGAGCAAGCTCTCCGATGTCGGCCTCTGGAATACTGGATCGCCCGGTCAAGCCGGGCGATGACACCGTCTTTGGAACGCCGTCTCAGCCCCCTACGACAACCGCATATCCAGCAACCGCCGTCCTTCGCTCTTCAGCAGCTTCTTCACGGCGCTCGACGCAACCACCTCGCCGTCGTTGGCGTAGGCCTCGTGGTTCTTCTCGATGTCGTCGAGACGGTAGAGGTAGTTGACCATGATGCCCGCCGATTCGCGGATGCCCTTCGGCGAGAGGTCTCCGAGCCAGTTGATGCGCTCGAGCCTTGCGCCGTTGCCGAGATGGAAGCGCGCGACGGAATCGATCAGCCGGCCCTTCGGCGTACGTGCCTTGAGGAAGTAATGCGCTGCGAGCGGCTCCAGCACGCTCCGCAGCAGCGCGGCCGTCTCGGGGCTCTCGAACCATTTGGGCTCGTCGAGACGCTTCAGCATCCCGCGGTCCTCGTCCGACAGCGGCAGGTCCTTGTCCTGCTTCACCCAAGCCATGAAGCCCGGCACCGGCGACAGCGTCACGAAGGTGTCGAGCTTCGGCAACTCGCGGCGCAGCTCTTCCACCACCTGCTTGATCAGGAAGCTGCCGAAGGAGATGCCGCCGAGGCCGCGCTGGGTATTGGAGATCGAATAGAACACGGCGGTGCGCGCGCGCTCGATCGGCAGGTACTGGCGGTCGACCGCGAGCAGCGGCGCGATGGCGCCCGGGATGGTCTCGGTCAGCGCCACCTCGACGAAGATCAGGGGCTCGTCGACCATCGCGGGATGGAAGAACGCGTAGCAGCGGCGGTCGACCGGATCGATGCGGCGGCGCAGATCGTCCCAGTCGCTGATCTCATGCACGGCTTCGTAGCGGATGATCTTTTCGAGGATGTTGGCCGGGGTCGACCAGTCGATCCTGCGCAGCACGAGAAACCCCCTGTTGAACCACGAAGAGAGAAGGTGCGAGACGTCGCGGTCGAGCGCGGCGAGATCGGTGTGCCCGTTCATCATGCCGAGCAGATCGGCGCGCATGTTGACGAGATCGCCGGTGCCGCCGGGCGCACGGTTGAGGCGGCGGATCAGCTCCTGCCGCCGCGGCTCCGAGGCGAAGTGCAACGAGCTCGCGTCCTCGTCGCTGGGCTCGGCGCGCCATTTTTCGATCGCCCTGGACAGGCGCTCCCGATCGGGGCCGAAATCGCGCACCAGTCCCTCGAAGAAGGCGCGGCGTCCTGCCGCATCCAACTCCCGGTAGATGTCGAGCACCTCACGCGCCATCGCGGTGCCGGAGGCTTCGCCCCGGCCCGACAGCAGCGCATCGCAAAGCTCGATCAGCCCATCGGCGTCCCGCCTGGTATCGGCGGAGTCCCCACGGCGAAGCAGCGTGCGGCCGCGCTCGGAGATGGTGGCGAGCAGGTCGGAGAAGAAGGCATTGGCCATCTGGGCTTTTCGATTCCAGGTTTGTGCGTTGCGGAAGTTTACACAAGATTTGCGCGGAAGCCGATCACAATCAAGCGGGGGAATTTGGCAACTTCAGTTGGGCGGTGCGTTTCGAGAATGCCGACATGTCCGCGAGGCTACCACACCAAAGCTGTCATGCCCCGGCTTGACCGGGGCATCCAGTACGCCGCAGCTTCTCGGTTCTAGCCGCGCCGTCTCTGGAATACTGGATCGCGCGCCTTCGCGTGCGATGACACGGAGAGTGTGGCAAACTCCGTCGGCGTGCGCCCCGTCACCTGACGGAACGCAGCCGAGAATGCCGGCACGCTGGCATAGCCGAGCTGGGTGGCGAGCTGCTTCACCGACACGGTCGCATCCGTCGACAGGCGCTGGATCGCGGAGGCGATGCGGGCGCGCTGGCACCAGGTCTTGAAGCTCAGCTGCGTCTCGCTCGAGAACAGCCGCGACAGCGTGCGGGCGGAGGTTCCGACCTCGCGCGCCAGCGTGTCGATATCGTGCAGGCCGGTGGGGTCGTCGAGCACGATCATGGCGGCGCGGCGGCAGCGCGGCTCGCGCGGCAACGGCACGAAGGTGGCGGAATCCTCGGCCTGGTGCAATTCCAGCATCACCAGGCGCACCAGCAGCTCGGTCCGCTCTTCCGTATTGCGCGCGTCGAACAGCGCCAGGATCGCCTGGTTCAGCAGCGGCGACACCCTCACCACGAATTCCCTGGTCAATCCCTCATAGCGCTTCTCGCGCTTGAGCCAGGGCAGGTCGAAATACAGCGTGCGCATCTCGATGTCGGCGAGCAGGTCGATGGCATGTTGAAGCCCGGCCGGCACCCAGACCGCGCGGTCCGGCGGCACCAGCCAGCGTCCCCCCGGCGTCGTCACCTGCATCGTGCCCTTGGCCGCATAGATCAGCTGCGCCTCGCGGTGCAGGTGCGGTTCGATCCGCATGCCCCTGGGATAGTCGCGCGCGACCAGGTGCACGCCCGCAGGCGAGCGGTGATTGCTCCGGACCTCCCGCAGGATTGGCGTTTCCAAGATTGGCGTTTCCAAGACAGTCATTGGCAGCATCCCGTCATGGGCACGACATATAACTCATTTCGGAGCAGGAGAGGATTCGTATGAACAGCCCAAGCCGGGTCATCGCTTTCGTCAACGCAGGCCATTTCATCGACCATTATTCGATGCTGATCTTCGCCGCCGCGGTCATCATCATGGGCCCGGCGCTCGGCATGGCCTATTCGGAACTGCTGCCTTACGCGACGCCGGGCTTCGTCGCCTTCGGAGCGGGCTCGCTGCTGACCGGCTGGCTCGGGGACCGCTGGAGCCGCCGTCACATGATGCTGATCTTCTTCGTCGGCATCGGCGCCTCCATGATCGCGGTCGGCTTCGTGCAGACCCCGGTGCAGCTCGGCGCGGCGCTGCTCGCGATCGGCATCTTCGCCTCGATCTATCACCCCGTCGGCACCGCCATGATCGTGTCCTATGCCGACCGGCTCGGCCGCGAGATGGGCATCAACGGCGTCTGGGGCAATCTCGGCGTTGCCTCCTCCGCACTGGTCACTGGTGTGATCGGCCAATATCTCGGCTGGCGCTTTGCGTTCATCGTTCCCGGCGTGGTCACCGTCCTGATCGGCGTTGGCTTCGCGATGAGCGTCGTGCACGAGGATCGCAAGGGCTCGAAGCAGGCGGCAGCCCAGGCGCGAGTCGCCAGGCAGGACATGTGGCGCGTGATCCTGGCGCTGCTGATCGTCGTGATCGCGATCTCCACGACCTTCAACGCCGTCACCGTCGCGCTGCCGAAGCTGTTTGCCGAGCGGCTCGCGGACCTGACCAGGAGCCCGGCGCTGCTCGGCGTCATCGCCGCCTGCGTCTACGTGTTCGGCGCGATGACGCAGTACACGATCGGCCGGCTGCTCGACCGCTATTCGCTGAAGACGGTGGCGCTGCCGCTGTCCTTCATGCTGGCGCCGTTCCTGTATCTGGCCGCCAGCCTGAACAACCTGCCGCTCATCCTGGTGTCGATCGGCATCGTCATGGGCGCGTTCGGACAGGTCACGGTCAACGACGCCATGGTCGGCAAGTACACCACCGAGGAGTGGCGCTCGCGCGCCTATGCGGTGCGCTATTTCGTCGGCTTCACCGCGGCCGGCGCGTCGGTCGGCCTGGTCGCCTGGCTCTACGAGCAGGGCGGTTTCGTCACCATGCTGCACGCCTTCGCCGCGCTCTGCCTGCTCGCGATCGCGGCCGCGATCATCCTGCCGCGCGAGATCCGGACGCCGCAGGCGGTGTGAAGGGACACCGCTCTCGTGTCCCGGACAAGTCGCTGCGCTCGCAATGACGGAGGATGAGGCGGGGCCCATCACGCATGCCACCCATGATGCCATTCTGCCAGTGTTTTGCCCGACGGCGCAAGTCACTTCGGCAAGGCCGAAATTTTCGCGAGGTTTTTCAACCCCATCCCTACTGTGCATGGGGTTGTTCTCGCACTTTTCGTTTTTGACGCCGCCGTGCGCGGCGGAACCGGCGCCGCCTTCCGCGGGTTCTGTCCCTGTGGCGCCCCGACGCCGGGGCGGATGAAGGGGGAAAGACACCTGCATGCCATGGCGCCTGCTCCGACCGGTCGTCCTCGTCCCCGCGGCGCTTGTCCTCACCACCCTTGCGGCCAGTGCCGAAGCGGGCAAATCGGCCGGCCCGTCGGAATTCCTCCTGATCGTACAGATCGTCCTGCTGATCGCGGTCGGCCGCGGGCTCGGCGAGGTCATGCAGCGGATCGGTCAGCCCTCGGTGATCGGCGAACTGCTCGCCGGCATCATCCTCGGGCCCTCGCTGTTTGGCTGGATCTGGCCAGAGGCGCAAGCCGCGATCTTCCCGAAGACGCCCGAGCAGAAGGCGATGATCGACGGCATCGCGCAAGTGGGCATACTGCTGCTGCTGTTGCTCACCGGCATGGAAACCGACCTCAAGCTGGTCCGGAAGGTCGGCAGGGCGGCGATCGCGATCTCGATCGCCGGCATGGTCGTGCCCTTCGCCTGCGGCTTTGCCCTGGGTGAATTCCTGCCGGACGCGCTGCTGCCCAATCCGCAGGAGCGCCTCGTGGCCTCGCTGTTCATGGGCACCGCACTGTCGATCTCCTCGGTGAAGATCGTCGCCGTGGTGGTACGCGAGATGAACTTCATGCGCCGCAATGTCGGGCAGATCATCGTCGCGACCGCCGTCATCGACGACACCATCGGCTGGATCATCATCGCGGTCATCTTCAGCCTGGCCTCGCACGGCACGCTCGATCTCGCCTCGGTGGCGAAAGCCGTGCTGGGAACGCTGGCCTTCCTCGCCGTCAGCTTCACCATCGGACGCCGCCTGGTGTTCCTGCTGATCCGCTGGGCCAACGACAATCTCGTCAGCGCGGCGGCCGTCATCACGGTGATCCTGCTGTTGATGAGCGTCATGGCGATGATCACGCATCTGATCGGCGTCCACACCGTGTTGGGCGCCTTCGTCGCCGGCATCCTGGTCGGCGAGTCCCCGATCCTGACGCGGCAGATCGACGAGCGCCTGCGCGGGCTGATCTCGAGCTTTTTCATGCCGGTGTTCTTCGGCCTCGCCGGCCTCAGCGCCGATCTCTCGGTGCTGCGCGATCCCAACCTCCTGATGCTCACCGGCCTGCTGGTGGTGATCGCCAGCGTCGGCAAGTTCGGCGGCGCCTTTGTCGGCGGCACCGCCGGCGGCTTGAGCTATCGGGAGTCGCTAGCACTCGCCAGCGGCATGAACGCGCGCGGCTCGACCGAGGTCATCATCGCCACCATCGGCCTCTCCATCGGCGTGCTCAGCCAGAACCTGTTCACGATGATCGTGACCATGGCGATCGTGACCACGATGGCGATGCCGCCGATGCTGCGCGCGGCGTTGGCGAGGCTCCCGATGAACGAGGAGGAGAGGGAGCGGCTGGAGCGCGAAGAATTCGAGAAGCGCGGCTTCGTCGCCAATCTCGAGCGCCCCTTGCTGGCAGTGGACGAAAGTGTCAACGCCAGCTTCGCCGCCTACATCGCGGGCCTGATTGCCGGCATGCGCGGCCTGCCGATCACCGTGCTGCATATCGGCCAGCGCGCCAAGGAACAGGGGAAGGGACGCGGCGAGGAGGAAAGCCACGAAGCCGTGGTGAAGAAGGCCGCCGAGACGGTGTCCGTCAAGGGTGACGGAGACACCGGCAACGTCGATGTCGTCACCCGTGCGAGGCAGGCGGAGCTCGGCGCGACCATCGCCGACGAAGCGCGCAAGGGCTTCGATCTTCTGGTCGTCGGCATCGACAGGGTGACCGCGACCAAGGACCGCTTCGACCGGAGGATCGACGACATCGCCGCGGCGTTCGAAGGACCGCTCGCGATCGTCGCGGCCAAGGGCAAGCACCTGAAGCAGCCGATGCCCGACGCGCTCAACATCCTCGTTCCCGTTTCAGGCAGCGGCGTCTCCAAACGCGGGGCCGAGGTGGCGGTGGCGCTGGCGCAGGCCGGATCGGGTTCGCTCCGGGTGATCTATGTGGCGACGACGCGGGACAAGGGCGCGCAGCGCGGGGTCTCCCGCGGGCTGAGCCAGGAGACGGGCATCCTCAAGGACACCAGCGATCTCGCCGCCCGCTACGACGTCGACATCACCACCACGCTGCGGGTGAACCGGGCGCCGGAGGCAGCGATCCTCCGCGAGATCGATACCACCGACGTCGATCTCGTCGTCATGGGCGTCGACCGCATCCAGGCCGATCACCTTTCCTTCGGCGGCGTCGCCGACGCCGTGCTCAGGCAGTCGAAAGTGTCGGTGCTCCTGGTGTCGAGCGGCGAGGCGCGGCAGGCACCGGCGGAGAGGGCTTGAGTCCGCTGTGCGGGTGATGTGCTCCCTCTCCCGCTTGCGGGAGAGGGCGGGGGAGAGGGTGTCTCCGCGTTGGGACACTCCCCCAGGGGAGAAAACCCTCACCCGGCGCACGGGACGAAGCTTCGCTTCGCCCGGACGCGCCGACCTCTCCCGCAAGCGGGAGAGGTTACACCGCGATCGCGGCGCCGCTACTCCAAACCAACGCTTACGACTTCACCTCCGCCACCGCCTGCGCCTTCGGCGCCTTCTTCGACGCCCGCCAGTTCTCGAAGCGCTGCACCACCACGAAGAAGGCCGGCACGAACAGCACCGCGAGGCAGGTAGAGGCCAGCATTCCCGAGAACACGGTGATGCCGATCGACTTGCGCGCGCTGGCGCCGGCGCCGGTGGCGAGCACCAGCGGCACCACGCCGAGGATGAAGGCGAAGGAGGTCATCAGGATCGGACGGAAGCGGGCGCGCGCGGCTTCGATGGCGGACTCCATGATCGGCTTGCCCTCGCGGCCGTGCAGTTCGAGTCCGACCTCGACGATCAGGATGGCGTTCTTGGCCGACAGCGCGATCAGCAGGATCAGGCCGATCTGGCAATAGAGGTTGTTGTCGATCTTGAGCCCGGAGAGGATCAGCATCGGCCCGAGCAGCGACAGCGGCACCGCGAGGATCACCGAGATCGGCGCGTACCAGCTCTCGTACTGACCGGCGAGCACGAAATAGACCAGCAGCATGGCGAGGCCGAACACCCAGTAGATCTGGTTCGAGACCGCCTTCTCCTGATAGGACATCGCGGTCCATTCATAGCCGGTGCCCGGCGGCAGCGTCTTGTCCGCGATCTCCTCCATCAGCTTCAAGGACTGGCCGGAGGAGTAGCCCTGTGCCGGCAGGCCGATCACGGTCGAGGACGGATAGAGATTGTAGAGGCTGATCAGCGACGGGCCGGTTGCCGGTGTGATCTTGGCGACGGTGCCGATCGGGATCATGTCGCCGTTCGAGTTGCGCACCTGCATGTTGGCGATGTCGCGCTCGGTGACGCGGAACGCCGGATCGGCCTGGGTGTAGACCTGGAACACGCGGCCGAACTTGTTGAACTGGTTGACGTAGGACGAGCCGAGATAGGTCGACAGCGCCGAGAACACCTGGTCCGTCGTCACGTGCAGGGTCTGGGTCTTGACGCGGTCGATCTCGACGTTGAATTGCGGCACCGACGAGCGGAACGAGGACTGCACGCGCTGCAGCGCGCTCTGGCTCTGGCCGTTGCTGACCATCGCACTGGTGATCGCCTGCAGCTTGGCAAAATCGCTGTTGCCGTCGCGCAGCTCGACCTGCATCGAGAATCCCGCGGCGTTGCCGATACCCTGGATCGGCGGCGGCGGCAGCACGATCGTGCGCGCCTCCATGATCGTCGCGAGCTTGTCGTTCAGTCCATAGACCAGCGAGCGCAAATCCTCGCCGGGCCCTTTGCGGGCGTCCCAGTCCTTCAGGATGATATAGGCGACGCCGGCATTGGCGAGGCTCGCGCTGTTGTCGAGCGCCGAGATGCCGGCGATGGTGATGACCTGCTGGACTCCGGGGGTGTCCTTGATGATCTCGCTCGCTCTGTCGAGCACCTTCTGGGTCCGCTCCAGTGCGGCGCCGTCGGGCAGCTGCACGGCGGCGATCAGATAGCCCTGATCCTCGATCGGCAGGAAGCCGGTCGGCACCCGCGACAGGCCGTAGGCGCTGGCTCCGATGATCAGCAGCGCGAACGCGACCGAGATCGTGGCATGTCTCACGAGGAAGGTGATCAGCCTTGTATAGCCGCGCTCGACGCGGTCATAGACCGCGTTGAAGCCGCGATAGAAGAAATTGCGCTGCTCCGGCGGCACTGCAGGCCGCAGCCAGAGCGCGCATTGCGTCGGCTTCAAGGTCGCCGCGTTGATGGCGGAGAGCAGCGCGGTCGCGGCGATCACCAGCGCGAATTGCGAATAGATGCGTCCGGTCAACCCCGCGAGGAACGAGGCCGGCAGGAACACCGAGATCAGCACCAGGGTGATGCCGACGATCGGCGCGAACAGCTGGTCCATCGCCTTGATCGCGGCATCGTGGCCGTTCATGCCCTGCTCGATGTTGTGCGCGGCGCCCTCGACCACGACGATGGCGTCGTCGACCACGATGCCGATCGCGAGCACGATCGCGAACAGCGTCGACATGTTGATGGTGAAGCCGAGCGCCGCCATCGCGGCGAACGCGCCGATGATGGTGACCGGCACGGTGGTGGCCGGCACCAGCATCGCGCGCCAGTCCTGCAGGAACACGAGGATCACGACCAGCACGAGCAGGCCGGCCTCGATCAGGGTCATGTAGACCTCGTGCACCGAGGCCTCCACGAACTTGGTGGTGTCGAACGGCGTGTCGTACTTGATGCCTTCCGGAAAGCGCTTGGCGAGCTCGGCCATCTTCTTCTCGACGGCCTGCTCCACCTGGAGCGCATTGGCGCCGGGTGACTGGAAGACGCCGATGCCGACCGCCGGCTGCTTGTTGAGCGAGAAGATCTGGCTGTAGGTCTGCGCGCCGAGCTCGACCCAGCCGACGTCGCGCACCCGCGTGACATCGCCGTTGGCGCCTGACTTGACGATGATGTTCTCGAACTGGCCGACGTCGTCGAGCCGTCCGTTGACGTTGAGCGTGTACTGGAACGCCTGTCCCGGCGGTGTCGGCGGCGCGCCGACCTGGCCGGCCGAGACCTGCTGGCTCTGCTGCTGGATCGCCTGGATCACGTCCTGCGGCACCAGCCCGCGGACCTGCAGCTTGTTCGGATCGAGCCAGACCCGCATCGAATACTGGCCGGCGCCGAACACGGTGACGTTGCCGACGCCGGGGAGGCGGGAGAGCTCGTCGCGGATGTTGATGGTGGCGTAGTTGCTCAAGTAGAGGCTGTCGTACCTCGCATCCGGCGAGGTCAGCGTCACGAACAGCAGGATCGAGGTCGACCGCTTCTGCACGGTGACGCCCTGGTTCTGCACCGCCTGCGGCAATTGCGACAGCGCGCTGGAGACGCGGTTCTGCACCAGCACCTGCGCGAAGTTGAGGTCGGTGCCGATCTTGAAGGTCACGGTCAGCGTGTAGGTGCCGTCGGAGCCGCTGTAGGACTGCATGTACAGCATGTCCTCGACGCCGTTGACCTGCTGTTCGATCGGCAGCGCGACGGTGTCGATCACGGTCTTGGCGCTGGCGCCGGGATAGCGCGTGGTGACCTGCACCGTCGGCGGCACCACGTCGGGATATTGCGCGATGGCGAGGTTGAACAGCGCGACTCCGCCGATCAGGACCATCAGAAGCGCGATGACGTTCGAGAGGACCGGCCGCTCGATGAAGAATTTCGAGATCATGGCTGGCAGCCCCTCACTTGGCCGAGGCCTGAGACTGGTCGATCTTCGTCGCTTGCGGGTCGATCTTCTGGCCCGGGATGACGCGCAGCAGCCCCGCGATCACCACGCGGTCGTCCGGCTTCAAGCCGCTTTCGATCACGCGCAGGCCGTTGTCGACGGGGCCGATCTGCACCATGCGCTGCTCGACGACGTTGTCGCCGTTGACCACCAGCAGATAGCGGCCGCCCTGGTCGCTTCCGAGCGCGGTGTCGGGAACGAGCAGGGCGTCCTTCTCCTGGTCGAAGGGCACGCGGACCCGGACGAAATAGCCGGGCAGCAGCAGCCGCTTGTCGTTGGGAACGAGGCCGCGGACCGCCAGTGTGCCCGTCGACTGGTTCAGGGTCGGCGCAACGTAGTCGAGCTTGCCTTCATGCGGATAGCCGGTGTCGGTCTGCAGTCCCAGTTGAACCGGGATTTGCTTCATATTGGCGGGAGTCAGCCCACGGCGAGCGGCCTCGGCGCGGATGCGCAGCACGTCCTGTTCATTGACGGTAAAGTTCACATAGATCGGGTCCATCGCGACGATGGTGGCGAGCTGGGTCGGCGAGGAAACGCCGACGAGCTCGCCGACCGAGACCATATGGGCGCTGACGACGCCGTCGAACGGCGCCGTCACCTTGGTGTAGCCGTAATTCACCTCGGCGAGTTTCGTATTGGCCTGGGCCTGCTGCAGATTGGCCTGGGCATTGTCGCGGTTGGACGTGGAGGTGTCGAGCGTGGCCTGGGAGACGGCCTGGCGCTGCACCAGCTCGGCCTGCCGCTTGTAATCGGCTTCCGCCTGCCGGAGCGAGGCCTGCGCGCCGGCCTCGGCCGCCTGCGCCTGCTCGAGCTTGAGCTTGTAGGTCTCCGGCTCGATCGTGAACAGCTGGGTGCCCTGCTTGACGAAGGCGCCGTCCTGATAGTCGATCGTTTGCAGAAAGCCCTGCACGCGCGCGACCAGATCGACGCTCTTGATCGGTGCGGTGTTGCCGGTGGCCTCGATGTAGCGCGTCACCGCACGCTGCACCGGCGTCGCGACGTCCACCTTGGGCGGGGGCGGCGCCACGAACGCGTTCTTGTCCTCGCAGCCGGCGAGCACGGCCATGGATGCCGCGATGGCCAGTCCCCGCCCGATATGTCGCCACACTCCATTGCGCCGTGTGGGAGATGCGGGATTCGCTGAGGTCATTCGGTGGTCCCCGATGAGTGTCTGTCGGTGCGGCAGGCTAGCAACAAATGACTGGCCGTGGAACACCATAGCCATGGCAGTCACCGGCCTTGCAAGGTGCAGTGTGGCCGACGGCAGATTTGTTTTGTCGTCACAGACCGCTTCGCACTGGGTGCACGATCGACCCCAATTGCATCAAAGGCGCGACGACGACCAGCGGCACGCCGCGCAAGGCTCACGACAATAATGGTTGACTTACCCATCGGGATGGCATGGTCCATCGGCGCGATGGGGCTAGATCCGGGTCGCAGCCGCCCCTTGCGCATGCCAGGCCGCAAGTACGTCCCGCTCCTCATCGGCGGTAAGCCCGATGACCGGACCGTTGCTGGCGTTGAGCCAATGAAGGGTGTCGTGTGCGGTGACCGCGACCGGTCGCGAGATCAGTCCGGCCGCGCGCGCCGGCGAGGTGTCGCGTGTCAGGAATCCGGCGAAGTCGGGCAGGGGCAGCCACATCGGCAATGACCGCGGACCTGCCCAGCGCCGCACGTCGTGCGCTTCGAGGAAGGTGCGATCGACCCAGGTGAAGGTGCATGATGCGTTCAGCGCGGATGCGCACTCGGCCAGGAATTCGCCGCGTGTGCGAATTGGCCCGATCCCATCATAGATTCCGGTGAGGCGAATCTCTGCCGCATGCATGATCCATTGCGCGAGATCGCGCACGTCGATGAACTGGACGGCATCCTCCGGCGATCCCGGCGCCAGCACCTCGCCGCCGCGTGCCAGCCGCGCCGGCCAGTAGGCGAACCGCCCGGTCGGGTCTTCCGGCCCGGCGATGAGGCCGGCCCGGCAGATGAAGGCGTCGTTGCCGACCGCTTGTTCGCAGGCGACCTTGGCGGCGCCGTAGATTGCGTCGGTGCTGTGCGCGATCTCCGCTGAACTGGGCTCGCGCAGCGGCGCGGTGTCGGCGCGTTGCCCCGGAATGCGGTTGTCCGCATACACACTGATCGTCGACACGAAGGTCCAATGCACGCCCGGCCGCTTCAGGGCGGCGACCGCGCGGCGGACCTGGCCGGGATAACGCGAGACATCGACCACGGCGTCGAATGTCTCGCCCGCGAGCGGCGCAAGACCGTCGGCGACGTCGCGATCGATCCGTACGAAGCGCGTGCCCGCGGCAATCGGCCCCGCAAGGCCGCGGGCAGCGCAGGTCACGTCATGGCCGGTCGCGCAAGCATGGCTTGCGATCGCCCGTCCGAGAAACTGGCTGCCGCCGAGAATGAGAACGCGCATGTAACGGTCCGTGTCTCCGATGAGATCACGAGACTACAACGTCAGGTGGCAGTTGCAACGGATCCATCAGCGCGGCCTGATCTCCGCGTATTTCGCCATCGCGCGCTCGAACTTCCGGTTGAACAGCCACATGGCAGCGAGGATCTCGCGGTAGCTCGCCGAGGTGCGCGCCCGGTCGGCCTGTCCGAAGGCAAAGATGCTGTTGTTGCGCAGGTGCTTCATGATCGTGGGGCTGGACACCCTGTAGTTCAGGAGATCGCCCGATTTGAGCGCGGACCTGGTCGGGGTCGGCACGATCTGGATCAGCTCGAACAGCTTCATCTGGTCGATCGGGTCAGGCAGCGTCTTCACGATTCCAGGGATCTCGCGGAACAGCTCAGCGTGCGCGTTCATCAGGCCGTCGCGCACGTTGGTCCAGTGGTTGAAGCGGTGATCGGTGCCGCGGGCCCGGGCCTCTTCCCTGTCGTCGCGCGCGCTCAGCCCCGGATCGATCGCGGCGATATCGCCCTTGATGGCCTCCCATTTCCGGTGGCCGTTGCGGTCTTCGGAGGGGCCGGTCTGGAAGCTGCCCATATAGGTGTTCGAGCGCGCGTTGCGGACGTTCTGCTTGCCATTGGTTTCCGCAAAGAACAGCCCGAGGCTGATGCGGCCCGCAGTCTCGGCATGTTCAGGCGCAAGCCCCTTGGCGCGCGCGATCGTAACGGCGAGATCGACCACGTCCCTGAAGGGCGTTGGCGAGTCCTGCGCGCTGGCAGGCGGTGCCTCCATGATGTCGAACAGCTTTCCATATTCGTCGACCAGCGGCTCGATGTCGGCATCGAAATAGGCGGGAGGAATCTCGAACTTGTTGCGCCGGCCGATCCGCGACGGCATGGCGTCAGTGAGATCCTTGTAGGTACTGATCACGGCGACGCGCGCGAGGTAGAGCGCCTGTCCCGGCAGGTTCGGCAGCGGCTGCTTCGCCTCGATCTGGCGCCGTCGCTCGGCGAGGATGGATTTGAAATCGCCGAGCGCGCGATCGTAGGCGGCAAGTGCCTCCGCTTGCCTGGCCGTGAGCGCGCTCTGTCCCATGGCAGGCGCCGCGAGAAGCAGGGCAAGCACGGCGACAATCGCGGCGGCGTGACGTCTTGGTTCCATCGCGGGCTCCCGGGCCGGCCGATTCGGCAGCGGGAATCGTAGGCAATACGGGCTGGTCTGGCGAGCCGCGACTTCGGGTCGGCGCCAACCCGCCAGCCGTCACGCCGTCACCGGGTACTCCGGCGCGGAAGCCAGGAACTTGGCATATTCATCGGCGTCCGGAGGCAGGAAGCGGCCTGCGAGACCGCCGCGCTTCTGGTTCTTCGCGCCGATGTCGGCCATCAGCTCGTCGAAATGACGGTAATGATAGGGCGCGACGCACAGGCCGCCATAGACGCCCGCGGCCGGCCGCTCGACGCGCTTGAAGTGCAGCATCATCTCGATGTTGTCGCGCATCGCTTGCGCCGTCGGCTGGTTGGCGAGCTGGCCGTCGGCATAACGCACCAGCCAGTTGGCGGCGAGGTCGGCGCAGAGCACGGTGCAGAACGACGAGTTGAAGCCGACGAAACCGAGCTCAGGCAGATCGGGATTGGCGATCAGGCGATAGAGCCGGTACTGTCCGTCGGCATCGACCAGCTTCTGCCTGTAAGCTTCGGGAAGGAAGGGCACGCCGAGCTTGTAGCCGATCGCGAGCACCGCGACGTCGGCACCGACGCGCTCGCCGCCGCTCATCACGATGCTGTCGCCTTCATAATGGTCGAACGTGCCGAACACCGCCTTGATGCGGCCGTCGGCGACCATCGGATAGAAGCCCGGCGTCGCGATCGGCACCGAGCAGTTGACGCCGTCCTCGATCCGGTCCTTCGGCACCATCTTGCATTGCTTGAGCTTGAGCTGCGCCTTCAACAGGCTCTCCAGCCCGCGCCAGTTCGCCCAGACCAGCGGCGCGGCGAGGCGGTGCGCGAGCCGCGCCATCGGGCCGATGCCCCAGCCCGGAAACATCTCCTCCTGCGCGCGGATGTAGAGGATGCGCTTGAAGTTCACGAGGCCGCCGATGAAATAGGGAATGCGCCAGACCGGCTCGCGCATCACGATCGTCACCTCGCGCGCGCCCGATTTCACCGCGTTCACGGCGATGTCGGTCGCCGACTTCGAGCCGCCGAGCACGACGACGCGGCGTCCCTTCGCCAGCGTCGGATCGCCGTATTTCGACGAATGCAGGATCTGGCCGCCCTGTGCGAGAAAGCCGTCCTCGCCGGGGCAATGCAGCTCGCGTGGCTCGTTGAACTGTCCGGTGCAGATCGCGACGAAATCGAAATCCTCGCTCGTGCTCGTGCCGTCCTTGTCCTTCAGGGACAGCGTCCAGCCCGGCTTGCCGTCGGCGCGCCGTTCCATGCCGGCGACCTCCGTGTTCAGGCGCAGCATGCGATCGAGGCCAAAGCTCCTGGCGTAGTCGGCGAGATAGGCATGGACCTGCGGTCCGGTCGGCCATTCCGGATAGGCGTCCGGCATGGCGCGATCGGTGTAGCGGTAGAGCTCCTTCGGGCTCTGGGTCTGCACGTCCGGGTAGGAGCGCGCCGGCTCCCAGACGCCGCCAAGATCGCCGCTGCGCTCGACGATGGTGACGCGGTGGCCGCGGGTGGAGAACGCCTTTGCGGCGGCAAGTCCGGAGACGCCGGCGCCGATCACGCAGACTTGCTTGGGGTTGACCATGGGATGGCTCGCAATCACTGTGTTTCGCGCAAGCGGCCACGTTCGGCCGCAAGGCGCGGCCGGCCGAGCTGCAAGCAGATGAAAGTGGACGAGAAGGCGGATCGCCTAGTCGTTGGCCTCGGGCGGCAGGAAGTCGACCTCGTGCAGCGCCGAGATGCGCACGACCTCGGCGGGGTCGGTCAGATTGTGCAGCTGTTCGAACAGCGCCTCCAGCTTCTGCATCGGCGAGACCCAGAACAGCGCGCGGCACGGCTTGTCGGACTTGTTGAAATAGCCGTGGGGGATGCCGCGCGGCATGCGGACGAGGTCGCCGGCATGGGCCTTGACCCATTGACCGTCCAGCTTGAGGTCGAGCGTGCCTTCCTGCACCAGGATGAACTCGTCCTGGGTCGGATGGATGTGCACCGGCACGAACTGGCCGGGATCGCTGTTGGTTTCGAACGCGAAGGTGGAGTCTGTGACGGCCTTGGGGAAATAGACCTGGCCCAGGATATTCCAGCTCTTCCCGCCATAGCCCGTGCCGTTTGCAGTAATGCCCTTTTCGAGTGCAGTCATGCTCGCCTCCTGATGGATTCCGGCGGGGACGGAGCATCGGCCAGCCAAGGGCCGCCTGTCTATCCGCTAAACGAATCCGGATGCGGCTGTTGCCATGCAGCACGACGATAAGGTGGACGCGGCCCTTTTCGTCCGCCGGGAACTATTATAGGCTTAAAATAATTCCCGGGCGCGAAGCATGGTCGACGATGTCCGCAGCCGAGCTGGAAACGAGCGCAAGAGCCTCTGCAGCCGAACGGCTCGCGGACTTCGCCCGCGTCACCACGGATGATGTCGACGAAGCGGCCGAGCAGATCGGGCGCATCTTTTGCCCGCACGATCTCAAGCCCGCGCAGGCGCGCGCCGCCGGCTTCTCCGCCCAGCACAATTGCGCTGCGTTCGACGGCTTTTCGATCAACTACGTGGCCTATGGCGGATCGGTCGGCATCGATCCCGGCTGCCTCGAGCGCTTCTTCCTGGTGCAGGTCCCGCTTGCGGGCTCCGCCCGCATTCGTGCCGGCGTCAGCGAGCTCGACGTCGCGCCGGCCCGGAAAGCGTCGTTGCTGTCGCCGACCGTCCCGACCCGGATGATCTGGGCCGACTGCGCCCAAGCGATCCTGCTGCTCGACCGCCGCCTGGTCGAGCAGCGCGCTGCGGCGCTGTCGGGCAGGGCGACCGGGGTGGTCGAGTTCGATCCCGCGATCGACCTGGAGGCGCCGTCCGGGCGGGCCTTGCAGACCAGTCTCGCCGGGCTGATGACGCTTGCCGAGCGTCTCGGGCCATCGGGAAGGCTTTCGCCGGCCGCGATGGCCGATTGGCGCGAGCTGCTGCTCGATCATCTCCTCAACGGGCAGCGGCATGGCCTGTCGGATGCGATCAGGACGTTCTCAGGGCAGGCCGAGCGCCTGCCGCGTGCGCTCCGCGTTGCGCGCGACCATCTGGCGGACAATGCCGGCGAGCCGCTCGATCTCGCGCAACTCGCCTGCGTGTCCGGCATCGGCATCCGCGCGCTCCAGCTCGGCTTCCGCCGTCACTTCGGCGTGCCCATTTCGCAGATGCTGCTCGACATGCGGCTCGCCGGCCTCCACGCCCGCCTCGCGCAGGCTTCCGCCGGTGTCTCCATCACCGACCTCGCCTTCGATCTCGGCTTCACCCATCTCGGCCGCATGGCCGGCGCGTACCGCGAAAAATTCGGCGAGACGCCGTCGGCAACGCTGCGGCGAAGGATGAGCTGATTTACCGATCTTGCGACTTCGTCCCGCGATCTTCGCGCAGCGTCGTCACCCAGATCACGCGCGCCGCCTGCTGGGTCGGATTGTCGAACATGTGGGGCACGGTGCTCGGAAAGCGGAAACTGTCGCCGGCTTCCAGCACATGGGCCTGGTTGTCGAGCCACAGCCGCAGGCTGCCCGAGAGGATGTAGCCCGCCTTCTCGCCGGTGTGCTGCAGGAAGTCGGTGCCGGAGGAGGCGCCGGGATTGAGCGTGAGCTCGTAGAGCTCAAGCTGGCCTTTGCCTTCCGGGGTCAGTGCTTCCTTGACGACACCGCTGGCGGTGAGACGCAGCAGCCGCCGGTTGGTCTTCCGCACGATGTAGCGCGGCACGTCGGCGGGATCGCTGCTCTCGAAGAAATAGGAGATGGGAACGTCGAGCGCGATGCTGAGCAGGCGCAGCGTGCGGATCGACGGCATGGCGCGCGCGCGTTCGAGCTGGCTGATCATGCCGGTGGAGAGGCCGGTCTTGTTGGCGACGTCCTGGATCGAGAGGCCGGCGCGCTGCCGCAGCAGCCGCACGGTTTCACCCAGACGCTGGTCGACCGCGTCATTGGGCTCGGCCGTCGCGAGATCCTTGGGGCCGTTCGTACCGCCGCGACCGTCCATGTCGCTCTCCCAATGCATCATCTGCCCGCAACCGTATCGGTCGGAGCTTCAGTCCGAGTGAAAAGATTGCGCACACTAGCAATCTGATTGACAGTTGTATTTAGTCGTGATGAAATTTTGGCACAATAATTTAGAAGCACTAAAGCCCACTCCTGTCCCTTTTGCCGGGGTCTCGGGGGCGCGGGAGACGGTGCCGCGTGCGACAACGGAGAGTGGTCATGGCAGGCGACACCGGCAAGCTCGGCGTTGGGGCACTGCATCTCGGCATTCCGAATCGCCGTCAATTCTTCCAGCTCGGCGCGGGAGCCGCGGCGGGATGGACGCTTTCAGGCAGCGCCTTCGCGCAGACCGAACGACCCACCAATCCGCCGGACAAGCCGCGCGGCCAGGTGATCGCGGCGCTGTCGCAGGAGCCGACCGTCTTTCATCCCTTGATGCCGGGCATCGAGGTCGACCAGGGCGTCTGGTGGCAGGTGTTCTCGCTGCTCTGGTTCATCGATCCCGCCGGCAATTTCGTTCCCGACCTCGCTCGCGAAGTCCCGACCATCGAGAATGGCGGCCTGTCGGCCGACGGCCTGACCTGGAAGATCAAGCTGCGCAACGACGTGAAATGGCATGACGGCACGCCGTTCACGGCCGAGGACGTGAAATTCTCGCTCGAGCTGATCAACGATCCCAATTTCCGCGCGCGCAGCCGCGTCGGCCACAGCCTCGTCAAGGACATCAAGGTCGTCGCGCCCGACGAGATCCATTGGCGCATGGAAGCGCCCTATTCGCCCTACATGTCGATCCTGGGATCGCTGACCTTCATCGTGCCGAAGCACATCCTGGAGAAGGTGTCCGATCCGAACGCCTCGCCGTTCCACAACGCGCCCGTCGGCACCGGGCCGTTCCGCTGGGGCGAGCGCGTGCCCGGCGACCACATATTGCTCAATGCTCACGCCGGCTATCACGGCAAGGGACCTTACGTCGAACGCGTGGTCTTCAAGTACATTCCCGACCTCACCGTGCTCTACACCCAGTTCCGCACCGGCCAGGTCGATTACACCGGCCTGCAAGGCATCTTGCCGAACTTCGTGCAGGAGGCGAAGACGCAGAAGGGCCGCAAGGTCTTCGTCTCCTCGACCTCGTCGGTGGAGCATATCGCGCCCAATCTGGAGTTCGGTCCCTTCGCCGACCGCGCCGTGCGCGAGGCGCTCTACCTCGCCATCAACAAGCAGGCGATCATCGATGCGCTCTATTACGGCCTGCCGACGCAGACCGAGAGCTTCGTGCCGCAGCAGGCCTGGTCGTTTCAGCAGGGACTGCCGCAGCACAAATACGATCCCGCCAAGGCCAATGCGCTGCTCGATGCGGCAGGATGGGTCCGCGGCTCCAGTGGCATTCGTGAGAAGGGCGGCGTCAAGCTCGAATTCACCAACTCGACGACGTCGGGCAATGCGGTGCGTGAGCAGACCCAGCAGCTGCTGATCCAGGACTGGCGCGCGATCGGGGCTGCGATGCGCGTCAACAACATGCCGGCGGCCGTGATCTGGGGCGAGTTCTGGCAGCAGTCGAAGTTCAACTCGGTACTGGTCTCCGTCAACTTCATGCTGGGCAGCGACCCCGACGTGACGCCGCGCTTCGGCTCCGGCGCCATTCCCGCCAAGGGCGGCCGCGGCTACAACACCTATCAGTACAAGAATCCCGAGGCCGATCGCCTGCTCGCCGACGGCGCCAGGCAGTTCGATCTCGCCCAGCGCAAGACGACCTATGGCGACCTGCAAAAGCTGATCCGCAACGACCTTGCGATTCTGCCCATGTTCCAGGGCTTCATCGCCGAAGGCGTGAAGGAAGGGCTGCAAGGCTTCCGTCCCAACATCAACACCTCGATCAACTGCTGGAACATCCGCGAATGGTACTGGGCCTGATGTCTCAGGCACGCTGGATCGCCTGAGATGGCCCGTTACGTCGTCAACCGCCTGGCGCAGGCGATCATGTTGCTGGTGATCGTCTCGGCGATCGGCTTTGCCATCCTGCATCTGGCGCCCGGCGGTCCGCTGTCGCAGTTCGCCGTCTCCGGACAGATGACGCAGGAGGATCTCGACCGCGTCACCAGGCAGCTCGGGCTCGATCGCCCGGTGCCGATCCAATATCTCGACTGGTTCGGCCGCATGGTACGGGGCGACTGGGGGCGCTCCTATCGCGACGGCGAGGCGGTGCTGTCGGTGATTTCCTCGCATCTCGGCGCCACGCTGGAGCTGATGGCGACGGCGACGGTCATCGCGGTGCTGCTCGGCTGCTGGATCGGCGTGCTGGGTGCGCTGCGCCGCTACTCGCTGTTCGACACGCTCGCCACCGTCGGTGCCATGATCGCGCTGTCGATTCCGACCTTCTGGTTCGGCCTCGTCACCATCTACGTCTTCTCGGTGAAGCTCGGCTGGCTGCCGGCCGGCAACAGGCAGACCATCGGCGACGGCTCCTTCCTCGACCTGCTGCATCATCTGATCGCGCCGGCAATGGTGCTGGCGCTGGTCGAAACCGCGATGTGGGGCCGCTTCATGCGCTCCTCCATGCTCGAGGTGATCAACCAGGACTACATCCGCACCGCGCGCGCCAAGGGCATGCCCGAGTGGCGCATCCTCACGGTCCACGCGCTTCGCAACGCGCTGCTGCCGATGATCACGGTGGCTGGCTTGCAGTTTCCGACGCTGCTCGGCGGCGCGCTGGTCGCCGAGACCGTGTTCACCTGGCCCGGCATGGGCCGGCTGTTCCTCGATTCCATCGGCTATCGCGATTATCCCGTGGTGATGGGCATCCTGATGTTCTCGGCGACCATGGTGCTGATCGGCTCCCTGCTCGCCGACATTCTCTATGCCGTCGTCGATCCGCGCATCCGGGTGGGCTAGCGATGACGGCTGCGACCATCTCCACCGTTCAGCTCGCGCCCGGCCAGGCCGCGTGGCGTCGTTTTCGTCGCCACCGGCTCGCGCTCGCGGGCGCGGTGATCATCCTCGTTCTCGTGCTCGGGTCGGCGTTCGGCCCTTATCTGCTGCCGTTCGACGACACCTATATCGACATCATGAAGCGCTTCGCGCCGCCGCTGTCGGGCGCGCATATCCTTGGCACCGACGAGCTCGGCCGCGACGTGCTGGCGCGGCTGATGATGGGCGGTCGCGTCTCGCTCTCGATCGGCATCGTCGCGATGGTGATCGCGATGGCGGTCGGAATTGCCGTCGGCGCCTTCGCCGGCTTCTATGGCGGCGTGGTCGGTGCGGTCCTGATGCGGCTTGTCGATGCCGTGCTGTGCTTTCCGACCATCTTCCTCCTGCTGGCGCTGGCCGCGCTCACCGAGCCCGGCCTCGTCACCACCACCGTGCTGATTGCGGCGACGGCCTGGATGGCCGTCGCTCGCGTCGTCGAGGCCCAGGTGCGGTCGTTGCGGGAACGCGAGTTCGCGGTCGCCGCGCTCGCCTTTGGCTCGTCGAACCTGCGGATCATGTTCCGCGAGCTGGTGCCCAACGCGATCGCGCCGATCGTGGTGGCGGCGACGCTGAACGTCGCGAAAGCGATCCTGCTCGAATCCTATGTCAGCTATCTCGGCTACGGCATCCAGCCGCCGGCCGCGAGCTGGGGCAACATGCTCAACAACGCGCAGATCTATCTCACCAGCGCACCCTGGCTCGCGATCGCGCCGGGCCTCGCCATCACGCTCGCGGTGACCAGTTTCAACTTCCTCGGTGACGGCCTGCGCGACGCGCTCGATCCGCGCATGAACATCCCATGACGAGCAAGACCTCGATCGAACTGAACTCCAGGAGTGCCCCATGTCCCCGCCGCTCAACCGTATCAACAGCGACGAGCGCTTGCCGCAGCAGGCGGATGTCGTCGTCATCGGCGGCGGCGTCATCGGCGTCTCCGCGGCCTATCATCTCGCGAAGAAGGGCCATTCGGTCGCACTGGTCGAGAAGGGCCACGTCGGCGGTGAGCAGTCGAGCCGCAATTGGGGCTGGTGCCGGCAGCAGGGCCGCGCCCGCGAGGAAATCCCGCTCGCGCGCGAGGCGCTGCGGCTCTGGGAGGACATGCAGAACGATGCGGGCGTCGATGCCGGCTTCCGCCGCACCGGCGTGCTGTTCCTGACCAAGAGCAAGGACGAGCTCGCAAGCTGGGAGCGCTGGGCCGCGGTCGCGCGCGAGATGCAGGTCCACTCCACCGTCCTGACGCCGGCGGAGGTCGCCGAGCGCATGCCTGATAATACCGACACATGGGTCGGCGGCCTGCACACGCCGAGCGACGGCCGCGCCGAGCCGTCGATGGCCGTGCCCGCGCTCGCGGCCGCCGCGCGCAAGCACGGCGTCACCATCCATCAGGGCTGCGCGGCACGCGGGCTGGAGACGCAAGGCGGCCGCGTCAGCGCCGTCGTCACCGAGAAGGGCACGATCCGCACCCAATCCGTTCTGCTGGCGGGCGGCGCTTGGTCGTCGCTGTTCTGCCGCCGCCATGGCATCGAGCTGCCGATCGGTCTCGTCAACGCCACCGCCTGCCGGACCACGCCGGGGCCGGAGATCACGTCGGGCGCGCTCGGCACCGATTTCTACTGCATCCGTCGCCGCCTCGACGGCGGCTTCACGCTGGCGCTGCGCAACCGCGGCACGGTGGAGCTATCGCCGGATCTGTTGCGCTACGCCTGGACCTTCTGGCCGACCTATCAGCATCGCAAGACCGGCCTGAAGCTGTCGTTCGGCAAGTCGTTCTTCGACCAGCTCATGCGCGGCACGAATTGGAGCTTCGACAAGCCGTCGCCGTTCGAGGCCGAGCGCGTGCGCGATCCCGCGCCCGACATGTCGCTGGTCAATTCGGCGCTATCAGCGCTGATCAAGTCGAATCCGGAATTGAAGGACATCGAGATCGCGGAAGCCTGGGGCGGCACGATCGACTGCACGCCGGATACGATCCCCGTGATCTCGGCGGTCGATGCGCTGCCGGGCTTCTTCCTCGCCACCGGCTTCTCCGGCCACGGCTTTGGCATCGGCCCCGCAGCCGGCAAGCTCGCCGCCGACATCGTGACCGGCGCGACGCCGCTGGTCGATCCCGCCGCCTACAGCCACAAGCGCATGATCGACGGCCGTCGGCTCGCGCCGGTCAGCCCGTTCTGAGGACGTTAGCTGCATGACGGTTCTCTACAAGGCCAACATGGTTCGCGGCGCCGAATGGGCGCGCTTCTTCGCGGAGCGCGCGCCCGACGTGCCGTTCCGGCTCTGGCCCGACATCGGCAATCCCGCCGACGTCCGCCATCTGGTGGCGTGGGTGCCGCCGGATGACATTGCGGCGACCTTTCCCAATCTCGAACTGGTCTTCTCCGTCGGAGCGGGCGTCGATCAGTTCGATACCACGAAAGTTCCGGCGCATATTCCGCTGGTCCGCATGCTGGAGCCCGGCATCGCCGAGACCATGGTCGAATACGTCACCATGGCTGTGCTCGCGCTGCATCGCGATCTCCTGGATTTCATCGACCAGCAGAAGCAGCAGGTCTGGCGCGAGATCCGGATCACGCCGGCGAAGCGGCGGCGTGTCGGCGTGATGGGACTGGGCCAGCTCGGCCAGGCCGTGCTCGAACGTCTCAAGGCGTTCGGCTTTGCGCTATCGGGGTGGAATCGTTCGCCGCGCGAGATCGAAGGCGTCACCTGCTACGCGGGCGCGGATACTCTGCCGGAGTTTCTGGCGCGGGCCGACATTCTGGTCTGCCTGCTGCCGCTGACGGATCAGACGCGCGGGATTCTCAATGCCGACCTGTTCGCGCGCCTGCCGCGCGGGGCAGGGCTCGTCAATGTCGGCCGTGGCCCGCATCTCGTCGAGGCCGATTTCCTTGCTGCACTCGACAGCGGCGCGCTATCCGGCGCGGTGCTCGACGTCACCGATCCCGAGCCGCTTCCGCCAGGCCATCCGTTCTGGAGCCATCCGCGCATCCTGCTGACGCCGCACAATGCCAGTATGACGACGCCCGACACCGCCGTCGATTTCGTGCTCGACGTCATCGCCCGTCACCGCCGCGGCGAGGAGCTGCCGGGGCTCGTCGATCGCAGTCGCGGCTACTGAGGGCGCGATAATGATGGGAATATCGGTGCAGCCACGGACTCGGTTCACCTCTCCCGCTCGCGGGAGAGGTCGGCGCGAAGCGCCGGGTGAGGGCTCTTTCCTCTTGGGGGGGCTCGATTGCGGAAGCACCCTCTCCCCAACCCTCCCCCGCAAGCGGGGGAGGGGGCGCACCTCCTCCGCGGCACGCGCCAGGACCATCGCATGAACACCGACGCCAGCAGATCCGGCCAAGTCGTTGTCGAGTCGCAGGCCCCCGTGCTGTCGGTCTCCGGCCTCACCACCTCCTTCATGATCGAGCGGCGATGGATTCCCGTCGTGCGCAACGTGTCATTCGACGTCGCGCCGCGCGAGACCGTGGCAATCGTCGGAGAGTCGGGCTCGGGCAAGAGCGTCACCGCGCTCTCGATCATGCGGCTGATTCCGCAGGAGATCGGTCGCGTCGAGGGCCGCGTCATGTTGGCCGGCCGCGACCTGCTCGCGCTGCCCGAGGCGAGCATGACCAGCATTCGCGGCAATGACGTCGCCATGATCTTCCAGGAGCCGATGACGAGCCTCAATCCGGTGCTCACCATCGGCTTCCAGATCGCCGAGGCGCTGATCCAGCATCGCGGCCTGTCGCGCGCGGCCGCCGAGGCGGAAACCATCCGCCTGCTCGATCGCGTCCGCATCCCCGCAGCGAAATCCCGCTTCCACGAGCATCCGCATCGCTTCTCCGGCGGCATGCGCCAGCGCGTGATGATCGCGATGGCGCTGGCCTGCAGGCCGAGGCTGTTGATCGCGGACGAGCCGACCACCGCGCTCGACGTCACCATCCAGGCCCAGATCCTCGAACTGTTGAAGGAGCTTCAGCAGGAGGAGGGGATGTCGATCCTCTTCATCACCCACGACATGGGTGTGGTCGCCGAGATCGCCGACCGGACCGTGGTGATGTATGGCGGGCAGGCGGTGGAGATCGACGCGACCCCGCGGATATTCGCCGCACCCTCGCATCCCTACACCAGCGCGCTGCTGGCGGCCGTGCCGCGTCTCGGCTCGATGGATGGACGGGCGCGGCCGATGCGGTTTCCGATCGTCGACAAGGTGACGGGGACTTCGGACCAGCCGGTGGAGACGCCCGACACCGTTTCGACGGCCGAGCGGCCGTTGCTGGAAGTCTCGGGCCTCACCACGCGTTTCCCCATCCGCTCCGGATTGTTCGGCAAGGTCTCGGGCCGCGTCCACGCGGTCGAGAACGTCTCCTTCACCTTGCGCGCCGGCGAGACGCTGGCGCTGGTCGGCGAATCCGGCTGCGGCAAGTCGACGACAGGGCGCTCGATCCTGAGGCTGCTCGAGCCGGACAGCGGGACGGTCCTGGTCGACGGCGAGAACGTGCTGGCCATGAACGGCCGAGCCTTACGCGATTTTCGCAAGCAGATGCAGATCGTGTTCCAGGACCCGTTCGCGAGCCTCAATCCGCGCATGTCGGTGGGAACGGCGATCGCTGCGCCCTTGCTCGCCAACGGGCTCGCCTCGGCGGCGCAGGCGCGGGAGAAAGTCGCCGACCTGCTCGTTCGCGTCGGCCTGACCGCCGACATGGCGGCGCGCTTCCCGCACGAGTTCTCCGGCGGCCAGCGCCAGCGCATCTGCATCGCGCGTGCGCTCGCGCTCGGGCCGAAGCTGATCGTCGCGGACGAAGCTGTCTCCGCGCTCGACGTCTCGGTCAAGGCGCAGGTCGTCAATCTGATGCTGGACCTCCAGGCCAGCATGGGCCTCGCCTATCTCTTCATCTCCCACGACATCGCGGTGGTCGAGCGCATGAGCCATCGCGTCGCGGTGATGTATCTCGGCGAGATCGTCGAGATCGGCCCGCGCGCTGCGGTGTTCGGCGATCCGCAGCATCCTTATACGAAGAAGCTGATGGCCGCCGTGCCGGTGCCCGACCCGTCGCGCCGCGGAGTCCGGCGCGAGGCCTCGAACGACGAGATCACAAGCCCGGTGCGCGCACCGGACTACCAGCCGCCGATCCGGCAGTACCGCGAGGTCACGCCGGGCCATGTCGTTCAGGCGTGGGGCGAGGAGTGGTCGGCCTGAGGCGTGAAGGCGCGGAGCACCTCGAGACTTCACTTCACCATCTCTTCCAACTGCGGTTTTCCGCGCCGGCAACGCTGACGTTTATGTGATCGAACTTCCTGGCGATCCCTTAGCGTTTGTAACACCTGCATTTTCCAGCCTACGACCCGTCGCTCCGGAATTTCTGAGTGCGCCGATGGAATAGGACGTGCGCCGGCACGTCCTACTTCTCAGTCCCTGCTGCTGGGATGACCACCATCGGAGACGGCAAAAATCTTGAAGCGGTAGACGGAATAACAGGCGTTGCAAGACGTCACACCCTCAATACACCCGCGGAGTTCAAAATGCACAGGTCAGGGTTTCGCAGCGTCATGACGGCGCTCATTGGCAAGGTTCGGCGACCGGGTCTCGCCGCAGCTGCATTCGGCGCGCGGCTGCTGCTCGCCTTTGCGGTTCCGTCATTGCTCCTTGCTCACGAAAGCCATCCGGTCGAAAGCCATCCGACGGCGCTCAACGCCGACGAGAGTGCGTTCCTCAAGGAGAACGATGCCGCCATGACGAAGATGATGAACGACATGGCGGTGAAGCCGACCGGCGACATCGATCGCGATTTCGTTGCCATGATGAACCCGCATCATCAGGGCGCCATCGACATGGCCGTGATTGAACTGCGCTACGGCAAGAACGAGCAGCTTCGGCGAATCGCGCAGGAGATCATCGTCGACCAGATGCAGGAGATCGCAGCCATGAAGCTCGCGATCGGCGAGCCCGTGACCGATACCGCCCCCGCGCCGACCCAGCCGCAGCTCGTCCCGCCGGCGCAGGATCACCATTCGGACATGCAGTTGAACATGCCCGCCGGAACGAAACACTAGGAGCCAGACATGAAAACCTTGAAGACACTTTTCTTGGCGGCCACAATGCTGGCGACCAGTGGCGCCGCGTGGGCCGGCCAAGCTCCGGGCGCACTGGCCTCGCCCGATCTCCCGATCGGCCATCATGACCGTGTCTACGCGGCCGAGCAGTTCTCGAACACGGTCTCTGTGACGGATCCCGTCGACAACAAACTGCTCGGCGTGATCAGGCTCGGTGATCCTCAGCCCGGCAACTTCAGCCCGCTCTACAAGGGCCAGGTGCTCGTCCACGGCATGGGCTATTCGCCCGATCACCGCACACTCGCAGTGGTCTCGATCGGCTCGAACTCGGTGACCTTCATCGATACGGCGAGCAATGCCATCAAGCATGTCACCTATATCGGCCGCTCGCCGCATGAGGCGTTCTTCACGCCTGACGGCAAGGAGGTGTGGGTTACCGTACGCGGGGAGAACTACATCTCCGTGCTCGATGCCGGAACCTTCGAGGAGAAGGACCGCATCACGACGCCGAGCGGCCCCGGCATGCAGATGTTCTCGCCGGACGGCAAGTACGGCTATATATGTTCCTCCTTCAATCCGGAGACCGACGTCGTCTCGGTCGCCGAGCACAAGATCATCGCCAAGGTGAAGCAGGAAAGCCCATTCTGTCCGAACATCGCGGTGACGCCGGAAGGCGACCAGGTCTGGTTCACGCTCAAGGACATCGGCAAGACCCAGGTATTCAACGCCAGGCCGCCGTTCGATCCAATCAAGACGATCGACACCGGACCGATTACCAATCACGTGAACTTCGCCCATACGGCGAAAGGAACGTTCGCCTACGTCACCGTGGGTGGATTGAACGAGGTCAAGGTGTTCAGCACGGGCGACTTTTCGCAGGTCGCAACCATCCCGGTCGGCAATCTTCCACATGGCGTGTGGCCTTCGGGTGATGGCACGCGCGTCTATGTCGGGCTGGAGAACGCAGATGCGCTGGCCGCGATCGATACTGCGACCAACAAGGTCATCGCCAACGTCCCAATCGGGCAAGCGCCGCAGGCGATCGCCTATGTGCCGAATGCCGCGCCCGATCCCGATGACCGCCAGAACCTGCAGGCCCTCGGCGTCGCCGGCCAGGTCGCGCACCTCGCGCTGGCGCCGAAGGAAGGAGGGAGGGCCGGCAGGGTGCCGACTACCGTATCGCTGTTCGATCAGGGTCTGGTTCAGATCCTGCAGGCCTCCGTCACCGGACTTCAGCCAAAGCAGAAATATGTGCTGGCGCTCGCCAGGCATGAAGATGGTAGCGGCTCGTTGCAGCCGCTGGCTGCTTTCATGACCAATCCGGCGGGATCTGCTATTGTCAACGCCACAGGCCCGATCCGTCAGATCGTCGAGCCAAACTCCAGGACGGACAGGCGATATTTGGTCATTGCGTCCGGCGATGCGGCAATGCCGGGCAAGCCGGTCCAGATCGAGTCTCGATAGCGTTCATTCTGAAGACAACAGAGAGAGCAGGCGGAACGCGCGATGCAGGACATGCTGGTTCAGGTCGAGCCGCTGATCCCCGCGCTCCGCCGCTACGCGCGCTCGCTCGTTCGCGATCGTGTGGCCGCCGACGATCTGGTACAGGATTGCCTGGAGCGCGCGGTCAGTCGCTGGTATCAGCGGCGCGATGGCAATGTCCGCTCCTGGCTGTTCTCCATACTGCACAACCTCGCAGTCGATCAGTTTCGCCGATCGGCGTCGCGCGGCAGCCACGTTCCGATTGACGAGAGAGACGAGAACGAATTCGGCGAGGCTGCTGCACAGGAGCAGAAGCTCATGTATCAGGATGTGCTGAACAAGCTCGCGAAGCTCCCGAGGGATCAGCAGGCGGTGCTTCTGCTCGTCGCGGTCGAGGACTTGTCCTATGCGGATGCTGCCAAAGTGCTCAACATTCCCGTGGGTACGGTGATGTCGCGGTTGTCCCGTGCGCGAGAAAGGCTGCAGCAGGAGCTTGAACGACCGTCCATCGGCGCTGCAGGCAACATCGTGTCAATCCGGAGCGCGAGAGAATGAGCCATCGTCCGATCACGGAAGATGATCTCCATGGCTATGTGGACAGGGTCCTCGAGCCGGAGCGGCAGGCAGAGGTCGCTGCATATCTGAACGATCATCCGGATGTCGCCAGGCGCGCGGCCGCCTTTGCCAGCCAGCGCGAGCTGTTGCGCGCGGCGCTCGCGCCTGTTGCCGAGGAGCCGTTGCCCGCAGAGCTGAATTTGTCGCGTATCATCGAGCGGCGGGCTCGAAGGCCGTCCTTCGTGCCCTGGGCCGCGGCGGCGCTTCTGCTCTTGAGCATTGGCGGCGTCGGCGGCTGGTCCATGCGCGGTGCGCTCCAGCCGTCGCCGAGCGGACTGGCTGCGCTCGGGCAGGAGGCGGCGTCCACCTACAGCGTCTACGCACCGGATCGCGTCCGGCCCGTCGAGGTTCGCGCCTCCGACAGCGCCGAGCTCGTGCACTGGGTCTCTGACCGGCTGCGCCGGCCGGTGAAGGTGCCGGACCTTGCAGCGTCAGGCTATCGGTTGATGGGAGGTCGCGTTGTTGCCAGCCCGCATGGTCCGGCGGCCATGTTCATGTATGACGATGACCGTGGCAGCCGGATCGTCGTGCTGATCCGGTCCATGAGCAGGGCGGATCAGAATGCGCCCATGACGCATCAATCGCAGGGCGACGTCGGAGGCTATACCTGGGCCGACGACGGGCTGGGCTATAGTCTGGTTGGCCGTGCCGCTCCTGAATCGCTGAAGCCTATCGCAGATGCGGTTCGGAGACAGTCCCGTCCAATCTGAACGCCGTGTCGCCGCTCGCGCTCACGAGTTCACGTGCACGAAATCGCGCAGCAGCGGGTAGATCTCGTTGTTCCAGCGCTTGCCGGAGAACACGCCGTAATGGCCGACGCCGGCCTGCATGTGGTGGACGCGCCGATAGGCGCGAACGCCGGTGCAAAGGTCCTGGGCGGCGAGGGTCTGGCCGATCGAACAGATGTCGTCCTTCTCGCCCTCGACCGTCATCAGGCCCATGCGGCTTACGGCTTTGGTATTCACCGGGCGGCCGCGATGCATCAGCTTGCCCTGCGGCAGGAGGTGCTCCTGGAACACGTCGCGCACGGTCTCGATGTAGAATTCCGCAGGAAGATCCATCACCGCGAAATATTCGTCGTAGAACGTCTTGATCGTCGCGGCCTTGTCCTTCTCGCCCTTGGCGATGTGGTTGGCGAGGTCGAGATGCTGCTTGATGTGACGCTCGAGATTCATCGAGACGAAGGCCGTGAGCTGCACGAAGCCCGGATAGACCTTGCGCAAGGCGCCGCGGCATTGCACCGGCACGTAGTTGATCAGGTTCTGCTCGAACCACTCGATCGGCTTGCTCTTGGCGAACTCGTTGACCCTGGTCGGCTGGATGCGGGTGTCGATGGGACCTGCCATCAGCGTCAGCGTCGCCGGGCGCGAGGGGTGATTGCCCTCGCACATGATCGCGGCGGCCGCGAGCGCCGAGACGGACGGCTGGCAGATCGCCACCATGTGCGGGCGCGGACCGAGTTGTCCGAGGAAGTCGATCAGGTGCTCGGTGTAGTCGTCGAGCCCGAAGCGGCCCTCGCTGCGCGGAATGTCGCGCGGATTGTGCCAGTCGGTGATGTAGACGTCGTGGTCCTGGAGCAGTGTCTTCACGGTGCCGCGCAGGAGCGTGGCGAAGTGGCCGGACATCGGTGCCACCAGCAGCATGCGCGGCTGCTCGCCGACGCCGTCCTTGCGGAAATGCAGCAGCGAGCCGAATGGCGTCGCATAGGCGATCTCCTCGGTGACGGCGATCTCGCGGTTGCCCACCATCACGCTGTCGATGCCGTAGGCCGGCCGGTGGTAGGTGAGGGTGGAGCGCGAGATCAGCTCCAGCGCGGCCGACAGCCGGCCGACGACCTGGTCCGACATGCCCTGCGGCACCAGGTTGAGGAATTTGAGCGCCGACGAAGCCCCTGCGCGCCATGGCGCCGTCAGGTCCATGTGGTTTTGAAAGGCCTGATAATACATCGACATCATGCTGAAACGCCCATCCCGTCCCGTGCTGCTATGCAATAAGGACGCCAGACGGCGGTCTGGACCGTCGCAGAATTGGCACGTCGCTTGCTGCTCAGACCCATGAAAAGTTCAGGCCACGGGCACGTCCGGGCTGATGTCGGGACCAGGGAAGGGCCATATGGCGAAGGCGACACTGACCATCAGCAGCAAGAACTACTCGTCCTGGTCGCTGCGTGGCTGGCTGCTGACGAAATTCTCCGGGCTCGATTTCGAGGAGATCGTCACCGCCCCGGACGATGCGTCGGCACGCGCCGAGATTTTGCTGCTGTCGTCGTCGATTCTGGTGCCGTGCCTGCGGCACGAGGGCGCCGTGGTCTGGGATACGCTGGCGATCGCCGAATATCTCGCCGAGCTGATGCCGGACGCCGGCCTGCTGCCGGCCGACCGCATCCAGCGCGCCCATTGCCGCTCGATCTCAGGCGAAATCCATTCCGGCTTCACCACGCTGCGCGCCTCGCTGCCGGTCAACCTGAAGGGACACTTTCCGGGCTTCAAGATCTGGTCGCGGGCGCAGGCCGACATCGACCGCGTCTCCTTCATCTGGCGCGACTGCCTGGAGAAATCGGGCGGCCCCTTCCTGTTCGGCGCGCGGCGCACCATGGCGGATGCGATGTACGCCCCGGTGGTGACGCGCTTTGTGACCTATGACGTCAAGCTCGAGCCGCGCCTGAAGGCCTATGCCGATACCATCATGGCCATGCCGGAGATGCAGGAATGGATCGCTGCGGCGCGGGAGGAGCCCGCCGAGATCGAGGAGCTCGAGGTCGAATATTAGGCAGGTGTTGCGCCGTCCTGCCTGTTTCGGGGGCGGTGCCCTCGCCCGGCGGCCCCACAGCGATGCCTTTGCTGCGATTAACCTTTGGCGCCGGTGACAGGCCGGGCCCATCCCGCATGCTGCGCAGATATTGTGCGCGCCCGCACAGCCGCATCGACATCTAGCCGTGAACAGCTGCGTACGCGGCCTTTCCGCTGATTCGGACGTGATTCGTTCGGGCCGCGTTCCGAAGGTTAAGGCGGAGCGCGGCGCCGTCGCATTTTGAAACAGAAACCGCGCTCAGGCGGCCCCGCGCTGCTTCACGCGCGGCAGGCGCCAGCCGATGACGGTTGCTTCGACCGCGATGCCGGCCTCGTGGTTCTGCCAGCGTCCCTCGACGTAGCGGCAGGCGAACGGCAGTTGATATGTTCCGCTGTGATCCTCGCAGAGCACTTCGAGTGGCAGGCCCGGCGGTGGTTCTCCGGCTCCGTCGAACTCCGCCAAACGTCTGTCGCGCGTTGCCATTCCAAAAATCTCCCCTAAACAAAGCCGCGGAAAGAGTGCCCACTTCTTCCGCGTGCGGATCATCGTTCCCCATCCCTGGGAACAGACGCAAGCTCAACGCGAGAATGCGGTACGAGTGTGGTAGCGTCACGCTGCGGCGCGCAAACGGCGCACATTGCTGTGATCGATCGGACGAGGAACCTGCATGCTGCTTCGAAACACCGGCATTTGTTTCGCGATGTTGCTGCTCGCAGCGCTGGCGCCGCTGCCGCTCCGCGCGCAGGACGTGCCCGGGATCGAGATCTGCACCGTCGAGAAGACCATGGAGCGGCGCACCAGCTGCCTCCAGAGCAATGTCGATTTCCTGCAGAAGACGATCGCCAAGCTCGCCCTTGATCATCAGCAGAAGCTGGATGCCGCCAATCGCCAGATCGACACGCTGAAGTCGAGCCTCGCCGGCTTGCAGAAGACGCTCGGCGAGCTTCAGGCCGCGCAGGCGAAGGCCGCCGAGGATCTGAAGAAGAAGCAGGATGCGCCGCCGAAGGACGCCGCGAAATAAGCGCGCCGTTCACGCGACGCGATAGCGCTCCATCACGGCACGATCGGGGTCGTAGCCGAGCCCGGGGCCTGAGGGCACCGCGACATGGCCGGTGGCATCGACATCGGCACGTCCGCCCCAGAGGCAGGCCTCGCGCTTGAGATAGAACATCTCGACCAGCCCGTCGTCGCGCGTTGCGAGCAGATGCAGCGTCGCCAGCAGGCCGGGACCGAAGTAAGGGGAGTGCGGCACGATCTTGACGCCGAGCCGATCGGCCAGGCCTGCGACCTTCAGGAATTCCGTGATGCCTCCGACCTTGATGACCGAGGGCTGGGCGTGGCTGACCGCGCCCGCCTCCATCATCTGGCGGAATTGATATTCGGTGCAGGCATTCTCGCCGGCGGCGACGTCGAGCCCGCCCTTGCTGCGGACGTCGGCAAGCGTGGCGAAGTCTTCCGGTGGCCAGACCGGCTCCTCCAGGAACATCGGCTGCGCCTCCCGGCATGTTTTCGCAAACGCGATCGCCTGTTCGCCAGTCAACGGACAGTTCATGTCGACCATCAGCGGAATGGCTGGCCCGATCGCCTCGCGCGCGGCGAACACTGCAGGGGCCGTGGTCTCGTGCAGCTTGATCGCGCCATAGCCGAGCGCGAGCGCCTTCCTGCATTCGGCGGCGATGTTGTCGGGCGAGCCGATCCGCAGGAGGCTCGCGTAAGCCGGAATGGCCGTGCGCCTGATCTCGCCCAGCAGGCGATGCACCGGCACGCCTTTGACCTTCGCAGCCAGGTCCCACAATGCGATATCGAGCCCGGAGATCGCGAACATGGTGATGCCGTAGCGGCCGAACAGATGCAGATTGCGCTGGATCTGTTCCATCACCGCGGGAATGCCGGCAGCATCGGGCACCTTCAGCCCGCGGGCCTGCGGCGCGATCATCTCCTCGACGGCGCTGCGCGTGGTGCGCGGGCAGACATAGGCGAAGGCATCGCCCCAGCCGGTCAGCCCGGCATCGGTCGTGACCTCGACGAGGACGATGTCGAGCGCGGAAATCGCGGAAGCACCCTGGCGGAAGCTTGCGACACCGGCGTCATAGGGGATGCGGATATGGTGCGCCCGCACATCGGTGATTTCCATGACCCGGTTCCTCTTTCTCGTGAGCGGTTTCAACGAGTGTAGCCACGAACAGCAGGGCGTTGCCAGCGACGATTGCCGGGCTATCGTCATGCGAAGGACAGCAATGCCGATCAAGCAGAGCGGCAGAGACCGGCGCATCATCGCCGCGCTTCGAACGTGAGCCTGAACCGTCATGAATCCAGCCCAGCGCGCACTCTGGTATATCGAGAGCCATCTGGCCGAGCCGATGACGCTCGACGAGATCGCGGCGATCTCAGGCGTGTCGCGGTTCCACATCGTGCGTGCGTTTGCCGCAGCCACCGGTTTTCCGGTGATGCGGTACGTGCGCGCGCGGCGGCTGACGGAGGCGGCGCGCAGTCTCGCAAAGGGCGCACCCGACATCCTGTCGCTGGCGCTGGAGGCGGACTACGGCTCGCACGAAGCCTTCACCCGCGCGTTCCGCGACCTTTTCGGCACCACGCCCGAAGCGGTGAGGGCGGCAACGTGCGTGAGTCACCTCGAGCTTCAGGAGCCGATCCTCATGAATTCCACCATGCTCGACCATCTTGCCCCACCGCGTTTCGAGATCGCAAAGGCCTTCCTCGTCGCCGGCCCCGCCGAGCGCATCTCCTGCGACAACGGCGCCATGATCCCCGGTCTTTGGCAACGCTTCCATCGGGAGGTCGCCGACATCCCCGCGCGGGCCGGCCAAGGAAAAATTCAAGTCGCCTATGGCGTCTGCTGCAACGGCGATGACGCCGGCAATTTCGATTATATCGCCGGGGTCGAGGTCGCCGATTTCTCCGACCTGCCGCGCCGCTTCGGTCGCATCCGCATTCCCGAGCAGCGCTATGCCGTGTTCACGCATACCGAGCACGTCGCTTCGATCCGGCGCACCGTGAACACGATCTGGAATCAGTGGCTGCCGGCATCCGGTCTCAAAGCCGCGGACGCGCCGAATTTCGAGCGCTACGACGAGACGTTCGATCCTGCAACCGGCAATGGCGGTTTCGAGATCTGGTTGCCGGTGAGGGAATAGCATGATCCGGACCCGAAGGGCCGCGTTAGCGTAAAGTGTGCAGCGGTTTTCCGAAAGGATCATGCTCGAACGAGGACGCAAGGCGCGATGACCTTCATCGCGCTTTGCAGCGCAACGCTGGCATACCGTCCGGCTTGCTTGGCAAGCCTTGGCGACTTTGTCATAACCGCAGGCAAATCTTGCCTGCGGAGCCCGTGCCGGACATCCCGTGCAAGCCATAACAAGCAGCCGGGAGGGTCCCAATGTCGAATGCCACGACCAACATCCGCGTTCTCGCCACCGACCTCGAATTTCCCGAAGGCCCGGTCGTGATGCCCGACGGCTCGGTGGTGCTGGTGGAGATCCGCGGCCAGCGCCTGACGCGCGTCTATCCTGACGGCCGCAAGGAGATCGTCGCCAAGATTCCGGGCGGTCCGAACGGCGCCGCGCTCGGCCCCGACGGCAAGATGTACATCTGCAACAATGGCGGCTTCTCCTGGATCCCGACCCGCAACATGATCATGCCGGGACCGCAGCCCGACGATTATCTCGGCGGCGCGATCCAGCGCGTCGACCTGCAGTCCGGCAAGGTCGAGACCGTCGTGAGCAAGTGCGGCGCGCATGATCTGCGCGGGCCGAACGACCTCGTCTTCGACAGGCAGGGTGGCCTCTGGTTCTCCGATCTCGGCAAGCGCCGCGCGCGCGAGATGGACGTCGGCGGCATGTATTACCTCAAGCCCGGCATGAGCGAGATCGTGGAGGTCGTGCACGGGATCCTGCCGGCCAACGGCATCGGGCTGTCGCCGGACGAGAACACCGTCTACATCGCGGAGACGCCGACGGGGCGGCTCTGGGCCTATGAGCTCTCCGCGCCGGGCACGCTCAAGCCCCGCGACGTGATCTACCGCGGGGAGCGGGGAAAGCCGATCTGCGGCCTCGGCGGCTACCAGATGTTCGATTCGCTCGCGGTGGAGGCGGGCGGCAATGTCTGCGTCGCGACCCTCGTCTCCGGCTGCATCTCGGTGATCGCGCCCGACGGCACCCTGGTCGAGCAGGTTCCGACCGGCGACCGCGTCACCACCAACATCGCCTTCGGCGGCCCCGAGCTGAAGACCGCTTACATTACCCTGTCCGGCAAGGGCGAACTGATCGCCATGGACTGGCCACGCGGCGGTTTGCCGCTCAATTTCCTAAACAAGTAAACGGTGCTAGTGACCGTCGTTGCGAGCGAGGCAAAGCAGCTTTCAGACCCTCACCCTGAGGAGCGCGCCCTTGGCGCGCGTCTCGAAGGGCGAGGCCACAGCCGGGCCTTCATCCTTCGAGACGCGCGTTCCGCGCTCCTCAGGATGAGGATCTGGCGTCTGGATGCCTCGCTGCACAATGACGAAGGAGAGACTTTCAATGCCCTGGCCTGATCCCATCACCCTGCGCGGACAGCACGCCCGTCTGGAGCCGCTGTCCCATCAGCATCGCGAGGGGCTGGTCGAGGCCGTGAGGGACGGCGAACTCTTCAAGCTCTGGTACACTGCGGTCCCGACGCCTGAGGGCATGGCGAAGGAGATCGACCGCCGCCTGGGGCTCCAGGCCGCGGGCTCGATGCTGCCGTTCACCGTGTTCGACGCCGGCGGCAGGATCGTCGGCATGACCACCTACATGAACATCGATGCCGCCAACCGCCGCGTCGAGATCGGCTCGACCTGGTACGCAAAGGGCGCGCAGCGCGGCCCGCTCAACACGCAGTGCAAGCTTTTGCTGCTGCGCCACGCCTTCGAGACGCTGGACTGCATCGCGGTCGAGTTCCGCACCCATTTCTTCAACCACCAGAGCCGCCGCGCCATCGAGCGCCTGGGCGCCAAGCAGGACGGCATCCTGCGCAGCCACCAGATCGCGCCGAACGGCACGCTGCGCGACACCGTGGTCTACAGCATCACCGCCGCCGAATGGCCGACGGTGCAGGCGCATCTGGAATTTCAACTCAGCGACAAGCCGCGCTAGTCATGATGTGCCCCGATCTTGCCGCGAGCTCGATCACCTCTCCCATAGGGAGAGGTCGCGCCGAAGGCGCGGGTGAGGGGACCGGTCTCTCGTGGGACCTAACTCCCCTCACCCGATTTGCTGCGCAAATCGACCTCTCCCCTACGGGGAGAGGTGTCAGCGTGCGCGGCTGCAATTCATTCAATCTCACGACACGCTAGAGGCGGCCGGCACCATGGACAGATTCGATTACGTCATCGTCGGCGCGGGCTCTGCCGGTTGCGTGCTCGCCAGCCGGCTGAGCGAAGATCCCAACACCAGCGTCTGCGTGCTGGAGGCTGGCCCGAGGGACTGGCATCCCTACATCCATCTGCCGGCGGGCTTCATCAAGACCTTCCACATGAAGAGCATCAACTGGGCCTATCAGCAGGAGCCGGGGCCCTGGACCGGCGGGCGCAGCATCTACGCGCCGCGCGGCAAGACGCTCGGCGGCTCGTCCTCGATCAACGGCCACATCTACAATCGCGGCCAGCGCATGGATTTCGACACCTGGGCGCAGATGGGCAATCGCGGCTGGGGCTATGCCGACGTGCTGCCTTACTTCCGGCGGCTGGAGAAACGCGTCGGCGACGGCGAGGCGCTCTATCGCGGCAGGGAGGGCAGCCTCACGGTCACCACCATGGACTGGCGCGATCCGCTCTGCGAAGCCTTCATGGAGGGCGCGGTCTCGCTCGGCATTCCCCGCAATCCCGACTACAACGGCAAGACGCAGGAAGGCGTCTCCTACTGCCAGCGCACTATCAACAACGGCCTGCGTGTCTCCGCCGCGACCGCGTTCCTCAAGCCGGCGATGAAGCGGCCGAACGTGCACGTGCACACGCATGCGCACGCCACCGAGATCATCTTTGAAGGCAAGCGCGCCGTCGGCGTGCGCTACATGAAAGGCGGCCGCAGCGGCCAGCCTGTCGAGGTGCGCGCCAACAAGGAGGTGATCCTCTCCGGCGGCAGCTATAATTCGCCGCAGCTGTTGCAGCTCTCCGGCATCGGCTCGCCGGATCTGCTGCAGCAGCACGGGATCGCGGTGCGCCACGCGCTCCCCGTCGGCGAAGGCCTGCAGGACCATTACGCCCCGCGCACGGTCGCGCGCGTCAAGGACATCAAGACCATCAACGAGCTCCGCCGCGGCCTCTCGCTCTGGATCGAGGCGCTGAAATGGGCGACCGCGCGCCGCGGCCTGCTGTCGCTGTCGCCGACCATGGTCTACTGCTTCTGGCACTCCGGCGAGAGCGCGGAGAGCTCGGATCTCCAGCTCACCTTCACGCCCGCGAGCTACAAGGAAGGCGTGCAGGGCCAGCTCGAGGACGAGCCCGGCATGACGGTGGCCTCCTGGCAGCAGCGCCCGGAGAGCCGCGGCTATGTCCGCATCCGCTCCTCTGATCCGTTCGCGCCGCCGATCATCCAGACCAACTATCTCGACGCCGAGCTCGACCGCCGCGTCGTCGTCGGCGGTATGAAGCTGGCACGGCGCCTGCTGAAATCCGCGCCGCTCTCCCCCTATTACGCCTACGAGGATTTCCCCGGCCCCAACGTCAACACCGACGACGAGTTCCTGCACGCCGCCACCGAGCGCGGCACCACCACCTTCCACCCCGGCTGCACCTGCCGCATGGGCCCGGCCGATTCCACCTGGGCCGTGGTCGACGACCAGCTCCGCGTCCACGGCCTCGAAGGCCTCCGCGTCATCGACGCCTCCGTCATGCCGCGCATGATCTCGGCAAACCTCAACGCCTCTACCATGATGATCGCCGACCGCGCCTCGGACCTGATCCGCGGCAAGGCACCGATGGAAGCCGCGAGGATTCCGGACACAGCGGTGGCGTGAGGGCACAGCCGGGTGACTAGCTTCAAAGAGAATCTCTTCCAAGCGCTGCGGCAGCACGGCTTTGCACCGAGCGGCCAACTGATGCGTTTCTTCGGGGGTGACGTAGTAACGCTTGTCGAAGTTCAGAAGGGGTTTGGATCTCAGTGGTTTGTCAATGTTGGCTTTTGGCTGCGCCGATTGGGGACTTCGGAGCCCAAGCGCATTGAACGTACACACCTGTATTTCAGGTTAGAGAGGTTGTTTCCTGAACATCGGGAGGTCATCCTTGGCGCCGGTGATATGAGCGATACAGCCCAATCCGAAGCGCATAGCGCGTTGGTACGGCTGCTCGACCGAGAGATCGCGAGCAAACTTAAAGGTTTGGGCACTGAGCAAGGGCTCGTCGAAGCCTATGGCGCCGGTCGTCTCAACGTCGGTCTCGTTACCCAGGCTGCCCGGCAATCGCTTTCGAGGGTGTGATTGTGTCGTTGCCTTGGCGGTGACGCCTGCGGACCCGGTGCACGGGCCTTGCTGGCGCTTTACCTATCCCACACGCGACCCGTCGGGCAAAACACCCTGACACGCCGTCAACCCCCTCCCGCGAAAATATTCCACTTTACCGAAATTCGGAATTACGGCATACATCGACACAGCCCGGCCCACGAAGAGGGGCGGTTCGCGAGTCGTTCGAAACGCGGGCCGGGTTGCGGTGGACGCGACAGCGTCGTGCACGAGATGGGACGGGCAGGGCGGGTAGTCCCTGTGAGCCCGCAATCCGCGTGCGGACGAGCGGCGCTGAGCGCGTACGGCAAAACCGTGTGGTCCTGGCCGTCGTTGCTACGGTCAAGCCTTCCGCGGAGATGTGCGCGAGCCCAACCGGGCAGACGGCATCGTCAATTCGCGGGGCGAGGGAGGCCAGAAGGAATTCGGCTCCCGGGAGAGCGCGGCATAAGCCGTCCGACCATCGCGCAGGGAAGGCCGTGTGTTCGGCACCACCTGTATGCTGCTGTGCGGTTTTCTGCGTGTGCCTTTTGCGCAGCAGACCGTGGGTGCGAGGTCAGCACCCGACCTTCCCTGCGCCCTCTTTTCTTCGGAGAGCGAGGAATGACGCAAAGCTCGGGCGACATGCGCTGCGAGAATGCAAGCGTGCGTCTGCGATTCAAACTGCGAATGGAAAGAGCGAAGTTGTTCGCCTCACACTGCGTCATTGCGAGCGGAGCGAAGCAATCCAGAATCTCTCCGCGGAAAGATTCTGGATTGCTTCGTCGCAAGGGCTCCTCGCAATGACGAGTTGGAGGCGGACGTGCGCCAAACTCCGCTCTCATGCCCCGGACGCAGCGCAGCGTCTCTTCGACGGTGCGCTGCCGAGCCGGGGCCCATCTCTGCGAGCGGGCCGTGCCGCCTTCTGGGTCCCGGCTCTGCGCAGCAACGCTTGCGCGTTGCAACGCGTCCGGGACACGAGAACTCACACTTCCCTTCGGCTCAAGAACGCCAGCCGCTCGAACAGATGCACGTCCTGCTCGTTCTTGAGCAGCGCGCCGTGCAGCGGCGGGATCAGCTTGCGCGGGTCGCGCTCGCGCAGCTGCTCGGCGCTCATGTCTTCGTTGAGCAGCAGCTTGAGCCAGTCCAGAAGCTCCGAGGTGGACGGCTTCTTCTTCAGGCCGGGCACCTCGCGCACCTCGAAGAAGATGCGCAGCGCTTCCTCGACGAGGCGCTTCTTGATGCCGGGGAAGTGGACGTCGACGATGCGGCCCATCGTGTCGGCGTCGGGGAACTTGATGTAGTGGAAGAAGCAGCGGCGCAGGAAGGCGTCCGGCAGCTCCTTCTCGTTGTTGGAGGTGATCATCATGATCGGGCGCTGCTTGGCCTTGATCGTCTCGCCGGTCTCGTAGACATGGAATTCCATGCGGTCGAGCTCGAGCAGGAGGTCGTTGGGGAATTCGATGTCGGCCTTGTCGATCTCGTCGATCAGGAGCACCGGGCGCTGCTCGGCGGTGAAAGCCTCCCACAGCTTGCCGCGCTTGATGTAGTTCTTGATGTCGGACACGCGCGCGTCGCCGAGCTGGCTGTCGCGCAGGCGCGAGACCGCGTCGTATTCGTAGAGGCCCTGCTGCGCCTTGGTGGTGGACTTGATGTGCCAGGTCAAAAGCGGCGCGTTCAGCGCCTTCGCCACTTCCTCCGCCAGCACCGTCTTGCCGGTGCCGGGCTCGCCCTTCACCAGGAGCGGGCGCTCGAGCACGATCGAGGCATTGACGGCGACCTTGAGATCGTCGGTCGCAACATAGTCCTTGGTGCCGGTAAATTTCATCGCGCGTCCTTGTTGGTCGTCGTCGTGAGGCAATGCCAATTTCGTTGCCTTGGTCACGACAAGCGAACGGCCGCGCATGGCGGCCGTTCCTGGTTCGGTCAGGCTTTCAGACCCGTTTTATCAGCGAAAGGATGACCAGCACAATCACCGCGCCGATCGTGGCGTCCACGATGGCGCCGACCGTGCCGGTGGCGAGCTGGATGTGCAGCTGGGGCAGCACCCAGCCCGCAACCAGTGCGCCGATGATGCCGACGACGATGTTGCCGACCAGCCCAAATCCCGCCCCGTGGACAATCTTGCCCGCGAGCCAGCCTGCGATCGCGCCGATGATGAGCGCTGCGAGAATTCCCATTGCAAACGTCCCCAAAACAACCCCGAGAGAAGGGCAATTCTAGAGCAAAAAGGCGTCGGGTCCACGTTGAATTGGTTCGCCGACGCGCGTAGTTCACCTCTCCCGATGGGAGAGGTGAAGCGGCGCCCCTTGACGTTCGCCACCCGACGGGCAATCTGTCAGCCATGTTCCTGCAATTCTTCACCTCTCTGCGCGACGCGCAGGTCCCCGTGACGCTGCGCGAATACCTCACGCTGATGGAGGCGCTCGACGCCGACCTGGCGGACTACACGGTCGAGAATTTTTACTACCTGTCCCGTGCCTCCCTGGTGAAGGACGAGCGCAACCTCGACAAGTTCGACCGCGTTTTCGGCACGGTGTTCAAGGGGCTCGAAAGCCTGCTCGAGGCCATGGACAAGGCGGAGATCCCCGAGGAGTGGCTGAAGAAGCTCGCCGAGAAATACCTGACAGAGGAAGAGAAGAAGCAGATCGAGGCCATGGGCTGGGACAAGCTCATGGAGACCCTGAAGAAGCGCCTCGAGGAGCAGAAGGGCCGGCACCAGGGCGGCTCGAAGTGGATCGGCACCGCCGGCACCTCGCCGTTCGGCGCCCATGGCTACAATCCCGAGGGCGTGCGCATCGGCCAGGAGAAGAACCGCAACAACCGCGCCGTGAAGGTGTGGGACAAGCGCGAGTTCAAAGACCTCGACGGCAATGTCGAGCTCGGCATCCGCAACATCAAGGTGGCGCTGCGCCGTCTGCGCAAGTTCGCGCGCACCGGCGCGCCCGACGAGCTCGATCTCGACACCACCATCCGCGAGACCGCCAATCACGGCTATCTCGACGTGCACATGCGCCCCGAACGGCGCAACGCGGTGAAGCTGCTGGTGTTCTTCGACATCGGCGGCTCGATGGATGCGCATATTGAGCAGGTCGAGGAGCTGTTCTCGGCGGCGAAGAGCGAGTTCAAGCACATGGAGTATTTCTACTTCCACAATTGCCTGTATGAAGGCGTGTGGAAGCAGAACAAGCGCCGCTTCACCGACCGCACGCCGACCTGGGACGTGCTGCACAAATACCCGCACGACTACAAGGTCGTGTTCGTCGGCGACGCCTCGATGTCGCCTTACGAGATCATGGTGCCCGGCGGCTCGGTCGAGCACGTCAACGAGGAGCCTGGCTCGGTCTGGCTCGATCGCATCATCCGCACCTATCCGCACAGCGTGTGGCTGAACCCGGTGCAGCAGAAGCATTGGGACTATTCGGAATCGACCACCATCATCCGCCGCATCTTCGCGGGCCGCATGTTCCCGATCACCATCGAGGGGTTGGAAGGCGCGATGAAGGAATTGACGCACTAGCCGTCATTCCGGGGCGCGCGCAGCGCGAACTACGGTGCGCAGTTGCGCACCTGAGAATCTCGAGGTTCCGGGTTCGCTCGCTTCGCGATCGCCCCGGAACGACGAAAGAGAAAGAAGGGAAGACACATGCCCCAGACCATCACCCGCGGCATCAAGGCGCTGATCGACGAGGCCAATGCCGAGATCGAGACCCTCACCGCCAAGGACGCCATCGAGATCTCCAAGAACGGCGATGTCGTCATCGTCGACATCCGCGACCCTCGCGAGATCGAGCGCGACGGCCGTATCCCCGGCGCTTTCGCCTGCACGCGGGGCATGCTGGAATTCTGGATCGATCCGCAGAGCCCGTACGCAAAGCCGATCTTCCAGGAGGACAAGAAATTCGTCTTCCACTGCGCCGGCGGCCTGCGCTCCGCGCTCGCGGCGAAGACCGCGCAGGACATGGGCCTCAAGCCCGTCGCCCACATCGCCGGCGGCTACGCCGCCTGGCGCGACGCCGGCGGTCCGACGGAAGCGTGGGTGCCGAAGAAGAAGGGGTGAGGGGGCACCTCCCTCGCCTCACATACTCCGTCGTGCCCGGGCTTGACCCGGGCATCCACGTCTTCGCCACAGGACAGAACGCGGATGGCCGGGACAGGCCCGGCCATGACGACCGAGACAATTGCCGGAGCATGCCAATGACCGCCACCGACCCCCTCGTCTCCACCGAATGGCTCGCCGCGCACATGGGCGACGCCAACGTCAAGATCCTCGACGCCAGCTTCAAGCTGCCGGGCGTCTTGCCGCTGCCGAAGGACGACTATCTCGCCGCGCACCTGCCGGGCGCGGTATTCTTCGACGTCGATGCGGTGTCGGATCATTCCAATCCGCTGCCGCACATGTTTCCGAGCGCCGAGCAGTTCGGCCGCGATGTCGGCAATCTCGGTATCGGAAATAGCGATACCGTCGTGATCTACGATGCCGGCGGCTGGGTCGCGGCGCCGCGCGCGTGGTGGATGTTCCTGTCCTACGGCCATGGCAATGTGCGCATCCTCAATGGCGGCCTGAAGAAGTGGCGTGCCGAGGGCCGCCCCGTGGAGAGTGGCGAGGTGAAGCCGAAGCCTGCGACCTTCAAGGCCAGCTATGATTCAAACCGCGTGCGCAGCATGCAGCAGCTGATCGCCAATGTCGAAAGCCGCAAGGAGCAGGTGATCGACGCGCGTGCCGCCGACCGTTTCGAAGGCCGCGCGCCCGAGCCGCGTCCGGGCATCCGCTCCGGGCACATCCCCGGCGCGCGCAACGTGCCCTACAACCTGCTGTTCGATGCCGCGACCGGCGAGATGAAGCCGCGCGAGGAGCTGCGCGCCGTCTTCACCAACGCCGGCGTCAAGCTCGATGCGCCGATCGTCACGAGCTGCGGCTCCGGCGTCTCCGCCGGCGTGCTGACGCTCGCGCTCTATCGGCTCGGCATCACCGACACCGCGCTCTATGACGGCTCCTGGTCGGAATGGGGCCAGGCCGGCGGCCCGGCCATCGCGACCGGCCCGGCGTAACGCCAGGACGACAGTGCGCCCCCTCGCCCCGCAAGCGGGGAGAGGCGAAGGAAGGGAGTCAGCGCGTGCGCGCGGTCGTCGTTGTCGCGAAAGCCGGCTGTGGCTGTCCAAACGGATCGAGCCGTTGCTGCAACTGCTGAGGCGGCGGACGCCGCACCACGCGGGGCCGCTTCTTCACCTTCGCCTTGCGCTGCGTCGCCTTGGCGTCGGATGCGCTGCCATCCGCCTTGTTGCTCTCGGCCTTGGCCTTCGCCGGCGCGTCCTTCACGGCTGAGGTTGCGGGGTCGTTCAGCGCGGCCACGTTTGACGAGACGACATCAGCCGCCGAGGAGGCAAGCGCGGCACCGGGATCAACCTGCACCGGCTCGCTGGCGGCAGGCTTGGCCTCGGGGATCGAGGCCGTGGTGTCGGCGGGAGTGAGCGTGTCAGCGGTGCTGAGCGTGTCCGTCGGCGCTGGCGCTTCGGCTTCCGTCGTCGTCTCGGGCTTGGCCGGCTCAGGGGCCGGAGGCGAGGCTTCAGTGACCTGCGGCTGAGGGGCAGCCTCGCTCGTCAGCGCGGCAACCTGCTCGGGCCCGCTCACCGGCAGCCCGATCGTCGGCACCCGGTCGCGGAGTGACGGTGCGGGATCGGCCGCGATCTCCGGCTCCGCCCGTAACGCCGCGAGCACCGGCTGAGCCGGTTCGGGCACTTGCGCAAACACCTGCTCCTGCGGGCCATTCCGCCAGGAGGGGTTGCTGACATATTGCTGATGGGTCGCCCGCAGCAGCGCGGCGGCTCCTAGGCCGAACACCAGGATGGAGGTTGACAGCAGGATCGCGGCAAACAGGAAGCGAAAGCCGGGAAGCATCGAGCGATTGCGAATTTCCGCCCCGGCGGCGAGGTGGCCAGGGCCAAAGAGCCATCTGAACGCGGTGACGGTACTGATTGCCGCGTTCGCCACGCGGGATCGGAGCTCGGAAAGGTGGCGAATCAGGCTGATTCGACCATATCGCAACGATCCCGCGTCGTTCCGCTAAAATCGCGGCCGAATAACACGGCAGTTGATGGCGCAATACGATTTCAGTCCCGTGATGCAACGGGGCAACGGTCGTCTTGCGGATCACAAATCGGCAAATCCGGCGCAAATAGGCCTGATATGTCTTGAATGTGCCGCTATCTTCCGTCATCTGGCCGTTAACGGTCCGATCGGGCTTCGGGACTATACAAGAGCGATGATGATCAAACACTTTCTGACGATATGCGCTGCCGCAACAGTCGCTGCGGCGGGAACCTCGCTCGCTCAGGCTCAGAGCTATCCGGTCCAGCAGGCGCCGAGCTATGGCGCCCCGGCCGAATATCGGCCCGGTGACCGCACGCCGAATTTCGACGCACTGGACGAAGACGACGACGCGATGCCGCAGGCCTCGCTGCCGCCGCCCGGCCCAGTCGACGATCCGCGCTACGGTCGCCCGGTCGGCGCGCCCCCGGTCTATTCGGCCGCCCCGCAGGGTCCGGTGATGTCGCCGGATGATCCCCGTTATGGTCGTCCGGCTGGCGCTCCGCCGGTCTATTCGGCGGCCCCCCAGGGGCCCGTGATGTCGCCCGACGATCCGCGCTACGGCCGCCCCGCCGGTCCGCCGCCCGTGATTTATGCCAATCGTCCAGGGCAGCAGGCGCCCGCCAATGATGGCCTGCGTCCGCCCGAGGCGGTCGGTGGTCCCGCCGCGACCGGAACGGTCGATGCCGCCCAGCCGCCCGTCGGCGCCGACGGCCGGCCGATGACATTGGCCGCGCTACCGCCCGAGGAGCAGCCCGATGCTGCGCCGGTGCAGCTGCCGCCGAACCTGCGCCGCCAGGAGGTCGCGTTCCAGACCAAGGAGCCAGCCGGCACGCTCGTGGTCGATACGTCCAATACCTATCTCTATTACGTGCTCGGCAATGGCCGTGCGATCCGCTACGGCGTCCGCGTCGGCCGCGACGGTTTCACCTGGACCGGCGTGCAGAAGATCACCCGCAAGGCCGAATGGCCGGATTGGCATCCGCCGACCGAGATGATCGAGCGTCAGCCCTACCTGCCGCGCTTCATGGCCGGCGGCCCGGGCAATCCGCTTGGCGCCCGCGCGATGTATCTCGGCTCGACCGTCTACCGTATCCACGGCACCAACCAGCCCTCGACGATCGGCAAGTTCGTCTCCTCCGGCTGCATCGGCATGCTCAACGAGGACGTCTCCGACCTGTTCGATCGCGTCAAGGTCGGCACCCGCGTGGTGGTGCTGCCGGGTGGTCCGCCACCGGGAACGGCGACCGCCTCCGCTGCGCCGACGCCGGGAGCTGCATCCGTCGCGGCTCAGGCCGGCCCGGTCCCCGGCACCCAGCCGACGGTCGTACCGCCGCTGCCCGCGCCGGTCACCGTGCGCTGAGCGCTTCGTCCCTACCAGATTGCAGAAGGGGCGTGCCGTCGGCGCGCCCTTTTCATTTCAGGCCAGCCTGCGCGGCAGCTCGCCGCCCCTGGCGAAGGCGTCGATCGCCTCGACCATCTGGCCGTAATGGATGCGCAAGCCGTCCGCGGTGGCGTAGCCGAGGTGTGGCGTCAGCACGAGGTTGTCGAGCTTGCGGAAGGGATGGTCGACCGGCAGCGGCTCGACCGAGAACACATCCAAGCCGGCGCCTGCGATCCTCCTCTGCTGCAACGCTTCGAGCAGCGCCTGCTCGTCCACGATCGGCCCGCGCGCGGTGTTGACGAGAAAGGCGGTCGGCTTCATCCGCGCGAGATCGGCAGCTCCAACCAGCCCGCGCGAACGCTCGCTGAGCACCACATGGATGGTGACGATGTCGGCCTTGGCGAACAGCTCCTCCTTGCTGGCGTAGCCGACGCCGGCTTCCTTGCACTTCTCCGGCGTGAGGTTCGGGCTCCAGGCGATCACGTTCATGCCGAACGCCTTCGCAATGCCCGCCATCTTGCTGCCGAGCTTGCCGAGCCCGACGATGCCGAGCGTCAAGCCCTCGATCTCGACGCCGGCAAAGCTCTGCCAGGGCTCGCCGGCATGCATGCGTGCATTCTCGCGGCCGATGCCGCGGGTCAGCTCCAGGATCAGGCCCATGGTGAGCGGCGCCGTCGGGTCGCGCGAATATTGTGTGCCGCCGATGGCGATGCCGCGCGCTTTCGCGGCCTCCATGTCGATCGAAGCGTTGCGCATGCCTGACGTCAGCAGCAGCTTCAGCTTCGGCAGGCTCTCGAACAGGCTCTTGGGGAAAGCGGTGCGCTCGCGCATCGCGCAGATGATGTCGAAGTCCGCCAGTGCGCTCGCCGCGGCCTGCTCCGAAACGAAGGGGTGGCTGAACACGGTGACGTCGACCCGGTCGGACAGTTTCGGCCAGTCGGCGACGTCGAGGGCGAGGTTGAAATAGTCGTCGAGAATTGCACAGCGCAGCCGGCTCATCAGCGTTCATCCATGGCGAGAGATGACGGCGCAGGCGGGCACCGTCGTCGGAGCCCGGCCATGGTTGCGCGCAATCACACCCGTGCGCAAGCAGCTGACGACTTCAAAAGTCCGATAGGAAGGAGACGCTCAGAGATCGCGGGGCTTCAGGCGGAACGGCGCATCCATGCCGTGCTTGGCGCGCCAGGCGGGACCGGGTCCACGCATGTAGTGCAGTTCGGGCCGGTAGGGATTGAAGGCGGTGGCGAAGAAGCGCTTCCAGAAGCCCTTGACCTCCGAAACGAACCCGAAGACGTGGCCGGCTCCTGCCGGAACAGGATGAGAATGCGTCTCGATCAGAGCCATGATGCGGCCTCGCTGTGCTCCCGTTCATTCTGGCGGGTGGCGCTGTTTCCGCGCGAAACCGAGCTTTCGGCCTGATTTATTAAAAGATAGTTTCAATTGTCCGGATTGGCGTCCGGATGGTGTCCATTCCGTATTCATCCGTGGTGAACGGACGGAAAACATTGCCCTTTTGGGGCGGGATCGTTACATCGGCGGCAAGCAAATTTCCTCAAATCGAAGGTGTCACGGGACCGATGGCGCGCCAGTTCATCTATTTCATGCAGGGCCTGACCAAGAGCTACCCGACCCGGAAGGTGCTCGATAACATCCACCTGAGCTTCTACCCCGACGCCAAGATCGGCGTGCTCGGCGTCAACGGCTCGGGCAAGTCGACGCTGCTCAAGATCATGGCTGGCCTCGACAAGGAGTACACCGGCGAGGCCTGGGTCGCAGAGGGCGCCCGCGTCGGCTATCTCGAACAGGAGCCACAGCTCGATCCCAAGCTGTCCGTGCGCGAGAACGTCATGCAGGGCGTCGCCAAGCAGAAGGCGATCCTCGATCGCTACAACGAACTCGCGGTCAACTATTCCGACGAGACCGCCGACGAGATGACCAAGCTCCAGGACGAGATCGAGGCCCAGGGCCTCTGGGATCTCGACAGCAAGGTCGACCAGGCCATGGACGCGCTGCGATGTCCGCCCGACGATGCCGACGTGACCAAGCTCTCCGGCGGCGAACGCCGCCGCGTCGCGCTGTGCAAGCTGCTGCTCGACCAGCCCGAACTCCTGCTGCTGGACGAACCGACCAACCATCTCGACGCCGAGTCCGTGTCGTGGCTGGAAGGCCATCTGCGCAACTATCCCGGTGCGATCCTGATCGTCACCCACGACCGCTACTTCCTCGACAACGTCACCGGCTGGATCCTCGAGCTCGATCGCGGCCGCGGAATTCCCTACGAGGGCAACTACTCGTCCTGGCTGGTGCAGAAGCAAAAGCGCCTGGAGCAGGAGGGACGCGAGGACGCGGCGCACCAGAAGACGCTCGCCCGCGAGCAGGAATGGGTCGCGTCTTCGCCGAAGGCGCGCCAGGCCAAGTCGAAGGCACGCTATCAGCGCTACGAGGAGCTGCTCAAGAAGGCGAGCGAGAAGCAGACCCAGACTGCGCAGATCGTCATTCCAGTCGCCGAGCGGCTCGGCGCCAACGTGGTCGATTTCGAAGGCCTCAGCAAAGGTTTTGGCGATCGCCTCCTGATCGACAATCTCACGTTCAAGCTGCCGCCCGGCGGCATCGTCGGCGTGATCGGCCCGAACGGCGCCGGCAAGACCACGTTGTTCAGGATGATCACCGGCCAGGAGAAGCCGGACGCAGGCACGATCACTGTCGGCGAGACCGTGCATCTCGGCTATGTCGACCAGTCGCGCGATGCGCTCGACGGCAAGAAGACCGTCTGGGAGGAGATCTCCGGCGGCAACGAGCTGATCCTGCTCGGCAAGAAGGAAGTGAACTCGCGCGGCTATTGCTCGGCGTTCAACTTCAAGGGCGCGGACCAGCAGAAGAAGGTCGGCGCGCTCTCCGGCGGTGAGCGCAACCGCGTTCATCTCGCCAAGATGCTGAAGTCCGGCTCCAACGTGCTGCTGCTCGACGAGCCGACCAACGACCTCGACGTCGACACGCTGCGCGCGCTCGAAGAGGCGCTGGAGGACTTCGCCGGCTGCGCCGTCATCATCAGCCACGATCGCTGGTTCCTCGACCGCATCGCGACCCACATCCTGGCCTTCGAAGGCGACAGCCATGTCGAATGGTTCGAGGGCAACTTCCAGGACTACGAGAAGGACAAGATGCGCCGCCTCGGCCAGGACAGCATCATCCCGCACCGCGTGAAGTACAAGAAGCTGACGCGGTGATGGCGGCATGATGCGGCGGGCGCTCATCGCTGCGGTGATCGTGGTCACCTGCGGCTGGTCGTCCGCCCGCGCAGCAGACGCCGCCTTCACGCAATTCGTCGCCTCGCTCTGGCCGGAGGCGCAGACCGCGGGCGTCTCGCGCGCGACGTTCGAGCGAGAGACGCGCGGGCTCGAGCCTGATTACAAGCTGCCCGACCTGCTTCTGCCGGGCCGGCCTGCGACCGGCGCGCCGTCGCAGGCCGAGTTCGTGCAGGTGCCGGCCGATTACGTCAGGGAAGCGTCGATCGCGCGGCTCGCCGGCGAGGGGCAGCGGCTGCTGCAAAAATATCGCACCGCGCTGACCGAGATCGAGAAAAGCTCCGGTGTGCCCGCTACCGTGATGCTCGCGATCTGGGGCCGTGAGACCGATTACGGCCGCTACACGCTGCCTTACGATCTCGTGCGCGTGCTGGCGACGCAAGCCTATGTCGGACGTCGCAAGGACCAGTATCGCAACGAGTTCATCCTCTCGCTCAAGATTCTCGGCGAGGGCGTGGTGACGCGCAAGGACATGCGCTCGTCCTGGGCCGGCGCCACCGGGCTGACGCAGTTCCTGCCGTCGGAATATTACAAGCATGGCGTCGACTTCGACGGCGATGGCCGCATCGATATCTGGCACTCCGTGCCGGATGCGCTGGCCTCCGCCGCGCAGCAGCTCGTCAACAAGGGCTGGCAGAGTGGCCTCCGTTGGGCCTATGAGGTGCAGGCGCCCGCGAAGGTCGATTGCACCACGGGCGTACCGGAGGTGACGAAGCCGATCGGTCAATGGCTGCGCGAAGGCTTTGTGCCGGTGCGTGGCCAGAAACTCGGTGCCGCGGAGCAGGCGCAGCAGGCCTCGCTGCTCCAGCCCGAAGGCATCTACGGCCCGTCGTTCCTGACCACGAAGAACTACTTCGTCATCAAGGAATACAATTTCTCCGATCTCTACGTGCTGTTCGTCGGGCATCTCGGCGACCGCATGACCAGCCCGCTGCCATTCGCAACGCCCTGGTCGGCTTCGAAGCAGTTGCGCACGAAAGACGTCGAGACCATGCAGCGCGAGCTGACGCGCATCGGGCTCTACAAGGACAAGATCGACGGCAAGGCCGGCATGCAGACGCGCGCCGCGCTCGGCGCCTATCAGAAGTCGGCGGGCCTCAAGGTCGATTGCTGGCCGAGCGAAGAGGTGCTGCGCTCGATCCAGGCGGGGCGATAGCGCAGGACCAAAAGAAAAAACCCGGCCGATGGTCTCGGCCGGGCTTCGATCGCGGCGCTTGCGAGCGCCGTGCGATCAGATCAGTAGCAGACGCGAACCGGGCGAACGACCCAGCCATAACCGTCCCAATAGCGCTGGCGCTGCCAGTAGCAGGGCGGGGGCGGCGGGCCGGGCTCGGCCACGTAAACGGGACCACCATAGGCCGGACGGCTCGACGCGATGGCGCCGCCGACGATCGCGCCGCCGATCAGGCCGGCCGCGATGCCGGCGCCAATGTTGTCACCGGCCTTGGCGGGCGGGGTGGCGGTCACCAGCGATCCGGCGACTGTCGCAACCGTGAGGGCAGCAACTAAAGTCTTCTTCATGCTCTTGGCTCTCCTGGGAGATGGACTTCCCCTGTAAGGGATGGCCCGGGTTTCAAAGGTTCACGCACACTCTGATGGAATTTGGCCTTGCGGTTAGGAAGCGCGCAAATGGTCAATCCACGGTAAACGCACACGGAGCTGTGACGAGAAAAAGCGGTCTTTTTCGGGCTCCGAGATGAACGGCGCATCCGTAGTGCGCCGGTTAAGCGCGCGCCTCAGCCACAAACTCTGACGCGGCGGACGCGCCAGGCATAGCCGTCCCAGAAGCGCTGCTTCTGCCAGACGCAGTTGCCGTAATAGTCGTCGGCGACATAGCCCGGACCGGGGGCGTAGTAGCGGGGCGGATAATAGCCCGGTTGGTAATAACCGGGACCTGGTCCGTAATAATACGGAGAGGCCAGTGCGCCACCGACGATGGCGCCGCCGATGATCCCGGCCGCCACGCCCGCCGCGACACCGCGCTGGGCATGGGCGGGTGTGCCGGCCGTCAGGGCCAGAGTGAGGACGGCAGCGACTGCCAGGAGCGACTTCTTCATGCGCTTGACCTTATCACACGTGGGAACTCTTTGGGGCGCAAAGTTCCATACTTCGCTTGAATGATCAATGAACGGCCCCTTTGCCGGAGACGACCAACCGGCATGGGCCCCAGTTTCATCAGGAGACGCTGATGGGCAACGTGATGGTCAATGCATTGATTGCTGCCGGGGTCGTCTTCGCGATCGGCTACGGCTGGATCGCTCACCTCCAGAACCGGGGCCGGCGGCGCACGCGTGTCGGGGCCGGAGGTAATGGCGGTGGTAGTGGCGCCGACACCTACATGGGGACAAGCGACGGCTTCTCGTTGGGAAGCTGGTTCTCCAGCGACCGTTCGGGGAGCTCGACCGACGGCGGCAGCTGTTCCAGCAGCGATGGCGGCAGCAGTGGCGGGGACTGCGGAGGTGGCGGCGATGGTGGTGGAGGCGGTGGCGGCGACTAGCGTCGCCACAATCTTGATCAACCGCAACACCTGGTTTTTAGAGCCGTTCTAGGCTGATTGCCGGGCTAGTTTGGAATAGCTTCAAATACCGCTTTTTCCTTTTGCATCCGGCCGGCCCGTTAAATATCGATGATGGCGCATCACCGAAGGGCCTGCCGCTTCCATGATCGTTTGTTCCTGTAACGTGCTGAGCGATGAAGACATCCGCGCCGCCGTCGCCGAGTCCGACGACGCCGTGCGCCATGCCAAGCAGGTCTATGGGTGTCTCGGCTGTAGCGCCGAATGCGGTCGCTGTGCCCGGACCATCAAGACCATCATCGACGAAGCGCTTGGCCCCTGCGCCCAGTCTTGCTGCGCCGGCTGTCCCCATGGCCACACCGTCGCCGCCAATGACGAGACGGCCGAACCCGCCCAGTTCGCCCTCGCAGCCTGCTGAAAACTTCCGCATCCTCAGCTGAGCTTTTCCCCGGCTGCGTCCGCGTAGCCGGTTGCCGGCATGCGCAAACTCATTTAGAAACATTCTAAATTCGGTTTAGGGCCGATTTGGACTGCAAAGCTGGAGTGAACCATGCAGGGCGACGCGAAGGTCATCGACTATCTCAACAAGGCACTGCGTCATGAGCTGACTGCGATCAATCAGTACTGGCTGCACTACCGCTTCCTCGACAATTGGGGCCTGCTGGACATGGCCAAGGTCTGGCGCAAGGAGTCCATCGAGGAGATGGAGCATGCCGACAAGCTCACCGCGCGCATCCTGTTCCTCGACGGCTTTCCGAACATGCAGGTGCTGGATCCCCTGCGCATCGGCCAGAACGTCAAGGAGATCATCGAATGCGATCTCGCCGCCGAGATGAGCGCGCGTGCGCTCTACCAGGAAGCGGCGACCTACTGTCACGGCGCCAAGGACTACGTCACGCGTGACCTGTTCGAGAAGCTGATGAGCGACGAGGAGCACCACATCGACTTCCTCGAAACCCAGCTCGACCTCATTGGTCGCATCGGTCTCGAACTCTACACCCAGAAGCACGTCGGCGGGCTCGAGGGCGAGGGGCACTAGTTCGGCTCTGGCGGCGCACTCCACGCTCCGCCGTCGCCAAACGAGCTGGTCATCGGTTCCGGATCGGCGCTCCGCTTCGTTGCGCTTGTCCGGGACGACACCGTGATTGTTGATCGCCTACAGCTGCGTCTTGTACCGAGCCTCTACGATCTCCTGGCTCTCCGGTTCGCCCAAGCCCGTCTGGTCGTGGATGACCTCGACGATGCTCGGCATCACCGAGCGCTGTACCTTCTCGGATAACCAAAGCTTCGAGCGCATCAGCGCCTTGCCGCAGTGGAAATAGACCTCGCTGACCGCGACGTTCAGCACCGCGCGGGGCGGCTTGCCGAACTCCACCATGGCGGCGAGCAGATCCGGATCGGCCGACAGCGTGCCGCGTCCGCCGACGCGCAGCGTCTCGTCGATCCCCGGCACGAAGAACAGCAGCTGCACGAAGCCCGAGCCCTCGACGACGTTCCGAAAACTGTCGATGCGGTTGTTGCCGGAGCGGTCGGGCATCAGCAGCTGGTTGGGACCGGCGACGTGGACGAAGCCGATGCCGCCGCCGCGCGGCGAGGCGTCGACACTGCCGTCCGCGCCCGAGGTCGCGAGCACGCAGAACGGCGACATCTCGATGAACTTCCTCGCATGCGCATCGATCGCCGGCCGCGCTTTCGCGATCACGCGCGGGGTCGGCTTGGCGTAGATGGCGGCGAGGTCTTCGGCGCTAAGATCGGTCAACGGCGTGCCTCCGCTTCAACTCGGCCCAAAGCTACCCGACCAGGGCGCATTCAGCCAACGAAATCCAGCGCGCAAAAGCATGATCCGGAGAAGTGCGCAGCGGTTTTCCGAAGAGATCATGCTCAAACAACAACCTAAAGCGCGATGACGATTCATCCTATTCGCATCGCGCTTTAGACTGCATCCGCCGGCACGAAGCAACTGATGATGATGGCGCCGCGATGGTGGACGTACCACACCACGGCCTGGCCGACCGGATTGCCGCGGTCGCGGATGATGGCGCGCGCGGGCACCTCCATCCATTGTCCGTCGATCGGCACCCAATAGGCGCCGCCGCGCACGTCGTATTCGGTGCGATGGCCATCGGAGATATCGCAGCAGGGCACGCCGTTCGGAGCGATCACGCTCTTGAACCAGGCGCGGATATCGGGCGGGACGTGGTCGTATTGGCCGTTGTCGAACGCGAACGCCGCGCTCGTCAGCGCTGTCGTTGCAGCCAGCCAGACGCACAGTGCCAGCCTGTGCATGCGATCCTCCTCATCGCGTATCATGCCATCGGCACGCGATTGTCCCGCGCGCCGATTCGCATCGTCGGCGCAATTAAGCCCGAGCTGTCGGCGCAATGCATGCTCAAATAATACGCTGCGCCGGGGCGCCGCACATGATGCGTTGCGAGATGAGACAGCTTGTGGCGGTGCGCAGCCACGGAGTTGATCGGCATGGTGCGATGGAACTTCGCAGAAGCGCGAAGGCCGATGTAGCATTTCGGCGCAGACCTTCGTCTTCAAGAAAACGTCGGGAGAGAGTGCATGTGCCGCAACATCAAGACGCTGTTCAACTTCGAGCCGCCGGCGACGGAGGACGAGATCCACGCCAGTGCGCTGCAGTTCGTACGAAAACTGTCCGGTTTCAACAGGCCGTCGCAGGCGAACGAGGCGGCGTTCGAGCGTGCGGTGGCGGAGGTCGCGGAGGCCGCACGAAAGCTCCTGACGTCGCTGCATACCCATGCGCCGGCGCGCGACCGAGAGGTCGAGGCGGACAAGGCGAGAGAGCGCTCGCGGCTGCGCTTCGGTTCGTGAGCTCGAACGGCGCACTCCGTGACCTGGCTCACGGTATCTGCTGCCTCAGCTTGCGAGGGTGTCGGCCGGGGTTTTGACCGCCCGGAGCACGACCATGAGCTGCCCCCTTCTTCCCTTGAAAGCAGGTGCCATCGTCTTCACGCTGCTGTGGACTGCGTGGATGATGTGGTGGAGCGGCTCGTTCTCGAGCGCGAACATGGTCATCCTCGCCCTGTGCGGCGCGGCGGTCGGCTACCTCTGGTATCGCGCGATGCGCTGGCAGTTCGAGCGCATGGGCATGTTGCCGCGAGACGAGGATCGGCCGAAATAGATGCGTCTGCTAGGCCTTGTCGCCGTGCTTCTTCTTCTTCTTTTTCTTCTTGTGGTCGTCGCCGTCATCGCTCTTGTCATCGACGATTGTCTCGTCTGGCTCCTGGACGGCGGCCGCGAGCGCTTCGCGCTCAGCGGCTTCGCGCTCGCGCTGGCGGCGGCGTTCGTCCCAGGCGTCGAAGAGCTGGTCGAGCCACGGCAGCACTTGCTCGATCGACGGCAATTGGCCGGGCGGACCTGGTTCGCCGCGCGGGCCTTGCGGCCCCGCCGGCCCCTGTGGCCCGGCAGGTCCCGGCGCGCCGGCTGCGCCGCGCGGGCCGGCTTCGCCCTGCTTGCCTTGCGGACCGGGTTTGCCGGGCGGGCCAGCCTTTCCGACCGGCCCCGGCTTGCCCTGCGGTCCGGGCTTGCCGCGCGCTCCGTCCGGGCCGCGCCGGCCCGGATGGCCCTGCGGCCCCGGCCGCCCCGGCTCGCCTTGCCGCCCGCGCGGACCCTGAGGTCCCTGCCGTCGTCCCTGATCGTCTGCCACGCCACCGCTCCCTTGACCGGAAGCAAGCTACTTAGCGGCCTTTGACGACAGCAGCAATTCTGCCCGCGCATCGTGTCAGGCTTGATCAACATCAATCGTCGGGGTGAGCCGCCATGTCATCGATCGCGCACGGCCACACCGCTTGCGAGGAGCGACCGATGCGTGCAGCGTGGAAAGTCTTTTGCCTGTTCGCTGTCGTTCTCGTCGTCGCGCTCGGCCTCGCTCAGCTGCTGGTGCCTGATATCGTGCCGGTCGGATTCGCCGAGGAGCCGCAGCCGTTATGGGCCGTCATGACGGCGTTCCTGCTCCGCGCGGTCGAGCTGATTGCCGCCTCGGTCGCGATGATCGCGCTTGCGGTCATCGCCGGCGTGTATCTGCGGCACGAGCTGCGCCGCTTGCGGCGCAGCTCGCCATCGCGGGCGGACTGATGTCGCCCGCTAATCCTGATAGGCAGGCACGTCGATGCCGGAGGCAGCGTAGATCCTGATCTTGTTGCGCAGCGTGCGCACCGACAGGCCGAGCACGCGCGCTGCGCGCGTGCGGTTGCCGTCGCAGCGTGCGAGCGTCTGGAGCACGAGCTCACGCTCGACCTCGTCGACCGTGGCGCCGATCAGAAGCGGAACGATCTGGTTGGGAGCAAGAAATTGCGCGCCCGGCTCGGACGCGACATGAACAGTGGTCATCAACACACCTCCCGATCAACGCCGCTTCCATCATTGGAAGCGGATCGAGAACCAACGACCCCCAAGCCGTAATTTCACGGTGGTCCTGTTTGGTTAATGAAGGGTTAATCGGGAGCGAGCCCACCAATTGACCCCAGGAATGCCGCGAAGCCGCCGCGATTGGCGCAGGATGCATCGCGATGCGGACCTATCTCGCGCGACAAGTACGGCGTCATCGTCCGCGGAAGCGGACGATCCAGTACGCCGCGGCCCCTCGTGGGATGTTTGGCGTCTCTGGAATACTGGATCACCCGCCTTCGCGGGTGATGACACCGTGCATGTGGTGAAAGCGTTCTCCCTCACACCGTGCGGTACCCGCCGTCCACCATCACGATCGTTCCGGTGACGTAGGCCGACAGGTCCGACGCCAGGAAGATCGCGGGGCCGACGATGTCCTCGGGCTTGCCGGTGCGCGCCAGCGGGGTGTGATCGAGGAAGGCCTGCACCAGCGCCGGATTGGTCGCGCGCACATTGGCGTTGATGTTGGTCTCGATGAAGCCGGGACCGATCGCATTGACGCGCACGCCTTCCTTGCCGAGCTCGGCGGCGAGCGCCTTGGTGAAGCCGAGCACGCCGTGCTTCGAGGTCGTGTAGGCCGCCGAGCTCGGCGTGCGCAGATGGACGAAGGACTGGATCGAGCCGATATTGACGATGCGGCCCTTGCTCGCGCGCAAGGGCGCGAGGAACGCCTGCGTCATGTTGAAGACGCCGTTGAGGTTGAGCGAGATGATGTCGTTCCAGTCCTTCGCCACCGTCTCCGTCTCGGCGGTGAAGGCGTTGCGGCGGGTGATGCCGGCATTGTTGACGAGGATCGAGACCTGTCCGACCTTGCCCTCGACCTGCCTGGCTAGGGCAAAGCAGTCCTCGCGCCGGGTCACGTCGAGCGGAAAGCTCTCGGCCTTGCCGCCCGCTTGCCGGATCTCCCGAGCCGCTTCCGCGACCGTCTCGGCGTTGACGTCGAGCAGCACGACCTGTGCGCCCTCGCGCGCGTAGCCGGCGGCGATCGCCCGGCCGATGCCGGAGCCGGCACCCGTGACGACGGCGATGTGGTTTGCGAGCAATGCCATGACATATTCCTCCCGGTTTCTTTTCGAAGTTTCACGAAAAGCTAACTCGAAATTAAGGGGGCGGAAACGGCGGCCTTGGCATACTGATCCTGATTGCTAAACGTTGCGCGCATGATGGAACGGCTCGACTCCTGGAAACTCGCCCTCGAACGGCTGCGGTCGGCGCACGCGCCCGATTGGGCCGAGGCGGGCCGGCTCGTCGCCGAGATCGTGCGGATGAGCAGCGACGTCACGCTGCGCCAGGCCGCCGAGCAGGCGTTGCCGGTGCTGCGCCAGGCCGCGGACAATGACGACCACGGCGTGACGCTGGCGGCGCAGCGCCGTCTCGGCGTGGTGCTCGAGGTCGTCCACGATCTGACAGCCCCGCGCTTCGGCCGCCGCAACGCCATGCCAAAGCAGATGTCCAGGGAGGACCGTGCCCGCAAGGTGCTCGGCCTGCCGCTCGCGGTGCAGCTCACCTGCGAGGACATCAACCAGGCCTATCGCCGCGCCGCCAAGGGCATGCATCCCGACCGGGGCGGCAGCGCGCAAGGCTTCATCGACCTCGCTGCCGCGCGCGATCTCCTGATCCATCCCGGCGCGCACAAGGACGCGTGAGTCGTTCACGCCGCACAAAAAACCGGACAGGGACGCTGGCGTCCTGCCCGGCTCTTCGTTCGTCGATCGAATTGTTACCAGGTGCACTGGCCGTTCTTGAGCGCGGCGTCCTTCATGGCGAGGGCGTCGATGAAGGTCGGCACGCTCGCGCTGGCGCGGTGGTAGCCGGCCGGCCACGGCGTGGTCGGGATGCTCTCGTCCCAGATCTGGCAGAAGCCGCTGTCCTGCCAGCGGATCAGATGATAGCTGGCCTCCGCTGGGCTCGCGGCGGCGAAGGCAGTGACGGCAAGACCGATGGCTGCGCACAGCACGGAAATACGACGCATGATCAGCTCCTCAAAATGAAAGACGTGATGCACCTCCCGACAATGACGGGAGGGGGTGGCGCGGGACGCTTTGGGGGATGCGCCCCGGACAAGATGTGAGTAGTTCCGCCGGCCGGTCAGGTTCAAAATAGCCGCTGCGGGAAATACGCAATTTGAACAGATTCTGCAAAAGAGAAGGGCGGACCGTTCGCGCGGTCCGCCCCATGAAAACTCATCCGTAAACGCGATCTGTCGCGTCGGGCTCAGAGCGTGCAGCGGCGCTCGGCGCGCATCTTGATCTGGACGTCGGACGCCTCCTGGAAGGTCGGGAACGGCTTGCTGACGACCTTGTAGGTCGACGCCCCGAACTGGAACGGCTTGTACTGGAGGTCCTCGTTCCAGACCTGGCAGATGCCGGAGTTGTCCCAGCGGATCACGTAGTAGCCGACCTTCGCGGACGCGGGCACGGCGAACACGGAACTGGCGATACCGGCAACGGCACAGAGCGCGAGAGCGCGACGCATGAAATTTCTCCTTGTGGGGGAAGTGAAGTGGGACCCGAAAATTCGTGCGGTAAAAGCAGGTCCTTTGCAAGCCGGGGAGCGGCCGCTCACGGACATGTCAGATGCGACCGCGCATTTGGTCTGGCCGCGTGCCCGGCCAGCCACACGCTCACTTCGAAAGCGACGCCACCGCCTCGATCTCGATCAGCATCTTCGGATCGGGCAGGGCCTGCACCACGCAGGTCGTGCGCGCAGGATAGGGCGGCGGGCCGAAGGCGCCGGCATAGAGCGCGTTCATGGCGGCGACGTCGGCGGCACGGGTCAGGAGCACGTTGACCTTGACGAGGTCGCGCACGCTGGCGCCGGCCTCGCCCAGCACCCGCTTGATGTTGACCACGACGTTGGCGAACTGGGCCTCGAAACCGTCGGGCAGCGCGCCATTGGCATCGAAGCCGGGAATGCCCGAGACGAACAGGAGATCGCCGACGCGCGTCGCAAAGGACAGCGGCGGCGCCTTGACGTGCGGCGGGGGCGCGAAATGCTGGATCGGCATGGGATCACCTCGGAAGCGGTCGCTGACGCCGAAGCGTAGCGGCAGGCGGGGGACGCTCAAAACAAAAAATGCGAAAACAACCCCATGCACAGTAGGGATCGTGCAGAGATCATTGGGCTTTTCAGAATTCGGGAACGGCGAACTATCCGCTTGCTCCGTCGGGCAAAACAGGGGCAGAATGGCATGATGGCCACGGTCAGTGCGCAGTGCTTCGCCTCTCGCCACGCGCAGCCCGAACGTTGTGAGAGGACGGGCCATCTGCCCCGTCATTGCGAGGAGCTCTTGCGACGAAGCAATCCAGGCTGGCTCCGCGGAGAGATTCTGGATTGCTTCGCTGCGCTCGCAATGACGCGGAATGAGGGCTCTCCGAGTGCACAGCCGCACCCCATCATGTTGCCGCCCCGATCGATGGGGTAAGTTCGCTACGTCTGATTCGCCAATCCTGCCTTGAAAAATAGCCTCCGGAGACATCCATGAAGCTCGCATCCACCCTTCGCGCCGCACTGGTCGCCATCGCCGCCCTGGCCGGCCTCTCGACCGCCGCGCGGGCCGACAGCGGCTTCGTGACGCTGACGATCTACAAGGCGGGCTGGATCATCGGCGGCTCCGGCGGCTCGGGCGTGCTCAACTTCCGCGGCCGCTCCTATGCGCTCTCGACCGGCGGCCTCGACTACGGCCTCGTGTTCGGCGGCTCGAAAACCGTGCTGCGCGGGCGCGTCTCCAACATCAACCGCCCCTCGGACGTCGCCGGCGTCTACGGCGCGGCGGGTGCAGGCCTTGCCGTCGGCCGCGGCGCCCGCGCCATCGTGCTGACCAACCAGAAGGGCGCGGTGCTGGAACTGACGGGTCACCAGGTCGGGTTGATGGCGAACGCGGATCTCAGCGGGCTCGCGATCACGATGCGGTAGGGCGCGGCCCGCCTCACTTCGTAGCCCGCATGAGCGACAGCGACATGCGGGTCAACGCTCGGCCCCGGATGTCGCTGTCGCTCATCCGGGCTACACTCCGCTCACCATCGCATGAATCCGCTCGCAATGCGCGACGAGATTTTCGTGCGCATCGACGAAGGCCTTCAGCGGCGTCGGGATCGGAAAATAGTAGATGTTGGCGACGAAGCCGTAGATGCCGGCATCGACGCTGGTCGGCGCCGCGCCGTGGACGAAGCCCGCGGCCGGCACGATCTCCGCCAGCACCTGCAGATCGGCAAGCCCCCGCGCGTAGGCCTGCTCGGGCGTGTAGCGGCCGATGCCCTGGTGGTGATAGCGCTGCGCGTTGTACGCCTTCGCCTTCTCGAACCCTTCCGCATTGATCTGCGGATGCTGCGCGATGAAGCCGTCGCGGAACGCGGGATAGAAGCGCTCGTCCTTCCAGCGCGAATACGACATCACCCAGTAGAGATCGTCCAGCATGCGCGTGACCAGATGATCGGTGCGGCGCTGCGCCGCCGGCAGCGCGGCATCGATGCCGAGCCGATATTTCGCGACGGCATGCGCGATGATCGTTTCGCTGTCGCCGATGGTCTCGCCGTCGTCGACGACGTAAGGCAGCTGCCCGCGCGGCGCGGTGGAGGCATCGAAGATGTGCTCCTGCACGAACGGCACGCCCGCGAGCTTCAGGAAGGCATAGACCTTGAGGCCGTAGCCGTTGTTGTCGGCGACGCCGAAGAGTTCCGGGTAGGAGTAGAGGGTCAGCATCGGCGCGCTCCTCCGTTTGGGGGGAGCCCAGAATGCAGGGGGGCCGAAATGGATGCAATGCCCGCCCGGAGCCCCATGAGCGGAAGCGAGATGTGGGTCGCCTGCTAGCCCCGGATATCGCTTGCGCTCATCCGGGCTACGAACGCGATGCAGCGGTGAACACCGCCAACTGTGCCTCGAACGCACGCCTGAACGCCGGCCGCGCTTCGCCGCGGGCGACATAGGCGGCGATATTGGGATATTCGTCCAGCAGGCGAGATGTATTCAGCCGGCGCAGCACCGTCACCATCATGAGATCGCCGGCGCTGAACGCGCCGTCGAGCCAGTCGGCACCGCCGAGGCGGCGGGACAATTCGCCGAGCCTGATGCGGACGCGGTCCTGCAGCAGGGGCAAGCGCTCCGCGTACCAGCTCCTGTCGCGTTCGAGCAGCATGGCCATGCCGAGCTCGACGATCGGCGGCTCCAGCGTGTTCAGGGCCGCGAACATCCACGCGATCGCACGCGCCCGCGCGTTCGGCTCAAGCGGCAGCAGCCCGGCATGACGCTCGGCGATGTGGAGCACGATCGCGCCGGACTCGAACAGCGCGAGATCGCCATCCTCATAGGTCGGGATCTGCCCGAACGGATGCAGCGCAAGATGCGCCGGATGCTTCATCTCTTCGAACGAGACGAGGCGAACGCCGTAGGGCTGGCCGACCTCTTCGAGCGCCCAGCGAACGCGCATGTCGCGCGCCTGCCCGCGGCCGCGATCGGGCGAGCTTGCGAAGGCAGTGATGGTGGGAGGCATCTGGCGGCTCCTGGTTGATCGTGCTTTGCACCGGAGGACGAACGGCCGATGCGGATTCCGACACGAGCCCAATGGACGATCTCGTAGCCCGCATGAGCGGCAGCGACATGCGGGTCGCCTGCTGGTCCCGGATGTCGCTTGCGCTCATCCGGGCTACGCCACCTCACCCTGCGCAGGTCTGCAGGATGGGTAGAGCGCAGCGAAACCCATCGCCGGGTCTGCGGTCCAGTCGGCGTTTGGTGCGATCGCACGGGTGCACCTGTTGCTTCGGCTCAGCTGATGGGTTTCGCTGCGCTCTACCCATCCTACAAACTACGCAGCGATCCACGCCGCCAGCTCTCGCCACGGCCCAATCGTCCAATGCCCGGACGCCGCGCCGGACGGCGACGGCAGCACGAACACCTCCGGCAGGCTCGCCTCGCGCTTCTGCCGCCCCAGCACAATCCCGCTCGACGGCTTGCCGTAGAACAGGCTCGCCGCCTTCTTGCTCGTGAACGCAATCGTCCGCGGCCGGTACTTTTCGATCTTCGCCCTGAACCCCGGCACGTCGATCGTCTCCGCCGCGATCTGGTGATCCATCCCGGCGCCCGACTTGGAGAGATCGGTGAAGCCGATCCCGAGCTCGATCAGGCTGGCGAACTCGCCCGGCTGATAGCGCCGCGGCGTGATCCCGGCCTCATGGATCGCGCGCCAGAAGCGATTGCCGGGATGGGCGTAGTAGTGCCCGAGCTCCGCCGAGCGCGTCGAGGCGGCGGTGCCGACGAAGACGAGGCGGAGGTTGGGAAGGAGTTGGTCGGGGAGGCGGTGGAGTGTTCGCGGCATCTTCTAAAAGCTGGCTGGGCGGACTCTTGGAAGGTTTCGTTCTGGGCGAACGGTAGAGCAACGGAGTCTGGTGCTCTGCGGCTTGCTAATATGAGCGTTATAGTTGTATTTTCTAGAGAGGGCGAAAAAGCTGCCGCTCAACTAGTTAGCTATGGATGGTGACGCTTTTCAAAGTGGTCATGCTTGAGGGGTTCTCGTCGAAGTGCTGTGACAAGCCAGAAATCTATGCGGCCTTGTCGCTTCGCTCACCCGGCCTGCGCTTGTTAAGCGCAGGCGGCTTTACGCGCGACTTGTCAGACATTGTCGGTTGAGTGTTATTAATAGGTAAATCAAAAATTGTATCAAAACGTTGATGGGGTAATTTATGTCAGATCGACTTTTCGTAAGTGTGCTCGGACGTCGCAACTCTGGCAAAAGCCGCACTTGGAATGATCTGTTCGGGGCCACGGTGCATACCGGAAAGCACCCGCGCATGTTGGAATTGCAGCGAGGAGAATGCGTCGAGGTATTTCTGATCAGTGGCTCGAACGAAGAGCGTCAACAATACGCTGGCGACGTACTGGACGGTCAGCAGGCCCGGATCATTCTTTGCTCGATGCAATACACGGACGCCGTGTTCGACACCATCAAGTATGTGGAAGACAATGACTTCTGGATTTACGTCCAATGGCTCAATCCGGGCTATAGCGAGCCTGACCGACAATATTCCGACTATCTTGGGATTGCGAACCGCCTCATATTCAACAGCGGAGCAACGCTTGCCGTTCGTTCCGGGAAAAGCGATCCTCCGACCAGCCGAGTTCGCGAACTTAAGGAGTTCATCTACGGTTGGGCCAAGTTTCGAAATCTGATTGTTCCGTGCCCGTGAACTGCGCCGCTCACACGCGGTAATGAGACGCATCTAGGAAAGCCGAGCAACTCGCTCGGCTCTCCCAACCTTGTGCGATGGGCGAGAATTTCACAACACCCGATTGCTCTCCTTCACCTTCTCCGCATCCAGATACAAGCTCTCGCCCATCTCCTTGAACTTCGCGCTCATCCTGGCCATGCCGTCCTCGGCCGTGCCGCTGATCGACATGCCCACGCTGTTCGGATCATTCAGCGTCGCGGCGTAGTCGCGCACGTCCTGCGTGATCTTCATCGAGCAGAACTTTGGGCCGCACATCGAGCAGAAATGGGCGACCTTGTGGGCTTCCTTCGGCAGGGTCTCGTCGTGGAAGTTCTTGGCCGTGTCGGGGTCGAGGCCGAGGTTGAACTGGTCGGTCCAGCGGAATTCGAACCGGGCGCGGGAGAGGGCGTCGTCGCGCAGTTGCGCGGCGGGGTGGCCCTTGGCGAGGTCGGCGGCGTGGGCGGCGATCTTGTAGGTGATGACGCCGGTCTTGACGTCGTTGCGGTCTGGCAGGCCGAGATGCTCCTTCGGCGTGACGTAGCAGAGCATGGCGCAGCCGAACCAGCCGATCATGGCTGCTCCAATGCCTGACGTGATGTGGTCGTAGCCCGGCGCGATGTCGGTGGTCAGCGGTCCGAGCGTATAGAACGGCGCCTCGCCGCATTCCTTGAGCTGCTTGTCCATGTTGATCTTGATCTTGTGCATCGGCACGTGGCCGGGGCCTTCGATCATAACCTGGCAGCCCTTGTCCCATGCGATCTTGGTCAGCTCGCCGAGCGTTTCGAGTTCGGCAAACTGGGCGCGGTCGTTGGCATCCGCGATCGAGCCCGGGCGCAGGCCGTCGCCGAGCGAGAACGAGACGTCATACTTGCGCATGAGGTCGCAGATCTCGTCGAAATGCGTATAGAGGAAGCTCTCCTTGTGATGCGCCAGGCACCACTTCGCCATGATCGAGCCGCCGCGCGAGACGATGCCGGTGACGCGGCTGGCGGTGAGGTGGATGTATTGCAGGCGCACGCCGGCGTGGATGGTGAAATAGTCGACGCCCTGCTCGCACTGCTCGATCAGGGTGTCCTTGTAGAGCTCCCAGGTCAGCTTGACGGGATCGCCGTTGCACTTCTCCAGCGCCTGGTAGATCGGCACGGTGCCGATCGGCACCGGCGCGTTGCGCAGGATCCATTCGCGGGTGGTGTGGATGTTGCGCCCCGTCGAGAGGTCCATCACGGTGTCGGCGCCCCAGCGGATTGCCCACACCATCTTCTCGACCTCTTCCTCGACCGACGAGGTCACCGCGGAGTTGCCGATATTGGCGTTGATCTTGGTCAGGAAGTTGCGGCCGATGATCATCGGCTCGAGCTCGCTGTGGTTGATGTTGCAGGGGATGATGGCGCGGCCGCGCGCGATCTCGTCGCGGACGAATTCCGGCGTGATGAAGGCGGGCACCGAGGCGCCGAAGCTCTCGCCGTCGGCGAGCGCTGCCTCGGCGCGTTCGAGCTGCTCCTTGCGGCCGAGATTTTCGCGCGCGGCGACGTAGATCATCTCCTTGGTGATGATGCCGGCGCGGGCGAATTCGAGCTGGGTGATCTTGTGGCCGTCGAGGCTGCGTAGCGGCTTGTGATAGGCCGAGAAGGCGCGCGCGGCCTTGTCGGTCGAAAGGTTGCCGTTGTCCTCCGGCTTGATCTGGCGGCCCTCATATTCCTCGACGCCGCCGCGCTCCAGCACCCATTGCTTGCGGTTGCGCGGCAGGCCGGCGTTGACGTCGATGGTCACGGACGGGTCGGTGTAGGGGCCGGAGGTGTCGTAGACCGGCAGGTTCGGCTCGCCCGCGCCCTCGGAGAGGATGATCTCGCGCAGGGGCACGCGCAGGTCGGGCGCAGCGTCGGGCGTCGCGAAGATCTTGCGCGAGGAGGGAAGGGGGCCGGTGGTGACGGCGGGCACGGTCTTGTCGGGGTTGGAGCGGATGTTCATGGGGATCCTCCGGTTCAATTTTGTTGTGCGATGTCTGATCTCGTCATCCTGAGGTGCGAGCGTTGCGGCGCGTCCGCGCCGCAACGAGAGCCTCGAAGGATGAACGAGCCGGGCCGTCGCCCTTCGAGGGCCGCTGAAGAAGCGGCCACCTCAGGGTGACGGGACGAAGAAGAGCGGACCTGCATTATGCGGCCTCCTTGGATAAGCCAAGCCATTGCCGCACCCGCGCGTCGGGATCGGCGTTCTGGGTGACGTCGCTGACCACCGCGATCGAATCCGCGCCGGCGGCAAAGATCTCTGCGGCGTGCTCGAACTTGATGCCGCCGATGGCGACCAGCGGGATGTTGCCGATGCGCTTCTTCCACTCGGTGATTTTTGGAATGCCCTGCGGTTCGAAGCGCATCGCTTTGAGCGTGGTGAAGAAGATCGGGCCGAGCGCGACGTAGTCGGGCTGGGCTTCGAGCGCGGTCGCAAGCTCGTCGTCGTCGTGGGTGGAGATGCCGAGCTTGAGGCCGGCCTCGCGGATCGCCTTGAGGTCGGCCTCAGTGAGATCCTCCTGGCCGAGATGCAGATATTCTGCGCCGGCGACGACCGCCGCGCGCCAATAGTCGTTCACCACCAGCTTGGCTTGCGTTCCCTTCGTGATCGCCAGCGCGTCGCTGACGATCTGCAGCGCCTGGGAATCGTCGAGCTCCTTCGCGCGCAGCTGGATGGTGCCGACGCCGAGCTTGGTCAGGCGCTCGACCCATTGAAGGCTGTCGACGACGGGATAGAATCGATCAGGATACGGCATGCCAGAACGGGGTCCCAACGACAGGGGTGGAGGGGGAGGCGAAATCGCGGGCGTTCATCAGCCCGGCTTCATAAGCGGTGCGGCCGGCATCACAGCCGAGGCGGAAGGCGTTGGCCATGGCGACGGGATCGGCGGCCTTGGCGATGGCGGTGTTGAGCAGCACGGCGTCGTAGCCGAGCTCGAGCGCCTGGGCCGCGTGGCTCGGCGCGCCCAGGCCGGCGTCGACCACCAGCGTGATGTCGGGCAGCCGGTCGCGCAAGAGCTTCAGCGCGTCGCGGTTGGTGATGCCCTTGGCGCTGCCGATCGGCGCGGCCCACGGCATCACCACCTTGCACCCCGTTTCGACCAGGCGGCTGGCGACCGAGAGATCCTCGGTGCAATAGGGGAACACTTCGAAGCCGTCCTTGACCAGGATGCTGGCAGCTTCGACCAGGCCGACGACATCGGGCTGCAGCGTGTCGTTGTCGGCGATAACTTCGAGCTTGATCCAGTTCGTGCCGAACAGCTCGCGCGCAAGTTTCGCGGTGGTCACGGCCTCGCGCACGGTGCGGCAGCCGGCGGTGTTCGGCAGCACGGTGACGTCGAGCTCGCGGATCAGCTTCCAGAACGCATCGCCAGTCTTGCCGCCGGCGGATTCACGCCGCAGCGACACCGTGACGATGTTGGCGCCGGAGGCGCGGATCGCGTCCTGCATGATCGCGGGCGAGGGATAGAGCGCGCTGCCGACCAGGAGGCGGGAGGCGAAGGTCTTGCCGTAGAAGGTCACCATGGCTTCAATTTCCTTGTTGGCGACAGGCGAGGACCGTCATCCTGAGGTGCGCGCTCTTGCGCGCCTCGAAGGATGACAGCCGCGTGTGTGGCCATCCTTCGAGGCGAGCCGAAGAGCGGCTCGCACCTCCAGCGACGAGCGCTACGCGCTCGCGCGGGGATGACGACGGAGTTCGTGGCGGCAAGTCTCACCTCACCCTCCCTGCCGCGGCGTGATGATCTCGATCTCGTCGCCGGCCTTCAGCGGCGTCTCGGCCCAGCGGCTTTTCGGCACGACGTCGTAGTTCAGCGCGATGGCGAAATGGGTGCCTTCGTAGTCGAGCTCGTTGAGCAGCGCATCGACGCTGGCGGAAGTCACCTCGCGCTGCTCGCCGTTGACGATCACAAGCATTGGACGATCACCAGCATTGCACGATCACCCGCATTGCATCACCTCATTGTCGATCTGTCCGCGCTGGACATAGGCCAGCGTCAGCTCGGCAAGCGCTGGCGCGATCAGGAAGCCGTGGCGGTAGAGCCCGTTGACGCTGATCTTGCCGCCACGGATGCCGATGCGCGGCAGGTTGTCGGGATAGGCGGGCCGCAGGCCCGAGCCGAATTCGAGGATGCGGGCCTCGCCGAACGCCGGATGCACGGTATAGGCCGCGCCCAAAAGCTCCAGCGCCGAGCGCACGCTGACGCCGGTGTCTTCGGCCTCGATCGAGGTCGCGCCCAGCATGAACAGGCCCGCCTCGCGCGGGATGACGTAGAGCGGCCAGCGCGGATGGATCAGCCGTACCGGGCGCGCCAGCTGCACCTCACTGGTCTCGATCAGGATCATCTCGCCCTTGACGCCGCGAAGCTCCGGCTGCTCGTCGCGGGCACTGATGCCGCGGCAGTCGATCACGATGCCCTCGGGATCCTTCGCGAGGTCGTTTGCAGTGACGTCGCTGGAAAACTTGATGGTGCCGCCGGCGGCGCGGATGCGCTCATGCAGCTTCGGCAGCACGCGGCGCGGCTCGACATGGCCCTCGGCCGGGAAGAACAGCGCGTCGCGGAAGCGTCCCTCCAGCGAGGGCTCCAGCGCGGCGAGGCCGGCGGCGTCGAGCCGCTCGTGGCCCTCGGTCATGCGCGCGAAGCGCTCGAAATCGTTACGCTCGCGCGGATGGGAGACGACGAGCGAGCCGTTGAAAGGCGTGTCGGGCAGCTCGCGCCGCCAGATGTCGAGCGAGCGCAGCCCGAGGCGGCTGATGATGGGTTCTGCGACCTCGGCCTCGCAATAGGGCGCGAGCATGCCGCCGGCCCAATGGCTGGTGGCGTCCGTCATCGCCTCGTCACCGCGCTCGTGCAAGGTGACGGCGTGACCGGCCTGTGCGAACAGCAAGGCCTGCCAGGCGCCCGCAATGCCTGCGCCGATGATGGATACCGGGGAATCCGGTCGCTTGGTGGTCTGCAACATCCCTGTCCCTTCGCCGGCATGACCCGGATCAGGTTCAAAGGGTCACCGCGGTCCTGGGCAGGATTGCCCATTTAGCGGTATCTCAGCTCCTCCTCGGAGCACCCCTCGGAACGGTGCTAATGTATGCCAGTGGCGGGCGGTGTCAACGCGTGTTGGCCCGGAACCTCAGTGTCCGTGCCCCGGACGAGATGCAGCGCGCCGCCCTTTGCGGCGTGGTGCGTCGCAGAGCCGGGGCCCAGGGCTGGAGCGCGAGGTTGCTGGGTCCCGGCTCTGCGCAGCAGCGTTGCACGCTGCAGCGCGTCCGGGACACAAGAAGCTTATTTCAAGGCCTGCGCCCGCGCGTTGCGGAAGCCTTGTGCGAGCTTGCGGCGCGGCGCGGTTCCGAACATCGGCTGCGGATTGCCGTTCGGCTCCAGCCAGCTCTCGTTGCTGGCCTGCTGCACGATCGCCTGTTGCTGCTCCTGTCGCTGGCGCTTTGCAGCGTAGTAATAGCCGCCCGCGAAATAACGCACGGCTCGGGCATGATCGCCGTTGGCGGCGCGATAGGCGCCCGCGAGGTATTTGACCGCATAAGTGAGATTGGTGTTGGGATCGCGCAGGCCGGCGGCATCGCCGGTGTAGCCGACCCCGCGGGCGGTCGCGAGCTTGATCTGCATCAGCCCGATGGTGCCGCCACGGCCGACGAGGTGCGGCTGGTAACGGCTCTCGCGCATGATCACGCGGTGCACCAGCGTTTCCGGCACGCCGTTGGCGCGGGCATGGGCCGCGACCATCTCGGCATATTCGGCTTCGCCGGCGAATGCAGCCTGCGGCAAAATCAATCCGGCCGCGAGCAACGCGGCAACGCGTAAAATTTTCATCAGTTATTCCCGACTTGCCTGCGCCCGGCTGCTGTTAGGCAACCCGAACGCGGCGATGATGTGACCAAACGACGCCGTTAACGTTTTTGCGGTGCCGTGCCGCCGTTACGACTCAAAGCTGGCGTAATTGGGCTTCCGGGGCGGATGACCCCCGCTCGCGACAGCACGCCTGTCTATTCGTGCCGGCTCGCGAAAGCGAGCACGCAAGCGCTGCAAATCGGGAGAGGTGCCATGACAAAAGCCAGCCTCGTCAGTGCACACACCGGCGACATCCCCAGACACAACCCTTGCGCCCAGTGCGGCACGCCGATCGCGCAGCCCGATTGGATCGAGCCGGGCGAGGGGCGCGTCTCCTACCTCTGGACCTGCCGCGCCTGCAATTATCGCTTCGAGGCGGTGGCAATCTTCCCGCATGAGGCTGTCGAGCACCCACCGCTCGCGGCGTGAGGTGCGTCAAGCCGCGAGCCGCGGCTCCTGCCAGATCGGCAATCGCATCCGCACGATCAGGCCATGTGGCTCGCGGTCGTGCAGCGACAGCTCGCCGCCATGGGTGATCGCGATCGCGCGCGCGATCGAGAGGCCGAGCCCGAAGCCGGTGGACTCGTCCATGGTGCGCGCGTCGTCGCCGCGCACGAACGGCTCCAGCATCTCCTGCTTGCGCGCATCCGAAATGCCGGGGCCGTCGTCCTCGACGTCGATGACGAGCGTCGTGCCCGAGACGACGAGGCGGATCGTCACCTCGGCACCGAAGCGCACCGCGTTCTCGACGAGGTTGGTGACGCCGCGATGCAGATCGTCGGGCCGCGCGGCGGCGGTTGCGGACGCCGGCCCGTCGTATCGCACGACATGGCCCATGTCGCCGAACTGGTCGGCGATGAGCTGGAGCGTGCTGGCGATGTCGACCAGCGTCAAGGCCTCGATCTTGCGATCGTTGCGCAGCAGCGACAGCACCGATTCCAGCATCGAGCGCATCTGGTCGAGATCGATCAGCATGCGCCTGCGATTGCCCTCGTCCTCGATGAACTCGGCACGCAGGCGCAGCCGCGTGATCGGCGTGCGCAGATCATGGCTGATCGCGGCCAGCATCCGCGTGCGATCCGCCATCAGCCGCGCGATCCGCTCCTGCATGCGGTTGAGCGCACGCGCGACCTGGCGGATCTCTTCCGGGCCGCGCTCGGGCAGCGGCTCGGAGGTGCGGTCGAGACTGAAATTCTCGGCGGCCTTGGCGAAGGACGACAGCGGCCTCGTCAGCGTACGCGCCGCCCACAGGCCAAGCACGGTGACACAGATGAAGGCCGTCATCAGCGCCGTTAGCCAGGGCGCGCCCCAGAACATCGGCCGCGGGCCGCCATCGACACGGGCTGCGATCATCGTGCCGTCGGGCAATTCGATGCCGACGCGGCGCGCATTCCCGTCCGGGGCGAGCTGCGCCGCCTTGAAGCCCGGGGGGAGGTGGCGGCGCATCCCGCGCAGGTGCGGACTGTCGCTCGTCTCGACGGTCGCGGTGCCGGGTGCCAGCATCTCGATGCCGAGCCTGGGAAAGGCGCGCGCCAGATCGGCGACGAGGCGCGGCCGCTCGCTCGCCTCGGCCGCGCCGAGCAGCAGTGCGGCATCGGTCAGTTGATGGGCGCCGTCCGGCGGCGTCTCCTGGCGGTCGGGCCGACCGATCAGGAAAGCGGTGGTGACGACGAGATGGAGCGCGACAGTCGACGCCAGCACCAGCGCGGCGATCTGCCCGCCGATGCCGTTGAGGTGGAAGAACCCGGGCGGCTTCATCTTCGGCGCGCTCAGCCGCTCAGAGGCGTCGCGACCGCTTCCGTCCTCGGCGTGAACAGGTAGCCGCCGGAGCGCACCGTCTTGATGAGGGTGGGGTCGGCCGGATTGGGCTCGATCTTGCGGCGGATGCGGCTGACCAGCACGTCGATGGAGCGCTCGAACGAGCCGGCGTTGCGTCCCTGCGTGAGATCGAGCAGGCTGTCGCGCGACAGCACGCGGCCCGGCCGCTCGCAGAACGTCCTGAGCAGATCGAACTCGGCGCTGGTCACCGCGACGCGCGCGCCCTCCGGATTGCGCAGTTCGCGCAGGCGCAGATCGATGCGCCAGCCTTCGAAGGCGAGCGTGCTCGCGCCTTCGACCGCGCTCGCTGCCTGCGCCGCGGCCTGGCGGCGCAGCACCGCGTTGATGCGGGCGAGCAGCTCGCGCGGGTTGAACGGCTTCGGCAGATAGTCGTCCGCGCCCATCTCGAGGCCGACGATGCGGTCGACGTCCTCGCCGCGCGCGGTCAGCATGATGATCGGCGTCTGCGATTCGGCGCGCACCTTGCGGCACAGGCTGAGACCGTCCTCGCCGGGCAGCATGACGTCGAGAATGATGAGGTCGACGCGATGGTCGGCCATCGCCCGCGACATCTCGCGGCCATCGCTCACGGCGGTGACGTTGCAGGCGTTGCTGCGCAGATATTTCGCAATCAACGCCCGGGTTTCGCGGTCGTCCTCGACGACCAGGATGTTGGGATTGGGGATGGCCATGCGATTTGTTTGACCAAGATTCGGGCCAAATGGCGAATATTTTTGTTTCGATTTGTTTCTGTTCGGCTGCCTGAAACGAGCGGCAATCGACGGATGGTGGAGCGGCAAGACTGCGTTAAGGCCGTTAACCATACCGTGGCGTGGTCGGCGACGAAACCCCGCAACAACCACGGAGCCATCATGACCTCGATTTCGGCGGCCTCCGCCGGCAGCTATCAATCGCCGCTCCAGCGGCTTCAGCAGGAATTGCAATCGCAAGTCTCCACCGGCACGATCTCGTCGTCGGACCAGTCCGCGCTCTCGACGGCGCTGACCGATATCGACACGGCGCTCCAGCAGAGCCGATCGAGCGAGCAGTCGAGCGGCGCGCCTCCCTCCAAGGAGGAGATGCAGTCGAAGATCGACGACCTCATCTCGAACGAAGTGTCGAACGGGACGCTGACCTCCGACCAGGCCGAGGAGCTGAAAAGCGTGTTTCAATCCGCCTTCGCGGGCGGCGCGGGTGGACCGGGTGGCGCAGGCGGCCCGCCGCCCGGCCCACCGCCGGACGACGACTCTTCGGATTCGACGACGACGGACTCGACGAGCAGCAGCTCGACGGACCAGACCACGGCCGAGATCCTCCAGCAGTTCCTGCAGGCGCTGCAACAGTCGCAATCGTCGGCATCGTCCTACGGCGCCAACGGCAGCTCATCGAGCAGCTCGGATTTCTCCGCGCTCCTGATCGACTTCAAGAGCTGACCTGAGCGAGTTGAGGTCGGGCGCGGTCCTCGCCGCGGTCATGCGTTACCCAGGGCGCACGATTGTCGGCGGGGAACCGTGCATCGCAAAATGTTCCTGAGTGACGCAGGAACAATAGTTGTGGCTCCCGCTCGCGCATTGCGCGACGAAATTGCGGCGCGCAAGGAACTGCAAGTGATCAGCGCTGTTCTTCCCGCACGAGTTTTCAGTGAAGGAGAGGACAAACATGCTGACGAAATCGATCGCCGCCGGCCTTGCCGGCACCGCACTTCTTGCAACCGTCGCGTTCGCGCAATCGCCGACCGCCACCACCGACAAGGCGCCGACCGCGGCCGCCACCACGACATCCACGACCGCGACGGGCCAGTGGCGTACGTCCAAGATGGACGGCCTGAAGGTCTACAACGAAGCCAACGAGAACATCGGCACGATCAATGATCTGCTGATGGACAAGAGCGGCGCCATCAAGATCGCCGTGATCGGCGTCGGCGGCTTCCTCGGCGTGGGCGAGCATCTGGTCGCCGTGCCCTATGAGAAGCTGAAGTTCGTCAACGAGGCCGTCGCCTATACCGGCACGAGCGCCAAGCCGGGCGCGACCACGACCACCACCACCGGCGCTGCGACCGGCACCGACAGGCCCGCTGCGACCACGACGTCGTCGACGTCGAAATGGTATCCGGACCACGCCGTGTTCAACGCCAGCAAGGACGAGCTGAAGAACATGCCCGAGTTCAAGTACTCGGAGTAATGCGGCTCGCGTAACTGCCTGGACGAAGCGCGCCCGGTTCTCACTGGGCGCGCTGTCGAGTCTTTTCGCCATCGCGAGCAGCGCGCGACGAAATTGCGACGCCGCCGTTCAGGCCCCGCTGCCCTTGAGCCGCTCGTTGCGCCGGCGCAGGCCTTCCAGGGTGGCGAGGAGGATGATCGAGACCGTCGTCAGAATCACCGCCGCTGCCGTGATGGTCGGGCTGATGTTCTCGCGGATGCCGCTGAACATCTCGCGCGGCAGGGTGCGCTGCTCGGGGCCCGCCATGAGCAGCACGATCACCACCTCGTCGAAGCTGGTCGCGAAGGCGAACAGCGCACCCGACGCCAGGCCCGGCAGGATCAGCGGCAGGATCACGCGGCGGAACGCCTGAAGCGGCGAGGCGCCCAGCGAGGCGGCGGCGCGTGCCAGATTGGTGTCGAAGCTTTGCAGCGTCGCACCGACCGTGATCACCACGAAGGGCGTCGCCAGCGCGGTGTGGGCCAGGATCAGGCCGAGATAACTGCCGGTCAGCCCGATTGGTGCGAAGAAGAAATACAGGCCGACCGCGGTGATGACCCCGGGCACGACCACCGGCGACAGCACGAAAGCCAGCACGAGCGGTTTGAACCGGCTCTTCCACTGCGCCAGCCCCAGCGCGGCCGTCGTGCCAAGGACCATGGACAGCGCCGTCGAGGCGACGCCGATGATCATGCTGTTCTTCAGCGAGTTCATCCAGCGCGGCGAACTGATGAAATCGTCGTACCAGCGCAAGGAGAGGCCTGGCAGCGGATAGGTGAGGTACGAGCCCGAGCTGAAGGACAATGGCATGATCGCCAGGATCGGCGCGATCAGGAAGACGAACACCAGCGTGGAGACGATGATCGTCGCGGTCCACGCGATGCGCTGGCTGGGTGTGCGGAGGGAGGGGCTATCGCTCAATTCTTCATGCCTCCCGTGACCTGCTGTCCCTGCACCAGCTTGCCGTAGACGAGGGCGAGCAGAACGGTGGCCAGCAGCAGCACCGCACCCAAAGCCGAAGCGAGGCCCCAATTGGCCGTCTCGGTCGTGTAGAGCGCGATGAAGTAGCTGATCATCTGGTCGGCGGCGCCGCCGACGAGCGCCGGCGTGATGTAGTAGCCGAGCGCCAGGATGAAGACGAGCAGGCTTCCCGCGCCGATGCCGGGCAGGGTCTGAGGCAGGTAGATGCGCAGGAAGGCCGTGGCCGGCGGCGCACCGAGCGAGGCCGCGGCACGCATGTAGGCAGGCGAGATCGCCTTCATGCTGCTGTACAGCGGCAGGATCATGAACGGCAACAGAACGTGGGTCATGGCCACGCAGACGCCGAAGCGGTTGTAGATCAGGCGCAACGGCTCGTCGACAATGCCGAGCCACAGCAGGCTGTCGTTCACGACTCCCTTGCTCTGCAACAGGACGATCCAGGCGCAGGTGCGGACCAGAAGGGACGTCCAGAACGGCAGCAGAACGAAGATCATCAGCAGGTTCGACCGGGCCGGCGGCAACGTCGCCAGGAGGTAAGCGACCGGGAAGCCGAGGATCAGGCAGAGTACGGTGACGCTGAGGCTGATGATGAAGGTGCGGGCAAACAGGCTGCGATAGATGGCCTGGTCCGGCGGGGCCGCGACGATCGCGCCGTCCACGTTCCGCGTCAGGTCGAGCGCCGCCAGCAGGTAGAAGCTGGTCAGTGGACCGCCGGCGTCCTTGATCGTCGTCCAGGTGGTGCGTTCGCGCCAGGCCGGGTTGATCCTGCCCAGCGTCTCCTTGGCCGTCCCTCGCTCCGGCTCCGCCTTCAGATTGCGGGCCGTGCCGGTCAGGATCGTGCGGAAGCCGTTCAGCGCGTAGTTCAGCCGCTTGGCTGCGATGGCGATGGTGCCGGAGGCGCGCGCCGCCAGGATGTCGCTTGCCAGCGCGGTGTAGGCGTTTTCGTCCGGCAGGTCCTTGCCGTCCCACGCGGCGAGCGCAGCCAGGGTGTTCGGCAGAACCTGACGGACCTCGCGGTCGTCGACCGCACGCCACAGCATGCCGGCGATGGGCCCGGCGAAGGTGAAGAGCAGGAAGACGAGAAGCGGTGCTACCAGCGCCAACGCCTTGACCTGGCGTGTCCGCTCGGCGCGCTTCAATCGGCGCTTGAGCGGCACCTCGGTCGACGTATCGGCGCCGGTCAAGAGTGCATCCGTCATGGCATGAGCCCTTTTGAACGGACATCACTCGCCAATTCGTGCAGGGCAATCGCATGCGGTCTCTTGGCGCGGCCTGAGCGAGCGCCTCGTCCTTCGAAACGACCGCTTCGCGGTCTCCTCAGGATGAGGCTCCACGGCATCGGTGTCTGTGAAGTCGTTGCCGCACACTCAACCCTTATCCTGAGGAGCCCGCCTAAGGCGGGCGTCTCGAAGGATGGCCGCAATGAAACTGCTTTCCATGTGCGCCGCACGCGGGTGCTGCCGCGTGCTATTTCGCCGCCCATTTGTTGAAACGCTCGGTCAGGCGGTCGATGTTCTCGAGCCAGAAGGCAACGTTGATCTCGACCGCGTTCTTGATGTTGTCAGGCGCGGTCGGCAGATCCTTCAGGACGGCGGCTGGGAGCCGTCCGGCCGCATCCTTGTTCGAAGTGCCATAAGCAATGTTCTCCGACAGTTTTGACTGGTTCTCCGCCTTGCCGACGAAGTCCAGGAACTTGTAGGCCGCGTCCTTGTTCGGGCTCCCCTTCAGGATGACCCAGCTGTCGAGGGTGAACAGCGCTCCGTCCCACACCATGCCGAAATTCTTCTTCTCGTTCTTGTTCGCGGTGTCGATGCGGCCATTGTAGACCGAGGTCATCGCCACCTCGCCGGAGGCGAGCAATTGCGGCGGCTGGGCACCGGCCTTCCACCACACGATGTCGCCCTTGATGGTGTCCAGCTTCTTGAAGGCGCGATCGATACCTTCGTCGGTCGCCAGCACCTTGTAGACGTCCTTCGGCGCGACGCCGTCGGCCATGAGGGCGATTTCGAGCGTGGTCTTCGGGCCCTGACGCAAGGCGCGCTTGCCCGGAATCTTCTTGGTGTCGAAGAAGTCGGCCCAGCCGCCGGGGGGCTGCTTCAGCTTGTCCTTGTCGTAGCCGAGAACGAAATCGTAGAGGATGGCGCCGACGCCGCAAGGGTTGACCGATGGCGGGATATAGGCGGCCTCGCCGCCGATCTTGGAATAATCCAGCTTCTCGAACAGGCCTTCCTCGCAGCCGACCGCCAGTTCGTCGCTCTCGACCTGGACGACGTCCCAGGTGGCGGCACCGCCCTGCACCTTGGCGCGCAACACGCCGACGCCGCCGTCCCAGGACTCGTCGTTCATGGGAATCCCGGATGCCTTCTTGAACGGCTCGAAATAGACCTTCTTCTGCGCATCCTGATACGCGCCGCCCCACGACACGACGGTGAGGTCGCGTGCTTGCGCAACCGTCGCCAGTGCAGCGCTGGCGCTCAGTGCCGCGACCAAGCCCAGAGCCGTCTTGCCATTCTTGCGCTTCAGCATGGTCTTTGTTCCTTCTTCATGTGAGTTGCATTGAGGTTGGTCGATGCAGATCCGTTCGCGTGGATCAGGCGGGATCGAGGGCCAGGCAGTCCTCCGGGCGGAACGTGACGAAGACGTCTTCGCCAGGCCTTAGGCTGCCATGTCTCAGGCTGCCATGTCTCAGGCTGTCATGCGCGCCCGGCTGAAGCTTGACCATGAACTCCCCGTTGCCGGCGACGTCGAGCACGGCCAGCGCGTGGTCGCCGAGATAGATGGTGTTCTGCACCCTTGCCGGCAGCCGGTTCGGTCCCTCGCCGGAGCCGTCGTCCAGGACAATGGCGACGCGCTCCGGCCGCACCGACAGGGAGGTCGATGCGCCCGCGCCTGCGACATTGATCGCCCGAGCGGTCACGGTGCCGCCAGCCGTCAGCGCGACGCGGCAATAGCCCTTGTCGACCGCTTCGACGGTGCCGGGGAGCACGTTGTTCTCGCCGATGAAGTGAGCGACGAAACTGTTCACCGGATGCTCATACAGCGCATCGGGCCTGTCGATCTGCTGCACGATGCCATCGTTGAACACGGCGATGCGGTCTGACATGGTGAGCGCTTCACTCTGATCGTGGGTGACGTAGACGATCGTGATGCCCGTGGTCTCGTGCAGTTGCTTGATCTCCAGCTGCATCTGCTCCCGCAGGCGCTTGTCGAGGGCGCCAAGGGGCTCGTCCATCAGCACGAGTTGCGGATTGAAGACCAGCGCGCGGGCCAGCGCCACGCGCTGCTGCTGGCCGCCGGAGAGCTGACCCGGCCGCCGGTGCGCCAGGCTTTCCATCTTGATCATGCGCAACGCTGCCCTCACGCGCTCCTGCACTTCCGCCTTGTTCGTCTTGCGAACGGACAGCGGGAAGGCGATGTTCTCCGCGATCGTCAGGTGCGGAAACAGGGCGTAATTCTGGAACACCATGCCGATGTCGCGCTTGTGCGGCGGCACGTTCTTGATCGGGCGGTCCGCGAGATAGATCTCGCCATGGGTCGGCACCTCGAAGCCGGCCAGCATCATCAGCGTCGTCGTCTTGCCCGAGCCCGACGGGCCGAGCAGGGTGATGAACTCGCCCTTCCTGATGTCGAGATCGAGGTTCTTCACCACGAGATGCTCGCCATCATAGGTCTTCTGAATGCCGGAAAAGCGTACCAGTGCCGGCGCAGGTGTGACCATGCCGGCTTCCATGTCGTCCTCGCGTTATCAGCTACGTTGCTGCCACGACCTCGTCCGATGTCGCGAGGAACAGCTTAGCATCCTCGGGCGAGAATGCCAGCGGCGGAAGCGGCGAAGGCGCGTGCGGGTCCGGAATGAAGGCGCGCTACATGCCCGACAGCTTCGTCACGAACACGTTCAGCGAGCCGCCGGCTTCCGCGACCACGCGGAGGGTCTTGGAATCGAAGGCGATGTCGGCGAGCGTCAGGCTGTCGATTTTGGCCTCGACCTTGAGGCCGTCCTCGCTCTTCTGGTAGTCGGCGATTGCGGCCGCGATCTTCTCGCGGGCGTTCGCAGCGATCGGCTTCAGATCGAGCGTTGCCCGCTGCAACAGCGCCTGCTGCAGCTGCGGCACCACCGCGCGCGCGGCAGCGCCCAGCAGGCCGAAGGCGGCCTCGGATTCCACCGCGAGTTCGATGTCGTCGAGCCGCAGCGTCTGCCGTGCCTGGTCGAGAATCGGCCGGCCCCAGATGTGCACGGTCGCCTCGGCGCCGAGCCCGAACCAGCTCTTCTTCTCCTTGGCGCGCACCAGAAGCGAGATCAGCAGCCGGTCGCCCGAAGGGGTCACGTTGGCGCTCTTGACGGTGACGTCGACCGGGCCGGAGCCGTCCTCGGGATAGGTGCGGCCGACCATCTGCGCTGCGATCAGCTTGTTGATCTCGGTGAAAGGTACGTCGATCGGCACGCCGATGCTCACACCGGTGCCGGTCGGCGGTACGATCGAGATCTTGTCGGGAAACGGACACTCCGGCTTGGTCGCCGTCGAGGTGACACGTGTCTCGGCCTCGAGGCCGAGCAGCAGCGTCACGGCCTGCGCATCGACGCGCGGCTGCGCCGCGATCGCGCGCACCGGCTTCATCTCGAGCCAGAGCGGCGGCAGCGCGGCCGAGGAGCCCGAGCCTTGCAGCGGAATCGAGCGGCACGCCTTGGCCCATTGCACCCTGGCGTTCTCCCGCAGCGAAGGATCGTTGCGGATGCGTTCGGCGACCGCGTTGATCTGCTCGCCGACCGTCTTGTCGATCAGCGGCTTCACCTGCGCCGGCACGTTGACCTTGGCGCCGGCGACCGCGAGATTGGTGTCGCCGAGATTGACCTGGGCGCCGAGATTGGGCTCCAGATGCCAGGCGGCCGCGAGCTTCGGGCGCGAGGTGACGACCACGTTGCCCTTGATCTCGGCGCTGGCGTTCAGGTTCTTGATGTTGACGGCGCCGATCCGTTTCGCCGCGTCACCGCCGAGCACGCTGCCGAGCGCGTCGCCGAGCGCGCCCGTGGCTTTCGACGACAGCGACCCCGTCACGTTCAGCCTGCCGCTGAGCGGCGTCGAGATCGTCAGCACGTCCTTGTCTCCGGCAGCCGCCATCGGGCCGCGCGCGGCGGACCAGCCGATATCGGCGTTCTCCAGGATTTGCGAGATCGGGTTGTCGGCCTTGCCGGCGAAATTGCGCGGCGCGGCCTTCTCGGCCTGCTCGCGGATCGCAGATATCGCGATGGCGACCGGCGCGATGACGATGGAGCTCTTCGACGCCGGCGGCAGCGGCGGCAGTTGTGCGACCGGCGGCGCCGAGTTCGTCGCGTGCGGCGACAGGAAGTCCATCGCCTTCAGGCTGATGAAGAACGACGCCGCGAGCACAGCGAGGCCGATCAGGATGGTCTTCAGATTCAACGTCGGTCGCATCAATCCCCCAAGCAGCCCCGGCGGGATTCTACAGGGCGGGCGAAGAGGGCGCTAGAGCGCACAGGTGGGGTGGAATTGGGGCGAACAGGTTAACGGCCGCGAACGCGCCGCTACCAGGCGTTCAAGCATTGCGAGGCTAAGGCGCGATGCGATCGGGATGAATCGTCATCGCGCCTTAGGCTGTCGTTTAAGCATGAACGATCCGGAAAACCGCTGCGCACTTTTCCGGATCATGCTTTAGCCGCGCCGAGGACGGCGGATCGCCCTCACATTGCCGCGATTGCCGCCGCCGCAGAAGAAGCGGTCGCCGCCGTCGGATTCCAACCCCGACACCACCGTCCCGGCGGGCAGGTCGAGCTGCTCCAGCACCTTGCCCGTATCAGGGTCGATCCGTCGCACATCGCTCTCCTCGCCCTCCCAGGTGCCGTGCCAGAGCTCGCCGTCGACCCAGGTCACCCCGGTCACGAAGCGCTTGCTCTCGATGGTGCGGAGAACCTTTCCCGTTTCGGGATCGACCTGATGGATCTTGCGCTCGCGATATTGTCCGACCCAGAGCGAGCCCTCGGCCCAGGCAAGGCCGGAATCGCCGCCGCCGCCGGGCGCCGGAATGGTGCTGAGCACCTTGCCCGAAGCGGCATCAATTTTCTGGATGCGATCCTCGGCGATCTGGAACAGGTGCCGGCCGTCGAACGCCGTTCCCGCATGCGCGGCGACGTCGATGGAGCGCGCGATCTTGCCGCTGGCCGGATCGACGGCGTTCAACCTGTCGCCGGATGCGAACCAGACGTGCCTGCCGTCATAGGTGACGCCATGCACGGTCTCGACGCCTGGAAAGGGCCCATACTCGGTGACGATCTCGGCGGCTGAACGTTTCATGTGCTCGATCCCTGTGCTGCGCGCATCCTACGTCTTCAGGAGCGGGGTGGGGAGTAACAAGCCTGTCGGGAAACCCGGAACGGGCGGCGTCATCCAGCGGCGCGCCCGTCCGTGTCCGAAGCACTGCACCTTGTGCGACCGCGCCAGCTCGTCGAGCGCCCGCTGCACTGTGCGCGGACTGATCCCAAGCGCAACTGCGAGCGCCGAGCTCGACCATGGCTCGCCGTCGGCGAGAAAGGCCAGCACGGCCGCGTGCTTCTCCTCGAGGGGCCGAGCCAGCACGAGGACGTCGCGCGTCTTCCGCGGCGTCAGCACAAAGCCCGGCTTCGTCGCGCTGATTTCGGCCAGTGGCTTCAGCTTGGTGCGGAGCCGTCCGATCTCGACGCGCAATCGCGCGCGGTGCGACTCATCGGCGTGCCTTGCGTGAAAGGCGCCTGATATCAACGCCTCTCGCGAGACGTCCGCGGGCCATGCCTGCGCGAGCAGGCGAGCGAGCGCGAACAGCACCGGCCGCGTTCCGAGCGGCACGACGACGCCTTGCTTGCGCACGACATGATGGAAGGTGTCCACGACGAGCGCCGTCGAGGTCGCCAGCCTTTCGACCTCTCCGAGCAACAGCGGGTGCTCGCTGCCGCGCGTGATCAGGCGCGCTGCCGGCGTGTCGAGCATGAGGCTCGCGCTGTCGACCTCCGCCAGGAGCGCCGGGATTTCGGCCAGCCGCGCTGCGTGAGCCGCGCGGCTGAGTGCCGTGCGCGCCTCTTTCGTTCTGAGCCGCCTGATCGCGATGCCGGCGACCACGAGTTCGCGGACGACCTGGGACGCGGGCGGGAGCGGCGCAGGACGGACCTCGGCCAGGGTGTGCTCGGCCTCGTCGAGGCGCCCGACCAGTAGGAAACGGCGCGCCTCGATATGGCCCGCATGGGCGGCATTGGCGAGATCGCCATGGTTTTCCAGCGTCGCGCGTGCCGCTGCGAGGGTCTTCACCGGCCAGCTCAGATCGCGCGAGACCAGCGCAATCTCGGCTTCGGCCACCACGCATCTTGCGCGTGCCACCGCCTCGCGCGGACCGAAGCGGCGCGCGGCGCTTCGCAGCAGCGTCTTGGCCTTGGCGAGATCGCCGAGCTGCGCCATCGCGATGCCGCGCAGCGCGAGCGACGGCGCATCGTTGCGCAACGCAACGCGGTTCAGCGCGCCGAGCGGATCGCCGGCTTCGAGCGCGCGCGCGGCGGCGGTGATCAGCGACTCCATGTCAATCCCGCCACACTTGTTACTCCCACCGCGCGGCTGTCCGGTGCCAGAAATCGCTGACGGCCGACGATGTGCGGCGAGGGACGATCGGTTCCGCGACCGTCAAGGTGCGGCGGAGCTTCGCCCAGGCAAGGGAATTGGAGGACCATGATGAATTCAGCAGACAACGCAGCGACGCACGGAAAGACCGCCATGCAGACACCGCCGGTGGTGTCGCCGCAGGACTGGGAGGCAGCCCGTCAGCAACTGCTCGTGAAGGAAAAGGCGCATACCCGTGCTCGCGATGCCCTGGCCGCCGAGCGGCGTCGCATGCCGTGGATGGCGGTGGACAAAACCTATGCGTTCGAGGGGCCCGGCGGCAAGCTCGGCCTGAGCGACCTGTTCCAGGGCCGGCGGCAGCTGATCGTCTACCGCGCGTTCTTCGAGCCCGGCGTGTTCGGCTGGCCCGATCATGCCTGCCGCGGCTGCTCCATGGTGGCGGACCAGGTCGCCCATGTCGCGCACCTCAACGCCCGCGACACCACGCTCGTCTTCGCCTCGCGCGCGCCGCAGGCCGAGATCGTGAGGCTGAAGCGGCGGATGGGCTGGACCATGCCGTGGGTCACCATCACCGACAGCTTCGATGCCGATTTCGGCGTCGGCGAATGGCACGGAACGAACGTGTTCTACCGCGACGGCAACCGCATCTTTCGCACCTATTTCGTCAAGAGCCGGGGCGACGAGCAGATGGGCGGCACCTGGAACTATCTCGACATCACGCCGCTCGGCCGCCAGGAGGTGTGGGAGGACTCGCCGGAGGGCTATCCGCAGACGCCGACCTACAAATGGTGGAACTGGCACGACAGCTACACCGAAGGCGCCGCGCCCGACAAAAAATGGGTCGAGATCTCGGACGCCGGCGAGAAGGCCTTTCGCGAGGAGGCCGCGGGGGAACGGAAATGACCGGTCCGGCCAGCGCGGCCCCCGGCGCCGGCCACGACGGCGCCGCGACCGCGGGTCACCTCGCCCGATGGCTCGCTCTGGCGGCCACGCCGACCTTCGCGATCATGGCGCTGCTGACCGCCGTGCTCGCCGGCGGTCCGGCGGACGCGCTCTGCTCCGCCGGACCAGGTTCCGCGCTGGGCGGAATGGTGCCGATGTATCTGTTGATGAGCGCGTTTCACGCATCGGCGTGGCTGCGGCAGATTGCGGGGCGAAGGCACGCCGCGCGTCAGTAGGTGCGGATGACTCCGGCACAAACAAGCCCCGGTCTCGCCGGGGCCGCATCGTCACGAGCCTTGTCCGCCGAAGTGCAAGGCCATCAGGATCTCATCGTAGTATCGTCCGTCCTGCTTCAGCGCCTTCACCTCGCGACCGTATTCGACGAAGCCGTCGGCGTAGAGGCGCAAGGCGGCCTCGTTCTCGCTGACGACTGCGAGTTGCAGCTGTTCGACACGGGTCGCAGCGTGCGCCGCGATCGCGTCGACGAGCCTCCGGCCCGTACCGGATTTGCGCGCCTGCGGCCGCACATACATGCCCCAGAGCGCCGCCTTGTGCTCAGTCTTTGCGCCGTCCACGCGGTGAAAGCCGGCAACGCCCACGAGGTCCTGGGCGCAGAAGGCGCCGAAGACGTCCGATGTCGTGAGGCGCTCCTCGAACCAGGCGAGCGGCTTTCCCTGCTCGCGCGAGAGCGTGCTGGAGTAGGCCTCGGGATGCGCGGCGAGCGCCTCCAGCCTGATCTCGCGGTAGAGCGAGGCGTCGGCAGGCGTCAGCAGTTTGATCATGGCCAGGACAGATGCGCCAGCGGCAGGGGCGCGTCGGCCTTGAGAGTCTGGATCGCGATGCTGCTGCGGACCTCTCGCACAATCGGCAGGTTCAGCAGCTTGTCGACAAGGAAGCGCTGATAGTCCTCGAGCTCGGGCACGACGATCTCGAGCAGGTAATCGGCCTCTCCGGCGACGAGGTGGCAGGCAACGACCTCGGGCATGGCGACGACGGTCCTCTCGAAGCTCAGCGCCTGGTCGTTGGCGTGGCCGCTGATCTTGACGCCGAGAAAGGCCGAGAAGCCGAGCCCGAGACGGCCACGCCGCAAGGAGGCGCGATAGCCGTCGATATATCCCTCCTGCTCCAGTCGCCGCACGCGCCGCAGGCATGGCGATGGCGACAAGCCGACCCGGTCCGCCAGCTCGATATTGCTCAGTCGTGCATTGGTCTGGAGTTCGGTGACGATGCGCCGGTCGATCGCATCCAGCTCGCATTTTGGCATGAACCGCATCCCATTGGATCAAGAAGGGCACGATGTTGCGCCCGAGCCGTCGAGATTAGCCCAGTTCGCAAGGACATGCCTCGGCTTTCCATGGGATGGAGTGCTCCGATCCTGCCAACAATGGAGTGAACCATGACCGAAGGCCCGACTCTCGCGCCCCTGCTGGAGGCTGTCGACCGTTACTTCACGCTGATGTACGACAGTGATGTTTCGCAGTTCGACCGCGTTTTTGCGCCGACTGCGCAGCTCCATGGAATTCGCGACGCGGAATTGCGGATATTGCCGGTTCGCGACTACAGAACCCTGCTGGCGTCGACCCCTTCGCCAGAATCCAAGGATGCACCGCGGCTTCAGGAAGTATTGCTGATCGACGTGGTGTCGCCGGCGCAAGCACTCGTGAAGGTCCGGGTTCGGATCGATGTGCTCCAGTATGTCGACTATCTGGCGTACCACCGCATCAATGACAGCTGGTTGATCACGGCGAAATCGTTCCACGTCGAGCGACGGTATGAGCCAACGGGCACCTAGCGCCGTTCCTGTTGGCTTCCGGTCGATTGCAGATACGCAAACACCTTGCCCGCTTCCTCCGCCGAGACGCCGCCATAGGGCTGCATCTTGTGGCCCGAGACGACCTCGTCCGGCTTGACCATGAAGCGGGTGAGCTTGTCCTGGTCCCAGGCGAAGCCCGCTTCCTTCATCGACGAGGAGTAGTTGTAGTCCGGCAGCGAGCCGGCCTTGCGTCCGACGATCTTGTTGAGGTTGGGACCGAGCCGATTGTCGCCCTCCTTCATGGAGTGGCAGGTGCGGCAGGAGTTGTTGAAGGCCTGCTGGCCGGTATCGTCACTCGCTGGTTGCTGCGCGAGCGAGAAGGGCGCGGACAACAGCAGCGTCAGTGCCCCGGCGCCGATCGCGTGCACCCACGCTTTTGACGAACGTTGCAGCCGGGGTTGCATTTGCGCCTCCATCGGGGATCGCGCCGCAGCAGGCGCGTCGGGATGTCGAGGGCAAACAAAGACGGCCCCGGCCGGTTCCGGGGCCGCTTGCGTCACAATGTCCGGTCGCTCAGCGCGTCGCCGTGCCGAGCTCGGCCCTGCGTTCGGTCATCGGCAGCACGATCACCTTGGTGCCGATATTGACGCGGGAATAGAGGTCGGTGACGTCTTCGTTGGTCAGGCGGATGCAGCCTGAGGAGACGCGCTTGCCGATGGTGTCAGGCGCATTGGTGCCGTGGATGCGGTAGATGGTGCCGCCGAGATACATGGCGCGGGCGCCGAGCGGATTGCCGGGACCGCCGGCCATATGACGGGGCAGATAGGGCTGGCGGGCGATCATCTCGGGCGGCGGGGTCCAGTCCGGCCATTCCGCCTTCCGGCTCACCGACTGAATGCCGGACCAGGTGAAGCCGTCGCGGCCGACGCCGATGCCGTAGCGCAGCGCCTGGCCGTTGCCGAGCACGTAATAGAGATAGGTGTTGGGCGTATCGATGATGATGGTGCCCGGCGCCTCGCGCGTCGCATAGGAAACGGTCTGGCGGCGGAAGCGGGCCGGCATCTCGACCGCGTCCTGATCTTCCGACGGCGCAGCCTGGTAAGGCGTTGCCTGATAGGGTTGATAGGGCTGGATCGGCTGCGGCGCGGCCATTGGCGGCAGCGGCTGGAAGAGAGGGAAAAGCTGCGCGGGCGCGGCGTTGGCTGCGCCTGTCAATGAGATTGCGGAGATCGCGGCTGCACTGAACGCAACGGCGCGCGAAAACGTCTTGAACGTATCCAGATTGAACATTGGTCGCCCCTGTTTGCTCGGTGTTTCTGCTCACCGCGGCACCGTTTCGGTGCTCCGTTGCCTCAAGTCTTAACGGCGAAACGTTTCGGGACATTTGCGCGGAAAACCGAAAACGGTTTCGTCGCGGAAAGGATTGTTTCATGACAGTTTCGTGGCTCCGCGCGCCCGTTAACGAACAAAACAGCACGCCGACACTTCTGTGACGTCACACGCCTGAAATATCCTTCGTTGATGGTCGATGCCTGAGAATCATCAAACTCTCGGAATTTCCCCATGCGGGTATTAATCGCGACTGACGCCTGGCATCCGCAGGTCAACGGTGTGGTGCGGACGCTGACCTCGCTGGCGAACGCGGCCAAGGCCCTCGACGTCGAGATCGACTTCCTCACGCCGGACGGCTTTCCGTCCTGGCCGCTGCCGACCTATCCGGGCCTGCGCATCGCGCTGCCGGGCGCCAAGGAGATCGCGCGGCGGATCGAGCGGGCGGCGCCGGACGCGCTGCACATCGCGACCGAGGGCCCGATCGGCTGGGCGGCACGGGCCTATTGCCGCCGCAACCGGCTCGCCTTCACCACCTCCTACACGACGCGCTTTCCGGAATATGTCGCGGTGCGGACCGGTATCCCGGCCGCCGTCGGCTATGCGGTGCTGCGCCACTTCCACGATGCCGCCGCCATGACGATGGTGGCGACGCCCTCGCTGCGGCAGGAGCTGTCCGAGCGCGGCTTCAAGCGGCTCGGCTTCTGGACGCGCGGCGTCGACACCGAACTGTTCCATCCCGATTCTCCGGCCAGGCTCGACCTGCCGCGGCCGATCTTCATGACCATGGGCCGCGTGGCGGTGGAGAAGAATCTCGAAGCCTTTCTCTCGCTCGACCTGCCCGGCACCAAGGTCGTCGTCGGCGACGGCCCGCAGAAGGCGGCGCTCGAAAAGAAGTACCCCGACGTGGTCTTCCTCGGCGAGAAGAAGGGCGCGGATCTGACCGCGCATCTCGCCGCTGCCGACGTCTTCGTCTTTCCGAGCCTGACTGACACCTTCGGCGTGGTGCAGCTCGAGGCGCTCGCCTGCGGCACCCCGGTTGCGGCGTTTCCGGTGACGGGTCCGAAGGACGTCATCGCCGATCACCCGATCGGCGCGATCGACCACGACCTGCGCACCGCGTGCCTGCGCGCGCTCACCATGTCGCGCGAGACCTGCCGCAATTTCGCGCTGGAGCGCTCCTGGGAGAACAGCGCGCGCCAGTTCGTCGGCAATCTCACCTCTCTTCAGCCCAGCCGCGCCTTGCGTGCCTCGCCTCGCATGGCGCGGCGGCCGGTGCGCAGCTGATCGTCAATTCGAACCACAGTGAGAACCTCATCGATGGCTAAGATCATGAACCTTGACGGCACGCAGCAGCTCGACCTCACCCGTGGCACGGTCGAGCAGGCCTATGACCGCTGGGCGCCCGTCTACGACCTCGTGTTCGGCGGCGTGTTCGCCAAGGGGCGGCAGGCCGCGATCGCGGCCACCAACAAGATCGGCGGCCGCGTGCTCGAGGTCGGCGTCGGCACGGGCATCTCGCTGCCGCTCTATGCCCCCAACCTTCGCATCTTCGGCACCGACATTTCGGAAGCGATGCTGGACAAGGCGCGCCGCCGGGTGAAGGAGCAGAAGCTGAAGAACGTCGAGGGACTCGCGGTGATGGACGCCGAGAAGCTCGAATTCCCCGACAATTCCTTCGACGTCGTGATGGCTCAATACGTCGTGACGGCCGTGCCGAACCCGGAGAAGGCGCTCGACGAATTCGTCCGCGTGCTGCGCCCGGGCGGCGAGCTGATCATCCTGACCCGCGTCAGCGCCGATGCCGGCATGCGCCGCTTCATCGAGCAGAGGCTCCAGCCGGTGGTGCGTCCGCTCGGCTTCCGCACCGCCGAGTTCGCCTGGTCGCGCTATGCGAAGTGGCTCTCCGGCGCGAACGGCATCGAGCTCGCCGAGCGCCGCCTGATCCCGCCGCTCGGTCACTTCTCGCTGGTGCGCTTCCGCAAGGTCGACGTCGCCAAGGCGGCTTGAGTTCTTGCTCCTCATGGTGAGGAGGCGCGCAAGCGCCGTCTCCCGGACGATGCTTCGCATCGCTCGGAGAATCATGAAGGCCCGGCTGCTGCAGCTCGGCCTTCATCCTTCGAGACGCGCGCAAGAGCGCGCTCCTCAGGATGAGGGGAGAGAGTAACCCGTGCGTCATCGCGCCGCTGCGCATCGTCACATGACAAAATGATGATGTCACACGGCCTACATCGAATCCCTGTAATCCCGTACCCGAAAGCATTTTGGGGGAGAGCATGATCAAGAATTATCTCGAGCAGCTGCGGATCCAGCGCTGGGACGACCATCGCTACTATCACCACAGCCGCATCAATCAGAGCCTGCACTTCGTCAGCGCGCTGAGCTTCCTGTTCGCCTATGTCTGGTTGTTCATCGACCCCGTGGTCTCCGCGCTGGTCGGCTGGCTGATCTCGATGACCTCGCGTCAGGCCGGACACTTCTTCTTCGAGCCGCACGATTACGACCACATCAACCATGCGACGCACGAGTACAAGGAAGAGATCAAGGTCGGCTACAACCTGCAGCGCAAGGTGGTGCTGATGGCGATCTGGGCGCTGTCGCCGCTGGTCCTGCTTGTCGATCCGACGCTGTTCGGCCTGTTCACGCCCTGGGCGAGCGCGACCGACTTCATGCGTCAGGTCGCCAAGATCTGGCTCGTGGTCGGCGGCGGCGGCCTGTTGTTTCGCACCGTGCACCTGTTCTTCATCCGCGACGTCGAGACCGGCCTCGTCTGGATGACCAAGATCCTGACCGATCCGTTCCACGACCTGATGCTCTATCACAAGGCGCCGCTGGCGCTGATGCGCGGCGAGCTCATGGATCCGGGCCTGCACCTCAATCCCGAGCATACGCTGGGCCTGATCGTCGAGCCCACACTCGAAGAGCGGCACGCCTGAGCGCGCCGCGTACGCAAGACACTCCGATGTCTGATGGTTGCGTCATGCCCGGCCTCGCGCCGGGCATCCACGTCTTGGGGGCGGCTTCTTCGCCTCTCCCCGCTTGCGGGGAGAGGCCGGAGCGCATCGCAGATGCGATCCGGGTGAGGGGGACTCACCGCGGGGGCGCTGCCAGCGGGGCGTGCGCCAACTCTCGTCGCGCGCGCGGAGAGTACCCCTCACCCCAACCCTCTCCCCGCAAGCGGCAGGGCAATCGCATATGGATTTCACGGGGATTGTCCGCTGGCTTGCTCCGCCTCTCCCGCTTGCGGGAGAGGCCGACGCGCTCGCAGAGCGCGGCGGGTGAGGGCTCTCGCCACGCAGGGACGTCCTCAGTTAATCTCAATAATCCCAGCGCGGAGACACCCTCTCCCCAACCCTCCCCCGCAAGCGGGGGAGGGAGCCTAGTGCCGATGCCGCCGCACCGTGCGCACCATATGCGATTGCCCGGCCGCAAGGGGGGAGGGAGCGCAGCTGAGCGCGCTGAAGCACTTCGCATCCCTTTTCGTTCCGTAAATGGACGATATGAAGAGCAACCAACTTCAGGGCTTCAATAACGACCTCCACCGACGTCACCACTTCCATGTTCGAGCGGATCGGCGGCAGCGCTGCGATCGAGGCGCCCCAGCGCAATTCGAACGCGCACCATGCACCCGTATCGTGTGATTTGAGTTCCGCGGCGACTGCCTGCTAAACTCCAGACATGACCGACATCCTTCCCGATACGATCCGCCGTCTCTACACCGATCCCGGTGAGTATATCGACAGCGATCATCCCACCGTGCAGCAATTCGCGAACGACGCGGTGCGCGCGGATGCGAGCGCGCGGGAGAAGGCTCGCGTGCTCTACAAGGCGGTGCGCGACGGGATCCGCTACAACCCCTATGTCAGCATGCGCGTCGCCGAGACTTTTCGCGCATCGAGCGTCCTCGCCGCCGGACAAGGCTATTGCGTCGGCAAGGCGTCACTCTATGCGGCCGCGTGCCGCGTCCATGGCATTCCCGCCCGTGTCGGCTTTGCCGATGTGAAGAACCATCTCACCACCGAGAAGCTGCGCGCGAGCATGGGCACCGACATCTTCACCTGGCACGGTTTTACCGAGGTGCATGTCGACGGCGCCTGGCGCAAGGCGACGCCCACATTCAACGATACGCTCTGCGCCAAGGTCGGCGTGGTCCCGCTCGATTTCGACGGCCACACCGATGCGCTGCTGCACCCCTTCGACGGCGAAGGCCGTGCCTACATGCAATACGTCAACGACCGCGGCAGCTATCACGACGTGCCTGCGAAATTCCTGATGCGCGAGATGGCGCGCGACTACGCCAACATGCAGGGCGAGGATCTGTCCGGCCGCGACATGGAGCGTGAGGCGGAAGCGCGGCAGAGCACGGTGCTGTAGCGATACACTTGGACGGGCGCCATCGCGACGCTATGCTGGGCGCGAACGAGCGAGACGCGCGATGGACGCAACTGCCGATGTCATCCGTCGATCTGCCTCACCACGCCTTGCGCGGCTGGTCTCCAGCATCTCGTTCTACCGCGAGCGCGGCCTCGGCCTGGCCGCCTTCCGCCACGCCGCACCGCTTGCGCTTCCTCTGCTGGTGAACTTGGGAACGCCCTTCCGCATTGCGCTCGGGCAGCAACCGGATGCTGCCGACGCTCGGCCGAGTTTCGCGGCGGGTCTCTTTCCCGGGCCGGTCCTGATCGAATCCGACGGCCGCGCCGAATGCGTTCAGGTCGATTTCACGCCGCTCGGGGCGTATCGCTTCTTCGGAGGAGCCGTGCCCGATTTGACCGCCCGCATGGTCGGCCTTGACGACATTCTGGGACGGGATGGTGAGAACCTCCGCGCCAGGGTGGCCGAGGCGGTCGGCTGGCGGCGGCGATTCGAGATCGTGGAAGACTTCGTGCTTCGCCGCGCCGTACACGAGCCTTCGCCAGCGGTAGCTTTCGCCCTGGAGACGCTCTGGAGACGCGCAGGCGCGATCAGGATCGCCGCCATCGCCTCCGACATCGGCTGGAGCCGCAAGCATCTCACGCGTCGCTTCCACAACGAGATCGGCGTTCCGCCAAAGACGCTGGCCCAGATGCTGCGCTTTCATCGGGCCTGTGCGCTGGCCCGGACGAACGGCGCAGGCGGCTGGGCCACAATTGCAGCAGACGCCGGCTATGCGGACCAGGCGCATCTTGCTCGCGATTTCCGGATATTCAGCGGCGAGACGCCGACCGGATGGGCCGCGCGGCTCGATGTCGTCGATCCACGCCTGATGCGGGACGGCGGGGGCTAGCGCCAGGACGGCGCGAGGCAACGGTCAAGTCCCATTTGTTCAAGCCGGCCGCCATGATCCGAACTAGGGTCGGCGTCGCAGCAAGCTTGCAAGGACTTGCGCCGAACTTGCACCGAATTTGGAGAATTTCATGAACCAGCCGAACGGCTACGAAGCACCGCGCCTCTACCACACCTTGCGCTGCAAGGACGCGGAGGCGATGATCGCCTGGCTGAAGAACGTTCTCGGCTTCGCCGAACGCGTGGTGTACCGCAGGGAAGACACGGTCATTCACGCCGAGCTGGCGTTCGGATCGTCGATTCTCATGCTGGGGGCGCATCGCGACGACGCCTACGCCAAGCGGGTTGGTGACATCAGCGGCCGGCGGACAGATGCCGTGTATCTGGCTGTTGATGATCCCGACGCGCTCTACGAGAAGGTGAAAGCCGCTGGTGCGAAGATCGAAATGGAGCCCTACACAACCGATTATGGCAGCCGCGATTTCGCCGCGCGCGATCCGGAGGGCAACCTCTGGAGCTTTGGCACCTATTGGCCCAAAGTCGGCGAAGAGCCGCTCGCCGGATAACCGGACGATCACGTCAGACGCGGCTCGACGGCCGCGGTTCGAGCCCCGCCAGCCCGTGCCGAGAATGCGGGCTGCCAGGCCGGCTTACCCGCTAGATCGACCAGTAATGCGGATGCGGGTAGGACCGCGAACGGTCGCCCCAGTCGAACGCATCGCCATCGAACTCGCACGGGCCGCTACTGAGTTCGTCCAGCGTCAACTCGATCCGGAACGCCTCGCGGCTTGGGTCGTATTTCAGCGCGTTCCACTGGAGAGGGTAGTGATGATGGGTGCCAAGCAGTCCACCGGTCTTGATCACGGCATAGGCAACCATTCCACTCAGCTTGTCGAGCATCAGCCGTTCGATCGTGCCGAGCTTCGTCCCGTCGCGTCCATAGACGGCGACACGCTCCACGCGATCGCTGGGAACCATGGTATGGTGCATGGCGTCCTCCCTGTTCTCTCATGCTTGGAGCCATTATAGCACCGGCTTCGAGACAACGGGAATGCAGCTACAGATTCTCTCGGGTCTCGACGGCGTCGACCGCAAGCTCGACCCCGGCCCCTCGGCGGACACGCCCTACGAGACCAAAGCGCCGCCATTGCCGAAATCATTGCGCGATGCGGTCGCCGCGCTGAAGGACGATCCCTTCTTCCGCGAGAAGCTCGGGGCCGAATTCGTCGACTACTACACCCACATCAAGAACGCCGAGATCGATCGCTTCCTGTCCGAGGTGACGGACTGGGAGCATCGCGAGTATTTCGAGATGTTTTGAGCAAGTCCGGCCCAATCCGGCATCGATGGCTTATTCCAGCCGAATCGTGTCGACGCGCCGGCACGGAACACAATGGTAGGCGTGCTCCGAACGGAGCATGACGATTCCCGGCAGCGTCGCCAGGAACTTCATTGGCCGCCTGCATCTCGAGCAGATGAGGATCGGCGGATCATCTTCACGATCGGAACTCATTCGACAACCAAGTCTGAAGCGCCGCACGATACTGCCTCGCCGCGCGCGCTTCATCTCGGGAGAACTACCGGCTTCTATCGGAATCCGGGCCGGCCTCAAGCCGAGGGCATTACTTCACGCTCCCGTGAGGCGACTTCTTCCGGAATGTTCCGACGACATTGCGCCACTCCGGACGAAGCCATTTCCTCATTCCGCGAAAAACGCCGGAAAGACACGCGGCCTATAACTTCCTTCCATGATCAACAACGGAGTTCGGTCATGTGGGATCAATTTTTCAGCCTGATCTATCGCTTGTCCTGTCGGACCACCCTGATCGAGATCGGCGCGCACCGCCTCGCACGTTAGTCGGGCGCTGCAGCGAATTGGGTAAGATCGATTGACCAGATGACGGGGAATGCGAGGCGCTGGCATTCCGCTGCTCACCTCGCGCGAGGAAGCGCTAAATTCCCAGATATTTGTGCTGCAGATCCGGCTCGGCCACGAGTTCGTCGGACGTGCCGCTCCATACCGTCCTGCCGCGCTCGATGATGTAGTGGCGGTCGCAGATGCGGGCGAGGTGGTCGACGTTCTTATCGACGACCAGGATCGACTGTCCCCGGCTCTTGAGCAGCGACAGGCAGCTCCAGATCTCCTCGCGGATCAGCGGCGCAAGGCCCTCGGTTGCCTCGTCCAGAATGAGAAGCTTCGGGTTGGTCATCAATGCGCGGCCGATCGCGAGCATCTGCTGCTCGCCGCCGGAGAGCTGGTTGCCCATATTCGACGCGCGTTCGGCGAGGCGCGGAAACAGCACATAGATTGCGGCGAGCGTCCAGGGATTGCGGCTGCCGAAGCGGTCGGCGGCGGCCGCCACCAGGTTTTCGCGCACGGTGAGGTTCGGGAAGATCTGGCGCCCCTCCGGAACGAGGCCTACGCCGAGCTTTGCAATCCTGTAGGACGGAAGCTGACGCACCTCGGCGCCAGCGAAACGGATCGCGCCTGCGCGCGCCGGCGTCAGGCCCATGATGGAGCGGATGGTGGTGGTCTTGCCCATGCCGTTGCGGCCCATCAGCGACACCATCTCGCCCGGCTTGATCGACAGCGACAGGCCGAACAGCACCTGGGACAGGCCGTAGCAGGTCTCGATGCCTTCGACGTCGAGCAATGTGTCAGCCATGATGCGTCACCACATGCTGATCGCCGAGATAGGCGCGCCTGACGTCTTCGTTGGCCCGGATCGAGGCCGGATCGCCGGAGGCGATGACGCGGCCATAGACCAGCACCGAGATGCGATCGGCCAGCGCGAACACCGCCGGCATGTCGTGCTCGACCAGCACGATCGACACTTCCTTCCGTAGCTCCTGGAGCAGCTTCACCATGCGCTGGGATTCGGTGACGCCGAGGCCGGCCATCGGCTCATCCAGCAGCAGCAATTTCGGCTTGCTGGCGAGCGCGACGGCAAGCTCCAGCTCGCGCCGCTCACCATGGCTGAGCCTGTTCACCACGACGTCGGCGCGATGCGCGAGCCCGACGCGATCGAGCGCCGCATGGGCGGCATCGCGCAGGCCCTTTTCCTTGCGCGCGTTGGCAAAGAAGCGGAACGAGGTTCCGGCATGCGCCTGTGCCGCCAGCGCGACGTTGTCGGCGGCGGTGAAGTCGAGCAGCAGCGAGGTGATCTGGAACGAACGCGCGAGCCCGAGCGCACAGCGGCGATAGGCCGGCAGATCGGTGATGTCGCGGCCACCGAGCAAAACGCTACCGGAATGCGGGGAGAGATGTCCGGTGAGCTGACTGATCAGCGTGGTCTTGCCGGCGCCGTTCGGACCGATGATGGCGTGCAGCTCGCCTGCCGCGACGTCGAGCGAGACGTGATCCGTCGCGATGATGCCGCCGAAGCGACGCACCAGCTTTTCGACGCGGAGCAAGGGTTCAGCCACGGCCAGCCCTCCCCAGCGCGCCCATGATGCCGCCGCGGCCGAACAGGACGATCAGCAGCAGCAGCGGACCCATGATCAGCGCCCAATATTCGGTGATCTGGGACAGGAACTCTTCCAGCAGCAGGAACACCACGGCGCCCATGACGGGGCCGAACAGCGTGCCCATGCCGCCGAGGATCACCATCACCATGAGGTCGCCGGAACGCGTCCAGTACATCACGGCCGGGCTGACGAAATCGGTGTTGTTGGCGAGCAGCGCGCCGGCAAGGCCGCACATGGTGCCGGAGATGACGAAGCAGACCAGCTGGTAGCGCTTGGCCGGGAAGCCGATCGCCTGCATGCGCTGCTCGTTGGAACGCAGGCCCTGCACGACGAGGCCGAAGCGCGAATTGACGATGCGCCAGATCAGGAAGATGACGCCGAACAGGCAGGCAAGGCAGAGATAGTAGAACTGCACGCGATTGCCGAGATCGATCAGGCCGGAGAAGTCGCTGCGCTTGTAGATGGTGAGGCCGTCGTCGCCGCCGTAACGCGCCAGCCCCGAGGCGACGTAATAGGCCATCTGGGCGAAGGCAAGCGTGATCATGATGAAATAGACGCCGCGGGTGCGAAGCGAGAGCGCGCCGATCACGAGCGCGTAAATGGCGGAGGCGGCGAGCGCGACCGGAAACTGGATGAAGCCGCTTCCCACGCCCTCCTGAGCGAGCATGCCGACCGCGTAACCGCCGATGCCGAGATAGGCGGCGTGACCAAAGCTCATCATGCCGCCAAAGCCCATGATGAGGTTGAGGCTCGCAGCCGCCAGCGCCAGGATGATGATGCGGGTGAACAGCGTCAGGATGAAGATGTTGCCGGAGAGCTGCGAATAGAGCGGCAGCAGCACGAGGCCCGCCAGCAAAAGGGCCGTGACGGCCTTGCTCACCGTGAAAGCCTTCATCGACGATTGGCCGGAAACAGCCCCTCCGGCCGCACCACCAGCACGATCGCCATCAGGAGGTAGATCAGCATGGACGACAGCGCCGGCGCGGCGGTGGAGGCAGCGGCGCCGCTCAGCACCTGCCGCAACAGGTTCGGCAGGAAGGCGCGGCCGAGCGTGTCGATCATGCCGACGAAGATCGCGGCGAGGAACGCGCCGCGGATCGAGCCGATGCCGCCGATCACGATGATGACGAAGGCGAGGATCAGGATGTTCTCGCCCATGCCGATCTGCACGGTCAGGATCGGCGCCTGCATCAGGCCGGCAAGGCCCGCGAGCGCGGCTCCCAAACCGAACACCAGCGTATAGAGCAGCTTGATGTTGATGCCGAGCGCACCGATCATCTCGCGATTGGAGGCGCCGGCCCGGATCAGCATGCCGATGCGGGTACGCATCACGCCGAGATAGAGCAGCAGCGCGACCAGCAAAGCCACCACGATGATGGCGAGGCGATAGGCGGGATAGTGAATGCCGGGCAGGATCGGCACAGGCACGGTGAGCCAGGCCGGCAGCGGCAGCGCAAGGCCGGCCGGCCCCCAGATCAGCCGCACGGCTTCGTTGAAGAACAGGATCAGGCCGAAGGTTGCGAGCACGTGGTCGAGATGGTCGCGGCCGTAGAGATGCCGCAGCGCCGTCACCTCCAGCACGATACCGAGCACCAGCGTGGCCCCTAGCGCCATCAGCGCGCCGAGCAGGAAGCTGCCGGTCCAGGCCGCAAAGGTCGCGGCGAAATAAGCCCCCATCATATAGAGCGAGCCGTGCGCGAGGTTGACGAGATCCATGATCCCGAACACCAGCGTCAGGCCGGCGGCGAGCAGGAACAGCAGCAGGCCAAACTGCAACCCGTTCAGGAACTGTTCGACGACAAGCAGCATCAAGACTCTTTCAGGCGCACGCAGCGTCGCGCCGATGTTCGAACAATGTCGCCATCAGTGAAAGAGCTCCCCCTGCCTCTTCAAGGCCGAAAAATGGGTAATGGCAGTATCGTTCCGAGGCAAGAGCGATTCGACATCAAACATGCACTTTGTTGCATGCCGATGCATGCGATCGAGATCGACACTGCAAGAAGGCTGCCGCGCAGGCTGGGGCAACCTGCCGCACCCAAGCGATCACCCTCTCGCCGGCGGACGGACGAGAGGGTGCAGATTTGTCGGAGTGCAGGGGACGTCTAGTGCGATGTCATCTGCCGGGGCAGATCATCGGGTTCGGCGAGCCCGCCGTTGGCCGTCGTGGCTTCGAGCGCTGCCATCCGGAACAGATAGGCGAGCGTCGCCAACCCGGCGTCTTCCGCCATCTGCGCCAGCTCGAGCGCCATATCGGACATGTAGCCGAGATTTTCGTCCTTCGTTTGCGCCATGATCTGGCTGTCCCGCATCATGTTCGACATCTCAGGCGCTCTTTCGTTGCGCGGCAGCGAAGCCGCAGAGGTTGGCACGGGCGACGGCATCCAGTCGCGGGCCGTCTTGCTGCACGACGGAAGCCATGCCGATCCGATCATGCAGGGCATCGAGAGTCTCGCGGCGAATGTCGATGGTCGCCGCCATGGTCCATGCGTTCTCCACCAGGGCCGGCAGGCCGAGCGGCGTGACGACGAACCCGGCCTCGTGGAAGCGCGGCAGCCACCACGTCTCCATGATCGCGCTGACCTGCGCGATTCCCTGATCGAGGCAGAATTCCTGCACCGCCGCCATCAGTTGCAGGTTGAGCGCGCCGTCGCGGCGATCGCGCACAACGAAGTAGCGCGACCATTCCCAGACCAGCGGATCCGCGGGGCAACCGCGGACCGCTGCCAGATGCGGGAACACCTCGCTCATCATCGAAGGCTTGGTGGTCGGGTAGAGCCGATGACCGCCGACGACGCGGCGCTCTTCCAGCGCCAGCAGATAGACGGTGTCCTCGTCATCATAGGAATCGATCTCGCGGCCATCCGGCCTGCGCAGCGTCTCCCAGCGCCGCTCCTCGACGAAAATGTCGTGACGCAGCCGGAAATGCTGCTCGATTACATCCTCATAGAGGTGGTGATTTGCGGAGGAAATTGCGTGAATCATGAAAACCCCCATTCATCCTCAATGGAGGCAGACTCCGCGAAAAGACGCAGATTCGATATTGGGAAATTTCCCAGTGAGGCGCCTAGGGAGCGATGATCTTGTTGCGAATCGCCAGCGCCACCGCATGCGTACGGTTGACGGCGCCGAGCTTGCGCGCGGCGGTTGCAAGGTGCTCTTCGGCGGTACGCTGCGTGATGTGCAGGATCTCGCCGATCTCCCAGGCCGATTTCCCCTGCGAAGCCCAGGCGATCGCCTCGCGCTCGCGCCGAGTGAGGCGCGTGGACGGATGCGGCACCGGCTCAAGCAGACGACGAATGTGGTCGTAGCCATACATGGCCATCAGGTGCAGCGCCGGCTTGCTGCGGGCATTGAGGTCGAGATGGACCCCGCCAAGCGAGACCGCGGCCTCGTAGCCCGTGAGCCCGTGGATCGGCACGATGAAACCGCGCGACATGCGAAACTCGCTGGCGCGATTCATCACCTCGGCTGCGTTCGGCTCGAGCTCGGCGTCATAGGGGGCTTCCGACCACTCGAACGGATTGACCGACTGCCGGCAGAGCCGCACCACGGGATCGTAGCGGTCGTAATTGTTCTCGGTATAGAGGCTGAACCATCCCGCCGGCCAGCGCTTGGCAAGCACCATCTGTGCAAACCGCTGGTCGGGATTCGGCAATCCCGTCACGATGATGGTTTCGAAGCCGAAGCGACCAAAGGCCGCTTCGAGCGCATTCATGGCGTCTGGTACCTCGCGGTAGGTCTGCAGGCCTTCAATGAAGTCGAGCGCCTCCCGGCCATATTCTACGGCGGACATCGGTGCGTTTCCTGACCCTCGCCGCTTCCGTATAGCACGTATCTGCGAACTGCCTCAAATGGCTGTGGCCGTAGTTTCCCGGTGCCCATCTGCTCCGAAGATTTAAACTACTTGTGGCAGAATTTGCGCCGCGATACACCTGAAACGTCTGAAGCGGGAAACCAATGATGGAAGACGAGGACATCGCCCTCAACAGCGTGCTCGGCCTGGAATTGAACCGCGTGTTTTTTGCCGTCCGTGAAACGGCGAACAAGCAGAAGATCATCGAGTTCGCGCGCAAGGTGCTGCAAAGCGAGCACGCGGAGGCGGCCGAGAACGCATCGCCCGAGGGCCCGGCGAGCTAGAACGCAATTGCAGCAGACGACGCCGATGCAGCGGATCGCGCGACGATGCCGCCTCTCCATCTGACCGCGCGGATTTTAGTCGAAACTCTCTGGCTGAAAATTTGGTTTCCCTTCTCCCCTTGTGGGAGAAGGTGGCGCGAAGCGCCGGATGAGGGGTCTCTCTCCGCGAATCCAACTCCCATTTGAAGTCGCGGAGAGAGACCCCTCACCCGTCTCGCCGCTACGCGGCGAGCCACCCTCTCCCACAAGGGGAGAGGGCAGAGTCTGCCGCCTCCGTCCACATCGACGCACTTGCCGCTGGATGACCTCGCATCTCTCGTGAGATGATCGCCGCCGCGATCTCTTGTCGATGCCAGGGACATTTCAAGGCCATGATGACGCTACGCCAGGTTGAGGTCATCCGTGCCGTGATGGTGACGGGCACCATCGGCGGTGCGGCGAAGCTGCTCAACGTGTCGGCGCCGGGGATCAGCCGTCTGGTCAAGTATACCGAGCGTTCGCTCGGCATCCGCTTCTTCCAGCGCCAGAACGGACGCTACTTCCCAACGCCGGAAGCCGAGAACATCTTCGAGCAGATCAACGGGGTCTACAAGAAGGTCGACGATCTCTCCGAGATCATCTCGAAGATCGGCCGCGGCGGCCTGTCGGAGCTGCGCATCGGCTCGGTGCCGAGCATCTCGCAGGTGATGGTGCCGCGCGCGATCGAGCGCGTCCGCCGCCGCTATCCCGATCTCGGCATCGACATCAACATCCTCAAGCTCGAGGAAGCCATCGACTATCTCCTGCTCGGCCGCGGCGAGTGCGTCGCGATGAGCTACCGGCTGGAGCATTCCGGGCTCGACTTCATGCCACTCGCCTCGGGCGAGCTCTATTGCATCGTGCCGCCGGGTCACGAACTCGCCGGCCGCAAGCAGGTCTCGGCCGCCGAGATCACCCGCTATCCGCTGATCGGCATCGACCCGAACGATCCCTATGGGCGGATCATGGCCGAGATCTTTGCGCGCAACCGGCTCGACTACAACATCTCCATCCGCGCGCGCTTCGGCACCACGGTCTGCGCGCTGGTGAAGGCGGGGCTCGGCATCGCCATCATCGACCAGTTCACGGTGGCCCATGGCGGCTATCCGGGGATCGAGCTCTTGAAGATCACGGAGCCGACACGGTTCGACACCTATGTCGCAGTGAAGCGCGGCGCGCCGCTGTCGCTGCATGCCGAGTATTTCATCGAGTCCCTGCGCACCGAGATGCGCGCGGTCGAGCCGTCCCGCGGCAACGGCAAGACCGTTTCGGCACGGGGCCGGAAGAAATAACATGATGTTAGGTTTGCCGGATAAAAGGGTAATTGTGTTAGGCGGAGGAAAGACTATCGTCGCAGCTGGAATTGCGCGGTTTTCCCCGCTAATGGCCGGGACCGGACGCTCCCAACCAGACGATGGCGAACCATGTCGAAGCGCGGATACGCCGCCAGCAAGAAGCTTCTCACCGGCCTGATCGGCGCGCCGATCGCGCATTCCGCGTCCCCTGCCATGCATGAGCGCGCCGCCGAGGCGCTTGGCCTGCGCGGTCATTACCAGCTCATCGAGGTCGCCGGCGCCGACGCGGCCGGGCTCCGCATGATGCTCGAAGGCGTGCGGCGGCTCGGCTTCGCCGGCGTCAATGTCACCTACCCGTACAAGGAGGCCGTGGTCCCGCTTCTCGATGCGCTTGCGCCGGGCGCAGCCAGCATGGGAGCGGTCAACACCGTCGTCGTCGGAGATGGCCGGCTGACCGGCCACAACACCGACACCACGGGTTTCGCCCGGGCGGTGGCGCCACTGCTTGCGCCGTCCGGCAATGCCGTCGCGGTGATTGGCGCCGGCGGCGTTGGCAAGGCCATCGCGTTTGCGCTGGCGAGCCTGAAAGTCGCCGACATCCGCATTTTCGACAGCGAGCCGGCGCGCGCTGAGAAACTCGCCGGGCTGCTCGCCGGGCAAGGCGGCGCGAGGGTGGCTGGAAGCGTCGAGGATGCGCTCGTTGGCGCGACCGGTCTCGTCAACGGCACGCCAGTCGGCATGCTGCCGAGCCGCGACACGCCGGTACCGGCGGCGCTGCTCAGGGCGGACCTCTGGGTCGCCGACGCCGTCTATTCGCCGCTGATCCCGCCGCTGCTTGCCGCAGCGCGAGAGAAAGGCGCTCGGATCATGACCGGGCGCGAGCTCGCGATCTACCAGGCCGCGGACGCCTTCGAACTGTTCACCGGCCTTGCCCCATCGACCGAGATCATGGGAGAGGCTTTTGATGCCGTGATGGCTGCGCGCAGCGCCGCCTATCAGGCAGCTTGAGGCAAAGCGGCCGGACACAAGGCCGCTTGCAAAATTCGAAACGGGAGGAGAGGACGATGAAATCAACGCTATTGGTGGGCGCGCTGTTCACCATCATGACCGCAACGAGCGCCCACGCCCAGGCGATCAAGCTCGCCAACGTCGCCGAGCTGTCCGGCGGCGGCGCCACCGTCGGCACCAACTGGAAGAACGGCATCGACCTCGCGATCGAGGAGATCAACGCCAAGGGCGGCGTGCTCGGCCGCAAGCTCGAGGTCACCCACGCCGACTCGCAGTCCAACCCCGGCGTCGCCCGCGCGCAGGTGCAGAAGGCGCTCGACGCCGAGCCCTATGTGCTGCTCGGGCCCGGCTATTCCGGCTCGGTGAAGGTCACCGCGCCGCTCGCCGCCGAGGCCGGCATCGCGCAGATCATGGGTGGCGAGGCCGCCGAGCTGACGCAACAAGGCAACAAGTACCTGTTCCGCACCTCGTTCGGCCAGCAATCCTCGATGCCGAAGGTCGCGAAATACATCCACGACGAGATGAAGGCGAAGTCGGTGGCCGTGGTCTGGGTCAACAACGATTTCGGCCGCGGCGGCCGCGACGTCGTCATCAAGGAGCTCGACCGGCTCGGCTCGAAGGTGGTCGCCGATCTCTCGACCGAGGCGGGCCAGGCCGATTTCGCGGCCGACGTCGGCAAGATCAAGGCCGCCAACCCGGACGCCGTGTTCGTGTATCTCAATGAAGAAGAGAGCGCGCGCATCCTCAAGGAGCTGAAGCGCCAGGGCGTCACCGTGCCGCTGATGGGCGAGACCACGCTGATCGGCCAGAAGGTGATCGAGCTCGCCGGCGATGCCGCCAACGGCGCGCGCGGCCATGTCGGCCTCACCACGGATGCCCCGGTCGATTTGATCAAAGCGTTCCGCGAGAAGTTCTCCAAGAAGTACAATTACGTGCCGGACCACAACGGCCTGAAGGGCTATCTCGCCGTCTATATGGTGAAGGCCACCACAGAGAAGATGGGCAAGGTCGACCCCAAGAAGTTCGCCGACACGCTGCACGGCCTGACCATCAAGGCCGCCGACGAGCCGGGCATCCTGATGGACGTCACCTTCAGCGATACCGGCGACATCGACCGTCAGAGTTTCCTGGTCGAGGTGGTCGAGGGCAAGCAGGTGGTGAAGCAGGTGCTGCCGAAGGTGAAGTGAGGCTTTCGCCTCTCCCCCGGACGCGGGGGGATATCTCTCCTCTCCCTCTCCCCGCTCTTCGCGGGGAGAGGGTCGGGGTGAGGGGCTGCTTCCGCGAGTCCAACCGTTAGCGAATTCGCGGAGGCAGCCCCTCACCCCGCCCTCTCCCCGTAAGCACGGGGAGAGGGAGACGAAAGAGCGGGGCGAGGGAGAAGACAGAACGGCGAGAGGGAAAAATGTCCAACCTATTCGATCTACTGGTCGCAGGGCTCGCCACCGGCGCGATCTACGCGCTGGTCGCGGTCGGCTTCACGCTGCTGTGGCAGACCTCGCAGACCATCAATTTCGCCCAAGGCGAGTTCGTGATGCTGCCGGCGTTCCTGATGCTGGCGGCGATGCATGTGGGCGCGCCGTTCTGGCTCGCCATCATCCTCGGGATCCTGCTTTCGATGATCCTGCTCGGCCTCGCCTTCAAGCTGCTTCTGGTCGACCCGATGATGCGCCATGGCGTGCTGCCGCTGGCGATTGCGACGATGGCGCTCGCGATCGGCATCAAGGAGGCCGTCAAGCAGTTCTACAGCGCGGAAGCCTCGCCCTTCCCCTCGATCGTGCCGACCGGCGACATCTCCATCCTCGGCCACGCCGTCTCGCTGCAGAGCATCGGCGTGCTCGTCGTTGCCATCCTCGCCGTTCTTGGACTGACGACGCTGCTCAACCGCACCTCGCTCGGGCACCAGATGCAGGCTGCGGCGCAGAACCCGACGGTGGCGCGCATCATCGGGGTCCCGGTCGAGCGCATGATCCTGCTGACCTTCCTGATCAACGCCTTCCTGGTCGCGCTGGCTTCGCTCTTGATCACGCCGATTTACCTCGCAAAATTCTCCTCCGGCGAGGTCCTGGGCCAGGCCGCCTTCATCGCCGCGATCGTCGGCGGCTTCAATCAGGTGCGCGGCGCGATCGCCGGCGGCCTCCTGATCGGCGTGCTCGACAATCTCGCGGCCGCCTACGTCTCGACCCAGTATCGCGCCGCCGTGCCGATGCTCTTCCTGATTGTCGTCATCCTGTTGCGGCCGCAGGGCTTGCTTGGCCGTGCCGAGGAGCGCACCGTATGAGCGGATTCGCCAAACCCCTGAAGATCGCGCTTGGCCTTGCCGTCATCGCCGGCCTGATCATCGTCCCCATCAACTTCAACCGCTACGGCCTGTTCATCCTCAGCCAATGGGCGGTGATGAGCATCGCCGCGATGGGACTCAACCTCACGCTCGGCTATGCCGGCCAGGTCTCGCTGGCGCAGGGCGCCTTCGTCGGCATCGGCGCCTATGCGGCGGCGATCATGACGACGCATGGTTGGCCCCTGCCGGCGGCGATCGTGGTCGCGATCGTCCTGAGCTTCGCGGTCGGCTGGGTGCTCGGCTATCCCGCGCTGCGCGTGCAGCACCACTACCTCGCCTTCGTCACGCTCGCCTTCTCGACCTTGGCCTTCCTGGTATTCCGCAACGAGAGCTGGCTCACCGGCGGCATCTACGGCATCTCCAACATCCCGCGTCCGCACGTCTTCGGGCTGGCGACCAACAAGCCGCTGCCGTTCTATTATGTGTGTCTCGCCTCGCTTGCGATCGTGTCGCTCGCGATGTGGTGGCTGATCCGCTCGCCGTGGGGCCGCGCCTTCATGGCACTGCGCGAGAATCCGCTGCGCGCGCAATCGCTCGGCATCGACACACGGCGCTACACGCTGATGGCGTTCGCGATCGGCTCGGCACTCGGCGGCGTCGCCGGCGCGCTCTATGCGCCGCTGACGCAGTATATCGACCCTGTTCCGTTCAACCTGTCGCTCTCGCTCGACCTGCTGATGATGGTGATCGTCGGCGGCGCCGGGTTCTATTTCGGTCCCTTCCTGGGCGCCATGATCGCAGTGCTGCTGCCGGAATGGCTGCGCTTCACCGAAGGCTATTATCTGATGCTCTACGCCGTCGCCGTGATGCTGCTGCTGATCTGGTCGCCGACGGGCATTCTGGGAATCCTCGACCGCTATCTCGCCGAACGCCGTACCAAGGCGGCCTCCGCGCTGCGCGCCGTCGCGAAATCCCGCCTGGAGACGGCGCAATGAGTGCGGTCCTCGAAGTCACGGACATCAAGAAGAACTTCGGCGGCATCAGCGCCGTCGGCGGCGTCTCGTTCGACGTGCGCGAGGGCGAGATCCTCGGCCTGATCGGCCCGAACGGCTGCGGCAAGTCGACCCTGTTCAACTGCATCCTCGGCCAGCTCACCCCGAGCGGCGGCGAAGTGAAGCTTGACGGGCGGGTCGTCACCGGCCTGCGTCCGTCCGAGCTCAACAAGCTCGGGGTCAGCCGCACCTTCCAGCTGCTGCAGGTGTTCCCGAAGCTCTCGGTGCGCGAGAACCTGATCCTCGCCGGGCAGGAGCACCAGGGCAACATGGCCTCGCGCCTGGTCGGCCGCTCCGATGCCGGGCTGACCGACGCCGCCAACCAGATGATCGGCTTCTTCAAGCTCGATCATCTCGCCGACGAGCCGGCCGGTGGTCTCTCCTATGGCCAGCAGAAGCTGCTCGATGCCGCCATGGCCTTCATGGGCGGACCACGCCTGGTGCTGCTCGACGAGCCCGCCGGCGGCGTCAACCCGTCGATGCTGGCGGGCCTCAAGGACCGGCTGGTCGCGATCAATCGCGAGAAGAACGCCACCTTCGTCGTGATCGAGCACAACATGGAGTTCGTGATGTCGCTGTGCTCGCGCGTGATGGTCATGGCGGAGGGCAAGGTGCTGGCGATGGGCCGGCCGGACGAGGTACGCAAGAACCCCGCCGTGATCGACGCCTATCTCGGACATTAGGAGAGCGAGCCATGAGCGATCCGATCCTCTCGGTTCACAATCTCGTCGGCGGCTACGGCAAGATGACGATCCTGAACGGCACCACCTTCACCGTGCCGCAGGCGACCATCACCACCATCATCGGCCCGAACGGCGCCGGCAAGTCCACCGTCTTCAAGGCGATCTTCGGCCTCTTGAAGCTGCGCGAGGGCAAGATCAGCTTCGCGGGTCGCGACGTCACGAATTTGAGCCAGCGCGCGCTGCTCAATGCCGGCATCTGCTACGTGCCGCAGGGGCGCAACATCTTTCCCGAGCTGTCGGTGCGCCACAATATCGAGCTCGGCGGCGTCGCCGCCGACAAGGGCCTCGACCTGCCCAGGCGGATCGAGGCGGCGCTCGACCTCTTCCCCGCGCTGCGTCGCAAGTCTACGCAGCAGGCCTCGACGCTGTCGGGCGGCGAGCAGAAGCAGCTCGAGATTGCCCGCTCGCTGCTGCTCGAGCCGAGACTCGTGCTGATCGACGAGCCCTCGATCGGCCTGTCGCCGCTGATGGTGCAGCAGACCTTCGATATCCTCAGGAGCCTGCGCGACCGCGGCGTCACGATCCTGATGATCGAGCAGAACGCCCGCTCGGCGCTCGAGATCTCGGACATCGGCATCGTGCTCGAGCTCGGCCAGACCCGCATGGTCGATGACGCAAAGCGCATCCTGAATGACCCGCGCATCGGCCAGCTCTTCCTCGGCGGAGCGATGGAGGAGAGCGCGGCATGAACAAGCGCTCGATCGCGACGGTCTCCCTCTCCGGGGCCCTCGACGAAAAGCTCCGCGCCATCGCAGCCGCCGGCTTCGACGCGGTCGAGATTTTCGAGAACGATCTGCTGTCGTTCGGCGCAGGCCCGCGCGACATCGCAAAGCTCTGCCGCGATCTCAATGTCGAGATCTGCGCATTCCAGCCGTTCCGCGATTTCGAAGGCATGCCGGAGCCCCAGCGTACGCGCAATTTCGCACGCGCGATGCGCAAGTTCGATCTGATGCAGGAGCTTGGCACCGAACTGCTGCTGATCTGCTCCAACGTGTCGCCCGCCTCGCTCGGCGGCATCGACCGCGCCGCGGACGATTTTCGCGAGCTTGGCGAGCGCGCCGCCAGGCGCGGCTTGCGCGTCGGCTACGAAGCGCTGGCCTGGGGCCGCCATGTCAGCGACTATCGCGACGCCTGGGAGATCGTGCGCCGCGCCGATCATCCCGCGATCGGCGTCATCCTCGACAGTTTTCACGCCCTGGCGCCGGGCTTTCCGACCCGCGCGATCGCTTCGATCCCCGGCGACAGGATCTTTCTGGTGCAGCTTGCGGACGCGCCAAAGCTCGAGCTCGACATCCTCTCCTGGAGCCGGCACTTCCGCTCCTTCCCCGGCCAGGGCGACCTGCCGGTCGCCGAGTTCATGGCCGCGATTGCGGCGACCGGCTATGCCGGGCCGCTGTCGCTGGAGATCTTCAACGACCAGTTCCGCGCCGGCTCGGCGGCGCAGACCGCGATCGACGGGCTGCGCTCGCTGATCCTGCTGGAGGACCAGCTCGCACCGGACTGGCCGAAATTTGCCGGCGAGCCGCTGGCGCCGAAGGCCGGGAGCCGCGGCACCGGCTTCGTCGAATTCGCCGTCAACGAGACCAAGGCGAGCGAACTCGGCCGCCTGTTTTCGCAGCTCGGTTTCCGCAAGACCGGCCAGCACCGCAGCAAGGCGGTCGAGCGCTGGTCGCAGGGCAAGGTCGAGCTCGTCATCAATTGCGAGACCGACGGCTTTGCCCATTCGCACTACGTCACGCATGGTCCCGGCGTCTGCGCGATTGCGCTCGATGTCGACAATGCCGGTCTCGCCATGCAGCGCGCCGAGACGCTGAAGGCGCGGACCTTCTACCAGCCGGTCGGGCCGGGCGAGCTGGAAATTCCCGCGATCCACGGCGTCGGCGGCAGCCTGCTCTATTTCCTGGACCAGGCCGGCAAGAACTGGGACACCGATTTCGAGCCCGTCACGAGCGATGCAAGCACGGACGCGCTGCTCGCCGTCGACCACATCGCGCAGTCGATGCCCTATGACGAGATGCTGTCCTGGCTGTTGTTCTACACCGGCATCCTCGATCTGAAGCGGCTGCCGCAGATGGAGATCGTCGACCCCAGAGGCCTCGTGCAGAGCCAGGCCATCATCAACGGCGACGAAAGCCTGCGTTTCGTGCTCAACGGCTCCTCAGCCAACCGGACGCTGCCGGCGCGCTTCATCTCCGAGTTCTTCGGCTCGGGCGTGCAGCACGTCGCGTTCGCGTGCCGGGATATCTTTGCGACCGTTGCCGCGATGCGCAAGCGCGGTGCGGACTTCCTGGATATCCCCGAGAACTACTACGACGATATCGAGGCCAAATACGACCTCGCACCCGAACTGATGGCGCAGCTGCGCGCCAACTACATCCTCTACGACCGCGAGGGCGACGGCGAATTCTTCCAAGTCTACACCCACATCTTCGACGAGCGGTTCTTCTTCGAGATCGTCGAGCGACGGAGCTATCAGGGCTTTGGCGCGGCCAACGCCGCCATCAGGCTCGCAGCGCAAGCCCGCGAGGTGAGGCCGATGAGCATGCCGCGGGTGTGACGGTCTTTCCCTCTCCCCTTGTGGGAGAGGGTGGCTCGCCGCGAAGCGGCGAGACGGGTGAGGGGTATCTCTCCTCACGAACGATCCCGCGAGTGGAGAGAGCCCCTCATCCGGCGCTTCGCGCCACCTTCTCCCACAAGGGGAGAAGGGGCTACGTCGCGCGTGGCTGCAATTGTTACTTCATCTTGCACTTGTCGTGGAAGCGATCCTGGTCGTTCTCGACAATGGTGGCGACGGTCTTCAGCGCGAGCTGGCCGTCGGCGTCCTTGACCACGTCCTGGAGATAGAAGTTCTGCACCGGGATGTGGTTGTTGCCGAACTTGAACGCGCCGCGCACCGACTTGAAGTTGGCCTTCTCCATCTCCGCCTTCATCGCGTCCTTCTTGCTGGTGTCGCCCTTCACCGCGACCAGCGCGCTGTTGATGAGCTGGGCGGCGTCATAGGACTGCGCACCGTAGAAGGTCGGGCGCAGGCCGGGATACTTCTTGCGATAGTCGGCGACGAAGCGCTTGTTCTGCTCGTTGGGGAGGTCGTTGACCCATTGCTGCGCGCCGGGCACCCCGAGCGCGTTCTCCTTCTGGAGCGGCAGCGACAGCTCGTCGATGGTGAAGGCGGTGTAGAGCGGCATCGTGCTCTTCAGTCCGGCCTGCGCATATTGATTGAGGAACTGCACGCCGGCGGCACCGGGGTAGAACACGAAGATCGACTCGGCGCCGGAGGCGCGCGCCTTGGAGAGCTCGGCGGAGAAGTCGAGCTGGCTCGGCCACACCGTGTATTCCTCACCCACGACCTGGCCCTTGAAGGTGCTCTTGACGCCGGCCAGCATGTCCTTGCCGGCGGCGTAGTTCGGGCCGATCAGGAACACCGACTTGACACCCTTCTGGTTCATGTAGGTGCCGACCGCCTGCGGGGTCTGGTCGTTCTGCCAGGAGGTCGAAAACACGTAAGGCGAGCACAGCTCGCCCGCGAGCTGCGACGGTCCGGCATTGGCCGAGATCAGGAAGGTCTTCGAATCGACCGCGGTCTTGAGCGAAGCGAGCAGCACGTTCGACCAGATATAGCCGACGATGAAGTCGACCTTGTCGGACTGCACCAGTTTCTCGGTCTTCTGCTTGCCGACGTCGGGCTTCTGCCCGTCGTCCTCGTAGATCACCTCGACCGGCTTGCCGTCCATCTTGCGTCCGAGATGATCGAGCGCGAGCTCGAAGGAATTGCGCATGTCGTTGCCGATCACGGCGGTCGGGCCGCTGAAGGTCGAGACGAAACCGATCTTGATGGTGTCGCCGGCGAATGCCTGATTTGCCAGCACCAGCGCCGCTGCGCCTGCCAGCCAAAATGCCGTCCTCATAACCACTCCCCTCCTTATATATTATCGGTCCCGGAAACGGATGATCGCCGCTCCGGGCCTGTTTCTATTGAACGCAAAATCTGTCGAGCCGCCAATGGCTCAGCGCCCGCCCTGCACCATATTTCGCCTCAATCAGCGATGGCAAGAAATATAATTCTACTCACTTCGGCCGAGGCCAGCCCAGGGCCGGTCCGGGGCTGCGGCGCTTTTTCGCGCCAGATCGATACATCAGGCCTATGCGGCGATTGATGACGGTTATTGGACCGCGGCGCCCAAACCGCACTTAAATGAAGGTGAGCAGCAGCTAGATTCGAGGGTGCATCATGGCCGCAAATCCCCATCGCGTCGTCATCGTCGGCGCCGGCTTCGGCGGGCTGGAAGCGACCTACCGGCTTGCGGGCGCGGGCGTCGAGATCACGCTGATCGACCGCCGCAATCATCATCTGTTCCAGCCGCTGCTCTACCAGGTCGCGACCGCCTCGCTTGCGACCAGCGAGATCGCCTGGCCGATCCGCCATCTCATGCGCGATCGCCGCGATGTGACGACGCTGTTTGCCACCGTGAGCGGCGTCGACACGGCGCGTCGCTGCGTGCTGATCGACGACGGCAGTGAGGTGCCCTACGACACGCTGGTGCTCGCCACCGGCGCGCGGCACGCCTATTTCGGCCATGACGAATGGGAGCAGTTCGCGCCCGGCCTGAAAACGTTGGAGGATGCGACCACGCTGCGCCGGCATATCCTGGTGGCGTTCGAGCGCGCCGAGCGCGAGACCGATCCGGAGAGGCGCGCGGCGCGGATGACCTTCGTCATCGTCGGAGCCGGCCCGACCGGCGTCGAGCTCGCCGGCACCATCGCCGAGATGGCGCATCACACCCTGCCGGGCGATTTCCGCAACATCGACACGCACAAGGCGCGCGTCGTGCTGATCGAGGCGGGCCCGCGCGTGCTCGCAGGATTTCCGGACGACCTTTCGGCCTATGCCCAGGCCTCGCTGGAAAAGATCGGCGTCGAGGTCGTGCTCGGCCAGGCCGTCACCGAGATCAATCGCGAGGGCGTCGTGTTCGGCGGCAAGCTGCTCGAGGCGAAGACCCGAATCTGGGCCGCCGGCGTGCGCGCTTCGCCCGCGGCCGAATGGCTGGGCGCCCCCAGCGACCGTGCCGGGCGCGTGCAGGTCGAAGCCGACCTGACCATTCCCGGCCATCCCGAGATCTTTGCGATCGGCGACACCGTCAGCATTAACGCCTGGAACGGCAAGCCGGTGCCCGGCATCGCACCGGCCGCCAAGCAGCAGGGCCGCCACGTCGCCGAGACCATCAAGGCGCGCCTGCGCGGCGCTGCGACCGGCCCGTTCCGCTACAAGCATGCCGGCAGCCTCGCCCAGATCGGCAAGCGGCTCGCGGTGATCGATTTCGGCCGCATCAAGCTGCGCGGCGCCATCGCATGGTGGATCTGGGGCATCGCCCACATCTACTTCCTGATCGGCCTGCGCCACCGCCTCAGCGTCGCCCTCAGCTGGCTCTGGATCTACGCCCGCGACCAGCGCGCCGCGCGGTTGATCACGCAGGGATCAAGCAAGGTGGTGTAGTTTTTTCCTTCTCCCCTTGTGGGAGAAGGTGGCGCGAAGCGCCGGATGAGGGGTTCTTTCCACTCGCACGATTGCCCATGAGGAGAGAACCCCTCACCCGGCTTCGCTTTGCGAAGCCACCCTCTCCCACAAGGGGAGAGGGTGCAGTTGCGCGCTTGGCTATAGCTACTTCACGAGCTCACATCCGCCTTCCGTCAGCGGACGGAAGGCCTGGTCGGCGGGAATCGTCGAGACCAGCTTGTAGTAGTCATATGGATATTTCGACTCCTCCGGTTTCTTCACCTCGAACAGATACATGGGGTGCACGACGCGGCCGTCCTGGCGGATCGTGGTGTCGCCGAACAGCTTGTCCTTGCCGCTGAACTTCTTCATCTCGGGCACGACGTTCCTGGCATTGTCGCTGCCGGTGGCTGCGACCGCATTGAGATAGGCGAGCGTGGAGGCGTAAACACCGGCCTGATTGCCGCTCGGCATCTTGCCGTTCATTCCGGGCCGGGCGGCGAAGCGCTTGGCGAAGGCGCGGGTGTCCTCGTTCATGTCCCAATAGAAGGCTTCCATGAGCTGGAGCCCTTGGGCGACCTTGATGCCCATGCCGTGGATGTCGTTGATGAAGAGCAGGAAGGCGACGAGCTTCTGGCCGCTCTGCTGGATGCCGAACTCGGCGGCCTGCTTCACCGCGTTGATGGTGTCGCCGCCGGCATTGGCGAGCCCGATCACCTGCGCCTTGGAGCTCTGTGCCTGCAACAGGAAGGACGCGAAGTCGGAAGTGCCGAGCGGATGCTTCGAGGAGCCGAGCACCTTGCCGCCGTGTCCTTCGATGTACTTCTGCGCCTCCGCCTCGATGCCCTTGCCGAGCGCATAGTCCACCGTGAGGAAATACCAGTCCTTGCCGCCGCGCGACATCATCGCGGCCGCCGTGGTGTTGCCGGTCGCCCAGGCGTCATTGACCCATTGGATGGTGTTGGGCGAGCAGGCCTTGCCGGTGAGATCCGAGCTTGCGGTCGAGGACGCCAGGAACGTCATGCGGCTGTCGCGCAGCAGGGCATTGATGGAGAGGCCGACGGCCGAGTTCGGCACGTCGACGATGGCATCGACGCCTTCGACGTCGAGCCATTTGCGGGCGATGGCATTGCCGACATCGGCCTTGTTCTGGTGATCGGCATAGACGATCTCGACCTTGATGCCCTTGCCGCCGCCGTTGAAATCCTCCGCTGCCATGCGCGCGGCCTCGACCGATCCCATGCCGTTGGTGTCCTGGAAGATGCCGGAGATGTCGTTGAGCACGCCGATGCGCACGACATTGTCCGATATCTCGGCATTCGCCGCGCCGGTTACCAGGCTCGCGGCCAGCGCGAGCGTCCATTTCAGACATTTCATCATTTCCCTCCCCTGTTTGGTCGATTGCCGCGCCGGTCTCTGCCGGCGCGTTTGAAAAGTCAGACCTGCCGTTCGGGCAACCTCAGCACCAGCCCATCGAGTGCGGGCGTGATCTTGATCTGGCAGGACAGCCGGCTGTTCGGCCGCCGCTCGCTCGCGGTGCCGTCGAGCAGCGCGTCTTCGTCATCCGCCATCGCGGGCAGGAGTGCGAGCGAGCCGTCGTCGACATACACATGGCAAGTGGCGCACATGGCGTTGCCGCCGCATTCGGCCAGGATGCCGTCGAGACCGTGGCGGGTCGCGGCCTGCATGGCACTCTCGCCGTCGCCGGTCTCGACGCGGTCGGACTTGCCGTCGGGATGAATGAAGGTGATGGCGGGCATGAGCTCCTCGTCAGGCCGGGGTGATGGTGACAGGCAGGCTGTCGAGCCCGCGCAGCGTGTTGTTGAAGCGGCGCTTCGGCTCGCCCGTGATCTCGATCTTGGCGATCCGCCGGGCCAGCGCCGTCAACATCACCTCGCCTTCGAGGCGGGCGACGAGCTGGCCGACGCACATGTGGATGCCGGAACCAAAGCCGACATGGCCGGAGGTGCGGCGGGTGATGTCGTAACTGTCGGGCTCGTCCCAGCGGCGGGGATCGCGATTGGCGGCGGCGAGGAACATCAGCACCTTCTCGCCCTCGCCGATCTGCGCCCCCGACAACTCGACCTCGCGCGTCGTGGTGCGGAAGAAGGTCTGCACCGGACTTTCGAAGCGCACGGCTTCCTCGAAGGCGCCGCGGGCGAGCGTGAGATCCTCGCGCAGGCGCTGCCATTGATCCGGGAAACGGGCGAGGCAATAGACCGCGGCCCCGATGCCGTTGACGGTGGTGTCGAGACCGGCCGACAGCAGTGAGCGCACCAGGAGCGGCGCTTCGGTCGCCGTGATGGCGCCATCGTCGACCTGCGCATGAATGCAGGCCCCAAAGCCGCCCGGCGCCAGGTTCTCGCGCTGGCACTGCTCGGCGACATAGGCCTGGTGCGGTGCCGAGCGTTCGATCGCCTCCTGGCGCAACTGGTTGGGTGGACCGAAGGCGTTGAACACCACGCTGGCATAGGGAATCAGATGCTCCCGCCCCTCCGGCTTCAGGCCGAGCGCATCCGGAAAGATCGAGAGCGGATAGGCTTCCGCAAGATCCGTGATCGCATCGAAGCTGCGCTTCTCCAGCAGCGCATCGACCCGCGCCTCGGCCGCTGCGGCAAAGCGATCGCGGACCTGCTTCATCACGGTGGGCGACAGCACCTTCGACAGCACGGCGCGGGTGCGGGTATGCGCCAGCGGATCGGCCTCGAGGATCAGGCTCGGCGGCCGCCACGGCGTCTCCTTCTTGAAGTCGGACAACCCGACGCCGCGGCTGGAGCAGAAGGTCACGGGATCGTTGAGAACGGCATGGACCTCGGCGTAGCGCGCGACGGCGTACACGTTCCATCTGTCGAGATAGACCACGGGGCCCGCTTCCCGCAGCAGTTCATGCGTGGGGTAGGGGTCGGCAAAAAACTTCATGTCGAAGGGATCGACGTCGAGATGCGGAATGCCTGATTCAGCGGGGCCGGATGCGGTCATGGAAGACCTCCCTCATTTTGATCTTGTGAAAGGGGAGCGCATGCCCTTAGGTCAGCGGGCCCGCCGCGAGTCAGAAACCCGATATGCCGCCGTCCTCGACCAGAGTCCGCCAGAAGCCCGCGCCCACGGATGTGGGACCGACGCTCGACCTCGACCGTTACGTCCCGGCGTTCATCACCTTCATCGCCAACAAGCTCTCGAACAGCGCGACCGCGTTCTATCAGAAGCAGTTCGGCGTCAACGTCACGGAATGGCGGATCATGTCGCTGCTGGCGATCGAACCCGGCATTCCGGCCTCGCGAATCTGCCACGTCATCGGCTTCGACAAGGGGCCGGTAAGCCGGACGCTGGCAGGACTGGAGAAACGCGGGCTGGTCTCGATCCGCACCGATCCGAACGACGGCCGCACCCATTCGATCTCGCTGACGGCGAAGGGGCGCGCCACGCACGACAAGGTGATCGTCGCTGCGTTCGAACGTGAGCGGCGGCTGCTGTCCTGCCTCAGCAAGGACGAGCGCGAGGTGCTGATCGAACTGCTGCGCCGGCTGCACGAAAATCTCGGCGCGGTGACAGGCAGCACCGAGGTCTGACAGGTCGCGCGCGGGGCGCAATCTCCTGTCAGCTCCGGGCATGCGCCGGCATTTGCCGGCGGCACCACTTCTGCCGCGCATTGTTTCCTCCAGAAAAGACGCGGCGGTTTGTTCGCCGTCATCCGTGCCTGGAACGGTTCGCATAAATTAGTTGCTTAGGCAACAAAAGAATCGGAAATATGTTGCGGCAGGGTGGCTGGGCTAGTTTACGGGCCTGGATCCCCGTGTCCCGGACGCGCTGCAGCGTGAAACGCTGCTGCGCAGAGCCGGGACCCATGCGGCCGCGCTGCACTCGGATAGATGGGCCCCGGCTCTGCAGCGCATCACACCGGACGATGCTTCGCATCGCCGGGGCGCTGCGCTGCGTCCGGGGCACGAGAGCTTCCGAGTGGAGAGAACCTCTACTCCTTACGGACCAACCCACTCCGCCGACGCATCATCGTTCAGCCGCGCCACCGCATCGGCCCGGCGCGTCAGCACGGCGCGCTGATTGATATAGCCCTTGTCGGTGATCTCGCCACCGTCGACGGACGGCGGGTCGGCGAGCAGCAGCGCGCGCGTGGCGTGGCCGGAGGAGTTGCCGCTCTGCTGTTTCAGCCTCGCCAGGCCCTGCGCGATCGCGGTTCTGACCTTGTCATGCGCCAGCACGTCGTTCACAGCGGCCGTCTCGGGGAGCCCGGCATGGGCACGGCAGGCTGCGATGTTCGGAAACACCAGGAAGCGCACCTCGTCGCCGCCATGGCCGGTGACGACGATGTCCTGCGCGAGCGGCGCCAGCGCGGCGATGCCGGCGACGCGCAGCGTGCCGACACTGACCCAGGTGCCGGAATTGAGCTTGAAGTCTTCGGCAACGCGGCCGTCGAAGAACAGGCCGCGCTCTGGCCTGCTCGCATCGGCAAGCTTCACTGCATCTCCGATCAGATAAAACCCCTCCTCGTCGAACGCCTGCCTGGTCAGCTCCGGCGCCTTCCAGTAGCCCGGCGTGACGTTGGGGCCGCGCACGCGGACCTCCAGCTTGTCGCCGGAGCCGACCAGCTTCAATTCGGTGCCGGGAATGGGCACGCCGATGTTGCCGGAGCGTTCGGCGAGGAAATGACAATCGGTGGCGAGCGGCGAGGTTTCGGTCGAGCCCCAGGCCGAAACCATCGGCAGCGGACGGCCGACGGTCTCGATGGAGAGCTGCTTCAGGGCATCCCAGAGATTCTGCGGCAGCGCGGCGCCGGCATAGAAGGCGAATCTCACCTCGCCGAAGAAGCGGCGGCGCAGTTCTTCGTCGCTGCGCAGCGCCGCGATCAGCATGTCGAAGCCGCGCGGCACGTTGAAATAGACCGTCGGCATCACGCTCTTCAGATTGGCGAGCGACGTCGCGAACAGGCCGGGGGCAGGCTTGCCGCCGTCGATATAGAGCGAGCCGCCATTGCGCAGGACGAGGTTGAAATTGTGGTTGGCGCCGAAGGTGTGACTCCAGGGCAGCCAGTCGAGGATGACGAGATTGCCGGGGCCCTCGTCGAGAAAAGTCCAGGTCTGCGCCTTGGCTTGCTGACTGGAGGTCAGCATGCGCTGGGTGTTGATGACCGCCTTGGGCGTGCCGGTCGAGCCTGACGTGAACAGGAGTTTCGCGACCGTGTCCGGCGTGAGCGCGGCAAAGGCCCTTGCGACGTCGGGCGTCTCGGGCGTTGCCGCAACGGTGCGGAAGGCGAGTGCGCCATCGTCATTGGCATTGCCGCTGACGATCTGAGCCTGGTGCAGCGGCTCGATAGCTGCGAGCGCTGCCGCGAATGGCTTGGTCGCGGAGACGTAGATCGCGCCCGGCTCGAGCAGCGCAATCATGCTCTTGAGCTTGTCGAAGTCTCTCGACATCAGCGAATAGGCGGGCGAGATCGCGGCCGAGGGCACGCCCACATGCTGGGCGGCAAGCGCGAGCAGCGCGTGATCAATGCTGTTGTCGGAGAGGATCGCGAGCGGGCGCCCTGCGCAAAGACCCTGCGCCAGGATCCAGGACGCGGCGGCGCGCACCTTCCGCAACGCCTCGGCATAGGTGACGGTGATCCAGGGCGCTTCGACATTGCCGCGTTCGGCCAGGAAGATCGCATCGGGCGTTCGCCGCGCCCATTGCTCCAGCCAGTCGCCGACGCAACGGGCGCCATCGCGCAACGGATCCGGCGATCGCAGCACGATGCTGCCGTCGGCGCGTTGCTCTGCGATCGTCCTTGGTGTTGCGAACAGGCCTGCAACGTCACCGTCTGGGGCGACTGTCATGTGTTTCCTCCTCCGCCCGGATATGGGATCGGCCGCAGCCTCGTCCGGGCCGCTTTGGTCATAATGTTGGGCATGGCAATTGTTGTCGTCAACAACAATCTTTCTCTCGAGGCCGCGAGGCGCTAGGGTTGCGCGACAGGAGAGACCGACGTGACAGCCAGCGCAGCCCGGGCCGACAGCCGCCCCTCCCCACGCAAGCGCGCCGGCAACGGCGCCGCACCTCGCGACGTCGCCGACGACGTCGGCCTCGACGCACTGGCCGGCCACGCCGGCTATGCGGTGCGGCGCTTCCAGATCTGGATCTTCCAGGACTTCATCAAGACGCTCGGCGAGGTCGACATCCGGCCGACGCAATATTCGGTGCTGACGGTGATCGGCGCCAATCCGGGCCTGTCGCAGATGGCGGTGGCCAAGCGCCTCGGCATCGAGCGCGCCCGGCTGGTGCATCTGCTCGACAGCCTCGAACAGCGCAAGCTGGTGAAGCGGATCAGGTCGAAGGAGGATCGGCGCTCCCATGCCTTGCACCTCACGGCGCAGGGTGAGACCGCGCTGGCGAAGTTCAAGCGGCTCGCGGCCGAGCACGAGCGGCACGTCGAGGCGAAGATCGGCAAGGAGAACCGGGCGCACCTGCTCCGGATCCTAGCCGGCTTCACCTGATCTCGACCCGCCCATGATTTAGGCAAATGCACGTCACGGGTCGCCAACGCGTCCGCTCACGCGCCTGCCGAAATATCCGCCAACCCGCTGATTTTACGATAATATCCGAAGAAATCGTCCTGCCCGGATAATGTACACAATGGCACATCGCTTGCTTCACTCCAGGTGAGGACATATTGCCGGAGTTTTGTCGCCATGGGGGCTGAGCAGCCTGAAACGATCGCCGCGATTGTGGCCGCGCACCGCGCGGGCACGCTGACGCCGGCGCAGACGGTCGCGCGGGCCTATCAGCGCATCCGCGACCACGATGACCCCGCCGTGTTCATCAGCCTGCGCGACGAGAAGGACGCGATCGCGGAGGCCGAACGTCTCGCCACGAAAGACGCCACCGGCCTGCCGCTCTATGGCGTGCCGGTCGCGGTGAAGGACAATATCGACGCGCTGGGCTTTCCGACCACGGCCGCTTGCCCGGCCTTCTCGTACACGCCGGCGCACGATTCGACTGCCGTGGAGCGCCTGCGCGCCGCCGGTGCCATCATCATCGGCAAGACCAACCTCGACCAGTTCGCAACCGGTCTCGTCGGCGTCCGTTCACCCTACGGCATTCCCAGAAACTCGATCCGCGAGGATCTCATTCCCGGCGGCTCGAGCTCGGGCTCGGCGGTCGCCGTCGGCGCCGGGCTGGTGCCGCTGTCGCTCGGCACCGACACCGCCGGCTCCGGCCGCGTGCCGGCGATGCTCAACAACATCGTCGGGCTGAAGCCGAGCCTCGGCATGATCTCGACCGCGGGTCTGGTACCGGCCTGCCGCACGCTCGACTGCATCTCGGTGTTCGCCTTGACGGTCGACGACGCCGCCCTCGCGCTGTCGGTGATGGCGGGGCCGGACAAGGCCGATCCGTTCTCGCGCGACCGGCCGCTTGGCGCGATCACGCCGATGCCGGCAAACTTGCGCCTGGGCGTGCCGCGCAAGGGGCAACTGATCTTCTTCGGCGACAAGAACGCGGAAGCCGCTTACGGCGATGCACTGAAGCGATGGACTGCGCTTGGCGCCACATTGGTCGAGTTCGACCTCGAGCCGTTCTACGAAACGGCGCGGCTGCTGTATGAGGGCCCCTGGGTCGCCGAGCGATACCTCGTGATCAAGGACCTGCTCGCCTCCGCGCCCGACACGATCCATCCCGTGACGCGCGAGATCACCGCCGCCGGCGCGCGGCTGACGGCGGCGGAAACCTTCTCCGCCCTCTATCGCCTGCAAGGGCTTCGCAAGATCGCCGAGCGTACGTTCACCAATATCGACGCGCTGGTGCTGCCGACGGCGCCGACGGCCTATACGACCGCACAGGTGCTCGCCAACCCGATCGAGCTCAACAGCCGTCTCGGCACCTATACCAATTTCGTCAACCTGCTCGACCTCTGCGGCCTCGCCGTACCCGCATCGATGCGCAGCGACGGCATTCCGTTCGGCATCACCCTGCTCGCGCCCGCAGGACGCGATGCGATGCTCGCCAGCATCGGCCGCGCCTTCCATGCGGATACCCAGCTGACCGTCGGCGCGAGGGGGACGGCGCAGCCGCCGCTCGCAGTGCTCGCTACCGGCAGCAGCGACGAGATTCCCATCGCGGTCGTCGGCGCGCATCTGTCCGGCATGGCGCTGAACGGCGAACTGACGGCGCTCGACGGGCGCCTGATCGAGGTCACCAAGACCGCGCCGGACTACAAGCTCTATGCGCTGCCGACCACGCCGGCCAAGCCGGGCATGCTGCGTGTCGCGGCCGGCAAGGGCACCGCGATCGAGCTCGAGATCTGGTCGCTGTCGCCATCCGCCTTCGGCAGATTCGTCAACGCGATCCCGGCACCGATGGCGATCGGCACCGTTCGCCTGGCGGACGGCCGCAGCGTGAAGGGGTTTCTCGTCGAGCCGGAGGTGCTGGGCGAAGCGCGAGACATCACTGCGTATGGCGGCTGGCGGAAGTTCATGGCAGAAGCTGCGACGGGGTGATCGGCCTCGTGTCCCGGGCGCAGCCGTAGGGTGGGCAAAGCGAAGCGTGCCCACCATCTTCATCAACTAGGAAACACGTGGGCACGGCGCTTTGCGCCTTTGCCCACCCTACGGCACCGCGTGTGCGGCTACACCGACACCGCGTAGATCTCGTACTCCCCGCGCACCAATTCGATATGCGCGCGCATCGCCGCTGCCGCACCTTGCTTGTCGCCGCGCATGATGGCGACGACGACGCGATCGTGCTCGGCATGCGACTTGGCGAGACGGCCGAGATTGCGGAACTGGGCGCGGCGAAACGGCTGCACCCGGACGCGGGTGGCGAGCGTGATCTCGGCGATGTAGCCGTTCTGCGAACCGGTATAGATCGCGTTGTGGAAGCGCTCGTTGACCTCGTGGAAGCGCTCGGGATTGCCGGTGTAGCTCAGCACCCGCAGCTCCTCGTGGATGGCCTCCAGGCCGTGACGCTCGGCCGCCGACATGCGTTCGGCGGCAAGGCCTGCGCACAACGCCTCGAGCTCCGCCATCGCCTCGAACATGCCTTTCAGCCGCTCGACGGATGGCTGCGCCACCACCGCGCCGCGATGGGGCCGTGCCTCGACCAGCCCGCTCGCCACCAGCTGGCGCAGCGCCTCGCGCACCGGGGTGCGCGAGACGTTGAAGCGCCGTGCGATGTCGGTCTCGTCCAGCGGGGAGCCCGGCGCCAGCATCCCGCGCACGATCTCGTCGGCAAGTTGAAGACGCAGCTCCTCGGCGCGCGTGACCTTCTGCACCGATGGCAGTGCCCGGTCGACGCGGGGCACCACCGGCTCGGCCGGCAATGTTCCCCGCGGAAGATCATCAAGCGTCATACGGTCTCTTTCGGCTCGTCGATGATGCTGACATGGGCCGCGACGACGCGCCAGCCCTCCGGGAAGCGAATCCACGTCTGCATCTGCCGGCCGACCTTGCCGGGCGCCGTGTCGCGATAGAACAGGGTGGAGGCCACGGCCGTGTCGCGGCCGTAGCTGGTGATCACCGTCTTTGCGGTGCGCCGGTTCAGCCCGACCGGCGAGCGTGCGGCGCGGAAGCCGGAGATCGCCTCATAGCCGTAGAGGTTCTCGCCGATGCCGTAGCGCAGCGTGCGGGGATCGTTGCGAAAGAGCTCGCCGAGGACGGCGACGTCGTTGCTGACGAGGGCCTGCTCATAGCGCTCGAACGCGGCTCTGACTTCCGCGATCACCTCGGGGAGATCGATCTCCATCTCAAAATCCTCTTGGCGCGGGCGCAGCAACGACGCCCATCTTCTCCAATGCGTGCGCGACGCGCAGCGCAATGTCCTCGCGCCAGGGCGCACAGATGATCTGCACGCCGATCGGCAGCGGCTCGAGCGGCACCGGCACTGCAACGACCGGCAGGCCGATGAACGAGATCGGCTGGGTGTGGATGCCGATATTGGCGCGCACCGGCAACTCGACACCGTCGAGGTTGAAATTCACCTGGCCGAGCTTTGGCGCGGTGCAGGGCGTCGCCGGCGCCAGCAGCACGTCGACCGTTTTGAAGATCTCAGCGAGCTGTGCGCGATACCAGCGGCGGAATTTCTGCGCGCGATCGACCAGCGGCGCCGGCACCATGGCGCCCGCGATCAGCCGGTCGCGCACCGCGGGATCGAAATCGTTCGGGCGCTTGCGCAGACGATCGAGGTGCAGCGAGGCGCCTTCGGTGGTGGTGATGACGTAGGCGGCCGCGCGGGCGCGCGAAGCTTCGGGCACCTCGACCACACGCGTCGCCCCAAGCGCCTTGGCAACGCGGCTGACGGCTTCGACTGCTTCCGGAAACACGTTCTTCTGGAAGTGACCGCCGGCAACGGCGATGCGCAGATCCGAGACCGGATTGGCGAGCAGCGGCAGCGTCGGTTCCAGCCCACGCGTGGTGCAGGCGGCATCGTCCGCATCCGGCCCCTGCATCACGTCATAGGCGAGCGCGAGATCGGTGACGGAGCGCGCGAATGGACCGAGATGATCGAGGCTCGCCACGAACGGGAACGACCGCGCCCGCGACAGCCGGCCGTAGGTCGGCTTGAGGCCAAAGATGCCGCAGAACGACGACGGCACGCGGATCGAGCCGTTGGTGTCCGAACCGAGCGCGAGCGGAACCAGCGCGCCGCCGACGGCGCTGCCCGAGCCGCCCGACGAACCGCCGCTCATCCGCGTGGTGTCGTGCGGATTGCGCGAGGGGCCGTCGTGAACATTCTCTCCGGTGAAGTCGTAGGCGTATTCGCCCATGTTGAGCGCGCCGACGAGAACGGCGCCGGCCGCCTCCATCCGCTCGATCAGCGCCGCATCGCGCTTGGCGGGTGCGAGGTCGCGGTTGATCTTCGAGCCCGCGCGGGTGGGCAGGCCTGCGACGTCGAACAGGTTCTTCACCGCGAACGGCACGCCGGCGAGCGGGCCGACTTTCTTTCCCGCCGCGATATCGGCGTCGATCGCGCGTGCTTTCGCGCGGGCACGCTCGGCGGTGACGTCGGTAAAGGCGTTGAGGATGCCGTCATGCTGCTTGATGCGCGCGAGCGCGGCTTCGGTGGCATCGAGCGCGGACATCTTGCCGCCTGCAACCGCACTCGCGATCTCGGCGGCCGTCATCTCTGGCTTGGCGGTCATGGCAGCATCAGGCCGTAAAGACGGGCGCCGGCTCGGTCTCGTCCGGCAGCGCGAATTCGTCGACGAGGCGGGCGAGCCGCAGCGAGACCTCGAGGTTGGCGCGCACCGCGGGCCTCCAGGCCTCCTCGATCGGCAGCGCCAGCGCTTTCGATACGGCGTCGATATAGTCGTCCAGGGGTTCGGCCATCACGCTCTCAAACAATGCGCTCTTAGTGTGTCTGCAACGGCGGATGCGGGATCGCCGTCAGCAGCTCCTTGGTGTAGTCGTCCTGCGGATCGCTCAGGACCTGCTCGGACGAGCCTTCCTCGACGATTCGACCCGTCCGCATCACAATGACACGATCGCACAACAAGCGCACCACATTCAAATCATGCGAGACGAACAGATAGCTCATACCTAGCCGCGCCTTGAGGTCCTGCAGCAGATTGAGCACCACGGCCTGGACCGAGACGTCCAGCGCCGCCGTCGGCTCATCCAGGATGACCAGCTTCGGATGCAGGGCAATGGCCCGGGCGATGCCGACGCGGGCCTTCTGGCCGCCGGACAATTGGTGCGGGAAGCGGTCGAGCAGGTTGTGCGGCAGGCCGACCATGGTGGCCAGCTCCTCGCAGCGGGCGCGCAGCGCGTCGCGCCCCTTGATGTCACCCAATTGCATGATCGGGTCGGCGATGGCGCGCGCGGCGGTGAAGCGCGGGTTGAGGCTGTCGGTCGGATCCTGGAACACCATCTGGATGCGGCTGCGCTGCGGCAGGCGGGCAAAGGCCGATGGCGCGATGCCGGAGATCGCCTCGCCGTCGAACTGGATCAGTCCGGAGGTCTGGTCAAGCAGGCGCATCACCATCATCGACGTCGTCGATTTGCCGCAGCCGGATTCGCCGACGAGGCCGACGCTCTCGCCATGGCCGATCGAGAAGCTGATGCCGTCGACGGCGCGGAACACGTCGGGCTCGACCGGCGGCTTGCGGCGGAACAGTTTTCCGAGCGTGGCGGTCTCGCCCTGGCGGGGATATTCCTTGACCAGCTTGTCGACGAGGAGGAGGGGGGTCTTCTCGCTCTCCACGTTTGCAGGGTGAGAGGGACTCTCCGCGAGCACGATGCTTGGAGAGTTCCCCTCACCCGCCGCGCTCTGGGGCGCAATTGCGCTCCCGAGCGCGGCGGCCTCTCCCCGCGTGCGGGGAGAGGCGAAGGGAACCGCCGCCGCGGGTTCATCTTCCGGCAGCAGATCGCGCAAGTTCACGCCGAGCCGCGGCGTCGCGCGCATCAGCTTCTTGGTGTAGGGGTGCTGCGGATTGGCGAAGATGTCGGCGGCGTTCGCGGTCTCGACCACCCGGCCCTTCTCCATCACGACGACACGGTCGCAATAGGCGGCGGCGAGGCCCAGGTCGTGCGTGATCAGGATGGTCGACATTGCGCGGCGCTTCGTCAGTTCGACGATCAGGTCCATCACCGCCTTCTGCGTGGTGACGTCGAGGCCGGTGGTCGGCTCGTCCGCGATCAGGAGCTGCGGATTGCAGGCGAGCGCGAGCGCAATGACGACGCGCTGGCACATGCCGCCCGAAAGCTCGAAGGGATAGGCGTGGTAGCGCTCGCGCGGGCGGGCGATCTTGACCTGCTCCAGCGCCTCGATCGCCTTCTCACCGTGATCGGCCACCTGGGCCTGCTGCACATGGGTGCGCAGCACGTCCTCGATCTGGTCGCCGACTTTGCGGATCGGGTTCAGCGCCGCGCGCGGGTTCTGGAAGATCATCGAGACTTCGCGGCCGCGCAGGTCGCGCATCTGGTCCTCGGTCGCGGCCTTCACGTCGATGCCGGAGAACATCACCGAGCCCTCGGCGATCCGACCGGCGCGGTCGAGGATGCGCATCACGGCATAGGAGGTCACCGACTTGCCGGAGCCGGACTCGCCGACGATGGCGAGCGTCTCGCCCTTGGCGACGGAGATGTTGACGTGCTGCACCGCCTTCACGATGCCGCGGCGGGTGGTGAACTCGACGGTGAGGTCCTGGACGTCGAGCAGAGGCTGGGCGGTCATGAGGGCCTCCGCATCAAAAAGGTCGAAAACAACCCCATGCACAGTAGAATGAGATTGATTTCATTGGGGAATTTCGGACGCAGATTTGCGCGTGAGGGAGGCACCGCTCTCTCATTCCCTCCCCCCTTGCGGGGGAGGGGCAGGGAGAGGGGTGCAACACGGGGATTCTCTCCGCATGCGAACACCGCGGCATCCGGATCACCAACACCTCTTGCTGGGCTACCCCCCTCCCCAGCCCTCCCCCGCAAGGGGGGAGGGAGCGATAGAGAGGTGCCCTCCTCACATCCGAGTTTCACGTTGCTTGCGCCGCAAGGAAGACCAGCCATCACGTCCTCCGCTGGGGATCGACGATGTCGCGCAGGCCGTCGCCGAGGAGGTTGAAGCAGAACACGGCGATCATCAGGGCAAGGCCGGGGAACAGCGCGATCCACCATTCCCCTGAAACCATGAAGCCCGCGCCTTCAGCAACCATGATGCCCCATTCGGCGGTGGGCGGGCGGACGCCGAGGCCGATGAAGGACAGGCCCGCGGCGTTGAGGATGGCATAGCCCATGGTCAGCGACATCTGCACGATCATGATCGGCATGATGTTCGGCAGGATGTGCACCAGGAGGATGCGGAATTCGCCATTGCCGGACAGGCGCGCCGCCTGCACGAAGCCGGCGTTGCGGCGCACATTCGCCTCCGCACGCGCAACACGGGCATAGAGCGGGAAATTCACGATCGCGGTGGCCAGGATGATGTTCTGCACGGTGTTGCCGAGCGCTGCGACGATGCCCATGGCGAGCACGAACAGCGGGAACGCCATGATGGTGTCGGCGATGCGGCCGACGATGCGGTCGGTCCAGCCGCCGAAATAGCCGGCGGCGATGCCTGCGAGCCCGCCCATCAGGAATACCAGCGCGACGGATGCGACCGCAATGAAGACGTCGAGCCGGGTCGCGACGATGACGCGACTGAAGATGTCGCGCCCGAGCTGGTCGGTGCCGAACCAGTGCGCCGCCGACGGCGGCTTCAGAGCCGCGGCGGTATCGGAGGCGAGCGGATCATACGGCACCACATAGGGGCCGAAGATCGCGGCGGCGAGGATCAGGATCAGCAGCGCGAAGGCGAAGCCCGTGACCTTGTTCTCGCCGAGCACGTAGCGGGTCTGCTCGAGGATCGCGACCAGGCCGGACGTGCGCGCGGGACCGGCGGGTTCAACAGCAGGCGCAACGGAGCTCATGGCTTCACTCCTGGAGCTTCATGACTTTGGGTGGCGAGCTTGGAGTTGGCTTCACCTCTCCCGCTTGCGGGAGAGGTCGCGCCGGCGGCGCGGGCGAGGGCTTTCTCCTCTTGGGGGTTCTCGACCGCGGAGAAACCCTCTCCCCAACCCTCCCCCGCAAGCGGGGGAGGGAGCGCACCGTCCGCGTGATTCGCATCGAACGCGATCATGGTCGGCTACCCCTCCAACCTGACGCGCGGATCGATGACGCCGTAGAGAATGTCGATCACGAGGTTGAGCAGCACGTACATGACCGCCATGGTCAGCACGAAACCCTGCACCGGTGCGAAGTCCGACGAGATCAGCGCTTCCACGGCATAGGAGCCGATGCCGGGCCAAGCGAAGACTTTCTCGACGAGCACGTTGGCCCCCAGCAGGAACGAGAACACCATGCTGAGCGTGGTGATGACCGGCAGCATCGCGTTGCGGAAGGCGTAGGTGACGATCACGGTTGCGGGCGACAGGCCGCTGGCGCGCGCGGTGCGGACGAACTCGCTGGCGAGCACCGCCAGCATCGAGGCGCGCGTCATGCGCGCGATCGGCGCCAGCGAGAAGATCGCGAGCGTCGTCGCCGGCAGGATCAGCTGGCTCAGCGCCGAGCGGAATGCCTCGACGTCGCGCGCGAGCAGAGTGTCGATCAGGTAAAAGCCGGTCACCGTCGGCGGCGCGCTGTAGAACACGTCGAGACGGCCGAGCGGCGCCGGCGACCAGCCGAGCCGGAAATAGAACACATAGACCAGCACGAGGCCGGTGAAGAACACGGGGAGCGACACGCCGGCCGTCGTCGTCACCCGGCAGAGATGGTCGATCCACGATCCCGGCCGGGTTGCCGCCAGCACGCCGAGCGGAATGGCGATCGCGATCGAGACGAAGAGGCCGAGCAAGGTCAACTCGGCGGACGCCGGCAGGCGGTTGCGGATTTCGGCCGCGACCGGCTGGCCGGTGGTGAGCGAGTTGCCGAAATCACCATGGGCGAGGTCGTTGGCATAGCGGAAGAACTGCTCGACCAGCGGCTTGTCGAGGCCGAGTTTTTTCCGGATCTGCTCGACCGCTTCTTTCGTTGCGGCAGGGCCGGCGAAGTACGCCGCCGGGTCGCCGGGCAGCGCGCGCGTCAGCAGGAAGGTGACGATGACGACGCCGATCAGCGAGGGAATCGCGAACATCAGGCGCTTGCCGATCATGGTCAGCATGGGGCTCGCTCCGCTCGCGCGAATGGCGAATAGCGAATGGCGAATGGATTTTCACCGCCGACAGCCTGCATTCGCCATCCCCTGTTCGCTACTCGCCACTCGCCATTCGCTTCTCTCACCCCTTCGCCATCGCGCGATAATCCAGGCGGCGGTGGAACCAGTATTGGTAGCCGCTGATGTTCTTCTGCATCGCGACGTTGACGAAGGGCTGGTACAGCGGGATGCGCGGCAGGTCGGCGTAGGCGAGATCGACGAAGCCCTTCACGTCCTTGTCGTAGGTCGCCGTGTCGCCGGTGGCAGCGGCCGTGCGCGCGCCATCGATCAGCTTGTCCATCTCCGCCGACTTGTAGCTCATGGTGTTGAAGACGGAATTGTTGCCGTGATAGCACCAGTAGAAGAAGTATTCGGGATAATCGAGCCAGCCCGAGAACACGTTGGTGAAGAGCGGCATCTCCTTCTTGTTCAATTCAGTGCGCCAGTTGGCGCCGGGCACCTTGTTGATGGTGGTCTTGATGCCGAGCTGGGCGAGCGATTCCTGCACCAGCACGCAGAGCGGCTCGTTGACGCCCGCGAAGTTGAGGTCGAACGAGATCGTGGTCTCGAAGCCGTTGGCGTAGCCGGCCTCCGCCAGCAGCGCCTTCGCCTTCTCCATGTCGGTGTTGAACTTGTGCGGCTGCGGCCAGGCGACTTCGGTCGGCTTGTCCTTCGGCGCGCCGAACATGGGGTTGCCGAGCCCGAACAGCACGGCGTCCATGATCTTCTGATACGGCATCGCATAGGCCATCGCCTGGCGCACCTTCGGATTGTCGAAGGGCGGCTTGGTCACGTTCATGCCGATATACTGGATGCCGTTCGAGAACGGCAGCGACACCACGTTGAGCTTGCCGCTCGCCTTCATCTCCTGGAAATCCTTGAACGGCAGCTCATAGGAGATGTCGGCGTCACCACGTTCGAGCAGCGCGCGGCGGTTGCCGGCCTGCGGCACCATGCGCCAGATCACGCGCTTGATTTTCGGCAGGGGACCGCCGACCCAGTCGTCGTTGCGCTCCATCACCACTTCGGTGCCGGCGGTCCACTTCACCACCTTGTAGGCGCCGGAGCCCGCGGTCTGCTGCTTGGTGAATTCGAGACCCCAGGGATCCTTCTCGCTGGCGTTCTTCTTCACCAGCTCGGAATTGACGATGCAGGGCACGATGACGGCAAGATCGGGTATCGTGAGCTTGTCCTTCTTCAGGAAGTCGACGCGCACGGTGTGATCATCGATCACGACGAACTGCTCGGGCTTTGTCAGCGAGCCCGCGCTCATCTGGAAGGTCGGGAAGCCGCCGACGCTGACGGCGCGGTCGAGCGACCATTTCACGTCCTTGGCGGTGACCGGCGCGCCGTCGTGGAATTTGGCATTCTTCTTCAGCTTGAAGGTGACCGACATGTCGTCGATCTTGAAGTCCTCGGCGAGCTCGCCCTTGAACTTGTCGCGGTCGTAATAGGGCACCCCGCCCGGACCGCTCTTCATCTCGTGGCTGATCAGGCGGTCGTAGCAATTCCAGGACACCTCGTAGCCGGGCACGTTGGTGCCGATGCCATGGATGTCGAGATTGTTGGGGCCGCCCTCCGAGACGATCAGCAGCGTCTCCGAGCGGGCATCGGCCCTGGCGGAGGAGATCACGGACGGCATGGCCGGAAGCGCCGCTCCGGCGGCCAACCCGGAAACGGATTTGAGGAAATCGCGGCGCTTCATGAAATTGCTCCAACACAACGTTTTGGTTGGAACCTCTTTCGCAAGGTTCGTGCCAGAGCTTAACGAGGTATTACCCGCGGATTAACATGCTGATTCCAATCATGTTCTGCCATTTCTGGCGGAAGTTGAAGGGCGCGACCAAGCCCTCTTATTGCATACAAAGAGAGACGATTGCTCAAAATATAGGCTAACAAATGGAGGAGCCCATTTGGAAGGCGGGAGGCGCGGCGTACTCACCCTGGCCAGATCAGATCCTGAAGCTCGACCAGGTCCGCCGCCCTCTCCTGCCAGCCTTCGATGCAGATGTGGCTGTTGAGGTCGCTGGCGCGGTGCAGCAGCATCAAGGCCATCAAGCGGCGCTTGAGCGCGAAATCGAGCTTCGTATAGCCAAAGCCTTCGAGCAGGCTCTTCACCCGGCCCGGCCGTCCCGCCGCCATGAAGGCGCTGGGGCCGAGCAGGTCGTAGTCGCGCCATCCCGCGAGCACGTCGCCGAAGTCGAACAGGCCCTTGAGCGACCATTGGCCGTCATCGCAGGCGAGCAGGAAGTTTTCCGGAATGTATTCGCCGATCAGGATCACCGGCGGCGCATCCATCGGAATCAGCTGAGCCGCATCGCGCAGGAGATCGTCGAGACCGGCGAGGAATTTCGGCGCAAGTCCGAGACGTGTGTGCCGGGCCTTGCAGCCCTGCATCTGCCGACGCATGAAGTCGTCCCAGCGCGGCTCGATCTGCGCGAGCGCGCCGAGCGGGGCGCGCTGCACGGAAGCGATGGTCTCGCCGATCTGGCGCAGCACGCGCTCCTTCTGGTCTTCCGGCAAATGCGGCCAGACCTCCGAGCCGAGCGTGCCGGCAAGGCGCGTGATGATCAGATAAGGCCAGCCGTCGCGCTCGCCCTCCGCCACGATCTCGGGAATCGGCAAATGCAAGCGGCCGGCAAGCTGCGACAGCGAGGCGCGCTCGGAGACGAATTGCGCGCGCAGCAGCGGCGGGAAGATCTTCAGGATCAGATTGTCACCGAGGCCGACGACGAGATTGGTGCCTGTCGCAAACACAAGCGGCGCGCCGACATCGAGACCGTGGCGGCGCGCGATGTCGAGCGCGATCGGCAACCATCGCGAGGACGCCGAGCGGAAGGCGCGAAAGCTTTCCGCATCGGTGAGGTGAGGAAGCGTCATCGACATCGCGCGCACAGTAGGTTTGCGCTCGTCATGCCCGGGCTTGTCCCGGGCATCCACGTTCTTCGTGCTGCGTGGCAAGTCGTGGATGGCCGGGACAAGCCCGGCCATGACGCTGTGGAAAGGTCTCGCGCTCCGGTCAACGCCAAGCTTCTATCCTGCTTCTACCGATCCGGGCTTGCGCGCTCGAACTGGCGCAGCAGCTTGTTGCCGCGCTCGACGGCGGAATCCAGTGCGGCTTGCGCGCTCTTCTGGCCGGAAAAGGCCTGCTCCAGCTCGTCCTCGATGGCGCCGCGGATCAGAATGAAGGAGCCGAGCCGGATGCCCTTGGAGTTCTCCGTCGGCGGATGCAGCGTGATCTGCTCGAACGAGATCGCCGAGCCCGGATTGCGCTCGTAGAACCCCTGCGACCGCGTCAGCTCGAAGGCGGCGCGGGTCACGGGCAGATAGCCGGTGTTCTGGTGCCAGGCGGCCTGCACGGCGGGTTGCGACAGATAGGCAAAGAACCGCGCCACGCCCTTGTATTCCTGGCGGGGACGGTCGCGCAGCACCCAAAGCGTGGCGCCGCCGATGATCGAGTTCTGCGGCGCGTCCTTCACGTCCGGCCAGTACGGCATTATGCCGTAGCCGATCTCGAACTTCGAATTCGCCTTGATGTCGGCACGCGTCGCCGAGGAGCCAATGAAGATGCCGCATTCGCCCTTCTGGAAGCGCGGCTCGGCTGATTGCCCGCGGCCGCTGTAGTCGAACAGCCCAGTCTTCTGCCATTCCGCGAGTTGGGCAACGTGCTTGACGAGAAGCGGATTGTTGATGGTCAGTTCGGCATCAAGCCCGGCAAACCCGTTGGCTCGCGTCGCCAGGGCCAGATTGTGGAAGGCGGAAAAATTCTCGACATGGACCCAGGACGGCCAGGACGTGGTGAAGCCGCAGGCCGCGCCATGGTCGCGCAGGCGCTTTGCGGCCGTCCCCAATTCCGGCCAGGTCTTCGGCGGCGCCTCCGGATCGAGGCCCGCCCCACGGAACATGGTCTTGTTGTAATAGAGGATCGGGGTCGAGGAATTGAACGGGAAGGACAGCAGATTGCCGGCCGCATCGGTGTAGTAGCCGGAGACCGCGGGCAGGTAATCGTCGAGCGAGAACGGCTCGCCCTGGTCCCGCATCAGGCTGAACACCGGATAGATCGCGCCCTTGGCCGCAGTCATGGTGGCGGTGGCCACCTCGTTGACCTGGACGATCGCCGGCTGGCTGCGCGAGCGGAAGGCGAAGATCGCGGCCGTCACCGTCTCGGTGTAATTGCCCTTGTAAGCCGGCACGATCCGGTAGTCGGACTGCGAGGCGTTGAAGTCGGAGGCGAGCTTGTCGAGCTGCCGGCCGAGCTCGCCGGACATGGCGTGCCACAGCGCGATGTCCGTGGCGGCACGCACAGGCGCGGCCAATGAGAGAGCCGCAAGGGCGGCGACGAGCTGCAAAAGGCGCAGTGCTGACATCACGGTGGCTCTTCCCTTGCCGCACGCCGGAAGGCGGCTGCCTTGCTTAAGGCGCGGCATTGGCGGTTTCAACCGGGAACGAGCGCCGGCCGCGCCGCACAATTCGGCCCCGCGGAACCGGCGGGATGGCCTTCCCCCGACCATCTGCTAGATTGCATTGAACCTTTTCCTTCCACCATAGACTCCACCACCGAGGGGTTGAGTGTGTCAGTGCTGAACCGTGCCGAATCTTCGCGGACCGGGGTGATCTTCGTCGCGCTTCTGCTGGCCGTCTGGACGACGGGCGCCGTTGCGCGCGAATTTCGCGCCGCCGACACTCAGGCCGAGAATTACCCGACCGTCCAGGCGCTGCGCTACATGGGCGCCCTGATCGCCGAGCGCAGCGGCGGCCGGCACGAGATCAAGGTGTTCCACTCCCGTCAGCTCGGCGAGGAAAAGGAGACCATCGAGCAAACCCGGGCCGGCGCGATCGACCTCAACCGGACCAACGTGGCGCTGATCGGCAATTTCGTCCCGGCGATGAACGTGCTCGCGATGCCGTTCCTGTTCCGGTCCATCGAGCACATGCAGAACGTGCTGGACGGGCCGATCGGCAGCGAGATCTTGAACAGTTTCGAGCCCTACGGCTTCGTTGGACTCTGCTTCTACGATTCGGGCGCGCGGTCGATCTACAATGGCGTCCGCCCGGTCCGAAGCGTCGCAGATCTCCAGGGATTGCGGATCCGGGTGCAGCAGTCGGAGTTGATGAGCCAGATGATGCGCGCGCTCGGCGCCGAACCGGTCGAGCTGCCCTACGGGCAGGTGCTCACCGGGCTTGCCAACCACCTGATCGACGGCGCCGAGAACAACTGGCCATCCTTCGTGACGACGGACCATTACAAGCATGCCGGCCACTACACGCTCACCGAGCACACGATGAGCCCGGAGGTGCTGGTGATCTCGCTGAAGGCCTGGCAGAGCCTGTCGCCGGACGACCGGATCATCTTCAGGGAGGCCGCGCAGCGCTCCAGCCGCTTCATGCGCGAGAAGTGGCGCGACCTCGAGGAACAGTCGCAGCGCAAGGCGCAGGACGCGGGCGTGACCATCACCAAGGACATCGACCGCAAGCCGTTCGAGGCGGCGATGGCCGCCATCTACGCCAAGGCCGGACGCGATCCTGCGGCGGCCGCGCTGATCGAACGCATTCGCAAGGTGGAGTGAGGCCTGTTGGCTGCACTTGGACATCACGAACACGCGGACAGGCCGCCCGGCCCGATCGGGCAGCTGCGCGCGCGGCTCGTCGGCGTGCTGCGGGCGGTGCCGATCCGCTGGCGCATCCTGTCGATCGCCGCGCTGAACTCCGCCGTGGTCGTGGTGCTGGTGGCGATGATCTGGAACGGCGCGCAGGTGCTGGGCTCGGCCTGGCACGACGTGCGCCAGGTGCGCGAGTCCGACCGGATCCTGGCGCTGCTCGAAAGCGAGACCGGACGCCTCCAGAACCTGATCCACCGCTATATCAACCAGCCGAGCCCGGACCTGTTCGCCGAGATCCTCCTGCTGCGCGAGGCGGTGCTGGGCACACTGACCAACCGCGCCGCCAAGGACCCGATGCTGTCGGGCTCGGTCGAGGAGCTGGAGCGCACCACCGATCGCTTCCTCAACGGTTTCGGCGAGCTGCGCAGCGTGCAGGCGACGATCGCCAAGACCTATGAGGAGCAGGTGCAGGGCCCGGCCAGGGACATGGCCGGCCTCTACTCCATCATCGAGGGCGCCACCGGCCATCGCGACGCGCTGATCTGGCCCTCGCTCGGCAAGTCCCGCGAGGCCTTCACCGCGATGCTGGTGGCGGCCAATTCCTACTACCTGTCGCAGTCATCGGGCGCCGCCGACGACGCGCGCCGCAACACCGAGACGATCGAGAAGACCATCCCGGTCATGATCGATCTCGCCGACAACGACCTCCAGAAGATGGCCCTGCGGCGGCTTGCGGCCCGCACCATGGCGCTGCGGGAGGGCTTTGCCAAGCTCTCCGAACAGCTTGCGAGCCGCACCGAGCTGCTCCGCAACACCATCGACGCCAGCCAGGCCGAGGCGATCGGCGCCATCGACGACCTCTCGAGCAAGATGCGCCAACGCGAGCAGAAGGCGCAGGAGACCTTCGACCGCACGCTGGGAGATATTTCCCGGCGGGTGCTGTCGATCGCGGTCATCTTCCTCGGCATCATCCTCACCGCGGGCGTCTTGATCGCACTGTCGATCCGCCTGCCGCTGCAGCAGATCATGACCGCGATGCGTGCGATCACGCTCGGCGACCTCGATCGCGAGGTGCAGGGCACCAAGGCGCGCGACGAGGTCGGCGCCATGGCGCGCGCGGTGGAGGTGTTCCGCGAGAACGCGATCGCCAAGCGCGAGACCGAGGACGAGCTGCGCGCCTCCAAGGAGAAGGCCGAGAGCGCGCTGCTCGAGCTCAATACCGCGCAGCAGAATTTGATCGATGCCGAACGGCTGGCGGCGCTCGGCGGCCTGGTTGCCGGCGTCGCGCACGAGGTCAACAACCCGATCGGCATCAGCCTCACGGTGGCCTCCAGCCTGGCCCGGCGCACCGAGATCTTCGAGGCCCAGCTCAAGGGCGAGGGCGGCCTGCGCCGGTCGCAGCTGGAGGAGTTCGTGCAGTCCTCACGCGACGCCTCGCAGCAGCTCGTCGCCAACCTCCAGCGCGCCGGCGAGCTGATCCAGTCGTTCAAGCAGGTTGCGGTGGATCGCTCGCATATCGAGCGGCGGCAATTCTCGCTCAGCGAAGCCACCGACCAGATCATCGCCAGCCTGCGCCCGGTGCTGAAGCGGTCGCCGATCACGCTTCAGGTCGACGTGCCCGAGGGGCTGCTGCTCGACGGCTATCCCGGCTCCTACGGCCAGATCCTGACCAACCTGTTCCTCAACGCCGCCAACCACGCCTTCGCCGACGGGCGCGCCGGCACGATCGCGATCTCGGCGCGGCCGCGCGGGACCGACGACATCGAAATCAGCTTCGCCGACGACGGCGCCGGCATGACCCCCGACGTGCAGCGCCAGGCCTTTGACCCTTTCTTTACCACCCGGCGCAATGAAGGCGGCACGGGACTCGGCCTCCATATCGTCTATAACCTCGTCACCCAGCAGCTCGGCGGCCGCATGGTGCTGGAATCCAAGCTGGGACAAGGCACCACTTTTCGCATTATCATCCCCCGGGTCGCCAAGGGCGGCACGCAAAGCACAGAAAGTGACGGATCTTCGCAATGGCCGAACAGGACGATGTCCTCCACCTGATCGACGATACCGGTACCGCGTCGGAGGATAGTAACGCCCGGAAGTGGAAGATCGCCGTCATCGACGACGATCCGGCCGTGCATGACGGCACCCGTTTTGCGCTGTCCGACTACAGCCTCAACGGCCAGAGCCTGGAGATCCTTTCGGCCTATTCCGCAGCGGAAGGCCGCAAGCTGATGGCCGAGCACGGCGACATCGCCGCCGTGCTGCTCGACGTCATCATGGAGACCGACGTCGCCGGCCTCGAACTGGTCGAGTTCATCCGCAACGAGATCAGGAACGAGACCGTGCGCATCATCCTGCGCACCGGCCAGCCCGGCCAGGCGCCGGAGCGGCGCGTGATCGTGCAGTACGACATCAACGACTACAAGGCCAAGACCGAGCTCACCGCCGACAAGCTGTTCACCTCCCTGACCGCGGCGCTGCGCTCCTATCAGCAGCTCGAGCGCATGGTGCAGACGCGGCGCGGGCTGGAGATCATCATCGACGCCGCTTCGACGCTGTACGACTTCAAGTCGATGCAGCGGCTCGCCGAGGGCGTGCTGACCCAGCTCGCCTCGCTGCTCAACGTCGACTGCGCCGGCATCCTGGTCCTGCGCGACAATGGCGGCGTCGATCCCGAGCTCTCGGTGCTCGCCGGCAGCGGCTGCTACAGCCGCTTCATCGGCACCACCACGTCGAAGGCGCTCGATCCCGACCTGCGCGAGATGGTCGAGGCCGCGTTCCAGCGCCGCAAGAACGAATTCGCCGACCACCGCAGCGTGATCTATCTGCGCACCGGAAGCGGCCGCGAGGTCGTGGTGCTGCTCCAGGCCGAACGCGAGCTGTCGGAGACCGACCGCTCGCTGGTCGAGATCTTCTCCAGCCGGCTCTCGATCGCCTTCGACAACGTGATCCTCTACCAGCAGCTGCAGGACGCCAACACCCAGCTCGAGGACCGCGTCGCCCAGCGCACCCGCGCGCTGATGCAGGCCAACCGCCGGCTCTCGGCGCAATGGCTGCGGCTGCAGCGCGCCAACGGCTTCAAGAACGAGATTCTGGGCACCGTCGCGCACGACCTGAAGAATCCGCTCGGGGTCATTCTCGGCCGCACCGAGATGCTGAAGGAGCTGATCTCGACCGGCGCCTCGGAAAGCGGCGTGGTCGCCCAGGTCGACCACATTCGCGACGCCACCAAGCGCCTGACCACGATGGTCGATCACCTGATCTCGGATGCGATGGCCGATGCCTTCGACATCACCATCCGCCGCGAGCCGGTCGACGTCGCCGCGCTGGTCAAGGAGGTTGCCGAAGCCAACCAGCCGCTCGCCGTCAACAAGCAGCAGACGATCAGCGTTGCCGCGCCGGCCAACATGGTCACCATGTGCGACACCGACCGCATCCGCGAGGCGATCGACAATCTCATCAGCAACGCCATCAAATACTCTCCGATCGGCGGCAAGATCGACGTGGTCGTCAGCCATGAGGGCCGCGACACCACCGTCCGCGTCAGCGACGAGGGTGCCGGCCTGTCGCCGGAGGATCTCGGCCGCCTGTTCGGCCGGTTCCAGCGGCTGTCGGCAAAACCGACCGCCGGCGAGAGCTCGACGGGGCTTGGGCTCTCCATCGTCAAGCGTATCATCGACATGCATGGCGGCGAGGTAACCGCCGACAGCGACGGCCCCGGCAAGGGATCGACCTTCACCATCACCCTCCCCGCGACTGAAACGCCGTGATGCAAAGCCCATGACCCAAAGCCAGCACATCATGATCGTCGACGACGAGGCCCCGGCCCGGGAGATGGTCGGCGATTACCTCAAGATGCACGGCTTCACCGTGACGCTGTGCGACGGCGGCAAGAGCTTGCGCGCCGCGATCCAGGGCAGCATGCCCGACCTCGTCGTGCTCGATCTCAACATGCCCGAGGAAGACGGGCTCTCGATCATTCGCGACCTCAAGAGCCGCATCAACGTGCCCGTGATCATGCTCACGGCGACCGCGAGCCCGATCGATCGCGTCGTCGGACTCGAGCTCGGCGCCGACGATTACGTGGCCAAGCCCTGCGAGCTGCGGGAGCTGATGGCGCGCATCCGCTCGGTGCTGCGGCGGAGCGTGCCGGCCAAGGCAGCAGTGCCCGAGGCGGCGGCGAAATCGGACAAGGAGCAGCTGGTGCGCTTCGGCACCAAATGGCTCGATCTCGAAGCGCAGGCCTTGCGCGACGACGAGGGCAACGAGCATCCGCTGACGGCCTCCGAGTTCGGGCTCCTCAAGGTGTTCGCGGCCAATCCGAAACGCGTGCTGTCGCGCGAGCGCCTGCTGGAATTGGCCAATGCGCGCGACGCCGAGGCCTTCGACCGCGCGGTCGATCTCCGCATCATGCGCATCCGCCGCAAGATCGAGCCCGACCCGGCCAAGCCGGCCGTGATCCGCACCATCCGCGGCGGCGGCTATTTGTTCTCGCCGGCCGGCGAGAAGGCGTAGGGACGTCATTCCGGGACGCCCCGAGGGCGCCCCCGGGAATCACGGCGAGGCCGGACGACACCGAACGCAACAGCCAGAAATACGTTCCCGGCGCCTCCGCTCAGCCCCAAATTCCCACTCCCGTATTTTCCGCACGTTGAAATTCCACGTCTTTTTGGCCCGAATGTTTCGTCGCGGCCGCTGCGACGAAACAATTTGGCGGCGCACGAAACCATTTTCTCCTTTTCGTGCAGACATCCCGAAACGTTGGCTGATTAACACTTCGGCCTAAGGAAACGCCGCTCGGTTGCGGCGCTACGGGGAGCCAAGTCAATGCCGAACGTCATCGCCATCAACGCCCAAGCCAGCCAGAGCATCATCGCCGCTCAGGCGACCTCGGACGACATGCTCCTCGAGAGCATTGCCGACGGCAACCGGACGGCGATGCACATCCTCTATTGCCGGCACAATGTGCGGGTGTACCGCTTCATCCTGCGCATCGTGCGCGATGCCACCACGGCGGAAGACCTGGTCAGCCAGGTGTTTCTGGATGTGTGGCGGACCGCCGGCCAATTCCAGGGGCGCTCGCAGGTCTCGACCTGGCTGCTCTCGATCGCCCGCTTCAAGGCGCTGACCGCGATGCGCCAGCGCCGCTTCGAGGACATCGACCAGGAAGATGTGCGCCAGATTGCCGATGGTGCCGACACGCCGGAGACTTCGCTCGACCGCAGCGACACCAGCGCCATCCTGCGCGCCTGCGTGCAGAAGCTGTCGCCTGCGCATCGGGAGATCATCAACCTCGTCTACTATCACGAGAAATCGGTGGAGGAGGTCGGGCAGATCATCGGCATCCCCCAGAGCACGGTGAAGACGCGGATGTTCTATGCCCGCAAGCAACTGGCCGATTTGCTTAAGTGTGCCGGCGTCGATCGTTTCGCCGCCTAACTCCAATCAATTCAATGGGATAGGGCCGCAGCGCAGGCCCTGTCCCCGGACACGGAAGTGTTACCGCCGACGAAACAATTGAAACAAAGCGCAACATCAGGCGGAAAAACTTCACTCCTATAAAGTCCCCATACGGTTTCGTTAAACCTCCCAAGGACCTCCAGCGACCCGGACGATGCCCCCGTCCGGGTCGTTTTGTATTTGGGGGAGAGCGCACCGTCGGCGTGGCCGGGGGGCGCGTCCATCCTGCCACTCGGCTTCGGCGTCCTAAGGCGCGACGCGATCAGGATGAATCGTCATCGCGCTTTAGGTGGTTGTTTAAGCATGATCTTTTCGGAAAACCGCTGCGCACTTTTCCGGGTCATGCTTTTAGCTGCTGAACGTGAACAGCTGACACCGGCATCATCTGTCGCCCTTGTTGCTTGACTCCGCGGACCGGTCCGCTGAGTTTCGCGAGCGACGGAATCAACCGCCCGCGATGGACGACGCGACCACCAGCACCGACATCCGCCTTCGTGAAGGCGCCTCGATCGCCCAGCGGCTGGTGATGTCCGGCTTTGCGGCCGCGGTTGCGCTGTGCTTCACGCCGGGCCTGTTCACGCGCGACATCCTGGAAATCGCGATCTCCGTGGTCGCGCTGCTCGTGGGGGCGGGCTTCGTCGTCGGCATCATGATGGCGCCGGCGGTGGTGTGGATCATCACACCGAGCGAGATCCTGATCGGGCAGCAGCGTCCGTTCGGAAAGCTCCGCACGCGGGTCGTGCCCAAGGACGACATCAGGGAATTGCAGGTTCCCGGCAGCAAGAGGGTGAAAGCCCGTTTCCAGCTGGCCTTCACGCTGGCCTCGGGGGAACGCCTGACGTCCCCGCCGATCTCGGACGTCACGCATGTGCATGACACCGTGACCCGGATCGCCACGCAATTCGGCGTTCCCAATGTCGAGGCACCCCGCAATCCGCTCGATGCCAGCAATCCCGAGATGCATCTCGGCGAAGCCATCGAGCCGTTTCCGGCGCGGGAGATCTACGTCGTTGCGCTGATCGCGGTCGCCGTGAGCGCCGTTCCCTATGCCTACAAGCTCTGGCGCGGCCTGCCGCCGGGCCCGATCGACATCGCGCTGTTGCCCGCCGGCGCGATCGCGGCGTTCGTCGTCTACAGATACGCCAACCTCGTCACCGGTGCCTTCTGGATCATCCGGCCTGCCGACATTCGCGTCGAGCGCCTGTGGGGCGACGGCAGCCTGCGCGCGGACCATATCGAGGGGCATGAGGTGAAATCGATCACCGTCGAGCGCCGCGGCCGCTCCGAGGACGAGCACTGCATCGTCGTGATCCGGTTGCACTCGGGGCGACGATTTCGCAGCCCCCGTATCGGGTCGCGGGCCGAGGCGCGCGCCGTGGCCACGGAGATCGTGCGCCGCCTGGAAATTGCGCCGGAGAGCAACAAGATCTAGCTGCACCAAGCGCCAATTATCGAAGTCGATCTCCCCGCGACCTCCGTCGGAGTCTCTCCCGGTGGCAAGCGGGAGAGGAGCGCAGTACCGCCTCGCCGCGACAATCTATGCTTTTCGCGCCATCCCCTGTTCGTGGCATTGCTCCGGCCCGTCAAAAAGCCAAAGTATTCTCGTGACATACCAGGGCGGCGCGCCATCAACTTGCCACGAACTTGCCCCTCAGGTTTGATGGTTCATGATTGATTTGCGCTGTGGCAGCGGGGAGAGCTTTACATGACGGATTTTCGTCGCCTGACCGGGATGTTTGTGGCTGCGATGGGCCTGATTCTGTCGACGCCACAAGCTTTCGCCCAGCAGCCGGACCGCGGGGACGAGCCGGGACTGGTCGCCGATGACGGCTACCAGCTCGAGCCGGAATGGCAGAAGCAGGTGGTCTACTTCCGCACCACCGAGCCGCCGGGAACGATCATCGTCTCGACCGCAGAACGGCACCTCTATCTGGTGCAGCCCGGCGGGCGCGCGATCCGCTATGGCATCGGCGTCGGCCGCGACGGTTTCCAGTGGCAAGGACTGGTGACCATCACCAACAAGAAAGAATGGCCGGACTGGACGCCGCCGCCGGAGATGATCCAGCGCCAGCCCTATCTGCCGCGCTTCATGGCCGGCGGCCCCGGCAATCCGTTGGGGGCCCGCGCCATGTATCTCGGCACCACGGTCTACCGCATCCACGGCACCAACCGCCCCGACACGATCGGCACCAAGGTGTCTTCCGGCTGCTTCCGCCTCGTCAACAATGACGTTGCCGATCTCTATGATCGCGTTCCTGTTGGCACCAAGGTCGTCATCCGGCAGAAGCCCGAGCTCTAAAGCTTATCGTCCGAGCATGATCTTTTCGGACGGCCGCTTCGCGCTTCGCGCTCACGCCGCCCTCCGAATCCGGATCATGCTCTCCGTCCTCGCCTGACTCCTTTTCCCGGTTTTTCGAGAGAGCAACATGATGCGCACTTTTCGTGGCGGCCTGCTGATCGGGCTCGCCATCGCCGTGCTGGTCGCCGTCCTGGCCATCATCTATGAATTCTACGACACCCGCACCTTGAAGCGCACCGTTCGCCGGGGCGAAGTGCTGTGCGGCGTCAACAAGGGCCTGCCGGGCTTCTCGATCCCCGATGACAAGGGCAACTGGACCGGCTTCGACGTCGATTTCTGCCGCGCGGTCGCCGCCGCGATCTTCAACGATCCGGGCAAGGCGAAGTTCGTTCCGCTCGACGCCAATGAGCGGTTCAAGGAGCTGCAGAGCCGCAAGGTGGACATCCTCTCGCGCAACACGACCTGGAGCATGGCGCGCGAGCTCGACTACGACCTGTATTTTCCGGCCGTGGCCTATTACGACGGCGTCGGCTTCATGGTGCTGCGCTCGCGCAACAAGGAGACCTCGCTGGACCTGACAGACAGCAAGGTCTGCGTGCAGAGCGGAACCACGACGACGCTCAACGTCGCCGATTACTTCCGCGTCAACAACATGAAGTATGAAGAGGTGAAGTTCGACAAGCTCGACGACGTCGTGAAGGCCTACGACACCGGCAAGTGCGACACGCTCTCGGCCGACGTCTCCCAGCTCTATGCGCTGCGGCTGAACCTCTCGAAGCCCGGCGACCACATGATCCTGCCGGACATGATCTCCAAGGAGCCGCTCGCCCCCGTCGTGCGTCAGCGCGACGACGACTGGATGATGATCGTGAAGTGGACGCTGTATGCCATGATCAACGCCGAGGAGCTCGGCGTCACCTCTGAGAACATCGACGAGGCCTTGAAGTCGAAGAAGCCGGAAGTGATGCGCCTCGTCGGCACCGAAGGCCGTTACGGCGAGCAGCTCGGCCTCACCAAGGACTGGGCCGCCCGCATCATCCGCCACGTCGGCAATTACGGCGAGATGTACGACCGAAACATCGGCGAGAAGTCCAAGCTGAAGATCCCCCGCGGCATGAACCAGCTGTGGAATGCCGGCGGCGTGCAGTACGCACCGCCGATGAGGTAAGGCGACGGTCTCTCCACCGTCATTGCGTCGATAGTGCTAACAACACGTGCGGTGCGTTCCCTCCCCCCTTGCGGGGGAGGGCAATCGCATATGAATTACACGGGGACCGTCTGCAGGCTTGCTCCGCCTCTCCCGCCTGCGGGAGAGGCCGACGCGCTCGCAGAGCGCGGCGGGTGAGGGCTCTCGCCGCGCAGGGACGTGTCCTCAGTTGTTCTCAATAATCCCGGCGCGGAGACACCCTCTCCCCAACCCTCCCCCGCAAGCGCAGGGCAATCGCATTTGAATATTGCAGAGGTCGTCATGCCCGGGCTTGTCCCGGGGCATCCACGTTCTTTGTGCTGCGTGGAAAGGCGTGGATGGCCGGGACAAGCCCGGCCATGACGCTGTGGAAACAGTCGGTACCCATAGCCACGTCTCATATGCGATAGCCCTGCCCGCAAGCGGGGGAGGGAGCGCAGGGTACCGTGTTACACGAGCAACTGCTCAATACCCCCGCGCGCGCGCCAGCTGCTCGGTGTGGTAGTTGGCATCGCCGAACAATTCCTCGCACACCCGCGCGCGCTTCATGAAGAAGCCGATGTCGAACTGGTCGGTCATGCCCATGCCGCCATGCATCTGGACGCCTTCCTGCACCGCGCGCGTGGCGGTGGTGCCGGCGCGGGCTTTCGCGACCGCGACGGCCGAGGCCGCCTTGGCGACGTCGCCATCCAGGGCCTGCAGCGCCTTCATCACCGCGGCGCGGGTGATCTCGATGTCGACATAGAGCTCGGCGGCGCGGTGCTGGAGGGCCTGGAATTCGCCGATCAGCTTGCCGAACTGCTTGCGGCTCTTCAGGTACTCGACGGTGCGGCCGAACACCTCCTCGCTGAGACCGACCATTTCGGCGGCGACCGCGCCGCGGCCGATATCGAGCACGCCTTCGAGCAGATTTGCGCCCTGATCGACCTCGCCGAGCACGCTGTCGGCATTGACCTCGACATTGACGAATTCGATCCGCGCCGCATTGTGCGCATCGACCATGATGGTGCGCTCGATCGCGACGCCCTTCGCCGCGGGGTTCACCAGGAACAGCGTCAACCCCTCGCGCTCACCGGCGGCGCCCGTCGTGCGCGCGGCGACGATCAGGAGATCGGCGACGTGACCGTCGACCACGAGGGCCTTGGCACCGCTGAGCTTGAACCCGTTGCCGGCGCGCACGGCCTGCAGGCCGGTGTGGAGCGGACGGTGCTTGGCGCCCTCGTCGATTGCGAGCGTTGCGAGCAGCGACCCGCTTGCGATCTTCGGCAGATATTCCGATCTCTGCGCGGAGTTACCGCCGCGGTTCAGCGCCGAGGCCGCGACCACGCTGGTGGCGAGGAAGGGCGATGGCATCAGGGTGTGGCCGATCTCCTCCATGACGACGCCAGCTTCGACATGGCCGAGGCCACTGCCGCCAAATTCTTCAGGCACCAGAAGACCGGCAAAACCCATCTCGGCAAAGGAATGCCAGAGCTCCTTGGAGAAGCCGGTGGGGTCCTTGCTGTCGCGCAAATGACGCAGGTGCGACACCGGAGCCTTGTCGCTGATCAGCCCGCGCGCGCTGTCGCGGAGCATCGATTGTTCTTCGGTGAGGACGAGGGCCATGTGCAAAGTCTCTGATATCGCGTGGAATGCATATTGTTGGTGTCATTCCGGGGCACGCGAAGCGTGAACCCGGAATCTCGAGGTTCCGGGTTCGTCGCTTCACGACGCCCCGGAACGACGACGGAGTCAGGCCCCCGGCAGATCCAGGATGCGCTTGGCGACGATGCCGAGCATGACCTCGGACGTGCCGCCCTCGATCGAGTTGGCCTTGGTGCGCAGCCAGGCGCGCGGGCGGGCGCCCTGCTTGGAGCGCTCGCTCTCCCATTCCAGCGCATCGACGCCGCCGGCCGACATCAGGATCTCGTGGCGGCGCTTGTTGAGCTCGGTGCCGTAATACTTCATCGCCGACGAGAACGCCGGATGCGCCTGCCCGGCCTTGGCGAGATCGACCGCGCGCTCGGCGCAGGCCGCGAGCGCGGCTTCATCGACGTCGAAGCGCGCGATCTGGCCGCGCAGCATGGCATCGTCCAGCCTGCCCTGCCCATCGGTGCCGACGGAGTCCGCCGCGATCTGGCCGAGCGGCCGGCCGACGCCGCGCTCGCCCATCCCTGAGATCATCGCGCGCTCGTGCTGGAGCAGATATTTTGCGACGTCCCAGCCACGGTTGATGGTGCCGATCACGTGCGACTTCGGCACGCGGACATTGTCGAAGAAGGTCTCGCAGAACGGCGAATAGCCGGAGATCAAAAGGATCGGCTTGGTCGAAACGCCCTTCGAGGTCATGTCGAACAGGATGAAGCTGATGCCGTCATGCTTCTTCGCAGTGGGATCGGTGCGCACCAGGCAGAAGATCCAGTCGGCATAATTGGCGTAAGACGTCCAGATCTTCTGGCCGGTGATGATGAAGTCGTCGCCGTCGCTCTCGGCGCGGGTCTGGAGCGAAGCGAGATCGGAGCCGGCGTTCGGCTCGGAATAGCCCTGGCACCAGCGGATCTCGCCCGCCGCGATCTTCGGCAGATGCTCCTTCTTCTGGGCATCGTTGCCGTATTTCAAGAGCGCCGGCCCGAGCATCCAGATGCCGAAGCTCGACAGCGGCGGGCGCGCGCCGATCTTCGCCATCTCGGCGCGCAGAACCTTGTGCTCGGCCGCGCTCAGGCCGCCGCCGCCATACTCCTTCGGCCAGTCGGGGACGGTCCAGCCCTTGTCGCGCATCCGCTCGAACCAGATGCGCTGCGGCTCCGACGAGAATTTTGCGTTGCGTCCGCCCCAGAACACATCGGCATCCGACGTCGCGGGCTTGCGCATTTCCGGCGGGCAATTGGCTTCCAGCCAGGCGCGCGTCTCATCGCGGAATGTTTCGAGATCGGCGGTCTCAGTGTCGCTCATGGTCGTTTCCATCAATCAAAAAGACTTGTTGGGCACGACTCTGGGCCAAGCCCCCGCGGAATTCAACCACTTCCGCAATTCGCAGTCGGCTATAGTCACCCTGCGGCGAGCCTTGAAAACAAAGAGGAAACGACAATGCGCCTGAAGCTTCTTTCGCCTGGCGAAATGAACGAGAGCCAGCGGCAGACCTATGACGAATCGATTGCCGGTAAGCGCGGCAAGCCGCCGGCGCCGATGATGGCCTGGCTCAACAGCCCGGAGATGGCGCGTCACGCGACGCGGCTCGGCGAGGTCATGCGCTTCGACACGATATTCCCGGCAAAGCTCTCGGAGATCGCGATCCTGGTGACGGCGCGGCACTGGACCGCGCATTACGAATGGTACGCGCATAAGCGCCTCGCGCTTGCGGGCGGCATGAAGCCCGAGATCATCGACGCGATCCGCGACCGCCGCACGCCCGAGTTCGACGATCCCAAGGGGAAGATGATCTACGACGTGGCGAAGTCGTTGCATGAGGGACACGGCGTCGAGAAGGGGTTGTATGATGAGGCGGTGAAGCTGCTCGGTGAGCGCGGCGTGGTCGAGGTCATCGGGCTGTGCGGCTATTATACGCTGGTGTCGATGACGCTGAACACGTTCGAGTTCGGCCTGCCCGAGGGCGAGGTGTCGGAGCTGAGCTAGTTTCCCATCGGGAAACGATGGGTTTCGAGATGAGCAATGGCGCTGTCCCGAGGGCCGCCCTATCTGGAGTTCAGCAACGGAGCATTCCCATGTCGCAAAGTCCCGCCGTCGCCGCCGGCACAAGGATCGGCCACGTCCACCTCAAGGTCGCCGATCTCGATCGCGCGCTCGGCTTCTATTGCGGCGTGCTCGGCTTCGAGCTGATGCAGCGCATGGGCTCGGGCGCCGCCTTCATCTCCGCCGGAGGCTATCACCACCACATCGGACTCAACACCTGGGAAAGCAAGGGCGGCTCGCCGCCGCCGCCCGGCACGACCGGGCTGTTTCACACCGCAATCCTCTATCCGACGCGGCCGGCGCTGGCCGATGCCTTGCACCGCGTGCTCACGGCCGGGATTGTGCTGGATGGGGCGAGCGATCACGGCGTCAGCGAGGCGCTGTATCTGCGCGATCCCGACGAGAACGGCGTGGAGCTGTATTGGGACAGGCCCAGGGAGCAATGGCCGTTCGGGCCGGACGGGAAGCTTGCGATGTTCACCAAGCGGCTGGATGTCGAGGGATTGCTGAAGCAGCGGGAGGGGTGATCTCCGCTCTCTCCTCGTCATTGCGAGCGTAGCGAAGCAATCCAGAGCCTTTCCGCGGAGACAGCCTGGATTGCTTCGTCGCAAGAGCCCCTCGCAATGACGGAGTATGTTGAGGCGGCGTCGCGCCTTCGTACAGGTGCCGTAGGGTGGGCAAAGCGGAGCGTGCCCACGACCCTTGCGAGTCATGAGAAATCGTGGGCACGGCGCTTCGCGCCTTTGCCCACCCTACGAGAGCTTCGCTTTTGGCCTCCCCCGCACCATGATCAGCGCCGCGGCCATCACCTCCAGCGCGATGCAGAGGTAGAACGGCAGCGAATAGCCGCCGGACCAATCGCGCAAGGCCCCGACGACGCCCGGGCCGAACGCGTAGGTCACCTGGTTGATCGCGGTATTCAAGCTGATCAGCACGCCGAACGCGGCACTGTCGAACTCCTGCTGCACGATCAGCGACGGCAGCGTGATGAGGTTGCCGACCGAGAAGCCGAACAATGCGCAGGCCGCGATCAGCACATAGTCATTGTGCAGGTTGATGACGACGAGAAGGGCCGCCGCCTGGCTGAGGAACGACAGCGCGGAGGCGAGGCGCTGGTTGAGGCGGTCGATCACCAGCGAGAACAGCACGCGGCCGACCACCGCCATCGCCGTCAGCACCGCGACGGCGACGGCGGCGCGCTCGCGACCGATTACGGGGTCGAGGAACGAGATCAGGTGCACGATGAAGCCCACCTGGGCGAACAGCACCAGGGCGAAGGCGATCGTCACCGTGAGGAAGCCGACGTCACGCAGCGCCCATGCGCGGATCTGCGCCGAGGATTGCGGCTTGGCCTTCGCCGTCGCGTGCCAGCCATGACGATCGGGCGGGCGGCCGACGAGAAGGAGGATGACCGGCAGCAGCAGCACCAGCATGGCGCCGGCAGCGGCATACATCGCGCTGGCGAAGCCGACATGGCCGATCAGCGTCACCAGCAGCGGCACGCCCACGATGCCGCCGAAGCTGGCGCCGTTCAGCGCGAGGCTGATCGCCATGCCGCGCTTGTGGTCGAACCACAGGCTGATCGTGTTGGTGATCATGGCGAGACTGGTGCCGGCCCAGCCGAAGGCGAGCACGGCGTTCGCGAGATAGAGCTGCCAGGGCTCGCGCACCGCGCCGATCGCGACCGCGGCCGCCGCCATCGCCAGCGTGCCGGCAATCAGGCAGAGGCGCGGACCGTATTTCCGGACGGCTTCGCCGACGAAGACGACCAGCAGTGCGCCGAACAGATAGAAGAACGTCGTCCCTGCGGAGATCAGCGTCGTCGGCCAGCCCCGCGCGCGCTGGAGCTCGGCGACATAGACGCTCTGGCCGTAGAAGCCGAGACCCCAGCCGAAGGTGGCGAGCAGGAAGCAGACGGCGACGATGCGCCAGCCTTCGTAGCGGAGGGAGGATTCGTCGATCGTGGGATGTTGAGGATTATCAAGCATTGCCGCTTACTCCGTCATGCCCGGGCATAGCCGTCTGAAGGACGGCGTCGCTTCCGCTCGCCTATGCCCAGGCATCCACTCTCTTCCTTCGACGTCGCAAAGACGTGGATGGCCGGGACAAGCCCGGCCATGACGACATCTAACTAACCCTCACCAGAAAATCACTTCGACGGCGATCGAAGCATCAACGCTGCTGACAGCCTCCCGCCAACCTAGACCGCGTCAGGAAACTCGCCCATCGCCGCGTCCAGCCGCGCCTTGCGGCGGCGAACCCAGGAGACCAGCGAGAGCGCGGCAAGGCCCAGCGCGACAGGCGGGAACACCACCAGGTTCACCGCCGACCAGCCGTAATTGGCGAGCAGCTGCCCGGAGGAGAACGAGCCGATCGCCATCATGCCGAACACCAGGAAATCGTTGAAGGCCTGCACCTTGTTGCGCTCCTGCGGCCGGTGCGTCTCCAGCACCAGCGCGGAGGCGCCGATGAAGGAGAAATTCCAGCCGACGCCGAGCACGATCAGCGTCGCCCAGAAATGCATCGCGGTGAGGCCGGAGAGGCCGATACCGGCGGCGCCGGCTTCCAGCAGCAGGCCGGCGGCCACGACCTTCGGCGCACCGAAGCGGGCGATCAACGTGCCCGTGAAGAAGCTCGGTCCGTACATCGCGACGATGTGCCATTGCAGGCCGAAATTGGAATCGGACACGCTGAGGCCGCACAGCTTCATGGCGAGCGGCGCCGAGGTCATCACCAGATTCATCATGGGATAGGAGATGACGCCGCACAGCGCCGCCGCGATGAAGCGCGGCTGGGTCACGATGGTGAGCAGCGGCCGGCCGCCGTGCAGATCGGCCGGCGCGGGCTTGGGCATGTCGACGCCGGCGACGATGCCCATCGCGACCAGCGCCACGGCGGCCTGCACCAGGAAGCTGAAGGCGAACAGATAGGGCTGCCAGACGTCCATGGTCCATTGCACGAGCTGCGGACCGAGCACGCCGGCGAACACGCCGCCCGCCATCACCCAGGACACCGCCTTGGGACGGTAGGCCGCGCTGGCGCCGTCGGCGGCGGCGAAGCGATAGGACTGCGCCACGGCGCCGTAGAGGCCGCCAAGGAAGGTCGCGACACAGAACAGCGCGAACGAGCCGTGCAGGATCGCGAACGAGCCGAGCAGGCCGGTGAGCGTGCCGAGGCCCGTGCCGATGACGAAAGCCACGCGGCGACCGAAGCGACGCGAGATCGCGCCGGTCGGCAGCGTGCCCGCAGCGAGTCCCACCACATACATCGAGATCGGCACGGTCGCGAACGACATGTCGGGCGCGAGCGTCGCGCCGACAATCGCGCCGGTGGCGAAGATCACCGCGGAGTTGGCGCCGGTCAGCGCCTGCGCGGCGGCAAGGCGCACCACATTGGCACGCACGCGGGCATCGTCGGCGATCTCATTGACTGCAGTCACGTCCAGCATCGAAATTTTTCCGCCCCAAGGGACTTTCAAGGGCTCACGAGGGCTGTTGATTCCCGGCACTATGGAGGGGCGTGGGAAGGCGGGCAACCGGCGCAAACGGGCGCAGGCCATGTCTCTGACGCAATCGGACGGATGATAGCGGGCCGCCGCGCTTGACGGCTTGCGCTCGATCAAATCCTATCCGCCGCGATTTCCAAGAGCCTCGGTCCCCAGGAGTTTCGTTCATGTCCGTCGACGACAGGCCCACGCTCAGCGCTCCCGACGACGATCCCTGGCTGTGGCTGGAGGAGATCGAGGGCACGCAGGCGCTCGATTTCGTGGAGCGGCAGAACAGCCTGACGCTCGCCGCGTTCGGCGGAGCGGCTTTCGCCCGCGACCGCGACATCCTCGCGGCGATCTACGACCGGCCGGACAACATTCCCTATGTCAGCCGGCGCGGCAACGACCTCCACAACCTCTGGAAGGACGCCAGCAACCCGCGCGGCCTGTGGCGGCGAGCCACGCTGGCGGAATTTCGCAAGGCCGATCCGGCATGGGAGACCATGCTGGATATCGACCGGCTCGCCGCGAGCGAAGGCGAGGACTGGCTGCTCGGCGGGATCGCCACGATGGCGGGAAGCTCGCGGGCGATCCTGAGCCTGTCGCGCGGCGGCAGCGACGCCGTTACCTTGCGGGAATTCGACCTCACCACGAAGAGCTTCGTGGCGGACGGCTTCACGCTGCCGGAAGCCAAGGGCAGCGTCGACTGGCTCGATGCCGACACGCTGCTGCTGTCGAGCGCCCATGGCGAGGGCATGGCGACGAGTTCGGGATATGCGCGGACGGTTCGCCTGTGGCACCGAGGCCAGCCTGTCGATCAGGCGCAGGTGATCATCGAGACCGCGGCCGATCACATGACGATCCATGGCAGCGCCGACGACACCGGCGCGGCGCCGCGGGTGTGGATCGTCGACCAGATCGACTTCTTCAATCACGCGATCCGGCTGCGGGATGCGGCGGGCACGACGACGAAGCTCGATCTGCCGACCGGAATCTGGATGCAGGCGCATGGCGACTGGTTCGCGATGAAGCTGCGCAAGGACTGGACGGTCCAGGGCCGGACCTATGTCACCGATACCGTGCTCGGCATCTCGCTTTCGGCTTTCCTGGCCGGCAGCCGCGATTTCGCGGTGCTGTTCGAGCCGGCACCGCGGCGCGCGCTGCAGGGCTTGTTCTGGGCCGCCGGAAAGCTGGTGCTCTCGATCCTCGACGAGCTCAAGCCGCGCTTCGAGATCTGCACGCCATCCGCGACGGGCTGGGGCCGCGAGACGCTTCCCGGCCTGCCGGGAATCGGCGTCGTCGACGTCTGGCCGCTCGATCGCCATCCCTCCGAAAGCAATGGCGACCTGCTCGCCAATGTGCAGGACCCGCTCACGCCGCCGTCGCTGCTGTTGATCGAGCGCGGCATCGCCAGCCCGACCGCGCTGAAGCAGGCGCCGAAGACGTTCACCGCCGACGGCCTCGTGGTGACCCAGCACGAGGCGATCTCGATCGACGGCGAGCGTATTCCCTATGTGCAGACCGGGCCCGCCGGGGAGACCGGCGATGCGCCGGTCTATATGAGTGCCTATGGCGGCTTCGGACTTGCGGTGAAGCCGTACTACAACGCCTCGCTCGGCAAGCTGTGGCTGGAGCGCGGCGGCACGACGGTGCAGGCGAACTTGCGTGGCGGCGGCGAGTTCGGCACGCGCTGGCACGATGCCGGACGGCTGGCCGGCAAGAAGCTGTCGCACGACGATTTCGCCGCGGTCGCGGCCGATCTGGTCCGCCGCGGCGTGACGCAGCCGAAGCGCATCGCGGCGCAGGGCGGATCGAACGGCGGCATCCTCATCACCAACATGCTGGTGCGCTACCCCGAGCGCTTCGGCGCTCTGTTCTGCACCATCCCGCTGATCGACATGCGCCGCTACACGAAGCTGCTCGCGGGCGCGAGCTGGATCGCGGAATATGGCGACCCCGACAAGCCCGAGGAATGGGAGTGGCTGAAGACCTATTCGGCCTATCACAACGTCAGGCCCGGGCAGGCCTATCCGCCGATCCTGATCGCGACCACGCGACGCGACGACCGCGTCCATCCCGGCCATGCGCGCAAGATGGCCGCCAAGCTGCAGGCGATGGGCTTTGAAGCCTGGTTCTACGAGCCCGCTGCCGGCGGCCACGGCTACGGCAAGGACAACAAGGAACGCGCCGGCTTCGAGGTGCTCGGCTTCCGGTTCTTGAAGGAGAGGATCGGGTGGAAGGACGGCGAAGTGTAGTCGTGATCCCGCCTCAAGCCTCTGATCGCATCGCGACGTAAGCCGGCCACCACTCTCTCATTCCCTCCCCCTTGCGGGGAGGGGCAGGGAGAGAGGTGCCACACGGGGACTCTCTCGATGTACGCGCGACATGATCGGAGATGGTTAGACCTTTTGCTGGGCTACCCCTCTCCCCCGCCCTCCCCCACAAGGGGGGAGGGAGCGCAGCGCCGTTGCGGCGCGCACCCGGGCCCAAGCCAGCAACGCCTCAGCGCGCAAACACCAGCGTGAGATTGTTCGCGGGCATATCGATGGTGTCGACGAGATGAAGGCCCGTGCCTTTTGCCAGTGTCTCGACATCGCTGATATCGCGCACGCCCCAATCGGGATTGCCTTCGCGCAAGGAAGTGTCGAACACCGCATTGCTGAGCGCGGTGTGTTTGCCGTCGCGCTTGAAGGGGCCATAGAGGAACAGCTTGCCGTCGGCGCGCAGAAAGCGACCGGCGCCGGCGAACAGGCCTTCGGCCACGGCCCAGGGTGCGATGTGAATGACATTGGCGCAGAACACGGCCGCGAGGTCAGTCGGCCCCTGCCCGCTCTTCATCTCCGGACACCAGTCGGGATCGGTGAGATCGATCCGCAGGGGCGAGCGGATGTTCGGCAGGCCCGCATGCACGCGCCAGGCTTCGATGCTCTTGAGATGGCGCTGGTTGAGGTCGCTCGGCCACCAGATCAGATCGGGCGCGTGGCGGGCGAAATGAACCACGTGCTGGCCGGTTCCGCTGCCGAGTTCCACCACGTTGCCGGTGCAGCCCGCGAGATACTTTTCCAGCGCGGCCCAGATCGGTTCGTGATTGCGATGAAAGGCCGGCGCATCGAGCCGGCCATCCGGCTCGACCCGTCCGCCATCCCTGCCAAATTCGACGACATAGTCAGCCAAGTGACGTCCCCAATAATGTGAAGCAGAAAACACGGTTTCAGGACCAGAACGGCCCCGAGAATAATTTGCTAATTCCAGTCGATCCGATGAACGAACCATCTCATCGGTTGCAATGCGCGGGATATTAACTCCATTTTGCCGCGTGCATAGTCTTGATTGTCAGGCGATGCCCTTTGTGCTTTTGAACAATTCCGCAAACGAGATCATCGAGATACCGCTCCGGACGATGCCTTGACCGTCTTTCCTTGCAAGCCCGCCCTGCTGGTTGCGCTGGCCCTTATCGCCGGCGCGGCCCCGGCGCGGGCGCAGTCCAACGTGGCCGCGGGCGAGAAGCTCGCCTTCGACCGCGGCAAGGGCAATTGCCTGACCTGCCACGTCATCAAAGGCGGTGATCTGCCGGGAACGATCGGACCGGAACTGAGGGACATCAAGGCCAAATACCCCGATCGCAACGAGCTGTTCGCCATCATCTTCGACGAGACCAAGCGCAATCCGCAGACCATGATGCCGCCGTTCGGCCGCAACCGGATTTTGACCGAACAGGAGATCAACGCGATCGTTGATTTCCTGCAGACCCTGTAACGGCCGGCTGCCCAGGAGAGTTGAGATGACCACGACCACGAAGCCTCGTCCGACGCGGCGCCTGATCCTTCAGGGCGCAGCCTCCGTCGTGCTGCTCGGCCTCGGCAATCTGCCGTTCGGCGCCGCTCCCGCGCGCGCCGCAGCCAACGACAAATATCCGGAAGAGGCGTTCAAGCAGAAGAACGAGGCCGACGCGATCAAGGCACTCTATGGCAGGACCGCGGAGCCGTCCGACAAGGTCAAGCTCGACGCGCCGGAGATTGCCGAGAACGGCGGCGTGGTGCCGATCTCGGTGACGACGTCACTCGACAAGGTCACCTCGATCTCGTTCTTCGTGGCCGAGAACCCGAACGCGCTCGCGGCAAGCTACAAGATTCCCGAGGGCACGATCCCTGCTGTCGCCAACCGGCTGAAGATGGCCAAGACCACCAAATTGACCGCGATCGTGGAAGCCGACGGCAAGCTCTACAGCGCGACCAAGGAGGTCAAGGTCACCGTCGGCGGTTGCGGCGGTTAAGCGAGGCAGTTCGACATGGCATCCAGCATTCGCGTGCGCGCGACATCCAACGGCGACATCACCGAGGTGCAGACGCTGATCCAGCACCCCATGGACACCGGCCTGGTCAAGGATTCCAAGGGCGAGCTGATTCCAGCGCACTTCATCCAGGAGCTGAAGTTCGAATGGAACGGCAAGGACGTCTTCGTCGCCAATTGGGGCACTGCGGTCTCCAAGGACCCCTACGTCAAGTTCAGCTTCAAGGGCGCCAAGAAGGGCGACGAGCTCAAGATCTCCTGGACCGACAACAAGGGTGCGTCGGATACGACGACCGCGAAGATCGCGTGATGAAACAGCGCGCCACTGTTCTGCTCGGCTCAGCGTTCGTCGCACTCGCGGCGCTTGCTTTCGCCGCAACGCGTGTCGTCGCCGCCGACAAGGTCGATCCCGTCGCCGATGCCAAGGCGTTCCAGAACTTCTTCTTCCAGAAGTTTCCGAACGTGAAGCATGAGGATTTCGTCAACGGTCCTTATTCCATGAACGAGGACATGAAGCGGCAGTGGCAGGAGAAGGAGGAATTCCCGCCCTACGAGTTCGCGCTCGATGCCGGCAAGGAGATGTTCTCGACCCCGTTCAAGAACGGCAAGACCTACGCCGACTGCTTCCCGAACGGCGGCATCGGCATCCGACAGAACTATCCGTATTTCGACGAGAAGGAAGGCAAGGTCGTCACGCTGGAGCTTGCACTCAACCGCTGCCGCGAGGCCAATGGCGAAGCGCCCTATTCCTACGTCAAGGACGAGATGGCCTCGCTCACCGCCTACATGGCCTACACCTCGCGCGGCAAGCCGATGGACATCAAGATTCCCGACGATCCCCGTGCGCTGGCGGCGTTCGAGAACGGCAAGCGCTATTTCTACACGCGGCGCGGCCAGATGAATTTCTCCTGCGCCAGCTGCCATGTGCAGAGCCCCGGTGAGCGCATCCGCGCCGAGACCCTGGCACCCGCGCTCGGCATCCTCAACGCGATGCCGATCTACCGCTCCGAATGGAGCGGCATGGGCACCACCAGCCGCCGCTTCGTCACCTGCAACAGCCAGACCCGCGCGGTTCCGCTGGAGCCGCAATCGGACGAATATCGCGACGTCGAATATTTCCTGTCCTACGTCGCCAACGGCCTGCCGATCTCGGGACCTGGAGCACGGCCATGAAGCGGTCACTTGCTCTCGCCATGCTGCTCGTCTTGAGCCTTGCGCCATCCGCGCGCGCGGCGAACGAGGCGGACTACAAGGCGGCCTATGCCGCCGCCGAAGCCGCCTCCAAGGAGGCGACCGGCATGCGCAATCAATGGACCGTGACCGTATCTGCGCTGGCAGCAGCGAAGAAGGCTGCCGACGGCGGCGATTTCGACCGTGCGGTTGCCGCAGCCAGGGAGGCCGAGGCGCTGGCGAAGGCGTCGATCTTCCAGGCCACGTCCGAAAAAGAAGCCTGGAAGGCGATGGAAATCCGCTAGACTGCGCCTGAGTGGAATAGTCCGACGATCACGAGAGGCGCGGAGAATTCTTGGATGGCGATCCGCCGCCGCGATTTCCTGAGAAGTGCAGGCCTTGCCGCCGCGACGCTCGGCCTGCCGCGGCTGGCCCGCGGCACCGAGACCGCGAGCATCTACGACATCGAGCGGTTCGGCAACGCGCGGATCCTGCACATCACCGACACGCACGCGCAGCTCAATCCGGTCTATTTCCGCGAGCCCAGCGTCAACATCGGCATCGGTGAGATGGCGGGACGGCCGCCGCACCTGGTCGGCCGCGCCTTCCTGGAGCGGTTCGGCATCCGGCCCGACAGCGCGGATGCCTATGCTTTCACCTGCTTCGAGTTCGAAAAGTCCGCAGGCCGCTTCGGCAAGCTCGGCGGCTTTGCCCATCTGAAGACGCTGGTCGACCGCTTGCGCGCCGATGTCGGCGAGAGGCGCTCGCTTCTTGTTGACGGTGGCGATCTCTGGCAGGGCACGGGGCTCGCGAACCTGATGCAGGGCCGCGACATGGTCGAGGTTGCCAATCTGCTCGGCATCGAGGCGATGACCGGGCATTGGGAATTCACCTATGGCGAGCAGGCGCTGCGCGACAATCTCGAGCGCTTCAAGGGCGAGTTCCTGGCGCAGAACGTGTTCCTGACCGAGGAAGCCGCGTTCAACGACGCCCCCGCCTTCGACAAGGCCACTGGCCGCGTGTTCAAGCCTTCGATGATCAAGGAGATCGGCGGGCATCGCGTCGCGATCGTCGGCCAAGCCTTCCCTTACGTTCCGATCGCGCATCCCAAACGATTTACACCGGACTGGAGCTTCGGCATCCGCGAGGAGGAGTTGCAGAAGCATGTCGATGCCTTGCGGAGCACCGACAAGGTCGATGCCGTCGTCCTGCTGTCGCACAACGGCATGGATGTCGACCTCAAGCTCGCAAGCCGGGTCACCGGCATCGACGTCATCCTCGGCGGCCACACCCATGATGCCGTACCGCAGCCGATTGCCGTGAAGAATGCAGGCGGCACGACGCTCGTCACCAATGCCGGCTCCAACGGGAAATTCCTGGCCGTGCTCGATCTTGCACTCGACAGGGGCAAGGTCAGCGACGTTCACTATCATCTGCTGCCGGTCTATTCCGAGCTGCTGAAGCCCGACCCCGCCATGGCCGAGCTGATCGGCCGGCTGCGCGCGCCGCATGTGAGCGACTGGTCGGAGAAGATCGCAACACCGGATCACCTGCTCTACCGCCGCGGCAATTTCTCCGGGCCCGTCGACGAGATGATCTGCACCGCGCTGCGTGCCGAACTCGACGCCGAGATCGCGCTGTCGCCGGGATTCCGCTGGGGCATCACCGCGCTGTCCGGCCAGGCACTGACCATGGAGGATCTGCTGGCGGAGACCGCGATCAGCTACCCCGAGACCTATGTGCAGGAAATGACGGGAGCCCAGATCAAGGACCTGCTGGAGGACGTTTGCGACAACCTCTTCAACGCCGATCCCTATTACCAGCAGGGTGGCGACATGGTGCGCGTCGGCGGGCTCAGCTACACCTGCACGCCGACAGCCGCGATCGGCAGCCGCATCTCGGAGCTGAAGCTGGGCAGCGGCAAGGCGCTCGGCGCCAGCCACCGCTACAAGGTCGCGGGCTGGGCTTCGGTCAACGGCCAGCAAGGCGCGCCGGTGTGGGACGTCGTCGGCAAATATCTGCGCTCGGGCCGGATGTTGCCGGAGCGGGTCGGCTCCGGCGTCACGCTGAAGGGGGTCGAGGGCAATCCAGGCATTGCAGGACAGGGATGATGCGATCGCAGCTCTTGGCCGCGATGATGCTGACACTGCTCGTCTGGACGGCGGCCCCGCCCGCTCTTGCGCAACAGGTGCCGCTCCAGGACAAGCCGTTCGCCGAGCACAGGGTCGTGCTGCAACTCTCCGACGGCGATGCGAGGAAGCAGGCGCTGGTGCTGAGCGTCGCCAACAACCTCCTGAAGGCCTACGATCCTGACAAGATCGCGATCGAAGTGGTGGCGTTCGGTCCCGGCATCGACCTGCTTCTTGCCGGCAGCGAGCGCCGCAAGCAGGTCGAGAGTCTGATCGCGCAAGGCGTTCGCTTCGACATCTGCCTCAACACCGTCGATACGATCGAGCGGGAAACCGGCAAGCGGCCGGAGTTCATCCCCGCTGCCACGCCGGTGCAGGTGGGGGTCGGACAGATCCTGTTCCTGGCGGAGAACGGGTACACATTGGTGAGGCCGTAGGACTATTCCGTGCCACGGCGTCCCCACGTGCTCAGTGTCATTCCCCGCGAAAGCGGGGAATCCGGTACTCCGCAGCTTCTCCGTATCTCACTTTGGCCTAAGGAATACTGGATCGCCCGCCTTCGGGCGATGACAGCTGGGCGTGAGGCAATGGCATGGCCGACCATCTCCCATACCCGCACCGCAACAAAAATCTTCCAAATTCTCTCGCCCAGGCAGTGAATTGCTTCTCTTTTTTACCCGGAACGTAGTAGAATTCTCGAAACGAGTTCCACTGCCGGACTTCCCGCCATGATCTTCCGCCAGCTCTTCGACAGCGTTTCGGGCACCTACAGCTATCTCCTGGCCAGCCGCGCCGGCGGCGAGGCGCTCATCCTGGATCCCGTGCTGGAAAAGGTCGACCGCTACTGCCAATTGCTGCGCGAGCTCGACCTCAAGCTGGTGAAGGCAGTGGATACCCATCTGCATGCCGACCACGTCACCGGCCTCGGCGAACTGCGCGACCGCACCCATTGCATGACCGTGATGGGCGACCAGACCAAGGCCGATGTGGTGGCGATGCGGGTCGCCGACGGCGACAAGGTGACGATCGAGGGCCTGTCGCTCGACGTGATGTACACGCCGGGTCACACCGACGATTCCTATTCCTATCTGATGGGAGACCGCGTCTTCACCGGCGACACGCTCCTGATCCGCGGCACCGGCCGCACCGATTTCCAGAACGGATCCTCGCGCGCCCAGTATGATTCGATCTTCAACCGCCTGCTCAAGCTGCCGGACGAGACGATGGTGTTCCCGGCGCATGACTACAAGGGCGACACCGTCTCCACCATCGGCGAGGAGAAGCGCTACAATCCGCGGCTCCAGGTGCGCTCGGTGGACGAATATATCGAGTTGATGGCGAACCTGAAGCTGCCCAATCCGAAGATGATGGACGTGGCGGTGCCCGCCAACATGCATGTCGGCCTGCATCAGGAGGAGCTGGAAAAGGAAGGCCGCGCGCTCAGCGCCGTCGAGGCGATTCGCGCGCTCGGCCGGCCCGACATCCTGCTGGTCGACCTGCGCGAGACCAACGAGCGGGTGAAGCACGGCACGCTCGAAGGCGCGCTGCACACGCCCTATCCCTCCGTCGAGGAGAGCCTCAAGCCCGGCGGCATGCTGCGCGAGGTCGCGGCCGCCACCGGCCGCCGTGTGGTGTTCTTCTGCGCCTTTGGCGAACGCTCGGCGATGGCCGTGGCGGCTGCGAAGGAAGCGGGACTTCTCAACACCGCCCATATCGCCGGCGGCATCGATGCCTGGAAGAAGGCGGGCGGGCCGGTGCTGCACTGAACGGCCATCGGCTTGCGATAGGTCAGGCGCCGCAAGCATTTTCCGGATAGGATCGGGTTCAGCATCACCATCCGGGACCAATCATGGCCAAGACTGGCAAGCCGAGCGAGCCGCCCAAGACCACCGAGAACAGGTCGGCGGACGACAAGGCGAAGAAGCCTCTGCCGCCGCGCGAGATCGATGACGACGATTACGAGGACGGCGATATCGCAACACCGAAGCGCGACCGCTACGGGCCGGATGACGATCCGTTGTGAGGGCATGAAGCTGCCTCGCGAACGGTGCGTTCGCTCCCCGGGGGAGGGTTAGGGAGAGGGGTGCCACACGGGGACTCCATCGCTCGCGCAAAAATCTTCTTCGCGACGACGAACACTTTTTGCTGGGCTACCCCCTCTCCCCCACCCTCCCCCGCAAGGGCAGGGCTATCGCATATGAGATGTCGCTATGGGCACCGGCTGTCTCCACAGCGTCGTGGCCGGGCTTGTCCCGGCCATCCACGCCTTTCCACGCGGCACAAGAACGTGGATGCCCGGGACAAGCCCGGGCATGACGACCTCTGCAAAATTCAAATGCGATTGCCCTGCCCGCAAGGGGGGAGGGAGCGCAGTGTGCCACACTGCACTGCCGAGCAATCATCGAGATTGCAGCGCCCGCGCTGGCTGCCATGCGCCTGCGTTCATGGACAGATAACCGCTCTCCCCGATAGTTTGCACCTCCATCGGGAGTGAAACGGAACTGCAATGGTCGACGTTCTCGCCGCACCGCAACAAGGCAAGGCGGACAGTGCGCTGCGCACGCTGACCGGAATCTCGATCGCGCATTGGGTCAGCCATTTCCATCTGCTGGTGCTGCCGATGCTGTTCCCGTTTCTCAAGAGCCAGCTCGGCGTCGGCTATATCGAGCTCGGCTTCGCGCTCACCGTGTTTGCGGTGGTGTCCGGCCTGACGCAGGCGCCGACGGGCTATCTGGTCGACCATTTCGGTGCGCGCAGGATTTTGCTGGCCGGGCTGACGCTCGGCGGGATCGCGCTGATCCTGCTCGGGCTGCACCTCAGCTACGCTTCGCTGATTGCCTGCGCCGTGCTGCTCGGCCTCGCCAACAGCGTCTACCATCCCGCCGATTACGCGATTCTGGCCGAGCACATGGACGAGGCGCGGATGGGCCGCGCCTTCTCGATCCACACCTTTGCCGGCTTTCTCGGCGGTGCGGTGGCGCCGGCCCTCGTCGCAGCGCTCGTCACATTGTCCGGTGGCGCCGGGGCGCTGATTGCGTCCGGCGCGATTGGTGTCGCAGTGGCGCTGCTGCTGATCGTCATGAACATTCCGGACGCCGGCGCGCACAAGAAGAAGCCGGGCGGCGAGAGCGCGCCGAAGCAGGCGGTGATCACGCCGGCGCTGATCACCCTGACCGCGCTGTTCATGCTGCTCAGCCTGTCGGTCGCCGGCATCAACAATTTCGGCGTGGTGGCGCTGATGGGCGGCTACGGCGCCTCTTACTCCGCCGCCAACATCGCGCTGACCGCGTTCCTGGGCGCCAGTGCCATCGGCGTGCTCGCGGGCGGCTTCCTCGCCGACCACACCGAGCGTCACGGCTATGTCGCGGCTGCCTGCTTTGCGGCGAACGCGGCAATCGTGCTGCTGATCGCGCTGGTGACGCTGCCGGGCTGGGCGCTGACCGCCACGATGGCGACCGCGGGCTTCCTCTCCGGCGTGATCGCGCCCTCACGCGATATGCTGGTGCGCAATGCGGCGCCTGCCGGCGCTGCGGGGCGCGCCTTCGGCATCGTCTCCACCGGTTTCAATCTCGGCGGCATCGTCTCACCGCTGCTGTTCGGATGGATCATGGACCAGGGCGCGCCGCATTGGGTGTTCGGCGCGTCCGTGATCTTCATGGTCGCGACGGTGGTGCTGTCGCCGTTCACGGAACGGAAGCCGCAAACGAAGGCGTAGCTACAAACTCAACTGTCGTACCTGCGAACGCAGGGACCCATAACCACAGGGAGCAATCGTCGCGCGAGGTTGGTAACTCCGGGTCTTCGCAAAACATCTGCCTGTGGTTATGGCGACGAACGCAAGCGATCGCGCAGGGGTCCCGGATCTGCGCTTCGCTTGTCCGGGACGACGGATAGAGAAAAGCAAAACAACAAAACGGGAAGAAACACCATGAACACTCCTGATCTCGTGATCCGTGGCGGCACCGTTGCGGACGGAAGCGGCGGCGCGTTGTTCGAGGCCGATGTTGCCATCAGCGGCGGCAAGATCAGCGAGGTCGGGAAGGTCGCAGGCACAGGCCGCGAAGAGATCGACGCGCGCGGCAAGCTGGTGACACCCGGCTTCGTCGACGTGCACACCCATTACGACGGGCAGGTCACCTGGAGCCAGGACATCACGCCGTCCTCACAGAATGGCGTCACCACGGCAATCATGGGCAATTGCGGCGTCGGCTTTGCGCCGTGCAAGCCTGATGACCACACCCGCCTGATCCAGCTCATGGAAGGCGTCGAGGACATTCCGGAGCCGGTGCTGAGCGCCGGCATTCCCTGGGCCTGGGAGAGCTTTCCGGACTACATGGACTGGCTCTCCAGGCGCGATTTCGACATCGATGTCGGTGCGCAACTGCCGCATGCGGCGCTGCGCGTCTATGTCATGGGCGAGCGCGGCGCGCGCCGCGACCCCTCGACCGCGGAGGACAATGCGGCGATGGCGAGGCTCGCGGGCGAGGCGGTACGCTCGGGCGCGCTCGGCTTCTCGACCTCGCGCACGCTCAATCATCGCACCTCGACCGGCGATTTCACACCGACGCTGAAAGCAGGCGAGGACGAGCTCACCGCGATTGCCGGCGCGATGCACCGGCAGGGCCGCAGCGTGCTGCAATTCGTGCTCGACCTCTCCACCATCCACGAGGACCTGCCGATGATGCTGCGGGTCGCAGACTCGACGAAATGCCCGATCTCGTTCTCGATCACGCAGAACGACAAGGCACCGCAGCGCTGGCGCCAGACGCTGGACGAGATAAATGCGGCAGCACGGCGCGGCCTCTCCGTCACCGCGCAGATCGCGGCGCGCCCTGTCGGGCTCCTGCTCGGGCTCGAGCTATCGCGCAACCCTTTCCAGACCCATCCGAGCTACAGGGCGATCGCCCATCTGCCGCTGCAGGAGCGGCTGGCGCGGCTGCGCCAGCCTGATGTGCGCAAGGCAATCCTGAGCGAGACGGCGACCGCGACCGACGATCCGCTGTTCTTCCGTCCCGACTACGACAAGATGTTCCTGCTCGGCGATCCCCCCGACTACGAGCAGCCGCCGGAGAACGCGCTGGGACCGCAGGCGCGCAGGCAGGGGCGTCCGCCGGAAGAGCTCGCCTATGACGCCATGCTGTCGGACGAGGGCCGCGGCATGCTCTACGTGCCATTCCTCAACTATTCCGACGGCAATCTCGATGCAACGCGCGAGATGCTGCTCGATCCGCAATCGGTGCCGGGCCTGTCCGACGGCGGCGCGCATTGCGGCATCATCTGCGATGCGAGCTTCCCGACCTATCTGCTGACGCACTGGACGCGTGACCGCAAGCGCGGCGAGAAGCTCACGATTCCGTTCGTGGTCGCGGCGCAGTCGCGCAAGACCGCGCTCTCGGTCGGGCTCGGCGACCGCGGGCTTATTGCTCCGGGCTATAAAGCTGACGTCAACGTGATCGACTACGACCGCCTGCATCTGCATCCGCCGAAGGTGCATTACGATCTGCCGGTCGGCGGGCGGAGGTTGCTGCAGGATGTGGACGGCTACGACGCGACCATCGTGTCGGGCGTGGTGACACGGCGACATGGCGAGGCGACGGGGCGTCGCCCAGGCAAGCTGATTCGCGGTGCGCAGGGTGTGAATTAGGCGAGACGGGCGCCTTGCTTACCCTCCCCTGGAGGGGGAGGGTAAGAGAGGCATCGCCTTACGTCGGCGACACCACGCCTTTCAGCGCAGCTGCCTGCGGAGTGGCACCGCGCGTCAGCCTGGTCCTCTCCGTGTTCGGCCAGAGCAGCAGCAGGCCGAGCAGGCCGGAGCCGACCATGATCACGGCGTTGATGGTGAAGCCGGTCATGTAGCCGTCGATCGTGCTGCCGGCCCGCTGGATCGTGGCGCCCATCACGGCCGGCGCGATGATGCCGGCGAGCGTGTAGAGCGCACCGTAGATCGCGAGAATCGCGCCGCGCTGCGACGTCGGCGTGAATTCGCCGAGCATGGGCGGGCAGACGACGTAGATCGCGCCGCACAGGCCCGAGCCGACCACAAGCAGCGCGATCTGAAGACCCGCGCCCTGGACATGCGGCATCGTGGCCAGGATCAGCCCGCCGATCACCAGCGGCACCGAACCGAGAACGCCGCGAGCCGCACGGGTGTTGTAGCCGCGCGCCATCATCACCTGCGAGATCCAGCCGGTCAGCATGACGATGGTGGCGCCGAACACCCAGGGCAGGATCGAAATCCAGCCGGCCTGGCTCTGTGAGAAGCCGAGCCCCTTGACGATGAACGGCGTGAACCAGGTCAGGCCGAGCGACAGCGCCCAATAGGCGCCGAAGGTTGCGGCGACGCAGCCGATGAAGGTGCGCGAGGTGAGGAGCTGCAGGTAAGGGATCTTCGGCTCGGCCGCGGCCGAGACTTGCGTGTCCTCCAGCGGCCCTTCCTTGCCGAGCGCGAGCCAGGCCGCAACCCAGATCAGGCCGACGACGCCCAGCGCGCCGAAGGCGTAGTGCCAGGAATGGTTGACGATGATCCAGTTCAGCGCCGGCACCGCGAGGATGACGCCGAAGGCCGAACCCTGCGACAGGATCGCGGTCGGCAGCGTGCGCTTCTCGTCGGGGAACCATTTGTAGATGGCGTGCGCGGCGACCGAGAAGGCCGGGCCTTCGCCGGCGCCCAGCACGATGCGGCAGATCAGGAGCGTGGTGAAGGAGACGGTGCCGACCATCGGAAATTGCGCCAGCGCCCAGATCACGGCCAGAGCAAGCAGCACCCAACGCGTCGGCACCTTGTTGACGATGAAGCCGACCACGATGGCAGAGATCGAGAACAGGAAGAAGAACGAGGACCCGAGCAGGCCGAACTGCTCGGCGCTGAGCTTCATGTCGGTCATGATCGGCACGCCGGCGAGACCGACGACGATCTTGTCTGCGAAGTTCACCACCATGAAGAGAAAGAGGAGAAATGTAATGGTCCAGGCGCCCTTCGGCGTTGCCTTGGATTCCCCTGCCGTCCTGCCCGCCGCCGCCGGCGTTCCCTGAGCACTCATGAATCTCCCCGTATGTCTTTCTGGCACTTTTTTGATTTGGCCATCTTGGAAGCTAACAACGGCTTTGGAGCCAACGCAACGGGCATTTCCGCAGCGAGTGTGCTACGCAGCAATTGTGTCAATTCCGTCCGGCGCCATTCATCGTGCTGAGCATCCGAAATCTTTCCAAGACGTTCTCCTCGGCCGGCGAGCCGGTCCATGTGCTGCGCGGCGTCGATCTCGACCTCAGGCACGGCGAGCGCGTCGCACTGACCGGCGAGTCCGGCAGCGGCAAGAGCACATTGCTGCATCTGATCGCGGGGCTCGATGCCGCCGACGGCGGCACGATCCGGCTGGAGGAGATCGAGGTCACCAAGCTGTCGGATGCGGGACGCGCCAGCTTGCGGCGGGATCGCATCGGGCTGGTCTTTCAGCAATTCAACCTGATCCCGAGCCTCTCGGTCGCCGACAATCTCGCCTTCCAGGCGCGGATCGCCGGCCGGCATGATGGGGCCTGGATCAAGGAGCTTGTCGAGCGGCTCGGACTCGGCAGCCTGCTCAAGCGTTATCCAGAGCAAATATCAGGCGGCCAGCAACAACGGGTCGCGATCGGCCGGGCCCTGGCGACAAAGCCCTCGCTGCTGCTCGCGGACGAGCCGACCGGCAATCTGGACGAAGCCACCGCCGAGGACGTGCTGGCGCTGACGCGCGACCTCGTCGCGCGTACCGGCTGCGGCTTCCTGATGGTGACGCACAGCCTGCATCTGGCTGCGACCCTCGACCGTCACCTCACCCTGCATGCGGGACGCATCGCATGAGGCGCGCGCTGTGGATCCTCGCCGTGCTGCTCAGCCATTGGCGGCGTCACAAGATGCAGTTCGCCACGCTGCTGATCGGGCTGATCGCAGCGACCGCGCTGTGGAGCGGCGTGCAGGCGATCAACCAGCAGGCCCGCAATGCCTATGACCGTGCCGCGGCGACGTTCGGCGGCGTGCGCACGGCGATGCTGGTGGCGCCAAAGGCCGCAACCTTTTCCCAGGAGCTGTTCGTCAAGCTCCGGCGCGCGGGCTGGCCGGTCTCGCCGGTGCTGGAGGGGCGGGTCCAGATCAACGGGCGCTCGGTGCGGCTGCTCGGCATCGAGCCGGTGACGCTGCCGGCCGATGTCGGCAACGCGCCGCGGCTCGGCGCCTCGGATCTGAGCAGCTTCGTTGCGCCGCCGGGCCGGACGCTGGTGGCGCGGGAAACGCTGGCCGACTTGCGCGAGGCGGAAGGCGCGGCGCCGGCGATCAGCAATGGCGCAAGGCTGCCGCCGCTGCGCGTGCTGCCGCAGCTCGTGCCCGATGTGCTCGTGGTCGACATCGGCGTGGCACAGCGCCTCCTCAACAAGCCGGATCAGGTGTCCCGGCTCCTGATCGGCAAGCTGAAGGGCAAGCCGGCGCCGCTGGCCAGCGTCGTTGGCGAGCAGTTGCAGCGGGTCGAGCCGGATGCCGAGACGGAGCTTGAGCATCTCACCGACAGTTTCCATCTCAATCTCACCGCGTTCGGCCTGTTGTCGTTCTTCGTCGGCCTGTTCATCGTCAACTCGGCCGTCGGCCTCGCCTTCGAGCAGCGGCTGCCGATGCTGCGGACCTTGCGCGCCTGCGGCGCCTCGGCGCGGCTGGTCAACACGGTGCTGGTGATCGAGCTGGTGGCACTGGCGCTGATCGCCGGCCTCATCGGGCTCGCTTGCGGCTATTTCATCGCGGCTGCCCTGCTGCCCGACGTCGCCGCATCGCTGCGCGGGCTCTATGGCGCGCAGATTCCGGGGCAGCTCAGCCTGCGAAGCGAATGGTGGCTCGCCGGCATCGGCATCAGCGTTGCCGGCGCGCTGGTGGCGGCCGCAACGAGCCTGATCAAGGCGATCAGGATGCCGGTGCTGGCAACCGCCCAGCCGCGCGCCTGGCAGCAGCGGCAACGCCGCTGGCTGGTCCTGCAGAGCTGTGCGGCCTGCGCCGTGTTCGCGGTCGCCCTGTTGCTGCTCCACTACGGGCAATCGCTGATCGCGGGCTTCGGCGTGCTTGCGGCGCTGATGCTCGGCGCGGCGCTGATCCTGCCGGCCTTCCTCGACATCATCCTGCTCGCCGGCCAGCGCGTCGCGCGTGGCCCGCTTGCGCTGTGGTTCTGGGCGGACAGCCGGCAGCAGCTTTCCGGATTGTCGCTCGCGCTGATGGCGCTGCTGCTCGCGCTCGCCGTCAATGTCGGGGTGTCCACCATGGTGGAGACCTTCAGCCGCACCTTCATCGGCTGGCTCGACGGGCGGCTCGCCGCCGACGTCTACATCAGCGCGTCCGACAATGCGCAGGGCGTTGCGATCCGCAACTGGCTGAAGGAGCGCAGCGACGTCCAGTCGATCCTCTCGGGCGGACGTGCGGAAGCGCAGATTCAAGGCCAGCCGGTCGAGCTGCTGGGCCTGCCCGATCACGCGCTCTATCGCGAGCGCTGGCCGTTGCTGCAAGCTGCGCCCCGCGCCTGGACCCGTCTGGTGCCGGGCAATGCCGCCTTCATCAGCGAGCAGTTGAGCCGCCGACTGAATGTGCGCCTCGGGGACGTGATCGAAGTGCCGGCGCCGGGCGGCACCTGGGAGCTCGACATCGTCGGCATCTATGCCGATTACGGCAATCCCAGGGGGCAGCTTGCCGTGAATGTCGCGGCGCTGATCCGGCAGTTTCCGCAGACGCCGCAGACGCGGATGGGCCTGATCGTCGCAAAGGAGAATATCCCCGGCCTGATCGCGGCCCTGCAGAAGCAGTTTGCGCTCGACGACCGCAGCGTCGCCGACCAGGCGACGGTGAAGGCGGAATCGATCCGCATCTTCAACCGCACCTTCGCCGTGACCTCGGCGCTGAACGCCTTCACGCTCGGCGTCGCCGGCATCGCGCTGCTGACCAGCCTGCTGACGCTGGCGAATTCCCGCCTGCCCCAGTTCGCCCCGCTTTGGGCGATCGGCGTCACGCGGCCGCGCCTTGCCGCGATCGAGCTGACCAAGACGCTCTCGGTCGCATTGTTCACGTCCCTGCTGGCGGTGCCGCTCGGCCTCCTGGTGGCGTGGTGCCTGATTGCGATCGTCAATGTGAAGGCATTCGGCTGGCGACTGCCGTTCCACGTGTTTCCGCTGCAATTGGTCGAGTTGGTCGTGGTGGCACTGCTTGCTTCGCTGGTGGCCGCCTTGCTGCCGATGCTGCGGCTGGCGCGGATGCAGCCGGCGACTCTCGTCAAGGTGTTTGCCAATGAGCGCTGACCGGATCTCGCGGCGCACGTTCGCCGCCGGCATCGCCGCCCTCGCTCTCGCGCGGCACGCCGACGCGCAGGGCTATGCCGGGCTCGGCGAGACCGCCGACGGCTTTGCGAAGGTCACGCCCGGAAGGACATTCACCTTCCCCGCCGATCACGGGCCGCATCCGGAGTTTCGCATCGAGTGGTGGTATCTCACGGCAAACCTGGTCGATGGCAGCGGCGCGGCCTGCGGCCTGCAATGGACACTGTTCCGCCAGGCCGCGCAGCCGGGTCCACAAGGCGAAGGCTGGACCAATCAGCAGGTGTGGATGGCGCATGCAGCGGTGACACGGCCCGACACCCACCGCTTCAGCGAAACGTTTTCGCGCGGCGGCGTGGGGCAGGCCGGCGTGACGGCCAAGCCGTTCGATGCCTGGATCGACGACTGGGAGATGAAGGGCCTTGAACGCACCGACGATCGCACACTGGCACCGCTGACGCTGAAGGCGTCCGGTACCGATTTCAGCTACGCATTGACACTGGAGGCCGATCGTCCGGTGGTCCTGCAGGGCGATGGCGGCTACAGCCGCAAGTCCGAGCGCGGGCAGGCGTCCTACTATTACAGCCAGCCGTTCTATCGCGCGCGCGGCACGCTCACCATCGACGACAGGCCGGTCGACGTCTCGGGCCAGGCCTGGATGGACAGGGAGTGGAGCAGCCAGCCGCTCGATGCCGACCAGACCGGCTGGGACTGGCTGTCACTGCATCTCGCATCCGGCGACAAGCTGATGCTGTACCGGCTGCGGCAGAAGGACGGCAAGGATTATCCGTTCGGCAACTGGATCAGCGCTGCCGGCGAGACGCAGATGATTGCGGGAGGCGACATCCAGATGATGCCGAGCGCCACCGCGGATGTCGCGGGACGCAAGCTGCCGGTGGAATGGCAGATCGCGATCCCCTCGCGATCGTTCTCCATTGCTTGCAAGCCGCTCAATTCCAAGGCCTGGATGGGGACCGGCTTCTCCTATTGGGAAGGGCCGATCAGCTTTGCCGGCTCGCATGACGGCGTTGGCTATCTCGAGCTGACAGGGTATTGAAGCGCGACCTCTTCGAAGGGACTAGCGATGTATCATCTCACCGCCCTCGTCACGCTGCTCGCGATTGCGTTTTACTTCTTCACCTGCATCAACGTGTCGCGCTCGCGTACCGCAACCGGCGTCAAGGTGCCGGCGATGTCGGGCCATCCGGATTTTGAACGCGCGTTCCGCATCCAGATGAACACGCTGGAATGGATGCCGATCTTCCTGCCGGCGCTTTGGCTGTTCGCGATCTACATCAGCGACGCCATCGCGGCGGGCATCGGCGTGGTCTGGATCATCGGGCGCGTCGTCTACTTCGTGGGCTATTCCATGGCGGCGGCCAAGCGCGGCACGGGTTTCGCGATCCAGGGCATCGCCGCCATGGCGCTGTGGGTGGGAGCGCTGGGGGCGGTGGTGTTGCGCATGGTGTGAGAGGCGGGAGGCCGCAACATACTCGGTGTCGTCCCGGACAAGCGAAGCGCCGATCCGGGACAACGGCGGAGTGCGCAGTGGCAGCCTTGCCTCTTCCCTACTTCGTCAGCGGACAGCCGCTTTCCTTGGCGGTGAAGAAGGCCTTGTCGCCGGGGACGGTGGCGAGCAGCTTGTAATAGTCCCACGGCTTCTTCGATTCCGAGGGCTTCTTGACCTCGAACAGATACATGTCGTGGACCATGCGGCCGTTCTCGAGCACCTTGCCGCCTTGGGCGAAGTCGTCGTCGACCGGCAGCTCCTTCAGCTTCTTGGCGACGGCATCCGGATCCTTGGTGCCGGCCGCCTTGACCGCCTTGAGATAGCTCAGCGTCGCCGAATAGGTGCCGGCATGGATCATGCTCGGCATCCGGCCGGTGCGCTTGAGGAAGCGTTCGCCGAGATTGCGCGTCTTGTCGTTGAGATCCCAGTAATAGCCTTCGGTCAGCACGAGACCTTGCGCGGCCTGAAGGCCGAGGCCGTTGACTTCGGCGAGCGTCATCAAGAGGCCCGCGAGCTTCTGGCCGCCGGAGACGATGCCGAACTCGGACGCCTGCTTGATCGAGTTGGTGGTGTCGAGGCCGGCATTGGCGAGGCCCACGATCTTCGCCTTCGAGCTCTGCGCCTGGAGCAGGAAGGAGGAGAAGTCCGAGGAGTTGAGCGGCACGCGCACCGAGCCGACCACCTTGCCGCCATTGGCGGTGACGATCTCGCTGGTGTCCTTCTCCAGCGCATAGCCGAAGGCGTAATCCGCGGTCAGGAAGAACCAGGTGTCGCCGCCGGCCTTGGTCAGTGCGCCGCCAGTGCCGACGCCGAGCGCGCGGGTGTCGTAGGCCCAGTGAAAGCCGTAGGGCTGGCAGGCATCGCCGGTGAGACGCGAGGTCGCGGCGCCGACGACGATGTCGATCTTCTTCTTTTCCTTGGAGAGCTCGTGGATCGCAAGCGCGACCGAGGAGGTCGTCAGCTCCGTGATCATGTCGACGTTCTCGACGTCGTACCAGCGCCGCGCGATCGAGGCGGCGAGGTCCGGCTTGTTCTGATGGTCGGCTGTGACGAGCTCGATCTTCTGGCCGAGCACCTCGCCGCCGAAATCCTCGATCGCCATCCTGGCCGCTTCGACCGACCATTTGCCGCCGTAGTCGGCATAGACGCCGGACTGGTCGTTGAGGATGCCGATCTTGACGCCTTGCGCCGAGACCGGCGCGGCGAGCAACACGGCCGACGCTGCGGCGACCAAAAATGCTGATTTCATTCGTTAAGCTCCCAGTAGTTTTCTGTTTTGAAATCGCGCGGATATTAGTGAAGAACGCCGCGCGTGCCCATCCGTTTCGTGTTGGTCGTTAGTATGGGATTCTGCTCGCCACGTTCTCCGCGGCGTCCCGGACAAGCGCGCCTTAAGCGCGCGCAGATCCGGGACCCATAGCCCCAGGGAAGGGTTTTGGCGAAGACTCGGAGTTGCCGCTGCCCGCGCCAAACCACTCCCTGTGGTTATGGATCCCCGCGTTCGCGGGGATGACAGCGATGGGTGTGGAGACGGCTATGGCCATAGGGGCAGCGTCAGGCGGCCACCTCCGGCTTCTTGTCCCGCCGCCCCTCCGCGAGGTTCCGCACCACCACGTAGAAGATCGGCGTGAACAGAAGCCCGAACAGGGTGACGCCGATCATGCCGAAGAAGACGGCAACGCCGACGGCCTGCCGCATCTCCGAGCCGGAGCCGCTGGAGATCACCAGCGGCAGCACGCCGAGGATGAAGGCGAACGACGTCATCAGGATCGGCCGCAGGCGCAGGCGGCAGGCCTCGATCACGGCCTCCAGCCGCGGCTTGCCCTCGTTCTCGATGTCGCGCGCGAACTCGACGATCAGGATCGCGTTCTTCGCCGCCAGTCCCACCAGCACGACGAAGCCGATCTGCGTGAGGATGTTGACATCCTGGCCCATGATGCGCACACCGATGGTGGCGGCGAGCAGGCACATCGGCACGATCAGGATCACCGCGAAGGGCAAGGTCCAGCTGCCATATTGCGCGGCCAGCACGAGATAGACGAACAGCACGCAGATCGGGAACACGTAGAGGCCGGCGTTGCCGCCAGTGATCTGCTGGTAGGACAGGTCCGTCCACTCGAAAGTGAAGCCGCTCGGCAGCGTGTCGTCCGCGAGCTGCTTGATGGTGTTCAGCGCGGTGGTCGAGCTTACGCCCGGCGCCGGTTCGCCCTGAAGTTCCGACGCCGCATAGAGATTGTAGCGCGCCACGCGGTCGGGGCCGGACACGTCCTTGAACTCGACCACACTGCCGAGCATCACCATGTCGCCATTGGCGTTGCGCGTCCGCAATCGCGCGAGATCGCTGGGCTCTTTCCGGAACGGGAAGTCCGCCTGCGCGGTGACGTGGTAGGTGCGGCCGAACAGGTTGAAGTCGTTGACATAGGTCGATCCGAAATAGGTCTGGATCGTATCGTTGATGTTGGAGATGGGCACGCCCAGCTTCTGCGCCTTGGTGCGGTCGATGTCGACGAAGAGCTGCGGCGTGTTGGCACTGAACGGCGAGAACACCGTCGGAGCGAGCAGCAAGGGCGATTTGCGCGCCGCCGCGACGAGCTCGTCGGTGGCCGCGGCGAGCAGCTCAGGCCCGCGACCCTGGCGGTCCTGGATACGGATGGTGAAGCCGCCGCCGGTGCCGATGCCGGGCACGGCCGGCGGCGGAATCACGATGATGAAGGCGCCCTGGATCGCGGCCAGGCGCTTGCGCAGCTCGACCGTGATGGCGTTCGCAGACAATCCCTTCTTCATCCGCGCCTCAGGCTCGTCGAACACCGGAAACAGCGCGGCCGCGTTGCCGGCCTGCGTGCGCGTAGCGCCGGAGAAGCCGGCGAAAGCGGCAACGCGGATGATGCCCGGCGTATCCAGCGAGATGCGCTCGATCTCGCGGACCACCTCGGTGGTGCGCGCCAGCGAAGCGGCGCCCGGCAATTGCACCGATATGATGACATAGCCGCGATCCTGCGCGGGGATGAAGCCCTGCGGGGTGGTCACGATCAGCCAGCCGGCGCTGCCGATCAGCACGACGTAGATCAGAAGCATCACGACGGAGTGGCGGATCACGAAATTGGCGAGGCCCGCATAGCCGTGCGCCAGACGGTCGAATACGCGGTTGAACACGCCAGTGAAGGCGTTCCAGCCGCGCGCGATGACATTCCAGGCGGCCGGCGGACGCTTCTCTTCGTGCGGCGTGAGGATCTGCGAGGCCAGCGCGGGAGACAGCGTCAGCGAGCAGAAGCAGGAGATCGCGGTCGCAACGGCAATGGTGACGGCGAACTGCTGAAAGAACTGCCCGGAAATGCCGCCGAGGAACGCGGTCGGGACAAACACCGCACACAGCACCAGGGCGATCGAGACCAGCGCGCCGCCGACCTCTTCCATCGTCTTCAGCGCCGCATCGCGACGACTGAGTCCGCGCTCGAGATGGCGCTCGACGTTCTCGACCACGACGATCGCGTCATCGACCACGATGCCGACGGCGAGGACGAGCCCGAACAGGGTCAGATTGTTGATGGAGAATCCGAGCGCCGCCATCACCGCGAATGTGCCGACCAGCGAGACCGGGATCGCGATGATCGGAATGATCGCGGGCCGCCATCCTTGCAGGAATACCAGCACCACGACGACCACAAGCAGCATGGCTTCGTAGATTGTCTTGATCAGCTCGTGGACGGACTGGGCGATGAACTCGGTCGGATTATAGCCGATGTTGTAGTCGAGACCTTTCGGAAAGCTCTCCTTGAGCTTCGTCATGGTGTCGGAGATGCTCTTGGCCGTCGCGAGCGCGTTCGATCCGGGCCGCTGGGTCACCAGCATGGCGACGGCCGATTTGCGCAGCAGGAAACTGTTGGTGGAGTAAGCGAGTGCGCCGAGCTCGATGCGGGCGACGTCGCGCAGGCGCACCGTGCGGCCGTCGGAACCGGCCTTGATCAGGATGTCCTCGAACTGCTTCTGGTCCTTCAAACGTCCGGTGAAGGTGAGGTTCGGCTGGAAGGCGCGGTCCGCGATCGGCGGCTCGGCGATCTGGCCGCCGGCGATCTGGACGTTCTGCGCGCGGATCGCGGCCAATACCTCGGCCGAGGTCAGGCCGAGATTGGCGATTCGATCAGGGTCGAGCCACAGCCGCATCGAATAGTCGCGCGCACCGAAAATCTGGATGTCGCCGACGCCGTCGATGCGCAGCAGCTGGTCGCGGACCTGAAGCAGCGCGTAGTTGGATATGTAGAGCTGGTCGAAGGTGTCGTCCGGCGACAGCATGAACACGACCATCAGGATGTCGGGCGAGTTCTTGCGGGTGACGACGCCGTTGCGCTGCACCTCGTCCGGCAGTTGCGGCTGTGCAATCGCAACGCGGTTCTGCACCAGCACCTGGGCCTTGTCGAGATCGGTGCCGAGCTTGAAGGTGACGGTGATCGTCAACTGTCCGTTTGAGGTCGCCTGGCTGTAGAGATACAGCATGTCCTCGACGCCGTTGATCTGCTGCTCTATGGGAGCCGCGACCGTATCGGACACGGTCTGCGCCGAGGCGCCGGGATATTGCGTGGTGACGACCACGGTGGGCGGCACCACTTGCGGATATTCGGACACCGGCAGCGTGGTGTAGGCGAGCGCGCCGACGATCAGCAGCACAATCGACAGCACCATCGCCAGGATGGGCTGGTTGATGGAGAGGCGGCCGAGATTCATGACTTGCCACCGGCCGGGGTTTGCGCGGTCTGCGGGGCGACCTTGGCACCGACGCGGGCGCGCTGGATGCCGCTGACGATGACGCGATCGTCCGGCTTCAGCCCTTCACGGATCACGCGCAGGCCCTCGTCAAGCGGCCCGAGCACGACAGGGCGCGCCTCGACCGTATCGTCAGGCTTCACCACGAAAACGATCTTGCGGGACTGGTCGGTCGCAACAGCGGCGTCCGGAATCAGCAGCGCCTCATAGGGCGCGCTGGCGATCAGGCGGACGCGGCCGAACTGACCGGGCAGGATCGACAAATCGGTGTTCTTGACCACCGCGCGGCTGCGCAGCGTTCCCGTGGAGACGTCGAGGCGATTGTCGAGGAAGTTGATGGCGCCTTCGTGAGACGGCTTGGTCTCGCCGGCGAGAGACACTTGCACCGGGTTTGCCGTGTCGCGCGAGCTCGGGCGACGGCCTTCGAACCACAGCTTGCTGTATTTGATGAACGTTGCCTCATCCATGTCGAAATAGATGTAGATCGGATCGAGTGTCACGATGGAGGTCAGAAGCGTCGACGTTCCGTTGTCGCTACCCTGCACGAGATTGCCGGGGCTGACGAGATGGCGGCTGACGCGGCCGGTGAGCGGCGCCGTCACATGCGTGAATTCGATGTTGAGCTTTGCGGCCTTCAGCGCTCCTTCCGCCTGCATCTCGGCCGCATGCGCGGCCTGCAAGGCCTGGCGGCGCTGATCCACCACCTGTTCGGAGACGGCACTGGTCTGCACCAGGCTGAGGCCGCGATCGAGCTCGCGCTTGGCGAGCTCCACTTTGGCCCGTGCATCCGAGAGCTGGCCCTCCGCCTGAGCGGCCACCGCCTCGAACGGGCGCGGGTCGATCACGTAGAGCAGATCGCCCTGACGCACGATGGCGCCGTCCGTGAACTCGACCGAGTTGACGAAGCCGCCGACGCGCGGCCGCACCTGCACCTCCTCCACCGCCTCGAAGCGGCCGGTGAACTCGTCCCAATCGGTGACGGTGCGCTTGACCGGTTGGGCGACCGTCACCTGCGCCGGCGGCGGAGCGCCCGCTTGCGAGGTCGGCTGTCCGCAACCGGTGAGCGTGAATGAGGCGGCGAGAAGGCCGACAATGCCATAATGGCGTGGCTGAACGAAATCGTGCCTTTTGACAAGTCGCTCGCTTCCGTCCGGTGCAGTCATCCCAGGTCCTCGCATCAAAGCCGCGCAAAAAGCAGGGTACGCGCCTACCCGCGGGCGACACAAGATGGGTGGAGTTGATGAAATCTTCAAGACGACGAAACGCGCAATGCTCGGCGAGATGTCCTAACCGGATGACGGGTTGACAGGGAGAGGGTCGCGGCATCGTGCGGTCGGTTGATGGATGCCACATCGAAGGTGCCACCCTCCTCTGGAGGGCAGGGCAATCGCATTTGAATATTGCAGAGGTCGTCATGCCCGGGCTTGTCCCGGGCATCCACGTTCTTTGTGCTGCGTGGAAAGGCGTGGATGGCCGGGACAAGCCCGGCTATGACGCTGTGGAAACAGTCGGTACCCATAGCCACGTCTCATATGCGATAGCCCTGCCCTGGAGGGGGAGGGTAAGAAACGGCCAGCGTCTTCGCACATGACGGATGCCGGCCGCTCGGCTAGATTAACCCCACAAAAACAAGACGAATTGTCCGGGGAGGACAGGCGTGCACCAGGGACGTGTCGTTTTCGGCGCGATCGAGGAGGTCGTGTTCGGCCATCCGGCGGCTGAAGCCATCGTCGCGCAGATCGACCGGCTGGGAACGCGCCGCGCGTTCCTGATGGTTTCGGGCACGCTGAACCGGCAGACCGACGAAATTGCGAAGATCACGCAGGCGCTCGGCGAGCGCTGTGCCGGCCTGTTCGACGCCATGCCGGCGCATACGCCGCGTGAGGCGGTGATCGCGGCGACCCAGGCGGCGCGCGAGGCGGGCGCCGACCTCATCGTCACCGTGGGCGGCGGCTCGATCACCGACGGCGCCAAGGCGGTCCAGCTCTGCCTCGCCAACGGCATCGATGATATTGAAGGCATCGAGCGCATCCGCGTGCACAAGGGCGTCGCGCCCGAGATGACCGCGCCAACAGTGCGGCAGATCAGCGTACCGACCACGATCGCCGGCGGCGAGTTCAGCGCGATCGCGGGTGTCACCGAACGCAGTACACATGTGAAGCAGATGCTGCGGCATCCGCTCATCGTGCCGCGTGCGACCATCCTCGACCCCGCCATCACCGTGCACACGCCGGAATGGCTGTTCCTGTCCACCGGCATCCGCGCCGTCGATCATTGCGTCGAGGCGATCTGCTCGCGCGAGACGCATCCCTATGCCGACGCGCAATCGGTGAAGGGACTCGCCATGCTCGCCGATGCGCTGCCGCGGGTGAAGGCCAATCCTGCCGATCTCGACGCGCGGATGGACGCGCAGATCGGCACCTGGCTGTCGATGGGCGCGCTCGCAGCCGGCGTGCCGATGGGCGCGAGCCACGGCATCGGTTACGTCCTGGGCGCGGCCTTCGACGTGCCGCATGGCTACACCTCGTGCATCATGCTGCCGGCGGTGATGCGATGGAATGCGCGCGACAATGCCGAGCGCCAGATGATCGTCGCGGCCGCCATGGGCTATCCCGGCCACGATGCCGCCGATGTGCTCGATGCCTTCATCCGCTCGCTCGGCATGCCGCGCAGCCTCGCTGACGTGCGGGTGTCGCCGCAGCATTTCGATGCCATCGCCGAGCAGGCGATGCGTACGAACTGGATTCCACGTAACCCACGCAGGATCGATGGCCCCGCCGACGTGCGCGAAATCCTGCTTCTTGCCGCCTGATCGAAAGCCGGAGGATCGATGTATACTGGTACGCATGCCCGCCTGCGCCCGCTCCAGCCCGCCTTCATCATGGCGGCGACGGGCGAGACCGTCACCTATCGCGAGCTCGAGGCACGCAGCAATCGGCTGGCGCATCTGCTCCGCAGGCACGGCTTGAGGCGGCTCGATCACTACTCGATCTTCATGGAGAACAATTCGCGTTACCTGGAAGCCTGCGGCGCGGGTGAACGCGCCGGGCTCTACTACACCTGCATCAACTCCTTCCTGACGCCGGGCGAGCTCGCCTATCTCCTCGTCAACAGCCAGTCGAAGATCCTGATCACGTCCATGGCCAAGCTCGACATCGCGCGCGAGGCGATCAAGGCCTGCCCCGACGTCAAGCTCTGCATCGTCGCCGACGGCCCCGGTGAGAGCGAACGTATCGTCGGGCTTGCGGAGGTGACTGCCGAGCTGCCCAGGACGCCGATCGCCGACGAGTGGCTAGGTACCGCCATGCTCTATTCGTCCGGCACGACGGGACGGCCGAAGGGCATCTTGCGGCCCCTGCCGGAAGAGCCGCCGCGGCACAATCTGCCGCTGTTCGATTTTCTGACGAAGCTTTGGCGCTACCGGGAAGGCATGGTCTATCTGTCGCCCGCACCGCTCTATCACTCCGCCCCGCAGGCTGCCGTGAACCTCACGATCCGCATGGGCGGCACCGTGATCATCATGGAGAGTTTCGATCCCGAGCGTTACCTCCAACTCGTCGAGCAATGGGGCATCACCCACACGCAGCTGGTGCCGACGATGTTCTCGCGCATGCTGAAGTTGCCGGAGGAGGTGCGTGGCCGCTACGACCTTTCCTCGCTGGAGATCGCGATCCACGCCGCCGCACCCTGCCCGGCCCTGGTCAAGGACGACATGATCAAATGGTGGGGACCGATCATCCACGAATATTACGGCGCGACCGAGGGCCTCGGCTTCACCGCCTGCAACAGCGAGGAATGGCTCGCCCATCGCGGCACGGTCGGCAAGGTGCTGCTCGGCGATCTCCACATCCTGGATGAGAACATGCGGGAATGCCCGACCGGCACACCGGGCCAGGTCTGGTTCAAGACGGCAACGCCGTTCGAATATTTCAACGATCCGGAGAAGACCAAAGAGGCGCGCTCGGCCGACGGCAGCATGAGCACGGTCGGCGACGTCGGCTATGTCGACGCCGACCGATTCCTGTACCTGACTGACCGCGCGACCTTCATGATCATCTCCGGCGGGGTGAATATCTATCCGCAGGAATGCGAGAACCTGCTGATCACCCATCCGAAGGTTGCCGACGCGGCCGTTTTCGGCGTGCCCAATGCCGATCTCGGCGAAGAGGTGAAGGCCGTGGTGCAACCTGTGCCGGGTGTGGTGCCGGGGCCGGCTCTGGCCGAAGAGCTGATCGCGTTCTGCGCAAAATCGCTGTCGCGGCAGAAGGTGCCGCGCTCGGTCGATTTCGAGAAGGAGTTGCCGCGGCTGCCGACAGGGAAGTTGTACAAGCGGCTGCTGCGGGATCGGTATTGGGGGAACAAGGCGTCCCGGATCGTGTGAGGGCACGCGCCGCAAACAACAGCTGCACAATGCGCCAGGAGCCGCCTCTTCGCACCTGCACTCTCGCATCAGGAGAGAGAAGCCCCGCGGCCATCCGTCATCCGAATTGTCGAGGCGTCCTGCGGCCTTGCGGGTTGCCTCGCTGCACGCGCCTCGCTATCGTCTGACAAACAGGCCGCAAAAGGCCGTTGTCCAGGGAGGATGAGCATGCGGAGCGTGTGGGCGCTCGCCGCAATGGCGGCGCTATCTGTGCTGACGACCTCGACCGCCACGCTCGCCGGCGAGTCCAAGCAGGGCGGTGTCCTGCGGATGTATCACCGCGACAGTCCCGGCAATGCTTCGATCCACGAAGGTGCGACCTACTCCCTCAACGTTCCCTTCATGCCGGTGTTCAACAACCTCGTCATCTACAAGCAGGACGTGGCTCAGAACAGCATGGACAGCATCGTCCCCGACCTTGCCGAGAGCTGGGCCTGGGTGAACGACAACAAGACGCTGACTTTCAAGCTGCGCCAAGGCGTGAAATGGCACGACGGCAAGCCGTTCACCTCGGCCGACGTCAAATGCACCTTCGACATGCTGATGGGCAAGGCGCAGCAGAAATTCCGGCAGAACCCGCGCAAGTCCTGGTACGATCAGGTCGTCGACATCTCGACCAACGGCGACTCCGAGGTCTCCTTCAATCTGAAACGGCCGCAGCCCTCGCTGCTGGCACTGCTCGCCTCGGGCTACACGCCGGTCTATCCCTGCCACGTCTCGCCGGCGGAGATGCGCACCCATCCGATCGGCACCGGCCCGTTCAAGTTCGTCGAGTTCAAGGCCAATGAGTCCATCAAGCTGACCCGCAATCCCGACTATTGGCGCAAGGGCCGGCCCCATCTCGACGGCATCGAGTTCACCATCATCCCGAACCGCTCGACCGCGATCCTCGCCTTCGTGGCCGGCAAATTCGACATGGCCTTTCCGACCGAGGTGACGATCCCGCTGGTGAAGGACGTCAAGTCGCAGGCGCCGAACGCGATCTGCGAGATCGCGCCGACCAATGTCTCGACCAACATCATCGTCAACTCGTCTTCGCCCCCGTTCGACAATGTCGACATCCGCCGCGCCATGGCGATGGCACTCGACCGCAAGGCTTTCATCTCGATCATGTTCGAGGGCCAGGGCGACATCGGCGGCACCATGCTGCCGCCGCCGAACGGCCTGTGGGGCATGCCCAAGGAGATGCTGGAGACCATTCCGGGCTATGGCTCCGACGTGAAGGCCAACCGCGAGGAGGCGAAGAAGCTGATGCAGAAGGCCGGCTACGGGCCGGACAAGCATCTCGCCGTGAAGGTCTCCACGCGCAACATCCCGATCTATCGCGATCCCGCGGTGATCCTGATCGACCAGCTCAAGAACATCTACATCGACGGCGAGCTCGACGTCGTCGAGACCGCGAACTGGTTCCCGAAGGTCGCGCGCAAGGACTACATGATCGGACTCAATCTGACCGGCAACGCCGTGGATGATCCCGACCAGTCGTTCTACGAGAACTATTCCTGCGGCTCGGAGCGCAACTACACCAATTACTGCAACAAGGAGATCGAAAAGCTGTTCGACGTGCAGTCGCAGGAGACCAATGTCGAGAAGCGCAGGAAGCTGGTCTGGGACATCGACAAGAAGTTGCAGGAGGACGTCGCACGGCCCATCATCTTCCACAGCCGCATGGGCAGCTGCTGGCAGCCCTACGTGAAGGGCATCACCATCATGACGAACAGTTCCTACAACGGCTATCGCTACGAGGACGTGTGGCTGGACAAGTAGCGCAGGCCGCGGACGGCTGACGGGCTCGACGGGAGGCGGTGGATGTTTGCCTATCTGGTGCGGCGCCTGTTCCTGATGCTCGTGACCCTGTTCGGGATCTCGATCGTCATCTTCTTCCTGCTGCGCATCGTTCCCGGCAACATCGTCGATATCCTGTTCGCGGCCGCCGGCTATGTCGATCCGGCCGACAAGGCCAATCTGGAGAAGGAGCTCGGCATCGACCGGCCGCTGATCGTGCAATATTGGCACTGGATCAGCGGATTCCTGCGCGGCGATCTCGGCTACTCCTACGTCTCGGAAAAGCCGGCGCTGCAGGAGATCCTGCCGCGGATCCCGATCACGGCGCGGCTCGCCGGCCTCGCGCTCTTGTTCTCGGCATCGATCGGCATTCCGCTCGGCGTCATCAGCGCGGTGAAGCAGGGGACAAAGCTCGACTACGCGCTCCGCGTCGTCAGCCTCAGCGGATTGTCGCTGCCCTCGTTCTGGCTCGGACTCCTGATCCTCACCGCATCGGTGGCGATGTTCGGCCAGATGCCGATCTTCAATCCGAATCCGCAGACCTGGCTCGAAGCATTCGCGACCTACGCCGTGCCGGCGGCCGCCGTCGGTTTCCGCAGCGCCGCGCTGACCATGCGCATCACCCGCTCCTCGATGCTGGAGGTGCTGCGGCAGGACTATATTCGCACCGCCCGCGCCAAGGGCGCCTCCGAAGCGGCGGTGAACTATCATCACGCGCTGAAGAACGCGATCTTGCCCGTCATCACCGTGATCGGCATCGAGGCGGCGTTCCTGATCGGCGGCCTGATCGTCACCGAGACGGTGTTCAACATTCCGGGCGTCGCGCGCTTCCTGGTCGAGGCGATCCGCTGGCGCGACTATCCGATCGTGCAGAATCTCGTGATGTTCATCGCGGTCGTGGTGGTGTTCGCGAATTTCACCGTCGACATGCTCTACGCGGTGTTCGACCCGCGCATCAGATACACGGATTAGCCGCATGATTTATTCTCACAAAGCGTGTGCGCTCTCCTTCACCTCTCCCCGCCTGCGGGGAGAGGTCGGATTGCGCAGCAATCCGGGTGAGGGGGACTCTCCGCGAGCCCAACTCTCACCTCCCCTGCGGAGAGTCCCCCTCACCCCAACCCTCTCCCCGCAAGCGGCAGGGCAATCGCATTTGAATATTGCAGAGGTCGTCATGCCCGGGCTTGTCCCGGGCATCCACGTTCTTTGTGCTG
>NZ_JBXAPN010000001.1:1215714-1424918 GCF_058803975.1 Bradyrhizobium sp. GW821-FHT13H06 | reverse complement strand
AAGTGGTGATCACGATGCTCTGGAATGGGTGATCACGATCGCCTGGAATCGGTGATCACGATCGGCTGGAACGCGCAATGATCTGTGCCGACCTCAATCTGACGGTCGAGCCGCGACCGGATCACGCCCGCTCTACCGCATCCTGGCTCGAAGTGCTGCGCTCCGACAAACGCGCCATCTTCACAAGGCAGCCAGCAAGGCTCAGCCAATCGCCGATTGGCTGAACGCCCAGCAGGGCAGTACCAATCAACTTGGACGGGGCGCGCCACGTAAGCGCCCCATTGCAGGGTGCCCGCCGTGCTCGCTCAATGCCGCTGATTATGTGACGAGCAGCGGGCCCCCCGCGTCGGCCGCAGCCCTGGACCGGGCTCGCTCAGATCCTTATTCAAGTCCCGTTCAAAGTGCCGGTCAAGCTTCCCATCCAGGTCCGCGCGCGCGGCCGTGATCAGCCCTCTGACCTCGTGGGCAGTGTTTGCGATCTTCCATCCTTGCAGGCCGGACGTCTGCCGCACGTCCTCATCGGTTGCGGCAAGGATCTCCTCGCTCAACGCTTCGAGCAGGCGGGCCAGATCCAGACTTGGGTGCCAGCGTGTCATCACTTGCTCCAGTTCCGTTGATGGCGAACCAGCGTGCGCCGCATCCGCCGTCGCGTCGTGTCGTAGTCGAGTTCGGACATATCGTGGACATTGCAGATCTCTCTGGCTGGCAGGCCGTCCGCCATCCCGGCGATGATCTTCAGCGCCAGCGGATCCGTCTCAAACAGCCGATAGACGTTGGCCAGCATCTGTGCGGCGGCGAGGACCCGCTCTGGGTCGGGCGCGTCGTCGGCCTCCTCATTGGACCAGCTCCGCTGGTCCGGATCATCGCGGCTCACCAGCAGCCTTTGCTCGTGCCGTGAACGCCGCCAATGGTCGTTGCAGATGCTGCGCATAACGCCCGACAGGAATGCCAGGATGGGCACGCCGTGCGGCCATGGCCGCGAGCCGTCGAGGACGCGCGCAATCGCCTCGTGGAGGACGTCGCTCCAGCCCAGTCCTCCTGGCAAGCGGCGACTCCATAACCGCGCCAGAGCTTTGAGCCGCACGAGATCGATATCGGATAACGCATCGATGGCAGACGCAACATCGGCGGTGCGGGCAACCACGTCGCGAGTATTCAGAGCTGTCGTCAATCTTTCCATGGCCAAACCATTATGCGCATCACCGAGCCTAACGCGGACAGCGGATAAAGTTTTTTTTGATGTGTCCGCGCGCGCGGACTGCAGGCGTATCGTCTGCATCGCAATAGGAGACGCCCATGGACGACACGTTGGCAGCGGCCCGCCGCTGGTATGCCGAAGACCTGCGATACAAGACCCCGGTTCTGCGCAACCCTCGCCTGATCGAGGCATTCGCGTCTGTTCCACGCGAGCAATTCGTCGGCCCGGGACCCTGGCGCATCATCTCGGACCCGTACGACAACGACCCATTCCTGACTCCCAACGCCGACCCGCGCTGGCTCTATCATGACGTTCTCGTGGCGCTCGATGCGAGCCGTAACCTAAACAATGGAATGCCCAGCTTCTGGGCACGCATTTTGGAACATCTCGACGTCGCGCGCGGCCAACGCGTCCTCCAGGTCGGTGCCGGGACCGGATACTATTCGGCGGTGCTGGCCGAAATTGTCGGACCAGCCGGTCGCGTCACGGCGGTGGAAACCGACCCAGCGCTAGCGGCGCAGGCCCGAGAGAATCTGGCGAGCTGGCCTCAGGTCAACGTCGTCTCGGCCGACGGCCGGTCGGTGGACATTGGTGAGTTGGACATCGTAATCGTGTTCGCTGGATCCACCCACCCATCCCGTCTCTGGCTCGATCGCCTTGTCGAAGGCGGCCAGCTTCTGATGCCGCTGACCAGTGCATCCTGGAGGGGCATTATTCTCCGCGTGATCCGGCGTGGAGACCGTTTCGAGGCCTGTTCGATTGGCGGCGTGGCTGTCTATCCTTGTGTGTGGGGACGCGACGAGGAGGCGGGAAAGCGTCTGCATGCCGCGCTCGAAGGTTGGCCACCTGGTAAAGTCCCGATTCGCGCGCTGCACGTCGGTGATCCTGGGCATGACGATGCGGAGAAGGTCTGGTTTCAGGCGCCAGGATTTTGGCTCGAACGCGATCCTATCGCCGCAGGCGCCGCCGCTCAGAAGTGATCGAACGAAAAGTTTCGATCGTACAAGACTGTCTCACGTCGCACGTGGTCCTAGATAGTTAGCGCAACGAGCGTTCTTCTCGCTATGAACAACGTCTGAGACAGGTTGACTGTTCAGATAAATCGCCGAGTTGAGTTCTGCGTTCAGCTGCGCGTCGCTCGGGGTCGTCCCGACCGTGCGTCATGCCGATTATATGGGGCATGGCTGGGAGTCCTGCGCGAAGACAATCGCGCCATCGTGCGGGCCGCCTCGCAGGCGAGCAAGGCTGCGGACTATTTGCTCGGCTTCGTTCCCGGGTCCATTGAGCTTCCGTCGCTGGATTCGGTTGTCGCCGATCACGAGACGGCGTGATGCTGGGCCTGGTGGCTGCGCGAGAGTGAGAGGAGGGGAGGTTGTTCGCGACGGGTTGGAAGCCGAGAGAGAGTCTCACGGCCGCCCGTCGTGGAGAGCCAAAATGACGAAAGCCGTCCAAAAGATCACGCTGTCGCCGTCCCGGGACATCCCATTCAACAAGCTCGTGCTCAGCCAGTCGAACGTTCGCCGGGTCAAGGCCGGTGTCTCGATTGAGCAGCTGGCCGAGAGCATCGCGCAGCGTACGCTTCTGCAAAGTCTGAGTGTCCGGGCCGTCGTTGATGCTGAAGGCAACGAGACCGGCATGTTCGAGGTGCCGGCGGGCGGCAGGCGCTATCGCGCTCTCGAGCTCCTGGTGAAACAGAAGCGGATGTCCAAGACGCAGGCGGTGCCGTGCGTTGTGCGTGAAGGGGGCATCGCCGCGGACGATTCGGTGGCGGAGAACGATGAGCGGGTCGGTCTGCATCCGCTCGATCAGTTTCGGGCTTTCCAGACCCTCCGCGATCTCGGGATGAGCGAGGAAGACATCGCCGCCCGGCACTTCGTGAACCCAGCGATCGTGAAGCAGCGGCTGCGGCTGGCGTCGGTCTCGCCGAAGCTGCATGAGGTCTATGCCGAAGACGGCATGACGCTCGAGCAGCTCATGGCGTTCTCGGTCACGGCCGATCACGCCCGCCAGGAACAAGTCTGGGAGAATGTCAGCCGTTTCGGCTATGACGAGCCATACCAGATCCGGCGCTTGCTCACAGAGAACACCGTGCGCGGGTCCGATCGTCGGGCTCAATTCGTGGGCCTCGATGCCTATCAGCACGCGGGCGGCGGCGTTCTGCGGGATCTGTTCGAGCACGACGACGGCGGCTGGCTTCAGGACGTCGTGCTGCTCGACCGCCTCGTAACCGAAAAGCTCAAGGCCGAAGCCGAGACGATAGCTGCCGAAGGCTGGAAATGGATCTCAGTCGCCGTAGAGTTCTCCTACGGTCACACTCAAGGCCTACGAGAAATCGAAGGCAAGCCTGTCGATCTCTCGGCTGAGGAGCAGGCCACCATCAATGCTCTGAGCGCCGAGCAAGCCAGGCTGGAAACCGAATATCAGGATGCCGACGAGCTGCCCGACGAGATCGATCAGCGTCTCGGTGAAATCGAGGCGGCGCTGGCGGCGTTCGAAAATCGGCCAATGCTTTACGATCCGACGGAGATCGCCCGAGCCGGTGTCTTCATCAGCATCGATTCCGAAGGACGCCTCTCCGTGGACCGCGGTTACGTCCGTCCGGAGGACGAGGTGACGGCAACTGATCTTGACGTCGGGCAGGGCGCGGATGCGTCGTCGAGCGAAGGTCAAGAAGAGGGGTCTTCCGTCCAGCGCACGGTCATCGAGGTCGCAGGTAGTGCTCCTGATGCTGAAGAAGATGATGAGGATGCGGCCAGGCCTCTTCCGGATCGGCTAATTATCGAACTGACGGCGCATCGTACACTGGCATTGCGGGATGCGCTGGCAGAAAATCCTGCGGTCGCGTTCCAGGCGGTGCTGCATAACTTCGTATTGACGGCCTTTTACCGGTTCGCATCGTCTGGGAGCTGTCTTGAGATCAGCCTTCGCACGCCGAACTTTCCCGCTCAAGCTCCCGGGCTGAGAGAAAGCGTCTCCGCTAAGGCCGTCGAGGCGCGACATGAGGCCTGGAAGGCACGGTTGCCGAAGAGCGAGAACGATCTCTGGGAGGCGCTCACGGCTCTTGATGGTGGTGCACAGGCGTCGCTGTTCGCCCACTGTGCATCATTTGCCGCCAACGCGGTCTATGAGCCGGCCAATCGCTACAATCAGGGGCGCGTCTCCGCTCACGGTGTCCGCAGCCGTCTCGACCAGGCTGATGTGCTGGCGCGCGCGGTCGGACTCGACATGGTGCAAGCTGGCTGGCGACCGACCGTCGACAACTATCTCGGCCGGGTTACCAAGCCGCGCATTCTGGAGGCCGTGCGGGAAGCCAAGGGCGAGTCGTCGGCACAACTGATCGATCATCTGAAGAAGGCTGAGATGGCAAAGGAGGCCGAGCGCCTGCTGGATGGCTCGGGCTGGTTGCCGGAGCCGCTACGTCTCGTCAATCTCGATGCGGCGTCACTGGAGCAGGAAGGCGAGCCGGGCCGGCTGCCGGAATTCCTCGCCGATGAGGAGGATCAGGAGAACGGCAGCGACGTCGATCCGCAACAACTCGACGCGGCTGAGTGAAAATACAGAGCGGGACGGCTCCGGCCGTCCTGCGGTTGCTTGGGGACCGGTGCGCAGCGCTGGTCCCCATTCTTATGGCGAGGCTTGAGAGGGAGAGCCGGGCCGGGAAGGGTTTGAGCCGTCGGGGTCAGAGGAGAGCGCCTGATGGTTCGACCCATTCCTGCTCTCCGAAAGAATTCCTGCCATGACCGAATCTCTTGCCGGCGGCGTCGCCACGCCGCTCTCCATGCGTGCCGCTGCAAATCTCACCTCTGCCGCTGTCAGGGCCGCGCGACAGATCCTGACCGAACTCGAACGCGGCCGTCGCATCGATGCCGCTGTTCTGCGTAGCGCCATGGAGTCTGCTTTCGGCGCCTCCGACACGGCCGGCGTTTGGAATTGGAAGACCGCCTATGACGTCTGCGAGGCGGCAACCGTTCTGTTCCTTCGCAAGTTCGGCCCGGCCATGCGCTCCAAGGCCGGCTCGACCGTCGCCATGCTGCCGATGCTTGTGAAGGTCGCGAGCTGTTTGCCGACCCATACGCGGCGTTCCGAGGACAGTCAGGCGCTTCAGCAATTCTCGACGCCGATCCCGCTCGGGCTGGCGGCATGCGCCGCAGCCGGCGTTACGCGGGCCGATCGTGTTCTCGAGCCATCGGCGGGCACCGGTTTGCTCGCCATGTTTGCCGAGCTCGCTGGCGGTGCCTTGGTGTTGAACGAACTGGCCGAGGCCCGCGCGTCGCTGCTCGATCATCTCTTCGCAAGCGTTAAGGTTACGCGGTTCGACGCCGCCCAGATCGACGATCATCTCGACGCCAGTTTCGTACCGAGCGTCGTACTGATGAACCCGCCGTTCTCCGCGTTGGCCAATGTCGATCGACGGATGGCGGATGCGGCTCTCCGCCACGTCGCTTCGGCGTTCGCGCGTCTTTGCGACGGTGGACGCCTCGTCGCCATCGCTGGCGCGAGCTTCGCGCCGGATAACCCGACATGGCGAGATGCCTTTGTGCGGCTCCAGGAACGCGGGCGGGTCGTGTTTTCTGCGGCTATCGACGGCAGCCTTTACGCCAAGCATGGCACTCGGACGGATACGAGGCTGCTTGTGATCGACAAGCTGCCCGCCGCAGATCCGAAAGCTTTTCCTGCCTCGCCAGGAATGGCGGGCGATGTCGCGACCTTGCTTGGCTGGGTGGACCAGCATGTGCCTGAAAGGCTGCCCGTGGCCCCACGATCGGAGATCGCTGCCATCGGGCGGCCAGCGATGTCACGATCGGTCGGCGCCGTTGCACCACGCTCTTCGTTCTGTTCGATAAGCGCATCGCCAGAAGGCGTCGAACTAGCGTACGAGACGGTCGACTGGTCGCCGCCGGAAGGCGCCCGGCTCACCGATGCGCTCTATGAAGAATACGGAATGCAGTCGATCCGTATTCCCGGATCGTGCGCGCACCCGACCAAACTCGTGCAGTCCGCGGCGATGGCGTCCGTTGCGCCACCGAAGCCGTCCTACCGGCCGCACCTCCCTTCGAGTCTGGTGGCAGACGGAGTTCTATCGGATGCCCAGCTCGAGAGCATCATCTATGCCGGCGAGGCACATTCCGAGTTTCTCGCGGGCTCCTGGACGATCGACGCGACCTTTGATGTCGTAGCGGCCGCGCGCGGCGACGCAGAGAATGCCGTCCGCTTCAGGCGCGGCTGGTTCTTGGGCGATGGCACCGGCGCAGGCAAGGGGCGGCAGGTCGCCGGGATCCTGCTCGATAACTGGCTCAAGGGCCGCCGCCGCGCGGTCTGGATCAGCAAGTCCGACAAGCTGATCGAGGATGCGCAGCGCGATTGGTGCGCGCTGGGCATGGAGCGATTGCTTGTTACGCCGCTGTCGCGCTTTCGCCAGGGCACGGCGATCCGGCTATCGGATGGCATCCTATTTGCCACCTACGCTACGCTACGCACCGATGAGCGTGGCGAAAAGCTTTCGCGCGTCAGGCAGATCCTCGAATGGTTGGGCTCGGATTTCGACGGAGTGATCGTCTTCGACGAGAGCCACGCCATGCAGAATGCAGTCGGGGGCAAGGGGGAGCGCGGTGACCATGCGGCCTCTCAGCAGGGGCGCGCGGGCTTGAGGCTCCAGCACGCGCTGCCGAATGCTCGCGTCGTTTATGTATCGGCGACGGGCGCAACCACGGTGCACAACCTCGCTTATGCCCAACGCCTCGGCCTTTGGGGCGGCGCCGACTTCCCGTTCGCGACACGCGCCGAGTTCGTCGAAGCGATCGAGGAGGGCGGCGTCGCGGCCATGGAGGTGCTGGCGCGCGATCTCAAGGCGCTCGGTCTCTATGCGGCCCGCTCATTGTCCTACGAGGGCGTCGAGTACGACTTGGTGGAGCACCAGCTTACACCGGAGCAAGTCCGCATCTACGACGCCTATGCCGGTGCGTTCAGCGTCATCCATAACAACCTCGATGCGGCGATGCGGGCCGCCAACATCACCGGCGCAACGGGAACGCTGAACGGGCAGGCCAAGTCCGCGGCACGATCCGCCTTCGAAAGCGCCAAGCAGCGCTTCTTCGGGCACCTCCTGACCTCGATGAAGACGCCGTCGCTCATCCGATCGATCGAGAACGATCTTGAGGCGGGACACGCCGCGGTCATCCAGATCGTGTCGACGGGCGAAGCGCTGATGGAGCGCCGGCTCGCCGAGATCCCGACCGAAGAATGGGGCGACGTCCAGGTCGACATCACGCCGCGCGAGTATGTTCTCGACTACCTCGCCCATTCCTTCCCAGTCCAGCTCTACGAGCCCTTTACCGACTCTGAAGGTAACCTCTGCTCCCGGCCTGTCTATCGCGACGGCCAACCGGTCGAGAGTCGGGAAGCCGTCGCACGCCGTGACCGCCTCATCGAGAAGCTCGCCTCGCTGCCGCCGGTACCTGGGGCACTGGATCAGGTCATCCAGCGCTTCGGCACCGAACTGGTCGCCGAGGTGACGGGCCGCTCGCGCCGCATCGTTCGCAAGAGCGACCGGCTGGTGGTCGAAAACCGAGCCGGTTCAGCCAACCTCGCCGAGACCTCGGCCTTCATGGACGACGTCAAGCGCATCCTCGTATTCTCCGACGCCGGCGGAACGGGGAGGAGCTATCACGCCGAGCTGTCAGCCCGGAATCGGCGGTTGCGGGTCCATTACCTGCTCGAGCCCGGCTGGAAGGCCGACGCCGCGATTCAGGGGCTCGGTCGCACCAACCGGACCAACCAGGCGCAGCCGCCGCTGTTTCGCCCCATTGCGACCGACGTGAAAGCCGAAAAGCGCTTTCTCAGCACCATTGCCCGCAGGCTCGACACATTGGGAGCCATTACCCGTGGCCAGCGCCAGACCGGAGGGCAGGGGCTTTTCCGGTCCGAGGACAATCTCGAAAGCCAGTACGGGCGTGACGCGTTGCGCCAACTCTACACGTTGCTTGTGCGCGGCAAGGTCGACGGTTGCTCGCTTGAGAGGTTTGAGGATGCGACCGGCCTGAAGCTGACGGACACTAACGGGCTGAGAGATGACCTGCCGCCGATCACGACGTTCCTGAACCGGTTGCTGGCGCTCACCATCGATCTTCAGAATGTCTTGTTCACGGCCTTTGAGCAGCTATTGACCAGTCGTATCGAGGGCGCGGTCGCGTCAGGCACCTATGACGTCGGGCTGGAGACACTCCGTGCCGAAAGCTTCGTCGTCACCGACCGGCGGACGATCTATGCCCATCCCGGCACCGGCGCCGAGACCCGGCTGCTCACAATCACGCAGCGCCAGCGCAATCGTCCAGTGAGCTTGGATGATGCTTTTGCCCGTCTCTCCGATCGCCATGCCGTCCTGCTGATCAATGAACGTTCCGGACGAGCTGCGGTGCAGGTCCCGGCGGCGAGCGTCATGCTCGACGACGGCGAAATCGAGCGGCGCGTCAGCCTGATCCGGCCGATGGATCAGCATACGGTCCCCTTGACCACCATGGCCGAAAGTCATTGGGACGAAGCAGATTGTGAACGTTTTGCCGCGGCCTGGCTGGCGGAGCTTGCCGAGGTGCCCGAGTTCACGGAAAGCACGATCCACGTTGTGGCGGGCTTGCTGCTCCCCATCTGGAAGCGGCTGCCGAACGAATCGACCCGCGTCTATCGACTTCAGACCGACGCGGGAGAACGCATTATCGGCCGCAAGGTTTCGGCCGCGTGGGTCGCAAGCGTCCTTGCGACGGACGCGCCTGCGCTGACACCGGGCGCTGCCTTTGCCGCGCTGATGGAGGGACGGACCATCCTCGATCTTGCGGAGGGGCTCCAGCTTCGCCGCGTCCGGGTGATGGGTGCATATCGCATCGAGCTGTCGGGATTCAACGACACGATGCGCGATCGCCTCCGTGCTTACGGCCTCTTTGGGGAGATCATCTCCTGGAAGCTGCGCATGTTCGTGCCCACGGAGACGAGCGGCATCGATGTCCTGTCGAGGGTGCTCGACACCTATCCGGTTACGGGCGTCAGTGAGCGGGAGGCCGCGTGATGTCCGGCGATGTCTCCGAGCTAGCACGCCGCCTCGCGCGCGAGGCCGAGGCGGTGTGCCGACATTATCTCTCCAATGGCAAGCGGGCGGGACGGTACTGGGTAGTCGGCGACGTCCACAACACTCCGGGCCGCTCGTTGTTCGTGCGGCTCCAGGAATCGCCGAAGGGCTCCGCCGGCAAATGGACCGATGCTGCAACTGGCGAACATGGTGATCTCCTCGACATCATTCGCGAAAGGCTGGCCTTGCGAGACTTTCGCGAGGTCGCCGAGGAGGCGAGGCGGTTTCTGAAGCTGCCTCGTTCAGAGCCGCAATTCGCTCCGAAACCTATTCGTTCAGTCGCGCCGGCCGGATCGCAGGAAGCCGCTCGTCGGCTCTTTGCGATATCCAGCCCCGTCGAAGGGACGCTAGCCGAGACGTACTTGCAAGGCCGCGGAATAGGCCAAATCCATCATGGTGGCAGCCTTCGCTTCCACCCGCGTTGTTACTACCGACCGGACGAGCATTTGCCGACCGAAACATGGCCGGCGATGATAGGCTCGGTCACGGACCTCGAGGGACGGATCACCGGCGTGCATCGCACCTGGCTAGATCCACACGGCTTCGATCGCGTGCGGCTCGGCAAGGCCCCGATCGACACGCCACGACGGGCCATGGGCGACCAGCTTGGCAAGGCCGTTCGCTTCGGAGTGGTGGACGACGTGCTCGCTGCGGGCGAGGGGATCGAGACCATGCTGTCGCTGCGTTATGCACTTCCGACCCTGCCCATGGCCGCTGCGCTCTCGGCCAATCATCTCGCAGCCATGTTGCTGCCATCTGCTCTGCGTCGGCTCTATATTGCTCGCGATGACGATGCTGCTGGAGATGCCGGACAGGCTATTCTCGCCCAGAGCGCAGAAGCCGTCGGGATTGAAGTGATCCCGCTGTCGCCTCGACTGGGCGACTTCAATGAAGATCTGCACATCTTCGGCCTCGAGGCCCTCCGAGCAGCGTTGCTACTTCAACTCGTACCGGAGGACGTCGTCCGTTTTCTGCATTCGTCGATGGCAACCGCGGAATAGCTCCGGCATTTCGATGGGCGTCGACAGGTCGGTCGCGGTGCGGCCACTGCCGGAAGAGGACGCGACCACGGCCTTCTAGAGGGCGATCGGACGGCAAGCGGTCCGGGCCGGCAATGGCTGCGTCCGGCTATTTTCCGCCGCGCGCCGGCGATGAAAAGTCACATTAGCCATCTGAGCGGCGCGCTTTGCATCGCGAGGCAAAATAGCCGGTCTCCGCCATCCTCCGCTGCCGCTTCGGCCCTCCGCTTCTCTCCGGGTTCTGGCCCGTTCCGCCCGCCGCCTGAGTGATCGCCACGAAGGCCGCGATGGTCGCGGCCGATCCGGCAAGGACCTCTCTCATGACCGACCATGACGACATCGAACCGCCGCACGCCACGTCTCCAACCGACCATGCTCTAACTGAATTGCAGCTCTTCGGGTACCGCCCCTTCGACGACCATCCCGATCCACGGCCGCTTCCCGAGGGCAAGATCGTTGCTGGCGCGGTTGCCGATATCTTCGATGCCCTGGTCGCGACGTTGAGCGACACTCGGCTCGAGCCAGACCTTGACGATCTGCTCTGGTCGACCGTCAACCTGTTCCATCGTGCCGTCGACCGCATCGAGCGCCAACTCGACGACAACGAACAGGCGCAGCGGAAGAGCCAGCATGAGCAGGACGGCTCCGAAGTTCGATCCGTCGAACTCGAGCGCATCACGGCGGAAGGCATCACGCTGATTGAGCGTCGCAATTGCCTGGAGCTCTTCCGCGACCAGGCCGTCGAACGCTTCGAGACTCACACGGGCTCATTCTGGCGCCCCCGATCGGGATCGCTGGTGAACCACCGTACGCTGACCGCGGCGATGATCGACTCTCGCGACTTCATCGCGGCCAAGCGTCGCGCCGAGACCGAGGTCCTGTTGCCGGCAGGACCGAAGATCGCACTCACTGGCGGGCTCGACTTCAACGACCACCACCTCATCTGGGATCGTCTCGACAAGGTTCACGCCAAGCATTCCGACATGGTTCTGCTCCATGGCGGCTCTCCGAAGGGGGCCGAATTGATCGCCTCAAAATGGGCGACCAACCGCAAAGTGGCCCAGATCGCCTTCAAGCCCGACTGGACGAAACATGCCAAGGCAGCACCGTTCAAGCGCAACGATGCCATACTCGAACTCCTGCCGATCGGCGTCATGCACTTCCCTGGCACCGGAATCCAGGACAACCTCGCCGACAAGGCGAAGCGGCTCGGCATCCCGGTCTGGAGGTTTGGCGGCGCGTGAGCGCCGCCTTCCAACCTCTAAACGAGGAGGCGGAGTTGCATGCGCCGCAACTCCGTCTCGTTTTAGAAATTATGGATTCGAAGTTGCGCCTGGTGGTGGTGGAAGGCGCGATCGTTGCACCTATGCATTTGGAGTCGCCACCATGCTTGCCCTTGGGCTTGTCTCCAGCATATTCGGCATCGGAATATTCTGCTGGCTGATTTTGCGCTGGCGGTCTATGCGCTGCCGTTTTTTGTCGCACTGAGTATCGGGATCACGGCGTTTCAGAGCGGTGCCGGCCTCATTGGTGCGCTGCTTATCGCGACGGCCGGCGGTTCGCTGACGCTCGCCCTCGGCCAAGTCACCTTTGCTGTTACTCGGTCCTCGGCCTTGCGCATTGCGATCGCGAGCATTCGCTGTTCCTGCCGCTGTTGCCGGCTCAGGTGGCATTCGCCATGTCCCAAGGGCTCCTTCGCCGGCATGGCGTGAAGTCTTCGCTTGCCTCGGCGCGATTTGCATTGGCGTTACGTCATGGACGCGCTTGATGGTTTTGGCGAAGACCGGCCCGTTCGAGCCGGGCGCGGTGGTAGAGAACTCGTCCTAACCGGTTCTTACGGCGGCAGGCCTCGAAGGATGATCGTTTCCCGCCTTCATCGTCGAAAAGTACGCGCAGATCGGCGCGGTGAACGGGGGGATGATCGAAATCTGAGCGCGGGCGAGGCAGGCCTCCTCTGAACTCCTCGATCAAGCTGCCGGTATCCGGCCTGGCCCACGCATCCGCGGCGGAGCGGCGCTAACCTCGATCGGTCCTTGGGAGACGATACCGGCTTTTGCAGGAGATTATTTCTCTTCCCCGCTGAATCGTTCCGACCTCTTGTTCGTCAAAACCGAGATAGCCACGCTTCTCCTTAAGACTGTGGTTCAGCACGCGGACGCACGTGGCCTCGTTGATGGCTCGATCTGGCCGAAGACCGGCTTCGCCTCGATCGTCTGAGCCGCAACGCCGTTGATGCGACTTTCTTCCCCTGGGCTTCGCCCATTCCTCGCGAGACAAGAAAGTCGCCACAACGACGTCCTCCGCTGCGCTCCGGCCCGTGCGGGTGCGTCGCCGATCGTCCTCGGCCCTGGATCGCCATCGAGGCCGCGGTGGTCGCGGGCTCGAAACACAACAGGAGAAGTGACATGGCTAACATCGGTTCTTTCAAGAAGGTTGGCAACGATTTCCAGGGCGAGATCGTCACCCTGAGCCTGCAAGCCAAGGGCGTCCGTATCGTCGCCGAGACCAACCGCTCCAACGACAACGCCCCCAGCCACCGCATCTACGTGGGCCGGGCGGAGATCGGCGCAGCCTGGTCGAAGCGCTCCGAGGAGGGCCGCGACTACCTCTCGCTCAAGCTCGACGATCCTTCCTTCAACGCTCCGATCTACGCGAACCTGTTCGATGACGAGGGCGGTGAAGGCTACACCTTGCTCTGGTCGCGGCCGCGCAAGAACGGCGAGTAAGAGCGCCCACCAAGCCCCGTCCGGTTCGCCGGGCGGGGCTTGGTCATCCCGGTGCAAGCGCTCCGGTTAAGTCGGGCCGACGTTGATGCAAACTGGCCATGAGAAGAAACCGTCCCATTTCGGCTCATTGGTCTCCTTCGGGCAGTCGAGCCGGCGTTTCTCACGAAGCGCAGCGGAGCGGCCAAATGCTGCCGCTGAATCACGAGCGGGGCTTCAGGCGGCTCAAAGCAGTCAAGAAGAACTGGTCGAGGATGGAGACGACCTTCGTGCCGGCCCGTCGGGGCGGCCGTCTGCCATGCCACGGATCTGCAACATGGCTGAACGGCCTTTGTGGGAGACCGAGCACCGGCTTTGCGACTAAGCCTGACGCCCGGCCAGCCAAAACGCCCGGCGTCTTGGCCCTGATCCGGAGCCCGGTGGACTGACGTCAGGCGCTCCCGTGAGAGCGGCTCGGCGGCGGGCCGCGCTCTTGCCTCATTTGGCCGGAACGATCCGGAAAAAGGCACTTCGCGGGGCGAAAATCTTGAATCCTTCGGTGAGTACGGCGCCCGATCGCCCCGGTCATCGGCCTGCTTGCTGCGCTCACGCCGACTACGATGGCGGCGATTGGGCGTGGGAGTTCTTGCGGCGGAACGCCGGCTATATTGCTGACTGGCGAAGCTCCGTACCCCGGCAAGTGCCCTGCATCACCCTGCGCGACGGGACCAGGCTGCTGCGGCTCAGGCGACGGTTCCTGCGAGCCGAGAAGTGGGGGCTACATGCGTTTGCCGATCCAAAGCTCTGCGCGCACAGGGCAAATGTGTTCTGGCATGCAAGGACCTTGAAGCGGGTGGTACGGTTGAATGCGAAGGGGCCGGCCAAAGGCGAAGAGGCCACGGTGCGCCGACTCGCTGACTTTAACGCCGATCGGCAGGCGGTCATCGATGCCGATGGCGTCCCGCTGGTCACGATGAAACGCAATGGCATTTGCGTTCCCGTCGAAATAAGCGGTCTCGCCAACCTGACAGCGCCATTTGTCCCGGTCATCGAATTGCATGACCTCGACGATCTCCCAGCCCAGACCCAGCTCCTGAAGGGTTTGCAGCGCTTTACCGACCTTGACCTTAGGGCCATTCAAAAATGCTCCTTCGCGGGCGATGAACGTCTTCATCAGGCTCTCATCGCACTCGATGAGAGCCTGGCGGGCAAGACGTACCGCCAAATCGCGATTGCGATTTTCGGAGAGAAAAAAGTTACTGAGGAATGGCAGGGTCATAGTCAATTCTTGCGTGATCGCACCCGGCGCCTCGTCGCCAAGGGCAATGAATTGATGAAGGGCGGCTATCGCGATCTCCTCGGTTGATCGAAATTTGCCATTCTTTTTTGACGAATTTTCCTCGCGCGGGATGGCGAAACACAACCTCCGATCTTCGCCACTCCCAAATCACCTCCGATCTGACGACGCTTCTTCTTGCATCTTTCGGTTGTACGGGATGCGGGAAGGAAAGTTGAATGACGACCACGAAAACTGACGACAAGGAACCCGATAAGCCGTTCCTCAACACTCTGGAAGCGGCCGCCTGGCTGCGGCTCACCAAGAACACACTCGAGAAGATGCGGGTTCAGGGGCGGGGACCCGCCTACCGCAAGCACGGGCGCTACGTCCGCTATCACATCGAAGACCTCGTCGAATGGTCGTATGCGAACAAGAGGAGGTCGACCTCCGATGCCGATTGATCGCACAAAACTGTTGCGGCAGACCACTACGCTGTCGGCCATGTGCGCCGGCATCATCACGCTTCTGATGTCGTCCGCGCCTGAAGTCCCGCTTCTGATCTATAACGCCTCCGGTAGCGCGCCGCTCGGCCTCTACTACCTGGAAAAGCGGTTACCGGCGCGCGGCGAACTTGCCGTCTTCAGGCCCCCTCCGGCGATCGAGTTCCTGATCATCGCGCATCAGATCCTGCCAGTCCCCGTGCCTCTTCTGAAGCGGGTCGAGGGCATCGGCGGAGACGAGATCTGCCGCGCCAAGGCGCCGATCGGCACGATCTCCATCAACGGCCAGGTCACGACCGAAGTGCTCGAGAAGGACCGGGAAGGGCGACCGCTGCCTGCTTGGGATGGCTGCATGAGGTTGGTGGAGGGAGAATATTTCCTGCTGCAGCCGCACCCGCATTCGTTCGACTCCCGATACTTCGGACCGGTCCTGCGTTGCGATATCCTGGGTGTCGCCCGGCCGATCTGGACGTGGAATCCGGATCTCTGACATCAAGAGCCACATGATCGCGCGCGCCCTTTTTGGGCGCGCGCGATGTTTGCGCGCCTGCCCGTCACAGCTGTCAGCCGAGAGTCGCAGCGCGGCCCAAGCAAGCTGATCCGTCGAGATCAACGTCCGGAGAAAGGAAGGTAGGCGGCCGGTGGCTGCACATCGGGCAGTTCGTGACTTCGTGGCCGGTACCCCGGTTTGCCAGCGCCCCGCGACCGACATTCGGTCGCATTCGAAACGCTGCCAACGTCATGACGCCAAGGTTTTCGGCTTGCCTAGCTCACGAGAGCAAGCGTCGCGCAGGAGTGCGATTATAACTGCTGATGGCATATGGGCGATGCCTTCGGCCCGCGCTCTACTCGTCGCTTCGCTCCTCACCGAGCCACCCTGCGGGTGTCTCGGCCCTTCGGGTAACGATCGCTATCGCAAGCGCTCGGAACAGCGGGGGCTTCGCAAGTCAACTGCCAAGTCGCAGCGGCTCTTTCGAAAGCAAAAAAGCGGGAGGGCAAGATAAAAGCACTGGCGCTACGGCGCGCCTAAGCCGTTGTCTGCACATCCAAGATTTAGCGCTCTCCAGATCTTCGCTGTCGCCAAGTGCGACCCAACGCAATGGCGAACTTGGGCAATTGCGTCTGCGACTTGGCGAACGCTCCTCGGCTTCACATATCCGGCTCATTCCAACGCCGGATGCGGGCCATGCGAGAGATCGACGACGAATTCGAAGTGAGGCTTGGACGGATCGGCAACCGCAGAGCCACGAAGGCGACCAGCTATCTTCGACGCGTCCGCCAGGAGGCGGCCAAAGCTGGCGCCGGTGCGCGGACGACCTCGTCGTTCAGCGGCGGCCGCATCGGCCGCGGCCGCGCGCAAGGCGCAGTGCTGGCCGGGCGGGGCCGAGGCCAGGGGCAGCGCCGCGTTGTGGTGAAGGCTCGGATCGTGCGGATCAAGTCAGGCGACCTAGGTGCGGTGCGAGCTCACCTCCGATACGTCCAGCGCGACGGCGTCACACGCGATGGCGAACCGGGGGAGTTATACGACGCCAGCAACGACCGCGTGGATGGCAAGACCTTTGCGGAACGCAGTGCCGGCGACCGCCACCAGTTCCGGTTTATCGTGGCGCCGGAGGATAGCGCCGAGCTGGCGGACCTGAAACCCTTCGTCCGCGACCTCATGCAGCAGATGGAGCAGGACCTCGGCACCAGGCTCGACTGGGTTGCTGCCGATCATTTCAACACCGGCCATCCGCATACCCACATCGTCCTGCGCGGCAAGGATGACCAAGGAAACGACCTCGTCATCGCGCGCGACTATATCGCTCATGGTCTTCGATCGCGGGCTGCGGAACTCATCACGCGAGAGCTCGGCCCTGAAACCGAAATCGAGGTCGCGCGCAAGCTTCAGCAGGAGATCACGGCCGAGCGGCTTACGCGGCTTGACCGAAGCATCCTGCGAGATGCCTCTGGCGGAGCTCTTGAGCTGGGGGCGCTGTCGGGCCGGGAGCCTAGCTGGCAAACGGCGCGGATCGGACGGCTGCGAACCCTGGAGCGGATGGGGTTGGCAGAAGAGGCTGAGCCGGGGCGCTGGCGGATCGACCCTGAGCTCGAGCCGAAGCTCAGACGCATGGGGGAACGCGGCGACATCATCAAGACCATGCACCGCGAGATGGCTGCGGCAGGAGTCAGACGGGCGGCAAGCGACTATGCGATCTTCGATCCGGAAGGAAGCGCTCATCGCGTCGTCGGACGGGTTGTCGGCGAGGGGTTTGCTGATGAACTGACGGAGCGCCGCTATGTCGTGATCGACGGGGTGGACGGGCGGACGCACTATGTCGAGATCGGTAGCCTTCGGGCCAAGGAAGAAGCGCCTGTCCGGAACACGATCCTGGAGCTCCGCTCGCGCGTCGCTGAGCCGCGCGCAATCGATCGCACGATCGCTAGCGTCGCTGCCCGCCATGGCGGCATCTACAGCGACCGTTTGCATCGAGAATTCGATCCGCAAGCGTCGGGCGAATTTGTCGGATCCCACGTACGTCGCCTGGAGGCGGTGCAGCGCGAAGGGTTGGTCAGCCGCCTTGCCGATGGCAGCTGGAGCGTGGGGCGAGATTATCTGGACCGGGCCCTTGAGTACGAGAAACTCCAGCAAAGGCGCTATCCGGTGCGGGCCGCGGTGCTGTCATGGCAACGGCTCGAGGATCTGCCGCAGGCGCTGGGCGCCACCTGGCTCGACCGCAAGCTTGTTGGGAAGGAGCCTGATGGGCTCGCATCGACCGGCTTTGGGGCGGAGGTGGAGACCGCGCTCCGAACAAGGCGGCAATGGCTGATCGAGCAGGGGCTGGCGCGAGAGGAAGGCGGCCAGATGCGTTTTGCCCGGAACATGCTCGAGACGCTCGAGGCGCGCGAGCTTGCAAGGACCGCGGCCGAGATATCCGCGCGCACCGGCCTTGAACATGTCGACGTCAAGGCCGGTGACAAGATCGAGGGCGTCTACCGGCGCATGCTGACGCTGAACAGCGGGCGGTTCGCGCTGATCGAGCGATCCCACCAGTTCGCGCTGGTGCCCTGGCGGCCGGTGCTGGAGCGAGCGCGCGGGCAATTGGTCACCGGTCAGGTCGGCGGGGAGGGCATATCGTGGTCGATCGGTATCAAGCGTGGATTGGGCCTTTAGGCCTACTTAAGCGATTGATAAATATTAAGATTATACTATTTCTGCGAGAATAGTATAGCTGGTTGCCGCCTGCACTGGTTTAGTTATACTATTTTCGCGGAAATAGTATAACCGAGGTTCCCGCAATGACCTCCGCCCGCCTCGATATCACCTATCAAACGCTCTATTCGGAATTGGCCCAGCGCAGCCTCGATGAGAGCTTTACCTCCGAATTCTCCTCGAATGGAAGGTTCGTGGCCGTCGAGGTCAAGGACAAGAAATACTGGTACTTCGACACGCCCAAGCCAGAGGGGGGCGGCCAGGATCGCCGCTACGTCGGTCCAGTGGACGATCCTGAAATCACCAAACGGGTTGAGGCATTCAAAGATCTGAAGGCCGACCTGAAGGGACGTCGCCGGCTGGTTTCCACGCTGACCCGCGAGGCCTATCTGCCGCGGCCCTTAGCCAAGGTTGGCCAAGTCGTGGAGCAACTGGCCAAGGCTGGCTTTTTCCGAATGAGGGGAGTGCTCGTCGGAACTGTGGCCTACCAGTGTTACGCCGCCACGCTTGGCCGACGCCTCGACGCCGTCGCCATGCAGACTGGTGACGCCGACTTTGCGCAATTCCACGAAATATCGGTCGCGATCAAGGATTCCATGCCTCCGATCCTGGAGGTCCTTCGACATGTCGATCCGACCTTTCGCGAGGTCCCGAGCCAGGCCGACGGCAGAGCCTCCACCCAATTCGTGTCGAGGGACAACTTCAAGGTGGAATTCCTGACGCCGAACCAGTGGTCCGACGACCAGGCAGGCAAGCCAGTTCCGATGCCGGCGCTCGGTGGTGCGGCGGCATTTCCGCTGCGCTTTCTCGACTTTCTGATTTACGAGCCCATCCGCGCCGTGCTGCTGCACGGTGCGGGCGTGCCGGTTCTCATTCCATCTCCAGAGCGATATGCCATCCACAAGCTGATCGTCGGATCCCGCAGGAAGCAAGACCGCGACGGGACGGCCAAGAGCGCGAAGGATCGGCTTCAGGCCAGATCGATCATTGAAGCCATGATCGAGAACCGGCAGCACGCTGATCTAGCCTCCGCCTTCATGGAGGCATGGGACCGTGGTGATCAGTGGAGAGCTGCGATCCGCACCAGCCTTGCAACCTATGACGATGACTTTCAGGCGTTGTTTCGAACCGAGCTCGCGAAGGGTGTCTCCGAGTTCGGCTCCGATCCAGCCAATTACGATCTGGCAGACCAGTCCACCGACAAGCCGGCTCCTCCGCCAAAATGACCTGTCGACGGGCGGGCCAAGTCCTGCCTCGCGTGTGCCTGCTCCAACGTCGCTTCGACCGGCAGCAGCAGCAGCACAAGCGATCAACATGATCGCCTCTGTCACGGAAATGCTGCCGATGAAGATGCCGATATCGGCATGTCGATCACGTCGAAATCACCGATCATGCTCCGACACCGCGTCTGGCGCAACATGACGGTGGCAGTGATCGGGCTGTCACGCCTTGCTGGTTTTTGCTTGCCAAACGGCATGTTGATCCCTGACGCATCCGACGCTTCGCGCTGAATACAATCAGATCCAGCTCAGTCCTGCGGAATGACATCGTGGCGCTTCCTGGCCGCGCCGACTCGCGCATGGCCGCTACGTGTTGAGCACGAACTGCCAGGGCTCGGTGGGTGACATGTCAACGAGATGCTATTTGCTCCAAGTGTTCACGCGCTGTTGACGCACGCGATGACGCTGCGCTGACCTTGACCTTTAAGTCTGGCACCTGATCAGACTTGATCAATCTCGCGCTTGCTGACGGCGCGACTTTTTATTTCGATTGAAGGCCTGCCGCATTCACCGCTTTCATCGCGCCGCTCACGTGGGGTGAGTGAGTGGGGCGAGGTGCGATGTTTCCAGCAAAAATCTATGTCGGTCAGATCGCCGTCGTGCTCGGAATCGTCATCGCCTCGACCTGGGGCGCGACGCAATGGACTGCGGCTGCTCTCGGATATCAGCAGCGCTTGGGTGAGCCCTGGTTCCTAATCATCGGCTATCGCGTCTATCTGCCTTGGCGATTGTTCGAGTGGTGGTTTGCTTACGAGGGATACGCGCCCGAGATTTTTGAGCAGGGTGGTGCAATCGCGGCGGGCGGCGGTGTCGCAGGCGCGCTCTTTGCGATCGTCAATTCGGTGTGGCGCGCGCGCCAAAGCCAGTTGGTGACGACCTACGGTTCGGCACGGTGGGCTACGGCAAAGGAAATCAAGGCGGCCGGGCTGCTCGCGTCCAAGGGCGTTTTTCTGGGGCGCATCGAGAACAACTATCTGCGCCATGACGGACCGGAACACGTCATGTGCTTTGCGCCGACCCGATCGGGCAAGGGCGTCGGACTGGTCTTGCCTACATTGCTCTCGTGGACCTCGTCGGCGGTGGTGCACGACATCAAGGGCGAAAACTGGGAATTGACCTCCGGCTGGCGTTCGATGTTCTCGCATTGCCTTCTGTTCAATCCCACGGATGAGCGGAGTGCCCGCTACAATCCGCTGCTCGAGGTGCGCAAAGGGGCGGCCGAAGTCCGCGACGTTCAGAACATCGCGGACATCCTGGTCGATCCTGAAGGAGCGCTCGAACGCCGCACCCATTGGGAGAAGACCAGTCATTCGCTGCTGGTCGGTGTCATCCTTCACGTCCTTTACGCAGAAGAGAAGAAGACGCTCACCCGCGTTACCGAGATCCTGGCCGACCCTGCGCAGTCCTTTGAGAAGACGCTCAGGATCATGCTGGCGACAAATCATCTCGGCACCGAGGCGGAGCCGAAAGTGCACCCCGTCGTCGCTGCGACCGCACGTGAGCTGCTCAACAAGTCCGAAAACGAACGATCCGGTGTTCTGTCGACTGCCGTGAGCTTTCTCGGGCTCTACCGCGATCCCGTCGTCAGCCGAAACACCGAATATTGTGATTGGCGCATCGCCGACCTCGTGAGCGCCGAGAAACCAGTCACGCTCTATCTCGTCGTGCCGCCGTCAGACATCAGCCGGACCAAGCCCCTGATCAGGCTGATCCTCAATCAGATCGGCCGCAGGCTGACCGAGACTTTGAACGTCAATGCAACCGGCCGAAAGCACCGTCAGCTCCTGATGATGCTCGACGAGTTTCCTGCGCTCGGCCGGCTCGATTTCTTCGAAAGCGCGCTCGCATTCATGGCCGGCTATGGCATTCGCGCCTATCTGATCGCCCAGTCGCTCAACCAGATCGCGAAGGCATATGGCGAGAACAACGCGATCCTGGACAATTGCCACGTCCGCATCGCCTTTGCCGCAAATGACGAGCGCACCGCCAAGCGGATCTCGGATGCGCTGGGCACCGCGACGGAGCTACGTGCACAGCGCAATTATGCCGGCCATCGGCTGGCTCCCTGGCTCGGCCATGTCATGGTCAGTCGCCAGGAGACCGCGCGTCCTTTGCTGACACCAGGCGAAGTGATGCAGCTGCCGCCCGACCAGGCCATCGTGCTGGTCTCGGGGCTGGCGCCGGTCCGTGCGATCAAGCTGAGGCACTATGAGGACGCGAACTTCGTCAGCCGTCTGTGCAAGCCTCCGTCCTTGGTAGGCGATGCGTGCGCCGATCGGCCGCCAGCCCGCAGCGACGATTGGCGCGGCGAGGTGCGCAGCACTCATCTTCGGCTTGCGACGCTGCCATATCGCGAGCTGATGCAGACGGGCGGCGAAGAGGGCGGCCTCAAGCAGCAATTGGCGTTGTTCGACGAGGCGGCATCCCCCGCGACCGAGCCGCGAGCGTTCGAGGAGCGCTTGCTCGACGACGAGACGGATGTCGCCGCCGATCGCAACCAGATGCAGCAAGCAGCGAGCGCGTCAAGCAGCGTACGCCGCGCCCACGCCGTCACCCGCGACGATGACGACCTTCTCCCCTCGTTCTGAGAGCATCCCTGATGAAACCGAAACTGTCTGCCTATGTCAGCGATAGCGTGGCGCAACGGCTCGAACTCGCCGCTAAGCGTCCCGGCGCCAGCAAGTCAGCTATTGTCGATGCCGCGCTGGATCGCTTCCTCAACCCGGAGCGTGACGCCAGCGGCGATGCGGCGCTGATCCGAAGGCTGGACCGGATGAGCCGGCAACTGGAACGGTCTGATCGCGACGTGAGCGTCCTGGCGGAGACGATTGCGCTCTTCATCCGCTATTACCTGACCATCACCCCTCCGTTGCCTTCGCAGGATCAGGATGCAGCGCGTGCGCTGGGGCGCGAGCGCTTCGAGATGTTTGTCGCCCAGGTCGGCAAACGCGTTGCCTCCGGCGGCCGGCTTGTCGCGGACGTCATGGATCGCGTCAGCGCCGTCAAGCCCGATCTCTTCATGCGGAATCTCGAGGAGGGCGCCCCTCTGGGCGCTGTCCAAGCCAGCGATACTGGATCCCGCGCGCAAAGCGCGACGGGTGAGCCGCCGGAGCATTCTCCGGCAGGGCGAGAGGAGGTCGGCAATGTCTGATCTCCTCTCGCCAGAGACCCGCGAGCGGCGCCGCGGCATGCTGCGGACCGCTATGGGACCGGCAATCGCGCTCGCGTTGGAAGAGCCTGATGTCGTCGAGGTCATGGTCAATCCCGATGGAAGGCTTTGGCTTGATCGGCACGGGACCGGCCGCGCCGATACCGGCGTTGTCCTCACGCCGCAGGAGTCGGAACGGATCATCCGGCTTGTTGCCAGCCACGTGCGGGCGGAAGCGAGCGGCTCGTCGCCAATCGTCTCGGCGGAACTCCCCGAGACAGGTGAACGCTTTGAAGGCGTCTTGCCGCCGGTCGCCCTTGCGCCTTGCTTTGCCATCCGCAAGCCGGCGACGACCACGTTCCGTCTGTCCGACTACGTCAAGGCGCAGATTGCCTCGCCAATGATGGCAAAGGTGCTGACATCAGCGGTCACCGAGGCGCGCAGCATCCTGGTCGCCGGCGGCACCGGGTCCGGCAAGACGACGCTTGCCAATGCGCTTCTTGCGGAGATCGCCGGGCTCGAGGAGAGGGTGGTCATCATCGAGGACACTCGGGAACTGCGCTGCGATGCCAAGGATGCCGTGACGCTCCGAACCAAGCCGGGTGTGGCGAGCCTTGCCGATCTTGTCCGCTCCACACTGCGCCTGCGGCCCGACCGCATCATCGTCGGCGAGGTCAGGGGCGCCGAAGCCCTCGACATGCTGAAAGCCTGGAATACCGGTCACCCCGGTGGGATTGCCACTGTTCATGCCAACTCGGCACGAGCTGCGCTCTACCGGATCGAGCAGCTCATTCAAGAGGCGGTCGCAACCGTGCCGCGCCGGCTCATCGCCGAGGCGATCGACCTGATCGTCTTCATCAAGGGGCGGGGTCCCGCACGGCGCATCGAGGCCGTCGCCGAACTCAAAGGCCTGGATGCGTCAGGCGACTACCTGCTCGAGACTCCGCCCGGACTTCCAAACATCTCTCACCGCCCATGACCTGAAGGAGACTGCAAATGTCCATTCGCCTATCTCTCAAGGTGCGTTCTCGCCTGCGCGGCTTCTGCTCGGTCAGCGGATTGCCGCTGGTCACGCTCGGTGCAGCGTCCGCTTGCGTGCTGCTCAGCGTCACGGCGGCACACGCTGCCGGTTCGGGCATGCCCTGGGAAGCGCCGCTCGAGCGCGTCCTGGAATCCGTGCAGGGGCCCGTCGCCAAGATCGTCGCCGTCATCATCATAACAGTGACCGGCATTTCTCTGGCCTTCGGCGACACCTCCGGCGGATTCCGCAAGATGGTCCAGGTCGTATTTGGCCTCTCGATCGCTTTCGCTGCGAGCTCGTTCTTCCTGTCGTTCTTCTCGTTCGGCGGCGGAGCTCTGATCTGATGCGTCCCGATGGATTTGAACTCGTCCTGCACCGTTCGTTGACTGAACCAATCCTGATCGGCGGCGCCCCGCGTGCCGCCGCGATCCTGATCGGGACGCTCTCGGCCGTGCTGGCGCTCGGCCTGCGCCTTTGGCTCGCAGGCCTCATCCTCTGGGTCATCGGCCACAGCGCGGCCGTGTGGCTTGCCAAACGCGACCCGGTCTTCGTCGAAGTCGCCATCCGTCACACCAAGCACAAAGGACGGCTCGCATGCTGAACTTGAGAGAATTCCGAGGCAACGCCTATCGGCTGGCTGATTGGCTGCCTTGGGCCTGCCTGGTCGCACCAGGCGTCATCCTCAACAAGGACGGCAGCTTTCAACGGACGATACGCTACCGCGGGCCGGACCTCGACAGTGCGACTGAGGCCGAACTGATGAGCGTCGTATCTCGCGTCAACAATGTCTTGAAGCGTTTTGGCTCAGGCTGGGCTCTCTTCTTTGATGCCACGCGCATTCCGACTGGCGAATATCCGCGGTCGGAATTTCCCGATGCGGTATCCTGGCTGGTGGATGAAGAGCGGCGGGCCGCGTTCTCCGGCGCCGCCGGGGTGGCGTGGGAAGATCCGTCGCGCCCCGACGGGCAGCATTTTGAAAGTGTGCTGCATCTGACGTTGATGTACTTGCCACCGGCCGAAACGGTCTCGCGCCTCGAAGGCCTGTTTCTGGAGCGTCCCAAGGCGAGGGATCGCGCGGCGCGAAAAGGACATCGCATTCGGCGCGTCCCATGGATCAAAACCCCTGCAAAAGGGGACTTCGATGACGGTGAGGCTGATGAACAGCAGAGATTTGATAGCAATGAGAAAGGCTATCGCGATCATCTCCAGAGGTTCATCCAGGAAACCGATCGGGTGATCGATCTGCTCTCGTCAGTCTTGCCCGAGATCTGGCCTCTCAGCGATGCGGAGGCGCTCACCTATCTTCATAGCTGCGTCTCGACCAAGCGCCATCCGGTCAGCGTTCCCAAGATCCCGGCCTATCTCGATTGTTTCCTGAGCGATGAGCCCTTGACTGGGGGATTGTCGCCGGCGATCGGGCGGAGCCATCTGCGCGTGTTGACGGTCCTTGGGTTTCCGCACGTTACCTTTCCAGGCCTGCTCGATGAACTGAACCGGCTTGGCGTCGCCTATCGCTGGGCGACCCGGTTTATTTCGCTCGACCGTACGCAGGCAAACGCGACCCTGTCGCGCTACCGGCGGCAGTGGTTTGCCAAGCGGAAGTCGCTGGGAGCGATCCTCAAGGAGGTCATGTTCAACGAGCAGGCAACGCTGCTCGATACCGACGCCAGCAACAAGGCACTTGATGCCGACGCGGCGCTCTCCGAGCTCGGCGACGATCTGGTTGCCTTCGGCTATATCACCACGACCGTGACCGTAAGCGATGAGGACTCCCATCAGGCTGATGAGAAGATCCGCGCAGTCGAGCGGGTGATCAATAGCCGGGGCTTCACGGCCATCCGCGAGAGCGTCAACGCCGTGGAAGCCTGGCTCGGCAGTCTGCCGGGCCAAGCCTATGCCAACATCCGCCAGCCGATCGTCCACACCCTGAACCTCGCCCATATGTGCCCATTGTCGGCGATATGGGCCGGACCCGAACGATGTGAGCACCTCGACGGCCCGCCGCTTCTGATCGCCAAGACCAAGGGGGCGACCCCGTTCCGGTTGTCGCTCCACGCCGGCGACGTCGGGCACACCATCATTGTCGGTCCTACGGGAGCAGGCAAGTCGGTGCTGCTGTCGATGCTGGCGCTGCAATTCCGTCGTTATCCGAATGCGCAGTTGATCACGTTTGACAAGGGCCGGTCAGCACGGGTCACCACGCTCGCGTTGTCCGGGTCCTGGTACGAACTGGGCGCCAAGGGCGGTATCGCCTTTCAGCCGCTCAAGGATGTCGCGGAGGAGGGGCCGAGAGTCTGGGCGCTCGACTGGCTCTGTGGCGTGCTGGCCCATGAGCGCGTGACAGTGACCCCCGATGTCAAGGAGACGCTCTGGTCGGCGCTGAGGAGTCTCGGGTCTGCGCCGGTCTCGCAGCGGACAATGACCGGCCTCGTGGCGCTGCTTGCCCGCGACGCGCTGCGGCAGGCGCTGCAGCCCTACACACTGGAAGGACCCTATGGCCGCTTCCTGGACGCAGACGCCGACCGTCTTTCCGGTGCCGACGTGCTCACCTTCGAGATGGAAGAACTCATGGCGTTGCCGGGGCTGGTGGCGCCGGTCCTGACCTATCTCTTCCACAGCCTTGAGGACCGCTTCGACGGCCGGCCCACGCTGTTGGTGCTCGATGAAGCCTGGGTGTTTCTGGACGATCCGCTGTTCGCGAGCCGGATCCGCGAATGGCTGAAGACGCTGCGCAAGAAGAACGTCTCGGTGATTTTTGCGACCCAGTCGCTGGCCGATATTGCCGACAGCCAGATTGCCCCTGCGATCATCGAATCCTGCCCAAGCCGCATTTTCCTTCCGAACCCCCGAGCGATGGAGCCGACCCAGACCGAGACCTATCGCCGGTTCGGCCTGAATGACACGCAAATTCGCCTGATCGCGGAAGCCTTCCCCAAGCGCGACTATTATTTGCAGTCCCGCGCCGGAAACCGCTTGTTTGAGCTCGGCCTCGGTCCGGTGGCCCTCGCGCTGGTCGCGGCGTCTTCGCCTGAGGATCAACGGACCGTCGATGCCGTCCTGTCCCGCTCCGGCTCCCATCACTTCGCCAAGCGCTATCTCGCTGAACGAAACCTGCACTGGGCAGCGAACCTGATCAGCACCTTCGAACAGGCCAAGGCCTGACCTCAATCTCAATTCCTGGAGTCTTCCATGCTCGAAAGTATCGGCCGCATGTTCTTGGGTACAACTTCTAGGGTTATCGTGACAACGATGCTATCTATCGCCATCGCCGTGAATGGTTCGAGGCGGCTTGGCGCGTTTGATATCGTATTCGATCCGACCAATTACAGCCAGAATCTCCTGACCGCCGCACGAGCGCTTGATCAGATCAACAATCAGATCAGGAGCCTCGAGAACCAGGCGCAATCGCTGCGCAATCAGACAAAGAATCTCACGGCCTTGCCGACGAGCGTCGTCGGCCAGCTCACGTCGACAATCAATCAGATGAACACCCTGATTGGTCAGGCCAAGAACATTTCGTTCGATGTTCAGAAAACCCAGCAAGATTTCGAGCGGCAGTACCCTCGTCAATACGCGGCAGCCGTTTCGTCCGACAAGATGGTTCAGGACGCGACTTCGCGCTGGGACAATAGCTACGATGGACTGAAGCAGTCCCTCACGCTTCAGTCCGCGATCGTCGGCTCGTTGGACCAGGACGGCCAGACGCTTCGAACTCTGATGGCGAATTCGTCCACTGCGGTCGGCTCGCTGCAGGCTCAACAGTCTGGCAATGAATTGCTCGGCCTCCAGATCAAACAATCGTTGCAGACCCAGGCGCTCATGGCAACGCAGGCGCGCGCGGACACGTTGCGTGCAGCCGAACAGCAGGCATCGTCGGCCGCCGCGAAGGAGCGATTCAATCGCTTCATCGGCGATGGCCATGCCTACACCGCCGGCAAGTAGGTGAGGGCGCTATGGCTGATCTCTCCGTCATCGACCGGTTCACCGATACCTTCTCGCGCTACATCGACTCCGGATTTGGCCTACTGTCCGGCGACGTCTCATTCTTGAGCTCCACATTGATCGGCATCGACCTGACGCTGGCGGGGCTTGCCTGGAGCATGCGGGCGGACGATCACATCATGGTCACGCTTGCCAAGAAGGTGCTCTATGTCGGCGCTTTCGCGTTCATTATCGGCAACTTCAAGGGCCTCGCTGATATCGTCTTTGCGTCGTTCTCCAGCATCGGACTGAAGGCGTCAGGCGGGAGCTTGAGCGCGGCCGACCTGGCGCGGCCAGGCTTTGTCGCTTCCGCCGGGTTCACGGCCGCCCATCCGCTTCTTGAGGAGACCGGGCAATTCTCTGGGTTTGATGTCCTGACCAACCTGCCGACGATCCTGATCCTGCTGTTCTGCTGGATCCTGATCGTGCTCGCGTTCTTCATCCTCTCGGTGCAGCTCTTCGTCACGCTGATCGAGTTCAAGCTCACAACGCTTGCAAGCTTCATCCTCGTGCCGTTCGCCCTGTGGGGAAAGACTGCGTTTCTCGCGGAAAAAACCCTAGGCAACGTGGTCGCCTCGGGGGTGAAGGTAATGGTTCTCGCGATCATCATCGGCATCGGTTCGACCATCTTCGGGCAGCTCGCAAGCACGTTGACGAGGCCGGTCGATATCGTCTCGGCCATGAGCTTGTTGCTGGCCGCCCTTTCGCTGTTTGGCCTTGGCATTTTCGGCCCAGGAATCGCGGCGGGATTGGTCTCAGGTGCGCCCCAGTTAGGGGCCGGAGCTGCCGCCGGAACGGTGGCGGGTGCGGCGGCTGTAGTGATCGGCGGCGGAGCGGCGGCTGCGGGTGGGCTGCGTCTTGCGGCGGGCGGCTCGATGACCGCGGTTCGCTCAGCTGCGTCCCTAACAGGTGCGTCTTCGGCTGCCGGCACATCAGCGCGGGCCGCAACCGTGGATCAACTCTCGAGCGCGGGTACTGGTGGCGCAACGAACGGAGCGGCTGCATCAGGCGCAGGGCGTGCAGCGGCACCGTCAGGTCGCGGGCACGCGAGGGAAGCGGCTCAAGTCGCAGCCCACACGCTGAAAGAGGGCGACAAAGGTGGGCATTCGTCGGGCCCGAAGCTGGGGGAGGAGTAGGATATGGCTGGTCACCCCTTTCAGCGCGTGTCCGTCCGGTACGGCGAAACGCCAGAGCCGGTCACGCCCTATCAGAAAGCAGCCCAGGTCTGGGACGAGCGGCTCGGATCCGCCCGCGTGCAGGCCAGCAACTGGCGGGTTGCAGCGCTGGCAGCCATCGGCCTGTCCAGCGTCCTCGGATTGACGATCTTCACCCAGATCGCTCGCTCGGGTGTCGTTCCCTACGTGGTCGAGGTCGATCGGCTCGGTGAGGTCCGAGCAGTCGGGCCGGCGCTCGAGGCCTACCAGCCGTCAGACGCGCAGATCGCGCATTTCCTTGCGCGGTTCATTGAGAACGTCCGCTCGCTGTCGATCGATCCGGTCATCGTCCGGGCGAACTGGCTGCGCGCCTACGACTTCGTCACGGATCGCGGCGCGCAAGCCTTGAACGACTACGCGCGCGACGCTGATCCGTTCACGAAGATCGGCTCCAAGACAGTGACCGCGGAGGTCACGTCCGTGGTGCGTGCGTCCGGCGACAGCTTCGAGATCCGCTGGAAAGAGAACACCTACGAGAATGGCGCAATCGCGAAGACCGAGCGCTTCACGGGTCTCGTCACCACCGTTCTCAAGCCGCCCGCGGATGCCGAAACGCTGCGGAAGAACCCCCTCGGGCTCTACGTCCACTCGCTGAACTGGTCGCGCGACCTCATCGGAGACGCCAAATGAACTCTACTGCACTCACCAAACTCGCGTCGGCCAGTGTCCTTGCCTTGTCGCTTGGACTTGCCGGATGCGCCACCAAGCTCAATCTCGAAGCGCCCTATGATGAGATGACGTTCGAGAAGGCGCTTCCAGAGACCGATCCGCCGGCGCCGGTGCAGGTCGTTGAAACGCCAAAGGTCCTGCCCTTGCCGGGTCAGTTGAAGCCCTTTCCAACAAAGGCCGGCAAGGAGGAAAAACTGCCGCCGGAGCAGGCGATCGCCAAAGCGAACAAGGCGGCACGGATGGAGCCCACGCGCGCCGGGTATATCAATGCAATCCAAGTGTATCCCTGGACGGAGGGCGCGCTCTACCGTCTCTATGCCAGTCCAGAGAAGGTCTCGACCATCGCGCTTCAACCCGGTGAGGAACTGATCGACGTCTCTACAGGCGATACGGTTCGCTGGGTAGTCGGCGATACCTCGAGCGGGCAGGGCAACTCCCGGCGTGTGCACATTCTGGTCAAGCCAACGCTTCCGGATATTCAGACCAACCTCGTAGTCCTGACCGATCGGCGAGCCTATCACCTCGAGCTCGTCTCGACCAAGCAGACCTACATGGCGTCCATCTCGTGGACCTATCCGACCGATACGCTCGTCGCGCTCCACAAGCAGAACGCCGCCGCCCAGCAGAACGAAGAGCGGGTCGCCGATCGCGGCGTGCGGCTCGACAGCCTGAACTTCCGCTATCGGATTGAAGGAGACGATCCGCCGTGGCGTCCGCTGCGCGCCTTCGATGACGGCCGCAAGGTCTACATCCAGATGCCGTCCGGCCTGTCACAAGGGGAGGCACCGCCCTTGTTCGTCGCTGGAGCCGATGGCCGGCCGAACCTCGTCAACTACCGGGTCCGCGGCACCTACTACATCGTCGATCGGATGTTCGGCGCCGCCGAGCTTCGCCTTGGCGAAGATCCGCAGCGCATCGTCCGGATCATCCGCATCGACGCGCGACCGGTGTCGCAGGTCTTCAACACCAGGAGCGCTTCATGACCACCGGGTTGGATCAGGATCCGGAGCCGCTGGAACTGCGAGCGCGTCCGCGGCCCGTTCGACGCCTCAACAGGCGCGCCCTCATGATCGGCTGCGCGGTCGCGGCGCTGTTTGTCGGTGGGGCGATCCTCATTGCGCTCCGACCGCTCTCCTTCAAGCCGTCGGAGCGGACAGAGCTTTACAATACTGACCGCAAGCAGACCGCCGAGGGCTTGAGCAAGCTGCCCAAGTCCTATGAGGAACTGCCGCCATCGACGCCGCGGCTTGGACCGCCGTCGCCCGGGGACATTGGCCGGGCCTTTGCCGAAAACGAAAAGAAGGCCGGTGTGGCATCGGAAGTTGGTTTCCGGGCTAGTCCGGAGGAAGATGCCGAGCGGGCCGAGCGGATCCGGCAGACGCGTGTTGCTCAGCAGGCAAAGGAGTCGGGCTTGTTCGTCCGCCTGTCGGAAAAACAGGACAAGCGCAAGCAGGCGAGTACGACCGAAGCACCGAATGCTGTCCCATCCGCATTCCGGCCTTCAACGCCTGATACCGGGCCGTCCGCTGCGGAGCTCGCAAAGACGGCACAGGCTATGATCGACCGCTCCAGCGAAATCATTCCCTCGTCGCAGGCGCGAAAGCTGGCATTCGTGGGAGCGAAAGCCGACACGGAGACCACCAACCCCCATGCGCTCAAACCAGCACCATCCACCTATGCGGTGATGGCGGGGTCGATCATTCCGGCGAGTCTAGTGACGGGCCTGAATTCAGACTTGCCCGGGGCGACCATCGGCCAGGTCACCGAGAACGTCTACGACACGGTGACGGGCGAGCATCTCTTGATTCCGCAGGGGACGAGAATTGTGGGCAAGTACGATAGCGTCGTCGCCTTTGGTCAGAAGCGGGCGCTGGTCGTCTGGAGCCGGCTCATCTTGCCCAACGGCAACTCGATCGCGATCGAGAACCTTCCGGCTACAGATGTTGCAGGCTACGCCGGGCTCGAGGACCAGGTAGACTTCCATACCTGGCAGTTACTCAAAGGCGTCGCCTTGGCGACCCTTATCGGAGTGGGAACACAGCTATCGATCGGCAACGACGAGAGCGATCTCGTGAAAGCGTTGCGGGAAAGCACGCAGCAGACGACAAACCGGGCTGGGCAGCGATTGGTGGAGCGCGAGCTCGACGTGCAGCCGACGATCACGGTGCGGCCGGGCTGGCCGCTGCGGGTGATTGTTTCGAAGGACTTGGTGCTGAAGCCATATCAGGACGTTCAGACCACGGCTAAGGGTGGGTAAGGGATGAAGCTTGCGAAGCTACCTGATCGGACACCGGTGAAAATGAATGTCGTGCTTGCGCCAGTGCTTGCACAGCGGTTGCGGGAGTATGCTGAGTTCTATGCGGAAACGTACGGCAACAAGGAAGAAGCAGCTGAGCTGATACCGTTCATGCTTGAGGCGTTTCTTGACAGTGACGCAGATTTTCGAAGGGCTAGAAAGATCGCGCCGAGCGGGCCGGTGCCGGCGCCCTGAGAGAGCCCTGTACTTACCCTGCTGTCCGTTGGAGCAGTTCGATCGAGCGTTGTACCGCGTGAACTGATTTTTGAAGCCTCCCCAGCAGTTCTTGAAGATCCCGTTCGGTCACCTCTTCCATGTGAAGGTTGTCGCTAACCGGCACGAAATCCGAATCGTCGCTGTGCGGGCGCACGACTCACAGATAGAAAAGGCGCCGGTCGATGTTGGAAGCATCGGCCGACGCCTGGGTGGGAATCCCGAAGGACCCTCCATCTTACACCGAAGGTTCTCGCTCCACCCAGGCAATCTGTCAATCACGCGCGCGATGTCGCCTCGCGCCACAGAAGAGGTTTGTCTGATGAAACGTACCCGCAAGATCACTATCATCGAGGAGGTGGAGGTCACGCCGTCGGCCCCTCCGCCGCGCGGGCGTGTCCATAGCGCCTTGGGCGTGCTTGTCCGTCTCGGGGCGTTTCTCGCAGCGTACTTCCACGGTGGGCACTAGGCCACTAGCGGGAGGCGGGCGCGGTTTCGAATGAAGTGCGTCAGAAAATCTCAGCCACAACCTTGAAGCCCTTTATGTCGGTCGGGACCTCACTGAATTTGATGACCTTCCCACCGGTGTAGGTATCGACGACGTGACCATTGAATGCCGCGAAGACATGGCCTTCTCCTAGCTCTTTGTGAGAGGTCAGGACAAGTATTGGGGAGAGCGAAGTGGAGCTGTCGAACAGCTCTTCAATCGTCAGGCCCTTATGAGCTTCGTCCGAAGTTGTCAGAGATGCCTAATGAAGGCAGCGCCTTGAGCCAGCACTTGGGAGGAATTCCCTCAAACTGCGTGAAGGGTCCGATCCCGAGGATTTCTGCCTGCTTGTTGATAGCTTCCATCACTTCTGAGATTTTCTTTCCTGTGATGCCTACGAGCGCTGTTGGCACGCAGAAAGTACCCTGAACCCAATCAGTCACATGATGAAGTCGCATTCAAAAACCTCAGCACTTTAGATCATGGGGAGCGGTCAGATCGACGTCCAGTCGAACTCCAGCTTGTCCGCCCAAGAGCCGCGGATCAAGGCGTAGTTGCTCGCGCCCCTTCTTAAACCTCAACGTCGGCTGGCTGCGCACAGTCGTGTAAACTTGTAAAAGCGACTGCGTTCTCACTGGCTGTAGTCGCGGCGTTGCCGCTCATCATGTTGGCACCGCACTCTGTGGGTACTTCGGAGGCTGGCTGTTTAGTGTGGTCTTCCTGGCAACGTGGGGAGCGTTTCACCTTTGGCTGCAGCTGCCGCCGGATATGACCGGCGGGATGTTCGGAGGAGCGCTACGCTATCATCGTTTGGCAGGTGCATAGGCGGCCAGACTGGGCCGGGGGAGATCTGTCGCGAGACGAACTGCAAGCTTCGCAGGGTGCCTGAGGTGCGGGACGCGCTCAATGGACTTCGCAACGCAGTTTGGCTGGAGTTAGAGCGCTTCGTTTCGGACGATCTCGATACCGAAGCCTGACAGTCCCTTGAAGTGATGCGTCGACGACGTGAGGTGACGGATGGAGCTGATCTTGAGATCCCGCAGGATCTGAGCGCCGACGCCGATCTCGCGCCATTGCCGATTGCGGTCGTGTTCGCGCGAGCCGATCGGGCCTAGCGGCTCAGGCGGAACGCCCGCCGCGCCGTCGCGCAGATAGACGAGTACGCCGCTGCCATTCTCCTTGAAGCGTTGCAGAATGACGTTCATCTTAGCCTGTTCCTGACTCGAGAACAAATCGCGCAGGATGTTTCGTTTGTAGAAGCGCGTGAGGACGTTGGTGCCGTCGCCCAGTTCTCCGTAGATATAGGCGACGTGATGAATGGGGTCGAACGGCGAGCGATACGAATAGCCCTGGAGCGGGCCGATCGGGCTCTCCGCCGTGAGGCTCGAGACGCGCTCGATCAGCGTCTCGCGGGCCTGCCGGAAGCTGATGAGGTCAGCGATGGCGACCTGTTTCAGCTTGTGCTTGTCGGCGAACGCCGCGACTTGCGGACCCTTCATCACTGAGCCATCGTCGTTCATCAGTTCGCTGATGACACCGACCGGCTCGAGACCTGCCAGTCTGCACAGGTCGACGGCGGCCTCGGTGTGACCCGAGCGCATGAGTACGCCCCCCTCCTTTGCGATCAGAGGGAAGACGTGTCCCGGCCGGCAAAAATCGCCGGCGCCGGCGTTGGGGTTGGCGAGTGCACGGCAGCACGAGGCCCGTTCTTCGGCCGAGATGCCCGTTCCGTTATCCGGCCGGTAGTCCACCGACACGGTGAACGCCGTGGTGTGAGCCGAGTCGTTGTTGAGAACCATCGGGTCAAGCCGCAGGCGTCTCGCGTCTTCGAGGGTAATCGGAGCGCAAACGATTCCCGATGTATGGCGGATGATGAAGGCCATCTTCTCAGCCGCGCACTGCGAGGCGGCGACGACGAGGTCGCCTTCACCCTCGCGATCGTCGTCGTCGGTGACCACGACGATTTCGCCGTCGGCGAACGCCTGCAGGGCCGCTTCGATCGATGCCGTCATCTCGGTCGCTCTGCTCGCTGGAGCCGACGTGTGCTCGCGTTGGGGCGTGTGCGGACTGTCAGGCTCGGAGCGCCGCTCGAGCACTCTGCCGATCTTGACTTCACCATTATTGCTAACTGGCCGGAGCCCATGGCGGGGCGACTCATAGTCTTTCCACGCTGTAGCTGGGACAATTGGTGTCGAGCCCGATCGGCGCGTCGGACAGCAAAGGACCAGCTGCGTCGTATCGGGGTCTCTGGGAGCGCTCCAGAGGGCGCGAGGGGTTGGCGCAAGCCTTCACGGTGACCGGCCGATTGGTGTCGATCGGCAGCACCGTCTTGTACGAAATGCGCTTGAGGGCCAGATTTGATCGAATGCTGCTGACACCCGGGATGCGGGATAGTTTGTTGACGATGAGGTCTTCGAGATCTTCGATGTCGGCCGCCATGACGCGGAGCATGTAGTCGCTCTCACCGGTCATCAGATAGCATTCCATCACCTGGGCCAGCCGGTCGATGGATCGGGTGAAACTCTCGAGTGACGTCTGGACCTGCTTTTCCAGCTTGATCTGGATGAAAGCCGTTACACCAATGCCGAGCACGGCGGGATCGAGAAGGGCGATCCGTCGATCGATCACGCCGAGTTTTTCGAGTGTTCTGACGCGAGCCAGACACGGCGACGGCGAGAGATTGACGCGTGATGCGAGTTCGACATTGGTCAAGCTCGCATTCTGCTGGAGCTCGTTGAGGATCTTGATATCTATTCTGTCGAGAGAGGTTGTCGACATCGCGTGTCTCCCAAATCTGGCAGTCTTCTTGCGGCGCTTATCACCATCGTTTGCGGGGCGATGACAATCGCGTGGTAAACGCTAATCGCAATTGCGCTTGTGGGATTTCGACAAATCGCCGACTTGTATCGAAAAACCGTCAACCTTGGGATTGTGCATTGCGATCAGAGTGTTAGTTGCCTAATTTCGATACATTTTTTGCACATGCGATATGCAGGCCGATGTTGATCCAACGGATCGATCACGATGTAACGGCCGGCGCTTCATCGAAGTGGCTCCCCCCCTGGCACTTGACGGGATGTGCAGCAGAGCTTCGGTGTCGAGCATCGCAACTCTGCGGCCCTGTTTCGTACGACCGCCTTTCGCCGCGTGTGGCCGTGGTCCCAGGTCGCTGACCACACCGCCGGCGTTGCGCGAGACAAGTGGTTCGGCAGGAACGACAGCCCACCCTCGACGACCAGATAATGGCAAAGATCGGCCGGACGCAGAGCTGGATCAAGCGATCCGACAGGTCGCTGCAGCATAAAATGCTGATGAAGCTTCTGCGACACGCGTTGTTCAAGCAGTAATGCTGAGAGGCTCGAGCGACTATTCATCCACGATCGCACTAGGGCGGCGGACGGTTGGATTGTCGAGCGTGAAACTGAAGCAAGTCTATCTAACAGCGAACGATCCTGGACGCCTGGCCGAGTTCTACGAAGGCTTGGGTTTGAAGGTGCGCTTCGCTGATCCCGGCAAGTGGATCCAGTTCGTGAGCGATGCGGCTGCGTTCTGCGTCGCCGACCCGATGGAGTCCGCGTCGGAACAACTCAAGGATGCCGTTCTCGTCTTCGATGTCGACAACCTCGAGGCCGCCATGGAGCGTGCCGCAGCCATGGGTGCGCAAGTCGGCGCGGTTCGGGACATGGCCAGTCACGGCCGTGCGGTGAAGGTGCGGGATCCGGGCGGCAACGTCATCCAGTTCTATCAAGCAGCCGGATAGCTCAGACGTTCACTGGGGCAGCGCTGCATGCCCGGACTCACAACCAGGCAAATAGGGCGCATCCATCCCGTGAATCCAAGAGTCGTAGCTATGTCGTCCGCAACACCGCCGCTCTCCGAACCGAGCCCACTCGATGCCGCAGCATTCCGCGCTGCGATGCGCAACGTGCCGGGCACCGTGTCGATCGTCACGACAGGCCGGGCGCCGAACCGCCATGGTCTGACACTGACGGCAGCCTGCTCGCTGTCGGCGGCTCCGCCCAGCGTGCTGGTTTGCGTCAATCGATCCGCCGGTGCGCACGACACCATTCTCAGCAGTGGGTCGTTCTGCTGGAATATTCTGGGGGTCGAGCATCGCGATCTGGCGCTCAAGTTTTCCGGGCAGGACGGCAGCAAGGGCGATATCCGCTTCGGCGACGGTTTGTGGTGCGATCTCAAAACCGGAGCACCAAGTCTGGTCGGCGCGGTCTGCAGCTTCGATTGCCGCGTGCTGAATGCTTACAGCGACACTAGTCACACCATCTTCACCGGAGAGGTGGTGGCTCAGACGATGAGAGCCGGATGTGAGTCGCTCGTCTATATCGACGGAAGTTTCGCCGCGCCAAAGGCGGTCTGAAACACAGGACGACGTCCGACGCCGCTACGTTTCCGCTACAGCCAAGATGGAACCGATCAGCATGCAAGGAAGACTAAGACTTTCCATCGCGCATCCATCAGCGGTCGGACGCTGATGCTGTCGCTTTGGGTCAATGTAATCGCCGGCGGGGTGCTCATCGGGCTGGTTTACGGGCTCGTCGCGCTCGGCCTCACGATCATCTTCGGCGTCATGCGCGTGGTCAATTTCGCTCATGGCGAGATGGTCGTGTTCGGGATCTACATCGGATACTGGACCGTTCGAATCTGGGACGTCCCGATCGTTTTAGCCGCCGCGATCGCCGCGGTCGTCATGTTCGTGTTCGGCTATCTGCTGGAGACGCTCGTCGTGAAGCGGTTCGTCAATCGGCCGCATCACTATCAGTTCATCGTCTTCATCGGCCTCTCACTGCTTTTCAGCGGCGTATTGCTGATGTCGTTCGGTCCGGATCCGCGGCCGACGGCGTCTCAGCTGTCCTTCCAGACCGTGAGCGTGGGACCGCTCACCTTGGATTGGGCCCGCATCCAGGCGGCCGCTACGGCCGGACTGCTGATCGCCGCACTGGGCGCTTATCTGAGGTACTCCGCATTCGGCCGATCGCTGCGGGGCGCCGCCAATAATCGACTGGGCGGACTGGTGGTCGGGCTGAACATCCCCCGGGTCTATGCGGTGACCTTCGGCATCGGAACAGCCTGCGCTGGCGTCGCCGGCGCATTGATCTCGCCGTTGTTCGATGCGCAGCCCTATCTCGCCGTCGACTTCACGCTGCTGGCCTTCGTGACGGTGATCGTCGGCGGTCTCGGCAGCTTCGGCGGCGCTCTTCTGGGCGGCCTGACGATCGGAGTCGCCGAAGCGATCGCGGCCTTGATGTTCACGCCGTCGATGAAAACAGCACTCCCTTACGCACTCCTGATCATCATCCTGATTTTCCGTCCGAGGGGGTTTTTCGGTGCAAAGGACATCTGATCAAGCCAGCGACGCCAAGCGTTGGGGCGCCGGCGTTCTGGTCTTCGCCGCCCTGGCCGTGGTTGGTGGCATGTCCAACGCCTACGTCATCTCGCTTCTGACGATCGTCCTGTTGTTCACCTTCATGGGACAATCATGGAACCTGATGCTCGGGATCGGCGGGCAGCTATCCATCGGTCATGCGCTGTTCGTTGGAATCGGCGCGTATGCGGTGGCGATCCTGAACATCAAATACGGCGTCACCCCGTGGATCGGTCTGCTGCTGGGCGCGGTGATTGCGGGCTCCGTCGGCGCGGTGCTGGCGTGGCTGAGCTTCCGCTTCGAGGTCCGTGGCATCTATTTCGCGCTGCTCACGATCGCAGCCGCCGAATTCGCCCGGATCATGTTCGGCGGGTGGGATTATGTCGGCGGCATGCAGGGCCTGTTCTATCAGGCGCCGAGCGGCGCGATGGACCTCGGGATGCTGCGCGGTGACGCGCGGTTCTACTACTTCGTCGCGCTCGCGCTTGCGGCCATCGGCGTCGCGGGAACGGAGCTGATCTCGCGGTCCTATTGGGGCTATGTCTGGCGGGCGATGCGGGATGACGACGAGGCCGCCCGCGCGCTGGGGGTGCGGACGTTTCGCCACAAGGTGCTGGTGGTCTCGATATCGGCCGCGACGGCCGCGATCGGCGGCGGCGTGCTGGGCCTGGTGCAGGGCGCTATCTTTCCGGATTCAATCATGGGCATGGCGATCTCGGTCGACGTACTGATCGGCCCCGTGGTCGGCGGATTGGGCACTGCGTTCGGCCCGCTGGTCGGCTCGATGGCCGCAATCCCGCTGCATCACGCCATGGGGGCTCTCGGCGACGCCCTGGGGCTCCCCGGACTGAACAGCGTCGCCTACGGGGCGGTGCTGATCCTGGTCGTGTGGTTTCTGCCCGACGGCATCTGGCCGTCGATCGTTCGGCTCTACGGGGCGATCCAGGTGCCGGCGCGCGGCCGGATCCCACAACTGCGGAAGGTCGAGGAATGACCGCGCTGCTCGAAGTGAAGGACCTGACCAAAGCGTTCGTTGGATTGGTCGCGGTCAATGACGTCAGCTTCTCACTGCAGGCAGGCCGCATCACCGCCCTGATCGGACCGAACGGCGCCGGCAAAACCACCTGCTTCAATCTCGTCGCCGGGGCGCTGAGACCGACCGCCGGGCAGGTGCTGTTCGAGGGGCGTTCGCTCGAGCGCGAGCCGCCCGAAGCGGTGTGCCGCATGGGCATTGCGCGCACCTTCCAGATCGTCCGGCCGATGAAAGATATGTCGGTGCTCGAGAATGCCATGGTGGGCGCTTTCAGCTGGACGACGAGCGTCAAGGAGGCGCGGGACAAGGCGCATGAGTCGCTCGAAAATGTCGGGCTCGCCGGCAAGGCGAATGCCCGGACGGATCAGTTGACCTTACCCGATCGCAAGATGCTGGAGATGGCGAAGGCGCTCTCGACTCGCCCCAAGCTGCTGCTGCTCGACGAAGTGATGGCGGGGCTGCGTCCGACCGAAGCGGCCGGCGTCGTCGGCGTGCTGCACAGGCTCGCCGAGGGCGGATTGACGATCCTGCTGGTCGAGCACGTGATGCGGATCGTGATGGAGGTGGCGTCGACCGTGGTGGTGCTTCACCACGGCGCCAAGATCGCCGAGGGCAAGCCGTCAGAGGTGGTGGCGGATCCTGCGGTGCTGGAAAGTTATCTGGGGGCCGGCTTCCATGCCTGACGACGCGCTTCTCGCCATCGACGACCTGAGCGTGGCCTATGACGGCTCCAATGCGCTGAACGGCGTGTCGCTCCGCATCGGCAAGGGTGAACTGATCTGCGTGGTCGGCGCCAACGGCGCCGGCAAGACCTCTCTGATCCGATCAATCGCGGGGATCGTGCCGTCGTCGCGCGGTTCCGTCAGGTTCAACGGAGTCGATATCTCGCGGCGACCGCCGTGGGACATCTGCGAAATGGGCATCGCTCAGGTCGCCGAGGGCCGCCAGATCTTCGGTGCGCTCTCTGTCGAGGACAATCTGCTGATCGGAGGCTCGCTGAAGCGGGCCAGGCACGACCGGGCAAACACGCTTGATTCCGTCTATCAGCTGTTCGGGCGACTTCGCGAGCGCCGCGACCAGCTCGCCGGCACGCTCTCCGGCGGCGAGCAACAGATGCTGGCGATCGGTCGCGCGATCATGTCGAAGCCAAAAATCGTGATGTTCGACGAGCCGTCGATCGGGCTGTCGCCGGCGCTGACCGACGTAATGTTCGGCGTCGTCAAATCCCTCAACGAGCAGGGTATCACGGTCCTTCTCGTCGAGCAGAATGTCGCCAAGTCGCTCGCGCTGAGCAGCCGCGGCTATGTGCTCGAGAACGGCTCCGTGGTGTTGCACGGATCGAGCCGCGATCTGCTCGAGAACCCCGATGTCCAGCGCGCCTATTTGGGGTTGTGAGGTGCGCCGTCTCGGCGAGGCGTCGGGCATTGCCGCTCTCGTCGCGCCGCCGTGTGGTCCACCGCTCCCCGTCTGTTGTAGCCGCTCTCGCTTGGGTCTCACTTATGAACACTGCCACTTCTCTCCTGATCGAGCGTGATCAAGACCTGGTCACGATCACGATGAACCGGCCGCCGGCCAATGCGCTGAATGCTCAACTCATCGTCGAGTTGCTGGAGGCGATTCGGCGCTTTGCCGACGACGAGAATCCGCCCGGCATCGTGCTCACCGGAGGCGGCGACCGCTTCTTCAGCGCAGGCGGCGACATCAAGGAAGTCGTCGGGATCGATGTCGCGAGGCCGCGCATCCGGTTCTTCCACGAACTCCTTGTGGCGATGGAGAACTATCCGGGTCCGATCGTCTGCGCCGTCCGCGGCTATGCGGTCGGAGGCGCCCTGGAGTTTCTGCTGCATACGGACTATGTCGTGGCCGATGCTGCGTGCAAGATCGGGTTCCCGGAAATCAACCACGGCCTGCTGCCGGTGACCAAAGGCATGCGCCGGGCCGTCGAGAAGCTCGGCGTGCGGGCGGCGCAAGAGCTGCTGTATTGGGGCGAGCTCGTCGGCGCGGAACGCGCCGTGGCGATCGGCGCCGTGAACGAGATCGTCGCGACCGAGGAGGTCGCGTCCCGAGCGCGAGACGTGTGCAGCGCGTTGCGGCAGAAAGACCGCAAGCTGTTCCACGCCATCAAAAGATCGCTCAACCTCACCGCGCAAATGAGCGATCAGGCGCTCGAAGAAATGACCGTGGCCGACCTCGACGCCTATGTCACAGACGAGAGCTCAATTAATGTGCGTGCGAGGTTTCTGTCAAAGAGCAGTAAGGGCTGAATGATGGCGCGCGGATATCCCGATCAGATCTATCTGGAGCAGATGAGCCACGAGGAAGTCGCCGCGGCGCTGGCCGATGGGTGCACGACGGTGGTGATTCCGTTGGGGGCCGTCGAGCAGCATGGACCGCATTTGTCTTTGGGCATGGATGCGGATCATGCCGATGCTCTGGCCGAGCGGATCGCGCGCAGCCGCGGAAACACGCTGGTGGCGCCGACCATCAGGGTCGGCTGCTCGTCTCATCATCTGCCATTCCCGGGCACGATCTCGCTACGGCCGGAGACGCTGGAAGCGATTTGTGTCGATTATTGCACAAGCCTGGCGCGGCACGGCTTCAAACGCATCCTGATTCACTCGGGCCACATCGGCAATTTTCCGGTCCTGAAGGACATGCTCGGTCGCCTGCGCGGGGCCGTCCCCTCGGATGTTGCGATCCAGGCGTTCGTCGACTCGACGAAATGGATCGACACGTGGCGCGATGCGGTGCGTGAAGCCGGAGGAGACGTATTAGCCGTCGGCGGCCACGCCGATATCGCCGAGACGTCGCTAATGATGGTCATTCGGCCCGACAGCGTCAGACAAGACCGCTTCGAGGTGGGCCATCTTGGCGGCTTGTCGGAGGCTGATCTCGAGCTGATGTGGAAGAACGGCATCCGATCGGTTTCGCATAACGGCGTGATCGGAAGTCCGTTCGGTTCGAGCCACAACATCGGCGAAGCGTGCCTCGCGGCGGTCGCCGAGTTGCTGATCAAGACCTTCGATAGCGAGGCCGGAGACGACGGCGCCAGCCGTTGACGGTCAGCCCGCCCGCTGAGCGGCGAAGCTTCCCAACGGCGTCTGCCATGTTGCGAATACTGACAGCATAAAATTCGGAAAGCTTTACTAAGCAACGCGGCTTTCGGGCGAAAATATCGCCCCGCCTATGAAACCCTCTGGCATCTCGAAAGCTAAGAGGATTGAGACATGGCACTAACGTTCGGGTTCTGGTCTGAACAGGAAACCCAGGTCGGCCACAGTTACTCGCGCCGGCTTCACGAACTCGTCGACGAAGTCCGCCTGGCCGAGAAGGTCGGCTTCGACTGTGTCGCGCTCTCCGAGCAGCACGTGGCACTGGGCGGGATCTCGAGCTCGGCGCCCGAAGTGGTATTCGGCTATCTGGCCGCGGTGACGTCGCGCGTCAAGCTGCGCGCGGCCGTGACGCTGATGCCGCAGCGCATCAACCACGCGTTGCGTTCGGCCGAGCGGCTTGCGGTGACCGACATCCTGTCCAACGGCCGCATGGAATTCTACGGCGGCCGCGCCAACACCACCATCGCGATGCGGGCGTTCAATGTCGATCCGAACGAAACGCTGGCGCAGATGGAAGAAGGACTGGCGCTGCTGAAAACGGCGATGCGCCAGGACATTTTCACGTTTGACGGCAAGTACTACCAGATCCCTCCGCGCCAGCTGGTTCCGAAGCCGATACAGAAGCCGCATCCGGTGATCGGGATCGCGGCGACCAGCGAGCGCAGTCACGTCTGGGCCGCCTCGCAGGGCTTCGCCGTGATGAGCAGCAACATCTATCAGGGCTGGGAAGCGCAGCAGAAGCTGATCGGCGCCTATCAAAAAAACTGGAAGCGCGACGAGGGGGGACCGCTGCAGCGCCCGCGTATCGGCATTCCGCTGTTCATCGGCATCGGGAAAACGGACGAGCAGGCCAAAGCGGATTATGCCGGCCCGCTGATGCACTATGCCAAGATCTCGACCGATGCCTATCCGCGTCTCGCGGCGATTGCCGACGACTACAAGTACATGGGAGAGAGCGTGCCGTCGATGGAGCGTGCCGCCAACGACTGGGACTATCTGGTCAACGAATCGGCCACGACGGTGTGCGGCAGCCCCGATACGGTCATTCGTCAGATCGAGAAGTTCGAGGCCATGGGGATCGACGAAGTGCTGCTGCACATGGACTCCGTGCCGCACGCGAAGATCATGGAGGCGATCGACATGGTCGGTCGCTACGTCATCCCGCATTTCAACGACAGAAACAACGTCGTGCGGCCGACCGAGGAGATCCTCGGGCAGATCCGGCTGATGCGGACCCAGAACAAGTAATCCAGCGGTGAAATCAATGTCGCAATACGGCTACAAGTACCTGATCGTCGAACAGCGCGCCACAGGCGTCGCGATCGTCACGATGAACCGACCGGAGATCCTCAACGCGATCAACTGGGAGATGCACGAGGAGCTCGAAGACGTCTTCGTCAAGCTGGATCACGACAGTTCTGTCAACGCGATCGTTCTCACCGGTGCGGGCCGCGGATTTTGCTCCGGTGGTGATCAGAAGTCGCTGGATAAGGGGACGCTGCCGTCTCCGACGCGCAGCGGTCGCCACCTCATCCGCAACGTGCTGGAAGTCGAAGTGCCGATCGTCGCCGCCGTCAACGGTGTCGCGGTCGGCCTGGGTGCCACGCTCGCGCTGTTCTGCGACGTGATCTATGCGAGCTCGACAGCTCGTTTCGCCGACACGCACGTCAATGCCGGCGTCGTCGCGGGCGATGGCGGCGCGGTGATCTGGCCGCTGCTGATGGGGCCGGTGCGCGCGAAGCACTATCTGATGACCGGCGAATTCATCTCCGCCGAGAAGGCAGCTGCTATCGGCATGATCAACGAGGTGGTCGCGGACGGCAACGTTCTCGATGCCGCGATCGAATACGCCGAACTGCTGGCAAGCGGGCCGAAGGAATCAATCGTGTGGACCAAGTACAGCGTCAACAAGATCATCAAGCAGTACGCACACCTGCTGCTCGACACCTCTGCGGCGCTGGAGATGTTGACCTTCAAGTCGCCCGAGCGGGCCGAGGCGGTAGCCGCCTTCGCGGCCAAGCGCAAGCGTTTCGCGGAGCGCTGAGATGAACGTCGGTGCGATTACATCCGGCGCCCAGTTGGCCGATACGACCGTCGCGCAACTTTTGGCTGCGCGACTTGCGGAGCGGCCCGACAAGATCGCCGTGCAACAAAAGCGTCACGGCGCCTGGACCGCCATGACGTGGGGCGCCTATGCGCGGCGTGTCGTGAACCTGGCTAGCGCGCTCCGGCGTGCTGGTCTCGAGCGAGGCGATCGGGTCGCGATCATGGGCGATTCGTCCGAGGAATGGCTGATCGCCGACATGGCCACGATGTGCGCCGGGGGCGTCATGGTGGGCGTGTACTTCACCTCGTCACCGGAAGAGGTGGCTTACTGTCTCACGGATTCAGGCGCGAGGTTCGCGTTCGTCGGCGGGGAGCAGCAGCTTCGCATCGTGATCGCCTCCAATCAGGCCGAGCTGCTCCGCGGCATCATCGTGCTCGACCCGGACTGGACCGGCGAGGCCACGGCGTCGATCAAGTCGCTGTCCGACTTTGTCGGAGCACCCGATGTCGATGCGCATGATTATCTGCAGAAGGAGAGCGCGACAGCAAAGGCGTCCGATGTCGTCAGCATCGGTTATACGTCCGGGACGACCGGGAACCCCAAAGGCGCCATGTTGACGCACCTTTCCATTCTCGCCGGCGTTCATTGCATCACCCTGTTCGGCCCCAGCATGCGCGAGGAGGAACACCGGGTGGTCGTGCATTTGCCGATGTCGCATACCGTCGCGCGCGGGCAGGCGACGACGTTGCCGCTGATCGCCGACGCAGTTCCTTATTTCGGCGAGACGACCGCGGACTTCGCCCAGACGATCAAAGAGGTGAAGCCCACCTACTACATGGCGCCGCCGCGGTTCTACCAGCGTTTTGCGACGCAAATTCTCAGCAAGGTGCATCCTGCCGGCGGCGCGGGAGATCAGAACTACGCGCTCGCCATGACGATCGCGCGCAGGGCGCTCGAAGACCGCCAGGGCGGCCACGAAGACGCCTTCGTCTCGAAACTATTCGCGGCCTGCCGCGAGCAAGTGTTCCTGCCGCTGCTCGCGGAGGTCGGTTTCGACGAGCTGAAGGTCGCGTTCACTTCGTCGGCGGCGATGCCGTCCGAGCTGATGTCGCTGTGGCAGCTGTGGGGCTTGCAGCTCAAGGAGTGCTACGGCCAGACCGAATTGGTCGGTGCCAACCTGGTGCAGATGGCGGAGTGGCCGAAGGCCGGCAATGTCGGGGTCCCGTTGCCGGATCCGGCTTGGGAAACCGCCGTGCTCCAGGACGGTGAGATGATCGTCCGTGGACCGGGATTGTTCGCGGGCTATTGGAACAAGCCGGACGAAACGAAGGCGGCGCTGCGCGACGGCTGGCTCTACACCGGCGACATCGTCGAAGTGTCGCCGGAAGGAATCTTCAAGCTGGTCGACCGGAAGAAGGAGATCATCAACACGTCGAACGGCAAATCAATCAGCCCAACTCAGATCGAAAACGAGCTGAGGCACAGCCCCTTCATCTCCGAGGCGGCGGTCATCGGCGAGGGGCGAAAATATCTCACCGCCCTGATCGAAGTGGATGCCACTGCCACAATGGACTGGGCGAAGTCGCGCGACGACAAGATCACGAGTTACGCCGACCTGGCAGCCTCCGAGATCGTCAACCGGCTGATCGAGGCGGAGATTGGCAAGGCCAACGGAAGGCTGGCGCGAGCCGAGCAGATCAAGGCGTTCCGCATTCTGCCGGAGGAGCTGTCGCTCGAGAACGGCGTGATGACGCCGACGCGGAAAAAGCGTCGCAAGCAGATCAACGAGCGCTATCAGTCGCTGATCGCATCTCTCTACGACGAAACCGAGGAAAAGCTGATCAAGGCCGAGATGGGCCTTTGACGTCGGCGGTCGCTCCCCAGACCTACGAAGCTACCAGTCAAGATACAGTTCACTCCTTCAGCAACAGGACATCGAGATGACCAAGCGAAGCGGAATCACGCGGCGGACGATTGTCGGAAGCGGATTGGGAATTGCGGCAGGCCTGGTATCGAGGCCATCGTTTGCGGCGACCACGAAGGTGAAGGTCGGAGCGATCATGCCCAGCAGCGGCGTGCTGGCGTTTCCCGGTCAGGCCTGCGTGCGCGGCATCGATCTCGGCGCCAAATTCGCGCGTGAGAAGTTCGGCCTCGACATCGAGATCGTTCACGCCGATACGCAAAGCCGTCCGGAGAACGGCCGGATTGCCGCCGAGAGCCTGATCCGGCAGGGCTGCACCGTGCTGATCGGCGCGTGGGATTCCGGTGCCACGATTTCAGCGCTGCAGGCCTGCGAGGCCGCGAAGGTGCCGATGGTGGTCCACATCGCGAGCGCCACCCAGGTGACTTCGCAGGGCTTCACCCAAGTGTTCCGCTATTACCCCACGTCGCTGACCATCGTGCGGCAATCGCTGGCCGAGCTGAAGTCCGTGCTCGGCACGCTGAAGGATCCGCCGAGCAGCGCCGTCGTTCTCCATCTCAACAACACGATGGGGCAGTCGACGGCAGCCAGCATTGATCAGGCGTGGAAGGAAGTGGGTGTTCCGCTCAAGATCGCGCAGTACGTTGCCTATGACGAGAAGGCCAAGGACCTGTCGGTGGAGGTCGCCAAGGCGAAAGCGTCGGGTGCCGATGCCTTGATCTCGGTCACGCGCGTCAACGACGCGATCATGATCGCGCGCGAATGCATCAAGCAGGGTTGGGATCCCAAGATGGTATTTTCGCCCAACTCCAACGGCGTGTCGGACAAGGCGTATCACGACGCGCTCGGAAAGTACGGTGACGGTCCGGTTCTGTCGGCGTTGTGGCTCAATCCGAAGGGCGCCGAGACCGACAAGATCATGAAGATGTTCGCGGCCGACTACCCGAACGACTGGTTCGACGCCAATGCGGGCTGCGCGTTCGAGGCAGTTCAGATCGTCGCAGACGCCGTGACGCGGGCGGCGTCGCCGGAGTCGCCGGCGATTCACGGCGCGCTCAAGACGACCGACATGAAGCCTTTCCTGATGTACGGCGACAACACCAAGTTCGACGAGACCGGCCAGAACATCCACTGTTCGATGGTGATGCTGCAGGGTTTGAAAGGCAGGCCGCGGGTGGTGGCTCCAAAGGCCATCGCGGAAGCGTCGCTCGAATATCCGCTTGCGCCTTACAGCAAACGCTGACGTCGTTCCGTGCGGCCCCGCGAAAGCGTCGTGGGGGCGCTGTCGTCAAATGCCGAGGCAGGGACGTGCGAGCTAGGGCAAACTGTCCGAATGTATCAGGCGCGATCGCTCGGCAAGGAAGCGGCGGGGGCTCTGTCCCATCGTCTTCTTGAACATCGTGATGAACGCGCTGGGCGTTTCGTAGCCCAGTTCCAGCGACACGGCCTGGACCGAACTCCCCGCCGTGAGACGTTGCATGGCGATCAGAATGTGGAGACGCTGGCGCCAGCGCCCGAAGGTCATCCCTGTTTCCTTGGCGATGAAGCGTGCGAACGTACTGTCGCTCATCGCGTAGCGCGAGGCGACTTCGTCCATTGTACTGCGGTCGCCCGGATTATTCAACAAGGAGGTCGCGAGGTGTTGAAGACGGGCGTCGGGGGAGATCGGCAGATACATTTCATCCGTCGTCGGCATCTGCACGAGTTCGTCGAGCAAAACCCGGCCGAGACGGCTGGTCGGTCCTTCCAGCGGATAGAGCGGTGGGAACACCGAGAGGCGGTGGATCAATTCGCGCACCAGCGACGTGATCATCAGCGTGCAGCAGGTCCGCGGCAGCATGCTGACCTGTGGATCGATGAACACGGTGTAGAGTTTGCCGAAATCGGCCACGCAATTGCTGTGCTGCACGCCGGCCGGGATCCATACCGCGCCTTGCGGAGGCACGATCCACAAGCCGCCAGGCGCCCGGCACATCACCGAGCCATGAGATGCGACGACCAATTGGCCTTTGCGGTGTGAGTGCAGCGGCAGGTCGTCGTTGTCTTTGCTGGTTTCGAGACAGAATGAAGTGACGGGACGATCGAACTGATCCGGATCGACCGGATCATAGTTGATCCGAAGATCGGGCAGATCCATTCGCGCAAAATCGCGATCGAACTCGGGCTCGGGCGGCATTTCAATCCTGCCAATTCGTCAAGTCAGTCAAGCCTTGATGCAGATCCTGCTGCTAACCGAGGTTAGCTGTTTTGAAAGGTCAGGTCACTAGTCGGGGCGAGCCGTCGAGTTCGCTGATCTGCGACAAGATGCCCGCTACTGCGGCCTGAGCGCTTAGTGATGCGGCATGTTGCGCCGTGACCAAGCGGAAGCACCTATCAGGCGGCCCACGGCTCGATCACTCGCCTGATTAAACCAACAGCAGACAATGCTGCGATGCGAGCATCGGCGTCCCTCCGGAGCCGGGTAATCCGTCGGAAGGCGGCCGTATTCGGCAGCACGTGCCACAGCACCCGATGCTACCAAGTGCGGGCTTTCTGGGAGCCCGACGCATGACTGCACACATCGATCCGCCACGCAAGGCCGTCAACGCCGATCAGGACGCGGTCGAAACCGCCGATTGGCTCGCCTCGCTTGGATCGCTCCACCACAACGCCGGTGCCGAGCGCGTGCGATACATCCTGGCTGCGCTCGATCGGCGTGCGAAGGAGCTCGGCGTTCTGCCGGACTCTCCGCCGTTTTCGCCCTATCGCAATTCCATTCCGCTCGAGCAGCAGAAGACCTACCCCGGCGACATCGCGATCGAGACCCGCCTGACGGCGATCATTCGCTGGAACGCGCTCGCGATGGTGGTCCGTGCCAACAAGGCCTATGGGGAACTCGGCGGGCACGTCGCCAGCTACGCCTCGGCCGCGGAGATTTTCGAAGTCGGTTTCAATCATTTCTTTCGTGCGTCAAGCTCCGAGTCGGAGGGGGACTTGGTGTATTTCCAGCCGCATTCGTCCCCCGGAGTCTATGCACGAGCGTATCTCGAAGGCCGACTGTCGGACGTAAATCTGAAGCTGTATCGCAGGGAACTGAGCGGCCCCGGTCTGTCGTCCTATCCGCATCCCTGGCTGATGCCGGAGTTCTGGCAGGTGCCGTCGGCGTCGATGGGCCTCGGCCCGATCAGCGCGATCTACCAGGCGCGGTTCATGAGGTATCTGCAGCATCGCGGCCTGGTGCAGACGGCTGGTCGCCACGTCTGGGGTGTGTTCGGCGACGGTGAGATGGACGAGCCGGAATCGATCGCCGGGCTCGCCCTGGCGGCGCGGGAAAATCTCGACAACCTCACCTTCGTCGTCAATTGCAACCTGCAGCGCCTGGACGGGCCGGTCCGCGGCAACGGGCAGGTGATTCAGGAACTCGAATCTCTCTTCCAGGGCGCCGGCTGGAACGTCATCAAGGTGCTGTGGGGATCGGACTGGGACGATATCTTCGCGCGCGACAGCAACCATGCGCTGCTGCGCAAATTCGCCGACACCGTCGATGGCAAATATCAGACGCTCGGCGCCAAGGATGGGGCCTACAACCTCGCCAACTTCTTCAGCGAGGACCCCGAGGTCCGGGCGCTGGTTGCGCACATGTCGGACGCGGATATCGACGGCCTGAAGCGCGGTGGCCACGACTTCAAGAAGCTGTTCGCGGCCTTTGCCGCCGCGAAGGACATCAAGGGTCGGCCGACCGTCATTCTGGCGAAGACCAAGAAGGGCTACGGCATGGGCGGCGCCGGCGAGTCGCGCATGACGTCGCACCAGGCCAAGAAGCTAGACGTCGACGCGCTGTATGCGTTCCGCGACCGGTTCGCCCTGCCGCTCAGCAACGAGCAAGTCGAGAATCTGGAATTCTTCAGGCCTGCGGAAGACAGCGCGGAAATTCAGTATCTGCGCGCCCGTCGCGCGGCACTCGGCGGCTACATGCCGGTGCGGCGACGCGCTTCGGTGGCCCTGCCAGTGCCGCCGCTGCAATCCTACGCGGAGTTCGCGCTGCGCGGCGACGGCAAGGCGACGTCGACCACGATGACGATCGTGCGGCTGTTCACCAATTTGCTCAAGGACAAGACGCTCGGCCCGCGCATCGTTCCGATCGTCGCCGACGAAGCCCGTACCTTCGGAATGGCGAACCTGTTCAGGCAGGTCGGCATCTACTCGCCGGCGGGGCAGCTCTACGAGCCGGAAGATGCCGGCTCGATGCTGTACTACAAGGAAGCGATCGACGGTCAATTGCTGGAGGAAGGGATCACCGAGGCGGGAGCGATTTCGTCCTGGACCGCGGCGGCGACCTCCTACAGCATTCATAACTTCCCGTTGCTGCCGTTCTATATCTATTATTCGATGTTCGGCTTTCAGCGGGTCGGCGATCTGATCTGGGCGGCAGCGGACCAGCGCGCGCGTGGCTTTCTGATCGGGGCGACGGCCGGCCGGACGACGCTCGGCGGCGAAGGCTTGCAGCATCAGGACGGGTCCAGCCATCTGATGGCGGCGACCGTTCCGAACTGCCGGGCCTACGATCCGGCATTCTCCTACGAGGTGGCCGTCATCGTCGATTACGGCATGCGGTCGATGCTCGAGCAGGGCAACGACGAGTTCTATTACCTCACGGCGATGAACGAAAACTATGCGCAGCCCTCGATACCCGACGATGCGCGCGACGGTATCATCAAGGGTCTCTATCGGGTTCTGCCGAGCGCTGACGGGCCGGCGAAGGTCAGGCTGGTCGGCTCGGGCGCCATTCTTCCGGAGGCGCTCGCCGCCGCGGCGATGCTGCAAAGCGAATGGAAGGTGCCCAGTGAAGTCTGGTCGGCAACGAGCTTTTCCGAGCTGGCGCGTGAGGCCCGTGAGGTGGAGCGAACGAATCGGCTCTCGCCGCTGTCGCCCCCGGTCGAGAGCCACGTCGCACAATGCCTCGGCGGCAAGGTGCCGATCGTCGCGGCATCGGATTATGTCCGGGCGTATCCGCAACTGATCGGTTCTTACATCGAGGCACCCTATACGGTGCTGGGCACCGACGGCTTCGGGCGCAGCGATACACGCGCCGCGCTGAGGTGCTTCTTTGAGGTCGATCGCAAGCAGATCGTCGTTGCGGCGCTATCGGCGCTGGCAAAATCGGGTGAAGTGGCGCGCGAGCAGGTCGCCGAGGCCATCGCTAGCTACGGATTGCTGACCGGCGTTGCATCACCTTGGTCTCGCTGAGAGGGCGCATGTCTCAATCACTTGAAGTCGTTCTGCCGGATATCGGGGACTACAAGGATGTTCCGGTCGTCGAAATCAATGTGTCGGTCGGTGACGAGGTCACGATCGACATGCCGTTGCTGTCGATCGAGTCCGACAAGGCGACGATGGAGGTGCCATCCCCGGCCGCAGGCACGGTGGCCAAATTGATGATCGACGTCGGGGCGCGGGTTTCTCAAGGTTCGGTTCTGATGATCCTCGAAGGTCGCGGTGAATCCACCGCGCCTTCGCCGGCGGCTGCGTCGGCGCCACAGGTGGAGCAACGGTCCTCGCAGCAGGAGGCGCGGTCACAGCCGGCGCCCGCCGCTCCAGTCGATGGTTCGCGAGCACGTGCACAGCAGCCCCGGCCCAGCGGGGATGCGCATGCGTCGCCGTCGGTTCGCGCTTTGGCGCGTGAGCTCGGCGTGGCGCTGGACTCTGTCGTGCCCACCGGCCCCAAGGGCCGGATTCTGCGCGAGGATGTGGCGGCCTTCGTCAATGGAATGGTGCGATCGGGGCCGGCGATGGCGCCCGCGCCCGAGGCGCCGGTCGATTGGCCCAAGGTGGATTTCGAGAGGTACGGCGCGGTCGAGCGCCTGCCGCTGACGCGGATCCAGAAGCTGACCGGCGCGAACCTCTCGCGCAACTGGAACGTCATTCCCCATGTGACGAATTTCGACAAAGCGGATGTGACCGACGCCGAAGCCTTCCGCCAGCTCGCCAATGCCGAGGCCGCGAAGGACACGGCGAAGCTCACCATGGTGTCGCTGCTGATCAAGGCCGCGGCCTTGGCGCTGCAAAAATACCCGCGCTTCAATTCGTCGCTCGATGGCGACGAGCTGATCCTCAAGCACTACGTCCACGTCGGCTTCGCCGTCGACACGCCGAAGGGTCTGGTCGTGCCGGTGATCCGGGACTGCGATAAGAAGGGCCTCCGGCAGATCGCCGCGGAGATGCGCTCGCTCGCCGACAAGGCGCTCGCGGGGCAGCTCGCGTCGGGCGACATGCAGGGCGGCTGTTTCTCGGTGTCGTCTCTGGGAGGCGTCGGCGGTCAGGGATTTACGCCCATCATCAACGCGCCCGAGGTGGCAATCCTCGGAGCCGGTCGTGCCGCCACCGAGGCAGTCTGGAATGGGCGCGAATTCGAACCGCGGCTCGTCCTTTTCCTGAGTCTGTCGTGGGATCACCGGGTCGTCGACGGCGTGGCCGGGGCCCGGTTCCTAGGTTTCGTCGCGTCGGTGCTCTCCGATCTGCGGCGCTTCGCATTGTGAGGACGCAGATGCGGACAGAGGAGATTCGGGTCCCCGACATCGGGGATTTCCGAGACGTCGAAGTCGTCGAGGTCCACGTCAGGGCGGGCGACGTCGTCGCGCGAGAGCAGGCGTTGATCACCGTGGAATCCGACAAGGCGACGCTGGAGATTCCGTCGCCGATTGCAGGGGTGATCACCAGCGTTTCGCTGCGTGTTGGGGACAAGGTGTCTCAAGGCTCCATGATTGGCACGGCGTCGGGGTCGGACAAAGCGGGCGCGCAAGGCGAGGCGGTCTCGGCGGATCAGGCCGATGCTGGCCAGCGTGCAACAGATCATGCACGCTACGATCTTGTCGTGATCGGAGGCGGGCCGGGCGGCTATTCAGCAGCGTTTCGGGCCGCAGATCTTGGTTTGAGGACCGCGATCGTCGAACGCTACGGCACCCTGGGCGGAGTCTGCCTGAATGTCGGATGTATCCCGTCGAAGGCGCTGCTTCATGTTGCGGCGGTCAAAGAGGAAGCCGAGCGGATCGCCGACCTGGGCATTCGCTTCGGCGCGCCGCAGATCGATCTGCAGGCGCTGCGCGCCTTCAAGGACGGCACCGTCACGAAGCTGACGGATGGGTTGCGCCAGATGGCGGCGGCGCGCCGCGTCACGGTGATCCGCGGCACCGCGAAATTCGCCTCCGCCACGCGGCTCGAGATTGCCGGCGAGGGGGCAAGCTCGCAGCAGATCGATTTCGGACATTGTATCATCGCGACGGGCTCGCGCGCGGTGCAGTTGGCGGTGCTTCCCAAGGACGAGCGGGTCGTGACCTCGACCGGCGCGCTCGCGCTGCGAAGCAGTCCGGGCCGCATGCTCGTGATCGGAGCGGGGATCGTCGGGCTGGAGATGGCGACCGTCTACAGCGCGCTCGGCGCCAAGATCGATCTTGTCGAAAGGCTTCCCGATATTCTGGCGGGCGTGGATGCCGATGCGGTGAAGATCTGGCGTTCGCGCAACGCGCATCGCTTCGAGCATATCGACCTTGAAAGCAGCGTATCAACTGCCGTGGTGACGCCCGATGGCGTAACGGTTGCTATCACGGGCGCGTCAGTTGAGACGCGATCCTACGATCTCGTACTGCAATCTGCGGGCCGCATTCCTAACAGCGGCGAACTCGGCCTCGAACGGATCGGCGTTGCAATCGATCCGAACGGCTTCATTCAGGTCGACGAGCAGATGAGAACGACGGTGCGCAACGTCTTCGCCATCGGCGACGTCGTCGGCGGTTCGATGTTGGCCCACAAGGCCGTTCACGAGGGGCACGTCGCCGCGGAAATAGCCGCCGGGAAGCCGGCGGCCTTTACGGCGAAGATCGTCCCCAATGTCGCCTACACCGATCCTGAGATCGCCTGGGTCGGCAAGTCCGAGCGTGATGTCGCCGAATCCGGAGGGAAGATCCGTTCGGCAAAATTCCCATGGGCCGCGTCCGGCCGGGCTATCGCGTCGGGCGCGTCCTATGGCATGACGAAGCTGTTGTTCGACGTCGAAACCGGTCGCATCGTCGGGGGCGTGATCGTCGGACCGCATGCCGGCGATATGATCGGGGAAATCTGTCTCGCGATCGAAATGGGGGCTGACGCGATCGATATCGGCAAGACCATTCACCCGCATCCGACCCTCGGCGAGACGATCGGCATGGCTGCCGAAGTCTATGAGGGCATTTGCACCGACCTGCCTCCAATCGCCAGAAACCGGTAGATCAGTTGGCCCAATCGATGTCCGTTATCGAAGCCCTTGAACAACGTCGCGCCGGTGCCAAACTCGGCGGCGGGGAGAAGCGCATCGAGGCGCAGCACGCCCGCGGCAAGCTGACCGCGCGCGAGCGCATCGAGCTCTTGCTCGACAAGGGGTCGTTCGAGGAGTTCGACATGTTCGTCGAGCACCGCTCCACCGAGTTCGGGATGGAGAAGACCAAGGTGCCTGGCGACGGCGTCGTCACCGGCTGGGGCACCGTCAACGGCCGCAAGACCTTCGTCTTCGCCAAGGATTTCACCGTGTTCGGCGGTTCCCTCTCGGAAACGCACGCGCTGAAAATCACGAAACTCCAGGATATGGCGATGAAGGCGAGGGCGCCCATCATCGGCCTCTATGACGCGGGCGGCGCCCGCATCCAGGAGGGCGTTGCCGCGCTCGCCGGCTATTCCTACGTGTTCCGCCGCAACGTGCTGGCCTCCGGCGTGATCCCGCAGATCTCCGTCATCATGGGCCCCTGCGCCGGGGGCGACGTCTATTCACCTGCGATGACCGACTTTATCTTCATGGTGAAGAACACCAGCTACATGTTCGTCACCGGCCCCGACGTGGTGAAGACCGTCACCAACGAGGTCGTCACGGCGGAAGAGCTGGGCGGTGCCTCGGTGCACGCCACGCGCTCTTCGATCGCCGACGGCGCGTTCGAGAACGACGTCGAGACGCTGTTGCAGATGCGCCGCCTGATCGACTTCCTGCCGTCCAACAACACTGACGGCGTGCCGGAATGGCCGAGCTTCGACAACATCGAGCGGGTCGACATGTCCCTGGACACACTGATCCCCGACAATCCGAACAAGCCCTACGACATGAAGGAGCTGATCCTGAAGGTCGTCGACGAGGGCGACTTCTTCGAGATCGCGGAAAGCTTCGCCAAGAACATCGTCACGGGATTCGGCCGCATCGCGGGCCGCGCCGTCGGCTTCGTCGCCAACCAGCCGATGGTGCTGGCCGGCGTGCTCGACAGCGATGCCTCACGCAAGGCCGCGCGCTTCGTCCGCTTCTGCGACGCCTTCAACATCCCGATCGTCACCTTCGTTGACGTGCCGGGCTTCCTGCCCGGCACCGCGCAGGAATATGGCGGCCTGATCAAGCACGGCGCAAAACTGCTGTTCGCCTATTCGCAGTGCACCGTGCCGCTGGTCACCATCATCACCCGCAAGGCCTATGGCGGCGCCTTCGACGTCATGGCCTCCAAGGAGATCGGCGCCGACATGAACTACGCCTGGCCGACCGCCCAGATCGCGGTGATGGGCGCCAAGGGCGCGGTCGAGATCATCTTCCGCTCTGACATCGGCGACCCCGACAAGATCGCGGCCCGCACCAAGGAATACGAAGACCGCTTCCTGTCCCCGTTCATCGCCGCCGAGCGCGGCTACATCGACGACGTCATCATGCCGCACTCGACGAGGAAGCGGATCGCAAGGGCGCTGGCAATGCTGAAGGACAAGAAGGTCGAAGCGCCGGCGAAGAAGCACGACAATTTGCCGTTGTGAGTAGAGCAGTGTTCAAACGGATTCTGATCGCCAATCGCGGCGAAATCGCCTGCCGGGTCATCAAGACCGCCCGCAAGATGGGAATTCAGACGGTTGCGGTCTATTCCGAGGCCGACCGCGATGCCCTCCATGTCGAGATGGCCGACGAAGCCGTCCTGATCGGTCCGCCGGCAGCGGCCGAGAGCTATCTGGTGATCGAGAAGATCGTCGAGGCCTGCCGCAAGACGGGCGCAGAGGCCGTGCATCCCGGTTACGGCTTCCTGTCCGAACGCGAGGCGTTCCCGCGCGCGCTGGAAGCCGCCGGCATCGTCTTCATCGGCCCGAACCCCGGCGCCATCGCCGCGATGGGCGACAAGATCGAATCGAAGAAGGCGGCCGCCAAGGCCAAGGTTTCGACCGTGCCCGGCTATCTCGGCGTGATCGAGGACGACAAGCACGCGGTCAAGATCGCCGATGCGATCGGCTATCCCGTGATGATCAAGGCGTCCGCCGGCGGCGGCGGCAAGGGCATGCGCATTGCGCATTCCAGGGCCGAAGTTGCCGAGGGTTTCAATCTCGCCAAGGCGGAGGCCAAGGCCTCGTTCGGCGACGACCGCGTCTTCATCGAAAAGTTCATCGTCGATCCCCGCCACATCGAGATCCAGGTGCTGGGCGACAAGCACGGCAACGTGATCTATCTCGGCGAGCGCGAATGCTCGATCCAGCGCCGCAACCAGAAGGTCATCGAGGAAGCGCCGTCGCCGCTGCTCGACGAGGCCACCCGCCGCAAGATGGGCGAGCAGGCGGTCGCGCTGGCCAAGGCCGTGAATTACGACTCCGCCGGCACCGTCGAGTTCGTCGCCGGCCAGGACAAGAGCTTTTACTTCCTGGAGATGAACACGCGCCTCCAGGTCGAGCATCCCGTCACGGAACTCGTCACCGGCATCGACCTCGTCGAGCAGATGATCCGTGTCGCCGCCGGCGAGAAGCTCGCCATCGCGCAGAAGGACGTCACGCTGACGGGCTGGGCGGTGGAGTCCCGCCTCTACGCCGAGGACCCGTTCCGCAACTTCCTGCCCTCGATCGGGCGGCTCGTGAAGTATCGCCCGCCGGCGGAAGCCAGCAAGGACGGCATCACCATCCGCAACGACACCGGCGTGCAGGAGGGGGGCGAGATCTCGATCCACTACGATCCGATGATCGCCAAGCTCGTCACCCATGCGCCGTCGCGCGCGGCTGCGATCGAGGCTCAGGCCACTGCGCTGGATTCGTTCTACGTCGACGGCATCAGGCACAACATCCCGTTCCTGTCGGCGCTGATGCACCATCCGCGCTGGCGCGAGGGACGGCTCTCGACCGGCTTCATCGCCGAGGAATTCCCCAAGGGCTTTGCGGTGCGCGTTCCCGAAGGCGAGGTCGCGCGGCGGATCGCCGCGGTCGGCGCCGCCATCGATCACGTGCTCGGTGAGCGCAAGCGGCAGATCTCGGGCCAGATGGGCGGCCGCATCGTGCAGCGAGAGCGCCGCCGCTCGGTCTGGCTCGACCGCCAGGAGATCCTGCTCGAGGTCGGGCGCGAGGGCGAGGCGATCGCGATCCGCTTCATCGATCCCGACGGCAAGGCCGGCAATGCGCATCTCTTGCAGTCGCCATGGAAGCCGGGCGATCCGGTCTGGCAGGGCACCATCGACGGTCACCTCGTCGCGGTGCAGGCGCGTCCGATCGCCAACGGCATCCGCCTCGCGCATCAGGGCGTCGAGGTGCCGGTCTATGTCTGGACCGAGGCCGAGGCGGCTTCCGCGCGGCTGATGCCGGTGACGACGGCCTCCGACACCGGCAAGAAGCTGCTGTGTCCGATGCCCGGCCTCGTGGTCTCGATCGCGGTGACCGAAGGGCAGGAGGTCAAGGCCGGCGAGACGCTGGCGGTGGTCGAAGCCATGAAGATGCAGAACGTGCTGCGCGCCGAGCAGGACGGCACCGTGAAGAAGATCCATGCCAGCGCGGGTGCGACACTCGCGGTGGACGCGCTGATTTTGGAATTTGCGTAAGCAGGCAATGTAGCCCGCGATGCGTGGTTGACAATTAGGCCGGTAACCGCTGCGAGATCAAGAATGTCGATGTCATTACCAGATGAATGGAAGAGGATTGCCGAGAAGGAAGTAAAAGGCGATCCCATCGCGCTCGTGCGGAAAGCTCCGGTGGGCATTGAAGTCAAACCGATCTATACGGCGTCTGATTTAGATGGGATCGAGCATCTGGACACGTTACCTGGCATGTCGCCGTTCGTTCGTGGTCCTAAGGCGACGATGTATACTGGTAGACCGTGGACAGTCCGCCAGTATGCGGGATTCTCGACTGCAGAGGCTCAAACGCATTCTATCGTTCCGTCCTCTCCTCAGGACAGAAGGGCTTGTCGGTTGCATTCGATTTGGCGACCCACCGCGGCTATGATTCTGATAATCCTCGCGTCCTAGGTGATGTCGGGAAGCGCTCGCTTCTGAAATTGAAGAGCTGAGGTGAGGTGGCTGTCGAGCCAATGGGCAGTCCGGGTGCCGTGCCGCCAGTCGACAGCGAGCTCGAGCATCATTCCGACAAGAACGAATTCTGTAGTGATTTCAACAAGCAAAAAGGCTGCGAATTGTCGGAATGCCTGTTGAAAGCGCAGCAGAAATTCGAAGACTTCCAAGCTAAATACGATCACCGCCGCGGCGCGGAGCCTTGCGGATTCAGCCAGGTAGGCGAGTGACCGGCACGATGTCACTCATCAGCCGCTCTAACGAAACAGCACGCGTCACGAGGCAGCCAACGTTTCGATGAGTTCTTCCATTGAAGGCTGCGAAGCCTTCTGCAGCTTGTGAAGGTCTTCCGGCTTAAGATTGGTGTAGCGTCGCAACTGTCGCCAATCTTTGTGGCCAGTCACCATGGCGACTTTCTCGATTGGAAAGCCCGCCTCAAAAAGTCGACTTGTGCCTTCGTGGCGAAGGTCGTGAAACCGCAGGTCATCGATATCGAGAGCCTTACACGACCGGCGGAAGGCCGCACCCACCGATTTGGAGTGGTGAGGAAACACTCGTCCTCTGCCACGAGTTACAATCCGCTGTTCTAGTACCAGCTGCCAGGCGTCATAGCCGGTCACGTTGAGGAGGGGGATCGTCTGATGATTCCCATCCTTGCGCCGAGGATCTTTCCGGTCTCGTATCTTGACCGTTCGCTTCTGCATGTCGACGTCCGACCATTCTATTCGACAGATCTCTGCCTGACGCATTGCAGTCGCTACGGCGAAGCGAACGATCCTGCCTAGCGGGATAAATTGACGAGGATTGTTCTCGGTGTACTCCGTCAATTGGCTTAGTTCATCCTGCGATGGGCGGCGGTCGCGTTCGTTACCCTTGCCGATCAGGTCGAGGCGTTTGAGCGCCACCCTCGCCAAGCGAACGTTTTCGGCGGACACATCAATTCCATGAATGGCGGCGGCGTGTGTAAGAATGGTTCGGATGAAAGAGAAATCGATCGATAACGTCGGTGGGCCTGCGCCTTGCTTCGCTCGCCTTTTCCCAAATTCGATCAATCGCTCGCGCGTTAGATCCTGAATCTTTACTCTTCCGAGGGAGACCTTCAATGCCTCCATTACGGCGGCCTTGGACCGTCCGATAGACTTTCCGACTTCGGTCAGATCGTCGATGTGAAGCGTGATCAAGTCGGAAAAGATCCGCGGTGGTTCGTGGGGACGAGCCCGTCTAACTGGGATCCCGCGATCGATCGCCCGCTCCACGTCACGGGCCCATTCTTCAGCGTCATGCCGCCGTAGAAATGTGTTGGCCACATACTGCCGCTTGCGCCGTACCTGGACCCGCCAGCTCCCCGAATTAAGCTTTGTGAAGGTCGCCATTGCGTGTGCACTCCACTCCGATTTCGTGTGCGCTACGTGTGCACCGCGAGATCAAATGCGGTACAAACGGGTGCAATTTTGGCTAGTTTGGAGTGCACACACTGGGTGTATGTTCCTCTTCTAGTCCTTTGATAGTGTAGGGTAACTTGTTGAAAGATCAAGATTATCGCTTTTCCGTGGCGCCCATGATGGACTGGACGGACCGGCATTGCCGGGTGTTCCATCGTCACCTGACGCGGCGGGCGCTGCTGTATACGGAGATGCTCACCACGGGCGCCGTCATCCATGGCGATCGGCAACGGCTGCTCGGGTTCGATCGGTGCGAGCATCCGGTGGCGCTTCAACTCGGCGGCTCAGATCCACGCGAACTGGCCGAGGCTGCGCGGATCGGCGAGGCGTTTGGCTATGACGAGATCAACCTCAATGTCGGCTGTCCGTCCGATCGCGTAAAGGATGGCCGCTTCGGCGCCTGCCTCATGGCGGAGCCGGATCTGGTCGCGAGGGGCGTCGACGCGATGAAACGCATCGTCGCGATTCCCGTCACCGTGAAGTGCCGCATCGGCATCGATGAGCAGGACCCTGAGGTCGCGCTCGATGCGCTTGCACATGCGGTGGTCGCCTCCGGCTGCGATGCGCTGATCGTGCATGCCCGCAAGGCTTGGCTCAACGGGTTGTCTCCGAAGGAGAATCGCGACGTTCCCCCGCTCGATTATGACCGCGTCTATCGCCTCAAGCGCGCAATGCCTCGTGTGACCGTCATCATCAACGGCGGCATTCCCGGCATCGAAGACGCGAAAGCACATCTCGAACACGTCGACGGCGTGATGCTCGGCCGCGCTGCCTATCAGGAGCCGTGGCGGCTGCTCTCCGTGGATCGGGAGATCTTCGGCGAAGCGGCGCCGCATGCGACCATGCAGGATGCGCTCGAGGCGATGATGCCTTACATCGAGCAGCAGCTCGTTCGCGGAACGCGACTGCATGCGATCACGCGGCATTTCGTCGGCGCATTCCATGCCGTGCCGGGTGCGCGGGCCTTCCGCCGTCATTTGGCCGAGCAAGGGGTGAAGCCGGGCGCTGGCCTCGAGGTGTTGCGCGATGCGATTGCGCACGTCGCCGCGCGCGCGCCGGCGGAGGCGGCGTAGGTCAGTTAGTCGACTGCCATGCGCGAGCGGCGATGTCCACGCTGGAGTTCCGGATACCCGGTGAGCATCAACGTGTCGGCGCGCACCCCCCAGCTCTCGAGGCGGTCGAGGAAACTCATGCCGAGCAGATTGGTCTTCATCTGGCCGCGCTGCACGACGAGGGCCGGCACCGACTTCTCCACGAGATGGCCGACGGCGAGACGGTCGAGCGTGAGCCGGGCCGCCTTGGTGTGGCCGCCCGCGGTCTCCAGGTCGACGTCATATTCGAGCATCTCGAGCGGCAGCCCGATTGCTTTCGCGGTTTCCCAGGTCAGCACCACCGATGTCGCGCCGGTATCGATCACCATCGGCGCGGTGACGCCATTGATCTTCGCACGCAACGTGAATTCGCCGCCCTGGCCGCGCGGGATCTGTACGGCCGGCGCAGGGGAGGGGGTCTGTCCGCGGAAAATGTGCGAGACCTTGTGGCTGGCCCGCGCGATTTGGTCGGCGTCGCCATAGGCGACCACGGCACCTGCCGTGCCGGCGAGCATGACCAGAACGAGCAGGAAGCGGATCATCGCGCGCCTCCGACGGCCCACGGGCGGATCAGATGCGTTTCGGCGATCCCGCGATCGGCGCAAGTCCAGCTTCCGTCATGCGCGCCGGCAAGAGGGCCATGATCGCGAGCCGGTCCGCGCTTTCCATGGCATGCCAGCGCGCGATCTCGGGCAAGGTCCGGCCGCACCCGAAGCAAAGCCTGGTCTTGGGATCGATCATGCAGACGGCGACGCACGGTGTTTCTTTGCTCATTCGGACATTCTGAGGGATCGTCGGACATCTCTGCAAGCATCTCGTTAAGAGCCTGTCCCCGCACTCATGATCGGCTTGTGGCGCGGCCGGCGTTTCTCGTCGGGCAGGCCGGAATTCTCCGGCTGGAGCGGCGGAGAATCATCCGACAGCGGGGCAAGCGCACTCATCACACGCTCCGGCGGGAAGGTGACGATCACCTCGGTGCCGATCCGCAGCTTCGATTTCAGCGTGAACGTGCCGCCATGCAGGTCGATCAGATTCTTGGCGATCGGCAGGCCGAGGCCGGCGCCCTGTTCAGCCGACTTGATCGAATTGGAGCCCTGGCCGAACGAGGCGAGCACGACCGGAATCTCGTCCTCGGGGATGCCGGAGCCGGAATCCTTCACCGAGAGATATTGCCCGCCCGAGGCGGTCCATCCCGCCTTGAGCCAGATCTCGCCGCCCTGCGGGGTGAACTTGATCGAGTTGGAGAGCAGATTGAGCACGACCTGCCGGATCGCGCGCTCGTCGGCCCAGAGCCGCGGCATGGCCTGCTCGAACACTTCGTGGATGGTGATGCCACGGCTCGAGGCACGCAGCTTCATCAAATGATGGCAGTCGGCGACGATGCCGACCAGCGACACCGCTTCCTCGTTGAGTTCGTAGCGGCCGGCCTCGATCCGCGACAGATCGAGGATCTCGTTGATGAGGTTGAGCAGGTGCACGCCGGAATTATGGATGTCGGCGGAATATTCCTTGTAGACGGCGACCTGATGCGGGCCGAAAATCTCGCTCTTCATCACCTCGGAGAAGCCGAGGATGGCATTCAGCGGCGTGCGCAGCTCGTGGCTCATCTGCGCGAGAAAGCGCGACTTGGCGACGTTGGCGGCTTCGGCACGGTGGCGCGCTTCGTCCGAGATCGCCTTGGCCTGTTCCAGCTCGCCGATCAGCGCGTCCTTCTCTGCGCGCGCTTCCAGCGTGGCGAAGGTCGAGGAGTGGAGGCGGTGCGCCAGCAGGACGAAATAGCCTTCGGCGGCAAGCGCGAGCGCCGCCAGGATGTAATTGTCCAGCGAACCGGTCACCGCAAAGCTCAGCGCCATCGCGACCGCGACCGGCGCCGTGGCGGCAAGGGCTGCGATCGGCAGGTTGGCGGCGAGCATGCTCGATACTGCGATCACCAGCAGCATCAGGAACATCATCAGCGTTTCCGTGACCATGTCGAGCACGGGATGGATCAGGATCGCCATCCAGCACAGGCCATAGAGCAGGTCGAGCACGACGAAGCGCGTCCGCCACGCGCGCGTCGCCGCGGGCGAGGCGGGCTCGGTCAGGAAGCGCCGGCAACTGCGGATCATGGCGCTGTGGATGCAGAGCATGCCGACGGTCCAGGCCGCGGCCGGGACCGGCTGCATCCACAGCCCGAACAGCACGCCGGTGGCAACCACCAGCAGCATCACGACATAGGAGGCGGACAGCCGCGTCTGGGCGTATTGCCGCAGCATCTCGGCGTCGAAAGCCGGCCGGGTTCCACTGGTCGACGTTAACTTGTCCCGCGCCTCGCGTACCCGCTGCGCCGCAGCCCTTCGGCTGCTCGCCGATGGCGCGCTCACCGGCTCGGCCGGCAGCTGCACAACCTCGGGCTTTTCAGCGGGGTTACTCATCAAACAACACAATTCCTGCCCACGCCGGGCGCGGGACTTCTGCGTTGTCTATCTCTGGCAAGAAATCCTTAAGAGCTGACTTAAGGAGCTAAAGAATTACGTTAACCCGGCGTTAATCCAATGCCCGGTTCCGACCTCGGCTCGCGGAACCCGCAGCCCCTTCACCTGAAGAAAACGAGCGTGACCAACGCGAACACAGGCAGCAGCAGGACGGAGGTCCAGGCCATGTACCCGAAGAAGCCCGGCATTGCGACGCCGCCAGCTCGCGCGATCGCGTACACCATGAAGTTGGGCGCGTTGCCGATGTAAGAGTTTGCGCCCATGAACACCGCACCTGTGGAGATCGCGGCCAGGGTGACGGCGCCGTTCGTCATCAGATGCTTGGCGTCGCCTCCAGCAAGCTCAAAGAAGACCAGATAGGTCGGCGCATTGTCGAGAAAGGATGAGAGCAGGCCGCTCAACCAGAAATAGGCGGCATTGTTCGGCGTGCCGTCGGCGTTGGTGACCATGTTTACGACGAAGGCAAACGCGCCGGATTTGCCGGCGTTGAGGATCGCAAGCACGGGAATGATGGTGATGAAGATGGCGGCGAACAGCTTGGCCACTTCGATCATGGGGCCCCAAGAGAAGCCGTTCGCGTCGTGGTCCTCCTTCGGCGTGACGGCAAGAGATGCGAACACGACGCCGATCATTACGGCATCGCGCAGAAGATTCTGCAGCTGGAGGTGCGTGCCGAGAACCTCAAATCCGCCGAGGTCGAGCTTGGCGCTCAAGAGGATCGCAGCAATGATGACTCCCATCAGAGCGAAGTTGAGGCCGCCGCTGATCCGCAAGGGATTGTCGGGAGTTGGGTCCGGTTTGACGCGGCCTTCCTTGCGATAAAGATAAGTATCGATGCAAAAGAACAGGGCGAGCAGAATCCAGGCCACGAACGTGGTCTGGGGGAACAGGTGCGTCGTCGTCCAGAAGAAGTCCACGCCGCGCAGGAACCCCAGGAACAACGGCGGATCTCCCAGGGGTGAGAGCGAGCCGCCGATGTTGGACACCAGAAAGATGAAGAAGATGACGACGTGCGCGTTGTGCCGCCGGTCGTCATTGGCGCGGAGGACCGGCCGGATCATGACCATCGACGCGCCGGTCGTGCCGATGACGCTCGCAATCAGAGTGCCCAGAGCGAGCAGCAGCGTATTCAGAACCGGGGAGCCGTGAAGATTGCCGCGCACCACGATTCCGCCGGCCACGGTGAACAGAGCGAGGAGCAGCAGAATGAAGGGGATGTATTCGAGCAGCGCGGTATGGACGAGTGTCTGGACGGTTGGAAGCGGGCCGTACCAGACGGCTAGCGGCAGCACGATCAGGGCCGCCCACATTGCAGCAATCTTGCCCTGGTGGTGCTCCCAGAAGTGAGGCGCCGCCAGCGGAAATATCGCGATCGACAGCAGCATGCCGGCGAAGGGGAGCGCCCATTGCGGCCGAATGCCCGCGCCGTCGAGCGATGCGGCGAGCGCCTGCGACGGTGATGCAAGCAGGATCAGGAGCGCGACCGGGAGCAGGCGAGCAATGAGGCGGGATCCTCGCCGGCAGGCACCACCCGCGGCGATCCCGGCGATTCCGGGTCGGAGCTCCGGCGCGACGCCGGCGCAGGCAACGAGGAGGATGGCGGCGATCACGCTAAGCAACCCCAGTAGTTTATGATAATCTCGGTTAGCGCGTTTTGAACGTCGCCGCGGCCGGGTCGCGACGACATACGATGTTGTACGGCCCTGGACGTAGACGAGGCCGCCACAGAGCCTCAGCGTTGCAGGCGTGCGAGCAGGCTCGACGTATCCCAGCGCTTGCCGCCCATCTTCTCGACCTCGGAATAGAACTGGTCGACCAGCGCGGTGACAGGCAGGTTGGCGCCGCTGCGGCGGGCTTCAGCGATCGCGATCGAGAGGTCCTTGCGCATCCATTCGACCGCGAAGCCGAAATCGTACTTGTCCTCGTTCATGGTCTTGTAGCGATTTTCCATCTGCCAGGACTGCGCGGCCCCTTTCGAGATGGTCTCGATCACTGCGGCGACGTCGAGGCCGCTCTTCTTGGCGAAGTGGATACCCTCGGAAAGACCCTGCACCAGACCGGCGATGCAGATCTGGTTGACCATCTTCGTCAGCTGGCCGCTTCCGGCGGGCCCGAGCAGTTTGCACATCCGCGCATAGGCGCCTGTGATGATCGGCTCGGCACCCGAATACGCGTCCTGCGCGCCACCGCACATCACCGTCAGCACGCCGTTCTCGGCGCCGGCCTGGCCGCCGGAGACCGGGGCGTCGACGAATTTGAAGCCAGCCTTGGTGGCGGCTGCGTCCAGCTCACGCGCGACCTCGGCGGAGGCGGTGGTGTGGTCGACGAAGGTCGCACCCTTCTTCATGCCGGCGAACGCGCCGTCGGCGCCGATCGTGACCGCGCGCAGATCGTTGTCGTTGCCGACGCAGCACATCACGAAATCCTGGCCCTCGGCGGCGGCCTTCGGGGTCGCTGCGGTCTTGCCGCCGAACTTGTCCGCCCATTCCTTCGCCTTGGCCGCGGTGCGGTTGTAGACGGTGACCTCATGGCCCCCTTTTTTCACGAGGTGTCCGGCCATGGGGAAGCCCATCACGCCGAGACCGAGGAAAGCGACTTTAGCCATCTGTGGTACCTTGTCCGTAGTTTGGGTTTTACGGTTCTTGCCAGGCGAGGGGCGCCTGGGTTCCGCGGTGAGGGCGGATTGGAGGCGCACCATAAACCCTTGAGGCCGGAGGGCAACGGCTTCGTTTGGCGGCCCCCTGTGCTAGGATGGCGGACCCAAGGACTTCAAAAAAAGGGAGCGAGAGCATGGGCGGCGTGAGCGTTGGCGTCCTCGATCATTTCAACATCCGGACCCGGAATCTGGCCGAGACCGTCCGCTTCTACGCGGACGTGCTGGGCCTGGAAAAAGGCGCACGGCCGAATTTCGCCTTCCCGGGCGCCTGGATGTACAGCGAGGGTAAACCGGTGGTGCACCTCGTCGACATTTCTGCGACCGCGGAGCCACAAAAGCCGGATTCCGGCGTCGTCCACCACGTCGCCTTCGTCAGTCGCGGCTTTGACGGCATGAAACAGCGGCTGGCATCCAAGGGGATGAAGTTCGAGGCCCGCCAGGTGCCCGGCGGCGATCTCTGGCAGATCTTCGTCCACGACCCCAACGGCGTCATGATCGAGCTGAATTACGAGGCCGCCACGGAGCAGGGGGCGGCGCCCGCGGAAAAGGCTGACGATATCGGCAGGCAGTAGCCTTTTGGGCGTTTCCGCTCTAATGGGGCATCCTAAAGTCTCGAGCCTGGCCTGGCCGGAAAGCCGCTTCCCGCTTTGCGCTGGCGCGGCCCTCCGGGGCCGGATCAGGCTCAGTTCAGGAGATGCGCTTTGAGCGTGACGCAGCAACAGGTTCTCGACAGCCTCGCCAGGATCAAGTCGCCCCGCGGGGTCGCGCTCGCCCATGCCAATGTGCTGAGCGCGATCAGCGCGTCCGACGGCAAGGTGTTCTTCTCGATCAATGTCGATGCCGCCGAGGCAAGGGCCTGGGAATCCATCCGGGCCGAAGCGGAGGCCGCGGTGCGCGCCATCCCCGGCGTCACCACCGTCATGGTGGCGCTGACCGCCGAGCGCAAGCCGGGCTCCGCGCCGCCGCCACCGCCGCAGCCGAGCCGCGGCACGCCTGGCGTGCAGCCGGCCCATGCCCACAAGCCGCCGCAGGGCGGCCAGTCGCCGATGGCGCGGCAATCGGAAATCCCGGGCGTTGCAGCCGTGATTGCGGTCGCCTCCGGCAAGGGCGGCGTCGGCAAGTCGACCACCGCGCTCAATCTGGCGCTGGGCCTGCGCGACCTCGGCCTCAAGGTCGGGCTGCTCGACGCCGACATCTATGGCCCGTCGGTGCCGCGCCTGACCGGTCTGCGCGACAAGCCGGAGCTGAACGGCGAACGCAAGATGATTCCGCTTCGGCGTTTCGGCCTCGCCATCATGTCGATCGGCTTCCTGGTCGAGGAAGAGACCGCGATGATCTGGCGCGGTCCCATGGTGATGTCGGCGGTGACGCAGATGCTGCGCGACGTCGAATGGGGCAAGCTCGACGTGCTGGTTGTCGACATGCCACCGGGCACCGGCGATGCCCAGCTCACGCTGGCCCAAAACGTGCCGCTCAAGGGCGCCGTGATCGTCTCGACCCCCCAGGACCTGTCCCTGATCGACGCGCGGCGGGGCCTTGCCATGTTCAAGAAGGTCAACGTGCCCGTTCTCGGCATCGTCGAGAATATGAGCTACTTCCAGTGCCCGCATTGCGGGACCAAGTCGGACATTTTCGGCCATGGCGGGGCGCGGCACGAGGCCGAAAAGCTCAAGGTGCCATTCCTGGGCGAGATCCCCCTGCACATGGCGATTCGTGCCACTTCGGATGCCGGTAATCCCGTGGTCGACAGCGAGCCGGACGGCCCTCATGCGGCGATCTACCGCGCCATCGCAGGGCAGGTCCGGGACCAGCTGAAGGGCGTCATTGCCGCAGCCTGAACCGGCGGGCCGCGGGCCCCTGGGACATGCGACTTTTGTAGAGCCCCGTCATGCCATTGTCGCGTTCCGTAACCGCGCGGTCCGTGTTAAACGCGCACGGCAGTCAAGCCCCTTCGGTTCGACGCGACATCGACGCGTCGCCGGGATGAGCGGCGGCATAAGAGAAGTTAAGGGGAAACGCCCCAGCAAGGAGAGACTAGAAGATGAAGCGTCGTGATTTTCTGAAAGTGTCGGCAGCAGGCGCGGCGGCGACCGCAGTGGCCTCGCCGGCGATCGCGCAGTCCTCGCCCGAGGTGAAGTGGCGCCTGACTTCGAGCTTCCCGAAGTCGCTCGACACCATCTATGGCGGCGCCGAGCAGGTGGCGAAGTACGTCGCCGAGATGACTGACAACAAGTTCCAGATCCAGGTGTTCGCCGCCGGCGAAATCGTGCCCGGCCTCCAGGCGCTCGATGCGACCTCGAATGGCACTGTCGACATGTGCCACACCGTCTCCTACTACTACGTCGGCAAGGACCCGACCTTTGCGATCTTCGCCTCGGTGCCGTTCGGCCTCAATGCGCGCCAGCAGAATTCCTGGCTCTATCAGGGCGGCGGCAACGAGCTCGCCAACGAGTTCTTCAAGAAGTCGAACGTGATCGGCTTCCCCTGCGGCAACACCGGCACCCAGATGGGCGGCTGGTTCCGCAAGGAGATCAAGACCGTTGCCGACCTGTCCGGCCTCAAGATGCGCATCGGCGGCATCGCCGGCCAGGTGCTCCAGAAGGTCGGCGTGGTGCCGCAGCAGCTCGCCGGCGGCGACATCTATCCGGCGCTGGAGAAGGGCACCATCGACGCGGCCGAATGGGTCGGCCCCTACGATGACGAGAAGCTCGGCTTCGCCAAGGTCGCCAAGTACTACTACTATCCTGGCTTCTGGGAAGGCGGTCCGACCGTCCATGCCTTCGCCAACCTGGAAAAGTTCAATGCGCTGCCGAAGAGCTACCAGGCGATCCTCACCAACGCGACGGCCAACGCCAACACCTGGATGGCTGCGCGTTACGACATGCAGAACCCGGCCGCGCTGAAGCGCCTGGTCGCCGGCGGCACCCAGCTTCGCCCGTTCACCAACGAAGTGCTGGAAGCCTGCCTCAAGTCGACCAACGAGCTGTGGGCCGAGATTTCGGCCAAGAACGCCGACTTCAAGAAGTCGATCGACGCAATGCAGGCCTACCGCTCCGACGAATATCTGTGGTGGCAGGTCGCTGAATATACCTACGACAGCTTCATGATCCGCTCGCGCACGCGCGGCTGATCTGCGGCTCAAGTCGCAGGACCAAATCGCCCGGCCTCGCTCGCGAGGCCGGGCTTTTTCTTTGCCGCAGTGCGATCGGGATGGCATTCGGCCGTGGCTTGCGTCATGCTGGCGGCAAGCCTCGACAAGAAGGCCCACAATCACTGGTACATCAGGGCAGGAAATCATGAAGAGAAGAGACTTCATCAAGGTCACAGGACTTGGTGCGGCCGGCGCCGCCACGCTCGCGGCTCCCGCGATCGCGCAGTCGATGCCGGAAATCAAATGGCGCATGCCGACGAGCTGGCCGAAATCGCTCGACACGCTGTTTGGCGGCGCCGAGATGATGTGCAAGATGGTCGCGGAGGCGACCGACAACAAATTCCAGATCCAGATCTTCGCGGCCGGCGAGATCGTGCCGGGCCTCCAGGTGCTCGACGCCGTGCAGAACGGCACCTGCGAAATCGGCCACACGGCGTCCTACTATTATTTCGGCAAGGACCCGACCTTCACCTTCGGCTCGGCCGTGCCGTTCGGTCCCAACATGCGCATCAACCAGGCCTGGTACATGCTTGGCGGCGGCCGCGACGTGCTCAACGAATTTTACAAGAGCTACAACGTCGTCTCGCTGCTCGCGGGCAACACCGGTTGCCAGATGGGCGGCTGGTTCAGGAAAGAGGTCAACACGCCCGACGATCTCAAGGGCATGAAATTCCGCATTGGTGGTTTCACCGGCCGCGTGCTCCAGAAGCTCGGCGTCGTGCCGCAGCAACTCGCCGGCGGCGACATCTACCCCGCGCTGGAGAAGGGCACCATCGATGCCGCCGAATGGGTCGGCCCCTATGACGACGAGAAGCTCGGCTTCTACAAGATCGCGCCGCACTACTACTATCCCGGCTGGTGGGAAGGCGGACCGATGCTGATGGCCTTCGTCAACCTCGACAAGTGGAACGCGCTGCCGAAATATTACCAGAGCGTGCTGGAGCAGGCCGGCCACTACGCCAACAACTACATGATGGCACGCTATGACAATGCCAATCCGCTGGCGCTGAAGAAGCTGCTCGCGGGCGGCACCAAGCTGCATGCTTTCTCGCCGTCGATCATGGATGCCTGCTACAAGGCCGCCAAGGAGCTGCACGCTGAAGTCGCCGCGACCAACCCCAACTTCAAGAAGGTGCACGACTCGCTCGCCAAGTTCACGAGCGACGGCTACTCATGGTTCCAGGTCGCAGAGGTCGGCTACGACATCTTCATGGCGCGGCGCTCGCAGAGCTGATCGCGCTATCCGTCGCAGGCAGCGCCCCGGAGCGAAGGCTCCGGGGCGTTGTCGTTGCAGCGCTCGAAGGTCGTCCAGAACAAAAACATCGAAAACAACCCCATGCACAGTAGGCGAGGACAGCGTTATCAATGACTTGGCGGTGTACCGCCAATGCTTGCGGAAATACGGAAGCTCCTTGATGCGTCGGGCAAAACAGTGGTAGAAGCTCATCGTCGCATAATCCGAATTCGGCCTCGGGGCCGCACCCGAGAAAATCCACTGAGCTTCGACCCCGATCAAATCCAGGACGCGCTGCGCAAGGCATGGTCGTCGTCGACGAGCAGCCAATGGACGACGAACAATCCGGCGGCAGGGCAATGCAACGTCACGTCGCTGCTCGTTCACGAACTCTTCGGTGGTGTCTTGCTGAAGACGCCTCTTCCGGCCGGCGATCATTTCTACAACCGGATCGGAGGCAAGAGATACGACTTCACGGCGTGCCAGTTCGCTCAGCCGATCGCATACATGGACGTGCCTGCGAACAGGGCCGACGCACGGTCAGGGGCGACGAACGACCAGCTGGATGAGCTCAGAGCGGCGTTTCAGGAGCACTTCACCGGACGAGGCTAGCTTCAGCGGCCGAGCTTGCTCTTGTCGAGGTCCGCTACCGGCCGGTTTCCAAGCATTGGGCAAAACCGTCAGCGAACGACGCCTGCCGCGTCTTTCGTGCTTGGCATGAGCCAATCGAGCCCGAGCAGGCCGGCTTCGAGGATCACGACGGCGACAATGCCGCCGAGCCAGCCGAAAAAGACGATGGAGAAGGTGCCGAGCAAGATCGCGCAAAAGACGTCGGCAAGCACCTTGCAGATGCGGAAGTCTTGGTCTTGGCCAGAAGGGAAGTAAGGCATCCGGCTCCTCCAGGCGCTGATCCTCAGCCCGGATTCAACCACGTACAGAAGCGAATGTTCCGGGGGTCAATTCTTCGGCTGGCCGAAATCGAGTGGCGGTGGCAGCTCGATGTCCGGGATCTCGATCTTGATCTTGTCCAGGTCCACTTTCGTGGGCGCGTCGAGCAGCCCAGTCACCGTTATCGGGAATGCAATGACAACTGCCCTGTCGGTGCTGCGCCGGCAGATGGAGCCGCTGCCGGTCCTTCACAGTGATCACCAAAGCGAGAGGTGTGAAGCGGTTCACAGTCACGTCGAGAGAAATTCGCTAGAAATTCCGGGAAGCTAGCGAGCTTTCCTTGATTGCGCCGACCGATGCCGTGCGGTGCGCCGCTGCGAGCAGGCCGCGCAGGCCAAGACGAAAGCCCGCCCGAACTCGGCGTGTGCGTCCTGGGCCGGCAGAAAGCCGGCGGCCAAAATTACGGGTTGCGGCCACCGCTTCTCAGGTGCGGAGCGCGGGAATGCCGCGGCACGACGCCCGCCACATGCCGTTTGGGCCTTGCTGGCCGCCAGGGACTTTCTTGCAAGGCGCCTTTTTGCGCTGACAATGCGCGGCTGAGGATTGCGTCGTGGCGAAGGTCGTTTTCAATCTGACCATCGAAGATTGTGGCGAAGACCATTGCCGCATCGTTGCGGAATACAATTCGTCGAGCCGCGAGATCGAGGTCGAGAAGCTCAAGCCGAGTTTTCGCCAGAACCTGAGACCGCTGCAGGAAGCGATTCTCCAGAGCCCTGCCGCGCGCAGCGCCGAGGCCGCGCTACGGCCGCGAAACCCGGATGCGGCCGCGGCAAATGGCGGCAATGAAGCAAGACCAGCCATACGTGATGCTGCCGGAGCTCTGACTTCGGGATCGGACGAGCGAATTGTCCAGGAAATCGGTTCGCAACTGTTCGACTTCATCTTTCAGCGAAAGATCCTCGAACTCTATCAGGAATGTTTCCAGGCGGCGCGAAGAGACGACGAGCCGTTCCTGATCCGCTTGCGAGTCAACGATCCAGCGCTCGCCTACGTGCCCTGGGAAACGATGTACGACAAGAAGCACCGCTTCTATGTGACGACCTCCCAGAGCACACCGTTCACGCGTGCCGTCGACGACTATGGCGAAGAACGTCGGATGAGCGCGGCAAGGCCGATACGGGTGTTGGGCATGGCGGCGAGGGTCAAGGTTCTGAACGGATTCCCCCTGGATGAGATCGAGGTCGACGCCGAGCAGGTCGCGATCAAGAGGGCACTGAACGAACTGAACGACGGCAAGAGGCTGAAGCTGTCCTGGATTCCTTCGGCAAAGGCGCGCGATCTCAACCGTCGTTTCCTGAGGGGAGATGATGGCAAACGGTGGGATCTGTTTCACTTCATCGGTCACGGCGGACACGATCCGGATCGGCAGATGGGCTTCATCGTGGTGCAGGAAGAGGGCGGATCGAGCGGGACTCGACTGTACGCCGATACGTTGAGAGTGTTCCTCACCCAGCCCGGCCAAACGCCGAGCCTCGTCGTGCTGAACTCCTGCAGCGGAGCGCAATCCGACGGTTCCCTGTTCTCGAGCACCGCTGCCGAGCTCATTCAGGGCGGCGTCCCTGCGGTGATCGCCATGCAGTTCGAGATCAGCGACAACATGGGGCTCGCGTTCGCCGATACGTTCTACACTTATCTCGCCGACAACGTCTCGATTCAGGCCGCCCTGGCGCATACGAGGGCCGAATTGAAGGCGCGCCACTTCGCCGAATGGATTTCTCCGGTTCTCTACATGCGCGGCCTCGATGGTGAAATCTTCGTGGACCGGGCAGGACCCTAGCGGATGTTCATCAATGTACGGCTTTGACCCGTCCGTCGTTGCTCTCGGCCTCGGTGCGATCGCAATCTGCATCGTCAGCGCGATCGACTTTCACGCTCCTTTCGAAACCGTGGAGATCCGCTATGCCGTGATGCGCGACCGCTACTATTTCGCGGTCCTCGCCTACGTCACGATCGCCGTGGTCTTCTATGTGTTCATGGTCATCCAAGTCCGCTGGCTGACCAATCAGCTCTATCCCGGACGGGACGCCGGCCTGCTCGTTGCCGTACCGGCGACGATCGCATTCATGGTGCTGGCGCCGCACCTGCCGATCCTATCTCGGGTGATCGGACTGCTGAGAACCATGATGCAGACGCTGGCGCGCTACCCGCAGGCCGTGGAGACCGTCATCGTGGCCATCGCGCGTTCGCCCATCCGGGTGACGGAGCGGGCAAAGCCGGAGTTGCAGCGCGAGCTCGAAGGATATGGCGTTCCCGCGAGGCTGATCGAGAAGGCGCTCAATCAGGATGACGAAGTGCTTGCCGTCGGCGCGACGGCCATGATCATGCAGGTGGCTTCGCTTCACACCAGTTTCGTCGATCTGCGCGGCAACCCGCGCTTCGAGAAGTTCTTCCGCGCGCGGAAAGCCGCTTTTGACGAGCTGGAGCGGCAGTATCGGCGCATGTTGCGACGGTCGGCGCGGGCCCTCCTGCTGACGGAAGACATCATGGTGTCGGATGTCGACGCGCGGGAGCTGGTGCTCGAGATCTCCGATTTCATTGCGGAAGAGTGTGAGGATTTGCGGGTCGCGTACCAGCGTCGTCTGGCCGAGGCGACCTTGTCGGTCGTCGACAGGCGCGATTCCCGGACGGAGCTGATATCCAGCTTCGGGTATCAGACCGTTCTGCCCCAGCCATTGCCGTTTGCACCCCTGGTGACGATCTTCGTCCTCGACTTCGCGGTCTCTGTCGCGCCGCTGTTCTTCCTCGATCTGCCGAAGAAGTTTGCGGTTGGTTCGCTGGCCGGAGGCCTCTCGTCCCTCGCGCACGCGGTAGCGCTGACGATCTCGATCTTCTTTGCAATCTATCCGAAGGCCGCGACGAACTTCGCGCGCCCCTCGCTATACGCGTTGCCCTGGAGCTCTTATGTGGTCTTCGGGGCGTGCTCGTATCTGGCGGGCAACTTCATACTATGGTTGACTTACAGCACGATTCCGATCGCTGAAGGCTGGCTGGCGAAGAATCATCCGTTTGCGGCGAGCTCGCTGTTCTCCCTGATCTTCCTGGTCAACACGCTGGTCCTGAGCATTCTTCTCGACGTGCGGCTGAGGGCGGATCGGCTGGATTATCACGAGGCGAGGCTGAAGGACGGCGCGGCCCATGCGGTGGTCATGGCGTCGCTGATGTTCAGCCTTCTCGTCAGCTTCGTATTGGTTACCAGGGCCTTTGGTCTGGAAATGCCGAGCATCCCGTTGTCGTGGTACGCCGGCATCGTCGCGTCCTTCGGAATTCTCGGCTTCGTGGTCGGATACCTCGTGCCCTCGACGGCGGAAGCCTACATCGAATCCAACAAGCTGATCCGGAAGTCGTCGGCGCTCGATGGCAATCTGCTCGGTTGGGCCGCGCCTGCGTCGCAGTCGACTGTCAAGCCTTGACCTCGCGCTGTCGGAGGGGGCACGCGCCCCGCGGCATGTGAAGGACGTAACGAAGAACGCATCTGCACAGGGGGAAGGACATGGCTGCAATCGAGATAGCAAACGGGATCGTGGTTCAAAGTCCCGACGATGTCGAGGTCAGGTTGGTTCAGGACAACGCTTCCCGCCGGGGATTGCGCCGGGCCTCCGCCAGCCAGATGAGGGGCGCCGATGACCTCAAGAGGGCGCTGTCGGCGTCCGACTTCACGATCGCGGCCGAAGTTGAGATGGCGCCGACGCGCCCCGGTACGCGCGCCCTGCGACGGGACGCGCAGACGCCGACGCAGATCGAGGTCGAGGTCGGCCCGTCCGAACGGGCGATGGTGCTGATCGAAGGGGCAGGCGGCGTCTATGCCTGGAGCTACCCGCAGCAGGTTGCCCGTCCATCGCGGCAACGCGGCGGCAGACAGGTTCTGGTGTTCCCGCTGACGGCGGAAACCAGCGGCACCCGTGGAATCTCCACGGCACGCGGCAAGCGTGGCCCGGTTCTCGACTGGGTCTCCGACAAGCTGATCGATCCGGTCCGCGCCTATGTGCTGAAGTTCGTCGCCAGAACGGCCGTCGATGCGGCGACCGACTATATCGAGGGAGACCGGGAGGAGGGGATCGTGATGATGACCGGGCTCGATCCGGCGGCATGGACCCCGTCGCGATCGGAGCGGCCGCGCTTGCCGCAAGATCGCCCGCTCAAGATCCTGCTCATGGTGCACGGCACGTTCTCGTCGACCGCGGGTGGCTTCGCGCAGCTTGCCGGTTCCGAGAGCGGGAAGGCATTTCTTTCGAGAGCCAACCAGCACTACGACGCCGTGCTCGGCTTCGACCACAAGACCCTGACCGCAACGCCCGGCCAGAATGCGGCCGCTCTTGTTGCGGCGTTGCAGGAACTGGGAATCCCGGAGAAGTCGTCGATCGACGCGGTGGTCCACAGCCGTGGCGGACTTGTCTATCGCGTGGTGGAAAATCGGCTTGCGGAGCAACGACCGGACATCCGGCTCGGCAAGGCCATCTTCGTCGGCTGCACGAACGCCGGGACGCATCTTGCCGAGCCCGAGAACTGGGCGGCGATGATCGATCTCTACACCAACGGGATCATGGCCGGCGTCCGTGCGGTTTCATACTTGGCGGGCGGAGCTGCGTTGAGCCCCATCGTGGCGCAGGGGATCAAGACCGTCGGTCGCTTCGTCCAGGCGTTCTCGGAAGTCGCCATCGACGAGCAAAGGGTGCCGGGACTTGCCGCGATGCGGCCCACGAGCGACCTCGTCAGGGAATTGAACGGGGCGGCCGGTCCTCTCGACAAGCTCGCGACCTATTATGCGATCACTTCGAATTTCGTCGCGCAGGTCGAACCCAGCAAGGGGGTGACGAGGGAGTTCGCCGAGTTCATTGCCGATCGCGTGACAAATCGCCTGTTCCGGCTCGACAACGATCTGGTGGTGGATACCTCGTCGATGACCTCGTTCGGGACCCGCGGCTCGCGCCTTGCCAGCGACGCGACCTTTGCCTTCGGCAATACGGACGACGTCTTTCACACCACTTACTTTGCGGCGGATGTCGTTCCGCTGAAGTTGAGTGAATGGCTGGGTGTCGGCGCAGCTCGCCTCGGCGAGCAATTGGACCTGCCGCGGACAGTATCGCGCCGGGCGACGCGGCGAGCGGCGTCCCGCGGTGAACACTCGCTGGGAGCCGTTTTGCCCTCTCCCCATCTGGAGAGCCTCGAAGTAGACTCGATGTCGGACACAACGACGCTGCGACGAGTGCCAACACGTGCGGCACCTGCGGCTGCACCGCCCGTGCCGAGCCAGGCGCCTGTCGCTGCCGAGATGGCGCCCTTGGCACCTTCTCCTGATCCAAGGACTGCCGCGTGCTATTTTGCGGCAGAGATCGAGTCTCATCCGCCGCCCAGGAAGCCGGTCCCGCTGTTTGTCACGGTTTCGCGCGAGAGGATCCAGGCTGCGGAAACGCAAACGTCCAGCGCCTCGGATACCCCGGTCAACATCGATGCGTCCCGCGCCATCGTCGTTGAAGTCATCGCGCGCAGAAACTGCCGGGTCCTCGGCGAATCCAGCGCAGAGATCGACACGCCGCGGGAACGACGGGCGGAGGCGCTGCGGTTCGTCGTGGAAGGTACCGCAGAGGGCGCAGCGGACATCCTCGTCGAAGCGCGGCAGGGTCCGCGCATTCTGGCGTCCTTCACCTTGGCTCCCGTATTCGTCGATGCAGACAGTAAGACCTTGCGCCGGAGCCAGGTCGGGCTGGCCATGGCGGCACGCCCGCACGAGCCAGCGGTGTTGAGGATCTACGAGATCGTGGAGAGCGGCAAGGTGACGCTGCGTTTCGACCTTGCCTGCGTCGACCCCAACATCGCAGTTTCGGAATCGCGCACTCTTCCCGGCGGCTTCTCGCGCGACGTCTACGTTGCGGAGATCTTCAAGGGCATCGAGACGTCCTGGCTCGCGACCAACCGGTTGTATGACCAGTTCCTGGCGCGCCTCCAGGCAAACGGAATTGTCATGGCGAACGAGTTGTTGCCGGACAAGGTCCGCGAGGCGTTGTGGACCCATCGCGACGCGATCCGTGCGATCCAGGTCATCTCGGAGGAGCCGTTCATTCCCTGGGAGCTGCTTTACATCAATGATCGGAAGTCCGGGCAGGCCGGCAAGGGATTCCTCGCCGAATGGGGGCTGGTCCGCTGGCTGCACAGCACGCCATGGCCCGGTCCGAAACTTGCGATGCGCAGCGATCGCGTCAACTACGTGATCCCGGCCTATCTCGATCCCGCCCTGCAGCTCGAAGGCGCCGGCGCCGAACGCGAGATGCTGGCCAAGCTGTTCGGCAATCCCCGCGAGGTCCCGGCCGACAGCATCTCGGTGACGGGCTTCCTCCAGCACAATGCAAGGGAGTGCGACGTTCTGCACTTTGCCTGCCACGGCGAGGCGGCGCAGCGGGCGGTCATGACGGCCGACCTGTTGATGACGGGGTCCACGGTGGACGGCAGCTTTGCGCAGGATTCGCTATCGGCGGATCAGGTCAAGGCTTTTGCCCGCTTCGCGGAAAGCGGACCGAGGCCAACCATTTTCATCAATGCCTGCCAGACCGGGCGCTCGGGACGCGGTATCGGCGGAGGTGTCGCCGGTTTCGTCGATGCATTCCTGCGGCCGTATTCCGAACTCGGCGCGGGCGCGCTGGTCGGGGCGCTCTGGTCGGTGGACGACAAGCTCGCCTACAGTTTTGCCGAGGCGTTCTATCGCTCGCTCAAGGACGGAAACGTGCTGGTGGAAGCCGTCCGAACGGCTCGCGAGGCAGCCAAAAGCCGGAAGGAACTGACCTGGCTGGCCTATTCCGTATACGGCAATCCGTTTGCGCGCGTCGAAGGCGACGCTTAGATCGAGCAGGGAGTATTCGATCCAGCGCCGGATGCCGGCCCGCCGTTCCAGGCCCTCGTCAGCGCGAGTCCGATCGGCTTACACGAGCCTGACATCGGGGCGATCGGCTCACCGCGCATTTTTTCGCTGGCCCGGCCGTCCGGAATGCTGGAAAAGAGCGGCGAAGATTTCGGCGCGAGCCGTGCGGTGACACCGGAATATCGATGCGCCTTCTGATCGTCGAGGACAATGCCGAGCTGTCGCGGCTCGTTGCTGCCGGGCTGGCCGCGGCCGGCTATGAGAGCGACATCGTCGGCAGCGCGGCCGAGGCGCGCGAGGCGGTGAGCTGCGTCAACTATGCCGCGATGATCCTCGACCTCGGCCTGCCCGACGACGACGGCCTGTCGGTGCTGCGCGAGCTGCGCCGGCAGATGGAGCCGCTGCCGGTCCTGGTGCTGACGGCCCGCGGCGGCCTGCAGGACCGCGTGACCGGCCTGCGCAGCGGCGCCGACGACTATCTCGCAAAGCCGTTTGCGATGGAGGAGCTGGTGGCGCGGCTGGAGGCCATCCTGCGCCGGCCCGGCCAGTTGCTCGGCCGCTCGCTCAGCCTCGCCAACCTCGTCTACGACACCGAGAGCCGCCAGATCTTCATCGACGACGAGCCGCGGATCATCTCCGCGCGCGAGAGCTCGGTGCTCGAGATCCTGTTGCGCCGGCAGGGGCGGGTGGTGCCGAAGAAGAACGTCGAGGACCACATCTTCGGGCTCGAAGGCGAGGTCGCCTCCAACGCGGTGGAAGTCTACGTCTCGCGGCTGCGCAAGCAGCTGGCTGAACACGGCGCCAGGGTGGTGATCCACACCATCCGGGGCGTCGGCTATCTCATGACCGAGGAGAAATAGCGTGCCCGCGGGGGGCCATGCCAGATCGCTCACGTTCAAATCGCTGATCTCGCGCATCGTGTTCCTGCACATCGTCGCGGTCGCGGTGGTCGCGATCTTCCTGCCGCTGGTGCTGTTCTGGCTGCTCAATTCCGAGATCGACCAGCTGCATCGAGACGCCATGCGCGCGCAGGCCGAGGTGCTGGCGGAGCGTATCGTCGCGCAGCCGGACGGCACGTTGAGCTTCAACCTGCCCGACAGCCTGAAGGGCCTCTATTCGGACGCTTACGGCCGCTACCAGTTCGACATTCGCGATGCCGACGGCCGGCTGCTGTTCTCCTCGCACCGGCGTTCAGCCGCTGCGGCCGCATCACGCTTCTCCGAGACGATCTCCGGCGCAGGCGTCACCCGCGATATTGCCGGCAAGACGGTCCGCATCCAGGTTGCCGAGGATCTCGCGCACCGCGACGTCATCATCGACGACATCGTCTCGAACTTCTTCCGGCGGGTGGGGTGGATCACCATCCCGATCCTCCTGGTCCTGCTTGCCACCGACATCATCATCTTCCGCCGCGCGATTGCGCCGCTGTGGAGGGCCTCGGAGGAGGCCAGCAATATCGGCCCGGCGCGCACCGATATCCGCCTGCCGACGGCGCAGATCCCGCGCGAGATCATGCCGCTGGTCACGGCCGTGAACCAGGCGCTCGATCGCCTCGAGGGCGGCTTTCGCGTGCAGCGGCAGTTCACGGCGGATGCCGCCCATCAGCTGCGCACGCCGCTCGCGATCCTGCGCACCCGGATCGAGACGCTCGACGACCGCGCCGCACGGCAGGCGCTGCTTGCCGACATCGAGGCCACGAGCCGCCTCGTCGCCCAGTTGCTGGAGATCGCCGAGCTCGACACATTGGTGCTCGATCCCGGGGAGACCGCGGATTTGCGCGCGGTCTGCGCCGAGGTGGTCGGTTCGATCGCCCCGTTCGCGATCGCGCAGCACAAGGACATCGCTCTGAAGGGGACCGACGCACCGGTCATGATCCGCGGCAATTCGGAGATGCTGCAGCGTGCGATCTTCAACCTCGCCGAAAACGCCATCAAGTTCACCGCGAAGGACACCTGCGTCGAGGTCGAGGTGCGCGACGACGGTTCGGTGCGCGTGCGCGATTGCGGCCCGGGCATCGCGGAAGCCGAGCGCGAGCTGATCTTCCAGCGCTTCTGGCGCGCCGACCGCCGGCGCAGCGACGGCGCGGGACTGGGACTCTCGATCGTGCGCGCGGTGGCGGACGATCACGCGGCCACGGTTGCGGTGGCAAACCTCCCCGGCGGCGGCGCGGAGTTCACGCTGCGGTTTCGGCCGGCGAACGAGGTGGCCTCTTCATCCTCCCCTGGAGGGCAGGGCTATCGCATATGAATTACACGGGGACTGTCTGCAGGCTTGCTCCGCCTCTCCCGCTTGCGGGAGAGGCCGACGCGCTCGCAGAGCGCGGCGGGCGAGGGCTCTCGCCGCACAGGGACGTCCTCAGTTAATCTCAATAATCCCAGCGCCGAGACACCCTCTCCCCAACCCTCCCCCGCAAGCGGGGGAGGGAGCCCACTGCCTATGCCGCTGCATTCTGCACATCATATGCGATTGCCCTGCCCTGGAGGGGGAGGGTAAGAGGGCAGCAGTCGCGCCATCCTTTGCTACTTCTGCGGCGGGCCGAGATCCAGCGGCGGCAGTTCGATCTGCGGCACCTCGATCTTGATCGTGCTGGGGTCGATGTTCGACTGGACGCCCTTGTAGTGCATCACCATCGCGGGGAATGCGATCACCAGTCCGACCATGATGATCTGGATGACGACGAATGGGACCGCGCCCCAATAGATCTGGCCGGTGGTGACAGGGTCCATCCGTTTGCCGGTGAGGCGATCGGTGTATCGCTCCTTCGGCGCGACCGATCGCAGATAGAACAGCGCGAAACCGAACGGCGGATGCATGAACGAGGTCTGCATGTTGACGCCGAGAATGACGCCGAACCAGATCAGGTCGATGCCGAGGTGCTCGGCGGCAGGTCCGAGCAGCGGGATCACGATGAAGGCCAGCTCGAAGAAGTCGAGGAAGAAGGCCAGCACGAAAACAAGCGCGTTGACGAAGATCAGGAAGCCGATCTGGCCGCCGGGCAGGGAGGTGAGCAGGTGCTCGACCCAGACGTGTCCGTTGACGCCATAGAAAGTGAGCGAAAAGATGCGGGCGCCGACCAGGATGAACACGACGAAAGCCGACAGCTTGGCGGTCGATTCCGTGGCTTGCCGGATCAGGTCCCAGCTCAACCGCCGCTTCGCGGCGCCGAGGAGGAGGGCGCCGGCGGCACCCATCGCGCCGCCTTCGGTCGGGGTCGCGATGCCGATGAAGATGGTGCCCAGCACCAGGAAGATCAGGAACAGCGGCGGCACCATGACGAAAGTTGTCTGCTGCGCCATTTTCGAGAGGAAGCGGAAGCCGGTCAGCTTGTCGATCGCCCAGTTCACCACGGCGACGGCGAACGCGAAGACGATGCCGTAGAACATGCTGAGCACGACGTAATCGGCGCCATGCGTCTCGGAATTGCGCATCATGAACCATCCGAACACGCAGCTCGCGAGGAACAGCATGCCGAGCGAGACCAGGCCGCGGTCGCCATTGTCTTCGCGGAAACCGATGGCGTCCTTCGGCAGGCCGGGTGCTGCCGCCGGGAAGATCACGCTGACGAGGAAGGCGTAGAGGGCGTAGAGACCCGCGAGCACGAGGCCGGGGATGAAGGCGCCCTCGTACATGTCGCCGACCGACTTGCCGAGCTGGTCGGCCATCACGATCAGGACGAGCGAGGGCGGAATGATCTGCGCGAGCGTGCCGGACGCGGCGATGACGCCCGATGCCACGCGGCGGTCATAGCCATAGCGCAGCATGATCGGCAGCGAGATCAGACCCATCGAGATCACGGAAGCTGCCACCACGCCCGTCGTCGCGGCGAGCAGGGCGCCGACGAAGATCACGGCATAGGCGAGGCCGCCGCGGATGGTGCCGAACAACTGGCCGATGGTGTCGAGCAGGTCCTCGGCCATGCCCGACCGCTCCAGCACCAGCCCCATGAAGGTGAAGAACGGGATGGCGAGCAGCGTGTCGTTGTTCATCACGCCGTAGACGCGCTCGGGGAGGGCCTGGAGGAAGTCGGGGTGAAACTGGCCGAGCTCGACGCCGACCACGGCGTAGAACAGGCCGACGGCGCCGAGCGAGAATGCCGCGGGATAGCCGAGCAGCAGCACGACGACCAGCGACGCGAACATGATGGGCGCCATATTGGCGATGATGAATGCGGTCATGATTTCCCCTACACCGTCGCCAACGGCTACTTCTTCTCGATCGCTTCGACGAGATGCTCGACTTCCGCCTCCAGCGCCGATACTTGCGATTCATGCGGGTCCGGTATCAATCCGCGCATCACCGCAATGCGCTTGATCAGCTCGGAGATGCCTTGCACGAGCAGGAAAGCGAACGCGATCATGATCAGGGCTTTGGCGGGCCATTGCGGCAGGCCGCCGGCGTTGCCGGATTGCTCGTTGATGTGGAAGGAGCGCTGGAAGAACGGCACTCCGGTAATGATCATGACGATGCAAATCGGAAAGAGGAAGAAAACGTGACCGACCAGGTCGATCACGCTGCGAGCCTTCTTGGGCAGCGCGTTGCTCACGATGTCGATGCGGATGTGTTCGTTGTCGAGCAGCGTCCAGGGCGCGCAGAGCAGGAAGACGATGCTGAACAGCACCCATTGCAGCTCGAGCCATGAATTCGAGGACGTATCGAACGTCTTGCGGATGATTGCATTGACCGCCGAGATGATCACGGCGAGCACGATCAACCACGCGAGGCGCTTGCCCGTCCAGCGTGTGAACGCGTCGATCCCTTGGCTCAGCTTAAGGAGCGCTTGCAACGATAGGTCCTCCCCCGATTTCACCCCAGCCGTCTTGATTACGCCGACGCGGCGCGCGGCTTGTCTCGCCGCAACGGCTTGAGGCAGCAGGCACCAAACCAGCGGGCGTGCCGGCAGTCAATTGGAAGTTTGTTGGTAGTTAAGGGGAATAAGGCCCGTAATCCGACGGTGTCAGCCGCCGGTGACGCTCATGTGCCTGGACACGCTGGGGCGGTCGTGGCGGCGGTCGATGATGAAATCGTGCCCCTTGGGCTTCAGTCCGATGGCGCGGTCGATCGCATCCGCAAGCAGCAGGTCATCGCTCGATGCACGCAGAGGTTTGCGCAGATCGGAGGCGTCCTCGTGGCCGAGGCAGGTGTGCAGCGTCCCCGTGCAGGTGATGCGCACCCGGTTGCAGGATTCGCAGAAATTATGGGTCATCGGCGTGATGAAACCGAGCTTGCCGCCGGTCTCGGCGACGCTGACATAGCGGGCCGGACCGCCGGTGCTCTCGGGCAGATCCGTCAGCGTGAATTGCTGGGCGAGGCGGGCGCGCACCAGCGACAGGGGCAGATACTGGTCGATCCGACCCGATCCGATCTCGCCCATCGGCATGACCTCGATCAGCGTCAGGCCCATGCCCTTGCCGTGGGCCCAGCGCATCAGTTCCGGCAGCTCGTCCTCGTTGAGGTTCTTCAGGGCGACGGCGTTGATCTTCACCGCAAGGCCTGCGGCGCGCGCGGCCTCGATCCCCTCGAGCACCTTGTCGATCTCGCCCCAGCGGGTGATCTCGCGAAACTTCCTGGGGTCGAGCGTGTCGAGGGAGACGTTGATGCGGCGGACGCCGCAATCGGCGAGCTCGCGCGCGTGCTTTGCAAGCTGGGTGCCGTTGGTGGTCAGCGTCAGCTCGTTCAATGCGCCGGTCGAAAGATGCCGCGACAGCGAGCGCACCAGCGTCATCACGTTGCGGCGGACCAGCGGCTCGCCGCCGGTGAGCCGCAGCTTCTTCACGCCCTTGGCGATGAAGGCCGTGCAGAGCCGGTCGAGTTCCTCCAGCGTCAGGAGGTCGGCCTTGGGCAGGAACGTCATGTCTTCCGACATGCAGTAGAAACAGCGCAGATCGCAGCGGTCGGTGACCGAGACGCGCAGATAGCTGATGGTCCGCCCGAACGGATCGGTCATCGCGCCCGACAGCGCGGCACGGGGGCTCGCAGAAAGTCCGTTCATACCAAATGCCTTGTCACTTACGGCGACGGGCGCACCTTTGCTTCAGCGGTGCTGAGAAAGCAATCTAAGCATCGGACGCGGCTAGGACAATCGGGTGGTATAGGCAGATCAGCGCTTGTCCGCATTCGGATCGGGGAACGGCGAGGCCGCTACGGGTGCCGCATCGGCCGGTGCTGCGGCGGGCGCGGCTGGTTTGGGCTTTTTCGTCCGGTGCGGCTTGCGGACCGGTTTCGGCGGCACCGCCGTCTGGAGTTCCGCAAACACCGGATTCGGATCGGTGGTGACGGAGGCGGGTGTGGTGAAATCGCCGGGATTCTTGACCACATTCACCGGGACGCTCGCCGGCTGGTACTTGGGCAGGGCGAAAGCGACCGTGAAAGGCGCATCGGGTGCGGGAACCGAGACCGAGCAGGGGGTCTTGCAGCCCTGACCGAGTGAGGTGGTGGCGTCAGCACCGGGCGGATTGGATTCGAGCCTGACCTGGACGGTCGGCGGTGCTGATTTGAACATGTCCCAGGACATCGAGGAACAGCCACCCAGGCTCGCTCCCGCTAGCGCAATCGCGATGACACGACGCATGAACCATCCACTTCTATTGCGACGAACCGCCACATCCCCGGGGCGACCTTAGGAGTGTCGTTTGGGGCAGGCAATTGACGCGTGGCGCATAGATAATTGATGGTTAACGCAGGGCGTCGCGAGAATAACCGAGTTGGATCAGCCGGTTGCGACGGGTGAAGCCGTCATCAGGCTGATCGCGGCCGCCGGCAGATCGCGCATGTGATGGATCAGCCGGTCCGGCTTCAATTCGGCGATCGGCACGTCGGTGTAGCCGAAGCTGACCCCGATCACGGGCACTCCGGCCCGCCGGGCGACCCCGACGTCGGTACCGGCATCGCCGACCATGATGCTGGCCTTCACGTCTCCGCCGGCGCGGGCCACGGTCTCGCGGAAAATGGTCGGATCGGGCTTCTGGACACCAAAAGTGTCCGCCCCGCAGATCGCCGCGAAACGGTGGCTGAGGTCGAGCTGGTCGAGCAGCCGCCTCGACAGCCATTCCAGCTTGTTGGTGCAGACCGCGAGGCGATGGCCTCGCGCCGCGAACTGGTCGAGTGCGGCCTCAAGCCCCTCAAAGGGACGGGATTCGACCGCGATATGGTCGGCGTAATAGGCAATGAAATCCGCGGTCATCCGGTCCATGTCTTTGGGGGTGACCGTGCGGCCCTCGGCCTCCAGTCCCCGCTCGATCAGCTTGCGGGCGCCGGCGCCGATCATGTTGCGGGCGGAGGCCATCGGCACGGGCGGCAGGCCTTCGCGGTCGAGCACGTAGTTCAGCGCGGTGATCAGGTCGGGCGCCGTATCCACAAGCGTGCCGTCGAGATCGAAGACGATGGTGTGAGGGGAGGTCATGGTCCAAGCGCTACCGGCCCGGTCGCATCCACGCAAGGGGCGGGCCCATAAGATCACCTTATAGGCCTGTTCCCGCGAGGAAAACGAGGCTACATAGGCCGCCGAAAGCGGCCGCGATCGGCGGCTCATCCTCCGAATCCAGGGCAGGCGCACACGTGAACATGGACCAGTTGAAGCGGCAGGCTGCTGCGCGCGCCCTCGAGGAGGTGCGCGACGGCATGCAGCTCGGGCTCGGTACCGGCTCGACCGCCAAACATTTCGTCGAGCTGCTCGGTGAGCGCGTCGCCGCCGGGCTCAAGGTGATCGGCGTGCCGACCTCCGAAGCCACGCGCGCTGATGCGGAACGTTGCGGCGTGCCGCTCACGACCTTGGATGAGATCGACCATCTCGACATCACCGTGGACGGCGCCGACGAGATCGATCCCGAGCTCAATCTGATCAAGGGCGGCGGCGGTGCGCTGCTGCGCGAGAAGATCGTGGCCGCCGCCTCGGATCGCATGATCGTGATTGCGGACGACACCAAATGGGTGCCGACGCTCGGCAAGTTTCCGCTGCCGGTCGAGGTTATCCCGTTCGGGCTCGGAGCAACGCGCCGCGCGATCGAAAAGGCATTTGCCGAATGCGGCGTTTCCGGGCAAATGGCGGTCCGCAAGGACAAGGGCGGCCACGTTTTCGTCACCGATGGTGGCCACTGGATCGTCGATGCCCAGCTCGGACGTATTGTGAATCCCCCCGGTCTCGCCAATGCGTTGAGCGCCATCCCCGGGGTGGTCGAGCATGGTTTGTTCATCGGCTTGGCCAGCTCGGCCGTACTGGCGGGCGGCGAAGGAATTCGCGTGATTGAACGGCGCAAGCCGAAAGGAGATCTGGAATGAAGAACGTGTTGAAATTCTTGCCGGCCGCGACTCTCGCTGTGGGACTGGCCCTATCGGCCGCCCCGGCCATGGCGCAGCAGCCGGCGCCGGCCCCCAAGGCCGCCGCGGCACCGGCTCAGCCGAAATCCTCGCCGGCGGCGATCGCAGCGGCCAAGGAGATCCTGCAGATCAAGAACGCCACGGCGATGTATCAGGGCGCCGTGCCCGGCGTCGTCGAGAAGACCAAGATCGCGCTGATCCAGCAGAACCTCAACTACCAGAAGGACCTCAACGAGGTTGCCCCGATCGTGGCCCAGCAGCTCAACGGCCGCCAGAACGAGATCGGCGAAGGCATGGCCCAGATCTATGCCAGCGAGTTCACCGAGCAGGAGCTGAAGGATCTCGTCACCTTCTACAAGTCGCCGCTTGGCAAGAAGCTGATCGAGGCCGAGCCGCGCGCCATCGGGCTCAGCATGGCCTTCATGAACTCCTGGGCCCAGAACTTCTCCGAGACCGTGATGGGCGCCTTCCGTGCCGAGATGCGCAAGCGTGGCAAGGAGATCTGATCGATCCTATTTGATCAGAGATCGTTGAAGAGGGGCGGAGTGGACCATGGCTGAATTCGACGTCGACCTCTTCGTCATCGGTGGTGGTTCGGGCGGCGTGCGTGCCGCCCGCATCGCGGCCGGGCACGGCGCCCGCGTGATGATCGCGGAAGAGTACCGCATGGGCGGCACCTGCGTGATCCGCGGCTGCGTGCCGAAGAAGCTGTTCGTGATCGGCTCGCATTTTCGTCAGGACCTCGAGGACGCCGCGGGTTTCGGCTGGACCGTTCCGCCCGCCAGCTTCGACTGGCCGACGCTGATCGCCAACAAGGACAAGGAGATCGCGCGGCTGGAGGCGGCCTATACGACGAATGTCGAGAAGTCGGGCGCGCAGATCGTCAAGAGCCGCGCGGTGATCGAGGACAAGCACACCGTCCGCCTGCTCGAGAACGACAGGAAGATCACCGCAAAATACATCCTGATCGCCACCGGCGGCGCGCCCAACCATGGCGCCGCGATTCCCGGCATCGAGCACGTGATCTCCTCCAACGAGGCGTTTCACCTTGCGCGGCTGCCGAAGCGGATCGTGATCCAGGGCGGCGGCTACATCGCGCTGGAATTCGCCGGCATCTTCGCCGGCTTCGGCTCCGACGTCACCGTGATCTATCGCGGCGACAACATCCTTCGCGGTTTTGACGAGGATGTCCGGACCCATGTCCGCAGCGAGATGGAGAAGCAGGGCATCACCATTCTCACCGGCTGCACGGTGACCAAGGTCGATCGCCACGGCGAGAGCTTCACCACCCATCTGTCGAACGGATCGAGCATCGGCTCCGACCAGGTGATGTTCGCCATCGGCCGCCATCCCAACGTCGCCAATCTCGGGCTGGAGAAGGCCGGCGTCACCATCAACCCGAACAATGGCGGCATCGCCGTCGACCATTTCTCCAGGAGCTCGGTCGACAGCATCTATGCGATCGGCGACGTCACCCACCGCTTCAACCTGACGCCGGTCGCGATCCGCGAGGGCCATGCCTTTGCCGATACGGTGTTCGGCAAGCGCGAGGTCAGGGTCGATCATGCCAACATCCCGACGGCCGTGTTCTCGCAGCCGGAAGTCGGCACGGTCGGTCTGACGGAAACCGAGGCGCGCGCGCAGTTCAGCCACGTCGACATCTACAAGACGACGTTCCGCCCCATCAAGGCGACGATGTCGGGCCGCGACACCCGCATGCTGATGAAGCTCGTGGTCGACGGCTCAACCGATCGCGTGCTCGGCTGCCACATCGTCGGCGATGCCGCCGCCGAGATCACGCAAGCTGTCGCGATCGCGGTGAAGATGAAGACGACCAAGGCGGATTTCGACGCGACCATCGCGCTGCATCCGACCGCGGCCGAAGAGCTCGTCACGATGCGCACGCCGACCGCGCGCCACGTGCGTCAAGCGGCGGAGTAAGCTCGGCGCTCAGCCGTAGAGATACCCGACCGGCTTGCCTTCGGTGCGCAGGGGTCGGACGTCTTTGTGGGTGATGATCTGACCGGCGAGGCCGTCGATCTCGTCACGCTGCGTCGGCGTCCAGCTGCGCAGCTCGTTCATGCCCTTGAGCAGGCCGAGCCGCAGCACCTGGGTGTTTTCGCCGACAGCCGTGAGGCTGATGGAATCCCTGCCCGCCGTCACCACATCGCCGGCCGACAGTTCGAAGCTCTCGCCGGTCTTTCTCTTGAACTCGGCCGTGCCGCGAATGACGCGATAGATCACGACCTCGGCCTTGGCGAAACAGCTCGCGTCCGTGGCGATCGACGTGCTCTTCGGCAGCAGCGACTGACCGCGCGGGTCGGTTGCGATGATGTGGCCAGCGACGAGATGGCCGCTCGGAATCTCGATGCCGATATCGCGCACGTGGACCGGCATGGTCGATTTGACCGAGCCATCGGTGAGCGGCCTGAACAGCGCGTCCAGCGCCAGGGGATCCTGAAGCCAGAAGCCGGCATCGGCCGGCCGGTCGTGCAGAGGGTGGCTCCAGGCCACGCGCGGCGTCTCGGCCTCGTTGATCTGGTCCGGACCGACGATGGTCGGGTTCGGAAACGTCGTCGGATCGGTGATGAAGGCTTCGAGGAACTTGCCCGAATAGCCCATCGAGATCGGGTCGGGCACCACGGTCTGCGGCGTCTTCAGGTTCTCTTCGGTCGACAGTCCCGACCAGGTGTAAAAGAGCTGGCGATGGACGATCGCGCTTTGCAGCATCACCGCGCCGGGGCCGACATTGTAGAAGCGCCCATCATAGTCGAAGGTGAACGCGCCCGAGGTGACCAGCACGAGCTGAAAGCCACCCGGCGGAAGATGAAGGTGGAAATCGGTGGGGCCGGTGTCGGGCCGGTAGATCGGCAGATTGGTCGCGACCTCGTGCAGCAGGAAGGTCTCGTTGTTGGCGTGAAAGCCTTCGTTGGCGCGGTTGTAGAGGGCCTGCGGCCGGTACGTCGCCTCGAATTTCGCATCCCGGTCGCGATCGATCGCCACGAAGTCCTGGTCGTTGAGACGCAGCCGCGCGCCGTTCGGATGGGTGAGACCGGTGAATTTGAGATCTCCGGCAGCATGCACGTTCATGGCATTCTCCGATCTGGGGCCGTCCATCCCGGAGCTGGGCGCACGCAACTTTCCGCGCTCTATCGTGGGCGGGCAGGGAATTGGGCCAGATGCTGTCTTGCGAATTTTGGGCCAGTCGGCGCGCAGTGCGCGCACAGGCTCGCCGCCCGCACGCGCCGCGTAAGAAAAGCGAGATTGCACCAGAGGTTAGACAACGGGTTCGCCCACCTGCCTGACCTTTCCGCGCAGGTCCGCAAGTTCGGTGGAGCGACGCATCTTGTCTAATTTGTCGGCATGTCCTGCGAGGGCATGCAGCCGGGCAGCTCGCGGCGACAACAGGCAAATGTCCGGCGGCTCAGTGTCTCAAGCCGTTCATTCGAACGACTGACGGACGCCCCGCTCGGGCTTGCCGAACGGGCTATCCGCCCACTTCGCCATGTCCAGCGCGCGGGCGTCGAGGCCTTCACACCAGAGACAGCTCGGTTCCACGCGGCCTTTGGCCGTCAGCATCGGGACGAGCGCATGGCCGCAGCCGGTGCAGGATGTGGTGCGATTCATGCGCTTCTCCGCGCTCATCGGATTCAAGGACGACATTTTCGCTGCCGAAGCTTGCGCGAGCGCTATGGCGACGCAGACGCTCGTTCCCGAGATGTAGATGTAGCGATCAATCGTGACACGGTTGCGATGTCGCCGCCGCTTGCGCGATAGGCGGAGCGTATCGCCTTCCGGATCCCGGCTTTGCGCCACAACGCGAAGAGCGTTGCAGCGCGCCGCGGACGCGGTTTCATCGCTATGGAACCGATGCGGCGGCTGGTCGCAGTCATATTGCCTTGATTCCGACAGAGCCACCTTTATCTCTGAGCAGAACAAGAATCCGGGCCCCTCTGGCGAGGACGCCGACCATGTCGGCAAACCTCGTGATGTCGGATGACCTGTCCCGCGCGAATGCGATGGATCGGCCGATCGTCGGGCCTTTGTTCGTTCTCTCCGACTATTCGTCCCGATCGCAGCTCCGTGCGGCCATTTCGCAAGTTAAGGGAGCTACGATGTCTGACGCCAGAACTTCAAATCCGATGGAAATCGAGATCACGGAGCCGTCGAGCCTGAACGAGCAGGCGGCGGTCGCGTTGGTGATCGTGGGCGCGCTGGTTGCGGTTGCCGACCGGCGCGTCTCGCCGGTCGAGCGCGACGAGGTGATCCGTTTCATCAGGGACCGCAAGCTGGCGCCGCACATTTCGGACGAACGGCTCTATGCGATGTTCGATGAACTCGCCGAACGGCTCGAGGAGCCGGATTTTGCCAACGTCGTGATCGACACGCTGCGGCCGGTTTCGAATCTGCCGCTCTCGTCCCATTTGATGGAGCTGTCGGAGCGCGTTGCTGCCGCAGATGAGGACGTCCATCCCCACGAAGTCCAGGCGATCAAGTTGTTGCGCTTGCTGACGCTGGTGCTGCCGCGCGCGAAGCCGGTCGTGCCCAGTGCAGCGGACGCCACGCTCCAGGCCGCCCTGAAGGAGTAAGCATGAGCACAGTTTCGGACGAGCGCACCACCGAAGCCGTGGGCACCACCGGCGAGATCGCCGGTGGAGACCCGCGCCTGGCCAAGCTCGTCGACCGCCTGCCGCCGCGCATGGGCGACACCTTCACCTATCTGCTCAAGCCGTCCAGCCGCTGGGTCAGGATCCCCTCGGGGACGCTGCTGGTCGCCGGCGGCGTGCTCTCCTTCCTGCCGCTGCTCGGCGTCTGGATGCTGCCGCTCGGCCTCGCGCTGCTCGCCGAGGACGTGCCGGCGCTGCGCTCCTCCCGTTCGAAGGTCTTCGACTGGATCGAGCGCCGCAAGCCGCATTGGCTCGATCCGTCGACATCGAAAAATGATCAAACATGACTGAATTCATCACCGCCGAGGCGCTGACCGCGCTGTTTCAAGTCGTCCTGATCGATCTCGTGCTCGCCGGCGACAACGCCGTCGTCATCGGCCTCGCCGCGGCGGGCCTGCCGGCTCAGCAGCGCCGCCGCGCCATCATCGTCGGCATCGCCGCCGCCACCGTGCTGCGCATCGCCTTCGCCGGCGTTGCGACCCAGCTCCTGCAGGTCATCGGACTGCTGCTCGCCGGCGGCGTGCTGCTGCTCTGGGTCTGCTGGAAGATGTGGCGCGAGCTGCGCGAGCAGTCCACGCATTCGGAGCAGCTCGCGTTCAGCCATGGCGGCGGCGCGGATGCCGCGCCGGCACAGCGAAAGACCTTCGGTCAGGCGGCGGTGCAGATCGTCGCCGCCGACGTCTCGATGTCGCTCGACAATGTGCTCGCGGTCGCGGGCGCCGCGCGCGAGCATCCCTACATCCTCGCCTTCGGCCTGTTGCTGTCCGTCGCGATGATGGGTGTCGCCGCCGATCTGCTCGGCCGCGTGCTCCAGAAGCAGCGCTGGGTCGCCTATGTCGGCCTTGCCATCATCATTTACGTCGCCTTCGAGATGATCTATCGGGGCTCGCTCGAGCTCGCGCCTGTCATCGCGAGTCTCTGAGGCGCATGCTGCTTGCAACCCGGAGTGATCAATGACGTCTGAACCCAAGGCACCTTCGGCGCCGGCCGCGCCACTGCCGCCGGTCGGCCTGCTTCCGAAGCTGATCTTCGGCTCGCGCTGGCTCCAATTGCCGCTCTATGTCGGCCTCATCGTCGCCCAGGCCGTCTATGTGCTGTTGTTCCTGAAGGAGCTCTGGCACCTGGTCGCGCACTCGTTCGACGCCAGCGAGCAGCAGATCATGCTGGTCGTGCTCGGGCTGATCGACGTCGTCATGATCTCGAACCTGCTGATCATGGTGATCGTGGGCGGCTACGAGACCTTCGTCTCCCGCCTGAACCTGAGCGGGCATCCCGACGAGCCGGAATGGCTCGGTCACGTCAATGCCAGCGTGCTCAAGATCAAGCTCGCGATGGCGATCATCGGCATTTCCTCGATCTCGCTGCTCAGGACCTTCATCGAGGCCGGCAATCTCGGCACCACCCGCAGCAATTTCACCGAGACCGGCGTGATGTGGCAGGTCCTGATCCACATGACCTTCATCGTCTCGGCGATCGGCATCGCCTGGGTCGACCGTCTCAGCGAGAGCGGCCATCGCAAGGAGGCCGGCCACGGCTGAGGGGGCGACCCTCTGACGGGAGGTGCCGGCGTCCGTTCATGGTTTCTGCCCGGGAGCTCGCGGGGTACGGTCCCGTCTGCTCCAAGCTATTCATTCGGCTGGACTGCCGACGACCGCTCCCTGCCTGACGTCCTCGCGGGCGAGGATCAGCAGGAGGCTGACGATGATCAACTCGATCACGGCGAAGGCGACGAAAGCCCCGGTGAACGCGCCGGAAGAGGCGTTGATGATGGCTCCCATCATCCAGGGCGCCACGAAAGCCGACAAGATGCCGAATACCTCCGCATAGCCGATCGCCGCCGGTGCAAGCGCGTCGGAGTATTTTTCGCTGAGCAGCGCGAAGATCGCACCGCCGCCGAGCAGCGCGATGCCGCTGAGGGCTGCGAACAGCACGAGCATCCCGAACGGCATCGGCGTGACGACACTCCAGAGGAACATCAGGGCGGTCAGGAAGGCGAGCCCCGCGGTGAGCTTGATCATGAACGGCTTGCCGAGCCGGTCGGACATGTAGCCGCCGATCACCAGGAACAGAACCTGCGACAACCCCATCACGGTGCCTATTATGGCGCCGGCTTCCGGCGGCATGTGCTGCACGGCGATGAAAGCGGGCACCACCCAGGTGGCCGAGCCGGCGATTGCGAAGGTACAGGCCACGATGCCGAAACCACCGACCGCGATCCATTTCGAGCGGAAGATTTCGCCAAGAGGCAGGTGCTTCTGAGGCGTCTCATTGCCCCAGGTGAAGTCGGCGATGCCGATCTCGCGCGGGCTATTGCGAACGACGAGGGCGTCGATCGCGGCGACGATCAAGGTGCCGACCGCCAGTACTGCGAAGAAGGTCCGCCATCCGGTCGCAATGGTCAGGGGAATGCCGAGTGCGAAATCCAATGTGATGGCGAGGCTGTAGGCCGCAAGGATGATTCCGACCACAGAGCCGCGCCGGCTCTGCGGAAACCAGCCGAAGATCAGCTTCATGTTGCCGATGAAAATGCCGGCGTCGAAGAAGCCGATGAGGAGCCGCAGCAGCACGAGCTGGGTATAGGTCTGGACGAACACCTGAAGCATCATCCCGAGACCGGTGCCGGCAAGGCCAATCAGCAGCATGTTGCGCGCCGTCATGGAGCGGCTCACCGGTGACCACACCACCATGCCGACGCCATAGGTCAGTGCGAAGATACCCTGCGCCAGACCTGCCTCGGCGGGATTGAGTTTCAGGCTATCGGAGACGAACGGCAGCACGGCCGCGAAGGCGTACCAGTCGGCCGCGAGGAATATCTCGCAGAAAATGGCAAGAGCCAGCATGCCCTTTTGCCAGGCGGCAATCCGTCGGCGGTCGCTCTCGGAAATGGTCGTCCAGTTGGTCGTCACGATCGATCCTCGCGGTTGGAGCTTTCGGCTTTCGGCGGGAGACGAGCATCAGGCCGGGGGCGGCAGGAAATTGACCTCGTGCTCGGCGGCACGCCGAACGACTTCCTGCGGATCGGGCAGGTTGTGGATGCGCTCGAACAGCTCCTTGAGCGATCGCGTCGGCGCAACCCAGAACAGGCTGGTCGCGGTTTCGCCGGACTTGTTGAAGATGCCGTGGGGAATGCCTTTGGGCATGCGCACGAGGTCCCCGGCGGTCGCCACCAAGTCCTTGCCGTCGAGCCAGAGATCGTAGCGGCCGCTCAGCACGTAGACGAACTCGTCCTGGGTCGGATGAACGTGCGGCGGCACGAAGGTGCCGCGGGGGAACACGGCATGCCAGGCCATCGACGCCTCGGAGTGCTGCTTGAGCGTGTATGTCTGGCCCAGAATGTTCCAGACGATGTTCCCAAAACCGTCCTTGGTAGGGGTTACGCCCGGCGGCATCTCGATCATGGTGGTGTCCTCTGTGTCTGAGCTACTAGGCAAGAAAATCGGTGACGTGGTGCGCAGCGGAGGGCGTTTCCTCGAACACAAGATGTCCGGTATCCGGCACCAGCGTCACGCGCGCATCGGGCAGCCCCGCCTTCCAGGCTTCGGCTTGCGCCGTTGGTCGCAGGCGATCCGAGGCGCCCCACAAGACGAGCGTCGGCATTGTGATCCGGTGCAGCCAGTGCGCGAGCTTCGGATTTCCTTGTGGATCGTTGCGGATCAGCTTGGCGAAGCCGGTCACTTCGCGCCCGAGGCGGGCATCGAATGCAGGATCCGGCGACTTGGGAAAGTAACGGAGCGCGTTTGAAGGATCGTTCGCGAGATAGGCCGGCAGATCCTGTGGCGCGATTTCGAACAGGCCAGGGGCCGGCGCGCTCGCAACCACAAGGCCGGCGGGCGCGACCAGCACCAGCTTGCGGACGCGATGCGGCTGGCGGATGGCGAACTCGGCGGCGAGCCACCCGCCGAGCGAAAATCCGGCAAGATCGAACGTCGCCAGTCCCAGCTTGTCGAGCAAGTCCGTGGTCTGGAGGACATGATCCTCGATCGTATCGATCCAGACCGCATCGCCGGAGTCGCCGAAACCGGCCTGATAGGGAATGATGACGGTGTGCCGCTTCGCCCAGTCGCGCGCCATCTCAAAGCCGGTAAACGTTCCGGTACCGTGCAGGAACACCAGCGGGGGGCCGCTTCCGATGGTGTGAACGACGGTGCGCACGCCGTTGATGTCGTATTCCGCGCGAGCAAAGCCGGTGAGGTCGGGCGAGGGTTTGGCGGTCTCAAGCATGATGGATGTCTCCGGTTGAAGGCAGCCTGTCTGGGCACCGCAGCGGAAGAGGGGTCATGCGGCGTTGGCCCGGCGGTCGCCGACGAGCGCTGCGAATTGTTCCACGGCGTTGGCGAGGCGAGCGGCAATCATCGGCGCCAGGGGTCTGTCCGACGCCAGTTCGTCGCTGCTCGCATAGATCGCGGTCGACACCGTGCAGGCCTCGAAGAACCCGAACAATGGACGCAGCTGATGCTCGACCACCAGCGAGTGGCGCAGTCCGCCGCCGACCGCTGTCAGCAGCACCGGGCGATTGCGCAGCACGCCGGGCTTGATCAGGTCAAAGACATGCTTGAACAAGCCGGGATACGAGCCCTGGAACACCGGGCAACCGATCACCAGGCCATCGGCATGCTCGATCGCCTCGACGAGGTCGCGCGCGCGGTCGTCGAGCCCGTTGCGGGTAAACGCGGCGATGCCTTGGCCGGCATCGACGAGGTCGAGGATGTCGGTCTTGAGCGCGTGTTGTGTCAGGAGATCGGCCGCAACGGCTTCAACGAGCACGCGCGATTTTGCCGGGCGCCAGCTGTTGCCGCAGAAGCCAACGATGCGGGATCCGTTCACGCCGACTCTCCTGCGCGCTCAGCCAGTCACCCCGAACACTGTCCATTGCGCGTCCGGCCCGGGAAGGCCGAGCAGCGCACGACCGCATTCCTCGACGATCTGGTCGGCCATCAGGATGTGCTGGGTGCCTGAGTGGATGTCGCGATAGAAGCGCTGCATCGGCGTGTTGTGAAGCGAGGCGCCCCGGGCTGCACGGTGCGCGAAGGTCGAGACGTCGGACAGGACGTCGTGGATGTGGCGCAGCGACAGCTTGATCATCGTCATCTGCGCCAGCGAGGGACTTTCGCCGTCGGCGCAGGTCTCCGAGACCTCCTTCCAGGTTTCGTGTACCAGCGCACGTGCCGCGCGAAAACGAGCCTCGGCCTGCGCGAACTGGAACTTGAAGCTGGCGCTCTCGCACGACTTGCCGAAGGGATCCTGGCGCGGGACGATGACCTTCACGAGTTCGTCGAGCATGCGGCGGCCGACCCCGACTGCCCAGCTCGAGTGCGACCAGGCGCTATAGCCCGCGAGCCCCAGCGCGCCCTGCACCCCGCCGCGACGCGGCGCGCCGATGTCGAAATCGTAGGTCATGTGTGTCGGCACGAACAGCTCGTCGCCCTCGCTGAGCGTGTAGTCGAAGCTTCCGGTGGCGCGCAGGCCGAGCACGTCCCAATTGCCCATCAGCTTGATGGTTGCCCGCGGATGGTGGGTGACGACGATCTTGGGCTGTCCGTTGGGACCGAACACCATGTCCTTGCCGGAGGCGTCGGTGACGAAGCAGCCGGAATGGACCCATTCGGCGTGCTGGATGCCGCTGCCATAGGCCCAGTTGCCGCGGATCATGTAGCCGCCATCGACCGGACGGGCGAAGCCCCGCGGGACGCCGTTGCCGGCGATGGTGATGTCGGCGCCTTTTGCGAAGACCTTCTTGATGCCCTCGTCCTCGACGTAGATCGCGAGCGTCGTGCCTTCCATGTTGTTGCCGATCGCACACCATCCGGCGGATGCATGCGTATAGGCAAGGCGCTCGATCACGGTCATGGCGTCGTATGGCAGAAGCTCTGCGCCACCGACCTCGCGGGGAAACAGCATCGTGTAGATGCCGGCCTTGCGAAGCGCGGCGACGACGTCGTCGGTGAGATAGCCCTGCGCCTCGGCGTCGGCCGCGCGGGACTCGACCAGCGGCAGCACGGCGTCGAGGCGCGCGTGGAACTCGGCCACTGACGGCGTCGTGGAAGGCCTGGCGGCGCGTTGCATGGAAAGGCTCATGGTCGGTATCTCCACGTCAAGCTGTTGCTCCGCCGCGCGATCGGCGGGAAGGATCGGGACCGCGGGAACGGCGTCCGTCGGCAAAGCTCTGCCGTCGCGCGCCAAGGCCGTTGGCGCGCGGGTGAGCACAGTTCGCGATGGTGACGTGACCCCGTCGGAACCGCGTGATGTCGTCACGCGATCACGATGGGCGAATGCTAGGGATGAAGCGGGCAGACCGGCAATCCCCCATCATGGGGGGATCGCCGTTGCTGCTGTGCCGTAAAGCTGAGCCGGAGAAGCACGGTTCTGCCGCTTCTTTTCGCTTGACCGGAGAACGGGCGAAGAAGAAGTTTTAAGCCTATAACAAAACGGAATGGCGCACGTCGCGCGAGGAGTGGCGGTGAGGGCCGAGCAGGAGCAGTTGGACGGTCTGCCCGAAGGCCGGCTGGCGGATCGTTTGATGTCGATCGCCGAGAGCCGTTCGGTGCGTGCGCTTGGCGTGGCCTGTTGCTCAGCCATCACCGAACTCACGGGATCGCCGACTGTCGGCCTCTATCTGCTCGACGGGCTCGAGCCTGCCCTGGTCTACAGCCGCTACGTCGCCGACGGCCTGCTCGACAATTACAAGGCCGGATTCTGGAAGCACGACCCCGTGCTCGACTGCATCATGACCCGCGGCTGCGCGGTCGACGGCGAAACCGTGATCGGCCCGCAGCAATGGCGGCACAGCCCGAGCTTCGAGATGCTGCATGAATGGGGCTTCGCCTACAATATGGGTGGGCCGCTGTGGTGCGGCCGGAAGATCATCGGCGTGCTCTTCACTGCGACGACGGAGACGGGCGCACCCTATACGCCGCGGGCACGATTGCGCATGGAGATGCTATGCCGCGCCGGCTCGCTGGCGCTGACCAACATGATGAATGCGGGCGAGCTGCAAGCCGATCGTAGCCCGGGCCGTCAGCCCCAGACGGCCGGGATGCTGTCGGCATCGCTGCCGCCGCGCTCGGCGGATGTCGCCATCCGGGTTTGCCGTGGCCAGACCAACAAGGAGATCGCCCGCGAAATGGGGATTTCCGACCAGACCGTGAAGGAGCACGTCGCGAATCTGTGCCGGCGCTTCGGCGTGCACAACCGGACCGAACTTGCAGCCTGCCTTCTCAGCGCGCGGCAGTAAAGCCGCCGACTGCAGCGGGCGTTCGGCCTCCGGATCGATAAAATTGTCTGCTATCCGTTCAGCGGCGGCAAACCCAGCGGACAAGAACCGCTGAGTCTTAAACCTCGATTTTGGAACCGATCTGCATCCTGCCCGCAAAAGGGCAGGGCATCGGCATGTCAATTCTTAGGGAGATCATCGCAGCGGTCGCGGGAGTCTACGCGCTCCTGTTCGTCTGCGACGCATTGTTCGGCGTCGGCGAGGCACGCTTCGACGACTCATATTACCGCGCCAGCTTCTACGCGCCGCGGCCGATGGAATTCCGCTTCGCCGGTGATACGCCGCCGGCGGTGCGCGTCAGCGACGCCTTCGCGCAGTTCGCGCCGGGCGAAGCCAAGCCGAACAGGCGCTACTCGTCTCTGACGACGATCATCCGATGACGCAGCCTCATTCTCCCTGAATCCATTCGGCGACGCCGCGCCACAGGGTGTCGCGGTGATCGGGGCGGAAGAAGCCGAAATGGCCGATCGCCTTGGCGCCGACGTCGGACGGTTTGACGTCGAGCACCTCCGGCCTGATCGCCGTGAATCCGCTCGTGAGCAACTCGACCGCAGGCCGCGTGGCCCAGGGATCGTCGGAGAAGCACAGCGCGCGCAGCTCGCCCTTGAACCTCGCAAAGTTCTCCAGCGCCGGCAGTCTGGAATCGAAGAGGTAGCGGGGGCTCGAGACCCATTCGGCCCATTGCAGGAAGACGCCCTTGGGCAAATCCTCGCCGACGCCGGCCCAGCCCGGCGCGTAGCCCAGCGCGTGGGCCAGCGGTACCCCAATCAGGTTCATGAAGGCGACGACGCGGTATTTTTCCGGGGAGGTCATCAATCGCCACGTCGCAGCCTGCGAGGCCACGAACGCGGCGCGCGAGATTTCGCTGTTGTTCGCAATCAGTCCGAGCGCCTGGCCGCCGAAGGAATGGCCGACATAGGCAAGCGGCAGGGTGTTGTAGCGCTCGCGCATCCAGCTGACCGCGGCGGTGACGTCGAGTTCGGCCCAGTCGGACATCGAGGCCTTGAAGCCGGCCAGCGATTTGGGCCGGTTGTAGCCGACCATCGCCGGCAGCCGGGAGTCCCCGATGCCGCGATAGTCGTAGGTCAGCACCGCGCAGCCGCGATGGGCGAGGTAGGAGGCAAAGCCGCGATAGATCTTGCGTGGCACGGCGGTCGCCGAATTGATCAGGACGGCATGGCGCTTGGCGCCGCGCGGCAGGAACAGGGTGCCGGTCAGCGCATAGCCGTCGGTCGCGGGGAAGCTGATCTCGTCGATGAAAACGTCGTCCAGCGCCGCGTCCATGGGCGGTTTGTGTCCTGCCGGTTTCTTGCCGGCGCCAAACAAATGCGAATTCGGCTTTGGCCGCAAGGGTTTGCGGTACGAAATGGATTTACAACTGGCGGTCGGAAGCCAGCCTGTGTATAAGGCGGCCCTCGCAACCCACAGATCAGGTTGTGCTTTTTGCTTCACGGAGAGATTGCAATGTCCGAGCGATGGACGCCCGAGTCCTGGCGCAGCAAGCCGGTGCTACAGGTGCCCGAATATCCCGACGCCAAGGCTTTGGCCGACGTCGAGGCGCAGCTTGCGACCTTTCCGCCGCTGGTGTTCGCCGGCGAGGCGCGCAATCTTAAGAGGGCCCTGGGGCGCGTTGCGGCCGGCGACGCCTTCCTGCTCCAGGGCGGTGACTGTGCCGAGAGCTTCGCCGAGCACGGCGCCAACAACATCCGCGACTTCTTCCGCGTGCTGCTGCAGATGGCGGTGGTGCTGACCTATGCCGGCGCAGTCCCCGTGGTGAAGGTCGGCCGCATTGCCGGCCAATTCGCAAAGCCGCGGTCATCGCCGACCGAGAAGGTGAACGGCGTCGAGCTGCCGAGCTATCGCGGCGACATCGTCAACGACATCGCCTTCACCAGGGAAGCGCGCGTGCCGGATCCGCAGCGCCAGCTGATGGCCTATCGGCAGTCGGCGGCGACGCTGAACCTGCTCCGCGCCTTCGCCACCGGCGGCTTCGCCAATCTCGGCAGCGTGCATCAATGGATGCTCGGCTTCCTGAAGGACTCGCCGCAGTCCCGCCGCTACAAGGAATTGGCCGACCGCATCTCGGACGCGCTCAACTTCATGCGCGCTTGCGGCCTCGATCTCGAAAGCCATCCCGAGCTGCGTGCCACCGATTTCTACACCAGTCACGAGGCGCTGCTGCTCGGCTACGAGCAGGCCATGACCCGCGTCGATTCCACGACCGGCGACTGGTACGCGACCTCGGGCCACATGATCTGGATCGGCGACCGCACCCGCCAGCTCGATCACGGCCATGTCGAGTATTTCCGCGGCATCAAGAACCCGATCGGGCTCAAATGCGGCCCCTCGCTGAAGGCCGACGAGCTCTTGAAGCTGATCGACGTGCTCAATCCCGACAACGAGCCGGGCCGGTTGACGCTGATCGGCCGCTTCGGCTCGGATAAGATCGGCGAGCACCTGCCGAACATGATCCGCGCCGTGAAGCGCGAGGGCCGGGTGGTGGTCTGGTCGTGCGATCCCATGCATGGCAACACCATCACCTCCACGTCGGGCTACAAGACGCGGCCGTTCGACCGCATCCTGTCCGAGGTGAAGTCGTTCTTCGCGATCCACGCGGCCGAAGGCACCCACGCCGGCGGCGTGCATCTGGAGATGACCGGCCAGAACGTCACCGAGTGTCTCGGCGGCGCCCGCGCGATCACGGACGAGGACCTCAACGACCGCTACCACACGGTCTGCGATCCCCGTCTCAATGCCGAGCAATCCATCGACATGGCTTTCCTGATCGCGGAGCTCCTCAAGCAGGAGCGCGCCGGCAAGGCCCAGCCGATTCCGGCCGCTGCGGGGCTCTGAAACCTTGCTGCGGATCTGGAAGGCCACGATCAATTCCCGGAACGGTCTGGCCTTTGCGTTCCGATCGGAGCAGGCCGTCCGCGAGGAGATCTTTGCGCTCCTGCTGTCGGTGCCGCTCGCCTGGTTCATCGGCGCGACCGCGATGCGCGCGGTCGAGCTGGTCTGTTCCGTCGCCTTCGTTCTGGTCGTCGAGCTGCTCAACACCGCGATCGAGAAGCTCGCCGATCGGCTGACGATGGACCACGACAAGCAGATCGGGCGCGTCAAGGACATGGGCTCGGCCGCGGTCGGCGTTGCGCTGCTGATGGCAGGCGCGTTCTGGATCATCGCCATCATCGAGCGATTGGGGTTCCTGTAGCTCGCGGAGAAGGTCCATTGCGCGTGGATGTCCGAGGTCTCTTCACCTTCGATGCAATTCGACCTCTCCCTTCGGGAGAGGTGCCGGAGAGAGCTCGATGACCGAACGTCTCAATGAATTCGCGGTCACGCTCGCCCAGCTCAACCCGACCCTGGGCGATATCGAGGGCAATGCCGCCAAGGCGCGTGCCGCGCGTGCGCAGGCCAAGTCCGATGGCGCCGATCTCGTGCTGTTTCCGGAATTGTTCATCGCCGGCTATCCGCCGGAGGACCTGGTGCAGAAGCCGGCCTTCCAGGCCGCGTGCCGCGCCGCGATCGAAAGCCTCGCGCGCGAAACCGCGGACGGTGGTCCGGCCATGCTGGTCGGCACGCCCTGGGTCGAGGAGGGCAGGCTCTACAATGCCTGCGCGCTGCTCGACGGCGGCCGCATCGCGAGCTTGCGCTTCAAGTGCAACCTGCCGAACTACGGCGTGTTCGACGAGAAGCGGCTGTTTGCGCGCGGCCCTGCCGCAGGGCCCGTCATCGTGCGCGGTGTGCGCATCGGTGTGCCGATTTGCGAGGACATCTGGCTGGAGGAGTCCGAGGATTACGAGAACGTGGTCGAGACGCTGGCGGAGACCGGCGCCGAGATCATCCTCGTGCCGAACGGCTCGCCCTATGCCCGGGACAAGAATGACGTGCGCCTGTCGGTCGCGGTCGCGCGCGTGACCGAGAGCGGACTTCCGCTGGTCTACCTGAACCAGGCTTGCGGCCAGGACGAGCTGGTGTTCGACGGCGCCTCCTTTGCGCTCAACGGCGATCTCTCGCTTGCGGCGCAACTGCCGGCCTTCGAGGAGAGCGTCGTCACTCTGCGATTCACCCGTAACGGCGACGACTGGCGCTGCACCGGCCCGATCGCCGAACTGCCCGAGGGCGACAAGGCCGACTACGCCGCCTGCGTGCTGGGCTTGCGCGACTATGTCACCAAGAACGGCTTTCCCGGCGTGCTGCTCGGGATTTCCGGCGGCATCGATTCCGCTCTGTGCGCGGCGATCGCGGTCGACGCGCTCGGCGCCGACCAGGTGCATGGCGTGATGCTGCCCTATCGCTACACCGCGCCACATTCGATCGCCGATGCCGGCGAGCTCGCCGGCCATCTCGGCATCCGCTACGAGGTTTTGCCGATCGCCGAAGCTGTGAACGGCTTCGATGCCATCCTGTCCGGCATCTTCAAGAATCTGCCGCCTGATATCACCGAAGAGAATCTCCAGGCCCGCACCCGCGGCACGCTGCTGATGGCGATCTCCAACAAGACCGGCCTGATGGTGGTGACGACGGGCAACAAGTCGGAAATGTCGGTCGGCTACGCCACGCTCTATGGCGACATGAACGGCGGCTTCAACCCGATCAAGGACATCTACAAGACGCAGGTGTTTCGCCTCGCGGCGCTGCGCAATAGCTGGAAGCCGGAAGGCGCGCTCGGCCCTGCAGGCGAGGTCATCCCGCCCGACATCATCACGCGCCCGCCGACAGCGGAGCTGCGCGAGAACCAGACCGACCAGGACACGCTGCCGCCCTATGACGTGCTCGACGCCATCCTGGAGCGCCTGGTCGAACGCGAGCAGCCGCTGGAGCAGATCATCGCCGCCGGCTTCGACCGCGAGGTCGTCACCCGCATCGACCATCTCCTCAACGTCGCCGAATACAAGCGCCGCCAGGCCGCGCCGGGCGTGAAGGTGACGGCGAGGAACTTCGGCCGTGACCGCCGCTATCCCATCACCAACCGTTTTCGCGACAAGGGCGAGGGGGTGTCCGCGCCTGACGAGACGCTGGTGTCGCGCGGGAGCCAGGCGTCGATCGACGCGTTCGAGGGGTAGGATTGGATTGTCGTGGCCGCGAGCGAGATGGGCATTATTGCGCCCTCGCCCCTTGCGGGAGAGGGCAGCACCGCCGCCGCAACGAACTCGGTCGGGTGAGGGGTTGTCTCCGCGAGCTCTCATGTCCACGTGTGAGCGCGGAGAGAGACCCTCATCCGGCGCTTCGCGCCACCTTCTCCCACAAGGGGAGAAGGAACGCTCGAGCCGAGGGACCTGACCTCATCGAAACGTGATTACTTCTGCTGTTGCGGCAGGAAGGTCGGGCCGACGGAGCGGATCGGCTTGTTCTCGGAGCTCGCAGCGGTGCCTGTATCCGCGGGCGGTGCCGCGGCCGGCGCATTCGCCGTCGTCGGAGCGGGAGCTGCGCCCTTCTTCGCGTTCGCAGGCGTGCCCTTGTTGAGCCGCTGCTGCTGCATCTTCCTGGCGCTCTCTTCGGTGACGATGATGTCGCCCTGCTGCTCGGCCGCGGCCTTGTCGTCGGCCGATTTCAGCGCGTCCGCCCAGGTCTGGCCCGCCGCCTTGCAGGAGCAGGACGGGTTGAACTCGCTGCGGAATTTGAAGGCGGTCGGCAGCGCGGTGTAGGGCTGGCCACCGATGGAGACCGCCGAATTCATGTCTTCACCGGGATTGCGATGGGTGTAGAGCACGGCTTCGGCAGCCGGGCACAGCGCCTTGCAGGTCTTCTCGTCGTCGGGGAAGCGCGCCGGAACGGTGGCAAAGGAGATCGGGAAATAGGCGCCGTCGCAGGTGCGCACGCAGACGGTGCGGTAGGTGCCGGATTGCGGCCCGAGATCGGAGGGCGGCACGGCCTGCGGATTGTTCGGGTTGTTGCCGCCGCCGAACAGATTGGTCAGGAAGTTGCCGCCGCCTTGTGACTGCGCGGCATTGGCATATTGCGGGCCGCAATTGTTCTGCGCCAGTGCCATCAGCACCGAGCGACGCTGGTTGTCGCGCTCCGGGCTGGAGCCGCCGGGACCGCCGCCGCGCAGCCGCTCGAGATTGACGGTGATCTGGTCCAGATTGGCGCGCATCTGCTGGATCTGGGTGTTGACCGGGCCGCATTGCGCCGACTGGCCGTTGAACAGCGAGAAGAAGCCGGAGGAATCGCAGCCCATGCGCTTGGCCTGCATGGTGACGCGGTCTAGCTCGGCCTGCTGCTTGGCCTGGGAATCCTGATAGCGGCGGATCTGCTCTTCGCGCGCGGGGTCACCGCCGCCGCCACGATCGAGCGCGGCGAGCTGGCCCTCCAGCCGCACGCACATCGGGTTCGGTCCCAGCCCGTTCTGGCCGGGCTGAGGCGGCGGCCCGGGCGGTCCGGCCTGCGCGAAAGCGCCGGTGGCGAGCACGACCGCGCTCAGGAGCACGGTGCAGGCAAGGGAGAAGCGGGCACGGGGCAGGGACAACAATTCAGGCATATCCGCCATTCTAGCGAGGTCACGGCCCAATGTGACGTTCCAAGTGACTCTTGGGGGGCCGAAGCGCGCCCTCCAATAGCCGCTTCCTGCGGCATCGTCACGTCGTTTCAGGGGCCAATGATTGGGCCTAAGGTCCGCCAGCTCCGAGCGAATTCAGCGCTGGCAGGTGATTGCGACAAATTCGTTGCAACGGCCATGAGAGCAGTTTGCGCCGGTTTTGGGGACAGAGCCGGTAATTTCGTCGGGATCGACCAGGCGATAGCTTGATGCCTGGGCAAAATCTCGTGACTGGCAATAGGTGCGCGCGAGGGAGGCGCCGCAGGTCTCGCCCTTGGCCAGGCACTGGCCGCTGCCATAGCCATCCGCCTGATTGGCGATAATGAAGACGCGGGTCTCGGCGAACGCGCTGGATGCCGCAAGGATCGAGGCGCTGAAAATGAGCGCGAGTGCAGATCGCATGAAAATACCGGGGCAAAAAAAGAAGGAACCGCCGGTTCCAGAATGGCCTCAAATGGTTAGGGGATCGTGAACCATCAGGGCGAGCCGTGCGCTTTGCGGAGATAAAAACGGCGTTTTCGCGGCTCTCTTGACGTGGGGCCGCCTCATAGCCCATATGTCGCCCATGAACGGTCTCCTCGCCATCTGCGCCATTTGCCGCGAGATTACGAGCTAGCGATTCGCTGGCTGGAGCCGTCTTTTCTCAAATGCATTGAGAGCCTTGGACGCCCGGCCGAGAGGGATGGGTTGCCATGGAATTGCGTCTTTACGATACGCTGAGCCGGGAAAAGCGGACCTTTGTGCCGCTCGATGCGAACAACGTCCGCATGTATGTCTGCGGACCGACCGTCTATGACTTCGCCCATATCGGCAATGCGCGGCCGGTGATCGTGTTCGACGTGCTGTTTCGGCTGCTGCGTCACCTCTACGGCGAAGCGCATGTCAAATATGTCCGCAACATCACCGACGTCGACGACAAGATCAACGACCGCGCCGCGCGGGATTTCCCCGGCCTGCCGCTGAACGAGGCCATTCGCAAGGTCACCGAACAGACCGGCAGGCAGTTTCATGCCGACGTCGATGCGCTTGGTTGCTTGCGGCCGACCGTCGAGCCGCGTGCGACCGAGCATATCGGCGAGATGCGCGAGATCATCGAGCGGCTGGTCGCCGGTGGCTTTGCCTACGTCGCCGAGGACCATGTGCTGTTCTCGCCGCAGGCGATGAACGCCGCCAACTCGGTGCTGCCGCGCTACGGCGCGCTGTCCAACCGCTCGCTGGACGAGATGATCGCCGGCGCCCGCGTCGATGTCGCGCCTTACAAGAAGGACAACACCGACTTCGTGTTGTGGAAGCCGTCCAAGCCCGGCGAGCCCTCATGGCCGTCGCCGGCCGGCATCGCCGCGCAGGGCCGCCCCGGCTGGCATATCGAGTGCTCGGCCATGGCCTGGAAGCATCTCGGCGAGCATTTCGACATTCACGGCGGCGGCATCGATCTCGTGTTTCCGCATCACGAGAACGAGGTGGCGCAGACCTGCTGCGCCTTCCACCGCGAGCGCATGGCGAACACCTGGATGCACAACGGTTTCCTCCAGGTCGAGGGCGAGAAGATGTCGAAGAGCCTCGGCAACTTCATCACCATCCATGAGCTGCTGGCGGACTGGCCGGGCGAGGTGCTTCGGCTGAACATGCTGAAGACGCAGTATCGTTCGCCGATCGACTGGACCATGAAGTCGCTGGAGGAGAGCGCCAAGACGCTCGATGACTGGTATCGCGTCGCGGCCGATGTCGCGCCCGGCAAGCCGGCCGCGTCCGTGATCGAGCCGCTGCTCGATGACCTCAACACGCCGCAGGCGATCGCGGCGCTGCACGGCCTGCGTGGCGATGCCGCTGCATTGTCGGGCTCGTTGCGGCTGCTCGGATTCCTGGCCGAGAGCGCGGCGCAATGGGAAGGGCGCAAGCAGCAGGCGAGCGGCGTCGATGCCACGGAAATCGAGCGCCTGATCGCGGAGCGGACGGCCGCCCGTAGCCGCAAGGACTTCAGGGAATCCGACCGCATCCGCGATCTGCTCGCCGCGATGGGCGTTGCGATCAAGGACTCCAAGGAAGGCACGACCTGGGAGATCGCGCGATGAAGCGGCCCGACACGCCTTTCCCGCGGCACTGGCTCTATTACATCGCGCTGAAGATCGCGCTGCTCGCCGGCGCCCTGGCGCTGGTGCTCAAGCTCTATGGGATGTGGTGAAGACGATGGGACAGAGTTTGCCAAAGCCCGCCCTGCGGCCCTTCCTGCCTGACGACCTGCCGGTGCTCGCTGCGATCTTCACCGCCAGCATCGAGGAACTAACCGGCGATGACTATAGCGAGGCGCAACAGGAAGCCTGGATGCAGGCGGCTGAAGACGAAGAGTTCGGCAAGCAGCTTGCGTCCGACCTGACCCTGATCGCGACGCTCGAGGGCTCGCCGGTCGGCTTCGCATCGCTGCGCGGCAACGATCACATCCGCATGCTCTACGTTCATCCGGCCGTGGCAGGGCAGGGTATCGCGACCATGCTGGTCGACGCGCTGGAGAAGCTCGCAGGCAGCCGCGGTGCGGCGAGCCTCTCGGTCGATGCCAGCGACACCGCGCAGGGCTTCTTTGCCAAGCGCGGCTATACCGCCCAGCAGCGCAACAGCGTCACCATCAACGACGAATGGCTCGCCAACACGACCATGAAGAAGACGCTGGGAGCGCCGCAATGAGCAAGGAGCTTGTTCACCAGGCGCGAGCCTCTCTCCGCTCCCTCCCCCCTTGTGGGGGAGAGTTGGGGAGGGGGGTAGCCTCGCGCTCAGACCGCCCGTGTGGCACCCCCCTCCCGGCGTCACTGCGTGACGCCGACCTCCCCCACAAGGGGGGAGGTAACAAGAACGGACGCTCGCGATGAGCTCGGCAAAGAAAGAGCGCCTCTATCTGTTCGACACCACGCTGCGCGACGGCGCGCAGACCAACGGCGTCGATTTCACGCTGGCCGACAAGCAGGTCATCGCGGCGATGCTCGATGATCTCGGCATCGACTATGTCGAGGGGGGCTATCCCGGCGCCAATCCGCTCGACAGCGAATTCTTCGCGACCAAGCCGAAGCTCAATCATGCGCGATTCACCGCGTTCGGCATGACGCGGCGGGCCGGGCGGTCGGTCTCGAACGATCCTGGCGTCGCCGGGCTGCTGGAGGCGAAGGCGGACGCGATCTGCTTCGTGGCAAAATCCTCGGCCTATCAGGTGCGCGTCGCGCTGGAGACGACGAAGGAGGAGAACCTCGCCTCGATCCGCGACAGCGTCGCAGCCGCGAAGGCCGCCGGTCGCGAGGTGATGCTCGACTGCGAACACTTCTTCGACGGCTACAAGGAAGACCCGAGCTTCGCGCTGGCCTGCGCCAAGGCGGCCTATGAGGCGGGCGCGCGCTGGGTGGTGCTGTGCGACACCAACGGCGGCACCATGCCTGATGAGATCGAGGCCATCGTCACCGAGGTGACGAAGCACATCCCCGGTGATCACGTCGGCATCCACGCCCATAACGACACCGAGCAGGCGGTGGCCAATTCGCTGGCCGCGGTGCGCGCCGGCGCGCGGCAGATCCAGGGCACACTGAACGGTCTCGGCGAGCGCTGCGGCAATGCCAATCTCTGCTCGCTGATCCCGACGCTGAAATTGAAGAAGGAGTTTTCCGACGCGTTCGAGATCGGCGTCACCGCGGAGAAGCTCGCAACGCTCGTCAAGGTCTCGCGCACGCTCGACGACATGCTCAACCGCGTGCCGAACCGGCATGCCGCCTATGTCGGCGAGAGCGCCTTCGTCACCAAGACCGGCATCCATGCCTCCGCCGTGCTGAAGGATCCGCAGACCTACGAGCATGTGTTGCCGGAGCTGGTCGGCAACCACCGCAAGGTGCTGGTGTCCGATCAGGCCGGCCGCTCCAATGTCATCGCCGAGCTCGATCGCGCCGGCATCCCTTACGAGAAGAGCGATCCGAAGCTGACGCGCCTCGTCGAGGAGTTGAAGGCGCGCGAGGCGGCGGGCTATGCCTACGAATCCGCCAATGCGTCGTTCGAGCTCCTGGCGCGCCGCACGCTCGGCAAGGTGCCGCATTATTTCGAGGTCGAGCAGTTCGACGTCAATGTCGAGCAGCGCTACAACGCGCTGGGGGAGCGGGTCACCGTGGCGCTCGCGGTGGTCAAGGTCGACGTCGCCGGCGAGCATCTGATCTCGGCGGCCGAAGGCAACGGCCCCGTCAATGCGCTCGACGTTGCCCTGCGCAAGGACCTCGGCAAGTACCAGAAATACATCGAGGGCCTGACGCTGATCGACTATCGCGTCCGTATCCTCAACGGCGGCACCGGCGCGGTCACGCGCGTCCTGATCGAGAGCGAGGACGAGAACGGCGAGCGCTGGACCACGGTCGGCGTCTCCCCGAACATCATCGACGCCTCGTTCCAGGCGTTGATGGATTCGGTGATCTACAAGCTCGTGAAATCGGGTGCGCCGGCGTAAGAAAGATGTAGCCCGGATGAGCGAAGCGATATCCGGGACGGTATATGCCGCACCGATAGACTTTCCCGGATGTCGCTTCGCTCATCCGGGCTACGAGCGATAGGGGACGGGCAGGACCATGATCGACCACATCTCCGTCGGGGTCAGCGATCTCGAACGCGCCGCAAGATTCTACGAGGCGACGCTCGGATCGCTCGGCCTCACGCGCCTCGTCACGCGGCCGCGGACAGTCGGTTTCGGCAAGGCCTATCCGGAGTTCTGGATCAATTTGCGCGAGGCGATGCCGCCCGTAGCCCCGGAGAGCGGCGTGCACATCTGCCTGCGGGCGAGAACCACGGCCGAGGTCGATGCGTTTCACGCCGCAGCGCTGTCGGCCGGCGGTGGCTCCGACGGCGCGCCCGGCATTCGCCCGCACGACCGCGTGCGCTACTACGCAGCCTTCGTCACCGATCCCGACGGCAACCGGATCGAGGCTGTGACGTTTCCGGCAGAGTAGGGCCTTACAGCTTGCGCGCCATTTCCGGGGCGAGCTGCTTTTCCGCTTCGGCCAGCTGGGCAACTGCCGCCTTCAGCTTCGGCAGAATGTCCTCGACGCGATCGGCCTTGAGGACGTCGATCGAAAGGCCCGCGCGGATGAACTCGGTCTGACGCATGTGCGACAGCAGCGAGAACAGCGGCTCCCAGAAATTGTCGATGTTGGCAAGCAGCACGGGCTTGGCGTGACGGCCGAGCTGCTTCCAGGTCATCTGCTCGACCAGCTCCTCCAGCGTGCCGACGCCGCCCGGCAGCGCCACGAAGGCGTCGGAGCGTTCGAACATCAAGCGCTTGCGCTCGTGCATGTCGGGAGTGACGATCATCTCCTGCACGCGCGTCAGCGCGTTTTCGCGCATCCGCAGGAAGTCGGGAATGATGCCGGTGACGGTGCCGCCGTGGTCGAGCACGGAGGTCGCGACCGCGCCCATCAGGCCGAGCGAGCCGCCGCCATAGACCAAGCGGATGTTGTTCTCGGCGAGCGCCTTGCCGAACGCCTTGGCGCCTTCGGCGAAGCGGGGATTGGTTCCAGGGCCGGAGCCGCAATAGACGCAGACGGTTTTGATCGTGCTCATTGGTGCCATGATGCATTGCAGCGAACAGGCGTCAAGCCCAATCGGTGATTCGATACTCCCGGGAATCTACCGGTAAATGACGATAAACAATCAAAGATTCGCCATCTGGCGGGGTGCGCGGGCATCGGGAAGGCTCTATATGACGGACGAAAATCGTTAATCGCAGTTTCGCCCGCATCCGGCGGGCTTTCAGGTTTCTTGATGGACCGACCTCAATCGTTCGACGGCGCCGACGTTCCTGATCCTTCCGCCGGAGGACCGCTGGAGCGGGCCACGCTGATGGGCACGCTGGCGCATCTGTGGCCCTATATCTGGCCGGGCGATCGCTCCGATCTGAAGATGCGGGTGGTCTGGTCCCTGGTGCTGCTGCTCGCCGCCAAGCTGATCACGCTGGCCGTGCCGTTCAGCTTCAAATGGGCGACGGATGCACTGACCGGCGCCAACACCGCGCCGGTGCAGGCCGACAACTGGCATCTCTGGGTGATCGCCTCGCCGCTGTTGCTCACCGCGAGCTACGGCGCGATGCGCATCCTGATGGCGGTGCTGACGCAGTGGCGCGACGGGATCTTCGCCCGTGTCGCCATGCATGCGGTGCGCAAGCTCGCCACCATCACCTTCATTCACATGCACGAGCTGTCGCTGCGCTTTCACCTCGAGCGCAAGACCGGCGGCCTGACGCGCGTGCTCGAGCGCGGCCGCGAGGGCATCGAGGTCATCGTGCGCATGGTGATCCTGCAGCTGATCCCGACAATCGTCGAGGTCTCGCTGCTGATGGCGGTGCTGCTCTGGCAGTTCGACTGGCGTTACGTGGTCGTGACCCTGATCACGGTCATGCTCTACATGTACTACACCTACATCGCGACCGAGTGGCGGATCGGCATCCGTCGCAAGATGAACGATTCCGACACCGAGGCGAACACCAAGGCGATCGACTCGCTGCTCAATTACGAGACCGTCAAATATTTCAGTGCCGAGGCGCGCGAGGCGCAGCGCTATGACAAATCGGTGGAGCGCTACGAGGAGGCGAGCGTCCGCACCTATACTTCGCTCGCGGTGCTCAACACCGGCCAGGCCGTGATCTTCACGCTGGGCCTGACCGCGACCATGCTGATGTGCGCGATCGGCGTGCGCAACGGCACCAACACCGTCGGCGATTTCGTGCTGGTCAACGCGATGATGATCCAGCTCTACCAGCCCCTGAACTTCATGGGCATGGTCTATCGCGAGATCAAGCAGGCGATCATCGACATCGAGAAGATGTTCAATGTGCTGGGCCGCGAGGCCGAGATCAAGGATGCGCCTGGCGCGAAGCCGCTGGTCATCTCCGCCGGCATCGTGCGCTTCGAGGACGTGCGCTTTGCCTATGAGCCGTCGCGCCCGATCCTGAAGGGCATCAGCTTCGAGGTGCCGGCCGGCAAGACCGTCGCCATCGTCGGCCCGTCGGGCGCAGGCAAGTCGACCATCTCGCGGCTGCTGTTCCGCCTGTATGACGTCTCCGGCGGCAAGATCCTGATCGACGGCCAGGACATCCGCGACGTCACGCAGGCGAGCTTGCGGGCATCGATCGGCATGGTGCCGCAGGACACCGTGCTGTTCAACGACACCATCCGCTACAACATCCGCTACGGCCGCTGGGATGCGCCCGATACCGAAGTCGAGGAGGCGGCGCGACTGGCTCAGATCGACCACTTCATCCGCATGGCGCCGAAGGGCTACGACACCCAGGTCGGCGAGCGCGGCCTGAAGCTGTCGGGCGGCGAGAAGCAGCGCGTCGCGATCGCGCGTACGGTTCTCAAGGCGCCGCCGATCCTGGTGCTGGACGAGGCGACCTCGGCGCTCGACACCCACACCGAGCACGAGATCCAGGGTGCGCTCGACCGCGTGGCGAAGAACCGCACCTCGCTGGTGATCGCGCACCGGCTTTCGACCATCGTCGGCGCCGACGAGATCATCGTGCTGGACCAGGGCCGCATCGCCGAGCGCGGCACCCACGCCAAACTGCTCGCGCAGGGCGGCCTCTATGCCAGCATGTGGAACAGGCAGCGCGAGGCCGAGGCGGCACGCGAGAAACTGGCCAAGATGGCCGACACCAGCGCGGCGCCCAACCGGGAGCCGCCGCCGGTCGATGACATCCTGACGACGCCTGCAGCGGTCGACTGACCTTGTCTCCGGTCCCAACTCTGGCCTAAACAAGCGCGCGCGACGACCCGCGCCATTAACCCCGAGCGGCAGATAGCGATGTCCATTCTCGATTCGATCCAGCGCCAGATCCCGCCGATCCACAAGGAGGGCTATCCCTTCATCGGCGGCTTCGCGCTGGCAAGCCTGGTCCTGTTCTGGCTGTGGTCGCCGCTGGGATGGATCGGCACGATCCTGACCGTCTGGTGCGCGCTGTTCTTCCGCGACCCCGTCCGCGTGACACCCGTGCGTGACGGGCTGGTTGTGTCGCCCGCCGACGGCCGCGTCTCGATGATCACCATGGCGCTGCCCCCGGCCGAGCTCGGGCTTGGCGACCGGCCGCTGCCGCGCATCTCGGTGTTCATGAGCGTGTTCAACTGCCACGTGAACCGCGCGCCCGTGGCGGGCAGGGTGGATCGCATCGCCTATCGGCCCGGCCTCTTCATCAACGCCGAGCTCGACAAGGCGAGCGAGGACAATGAGCGCAACTCGCTGGTCATCACGACGCCGACGGCGCGGATCGGCGTGGTCCAGATCGCAGGCCTCGTCGCCAAGCGCATCGTCTGCTTCGTCAAGGAGGGGCAGGCGATCGGTGCCGGCGAGCGCTTCGGCCTGATCCGCTTCGGCTCCCGCCTCGACGTCTATCTGCCCGTGGGCACCAAGGCGCTGGTCTCCGAAGGGCAGACCGCGATCGCCGGAGAGACGATCCTGGCCGACCTTGCCGGCGAAGACCCGAGCCGCGCCTTCCGCGCCAATTAACCAATAGTCGGTCCAAAGGGGCCTTCCGCAGCAATGGCGGAGCGGAACAGGGCTTGCTATATCTCGCCTTAAGATAAGGACGAGCCATGACGCCCTATGACTTGAGAGATCCCGATGTGCGCCGCCGGCGGTTTCGACCGATCCCGGTGCGGATGCTGGTCCCCAACGTCATCACGCTGCTGGCGATCTGCGCCGGCCTGACCTCGATTCGGCTGTCGATCGAGGGGCGGATGACGCTTGCCGTCTACGCCATCGTGTTCGCGGCCGCGCTCGACGGTATCGACGGGCGCATCGCGCGCATGATCAAGGGCCAGTCCAAGTTCGGCGCCGAGCTCGACAGCCTCGCCGATTTCGTCAATTTCGGGGTGGCGCCGGGCCTGATGCTGTACTTCTGGCAGCTGCACGAGCTCGGCAATGCCGGCTGGATCGCCGCGATGGTGTTCGCGATCTCCGGCGGCCTGCGGCTGGCGCGCTTCAATGCCACCATGGATGATCCGAACAAGCCGGCCTTCGCGGCCAATTTCTTCACCGGCGTGCCGGCGCCCGCCGGCGCCATCACGGTGCTGCTGCCGATCTACATCGCGTTCCTCGAGCTCGGCCGCACCCCCGCGGCGGTGACGGCGGCCTATACGCTTCTGATCGCGTTTCTGATGGTGTCGCGCCTGCCGGTGTTCTCCGGCAAGACCAAGCGCATGCGCGTGCCGCCGGAGCTGGTGCTGCCGGCCTTCGTCGCCGTGATCGTCTTCATCGCGCTCTTGATCGCCTATCCCTGGCACGTGCTGTCGATCGGCACGGTGCTCTATCTGCTCTGCCTGCCGCTCGGCTACAAATCCTATCGCGACCAGGCGCGTGCGATGGAAGCCGCCGCGCCGGCGGGAGGCGAGGTGTCGTCACCGACTTCGGCGCCGACGCTGTCTAATCCGTCGGAGCCGGCGCACGAGGACGACCGGCCCGGACGTCTGCACTGAGCGCTCCTCGCGGATATCTGCCATGAGGCCTGCCTGAGTTGGGTCGAGGCCCGATCTCGGCTATATCGCCCATGTGCCGGCGGCATCGCGCAATCAACAGCCGCCCATCTGGGAGAGAACGCCGTGACCAATTCCGCGACCGGGCCGCTGCCCGCTTCCGTCCTCGAGGCGCTGGGCCGTTATGACACGCCGACGATCTGCAATGCCATGGAGATCGTGGCGCCCGAGCGGCGTCTGATCGGCTACACCACCAAGCAACTGGTCTGTCCGTTTCCCGACCTGCCGCCGATCGTCGGCTACGCCCGCACGGTTGCGATCCGCTCGGTGCTGAAATCATCGCTCCCGGCCGAGGAGCAGTCGAAGCGCCGCATCGACTATTACGAATATGTCGGTACCGGCCATGGCCCGCGCATCTCGGTGATCCAGGACATCGACGGTCCCGACGTCGGCTATGGCGCATTCTGGGGCGAGGTGCAGAGCAACGTGCACAAGGCGCTCGGCTGCCTCGGCGTCATCACCGACGGCTCGATCCGCGACATCCCGCAATGGGCCCCGGGCTTCCAGGCGCTGGCCGGCTCGATCGGCCCGTCGCATGCCTGGGTGCATGCGGAAAGCTTTGGCGGCGAGGTGCGCGTCGCCGGCATGACCGTGAAGTCCGATGATCTCATCCACGCCGACCGGCACGGTGCCATCGTGATCCCGCTCGACGTCGCGGCAAAGCTGCCGGAAGCCGCCGAACTGTGCGGCCGCCGCGAGACGCCGATCCTGGAGATCGCCCGCAGCCCCGACTTCTCGCTGGAGAAGCTGAAGGCCGCGCTGAAGCGCTCGGCGGAGATTCACTAGACGGCGATCGAACGACCTACGGCCGCGATGGCCGTGGGTCGCCTTGTTCCGTCAGAAACAGGACCGCCTGATCCGGCTCGCCGATCACTGCGGCGGCGCATCCGATCAGGGTGAAGCCGCCGGCAAGGTCCCATAGCGTGATGTCCTCCGCATTGTCCGGGAGGTGAATCAAGCGCGCTGCCATCACCGCGAAGGCGGCCTCGGCAAAGAGCACGAGGCTGAAAGCCGGCAGGACGAGTTCCGGCTCCAGCAGGTGGAGCGCCAGCACCGCGGGAAGCGCGGTGAGAACACCGAAAAGCGTCAACATCGCGATGGCTCCCGCGATCGAGCATACCGCACCCACTACCAGACACCAATCGATCCCTGGCCACGATGTGGCGGAGGGCCGCAGCCGATGTGACGTCGTGGCGTGCCCCGCCAATGGTTAGCGAAGTGTTGAAGTTCCTATCGCCGGACGGCAATCGCAGCGGCGCTGCGGCATGCAGCACACTGTCCAGACTTAACCTTTACGCGGCTTTAAGGGCGGCGCTCTAGGGTTTGCGGTGCGGTTCGGGGTCGGGCCGCACCAGCGGCCAGGATGGCCGTTGTCGCGTACGCGTTGGAGTCGATAATGGATATCGCAACACTTGTCGGCCTTGTCGCGGGCGCCACTGTTGTATCGACGCTGATCTTGATGGGCGGCAGCTTCGGGATGTTTTACGACATCCACGCCGTGATCGTCATCTTCGGCGGCTCGTTCGCCGCAACGATGATCCGCTTTCCATTGTCGGCGATGGTGCACGGAGTACCGCTGGGCGCAAAGTTTGCCTTCACCCTGAGCCGCCTTTCGGCCCACGACCTCGTCGACGAACTCGCCCGCATCGCCGAAATCGCCCGCAAGCAGGGTCCGGTCGGGCTGGAAAAGGTCGAGACTGACGAGCCGTTCCTTGCCAAGGGAATCCGCTACGTTGCGGACGGTTACGACCTCGACTTCATTCGCGACAATCTGGAGCGCGACCGCGACAACTTCCTGATGCACCTCGACGAAGGCAGCAAGATCTATCGCGCCGTCGGCGACTGCGCCCCGGCATTCGGCATGATCGGCACGCTGCTCGGCATGGTGCAGATGTTCTCCAACATGTCGGACCCTTCCAAGCTCGGCCCATTCATGGCCACCGCGCTGCTTGCGACGCTGTATGGCGCCGTTGTCGCCAACCTGATCTGCTTGCCGATTGCCGACAAGCTGCATGGCAAGTTGCTCGACGAAGAAACGAACCGAACGTTGATCATCGACGGCATCCTGATGATCCGGGACTCCAAGAGCCCGACACTCGTGCGCGAAATGCTGCTGGCCTACCTGCCGGAGAAGCATCGTCACACCGAGGGAGAGCCGGTGCCGGCCTAAGGCCGCCGCCGGGATTTGAGAGATGGCCAAGAAGAAGCGCGGCGATGCTCACGGCGGCGGTCACGGCTGGTTCGTGACCTTCGCCGACCTGATGGCGCTGCTGCTGGCGTTTTTCGTGATGCTGGTTGCGTTCTCCACGCAGGACGCCAACAAGCTGAAGATCGTCGCGGGCTCGATGCGCGAGGCGTTCGGCGTTCAGAGCGAAGCGCGCTACTCCGGCATCGTCGAGTCTGACGGCCTGCCGACACGCCCGCGGCTGAAGAATGTCGATCACATCCAGCCCGAGGACGCCTCCAACACGCCGACGCCGGACCAGGAAGACCGCGACAAGACGTCCGGCGCGAAGATCAAGGTCGACCGCAACTTCGCGCTGGCCGCGGCCTCGCTGCGCCAAGCGTTGCAGGACATGCCGGAACTGACCGAGATGTCCAAGCACATCATGTTCGAGGAGACCAAGCAGGGCCTCAACCTGGAGATCGTCGACCAGGACGGCCGCTCGATGTTCGCCGACGGCTCCAAGGTGCCCTATGACCGTACCCGGCGCCTGGTCGAGAAGCTTGCGATTCCGCTCAAGGCCACGCCGCTGCGCGTCTCCATCGCCGGCCACACCGCGGCAGGATTTGTACCGACCCGCAGCGACTACGGCGCCTTCGATCTGTCGGCCGACCGCGCCAACGCCGTGCGCCAGATCCTCGAACGCGAAGGCCTGCCGCCGTCGCATATTTTCGCCGTCTCGGGCAAGGCGGATACCCAGCCGCTGTTTCCGGACGATCCCTCGCTCGCGGCCAACCGTCGGGTGACCATCACCCTGATGCGTGAGGATCCGCCGCTGCCGCCGAATCTGAAGCCGTAACCCCCTTGCGCTACCATTCTACCTGAGGCATGTCGTCGCGCTGGCGATGAACGTTGCCACGGCGTCACAGCTTCTGTCGCGGCGCCTGCTATGGTGCTGGGCCGATTGACAGGCGCGACGGAAGCGTCAAAAGGCGCCGGATCAAATTCAGGGACGAAGCGTTTCTCACCCCCATGACGGCGAGCATCACATCGACCGAGACCCAGGATGGGCAGCCGGTCACATCAGGCTTTTGGGCCCTTACGCTCGGGAGCATCGGCGTCGTCTTCGGGGATATCGGCACCTCGCCGCTTTACGCATTCCACGAGGCCGTCAAGGGCGCGGCCCACGGCGAACCGGTCTCGCGGGTCATCGTGCTGGGCGTGCTCTCGCTGATCCTGTGGGCGCTGCTGATCGTCGTCACCGCCAAATACGTCCTGCTGCTGCTGCGCGCCGACAACAACGGGGAGGGCGGCACGCTGTCGCTGATGGCCCTCGGCCAGCGCGCGCTCGGGCGGCGAAGCTGGGTCCTGCTCGCGCTCGGTGTGGTCGGCGCCTCCATGTTCATCGGCGATTCCATGATCACGCCGGCGATCTCGGTCCTCTCGGCGGTCCAGGGCCTCAAGCTCGCGACGCCCGCGCTCGAGCACTACGTCGTGCCGCTCACTGTCCTCATTCTGGTGCTGCTGTTCGCTGTCCAGAGCAAGGGAACCGCACTGGTCGCCTCGGCCTTCGGGCCGGTGATGGTGGTCTGGTTCACCGTCATCGCCGTGATGGGGGCCGTCCACATCGCTGACGACCCTTCCGTGCTGGCGGCAATCAATCCCTATTACGCGGTGCAGTTCGTGCTGTCGCACGGCGTGATCGGCCTCGTGACGCTCGGCGCCGTGTTCCTGGCGGTGACGGGCGGCGAGGCGCTTTATGCCGATCTCGGCCATTTCGGCCGCAAGCCGATCCAGTCGGCCTGGATGTTCTTCGTGCTGCCCGCGCTCCTGATCAACTATTTCGGGCAGGGTGCACTGGTGCTGTCCGATCCCAGCGCGATCGAACACTCCTTTTACCGCATGGTGCCCGAGAGCCTGGTGCTGCCGCTGGTCGGACTTGCGACTGCCGCAACCGTGATCGCGAGCCAGGCGGTGATCACCGGCGCCTATTCGCTGGTCTACCAGGCCGTGCAACTCGGGCTCCTGCCGCGTTTCGAGGTGCGTTACACCTCCGAATCCCACGCGGGCCAGATCTATCTGCCGCGCGTGAACCGCCTGCTGCTGATCGGTGTGATGCTGCTGGTGCTGCTGTTCCATACCCCCAGCAATCTGGCCTCGGCCTACGGCATTGCGGTCTCCACCACCATGGTCGCCGACGGCATCATGGGCTTTGTCGTGATCTGGAAGTTGTGGAACTGGCGCGCGGCGACGGCCGCAGCCGTGATCGTCCCCTTCGTCATCGTCGATTTGAGCTTCTTCAGCGCCAACCTGCTCAAGTTGCTCGAAGGCGCCTGGGTGCCGCTGCTGTTCGGCGTCGTCATGGCGGGGACGATCTGGACCTGGCGCAAGGGCTCCGCAATTCTGATCCAGAAGACGCGACGGATCGAGGTGCCGCTGGACGATCTGATCCGGAGCCTGGAGAAGCGGCCGCCGCATATCGTCAAGGGTACGGCGGTGTTCCTCACCAGCGATCCCGCCTTCGTACCGACCGCGCTGCTGCACAATCTCAAGCACAACAAGGTGCTGCACGAGCACAACGTGATCCTGACCATCGAGACCGCGCATACGCCGCGGGTCGATCTGTCGGAGCGGTTCAGGATGGAGAAGATCAGCGACAAGTTCTCCAAGGTCCGTCTGCGCTTCGGCTATATGGAGCAGCCGAACGTGCCGAAGGCGCTCGCCATCGCGCGCAAACAGGGCTGGCAGTTCGACATCATGTCGACGTCGTTCTTCGTGTCGCGAAGATCGCTGAAGGCCTCGGCGCAGTCGGGCATGCCGCTGTGGCAGGACCATTTGTTCATCGCGCTCAGCCGTTCCGCCAATGACGCCACCGACTATTTCCAGATTCCCACCGGGCGGGTGGTTGAAGTCGGAACCCAAGTCACCATCTAACCGCAATTACGCGAGACATGCATATTTGCATGTCTAGGGTCCGGAAACGGGCTAGGCTATGCCGACAGCGCAGGACTATAAGCCGCGCGCTCCTCCGCCGTTGTGCAGTGAAGCATTTTTAGAGGCCACTGGGCTCTCCCATGACAAACGACGCAGCGATTACCGCCCCGGAAACGGCGGCGGTCAATGGGCATGGTGAGGCCCACACCACCGCCGGTTTCGGTGCGCTGACGCTCGGCAGCATCGGCGTCGTCTATGGCGATATCGGCACCAGCCCGCTCTACGCGTTCCGCGAGGCGGTGACGGCAGCTTCCGGGCACGACGGCCTGCCGACGGCTGCGGCCGTGCTCGGCGTACTCTCCCTGATCCTGTGGGCGCTCATCATCGTGGTGACACTCAAATATGTCGTGATCCTGCTCCGCGCCGACAACAACGGCGAGGGCGGCACGCTGGCGCTGATGGCGCTGGCCCAGCGCGCGGTGGGCACCGGCGGGTCCGCCATCGTCCTGCTCGGCATCATTTCCGGTGCCCTGTTCTACGGCGATGCCGTGATCACGCCGGCGCTCTCGGTGCTGTCGGCGATCGAAGGCATGAAGGACGTCACCCTCAAGTTCGAGCCATACATTGTCCCGCTGACTGTCGTGATCCTGGTCTGTCTGTTCGCGGTGCAGTCGCGCGGCACGGCGCGCGTTGCCGCCTTCTTCGGTCCGATCATGTGCGTCTGGTTCGCCGTATTGGCGATCGCCGCGATCCATCCGATCATCATGCAGCCACAGGTGCTGCTTGCGCTGAACCCGCTCTATGCCGTGTCCTTCATGCTCCACCACGGCCTGATCGGCTTCGTGACGCTGGGCGCGGTGTTCCTGGCCGTCACCGGCGCCGAGGCGCTCTACGCCGACCTCGGCCATTTCGGCAAGCGGCCGATCCAGTTCGCCTGGTTCTCTATCGTGCTGCCCTCGCTGGCGCTGAACTATCTGGGGCAGGGAGCGCTGGTCCTAAGCGACCCCGGCGCGATCGTGAGTCCGTTCTTCCAGCTCTTCCCGCAAGGTCTTATCCGGGGCAGCATGGTCGTGCTCGCCACTGCCGCCACCGTCATCGCAAGCCAGGCGGTCATCACCGGCGCCTATTCGCTGACGCGGCAGGCGATCCAGCTCGGTCTGCTGCCGCGCTTTGAAATTCGCCATACGTCGGAAGCCCATTCCGGCCAGATCTTCATCCCGCGCATCAACCAGTTGCTGCTGGTCGCGGTGGTGCTGCTGGTGCTCATGTTCCGCTCCTCCAGTGCCTTGGCCTCGGCCTACGGCATCTCGGTTACCGGCACCATGGTGGTCACGGCCATGATGGGCTTTGTCGTGATCTGGAAGGTCTGGCGGTGGTCGCCATTCGCCGCCGCCGCTCTCATTGCGCCATTCCTGTTCCTCGACCTGACCTTCCTCTCCGCCAACCTGCTCAAGGTGTTCGAGGGCGGCTGGGTGCCGCTGGCGCTCGGCGCGCTCATGATCATCCTGATGTACACGTGGCGGCGTGGCAGCCGGCTCTTGTTCGAGAAGTCGCGCAAGCTCGAGTTCCCGCTCGCCGACCTCGTCGCCATGCTGGAGAAGCGGCCGCCCCAGCGGGTGCCGGGAACCGCGGTATTCCTGACCTCGGACCCAATCAGCGCGCCGACCGCGCTGATGCATAGTCTCAAGCACTACAAGGTGCTGCATGAGAAGAACGTCATTCTCACCATCGAGACCGCGCAGACCCCGCGCATCGATCCGTCCGAGCGGGTCAGGCTGGAGCAGATTTCACCGACCTTCTCCAAGGTGACGCTGAAGTTCGGCTTCATGGAATCGCCCAACGTGCCGAAGGCGCTGGCGATCGCCCGCAAGCTGGGCTGGCAGTTCGACATCATGTCGACCTCGTTCTTCCTGTCGCGCCGGGCGCTGAAGCCTGCCGTCCATTCCGGCATGCCGCGGTGGCAGGACCGGCTGTTCATCTCGCTCAGCCGCTCCGCCAACGACGCCACCGACTATTTCCAGATCCCGTCCGGCCGCGTGGTCGAGGTCGGCACGCAGGTGACCATCTAGGGCGGGGATTCGCAGCGCACTTCAAGCTGCCGCGATTTAGCTTTAACTTGCGCCGCACGGCTCAAGCCTTTGTAGCGCTTGATTTTCGCCTCCCGAGAGGCGAGGTTGCCGCCGGCCGGGTCGCCCCGGCATGCGCCTGCGACGTTGGAGGATGATGTGGCGAATCAAGTACAGGATCTGACCCCGGACGAGGTTTCCAAGGGTGTCGCGGAAGGACGCTATCTGCTCGTCGACGTTCGCGAGCCGAACGAGGTTGAGGCCGAGGCCTATCCCTACGGCGTCGTGGTGCCGCTCTCGACCTTCGATCCCAGGGCGATTCCCGATCCCGCCGGCAAGGAGGTCGTGTTCGCCTGCCGTTCGGGAAAACGCTCCGTGACGGCCTCGCTGGCGGCGCAGGCGGCGGGCCTTCCCTACAACAAGCATCTGGCCGGCGGCATGCTGGGCTGGAAGGCGGCGGGGCTCCCCAGCAAGGTCGGTGGCTGATCGGCCCGATGTCTAATTCTTCCCGGAACAAGAGCTCGTCCCTGAACAAGGTCTTTGCCGACCTTCCCGTCACCATCTTCGAGGCGATGTCGCAGGCGGCCCGCGACAACAATGCCATCAATCTCGGGCAGGGCTTTCCCGACGATCCCGGCCCCGAGGACATCCGCCGCGCCGCGGCCGAGGCCTCGCTGAACGGCTACAACCAGTACCCGTCGATGATGGGCCTGCCGGAGCTGCGCCAGGCAATCGCGACCCATTATGGCCACTGGCACGGCCTCGCGCTCGATCCGATGAGCGAAGTGATGGTCACCTCCGGCGGCACCGAGGCGCTGACCTCGGCGATCCTCGCGGTGGTCCAGCCCGGCGACGAGGTGGTCTGCTTCCAGCCGGTCTATGATTCCTATTTGCCCATCATCCGCCAGGCGGGCGGCATTCCGCGCCTGGTCCGTCTCGAGCCGCCGCACTGGCGGCTGAATGAGGACATGCTGAAAAGCGTCTTCAATTCAAAGACCAAGGCGGTACTGTTCAACAATCCCTTGAACCCGTCCGCGGTGGTCTATCCGCGCGAGGACCTCGAGCTGCTGGCGCGCTATTGCCAGGAGTTCGACGTCATCGCGATCTGCGACGAGGTCTGGGAGCACGTCACCTTCGACGAGCACAAGCACGTCCCGCTCATCACCATTCCCGGCATGCGCGAGCGCACCATCAAGGTCGGCTCGGCCGGCAAGATCTTCTCGCTGACCGGCTGGAAGATCGGCTTCGTCTGCGCGGCACCGCCCTTGCTGCGCGTCGCCGCCAAGGTGCACCAGTTCCTGACCTTCACCACCGCGCCGAACCTGCAGGCCGCCGTCGCCTACGGCCTCGGCAAGTCCGACGACTACTTCCTGTCGATGCGCAAGGACCTGGCCCGGAGCAGGGACCGCCTGACCAGGGGGCTGGAGAGCCTCGGGTTCCCCGTGCTGAAGTCGCAAGGCACCTACTTCCTCACCGTGGACCTGTCGCCGCTCGGGCTGAACGAGAGCGACACCGAGTTCTGCTGGCGCATCGTGAAGGACTACAAGGTGGCGGCGATCCCGGTCTCGGCCTTCTATGAGCAGGACCCGGTAACCTCGGTGGTGCGCTTCTGCTTCGCCAAGAAGGACGAGACGCTCGACACCGCGCTGGAGCGGCTGTCGGACGCGGTGCGCGGGCGCAAGAGGTAGAATCGAGATGACGAGCGTCAGCCGCTTCGGGGTTCGCCTCGGTCTTGCTATCGCTGCGGCGCTGACGTTGCTTTCGCCTCCCGCAAGGGCCGAGGAGCGGGTCGTCAACTTCTACAACTGGTCCAACTACATGGCGCCGGATGTCCTTGAAGCCTTCACCAGGGAGACCGGCATCAAGGTGGTCTACGACACGTTCGATGCCAACGAGACGCTGGAGACGCGCCTGATGGCCGGCAAGTCCGGCTATGACGTCGTGGTCCCCACCGCCTATTTCCTGCAGCGCCAGATCAAGGCCAACATCTTCCAGAAGCTCGACAAGGCGAAGCTGCCGAACCTCGCCAATGCCTGGCCGGTGGTGACCCAGCGCCTCGCCACCTACGATCCCGGCAACGTCTACGCCGCCAACTACATGTGGGGCACCACGGGCATCGGCTACAACGTCGCCAAGGTGAAGCAGATCCTCGGGCCTGACGCCAGGATCGACAGCTGGGACATCGTCTTCAAGCCGGAGAACCTGGCCAAGTTTAGAGATTGCGGCGTGCATATGCTCGACTCCGCCGACGACATCTTTCCGGCGGCGCTCAACTATCTCGGGCTCGATCCGAACTCGACCAAGCAGGCCGACCTCGAGAAGGCCGCGGACGTCGTCGCAAAGGTCCGCCCCTCCGTGCGCAAGTTTCATTCGTCCGAATACTTAAGCGCACTCGCGACCGGCGAGATCTGCTTCGTGGTCGGCTGGTCCGGCGACATCATGCAGGCCCGTGCCCGCGCCGCCGAAGCGAAGGCCGGCATCGAGATCGGCTACGCGATCCCGAAGGAGGGCGCGCAGATGTTCTTCGACAATCTCGCGATCCCCGCCGACGCCAAGAACGTCGCCGAAGCCTACGCACTGATCAATTATCTCTATCGCCCTGATGTCGCCGCAAAGAACTCGGACTTCCTGTCCTACGCCAACGGCAACCTTGCGAGCCAGAAGCTGGTCGATCCGAAGATCCTGGGTGACAAGAACATCTATCCGGACGAGGCGACGCTCGCAAAGCTGTTCGTCATCACCGCGCGCGAGCCGGCGACGCAGCGGATCATCAACCGGCTCTGGACCAAAGTGAAGACGGGGCGGTGATTGATTGGTCGCGGATTTGGCGAGCGCAAATTCGCGGCGTCTTGATTACTCTGACAACGTTAAACTGCTTTAATTGATCGTTCAGGAGGCCAAATGCTCTATCGTCCATGCAGTAGACTAGAATGCGGAAAATGCGCCGTCGAACGCTAAAGAGTTCGATAGCCGCGCGGATTTCGAGGGCGACCCAGTCTGAGGTTAGGGCCGCGTTCGATGCAAAAAGGACGAATACATTTGATCGTTCAAGTGCTCTGACTATTACCTCACGATTGAAGAGTCCCGGCTCGAACGTAAATTCGTCCATTTCGCAATACGCAGTGCCAAGCTCTAGGAATACCTGTCGTACGAAGACTTTGTCCTTCGATAAGTGAGACAGAAATGCCCTTGGAAATGGATTATGCCCCTCCATTATCCCTCCATTTGAAATTTTTGATGGCAGATGATCTTTTTAATCGCAGCGAAGCAATGAAGCTCTCATAGGGGGGCAGTTGTTCGGCTCGGCGTATGCGCGTTCGTTGATTTGCCGGGTCCTTACCTTAGTTATTAGATCCGGCGAGGCTGTGGAAGCGAGCTTCTTGAGCGTAAAATGGACCGCCCCACAGTTAGTGAGGTTGAATGGACTGCGCCGTTAAATCGACAGCTAATCACTGAAGCGCCAAAGTATCAATACGGCAGGTGTAATATTATCTGGCTCTACCCTGGGTGCGTCTTGCTGATGGCGTGGAGGCTGACCGGAAAGAGTTTCGACCGAGAGCGGCTGGGACCGAGTTGCCGGCCAATAGAGCCGCGCAATCGTCTTAGATGTTGACGAAACTACCGCCACCTTCGGTGCAGCCAGAGCCACTGCTCCGGATGCTCGCGCACCCAGCTTTCCACGACGCTGGTGATCGCCTGCGTGGTGCCCTGGATGTCGATCCTGCCGTCGGCATCGCGCACCGGCTTGATCTCTTCGGTCAGCTCGCCGCGGAAGCGGCCGCCGGGCAGGCGGATGATGCGGACGCCGTGGATCGGGCATTCGATCTGGCGCAAGAGCCGCGCCAGCATGGGGTTGGCGCGGGTCTTGCGGCCGAAGAAGGTGACCTCAACGCCGCCGGTGAGATACTGGTCGATCAGCATCGCGACGTGCTTGCCGTCCTTGAGCGCCTGCGCCAGCCGCAGCGGCGCGTCGCGGCCCGCCGGGATCAGCGTGCCCATATTGACCTGCCGCATCTCCTGGATGATGCGGTCGGCCGAGGCGATGTTCGGGCGGCGATAGAGGATCGCGGTATCCAGTCCATGAGCGACGCCGGCGAGCGCCGGCAATTCCCAATTGGCCAGATGCGCCGCGAAGATCAGCGCCGGCTTGCCGTCGTCGCGGATCCGGTCGAACAGCTCGATGCTGCGTTGGGGAATCTCGATCCGGCTCTTCTCCGGATGGTCGCGATCGTAGTCCCAGACGTGGTCCATGTGGGCGAACTCGGCGCCGACGCGGCCGAGATTTTCCCAGACCCCCATCAGGATCCGTTCGATCTCTTCCGGCGATTTCTCCGGAAAGGCGGCGGTGAGATTGGCGCGGCCGATGCGGTGCTCGCGCAGGCGCGGGCCGATCAGCTTCACGGCGCGCGCGAAAAAGTCCGAGGTCTTGACCGGATCGAAATAGCGCGTGGTGCGCAGCATCGCGACCGTCGCTGCGCCGATCAGGCTTCCGCCGAGTGATTTGGCAGCCTCCCGCGCGCGGGCCTTCATGCTCGCAGGAAGCAGCGACATGCGTCCGGTCAGACCGGTTCGCGGGTCAGGATCAGCGAGGCGTTCTGACCGCCGAAGCCGAACGAATTCGACATCACCGCGGTCACGCGGGCGTCGCGCGCCTTGTTGCCGACGACGTTGAACAGGATCGCGGGATCAGGAATGTCGTAGTTGATGGTCGGCGGAATGCGCTGATGCTCGAGCGTCAGCAGCGAGAAGATCGCCTCCACCCCGCCGGCGGCCGAGATGGTGTGGCCGACCATCGACTTGTTGGAGGTGACCGGAATCTTCTGCGCGAGCTCGCCGAACACGGCCGATGTCGTGTTGAACTCCATCTTGTCGTTTTCGGGTGTCGAGGTGCCGTGCGCGTTGATGTGGTCGATCTGGTCCGGCGTCATGCCGGCATCGGCCAGCGTCTTGTTCATGCAGCCGATGATCGGCTTGCCGTCGGGCGAGGAGCGGGTGCGATGGAAGGAATCGGTGAGCTCGCCGCAGCCGGCAATCACGCCGAGGATCTTCGCGCCGCGTGCAGTCGCCGCCTCGTAGCTTTCGAGCACCAGCGCGCCGGCGCCTTCGGCCATCACAAAACCATCGCGATTCTTGGAGAAGGGACGGGAGGCCGCCTGCGGCGGATCGTTTTGGGTCGACAGCGCCGACAGCAGCGAGAATCGCACCAGCGCTTCCGGGTTCACGGTGCCGTCGGTCGCGACGCACAGTGCGGCATCGGTCTCGCCGCGGCGGATCGCCTCGACGCCGAGCTGGATCGAGGTCGCACCCGAGGCGCAGGCCGTGGACAGCGAGATCGGCGAACCCTTGGTGCCGAACGTCTCGGCGAGAGACGCGGCAACCGAGCCGAACATGAAGCGATGATGGTAGGCGCTGTACTTGCCGCCGCCGGAAATGCGCAGCAAATCGTCATAGTTGATGTCGAGCTGGCCGACGGCGCGACCCAGTTCGCGACGCTGCGGCCATTCCACCTCGACCGGCGCAACGGCAAGAAAAAGGGGACCGGGGAAATCGGCCTTGGCGCCGATGCCGGCCTGCTCCAGCGCTTCCTGCGTCGCGATCTCGGCCATCCGTTCGGACAGGGCGGTGGAGGAGAACGGATCGACGCTGACGAAATCGACCGTGCCCGCCATCGTGGTCTTCAGGCCGTCGATCGGAAAACGCGTGATGGTGCGGATGCCGGATTCGCCGGCGACGAGCTTCGCCCAATTGTCGGCCTTGCCGGCACCGAGCGACGTCAAGATGCCCATGCCGGTGACGACGACGACGGGGCGCCCGAATTTGTCGCGTGCTGCAGTCATGTCGATCCCCGCTTGAGCTAACTAAACTGCTTCAACCAGCGCCATGCCTTCGCCGCGCCAGTGTCCAGCTCCCACCACCACAATCTGGGTGGGCGCCCCCTGCATTTCAATCTCGGTGCCGGTCGAATCGTTCGGCGGGAACAGCGCACCACGCGAGATCGACAGTGCAGCGAGCGCAATTCCGAGCGGGAATTGCGTCTCCATGGCGTGGCCGAACACCGTGCCGGTCGAGCGCACCGGAAAGTCGGCATGGCTCTTCAGGAAGCCGCGCTCTTCCGAGGTCGCGGGCTCCGCACCGGTCGCTCCGGTGATGATGGCGCCCTTGCCCTCGCGCTTCGGCAGCTTGGCCCATAGCTTCTCCAGCGTCGCGGCCATGTCGCCGGGCCGCTTGCGTTTGGCGAGGTCCGCGACGACGCTCGACAATTTGGCGAACGGCTTTGCGCCGCGCGCTTGCGCATGCGTCTTCGATTCCAGCACCAGGAAGGCGCCGGCGGAGCCGAGCGCGAAGCCGGCGTGGTCCTTGCGCGCCCACACGGGAGCGAACTTGTTCTTGAGGTTGAAGTCGCCGAATTCGTAGAGGACCAACAGGTCCTTGCGCTCGCCATTGTGCGAGCCGCCGATCAGCGCGATATCGCTCTCGCCCGAGGCGATGCGCGCAAGCGCAATGCGGGCGGCATCGGCGCCGGCGACCTCTTCGCCCATGAAGGTGCGCGAAGTGCCACCCAGGCCGTGCACGATGGCGATGTTGCCGGCGAGCAGGTTGGAGAGCTGGGCCAAAAACAGCGTCGGCCTGAGATCGCTCATCAAGCGCTCGTTGAGGAAGCCGGGTGCGTTGGCGCCCTTGGCCTCGGCCGTCAGCACGCCGCTGTCGACGTTGAGATCGCGCTCTCCGCCGCCGGCGGCGACGACCATGTCGATCTTGGACAGGATGTCCTTGTTGCCCTTGATGCCGGCGGAATCGAGCGCAAGACCCGCGGCATAGGTGCCGATGCGCTGCCAGGCTTCCATCTGGCGCTGATCGCCCTTCTTCGGGATCTGGCTGTCGAAGGCAACGGGCATCAGCGGATGCACGATGTAGGGCGCAAAGCCCTTCTCGTCGACATTGATGCGCTTCTCCTGAAGCGCGGCCCAGTGGGCGTCCAGACCCTCGCCGAGCGAGGTGGCGAGCCCAATGCCGGTGATCCAGACCTCGGTCTGGCCAGGCTTCGAAGCGGGAGTGTCAATCATGTCGATACGGCCTGTTGCGGAAATCCGACGCGCTTGGCGATCGCGTCCATGTGCGAGCGCATATCCGCATTGGGGAAGGGGATCAGCGTGAAGGTGAGCGCCGAATTGGCGCGCAGCTTGCCGCCGACTCTGATCTTGGCTTCGGTCATCGCATAGCCGGAGCCTTCATGGGTGAGGCGCGCCTCGATGCTCATGAGATCGCCGGGGAAGACCGAGCCGCGGACCTTGGCCTCCTTCACGGCGGCCAGGATCGGCATACGCTCGAACTTGAACACGCCGAGTTGAAGCCAGCCCGAGGCCTGCGCCATCGATTCGATCAGCAGCACGCCGGGCATCAAGGGATAGCCCGGGAAGTGCCCCTCGAAGATGGTGCTTTCCTTCGGGACCTGCGCTTCGACGACGATCGTCTTCTCGTCGACCTTGAGGTCGACGATGCGGTCGATCATGTGGAAGTATTCGAGTTGCATGACTGCGCCCTTAGGCGCTCGCGCCCTTGGCCGCAACCAGTTCGTCGATGCGGGCGCACAGGTTCTTCAGCACGAAATACTGCTCGGTGGTCGCCTTGCCGTCGTTGACCTCCTGAGTCCACTTCTCCAGCGGCAGCTTGATGCCGAACTGCTTGTCGATCGCGAACGCGATGTCCAGAAAATCGAGGCTGTCGATGCCGAGGTCATCGATGGCGTGGCTATCGGGCGTGATCGTGTCGCGCGGGATGTCGCAGGTTTCAGCGATGATCGTGGCGACCTGATCGAATGTGGAGGACATCACTAAGCCTTTGATATATTGCGGGTATTTGTCAGATTGTCCAGAGTGGCACGGTGGGTGGGCATCGCGCCCCGAATGACGCCCTCAAACCCCCCTCTGGCCGGGTCGAAAGCCCGTATATCGGAGCGCCGCCCTGAGTTCAATGGAGCCGGGCAGGCCAAGGGGATCGCAAAGGGACAGGCCTGGGGATGCCCACCGGGACCCTTCCGCCGGGCGGCCAGCGGCGGGCCGGTCCCTAAATATGCGGCGTCGTGATCTTGACGCAGTCGCGGCGACCCATCAGCACGCAATCCTGGGTCCGGCGCAGGTCGGCGATGCTGACCGCGAGCCAGATCCCGATCGCGGTCAGCGCGATGGTGAAGGCCAGCGCCGCGATGTTGGCAAGCATGCGCTGGCGGAAATTGTCGGGTTCGTGGCGGGGCCGCTCGTAGCGCGACAGGTCCAGCCGTTCGGGAGCGACGCGCAACGGTTGTACGGTGCCATTGCCGCGCTGGGCCGCCGTGGGAGGCGAGGAGCGCGGCCTGAACTGGAGCACCCGGTGCTCGTCATCCGAGCTTATGGGCCGCTGGTTGTTCATGGGGCGGGGATCACTCCGAAGCAGCGATTTAGATAGCATACGTGACGCGCGCGTTGCAGAAAATCTTCTCAATGCTCGCGTGCATTTGTGCATTTGCACTATTTGTGCATGGGCCGGTGTGGGGCTCTCCGGGAACCGGCCGTCGCGGCGGTGGAGCGGGTTGCGCCGCAACGACAGGGATCACAACGGCCACGGAGTTCGTCCCTTCGTCCCGTCAGTACCGACTTGTGATCTCGGCGTCCTTTCCGAACGCATTTTTTCGCCGCGGGGCCCATGGCATAGTCGCGGGAAGCCGGACCATCTGAGGACCTGTCGATCATGACCAATACGCGTGAGCCGCGAGTGCATCCTGTCCCGATCCTGTCGCTCCGGCCGACGCAGATGACGGTCGGCATGCGCGAGGTCAGGGAGAAGCGCAAGCGCTGGCGCGAGCACGACGAGAAGAAGCAGGCTGATCTGCTCGGCAAGCACATGATCCCCGTCGTCTACGGCCCCGATTCGCGCTACTACGTGATCGATCATCATCATCTCGGCCGCGCGCTGCATGATGAAGGCGTCAAGGAGGTGTTGGTGACCATCGTCGGCGACCTCAGGATGGTCGAGCGCAAGGCCTTCTGGGGCGTCATGGACAACAAGCGCTGGGCCTATCCCTACGACGCCAAGGGCGAGCGGCGATCGTTCCGCGACCTGCCGAAATCGGTCGCCGACCTCAAGGACGATCCGTTTCGCAGCCTTGCCGGCGAATTGCGCCGCATGGGCGGCTTCGCCAAAGACACCACGCCGTTCTCCGAATTTCTGTGGGCCGATTTCCTGCGCCGACAGGTCTCGCGCAAGGTGGTGGAGTCCGATTTCGACAGGGCGATCGAGAAGGCGATGGCCGCGGCCAGAAGCAAGAATGCCATCTATCTGCCCGGCTGGTGCGGTCCGGCGGACGATGATTAGGGCCGTGGCGCCCAGCGGCACCAGTAACCGCACCACATCACGGTCGCTTGAGCGAAATCACTTCCCCGTCTCCATGAAGCGGTCCTGAAACAGGGCCACCCCATCTCTTTGGGGTATCGAGCTTACACAGGAGGCCGGAATGCGCCGTCTGGTTTTTGCCATTGCCTTGCTCGCCGTCGCCTCAGCAGGGATTTCGGCATCGTTTGCCGCAGTTCACCACGCCAAGACATTGACATTTGCCGATCGTTTCGCCCCGGCGCTCGAGCTGATGACAAAACGCTAGCGGCTTGGCGGCCCGGACATGCTTGATCTTCCGCAAATTTGCGGCGGCCGCCGGCGGCTATGGTCCGCCTGCATGATTGCCGAAGCAGCGTTGCGTCCCGATGTCGAGGGCGAGGTGGGCTCAAGGTCATGCTGACTGGAGACATGGCCATGAGCATCATCTTTCGCATCCTCTTCATCATCGCCGGCGCGGTCACCGCGCTGTTCGTTGCGCGCGATGCCCTGAATTTCACGATCATCCAGACCTTCGTTGCGATTCTGCTCGTAACCGCCATTCTGGGCGCTGGAAGTCTCTGGAGCCTGCGACGGAAGACGTGAGCGGCAAGGCGATCGGGTTGAGGCAGATGCAGTGCTCGCCAGAACCCTTCGATCCGATGGAGCCTTGCACGCGCTCGCCTCCGAGGCGATTGCGCGGCGTATGATCACTAGCCGCTATTGCGGGGACCCGCAGGCGGCGTGGTCTCCGGCCGGTGCGGATCCTCTTTGCCGCCGAGCGCGCGATGCAGCCAGCGCTCGATGCGGCGGCCGATCGTGAGCAGCACGAAGGCGACAGCCAGCGCGAGCAGGACGACCTTCCATTGTCCGGCGCCGCAGGCAATGCCGAGACAGGCGGCGAGAAAGGTGCAGGCCGCGCTGGTCAGGCCCCGCACGCGAAAGCGGTCGCTCTCGTGGACGATGACTCCGGCACCGAGAAAGCCGATGCCGGTCAGGATGCCCTGGATCACACGGCTCGTCGCATCGGTCATCTTGCCGGGCTCGGTGAACTGGACTGCGAGCAGCACGACGGTTGCGGTGGAGAGCCCGACGATGCCGAGCGTCTTCAGCCCGATCGGCTTGCCGTGCAGGTCGCGGTTGAGGCCGATCGCGCCGCCGGCGAGGGTCGCCGCGCCGAGGCGAAGCAGGATTTCGGGCCAGTCCAGCTCGGTCATGTCTTGCCCGTCACGTCTTCGGTAGTCGTCCCATCAGGTAGAACTCCTCGTTCGGGCGCATGCCGGTGAAATTCGCCAGCCGGTTCGACAATGCGAAGAAGGCGGCGATCGCGGCGATGTCCCAGATGTCGTCGTCGCTGAAGCCGTGCGGTTGGAGCGCGGCGAAATCGTCCTCGGAAATCCGCTGCGCGTCAGTCGAGACCTTCATCGCGAAGTCGAGCATCGCCTTCTGCCGCGGGCTGATGTCGGCCTTACGGTAGTTCACCGCGACCTGATCGGCAATCAGCGGGTTCTTGGCGCGGATGCGCAGGATCGCACCGTGGGCGATCACGCAATATTGGCACTGGTTCGCCGCCGAAGTCGCCACCACGATCATCTCGCGCTCGGCCTTGGTGAGGCCGCCGTCCTTCTCCATCAGCGCGTCGTGATAGGCGAAGAAGGCGCGGAACTCGTCGGGACGATAGGCCAGCGTCAAGAACACGTTCGGCACGAAGCCGCTCTTCTCCTGCACGGCGAGAAGCCGCGTGCGGATGTCGTCGGGCAGCGTATCGAGGGCGGGTGCGGGGAAGCGTTGCACGGCTCTTGTCATGGGCATGGTTCCGGCTTGGGGCCGGTAACCATAGTCGATGCGGGTGGCGGGCTCAATCTGGCGGGCCGAGTTGGCCGCGACGGAAGCGCCAGCCATGAATGACGCCTGATCTTCCGTCGCAAAGACGATGCGGACGGAGTGAAGCTTAGCGCAGCGGCTTCTTCAACAGCGAGAAGCGGTCCGGATCGAGTCCCATCGATGGTTGCAGCATCGGGGCATCGACGCTGGACATCATCTTCGCCGGCGGGGCCGAGAACACGGGGTCGTTGGGCACGTCGCGCTGCGAGGTGGCGCCGCGCCAGCGCTCGAGCACGGCGCTGACGAAATGCATGTCGTGGCCGGAGGTGACGGACGGCACGCTGCTGATGGTGGCCTCGCCGCGCGGCAATTGGTGCGGAGGCACCTCCTTGAAGCGCAGGCGCGTCGGCAGGGCGACGCCTTCGCCGAAGGCCAGCACTTCACGCGTGCCGAGCGACGGCACGAAGGAGAGCAGGTTCGCGGCCGCGTCCGACACTGCGGCGCGCAGCAGCGCCTGGTCGCGGTCGTTGGCAAGACGCATCGTGAACAGCGTGTTGCACTGGGAGATGATGGTAGCGTCGAGCTCTGCGGGGCGCTGGGTGATGAGGCCGAGATAGACGCCGTATTTGCGACCCTCCTTGGCGATGCGCGACACCGCCTTGCGGGTCGGCCCGAAGCCGACGTTGCGGTCGGCAGAGGCATAGCGATGCGCTTCCTCGCAGACGAACAGCAACGGCGAGACGCCGTCGCTCCACAGGCCGAAGTCGAAGGCCATGCGGCACAGCACCGAGACGACGGAATCGATGACTTCGGCCGGGAAGCCGGCGAGCTGCATCACCGTCATCGGCTTGCCGTTGGCCGGCAGGCGGAACAGATGGCTGATCACCTCGGCCATGGTGTCGCCGCCGACATTGGCGTTGTCGAACATGAAGGCGTAGCGCGGGTCGTTGCGCACGGCCTCGATGCGCGAGATCAGCTTGTGATAGATGATGCGCGATGAGCGGTTTTCGAGCTTGCCCATGCGCTCGTCGATCAGCGACAACAGGTCGACCAGGCGATAGGGCACCGGCGTGTCGACCGTGTAGCCGATCTGCTTGGGATCGATGCGCTTGAGGCCGATGCGGTCGGCGTTCTGGTACTGGGTGTAGACGCCCTTGGCGAGCGGGATCACCTCGGCGAGGATGTCGAGCTCCTCGGGTACGCCGGCGCGGCCGCCGAACAGCACGTCGACGATTTCCTCGAAGTTGAACAGCCAGAATGGCAGCTTCAGGTTCCGCGGGTTGAGCACCAGCGCGCGGTCGCCGAAGCAGCGGCCATATTCGTTGTGCACGTCGAGCAGGAAGATGCGCAGGTTCGGCCGGGCCTTCAGGATCTCGTTGAGCAGGAGCGAGACGCCGGTCGATTTGCCGACGCCGGTCGAGCCCAGCACCGCAAAATGCTTGGACAGCATTTCCTCGACATCGACATAGGCGACGACGGAGCGGTCCTGCTGGAGGAAGCCCACATTGATCTGATCCGATCCGGTCGGCGCGTAGATCGTGCGCAGCTCCTGGCTGGTGATCAGGTCGACGGCATCGCCGATGGTCGGATAGTTGGTGACGCCGCGCTGGAATTTGGCCTTGTCCGCGGCGTTGAGGATCTCGCCGAGCAGGTCGACCGAGGCGATGGCGATGTAGCCGTCCGAGCTCGACAGATTCTCGCAGGAGACCTCGGTGATCATCGCAACGATGACCGAGCTGGCGCAGCGAATGCTGACGAAACGGCCGACGGTCGCCCGAACCTCCGAGATCGGCATCTGGCTTGCCGCCAATAGCCCGACCCGGGCGAGCGATCCGCGAACCGAAATCACGCGTCCAAAGGATGTCACGATGAATGAACCCGGCAAGAGCTAAGGGATTTGCTCCGGACTATGCGCGGCCGTCGCTGGACAAAGGGTTAAACGCCGGGCGCGCCCGCTCCGTTAAATCAGCGGTAATTCGGTCAACAGGTTTGGCCCTGATGCATACTTGTGGGCGGAATCGCCGGGAAATTGCTGCTTTTCCGGGCCGATGCGTCGGGCCGGACTTAAGGAAGACTTTACCATTCAGGCGGGCGACCGCCGGTTTGGAAGACCCGCCGGCCCCTGCCGGTTGCCATTACAGGGGGCATGGCGGCTTGATTTGTTGACGGGACCTAATCATTTGTACATTAGTACAAATGAAATCGCTGCCATCGGCGCCGTGCGGGGCGCGCGTCGTTGAGCCCCGCGTTCAATCGCGCCGTCCGGTGAGGCGGACCGTAGCGACGTCCCTGGGAGGAAATCATGCAGCCTGAACCAATCCTCGATCTCGCCCATCTCGGCCACATGGAGCTGCTGACGCCGAAGCCTGACGAGAGCCTGAAATTCTTCGTCGATGTCATGGGCATGACCGTCAGCGGACGACGGGGCGAGTCGGTCTACTTGCGCGGCTGGGACGACTACGAGCGCTATTCGCTCAAGCTCACGGCGTCGAAGAGCTCGGGCATGGGCCACATGGCGTTGCGCGCGCGCAGCCAGCAGGCGCTGGAGCGACGCGTTGCCGCGCTGAAAGGATCCGGCTTCGACATCGGCTGGATCGACGGCGACATGGGGCAGGGGCCGACCTTCCGCTGCCGCGATCCCGATGGCCACATCGTCGAGCTCTATTACGAGACCGAATGGTATCAGGCGCCGCCGGAGCTCAGGCCCGCGCTGAAGAACCAGGCGCAGCGCTTTCCGGCCCGCGGCGTCAATGTCCGCCGTCTCGACCATCTCAACTGCCTCGCCGTCGACATCAAGGCCAACCGCGAGTTCTTCGAGACCTATCTCGGCTGCCGTCTCACCGAGCAGATCGTGCTCAATGACGGCCGGGAAGCGGCGATGTGGCTGACGATGTCGAACAAGAGCTACGACTTCGCCTATTCGCTCGATCATTCCGGCGTGCCCGGCCGCTTCCACCACGTCACCTATGCGCTCGACAGCCGCGAGGAGATTCTGCGCGCTGCCGACATCTTCCTGGAGAACGGCGTCCATATCGAGACCGGCCCGCACAAGCACGCGATCCAGCAGACTTTCTTCCTCTATGTCTACGAGCCCGGCGGCAACCGCGTCGAAGTCGCCAATGCTGGCGCGCGCCTGATCCTCGCGCCCGATTGGAAGCCGATCGTGTGGACCGAGGAGGAGCGCAAGAAGGGCCAGGCCTGGGGCCTGAAGACGATCGAGTCGTTCCACACCCATGGCACGCCGCCGGTGGAGATGAAGCACGGGTGAGTTAAAGCGGGTGAGCTGGGCGAGGTCTGGGCAAGCGCCTCGTCCTTCGAGACGACCGCTTCGCGGTCTCCTCAGGATGAGGCTAAGCGGCAGCTTTGCCTTATTGAACTGCTGCCAAGCATTCCGTCCTCATCCTGAGGGCCCGCCGTAGGCGGGCGTCTCGAAGGATGGCCGCAGGCGAGCTATACGCCTTCCTTCGTCTTACCTCAGTGCGTCGACCCACGCACCCGCGCGATCGTTTCGCGGACGCCGGTCCATGCCGGCTTGTCCGGCGCGAACTGCCTGCGCAGGAACGTGACGAGCTCCTCGATCTGCGCGTCGCTCATGCTGGCGTTGAATGCGGGCATGTAGCCGAGGTCGCTGGAGGCGGGGTCAGTAATGCCATGCAGGATCACCTGCACGAGATTGTCCGCCGTTCCGCTGTGCAGGTTGCTGTTCAGCGCGAGCGAGGGGCGGGTGCCGAACAGCGGCAGGCCGCCGACCTCGTGGCACACGGCACAGGCGCCCAGGTACAACCGCGCGCCGGTGGAGGAGGCGACGGTGACCTGCGTTGCGCTCTCGAGCCTCGCTGCGAGAGTAGGCGCATCGGCGGCAGCGTCGTTGAACGAGTTGAGATAGACCGCCATCGCACGGATGTCCTGGTCGGGCAGGGCCTTGAGGTCCCGGACGATCGGCGCCATCGGGCCGGCCGCGACGCCGTGATAGCGCGAATGGCCGGTGCGCAAATAGGCGAAAAGCTCATCCTCGCTCCACGGGATCGGTGCCTGCGAGAGTGAGGTTAGCGCCGGCGCCTCCCAGCCCTCGGCAAAGCCGCCGGCAAGATAGGCTTCGCGCTGCTCGGCGCCGAGCGCGTTGCGTGGCGAATGGCAGGCGCTGCAATGGCCGAGGCTCTCGACCAGGTAGGCGCCGCGATTCCAAAGCTCGGACTTGGCGGGATCGGGCTTGAACTCGCGCGTCTGGTGGAACAGCGCGTTCCAACCCGCGAGCAGCGGGCGAAGATTGAACGGAAATGCGAGCGCATTCGCCGGCGGTGTCGCGCGCACCGCGGGTTGGGCCATCAGGTAGGCGTAGAGCGCCTGCAAGTCGGCGTCGCTGGTCTTCGCAAAATGCGTGTAGGGGAAGGCGGGGTAGAGCTGCCGCCCGTCGCGATGCAACCCGTCGCGCATGGCGCGCTCGAAGGCCGGATAGGACCAGGCGCCGATGCCGGTCTCGACGTCGGGCGTGATGTTGGTCGCGTAGATCGTGCCGAACGGCGTCTGAAGCGCGCGACCGCCGGCGTTGAGCGCACCGCCGGTCGAGGTGTGGCACTCCGCGCAATTGCCGAGCGCAGCGAGCAGCTCTCCGCGCGCAATCGTTGCCGCGGAGTAGACCGATGCATCCGGTGGCGCGATTGGCGCGATGGCGCGCCCCGGCAATAACGCAGCGCCAATTCCGACCGCGGCGGTGCAGACGGCCGCGATCGTTGCGACAATGCCGGCGCGTTTGGCGAAGGGATTTTCCCAGATGCGAGACGGTTTGGGCGCCGCAGGAGCGGGCAGGGCCTGTGGTGTCGCCGGTGCATCGCCGTGCAGCCCTTTCAGGATGCGCTCGGGCGTGAACGGCGGCTCGCGAAAACGCACGCCGGTAGCATCGAAGATCGCGTTGGCGATTGCCGCCGCGCTCGGCACCGAGGCGGATTCGCCGACGCCGAGCGGCGGCTGATCCTGACGCGGCAGCATCAGCACGTCGATCTTGGGCACGTCGGGGAAGGGAATGATCGGATAGGCGCCCCATTCGCGTGCCGCCACCGCGCCGCGCTCGAACGAAACCTCCTCCATCAGCGCGCGGCTGGTGGACTGGATGACGTTGCCATGGATCTGGTGGCGCACGCCGTCCGGATTGATCATCAGGCCGGAGTCCTGTCCCGCGACGACGCGCGTGACGCTGACATCGCCGGTCGTCCTGTTCACCGCGACGTCGGCGACCCAGGCCGACCACGCCGCGCCATAGCCGGGAAACTTGCTGTGGACATAAAGCGCGTAGGCAAAGCCGCGCCCGTGCACGACTTCGCCGTCTTTCTCCTCGCGGACTGGCCGCGGCGTCCAACCCGCACGCTCGGCCACTGCGTTGACCAGGTCGACGGCGCGCTGGTCCTTGAGATAGCGCAGCCGATATTCGATTGGATCGACGCCGGCCTCGGTCGCGGCCTCGTCGATGTAGGATTCGTGCGCAAAGGTGTTCGGCAGTGCCGAGACGCCGCGGAACCAGGAGGCGCGCACGATCGGCGGCATGTCGTGGGCGACGACACGCATGTGGTCGTAGTCGTAGGGCGGGATCGCGGTGCGGTCGCCCATCTGAAGCACGGCGGGCTCGGGCGAGATGCGGCCGGTCAGCAGCAGCGCCAGAGTTGGCGCGGCGTTCGAGGGATAGCGCGTGGCGAGATCGTAACCGGCAATGCCGCCGTCGGCATCGAGCCCGCCGTTGACGTCGATGAGCTGCGCGGTACCTTTGGGCTCCCAGGCGTGCTCCTGCTCGCGTGTCAATTGCACGCGCACGGGCCGGCCGACCGCGCGTGACAGCAGCAGCGCGTCGGCGGTGACGTCGTCGGCACAGTTGCGGCCGTAGCAGCCTGCGGCTTCGAGCCGGATTACCTCGATTTCGCTCTCGGGACGTTCGATCAGGAGCGCGAGATCGCCGCGCAGCACGTGAGGGTTCTGCGTGCCCGACCAGACGCGGATATTGCCGTCGCTATAATCGGCGACGGCACAGGACGGGCCGATCGAGGCGTGCATCTGATACGGCCAGAGATAACTGCGCTGCATCGGCCTGGCAGCGCCCGATATCGCCTTGTCGACGTCGCCCTTGTCGATCAGCGTGCGCGGTGTCGATGGATTGGCGCGCAACGCGGTTTCGACGTCGGCAAGGTCGGTGAGGGTTGGCGTCGGCTTCCAGCTCACCTCGAGCCGCTCTGCCGCGCGGATCGCATTCTCCTCGCGTTCGGCGACGATGCCGACGAAGTCGCCGATGCGCACCACGGCGATGAGGCCGGGAATGTCGCGCACCGAGGATTCATCGACCGCGAGCAGGCTGGTGCCGACGAACGGTCCGGCATCGACGCCGGCATAGGGCGGCCGCACCACGCGGCCGTGCAGCATGTCCGGCAAGCGGATGTCGTGCACGAAGGTCAGCTCGCCCGTGGCCTTGGCGGGCAGATCCACGCGCGGCGTCGACTGGCCGACGATCGCGTAGTCGCCGACAGGTTTGACTGCGACATCGTCGGCAAGCTCGAGCCGGAGCTCTTCGCGGCCGATCAGCTCGCCATAGCTGACGCTGCGATTGTCGCGCCCGCGCACGAGGCCGTCCTCGATCCGCAACTCGGAGGCCGGCAGCTCCAGCTGCTCGGCCGCGCGTTCAATCAGGAAGTGCCTCGCCTGCGCCGCGGCCTTGCGCAGGGGCACGGCGGTGATCTGGATGGTTTCGCTGGCGATCGTCGCGCCCTGGTTCGGCACCACCGACGTGTCGCCGAGCACGACCACGACGCGCGCAAAGGAGACGTCGAGCTCTTCGGCGACGATCTGGCCAAGGGCGGTGCGGATGCCGGTACCGAGATCGACATGGCCGTTATAGGCCGTGACCGCCCCGTCCGCGGTGATGCGGACGAAGGTCTCGGATGTGACCTCGTCCACGGTGCGGGCGACGACGAGCGAACCCGACGGCCGCTCATCTCCGTTCGAAACAGGGGAGGCCATCAGTCCGCGGCCTCGGTGAGCTGGCCGGATGCGCGCATCACCGCGCGCAGGATCTCGACATGGGTGCCGCAGCGGCAGAGATTGTAGCGCAGCGCCGCCAGCGCCTCCTGTTCGGTGGGCCGCGGATTGACCGCGAGCAGCGCCTTGGTGGTCATGATCATGCCGTTGAGGCAATAGCCGCATTGTGCGGCCTGCTCGTCGATGAAGGCCTGTTGCACCACATCAGGCTTGTCGCGGGTGCCAAGCCCTTCGAGCGTCACGATGTCGCGGCCGGCGCAGCCGCTCACCGGAATGACGCAGGAGCGCGCCGCGACTCCGTCGATCAGGACAGTGCAGGTGCCGCATTCGCCGAGGCCGCAACCATATTTCGGGCCGTTGAGCGCAAGATCGTTGCGCAGCACATAGAGCAGCGGCGTCAGGCGCTCTGCCGTGACTTCGTGGATCCTGCCGTTCACGGTGAGGCGGATCGGTGTCTGCGTCATCCTCGTTCCCAAGCGCGCGTAACTCTACGTGGCGAACGATACCGTTTGTACACAAACGTGCAAGCGGTGCATCCCGCACTGCAGCGTGGCTGCCTTCTTTGTGGACAGAGCCGATAGGCAAATGAGGTTTTATGCGGCAGCCGCATCTTTTGCGCTGCACCGCCGCTTGACAGCGCCAGGGGACCGCGCGCAACATTGTTCGTATACGAATGATAACCGCAGTGGCCGCCGGCTCCGACATGGTGATTGAAACGACGAGCGCCGTCATCGACAAGATCCGCTGCGATGCTTGTCCGGTGATGTGCTACATCAAGCCGGGCGCAGCGGGTGCTTGCGACCGCTACGCCAATCACGACGGCAAGCTCGTCCGTGTCGATCCGCATGTGATCCTGGAGCGCACGGTCTCGCATGGCGGCAAGCTCGTTCCCTTCAGTCGCACCGAAGACTGGGACGGCAAGATCGTCCACGAACCCTCGACCTTCGTGACCGCGATCGGCGCAGGCACGACCTATCCCGACTACAAGCCGGCGCCGTTCATCGTCTCCGCTGAGGTCGACGGCGTCGACATGGTGACCGTGGTCACCGAGGGCATCTTCTCCTATTGCGGGATCAAGGTGAAAATCGACACCGACCGCTATCTTGGTCCGGAGACCGCGACCGTCCGCGCACAGGGCGAGGCGGTCGGCCACGTCACGACCAGCGAATACGGCTCGCAGATGCTGTCGCTCGGCGGAGTGCATCATCTCACCGGCGGCTCCAAGAAGGAAGGCCGCGTCACCTGCGACACGCTGATGGACCTTGCCAACTGCAAGGCGGTCGAGCTCACCATTGACGGTGGCGCCACCGTGGTGGTGCAGGCCGGGCAGCCGCCGATCGTCAACGGCATGAAAGAAGAGCGCATGCGCGTCGGCTGCGGCTCGGCGACGATCGGCATGTTCGCCAAGCAATGGCACGGCAAGGTCGACGAGGTCGTCGTTGTCGACGACCACATCACCGGGGTGCTCTCGGAGCATCAGGCCGGCAAGCTTCTCGACATCGCCGACACCGGCATCAAGATGAAGGGACGGCGCTCGACGCCCGGCCGCTATTTCCAGGTCGCCGATCCCGGCACGGGCTGGGGCGGTACCAACATTTCCGATCCCTTGTCGATCCTCGGGCCGTTCGATGCCAAGGAAGCGAAGCCCGGTCTGACCATGCTGATGGTCTCCACCACGGGCGAGCATTCGTCGTATTACGTGCTCGACGAAGCCTTGAAGCCGATCGAGACAGAGATGCCGGCCGAGTTGAAGTTCTCGGTCGAGCGCATCCAGGAAAACTGCGAGCCCGCGTTGTGCACCGTGCTGTTCATGGCCGGCGCCGGCGGCTCGCTGCGTGCCGGTGTCACCGACAATCCGGTGCGACTGACGCGCTCGGTGAAGGATGCGCTGACGCGCGTCACCAGCGGTGGCGCGCCGGTCTATGTCTGGCCCGGCGGCGGCATCACCTACATGGTCGACGTGACGCAGATGCCGTCAGGCGCGTTCGGTTATGTGCCGACGCCGGCGCTGGTCGCGCCGATCGAGTTCACGATGAAGCTGTCCGACTACGCCGCGCTCGGCGGCCACATGGATTATGTGAAGCCGCTCTCCGAGGTGCGGAACGGCGACGATGTCCGCCAGTTGCCCTGGCATCACCCGATTCCGGGGCGCCGGACATGACGAGGCGTCCGCAAATCGCATTGCTGTCTGATGGCCGGCGGCTGCATTTGCAGGATGGACCGATTGATCTGATCGTGGAGGCGAGGGGACGTGCGGACGAGGTGCGCGCGGCCTATGAGGCTGCGGCGCGCCGGTTCACCGGGCTTCTCGACGAGCTATGCGCGGAACTGACTGAATTGCGTGCGGATGCTGCGACGCGGACTTCGCTGACCGGCACCGTCGCGCGCCGTATGCACGCCGCTGTCGCGCCCTATGCCGCTGATTGCTTCATCACGCCGATGGCGGCCGTGGCCGGCGGCGTGGCCGAGGAGATTCTGGGGGCGATGCTGCGCGCTGCGACGCTCGATCGCGCTTACGTCAACAATGGTGGCGACATCGCGCTTTATCTCGATGCAGACGCGCATTTTTCCATCGGCTTGATGGACCGGCCCGACCGCGACGGCGTGATGCGGACGATGAGGATCGATGCGAATGACCCGGCGCGGGGCGTCGCGACCAGCGGACGCCACGGCCGCAGCTTTTCGCTCGGCATCGCCGATGCCGTGACGGTGCTTGCGGCGACCGCATCGCAGGCCGATGCGGCGGCGACAGTGATCGCGAATGCCGTCGATCTGCCCGGGCATCCCGTCATCATCCGGAAGCCTGCGAACGAGCTTCAACCCGACAGTGATCTGGGCGTGCGCCCCGTCACCTGCGATGTCGGCGAGCTGTCTCATGATGAGATCGCCGTCGCGCTCGAATCTGGCGCGGAACGTGCACGGCAATTGTTCGATCGCGGACTGATCGAGGGTGCCGTGTTGCAGCTTTGTGGTAATATGCTTGTCATCGGACCGAAAGATATTGAACGGCAGGAAGCGCGCCCGCGTCAGCTGGAGAACGTGGTTCATGCCTGAACAGGGAAGAGTCTGAGGACACAATCATGAGCGCGATCATCCGCAAGATCGTCACCGTCGTCGAAGAGACGCAGATGGAGATGGGCCGGCAGGTGTCGCCGCCGACCCGGCGTGCGGCTGCGATTGCCGTCATCGAGAATCCGTTCGCCGGAAAATATGTCGAGGATCTGTCGCCGCTGATCGCGATCGGCGAGGAGCTGGGTGAGCTCTTGTCGAAGCGTGCGGTGGCCGCGCTCGGCATCGATGGCGCCAAGGCGCAGAGCTACGGCAAGGCAGCCGCCGTCGGCGAGAACGGCGAGCTGGAGCATGCCGCCGCCATCCTCCACCCCAAGATGGGCGCGCCGGTGCGCAAAGTGCTGGGCAAGGGCGCCGCTCTGATCCCATCCTCGAAGAAGCGTAGCGGTCCGGGCACGACGCTGGATATTCCACTCGGGCACAAGGATGCTGCCTTCGTGCGCAGTCACTTCGACGGCATGGAAGTGCAGATCAACGACGCACCGCGCGCCAACGAGATCATGGTCGCGGTCGCCGTCACCGACAGCGGCCGTCCGCTGCCGCGGGTCGGCGGGCTGACGGTCGCGGAGATCAAGGGCGAAGATGGTCTGAGATAGAGCATGATCCGGAAAAGTGGAAACCGGTTTTCCGATGAGATCATGCTCAAGAAGTAGATTTCAAACTGGAGGTTGGGATGCGAGCAAGAAATACTATCGTCGGCGCGGCCTTCGCGCTTCTGGCGGGCGGCATGGCTCATTCGGCCCTGGCGCAGGACATCAAGATCGGCGAGATCAACAGCTACTCGCTGCTGCCGGCGTTCACCGAGCCCTATCGCAAGGGCTGGCAGCTTGCGGTCGAGGAGATCAATGCGGCAGGCGGCATCAACGGCAAGAAGCTCGTCGTCATTTCCAAGGATGATGGCGGCAAGCCGGCCGACGCGCAGACCGCGGCCAACGAGCTCGTCTCGAGCGAAGGCGTTGCGATGCTCGCAGGCACCTTCCTGTCCAACATCGGCCTTGCGGTCAGCGACTTCGCCAACCAGAAGAAGGTGTTCTTCCTCGCGGCCGAGCCGCTGACGGACGCCATCACCTGGTCCAAGGGCAACAAGTACACCTTCCGCCTGCGTCCCTCCAACTACATGCAGGCGGCGATGCTGGTCGAGGCAGCAGCGAAGCTGCCGGCCAAGCGCTGGGCCACGATCGCGCCGAACTACGAATACGGCCAGTCGGCGGTCGCCGTGTTCAAGAAGCTGATGTCGGAGAAGCGTCCCGACATCCAGTGGGTCGACGAACAATGGCCGCCGCAGGGCAAGATCGACGCAGGTCCGGTGGTGCAGGCGGTTGCCGCCGCCAATCCCGAAGCGATCCTCAACGTCACCTTCGGCGCCGACCTCGTGAAGCTCGTGCGCGAAGGCAACACCCGCGGCCTGTTCAAGGGGCGCGAGGTCGTCTCGTTCCTCACCGGCGAGCCCGAATATCTCGATCCGCTCAAGGACGAGACGCCGGAGGGCTGGATCGTCACCGGTTATCCCTGGTACTCGATCAAGACGCCCGAGCATGACGCGTTCCTCAAGGCCTATCAGGCCAAGTACAACGACTATCCGCGTCTCGGCTCGATCGTCGGCTACCAGACCATCAAGGCCGCCGCCGCCATTCTCGCGAAGGCCGGCTCGACCGATCCGGAGAAGCTGATTGCCGCGGCGGAAGGGCTGTCCATGCCGTCGCCATTCGGCGAGATCACCTTCCGCAAGATCGACCACCAGTCGACGCTCGGTGCCTATGTCGGCAAGACCGCGCTGAAGGACGGCAAGGGCGTGATGGTGGATTCTTCATACAAGAAGGGTGCGGACTATCTGCCTGGTGATGCCGAGGTCGCGAAGCTGCGCCCGAAAGATTGAAGCAAGAGAGACCGGGGCCTCCATGGTTCGAGACGCGCGGCGTCGCCGCGCTCCTCACCATGAGGGTCCCGGACCTCATCCTGAGGAGGCGCGGAGCGCCGTCTCGAAGGATGAAGCCCAGCACTGAGATCCAACCAACCCGGACCGCCGATGGCCTTTTATGTCGTACAGTTTCTGACCGGTCTCGCCAGCGCAGCATCGCTGTTCCTGGTGGCCTCGGGCCTGTCGATCATCTTCGGCGTGACCCGGATCGTGAATTTCGCGCATGGCGCCTTCTACATGATCGGCGCCTACATCGCCTTTACGCTCACCGAGCGGCTTTCGGGTGCGTTTGGGTTCTGGGGCAGCATCGTGCTGGCCGCGCTGGCCGTGGCGATGATCGGCGTGATCGTCGAGATGGTGCTGCTCCGCCGCATCTATCACGCACCCGAATTGTTCCAGCTGCTCGCGACCTTCGGCCTGACCTTGATGGTCGAGGACCTCGTGGTGCTGATCTGGGGACCCGACGATCTCGTCGGCCGCCGCGCGCCGGGCTTCAGGGGCGCCATCGATTTCTTCGGCCAGAACATTCCGAGCTATGATCTGTTTCTGATCGTGCTGGGCCCCGTCGTGCTCGGCATTCTCTGGCTGCTGTTCCAGCGCACGCGATGGGGCGTCCTGGTGCGCGCGGCGACGCAGGACCGCGACATGGTCGCGGCGCTCGGCGTCAACCAGAAATGGCTGTTCACGTCAGTGTTCGCGGTCGGCGTCTTCCTCGCAGCCCTCGGCGGCGCGCTTCAGATCCCGCGCGATGCCGTGCATCACGCCATGGATCTGCGCATCATCGTCGAGGTGTTCGTCGTGGTCGTGATCGGCGGCCTCGGCAGCATCGTCGGTGCCTTCGTCGCTGCCGTGCTGGTCTCCGAGCTGAACGCCTTCGGCATCCTGATCTTCCCGAAGATCTCCATCATTCTCGTCTTCCTGGTGATGGCGGTGGTGCTGATCGTGCGGCCCTGGGGCCTGTTCGGCAAGCCGGAGGCGGCCGCGCGCAAGACGCCTGGCCTCACCGTCAATCCCTGGCGGCCGCTGACGTCGAACGAACGGCTGGCGGCGGTTGCGGCGCTCGTCGTCGCAGCGATGCTGCCATTGTTCGCGGGCAACTATCTGCTGACCGTGGGCTCGGAGATCGCGATCTTCGTGATCTTCGCGGTCAGCCTGCACTTCCTGATGTCGGTCGGCGGCCTCGCGTCGTTCGGGCATGCCGCCTATTTCGGGCTCGGTGCCTATGGCATCGCCTTCCTCGCCAAGATGGCGGGGCTGCCGATGATCGTGTGTCTGTTCCTCGGCCCGCTGCTCGGCTGCATGGGTGCCGCCGTGTTCGGCTTCTTCGCGGTGCAGCTCTCCGGCGTCTATTTCGCGATGCTGACGCTCGCCTTTGCGCAGATCGTGTGGTCGATCGCATTCCAATGGGTGAGCGTGACCGGTGGCGACAACGGCATTCTGGGTCTCTGGCCGTCGAGCTGGGCGGCGAGCCCGTCGCATTTCTACTGGCTTGCGCTCGGCGTCGCCGCGCTGGTGACCGTCGCGTTGCGGGCCATGGTGTTCTCGCCGTTCGGTTACGCGCTGCGCGCGACGCGCGACTCGCTGCTTCGCAGCGAAGCGATCGGCATCGATGCCAAGCGGATCCAGTGGACCGCTTTCGTGATTGCCGGCACGACCGCCGGCATCGGCGGCGCGCTGTTCGCCTACCTCAAGGGCAGCGTGTTCCCCGACAATCTCGGCATCTCGCTGTCGGTCGACGCACTCGTCATGGTGCTGCTCGGCGGCGTCGAGACGGTGTCCGGCGCCGTGATCGGCGCCATCGTCTACAAGGCCTTGAACATCTGGCTGGTGAGCCAGACCGATCTGTCGAAGCTCGTGCTCGGCGGCTTCATCATGCTGATCGTCGTCGTCTTCCCGAAGGGGATCGTCGGCATGCTCGAGATGCTGGCGCAGCGCCGGCGAAAGTCTTCGCCGCCGGGCTCTCCCTTGCTTGCCAAGCCGATCGAGTCTGCCGAATGAGCGTTGCACCCCCACTTCTCGCGGTCGAAGGCCTGACCAAATCCTATGGCGGCATCCATGCGGTGCGCGGCGTGTCGTTCTCGCTGCGCGCGGGCGAGATCCTGGCGCTGATCGGTCCGAACGGCGCCGGCAAGAGCACCTGCTTCGACATGCTCAACGGCCAGAACAAGCCCGATAGCGGCCATGTCCGCCTGCTCGGCGAAGAGATCACGGGCAGGAAGCCGCGTGAGGTCTGGCGGCTCGGCGTCGGGCGCACGTTCCAGATCACCGCGACCTTTGCCACCATGACCGTGCGTGAGAACGTCCAGGTCGCGCTGATTTCGCATGAGAAGCAGCTCTACAACCTCTGGGGCTCGGCGCCGAAGTTCGACCGCGGCGAGGCCGGCCGCCTGCTCGAGCTGGTCGGCATGGGCGGCTACGCGGACCGTCCCTGCGGCGAGCTGGCCTATGGCGATCTCAAGCGGCTCGAGCTTGCGGTAGCGCTCGCCAACCAGCCGAAGCTGCTGTTGATGGACGAGCCGACCGCGGGCATGGCGCCGCGCGAGCGCGTCGATCTGATGCGGCTGACCGCGAGCATCGCGCGGGAGAAATCCATCGGCGTGCTCTTCACCGAGCACGACATGGACGTGGTGTTCGAGCATGCCGACCGCATCATCGTGCTGAACCGCGGGACGTTGATCGCCGAGGGCTCGCCGGCTGAGGTGCGCGGCAATCCGCAGGTGCAGGCAGTCTATCTCGGCGAGGGCCTCGTCTACGATGCCCGCCACCGCGAGGGAACCTCGGCATGAAGCTCACGGTGCAAGACCTCAACAGCCATTATGGCCCGGCCCATATCCTGTTCGACATCGGCTTCGAGGTCGGTGAGGGCGAGGTCGTGGCATTGCTTGGGCGCAACGGCGCGGGCAAGTCGACGACCTTCCGCTCGATCGTCGGCCTCGTCGCGCAGCGCACCGGCTGCATCACATTCGAGGGCAAGGACGTCTCGGCGAAGCCGACGCATGAGATCGTGCGCGAGGGGCTCGGCTACGTTCCGGAGGAGCGGCGCATCTTCACCGATTTGACGGTTGAAGAGAATCTCGAAGTCGGCAAGCAGCCGAAGCGTGCGAACGCGCCATACTGGACGCGCGAAAAGCTGTTCGCGCTGTTTCCCAATCTGGGCGAGATGAAGAACCGTCCGGGCGGCCGCATGAGCGGCGGCGAGCAGCAGATGCTCACCATTGCCCGCACGCTGATGGGCAATCCCTCGCTGGTACTGCTCGACGAGCCCTCGGAAGGCCTGTCGCCGAAGATCGTGGAGCAGATGGTCGATGCCATCCTGACCATGAAGAAGGAGGGCGTCAGCATCGTCGTTTCCGAGCAGAACCTGCATTTCGCGCGCTTGATCTCCGACCGCGCCTACATCATCGAGCGCGGCCGGATCTGCTTCGGCGGCACCATGGCCGAGCTCGACGCGCGTCCAGATATCCGCGACGCGCATCTGTCGTTGTGAGAGCGGGGAACGGATGGCGAGAAGCGTGACGGCGAAGAAGAACGTCAAACCGGCGAAGCCGCCTTACGTGCTCGACGAGCAGGTCGGTTTCATCCTGCGCCAGGTCTGGCAGCGCCATAGCTCGATCTTCGCCCGCGACATCGGCACCAATTTGACGCCGACACAATGGGCGGCATTGTCGAAACTGGCCGAGACCGGGCCGTGCTCGCAGAACCAGCTCGGGCGGCTGACGGCGATGGACGTCGCCACCATCAAGGGCGTGATCGATCGTCTCACCGCGCGCGGCCTGACCGAGACCAGCCAGGATCCCGACGACGGGCGGCGGCTCCTGGTCAGCCTGACGCGGGCGGGTCAGCAGCTTGCGGAGAAGCTGGCGCCCAATGCGCTGGCGATCACGCGCGAGACGCTGGCACCGCTTGACGCGAAAGAGCGTGAGCTGCTGATGGCGCTACTCAACAAGCTAAGGTGAATTCCGCTTCCTAACCGTCACCCTGAGGTGGCCGCTTCTTCAGCGGCCCTCGAAGGGCGACGGCCCGGCTACATCTCGGCCGTTCATCCTTCGAGGCTCGCGCACAGCGCTATCGCGCCGTGCACTCGCACCTCAGGATGACGGGATACGTACTTGTGTAGCCCTTGCTACTTCGCCACCACCTCCGGCACCTTCCCGGCCGGCGGGGTGTTGCGGCTGCGTTGCGTTCGCACGATGCCGTCGATGATGGTCATGCCGATGCCGGGGAGGTCGCCGAGCTGCACGCTCTCCAGGATGTTCTTGCCGGGCGAGTGCTGCGCCTTGTCCATGATGACGAAATCGGCGGAACGGCCGACCTCGATCAGGCCGCAATCGAGCTGCCGCATCCGCGCAGTGTTGCCGGTGGCAAGACAGAACGCGATCTCGGCCGGCAGATCGCCGAGCGAGGACAGCATCGAGACCATGCGCAGGATGCCGAGCGGCTGCACGCCGGAGCCGGCGGGCGCATCGGTGCCGAGGATGACGCGATGCAGATCGCCCATCTCGCGCGCGGTGCGCAGCGTGAACAAGGCCGAGCGCTCATTGCCGTTGTGCACGAGCTCGAGGCCGCGCTTGCAGCCCTCGCAGATGCAGCGGATCTGGTCATCGGGCAGTGCGGTATGGCCGCCATTGATATGGCCGACCACGTCGGTGTCGGCCTCCAGCACCACGTCCTTGTCGATCAGGCCGGAGCCGGGGATCGACGGGCCGCCGGTGTGGATGGTGCTCTGGATGCCGTATTTGCGGGCCCAGCCGACCATTTTCCGCGCTGTCGGGCCGTCCTTGACGCCGCCGAGGCCGACTTCGCCGAGCAGCTTGACGCCGTTGGCAGCCATCTCCTTGAAATCCTCCTCGACCATCTCGCATTCGATCACCGGCGCGCCGGCGTGAACCTTCACGCCGCCGGGACGCAAGGTCCAGAACGCGCGCTGGGCGAACACGGCCATGGCCTTCAGGCCGACGACGTCGCGGGGCCGGCCGGGCATGTGCACCTCGCCGGCGGAGATCATGGTGGTGACGCCGCCATGGAGGTAGCTGTCGATCCAGTTGATCTGGTTCTGGCGCGGCGTCCAGTCGCCCGCGACGGGGTGGACGTGGCTGTCGATCAGGCCCGGCGCCACCGTGGTGCCCTGGGCATCGACGATGGTGGTCGCGCCCTCGGTGTTGACGTCCTTGAAGCGGCCGATCGCGGTGATCTTGCCGTTCTCGGCGACGATGGTGTCGCCGTCCAGGATCGGCTTTTCCAGAGCGCCGGACAGGATCAGGCCGATATTCCGGATCACGAGCTTGGAGGGTCCGGTGGCCTGGGGTGCGTCATGCGCCATGGAAGGGGCTCCTTATTCCTAACTGCAACGCTTTCGATCTTGGGCAGCCTTGACCGCGGGATCAAGCAGGATTATTCATTAGTATACGAATGATCGTGTACAAACGACGCATAGCTGACCGCCTCGGGACCGCAAGCAAGCGACACGGAAGGGTGAGATGAGCAATTTCAATCAGGAAAGCGTTTTGAGCGTCCACCACTGGACCGACACGCTGTTCTCGTTCAAGACCACCCGCAGCCCGACCTTCCGCTTCCGCAACGGCGAATTCACCATGATCGGGCTCAAGGTCGGCGAGAAGCCGCTGCTGCGGGCCTACAGCGTCGCCAGTGCCAACTACGAGGACACGCTGGAGTTCTTCTCGATCAAGGTCCCGGACGGCCCGCTGACCTCGCGTCTCCAGCATTTGAAGGAAGGCGACGAGATCATCGTCAGCCGCAAGGCCACCGGCACGCTGGTGATCGACAATCTGGAAGAGGGGCGCAACCTCTACCTGATCGGCACCGGCACGGGCCTTGCGCCTTTCCTGAGCGTGATCAAGGACCCCGAGACCTATGAGCGGTTCGACAAGGTCGTGCTGCTGCACGGCTGCCGCCACGTGAAGGAGCTCGCCTATGGCGAGATGATCACCGAGCATCTGCCGAAGGACGAACTGCTCGGCGAGTACATTCGCAATCAGCTGATCTACTACCCGACCGTGACCCGCGATCCCTTCCGCAACCGTGGCCGCATCACGGACCTCATCACGTCAGGCAAGCTGTTCACCGATATCGGCCTGCCGGTGCTGGAAGCCGCGCATGACCGCGTCATGATCTGCGGCAGCCCGGCGCTGGTCGCGGACACCCGCGTGCTCCTGGGCGAACGCGGATTCGCCGAGGGCAATCACGGCGAGCCGGCCCAGTTCGTGGTCGAAAAGGCCTTCGCCGAGCGGTAATCCCGCAATTCCTGCGCGATAAGACCGTATTTTCGCCGCGTGGGGCCCGTTGCGGCGCCGATTCGGCGCTTGATACTATGTGGGAGCGAATCAGCGGAGTTCCCACATGGTTGCGGACAGCGACAGCAACATCGCCTGGCACCGGGTTCAGTTGAAGAAGAACCGCGCCGAGTTGAAGGCGCTGGAGACCGCGCGCTTCACGATGGGCGAGATCGCCTCATCGAAGCGGGATGGCCAGACCCAAAAGTCGATCGCGGAACTCAAGCGGAAGATCGCACAGTCGGAGCGCGTGATCGCCGATCACGACAAGCGCACGCGCCGTCCGCTCGCAACCGACCTGCAGAGCCTCAGCAACGGCAGCTGGAGCCATTGGGACGCCTACACCCAGCAGCGCAAGACCGGCCAGCGTTCGCCCGGGCGCGGATAGACGCCTCTCGTTGACGATCGACGAGGCGACCCTTGCACGGGCCGCGCCGCGCACCATCTGGGTGAAACGTCAGCAATCAGTCCGGTGATTCCATGACTGTGCGCCTCGATTTTACCAGCGAGGTTTTTTTCCGCGATCCGCCCAAGGCCATCGCGACGTTGCGCATGTCCGGCCCGGTGGTTGCGACGCGATTCCCAATCGTCGGCGACGTCTGGATCACCACGACCCATGATGCGACAGCGCAGGTGTTGAAGGACGGCGCGACCTTCACGCTGCGCAAGGAGGACGGCGACGTCGCGGGTCTGCGCTGGTGGATGCCGAGATACGTCAGGACCATCGCCAACAACATGCTGACGATGGACGAGCCGGATCACACCCGGCTGCGCAGCATCGTGGACGAGGCGTTTCGCCGCCGCGCGATCGTTGCGATGGAGCCGCGCATCCGTGCCATCGCCGACACGCTTGCGGACGAACTGTTCGCAGCGGGAAGTCCGGCCGATCTCGTCCAGCGCTACGCGCGCATCCTGCCGCTCGCGGTGATCTCGGAGCTCCTGGGCCTGCCGCCGGCCGATCGCCCGAAGTTCATCGCCTGGGCCAACGAGATGTCCTCGCTGACGAATGTCGTCAGCTTCTTCCGCTTGCTGTTCGCGTTCCGCAAGATGCGAGTCTACCTCGAACGGCAATTGCAGATTGCACGCGTGCAAGGCGGCGAGGGCCTGATTGCCGAACTGGTCCAGGTCGAGCGCGAAGGCGGTCAGATCACGCCGGGCGAGATGGTCTCGATGGTGTTTCTGCTGCTCGCGGCGGGATCCGAGACGACCACTCATCTCATTAGCGGTTCGGTGTATGAGCTTCTCAGGAATCCCGGATTGCGTGACTGGCTGGAGCAGGACTGGAGCCGCGTCGGGCTTGCGGTGGAGGAGTTCCTGCGCTTCGTGTCGCCGGTGCAATTCTCCAAGCCTCGCTATGTGCGCCGCGACGTCGAGGTCGAAGGCGTGCGCTTGAAGAAGGGCGACCGCGTCATGGTGATGCTCGCCGCTGCGAACATGGATCCGGCGGTGCATGATCGTCCCGAGCGCCTCGATCTCGAGCGCAAGCCGAACCGCCATATTTCATTCGGCACCGGAATCCATTTCTGCCTCGGCCATCAGCTTGCGCGCATCGAGGCGGCCTGCGCCCTGGAAGCGCTGTTCGTGCGATGGCCGAAACTCGGTCTTGCCGTCGATCCCGCCGAGGTCCATTGGCGCAGGCGGCCGGGCTTGCGCGCGATCGCGAAACTTCCCGTCACGGCTGAGAGCCGTGGAACACTGGGGCGAGCAGGAGCGAGCCTTGAGAATTCCCTCACCGCGGCGAGCTGAGATCAGCGTCCCTTCGGAAAATCTTCGTCGCGCGTGATCAGTCAGGAACGGTGTGCCGCTGGACCTGTTGTCTCTTGGACGCGCGGCTACGAATTCCTTGGCCGTGCACGTCGCAGATCGACGTCCTAACGGGAGACAAGATCATGACCAGCAGGATGCCACCTGTTCCGCCGGACAATCAGAGCCGCAAGGGAACTGGCGACAGCAAGCAAACGTCCGCCGATCAGGCGCCACACGGCCAGCAACGTGCGCAAAATCCGGACCAGCAGGGACAGCAGGGCAACATCAAGCAGAACACGACCAATCAAGGCTACCAGCAAGATCGTTGAGGAGGGCGACATCCCATGTCGACATCCACCAAGACCCCGAACAGCATCCGTCAGGGTGGACCCGGCGCATCGCACGAGAACGCGAAGGCGCCGCTGGAAATCAAGAAGCCACCGGCGGACGACCCGCAGCGCAGCCACAGCCGGATTTCCGGCGGCGGTGGAGAGCACGATTCCCATCACAGGCACGACGAGGCCGGAAAGGGCGGAGGCAGGTGACTGGAGACAGGTGACTCATGAGCAGCAGGCAACCCAAACTATACGCGCCGAGCGAGAAGGACATTCGTGAAAATCCCCTGATCGGGGGATCGAAGGGGACCACCATGAAGCGCTAGGTCTTCGGAAGGTCACTGCAACAGGAGAGACAAATGCCAGGTGGGCACGGCAGCAAGACGCATTTCAGATCGGGCATGCACGGCAAGGGCGACGGCACCGGCGGCCTGACCGACGTACCCAAGGATATGATCGGCGACAACATGGTGCTGTCCAACCGTGACAAGAAACAGCATTCGGACATTCGTGGCATGGACGGCAAGTCCATCCAGACTGAACAATATCAGGACCACGCAGCCAACCGGCTTGAGGAAGAGCCGGAGACCGACGAGACCTGAGATCGTTCCTCCCGCCAACTTGCGGACCGGTGTTCAGCCGGTCCGTTTTCGTGTGGGCGCTAGATCGCGCTCCCAGCCGAACACCGAACGACCATCCAGATCCGGGGAGGCCGCACGCTCAGTGGCGATGAAAGCCCCAATCGAAGGGCCGCGCGCGGTCCGCTCCAGCCGCCGCGCCTGATCGTCCAGACGCTTGATCGCATGCATCTCTTCCTCGCGTCCGAGCTTCGCGTTCTGGATCGCGCCCTTCAGCACCCGGATGGTCTCGTCATAGACCTTGATCGGAACGGGGTAGGGATGTCGGTCCTTGCCGCCATGGGCGAGCGAGAAACGCGCGGGATCCCTGAAGCGATAGGGTGCGCCGTGAACGACCTCCGCGACCATCGCGAGCGAACGCACGGTGCGCGCGCCGACGCCCGGCGTCAGCAGCAGTTCCGGGAAATCGACCGGGCCCCGCTCGGCTGCGGCGGCCAGCGTGCCGTGCAGGCGGCGCGCGAACACGTCCTTGGGACGGACGTCGTGATGGGCAGGCATGATCAGATGCGGCAGCGTGCCTTGTGCCGGCGTGGACTCGGTCCCGATGAGCCGTTCGAATTCGGTGACGATGCGATCGGGGCCGAGATCGCAGAGCAGTTCGAGCTGCGCCGTCCGAGAAACGTCGGCGCGATGATCGGTGAGATTGACGATCTCCCCCTGCTGCGGCCCGTCGATTGCGCTGTGTGGCGCATCGACAAAGCTCTTCAGCGCCTCGGAATGCCAGTGATAGCGTCGCGCCTGCCGCTTGTCGCCGTTCATACCCTGCTGCACCACCGTCCATTTGCCGTCGGCCGTCACGAAGAAGCCGTGCAGGTAAAGGTCGAAACCGTCCTGGACCGCGGCGCTGTCGACCTTGGCCACCAGACGGCTGGCGCGGGTCAGTCTGGGGCCGTCGAATCCGACGCGGTCGCCGAGCTGCAACAGCTCGTCCGGCGTCTTGCGCGAATGCTGGCCCCTGCCGCCACAGACATAAATTCCGAGCTCGTCCTGAAGCGGTCCGAGCCCGCGCTTCAGCGCGCCGATCACGGAGGTGGTGATGCCGGAAGAGTGCCAGTCCATCCCCATCACGGCGCCGAACGACTGGAACCAGAACGGATGCGACAGCCGTTGGAGGAACGCATCGCGGCCGTAATGATGCACGATCGCCTGGGTGACGATCGCTCCCAGCGACGACATGCGACTTGCCAGCCACGGCGGAACCCGTCCGGTGTGAAGAGGGAGATCGGCGCTGCCGGTTCGTCGAGTCATGCGGTTCAATCTAGTGCAATTCGGCGACGGTTGCATCAGCGGAATGCTGCGTTGCACTGAACGGGGGGAGCCAAGCCGGCCGGAGCGCGTTGAGCGCGCTGGTGCGCATGCAATGACGGGGATGGCAATGAATTGGCAGGCCCTCATGGCCGACATCGACAGGATGTTCGGCTGGATACCCTCATGGTTCATTGGCCTCAGCCTCGTTGCCGGCGCGATCCTGCTCGCCTTGTTGGTCTATCGGGTCGCCATATGGCTGCTTGGCCGCGCATTCGGCACCCGCTTTCCCCTTCTGAGCGTGTTCATCGATCGGACCGCGGGCCCCGCCCAACTCGCTCTCTGTCTCGCCGCCGTCGCACTGGTGCTGCCGCTCGCGCCGCTGGACGACGCGATCCGCACGCCGCTGATGCGGCTGTTCGTCGTGGCCTTCATCGCGCTGATCGGCTGGATCTCGATCCGGATCGTCGACATGAGTGCTGCGCGCTATCTCCAGAACTTTCGCGACGTCACCGAGAATTTCGTCGCACGCAAGCACGTCACGCAAGTGCGCGTGTTCAAGCGCGTCACCGATACCATCATCGTCGTCATCACGATCTCTGCCGCGCTGATGACGTTCGATTCGGTCCGGCAATACGGCGTCAGCCTGTTCGCCTCCGCGGGCGCGGCCGGTATCATCGTCGGTCTCGCCGCCCGCCCGCTGCTGAGCAATCTGATCGCGGGTTTGCAGATCGCGATCACCCAGCCGATCCGCATCGAGGACGCCGTGATCATCGAGAACGAATGGGGCTGGGTCGAGGACATCGCCTCGACCTATGTCGTGATCCGGCTGTGGGACTGGCGTCGCATGGTGGTGCCGCTGTCCTATTTCATCGAAAAGCCGTTTCAGAACTGGACGCGCGACACCGCATCCCTCATCGGCGTGATCGCGCTCCATGTCGACTATCGTGCCGACGTCCAACGCATCAGGAGCTGGCTGGAGCAGGCGGTGAAGCAGTCAAAGCTGTGGGACGGCGAGGTGGTCAATCTCCAGGTGATCGATGCCGATGCGCGCACCATCGAGCTTCGGGCGCTGGTCAGCGCCAGGAATGCACCGCAGTCCTGGGACCTCCGCTGCGAGATCAGGGAGAAGCTGGTGGCCTTCATCCGCGACGAGATGCCGGAGGCGCTGCCGCGCGAACGCGCGATCCTGATCCCGTCTGGCGACGATGATGCTGATTTCGTGCGGCGCGTCACGCCGCCGGAGAAGATGCGGGCAGGCGGGCGCAATTGACTCCGCGATCAGCCGGCGCCGACCGCGGCTGCGTCGGCTGGCCGATCCGCGCGCCGACAGCGAATGCGACCCATTCGCGTTCTGCCTTGCGCGTTCTGCCTTGGCGGAGCGGCTTGCTGTCCGGCGCCAGTAGCCTTGCTTCGCCGTCGGCGTGGGCGGGCGCCGTCAGCGAAGCAATGACCGCAGATGCAAGCAGTGCGGTGCGCGATGCACCTGGAAGGGCGCTTTACTGCGCGCGGATGTTGGCGGCCTTCAGCACCGGCTCCCATTTGGTCGCCTCGGCGTGCATGTAGGCGTCGAACTCCCTGGCGGAGGAGCCGACCGGCGCTGCGCCGATCTTGCTGAGCGTCGATAGCACGCCGGGATCCTGCAGCGCGGCCTTCAGATCGGTTTCAAGCTTGGACACGATCTCCGGCGGCATGTTTGCCGGTCCAAGAACGCCCCACCAGACCGAGACGTCGTAGCCGGGCACGCCGGCCTCGGCGATGGTCGGAACATCCGGCAGCGCCTTCGAGCGTTCGGCGGAGGTCACCGCCAGCGCGCGCACGGGGCCGCCCTCGAGCTGGCCGATCGCTTCGGCAAGCGGATTGATGCTGAGCGGGATCTCGCCGGCGATCACGGCTGTCAGCGCCGGTGCGCCGCCCTTGTAGGGGATCGCGACGATCTTGGTGCCGGACATGTATTTCAGCAGCTCGCCTGCAAGATGCGCCGAGGTGCCGTTGCCGGACATGCCGTAGGAGAGCTTGTCCGGCTCCTTCTTGGCGGCGGCGAGGAGATCGCCGAGCGTCCTGTAAGGGCTGTCCTTGGCCACCACGATCGCGAGCGGGGACGAAGCGACTTCGGTGATCGCGGTGAAATCCTTGAATGTGTCGTAAGGGACGCTTGGATAGATGAACTGGTTGAGCGGATGGCCGCTCGCGACCAGGATCAGCGTGTAACCGTCAGGCGCGGACTTGGTCAGCGTTTGCGAGGCGACGATGCCGCCCGCGCCGGGACGATTGTCGATCACGGGCTGCTGCCCCCAGGTCTTCGCCAGCGCCTGGCCCAACGTGCGCGCGAGCACGTCGACTGCTCCACCCGCTGCATAGGGCACCAGGATGTGGACCGGCTTGCTCGGATAGTTGTCGGCTTGAGCTGCGCCCGCTGCCAGCAGCAATGTGGCGCCCAGCAGCAGGCAGCCGATCTTCCTGTTCAAATCCAACATATTCCCAGCACTCCATCGGCGGCGTTCGCGTTCCAGCGGCGCTCTTTCCACGCCGACTGAACCCTGCCATCGTTTTTGTTGACGAGACCTGATCTTTTGTACGATAGTACAAATTACATGATACGCAAGCCCACCAGCAGGGAAACGGCCCGCAAGCCGAACATGCGCGAGGCGATCCTCGCCGCGGCCGAGGAGCTGTTCGCCACCAACGGCTTCAATGCCGTGTCGGTGCGAGATATCGCGCATGCTGCCGGGGCCAATCCGGGCAGCGTGACATATCATTTCAGGACCAAGGACGGGTTGCTGCTGGAGATCTACCGGCGCCATTGCGGGCCGATGAACCTGCGCCGTTCCGAGTTGCTTGCCGCTGCCAGGCGCGTGCGCGATCTCCAGGACCGGCTGGAGGCGATCGTGCGCGCCTATGTGGTGCCGGCCTTCACCTCCGGCAGCGATCTCGCGGGCGGCGGGGCGCGCTTCACGCGGCTGCGCGCGGTGATGTCGGCGGAGGGCAACGAGGTCGCGCGAAAAATCATCGCGCAGACCTTCGACGACACCAGCCACGCCTTCATCGATGCGATCCACGAGAGCCTGCCGCACATCCCGCGTACGGACATCGTCTGGCGCAGCCACTTTCTGCTCGGTGCGCTCTATTATTCGCTGGTGACGCCGGAGCGCGTTTCGCGCTTGTCGCGCGGCGAGGCCGACGGCAGCGATGCCGCAGGCGCCATCGAGCAATTGGTGCAGGCCACGGTCGCCGCATTCCAGGCACCCGCGCTCGATCAAGCCGCGCCGGCGCGGCGGCGGCCGGTCATCAGCAGCAAGCCTTGAAACAAGCTGTCTCGCTTCGGCGGGCTCACCTGACGACGATGATGTACACGCCGACCATTCCGCCGCCCGATCCGAACACGCGCACGCCGAAGTTCAAGCTGCCGAAGCTGTCCTGCGATGCGCATTGCCACATCTTCGGGCCCGGCGCGAAATATCCTTACGCGCCGGATCGCTCCTACACGCCGCCTGACGCGCCGCTGGAGGATTTTCGCGCGCTGCACGCCAAGCTCGGCGTCGAGCGCGCCGTCATCGTCAATGCCAGCGTGCACGGCACCGACAACACGGTCGCGCTGGATGCCATCGCGCAGAGCAGCGGCGCCTACCGTGCCGTCGCCAATATCGACGACACCATCACCGAACGCGGGCTCCGCGTGCTGCATGACGGCGGCTTCCGCGGCTGCCGCTTCAATTTCGTTCGCCATCTCGGCGGCGTGCCCGACAGACGTGTGTTCAACCGCATCGTCGCGATGGTCACGCCGCTCGGCTGGCACATCGATCTGCACTTCGATGCGATCGACCTGCCGGAATACGCCGACATGCTGACAAAGCTGCCGCTGACCTACACCATCGACCATATGGGGCGGGTGAGGGCTGCCGACGGGCTCGATCAGCTGCCGTTCAGGATCCTGATCGAGCTGATGCAGCGCGATGAGAACTGCTGGGTCAAGATCTGCGGCTCGGAGCGGGTGTCCTCGGCCGGTCCGCCGTTCACGGATGCGGTGCCGTTCGCGCGAAAGATCGTCGAGACCGCGCCGGATCGCGTCATCTGGGGCACGGACTGGCCGCATCCCAACGTCAAGGTGATGCCGAATGATGGCGACCTCGTCGATCTGATCCCGCTGTTCGCGCCGGAGCCGGAGTTTCAGCAGAAGATTCTGGTCGACAATCCCGCGCGCCTATTTGGCTTCGATCAATGAAGGGGCCGCGATCAATATGATGCCTACAAACGAAAGAAGGGAGTTCGTCCCATGAAAACAGGTCTCGTGATCACCGCCCATCCCGGCGATTTCGTCTGGCGCGCCGGCGGCGCCATCGCGCTGCATGCGAAAAAGGGCTATCGCATGAAGATCGTCTGCCTGTCGTTCGGCGAGCGCGGCGAAAGCCAGTTCGCCTGGAAGGAGAAAGGCGCGACGCTTGAATCGGTCAAGGCCGGCCGCAAGGACGAGGCGGAGCGGGCGGCAAAGCTGTTAGGTGCCGAGATCGAGTTCTTCGACTGCGGTGATTATCCGCTGAAGCTCACCGAAGCGCATTTCGACCGCATGGTCGACATCTACCGCGAGCTCAATCCGAGCTTCGTGCTGACGCACGCGCTGGAAGATCCCTATAATTTCGACCATCCGAATGCGGCGCATTTCGCACAGGAGACGCGCGTGGTCGCGCAGGCAATGGGCCATAAGCCCGGCGCGCAGTACAAATACTCCGCGCCGCCGGTGTTTCTGTTCGAGCCGCACCAGCCGGAGCAATGCAACTACAAGCCGGACCTCCTCCTCAAGATCGACGAGGTCTGGAAGGAAAAGTACGAGGCGTTCCAGATTCTTGCCGCGCAAAAGCATCTCTGGGGCTATTACGAGCGCGTCGCGCTCAACCGCGGCATCCAGGGCAGCCGCAACACCGGCGTGCCCATGACCTATGGCGAGGCCTATCAGCGCCTGTTTCCGACCGTCGCCGAGGAATTGGCATGAAGCCGGTCGTCGTTTGCAACATCAAGCGCGCCGATCCCGCCGGGATGGCAGAATACGGTGTCTCAACCGTGCACGAGGCCTATGGCCGCATCGGCCAGATGAAGCCCTATCTGCGTCCGGTTTGGCCGGGCGCGTCGATCGCCGGACCGGCGGTCACCGTGCTGGCGCAGCCCGGCGACAACTGGATGATCCATGTCGCCGTCGAGCAATGCAGGAAGGGCGACGTCCTCGTCGTCGGCTGCACCACCGACAACACCGACGGCATGTTCGGCGAGCTGCTTGCGACGTCGCTGCAGGCGCGCGGCGTCCAGGGATTGATCATCGACGCCGGATGCCGCGACGTCAAAGCGCTGCACGAGATGCGCTTTCCGGTGTGGTCACGCGCGGTCTCGGCCAAGGGCACGGTCAAGGCCACGCTCGGTTCGGTCAACGTTCCCGTGGTCTGCGCCGGCGTCAATGTCGATCCCGGCGACATCGTCGTCGCCGATGACGATGGCGTCGTGGTGGTGCCGAAACGCTACGCCGCGGAGGTCGCCGAGAAGGCGAAGAAGCGCAACGCTGACGAAGGCGGCAAGCGCAAGCGGCTTGCCTCCGGCGAGCTCGGTCTCGACATGTACGGCATGCGCGAGGCGCTGACGAAGGCCGGACTGGTGTATGTCGACAATCCCGAGGACGTCTGAAGCGACGGAAAGCGGAGCGGGCGGATGGATCGTCTCAAGCTGAAAGCCGTTCTCGGCAGCCACCCTCATGTCCAGGCGGTGAAGAGCGGCGAGCTCCGCTCTGATCTGTTCGATCTGGACTTCATCACCTACACGCCGACCAACACGGCATTCAAGCCGATGGTGCGCGAGCAGGCCTTCGACGTCTGCGAGATGGCGATCGTCACCTACCTGATGGCGAAAGCGCACGGCAAGCCGCTGGTGCTGCTGCCGGCGACCATGCTCGGACGCTTCCAGCATGCCTACGCGCTCTACAATCGCGCCCGGGGAACGTTGGGGCCGACCGATCTCGAAGGCAAGCGTGTCGGTATCCGCTCCTTCACGACCACGACGGGTGCCTGGATCAGGGGCATCCTCGCCAACGACTACGGCGTCAATCTCGACAGGGTCCACTGGGTGACCTTCGAGGATCCGCACGTGGCCGAATATGTCGACGCCACCGAGCGCGCGCCGAAGGACAAGAAGATTCTCCAGATGCTGATCGACAGCGAGCTCGATGCGGTGCTCGGCGAGACCTCTGACCATCCCAAGCTGAAGCCGCTATTCCCTGATCCCGCCGCCGAGGCCGCCAAATGGTACGCCCGTCGCGGCGTCGTGCCTGTCAACCATCTCGTGGTCGTGACCAAGCAACTTGCCAGATCGCGGCCCGACGTGGTCGCGGGCGTTTATGATCTGCTCAAGCAGAGCAAGGAGCAGGCAGGGCCTGCGGCAACGCCCGATCTCGTTCCGTTCGGGATCGAAGCGAACAGGAAGCCGCTCGATCTGATCATCGACTATGCATTCCAGCAGGCGCTGATTCCGCGCCGCTATGCGGTCGAGGAACTCTTCGACGAGACAATACGAGGATTGAACTGATGGCAGGTGATCCCAGGCGCTGGCAGATCGGACTGGTTGGCTATGGCGAGGTTGGCAGGATTCTGGCCGAGGATTTGCGTCAGCAGGACATCAGGGTCTCCGCCTATGACGTCAAGCTCGGTGGCGAGCAGGGTGCGCCGCTGGAGGAGCATGCGGCGAGATTCGGCGTGGTGCTCGCAGCGTCTCACGCCGAGCTGACCGCCAAATCCGATTTCATTGTCTCCGCGGTCACCGCCAGCCAGGCCGTTCCGGTCGCAAAGGCCTGCGCGGCGGCGATCAATCAGGGCACCTGGTTTCTCGATTTCAATTCGGCTTCTCCAGGCGCCAAGCAGCGCGCCGCCGCCCTGATCGACGGCGCTGCCGGGCGCTATGTCGAGGGTGCCGTGATGACCTCGGTGCCGCCCTATCGCATCAAGGTGCCGCTGCTGCTCGGCGGGCCCGGTGCGAGGGAGCTCGAGCCGCTGCTGAACGCGATCGGCTTTGCGGCGAAGGTGGCGAGCGACAAGCTCGGCGTGTCCTCTGCGGTGAAGATGTGCCGCAGCATCATGATCAAGGGCCTGGAGGCCATGGTCATCGAAAGCTTCACCACCGCGCGCGCCTATGGTGTCGAGGATGCGGTGCTGGCCTCGCTCGCGGAGACGTTCCCGGGCATCAATTGGGAGAAACAGGGCGCCTATTGCTTCCAGCGCGTGATCGAGCACGGCCGTCGCCGCGCCGAGGAGGTGCGTGAGGTCGCTGAAACCGTGCGCGAGGCGGGTTTGACGCCATGGTCCGCGCAAGGCACGGCCGAACGGCAGGCCTGGGTGGCTGATCTCGCCGATGAAGGGCTGTTCGGCCCCAGGGGCACGGAGGACTTCGCCCGCAGCGCGGATTGGCGGACCGAGGCCGACCGGATCCTCGCGAAGATCAAACGCACCACGTAATCAGCCCAAGACCGCGCCGCCGGTCTGAAAACTCTCCGCGTGTAGCATCGCGGAATGTCCGGGATATGAGCGAAGCCGCTCTCAGCTCCTGGGAGTGAACAGGGTGGGCCGCTGCCGCGCAAATGTCTGTCGGCCGGCTTTGAAGCCCATCAGGACATCGGGCAACTCGGCGATAGCGAAGCGGCTGTCTTGCGTATCGAGCACGATGAGGTCGGCGGGATTGCCGACCTTGATGCCGTAATCGCCAAGGTTCATCAGCCGGGCCGGCAACTCGGTCACCAGATCGAGGCAGGTGTCGAAATCGCTCACCGAGGCGTGTGCGACATTGGCGTAGAAATTTGCCATCCGCAGCAGCGAGGCGTCGCCGAACGGCGTGAAGGGATTGAGCACGTTGTTGGTTGCGACCGAGCACACGATGCCGTCGCCCGCAAGCTTGTGGGCGAGTGTCAGTCCGCGCGGCGCGTTGTGGGTGGCTTCGCGGCCCATCAGATAGAGATCGGTCGCGGGCAGCACGGTGACGGCAACGCCGGCTCTTGCCAGTTGCGCGGTGGCGGCTTTGAGCGGCTCCGGCGGCAAAGCCGACAGCTTCGTAGCGTGGCCGATCGCCACGCGTCCCCCGTAGTTTCGCCGCTCGGTCTGGCGGCAGACCTCATCGAGGTGCCACCAGGAGGGGTCGAGATCGAAATCGAGATGAAGGTCGACGTCGACGTCGAATTCCTCGGCGAGATCGAAGATGCGCGCGAGATGCGCGTTCGGGTCGGTGTCCATATAGGGACAGCCGCCGATGGCCTCGCCGCCGTTGCGCAGCGCCTGGATCAGCAGTTCCTCGGCTCCGGGATCGTTGGTCAGGCCCTCCTGCGGAAAGACACAGAGTTCGAGATCGACCGCCCAGGCGTAGTCGCGCTTGAGCGACTTGATCGCCTCGAAGCCGCGCAAGCCGATGCGCGGATCGATCTCGACATGCGTGCGCATGCGCGTGGTGCCGTGCACGATGGCGCGTTCGAGCACTCTTGCGCCGCGCGCGTAGACGTCCTCGACGGTGAAATCCTTCTTCATCCCGGCGACGGCACGGATTGCTTCCGAGACGCTGCCGTGATCGTGCCCGCAGCGGCCGAGCAGGCAGGCCTTGTCGAGATGGATGTGGGTATCGACGAAGCCGGGCAGGGCGAGGCGGCCACCGACCTCCACCTCGACGGCCTCGCAGCCAAGCCCTTCGCAGGTCAGCTTCGGCTCGATCGCGGCGATGCGGCCGCCCTTCACGCCGATATCGACGGGTGCGGCGGATGAGCGCAACAGCGCGTTGCGGAAGATCAGGTCGAAGGCGGTTTCGGTGGCCATGGCGTCGGATTCAGCTTCGGCAACCTAGCCGAAGCTGGAGGAGCAGGCAGCTCCAGATTGTGTGCACTTATGCCGCTCCATTGTCTAAAAAATATGCATGCACTTTGGCCCACGGATCGTAAGATATCTCCCACCTGGAGAGCCCCCGCCATGTCCGTCCCCGCAAAAGCCGAACGTCCGATGACCGACGCCGAGATCGTCGAAGCCTATCTCACGGCGTCGATGATCCCCGATCCCGATGCCGCGGCGGCCTATATGAAGCCGGGCACCGTGATTACGTTCACCGGCGGGCGCGAGTTCGATCATCCGCGCGGGCCGACCGGCTTCAACGCCAGGCGCTATCGCTGGGTGAAGAAGAAGATGGACCGCTTTGATGTCTGCCCCGGTGCGGACGAGACTGTGGTCTACAGCGTCGGCACGCTCTACGGCGAGTGGATGGACGGCACGCCATTCGAGGGCAATCGCTATGTCGATCGCTTCGTCGTCCGGGGCGGCCAGATCGTGAAGATGGACGTGTGGAACGACAGCGCGGAGCGCATCCTCGTTCAGCGCGGCATCGAGGCTTAGCCCCTTCGTGCGATTTTCGTCAGCTTGACGACGCGGTCGCTCGTCACCTCGTCGGCGTAGGGCGCGAGGATATCGAGGAGGTCGCGGCCGCGCTGCGGAGCAGGGGCCACCAATGCACGACTGGCCACGGAATCCAGGTGATGATGCATCAATTCCATCACCTTGACCTCGTCGCCCCTGGCGAGCGCGGCGATGATGGCGCGGTGCTCGTTGATGGCACATTCGCTGGAATGGGGCCGGCTGTAGAGCGACAGCGTCAGGCAGCAGCGATAGGCGACCTCGCTCACATAGCGCACCAGGATCGGGCTGTTCGTCATGTGTGCGAGCAGGATGTGGAATTCGGTGGCGAGCCGGATCGAGACCGCATCCGTGCCGCCGCGCGCACGATCCTCGGCGTCGACATGGGCGTTCAGCTCGGCGATCTGCGCCTTGGTCAGCTTGCCCGCGAGCTGGCGCACGACGAGCCGTTCGAGCTCGATGCGGATGTCGAAGGCGTCGCGCGCCTCCTGCCAGCTCGGCGTTGCCACCACCGCGATCCGGTTGCGGCGCAGCTCGACGAGGCCCTCCGCGGCGAGTTGCCCAAGCGCGTGGCGGGCAATGGTGCGGCTGACGCCGAAACGCTCGCCGAGCGCATCCTCCGGCAGCTTTGCGCCGGGCTCCAGCGCCTGCTCGATGATCGCGCGCCTGAGCGCGCGGCAGATCACGCTGACCTTGTCCGACGATTCAGAAGTCTTGCTGCTGGGGCGCGCCGCCATCGGCGAATCCTTGGGATGGGTCGAAGCCTCTCTTTAGCACAGTCCTGCAGTGATCCGGCGCTCCAATTGCATGCAGTTTGATGTCGAGATTGCCTAAATCGAATCCGACCGGCCGCCGCGGGGATTTGGCAAATCATTGAATTTGCGGGGGGCGCGGACTGGCACCCAGCTTGCATGCACTTTGGCTGTGATGCGCATGCAACCCAACGCCCAGTTTGACGGCCAGCCCGTTCCCGAAGGCGCCACGGCCATCGAGCTGTCCGAGGCCTCCGTGACCTTCGGGCGCGGCGACCGCGCCGTGCCCGCCCTGTCGAAGACCACCTTGAAGATCGCCGACGGCGAGTTTGTCGCACTGGTTGGCCCATCAGGATGCGGCAAATCGACCATTCTGCGTCTCGTCAGCGGCCTCGTGCAGCCGACCAGCGGCGTCGTCATCGTGGGCGGCCGCGAAGTCGCGGCGCGCGCAATGCGGGTCGGCATGGCCTTCCAGAATCCGACCATGCTGCCGTGGATGACCATCGAGCGGAACATCATGTTGCCGCTGAAGATCGTCGAGCCGTTCCGCTCGAATTTCCGGAAGCTGCGCAAGACCGAATTCCGCGACAAGGCCAACGCGCTGCTGGAGCAGGTCGGCCTCAAGGGTTTTGGCAGTCGTTACCCCTGGCAGCTCTCCGGCGGCATGCTCCAGCGCGCCAATCTCTGCCGCGCCTTGATCCACGAACCGCGCATGCTGCTGCTGGATGAGCCGTTCGGCGCGCTCGACCAGTTCACCCGCGAAGAGCTATGGGCGATCCTGCAGAACCTCTGGATGACGCACAAGCCGACTGTGCTGCTGGTCACCCACGATCTGCGCGAGGCCGGCTTTCTCGCCAGCCGCATCTGCGTGATGAGCGCGCGTCCCGGCCGCATCCTCGACGACAGCCGTGTCGAATTCGCCCGACCGCGCACCGTCGCCATGACCTTCGAGCCGGAATTCGTCGCGCTGAACCAGAAGCTGCGGACCTTCATCGAGGATGCGCGCAGCGCGGCTGAGCAGGGGACAGGCTGATGTTCGGGATCGATATCAGGCAGAAAGCGTGGTCGGCGGGGCTGATCGTGTTGTTCTTCGTCGCCTGGGAGCTGTTCTGCCTGATGACCGGCATGTCGGATCTCGTGCTGCCGCGACCCTCGCAGGTGTTCTTGACGTTGTACCAACGCTTCCCGGTGCTGTGGCCGCACATCGTGCAGACGCTGGCGACCACCATGTTCGGCTTCGTCCTCGGTGTCGCGCTCGGCGTCGCCCTCGGCGCGATCATCGGCGTGTCGAAGACGGCCTATGACACCTGCTATCCGCTGTTGATCGGCTTCTCCTCCATCCCCAAGGTCGCGGTGGTGCCGATCTTCGTGCTGTGGTTCGGCTCCGGCACGGTGCCGGCGGTGCTGACCGCGCTGTCGATCTGCTTCTTCCCGATCGTCGTGAATATCGCCACGGGCCTTGCGACCACCGAGCCCGAGCTCGAAGACGTGTTGAAGGCGCTCGGCGCCAGCAAGCTCGACATCCTCTGGAACGTCGGCCTGCCCAGGACCATGCCCTTCTTCTTCGCCTCGCTGAAGGTCGCGATCTCATACGCTTTCGTCGGCGCGGTGCTGTCGGAGACCGTCGCCTCCAACCGCGGCATCGGCAACGTCATGATGACCGCGTCCTCCAATTTCAACGTGCCGCTGGTGTTCGCCGGCCTGTTCGTGCTCGCCGGGCTCGGCGTCGCACTCTACGTCGTGTTCTCGCTGATCGAGGGGCGGGTCACCGGCTGGGCGACGCGCAAGAACGACGTGATCGCAACCTGAATTCTTGAACCGTCACGCAACGAAGCTGAGGAGGTCTCGATGTTGAGGAAGTTAAGTGCGGCCCTGGTGGGATTGGCGCTGTCCGCGGGAGCCGCCACGGCGGAAGAAACCACGATCAAGTTCACGCTGGGCTGGAAGACCCAGGGCAGCGACGCGGCGTTCTTCTATGCCAAGGACAACGGCTTCTTCAAGGAAGAAGGCCTCAACGTCATCATCGACCAGGGCGAGGGCTCCGGCGCCACCGTCACGCGCGTGATGTCTGGCGCCTATGACGCGGGCTTCGGCGACGTCAATGCCATCATCCAGAATGCCTCGAGCAAGCCGCAGGAGGCGCCCGTCATGGTCTACATGATGTGGAATCAGCCGCCGTTCGCGATCGTCGCCAAGAAGACCAGCGGCATCAACACCATCAAGGATTTCGAAGGCCACACACTCGGCGGCGCGCAGGGCACGCCGACGACGCGTCTCCTGCCGGTGTTCACGCGCAAGAACGGTCTCGACGGCGAGAAGATCAAGATCTCCAACATGGCGCCGAACCTGCAGGAGCCGATGCTGATCAAGGGCGACATCGATGCGGCCCTCGTCTTCAACATCACCAGCTATTTCAACCTGGTGCTGAACCGCCAGGATCCGGACAAGGATTTCAAATGGTTCTCGTTCGGTGAGTACGGCCTCGATCTCTATTCGAATGGCGTGATGGTCTCCCGCAAGCTGATCGCGTCGAACCCGAAGGCCGTCGCGGGCCTGGTGCGCGCCATCAACAAGGGCGCGATCGCGGTTGCCAAGGACCAGAACGCCGGCATGAAGGCGGCCACGAACTACGACAACCTCATCAACGCCGACGTCGAGAAGCGCCGGCTGCAATATTCCTTCGAGAAGCTGATCGTCTCGCCGGAGATGAAGGAGATCGGCATCGGCGACATCAAGGATGACCGCATGGCACGCGCCATCGGCATCGTGGTCGAGGGCTATCAGCTCGCCCGGACGCCGACGCCTGCGGAGGTGTTCTCGCGCGAGTTCCTGCCGCCGCGCGCGGAGCGGGAGCTGGTGTATACGGCCAACTGATCCCGGAGCGACGGCGATGGCCACGGAGATTTCGGCAACGAGCCTGTTCCGCGGCCCTGACCTCGGTGTCAGCGACAACGTCGCGCTGCGGCACGATGGCGGCGTCATTACCGATATCGCGGAAGGAGCGGGGCCGGGGCCACGTTCCTTCGTCATCCCGGCCTTCGTCAACGCCCATGACCACGCCCGTGCCACCGCATCGTCCTTCGGCGCGGTCGGCATGCCCCTGGAAAGCTGGATCCTGCGCACCGCGCTGGGCACGCCTGTCGATCCCTATCTGACCGCGGCCTCCGCATTGGCGCGTTCCGCAAGGGCCGGCTGCGCGGCGATGATGGTGCACTACACGCGCCCGAGCGGGACGATGCCCCTGGTCGACGAGGCGAAAGCCATCGCGAAGGCTGCGTCCGACGTCGGCATCCGCATCGCGTTTGCGATGGCCGTGCGTGACCAGAATCCGATCGTCTACGGTGATACCGAGCCGGTGCTCTCGGGTCTCTCCGGCCCTGATCGCAAGACCGTCGAGGAGCTGTTCGTCCGCGCGTCGATGTCGCCAAAGGCGTATGTTGAACTGACGGACGCCATTGCCGCGGCCATCGCCGGTCCGATGGTGGACGTGCAGCTCGGGCCTGCCGGCGTGCAATGGTGCTCGAAGCCGCTGCTGGAAGCGGTGGCGGAGAGTTCGGCGCGGACCGGCCGCCGGATCCACATGCATCTGCTGGAGACCGTGTACCAGCGCGCCTGGGCCGATCAGAATTTTCCCGACATGGTGCGCTGGCTTCGCGACGTTGGCTTGCTCTCCGAGCGGCTGACGCTGGCGCACTGCATCCACGCCCGCCCGGACGAGCTGGAGATGATCGCGGCCTCCGGTACGCGCATCGTCACCAATTTCAGCTCGAACATGCATCTGCGCTCGGGGCTCGCTCCGATTGCCGCCGCGCACGAATGCGGCTGCGCCATCGCTGTCGGCGTCGACGGGCTGGCGCTGGACGAGGACGACGACATCCTGCGCGAGATGCGGCTGGTGCAGATGGCCCATGGCGGCCTCGGCTTCAGGCAGACGTGGACGCCGGCCGAGATGTTCTCGCTCGCCATCCGCAACGGGCGCCGCACCACCGGCGCGCCCGGGAGCGGCGAGCTCGGTATCGGAAATCCCGCCGACTACGTCGTGATCGATCTCGACCGGCTCGACCGCGACCGGATCATGCCGGTCGACCCCATGGCGCTGCTGTTCGCGCGCGGCAATGCGTCCCTCGTGAAGGAGGTCGTCGTCGCCGGCAAGACGATCGTGAGGGACGGGGTCTGTTCCGGCGTTGATCTGCCGGCCATCGAGCAGGAATTGCGGGCGCTGTATCGGACCGGCGCGGGCAAGCTCGCGAGCTTCCAGCGGATCTGGCCACCCCTGTCGGAGCGCTTGAACGGCTGGTTCGAACAGCAGCTGACATGTCAGTGAAGCGCCTCCCGTTCGGGCAGGATCGAAAAGCGCGATAGCTGGTAGTCGCTGTCCCGTCTGGTGGGCGCTGCCTGTGCGGGTTATCACCTCCGCTATCTCGTCTCGACCCCGGTCGATGACCCATCCAGGAGCAGCCGATGCGTCTACCCACCCTTATTCTGGCCCTGACATGTCTTGCGGGCGCAGCGTCAGCCGAGGACCTCACGGGCACGCTCCAGAAGGTGAAGGAGAGCAAGAAGATCACGATGGGCTACCAGGAGGCCTCGGTCCCGTTCAGCTATCTGGACGGCAACCAGAAGCCGGTCGGCTTTGCCATGGACATCTGCCTCAAGATCGTCGAGGCCGTGAAGAAGCAGCTCGGCATGCCCGACATCGCCGTCGACACGCTCGCCGTGACCTCGTCGAACCGGATCCCCTTGATGGTCAACGGCACGCTCGATCTGCATTGCTCGGCGACCACCAACAACGCCGACCGCCAGAAGCAGGTCGCCTTCACCAACACGCATTTCCTCAGCGCGACGCGATTCGCGGCCAAGAAGGCCGCCAAGATCAACGCCATCGACGATCTCAAGGGCAAGGCGGTCACGGCGGTGGCGGGATCGGTCAACCTGACGCAGCTTGCCAAGGTCAACACCGAGCGCAATCTCGGCATCAATGTGATGCCGGCCAAGGACCAGGCCGAGGCCTTCCTGTTGCTGGAAACTGACCGCGCCCAGGCCTACGCGCTCGACGACGTGCAGCTCGCGGTCGCCATCGCGCGGTCGAAGGAGCCGCAAGCTTACATGATCAGCGAGGAGGCGTTCTCCAAGCCGGAGCCGTACGGCATCATGCTGCGGCGGGAGGATGCGCCATTCAAGGCGCTCGCCGACCGTGCAACAGCGGAGCTCTATGCAAGCCCGGAGATCGAGGTGCTCTACAAGAAGTGGCTGCAATCGCCGACCCCGCCGAACGGCCTCAACTACAACGTCCCGATGTCTTCGGCCTTGCGCAACGCCTTCAAGAAGCCGAGCTCGAGCGCCGACCCTGATGTCTATGTGGTGAACTGAGGCGAGGTCGCGCCATCGCACGGCGCATCGCTATGCCCTCGTCCCTCATGTCCGCCGAAGCCTTGGCGAAGGCGGATGTGGGAGAGGGCAGCTCCGCTGGCTGATACGACCTCGCTCGGGTGAGGGGTCTGTCTCCGCGGCGAGAGACTGATCTTCCCCCGAAAAAGTGGACGGGTTTAGGCGGCTCTTAGCTCCATCTCGATCGGAGCGATATATCCGATGGAGGAATGGAGCCGGGTTCGGTTGTAGAAGCCCTCGATGAAGGCGATGATATCGCGCTGGGCCTCGGCGCAGGTCGTGTAGTTGCCATGATGAACGAGCTCGGTCTTCAGGGTATGGAAGAAGCTCTCCATCGGGGCGTTGTCGTAGCAATCGGCCTTGCGGCTCATCAATGGGGTGATGCCGGCGCCCGAGAGAGCGTCGCGATAGGCGTGTGAGGCATACTGCACGCCGCGATCGGAGTGATGGATCGGTCCGGCGTGCGGTCGTCGCTGCCGGATCGCCATGGTCAGCGCTGCGGAAGCGAGTTCGACCTGCATGTGATCGTGCATGGCCCAGCCGACGATCTTTCGACGGAACAGATCCATGACGGCGGCCAGATACAGCCACCCCTCCGCGGTCGGGATGTAAGTGATATCGCCGAGCCAGACCCGGTTCGGGGCTTTGGCGGTGAAGTCGCGTGCGACCAGGTTCGGCGCGATCGGCAGGTCGTGACGGCTGTCGGTGGTGCGCACACGACGGGGCGGCGCCATGATGGCCCGGATGCCGTGCCGACGCATCATCCGCTCGATCCGGCCGCGGCTGGCACCACGGCCCTGCCTGTGCAGGGCGGCGTGGACGCGGGGACTGCCGTAGCGGCCGCTGCTGTCCTGATGAACTTGCCGGATCTCGGCCAACAGCGTGGCATTGGATTTTGCCCGCTCGCTCACGGGGCGATCACGCCAGGCGTAATAGCCGGCCGGCGAGACCTCGAGCACGGCGCACATCAGCCGGACCGGATAGGTGTTGCGATGGTCCTCGATGAAGCGGAAGCTCATGTCCGGGTTCCGGCAAAGATCGCGATCGACTTTTTTAGAATGTCGCGCTCCATGCGCAGCCGTTCGTTCTCCTGGCGCAGCCGGGCGATCTCCGAAGCCTGGTCCGCCGACATCGGCGTCGCCTGCGTGGTGGGGCGCCACGCCGTCGATGTCGGCTCCTGGCGGAACTTGTTCACCCAGCGCCGCAGCACCGAGTCGCGCAGACCGAGTTCCTTGGCAACCGACGTGACCGAGCGACGGCTCGACAACACCAACTCGACGGCTTGGCGCTTATACTCTTCGGTAAACGACCGACGTTGACGTTCCATTCGACACCTCCGGGCTCGATGAGCCTACTACAGGTGTCCACTCATTCGGAGGAGGTTCAATAGCGTGCTGGGCAATGCAAGATGAGTTTTCAAAGCCAAGCGCCTGATAAAAATAGTAGGATCGAACGACAAGTTCAGGGAGGTCGATGCCGCCCTTGATCGCGCTGCCGCCTCCTTTCTGCGCACCCAAGTCGCGCGTCCTCGTCACACAAAAAAGAAGTCATGCGACCGAATCTGTCAGTAGCCGACACTCTTTCAGATCGACTATAATGCAGGTCCACAACTTGGGAGGAGGAAGCCATGGCGGATCTCTCAGAGCACGAGCAAGCAGTACGATCGTTGCTTCTGCAAACCCGACCAGCTGCAGCGGCCCTGAGCGACGCGATGATCAATGACCTTATCCAAGGTAAAAATCCTAGATCAGGTAGCGGCGGTCCTGCACTAAATCTGGATCTGTGGCCTTTGATCGAAGAAACCATCAAGTGGCTTCCTGTCGTTTCAGCCGTCGTATCAGTCGTAAGCAATTATTTTAACATAAAGAAAGCATTGCTTCCTGAAAAAGCACCAAGCGTAACTGAGATTACCGACGAAGTGATCGGCCAACTCCGCGAGAAAACGCCAGGCTCGACGTACAAACGTGAGGAGATCGAGAACGCCGTAGCGCGTGCTCTGAAGCCTTAGAGATGTCTCTTCAGCCACTTGTGCAAGAGATCAATCGTCGAGCTTACGACAACCTGAGCTGGCTTCGCCCTATCATCAAGCAGCCGGCTCTGCTTCTACTTCTGCCCGCCGCGGCTGCCGCCAATCAATGGGATATCTCTGCGCTAATAGCAGTTTGCTGCGTCAGCATGTCGTGGCTAGTTCACACGACGGCGAGTGCGAATGCTAAATACGACTTAGTGAGATGGCTGGTGGAGCGGATAGAGGCCGACCCCCAAATACGAGTCTACGAGCCCACCGACTATTTTTCCGGATTGCAGGCTGAGAATATCTGGCCGAGCGGCGATCCGGTTTCGGTGTCGGTCATCGTAGTACCCACGCTAGACGCGCCCGCCGCCGTGCCAGTAGCAAGAGATCGCACGGTCGTGGCTTTTCACTCGAGGCCCGATCAAATGATAAATCTGTATCGGTACTACCCGTTGCTCCATGAGTTCGGCCATGTCGGCCGCCTTCACGCGCTTGCCATTGCTTTCCCGGCCCGCAATTCCTTCAGATACATCTCCACGGCGGCCTTGGTAATCAGTTTCGCGACTTCCGAGCACTGTTGGCTTCTCCTGCTTTTGGTCGCATTCGCCTGCTGGGCCTCCATGTTCGCGTACGATGACGAGACACTTCAAGCCGAAGTTGCGGCTGATCATTTCGCACTGACGACCTTGCTACGCTTGACAGATGCCGGCGTTTTCGTCGCACAAGACCATCAAAGAAATTCAGGGCCGCTGTACGACGGCGCGCCGTTGCAAGGCCTCGAAACCAAATTGCCCGAGCGTCTTCAGCTGATCCGCCGCGACATTTTCAACGAAATGCGCGCTGACATCCGAAATAACGGCACTTGCGATCTTGACCACTATACAGACTCGGCGACCCGGCAACACGGAATGCATGTAGAAGGCCTGCTTGTTGCGGGCTTCGCATCGGCCTTGGTCGTATGTTCTCTGTTCCTCGTCAAGAACGTCTCTTGGCCGGGACCACTTTCGCTGATCACTCCGGCGCTGATGATACTCTTTTGTGCTCTCGTCTCTCAAGGATACGCCTCATTGGGCGAGCGATTGCTGAAACTCTTGCAGGAGTCCGATTTAGACGGAGCGGAGCGCTCGATCCGGGCTGTTGAAGAATGGACGGCAAGAAGCCGACCGCGCACGTTTGCAGCGTGGATGTGGATGGATCGGCTCAGCCAACGGCTAAATCGAAGTTGATGAGGTGAGAAAAAAGGCTCACCCTAGAACCAACAAAAGGGCGGGCGATGAATCTCAAGCAACTCGGCGCACAGCACCGGTCGCTTAAAATTCCTCGGTAGCATGTCCGATCACGCGCCTGATATCTCATCGGCCCGCAGCTGCGGTGCCTCGCGCTTCTCATCGATGCGCGGGTACGAGGAAAGCCCTCCTGAAAACGATCAGCGTTTCAATCCGCGCGCCAGCCCAACGGCTATAGCGCTGCATACAGCTTGACAGAAGCCTACCCCGGATCACAGGCTTTGCAGGGGCCATGCAGCGGCAATCGCCCGTCGCGCTGGTTTTGATACTGGTTGGTTACCAAAGCCGGTTCGCATTGATCTCATTGGCATTTCACGCCCTTCCCTTCTCCCACAAGGGGAGAAGGGAAGGGCGCCTTGCGAGGAGAAACCTCAAGCGTTCGAATATTTCTTCAACTCGAGCCGCGCGATCTGGTTGCGGTGGACCTCATCGGGGCCATCTGCAAGTCGCAGCAAGCGCGCGGTCGCATAGGCCTGGGTCAGGCCGAAATCGTTCGAGGTCCCGCCGCCGCCATGGGCCTGAATTGCCCAGTCGATGATCTGGCAGGCCATGTTGGGCACGGCAACCTTGATCATGGCGATTTCGGCCTTCGCCACCTTGTTGCCGACCGTGTCCATCGCGTGGGCCGCATTCAGCGTCAGCAGCCGGGCCTGCTCGATCATGATGCGGGCTTCCGCGATGCGCTCCTGCGTCACCGTCTGCTCCGAGACCGGCTTGCCGAAGGCGACCCGGCTGCGCACGCGGCGGCACATTTTCTCCAGCGTGCGCTCGGCTAATCCAATCAGCCGCATGCAGTGATGGATGCGGCCGGGCCCGAGGCGGCCCTGTGCGATCTCGAAACCGCGGCCCTCGCCGAGCAGCATGTTCTCTTTGGGCACGCGCACATTGGTGAACACCACTTCGGAGGCGCGGTCGGGCACGCCGTAGAAGCCGAACACGGGCAGGGGACGTTTCACCTCGATGCCTTGCGTGTCCATCGGCACCAGGATCATGGATTGCTGCTTGTGGCGGTCGGGATTGTCGGGATCGGTCTTGCCCATGAAGATGCAGATCTTGCAGCGCGGGTCGGTCGCATTCGTCGTGTACCATTTGCGGCCGTTGACGACGTAATGGTCGCCGTCGCGCACGATCGAACTCTCGATGTTGGTCGCATCCGACGAGGCGACCGCCGGCTCGGTCATGGCGAAGCAGGAGCGGATCTCGCCTGCGAGCAGCGGCTTCAGCCAGCGCTCCTTGTCCTTCTCGGTGCCGTAGCGCTCCAGCACCTCCATGTTGCCGGTGTCGGGCGCCGAGCAATTGAACACTTCGGGGGCGAGATGCGAGCGGCCCATCACCTCGCAGAGCGGGGCATATTCGAGATTGGTGAGGCCGGCGCCGTGACTACTTTCGGGCAGGAACAGATTCCAGAGCCCCTCGGCGCGCGCCAGCGGCTTCAGCTCCTCGACGACGGGATAGACCTTCCATGGCCCGAGCTCCTCGGCCTCGCGATAGAAGCGCTCCTCGTTCGGATAGATGCGCCGGTCCATGAAGCTCTCGAGCTTGCGCTTGAGCTCCACGACTTTGGGTGACATCGGGTAGAGCATCGTTCGTCTCCTGGATCGAGGGTGGCGCGGACTTCCGCGCGATGAAGCGTCGCGTCACGCGACGCGGTATTCCCTGAACTTCTCGCGCAGAGCCGACTTCAGCACCTTGCCGGTGCCGGTCATCGGGAACTCGTCCAGGAATTCCACCGCGTCCGGCATCCACCAGCTCGCGATCCTCGGGCGCATATGGTCGAGCAGCGTCTTGCCGTCGACGGTCGCGCCCTTCTTGCGGACGACGAGGAGCAGGGGACGCTCTTGCCATTTCTCGTGCGCGATCGCGACGACGGCGGCTTGCAGCACGTCGGGGTGAGACAAGGCGATGTCTTCGAGCTGGATCGACGAGATCCATTCGCCGCCGGACTTGATCACGTCCTTGGAGCGGTCGGTCAGGGTGACGTGACCCTGCGGGTCGATCACCGCCATGTCGCCGGTGATCAGCCAGCCGTCGCGATCGAGGCCTTCCTCCAGCTTCATGTAGCCGGAAGCGACCCAGGGGCCACGGGCGCGCAGATGACCGACGGTCTTGCCGTCGCGCGGCAACTCGTTGCCGGCATCGTCGACGATGCGCAACGCGGTACCGAAACAGGCGCGTCCCGAGACTTGGCGTCGGTCGAATTTTTCCGTCTCGCTGAGATGCTCCGAGCCGGGCCGCAAGCCCGGCATCGAGCAACCCAGGGCCTCGGTCATGCCCCAGGCCTGGATATAGTCGATGCCATAGTCGCGCTTCAGCTTCTCGACCATCGCGCGCGGCGGCGCCGAGCCGGACGACAACGTTGCGCGCAACGTGGAGAATTTGTTGCCGGTGCGGCCGAGCCAGTCGAGCAGGATCAGCCAGAAGCTGGGCACGCCCGCCGAGAGCGTGACCTTCTCGCCCTCGAGCAATTCATAGAGCTTGTCGGGCTCGTAGTTGCGGCCGGGCAGCACCAGCTTCGAGCCGGTATAGGGAGCCGTGAACGGCATGTTCCAGCCATTGCCGTGGAAGAGGGGCGCCATCGGCATCATCACCTCGCGCACGCCCTCGACATGGCCCGGCAGGAAATCGAAATTGCAGCAGGTCATGGTCTGCAGGATCGCGGCGCGGTGCGAATAGATCACGCCCTTGGGATTGCCGGTCGTGCCCGACGTGTAGCAGATGGTCGAGGCGGACTTCTCGTCGAATTCCGGCCAGGCGAAGCCGGCCTCGTTCTCCTTCTCCAGAAGCTCTTCGTAACAATGGACGTTCGCGAGCTTCGTCTCGGGCATGCGCTCGCGCGAGGACATCACGACATAGGCCTCGACCGTCTTGAGCTGCGGCGCGATCGCCTCGACGAGCGGCAGCGTAGCACGGTCGATGAACAGGAGACGGTCTTCGGCATGATTGATGATGTAGACGAGCTGTTCGGGAAACAGCCGCGGGTTGACGGTATGCAGCACGTAGCCCATGCCAGGCGCGGCGTAAAACATCTCGAAATGGCGATGGGTGTTCCAGGCCAGCGTGCCGACGCGGTCGCCGGGATTCATGCCGAGCCTCTTGAGCGCCAGCGCCATGCGCTTGATGCGGGGATGGGCGTCCGCATAGGTGTAGCGATGGATGTCGCCTTCGATCTCGCGCGCGACGATCTCCGCTTCGCCGTGATAGTCGGCTGCGTATTGGATCAGGCCGCTGATCAGAAGCGGCATGTCCATCATCAATCCCTGCATGGTCTCCTCCGGATCGCCGCGTCGTTGCACGGCGCAGGCCTGTGATTTTGCGCGCGAGGTTAGCGGAACGCCACGCGGCGTTCACGCAAAAAACAGCGAGCATGATTGCATGCGGCACTTTTTCAGAGCTAACGTGAGGTGAGCTGCCGGCGAAGCAGCGTTCGCGGTGGAGGAGATGAATGTCAGCGGAAAGACACAAGACCGGCACAACCGGCGCATCTACGGTCGATGTTTCCGCGCTCCGTGCCCGCTACCGCGACGAGCGCGATCGTCGTCTGCGCGCCGAGGGCAAGGCGCAGTATGTCGAGGTTACGGGCAAATTCGGCCGCTATCTCGACGATCCCTGGGCCGATCCCGGCTTTGCGCGCGCCGCCGTCAGCGAAGCGACCGAAGTGCTCATCGTCGGTGGCGGCTTCGGTGGTCTGTTGTGTGGCGCGCGGTTGCGCGATGCCGGCATCGAGGATTTTCGCATCGTGGAAAAGGCCGCCGACTTCGGCGGCACCTGGTACTGGAATCGTTATCCCGGCGCCGCCTGCGATACCGAGAGCTACATCTATCTGCCGCTGCTGGAAGAGACCGGCTACATGCCGGTGCGCAAATACGCGCGGGCGCCAGAGATCTACGAGCATTCGCGCCGCATCGGCCGTCATTTCGGGCTCTACGAGCGCGCGCTGTTTCAGACCGTCATCTCGCGGATGACATGGCAGGAGCAGGAGGCTCGCTGGCTGGTCGAGACCGATCGGGGCGATCGCATCCGCGCGCGCTTCGTCATTTTGGCCGGCGGTCCGCTGAGCCGTCCGAAGCTGCCGGGCATTCCCGGCATCGAGACGTTCAAGGGCCACAGCTTTCATACCAGTCGCTGGGACTACGGCTACACTGGCGGCAACGCGGACGGTGGCCTGATCGGACTCGCCGACAAGCGCGTCGGCATCATCGGCACCGGCGCCACCGCCGTGCAATGTGTGCCGCATCTCGGCCGTTCGGCGAAGGAGCTCTATGTCTTCCAGCGCACGCCGTCTGCGATCGGCGTTCGCGACGACCGTCCGACGGATCAGGCCTGGGCGCGAAGCCTCAAGCCAGGCTGGCAGCGCGAACGCATGGACAATTTTACGGCCGTGATTTCAGGCGAGCCGTTCGAACAGGATCTGGTGCAGGACGGCTGGACCGGCCTGCTCGGCGAGATCCTGCTGGCACCGCGCCGTCAGCCCCATCCGGTGACCTCGATGGACGAGGCACTGAAGGTGATCGAGCAGGCCGATTACCGCAAGATGGAGGAGATCCGCGCTCGCGTCGACACGGTGGTCGGGGACGAGGCGACCGCGGCTGCGCTCAAGCCCTGGTACAAGGCATTCTGCAAGCGGCCGTGCTTCCACGACGAATATCTCGATACCTTCAATCGCCCCAACGTGCATCTCGTCGACACCAAAGGGCAGGGCGTCGAGCGCATCACGGAGAATGCCGTCGTCGTCGACGGCAAGGCCTACGAGCTCGACTGCCTGATCTATGCCAGCGGCTTCGAGGTCGGCACCGACTACGCGCGCCGCATGGGCTTCGAGGTGTATGGCCGCGACGGCATGAGCCTGTCCGAGCGGTGGCGCGACGGCGTCAAGACGCTGCACGGCTTCTACAGCCGCGGTTTCCCGAACTGCTTCCTGATCGTCACGGTGCAGGCCGGACAGAGCGCCAATTTTCCGCACATTATCGACGAACAATCGCAGCACATCGCCTACGTCATCAAGGAGGCCCGAGAACGTAAGGCGCGCACCCTGGAGCCGACGCTTGCCGCCGAGAACGCCTGGGTCGACGAGATCGTCAGGGCCGCACTCGGCCGGCAGACCTATCTCGCCGAATGCACGCCGGGCTACTACAACAACGAAGGCGTGTTCGATCCGATCGCGGCAAGAAACAGCCAATATTGGCGCGGGCCGATGGCATTCCTGCGGCTGCTCGACAAATGGCGCAAGGAAGGCAGTCTGGAAGGCCTCGAATTGTCCTATGATCCGGCCATGGAGTCGGCGCGTTCCACCGGTTAAGATGGCGCCGCCGAGCGGTACAGGACGGAGATTGGGTATGATCAGGGGCAGGGCTGTTGCGGGAGCGGTTTTTGGCGCAATGACGCTGCTCGGCTGCCTGGTCTCCTCGGCTGAGGCTGCGCAATGCGGCAGCTCGCCGGCGGGTTTCGAGGCCTGGAAACGCGAATTCAGCGCGGAGGCGCAGGGCAAGGGCGTCGGCCCCACCGCACTCTCGGCCCTGATGCAGACGAACTATGCCAGCGCCACCATCGCGGCCGACCGCGGCCAGCGCAGCTTTTCGCTGACGCTCGACCAGTTCCTCGCCAAGCGCGGCGCCACCACCATCGTTGCCAAGGGACGGCAGCTCAAGCAGTCGCATGCCGCCTTGTTCGCCTCGATCGAGCAGCGCTATGGCGTCCCGCCGGGACCCTTGATCGCGATCTGGGGCATGGAGACCGGCTTCGGCAGCCAGCGCGGCAATCAGAACATGCTGTCGTCGATCGCGACCCTTGCCTATGACTGCCGCCGGCCTGAATTCTTCACCGACCAGCTCTATGCAGCCTTGAAGCTGATCGACCGCGGTACGCTGTCGGGATCAACCCGCGGCTCCATGCATGGCGAGGTCGGTCAGACCCAGTTCATGCCCAAGAGCATTCTGGCCTATGGCACCGGCAACCTCGAAGTTGCCGCCAATGCGCTGAACTCGACCGCGAATTTCCTCAAGGCCCATGGCTGGCGCGCGGGAGCCGGGTACCAGCCCGGCGAGCCGAATTTTGCCGCGATCGAGGCTTGGAATGCTGCAGGCGTCTATCAGAAGGCAATCGCGCTGATGGGCCGGCAGATCGACGAGGGCGGAGGCGCCGCGGCCTTGCGCTAAAGCATGATCCGGAGGAGTGTGCAGCGGTTTTCCGAAAAGATCATGCTTAAACAAGAGCCTAGAACGCGATGACAATCTCGTCTCGTTTTGGGCTGCTCAGCAAGGAGTGATGCGCCGGCGCGAGAAAGTTGTTGCCAACTGGAACTGACGGCACGACGTTTGCTTTGATCGAGTTCAGGGCTGGGCATGAGGAGACTCAACATGGCTACCCAGATCGTGATGGACCAAACTGGCGACACGCGCCACGAGTTTGATCCTGGCAATGCCGAAGCGCTGGCGCGAGCCGAACGGCGCTTTCGGGAGCTGACCGGAGCCGGCTTCACCGCCGCTCTTCGAACCGGACCCGGCGAAGTTACCCGGATCCGATCGTTCGACCCGACCGCGCAGGAAACGTTGTTCTATCCCCGCCTGGTCGGCGGTTGATCTGAGCTGCCCATGATCGCGGCAGTTTGGCTCCGCGCGCCGGCGCGTGCGCGTCTGCATGCGCTGCGTGAACTCTACCGCCGCTTCTTCGGCGAAAACACGCCGGACGCCCGCGGCCGCCGGCTTCTGGCCGAATGGCTGTCGCCGGCGCAGCGTGCGCAGTTCGAGCAGCACCGGTATTTCGACGTCGTCGGCTGCGACACCGGCAGAATTTATCGCATCCACTACGGCACGGCCGCAAATGTGCATGAGATCGACGGCGATGGGCGCGCGACGATGGGGTGGTGCTTCGTCCCGTCAGGCTTCCTGGTGCCGGGCGACGTGATGCTGGCGCAGAAGATCGCGCTCGAGACGGACGAAAAGGGAGCGCTGGCGCTCGCCAACCGGTTTCCGCCGGCCACGCATTCCGAGCATTTCTACCGGCGGCCCTTCTAGCGCCGGGAAGGCCGAGGCCGTCAGTAATGCGTAGAACGGTAGGCGTCCAGCGCATGCGCCGCGAAGACGCCGATGCTGCAAAGGGCGAGCACGGCTGAGATCAACTCGATCATAGCTCATCCTCCCGTAGCGGCTGGGCGACGAGGTTTTGGCAGCAGGAGTATTCGTAGATCAGGTCGAGGATGAATTGCATGGTGGCCGTCCCTGTACTTATTTTGACAACCACTTAACCGGCCATCTGTTTCAGGCGTGTTTCGTCGCATCGGGAAAGGGGTTTCGCGCGGAACCCGGCGCTGGTTAACGCGGTGCGGGCCCGCTATATCCCGTCATTGCCCAAGCCCTTCAGGCCGCCACTTCGAGGCGGCGCATCATACTGCGAGGCAAAATCATGGCGCAGGTCGAGTGGTTCGACGATCTCACCGTCGGAATGCGGTTCAAGTCCCCCGAAGTTGTGGTCACCGAGGCCGACATCAAGCGCTTTGCCGCCGAGTTCGATCCGCAGCCGATGCATCTCGATCACGAGGCCGCCAAGACGACCCTGTTCAAGGGGCTTGCCGCCTCAGGATGGCACACCGCCGCGATCGCCATGAACCTCGCAATCCAGACCCGCCCGTTCGGGCCGCATCCGCTGATTGGCGCTGGTGTCGACGGCCTGCGCTGGACGATGCCGGTGCGCCCCGACGACCGACTGCATCTGGTCGGCGAGGTCATGAGCCTGACGCCATCCAAGTCGAAGCCGCAGGGTATAGCGCTGGTGAAATGGACCATGTTCAACCAGAACGGCGAGGAGGTTTACACCTTTACTCCGATCGCGATCGTGCCGCGGCGAGGGTAGGGCACAGCCGCGTTCCATGCGGGCGACTGAAATCCTTGCGGGCTGCCGGCAGAGGTGGTCATCTCAGCACGGGGCAGCGTGCTGGAGGCCGATATGAATCGATTCAGTCTCGGCGCTGCATTGCTTGCAGGCATCTCGAGCGCCGGGCCCTCCCTTGCGCAACAATCCAAAGTCGGCGACTGGACCATCGAGAGGCGGGCGCAGGACACGCATTGCAATGCGAGCCGCGGCTACAAGGACAAGGATGACGAGAACCGCGACTACGTCGTCGTGATCACCTATTCCCAGCAGGCGATCGTGATCGTGATGATCTACGATGGTTGGGAATGGGATAAGGCCGGCGAGGTCCTCCGGGCCGACCTTGGCACCGATGACGCCGACATCATGAAGAAAGCCAAGTGGGAGGTCATGGACAAGACCACCGTGCGCGGCATTTTCGCCTACGACCAGTCGATCATGGATCGGCTCGCGAAGGCCAAGCGCCTCACGCTCGATTTCGAGGACGACGATGACGACAGCATCGAGATGCAGATCCCGCGTGCCGGCGAGGCGCTGGCGGCGCTGAAATTCTGCGAAGAGAATCGGAAATAATCGATCCGATCTTGTTGGTCCCGCCGGGGGGCGTGCCGCGGCGGGACGCGGTTCACTCGGCAGGCCCCTGGACCGGAGCCGCGCTGATGTCGCTGCCGTGGTGCGTCAGCGGCTTCATGCCAGTGACGGTCCGCAGCAGTACGTAGAACACCGGCGTCAGGAACAGGCCGAACACCGTGACGCCGATCATGCCGGAGAACACGGCAACGCCCATGGCTCGCCGCATTTCCGAACCGGCGCCGGTCGAGAGCACCAGCGGCAGGACGCCCATGATGAACGCCATCGACGTCATCAGGATCGGACGCAGCCGCAGCCGGCTCGCCTCGATCGCGGCCCGGATCGGCGTGCGGCCTGCGAATTCGAGCTCCCGCGCGAATTCGACGATCAGGATCGCGTTCTTGGCGGAGAGGCCGACCAGCACGATCAAGCCGATCTGGGTGAAGACGTTGTTGTCGCCCTTGGAGATCCAGACGCCGAACATCGCTGCCAGGAGGCCCATCGGCACGATCATGATGATCGAGAGCGGCAGGGTCAGGCTCTCATAGAGCGCGGCCAGCACCAGGAACACCAACAGGATCGCCAGCGGGAACACCCACATGCCGGAATTGCCGGCGATGAACTCCTGATAGGTCAGGTCGGTCCATTCGAAGGCAAAGCCTGGCGGCAGCACCTCTGCGGCGATCCGCGTCGCCGCCTCCTGCGCCTGGCCTGATGAAAAGCCGGGCGCGGCCGCCGCGTTGATGTCCGAGGACAGGAAGCCGTTGTAGCGGATCGCACGCTCCGGACCCGCGCTCTGGCGGATCGTGAGCAGCGCGGACAACGGCACCATGTCGCCCGAGGACGAGCGCACCTTCAACTGCCTGATGTCGTCGGCGCGCGCGCGGAACGGCGCGTCGGCTTGAACCCGGACGGAATAGGTGCGGCCGAATTTGTTGAAGTCGTTGACGTAATAGGAGCCCAGGTAAATCTGGAGCGTGTTGAACACTTCCGTGACGGGGACGCCAAGCTGCAGCGCCTTGGTGCGGTCGATGTCGGCGAAGAGCTGGGGTACGTTGACCTGGAAGCTCGAGAACACGCCGGCGATCTCCGGCGCCTTCTGCATCGCAGCCATGAATGCGTTCGTCGCCTCGTTCAAGGCGTCATAGCCGAGACCGGCGCGGTCCTCGATCTGCAGCTTGAAGCCGCCGATGGTGCCGAGGCCGTTGACCGGCGGCGGCGGGAACATGGCGATGAAGGCTTCCTGGATGCCCGCGTACTTCTTGTTCAGCTCGGCCGCGAGGGCGGGACCGCTGAGCGAGGGATCCTTGCGTTCGTCGAACGGCCTAAGCGTCGAGAACACGATGCCGGCGTTGGACGAGTTGGTGAAGCCGGAGATCGACAGGCCAGGGAATGCCACCGAGCTCTCGACGCCGGGCTGGGTCAGCGCGATGTCGCTCATCTTGCGGATGACTTCTTCCGTCCGGTCGAGCGTCGCGCCATCGGGCAGGCGGGCGAAGCCGACGAGGTACTGCTTGTCCTGTCCCGGCACGAAGCCGCTCGGCACCTGCTGGAACAAGAGCGCGGTGATACCGACGAGGACCACGTAGAGGCCCATCACGGCGGCCTTGCCCGAGATCACCTTGCCAACGCTGCCGCTGTAGTTCTCGGAGGAGCGCGTGAAGGCCTTGTTGAAGCCGCGGAAGAACCAGCCGAGGCTCTTTTCCATGACCAGCGTCAGCTTGTCCTTCGGCTCGTTGTGACCCTTGAGCAGCAGCGCCGACAGCGCCGGCGACAGCGTCAGCGAGTTGACGGCCGAGATCACGGTCGAGATCGCGATCGTCAGCGCGAACTGCTTGTAGAACTGCCCGGTGAGGCCGGAGATGAAGGCCAGCGGCACGAACACTGCGATCAGCACCATGGCGATTGCGATGATCGGACCCGACACCTCGCGCATCGCCTGGTAGGTGGCATCGCGCGGCGAAAGGCCGGACTCGATGTTGCGCTCGACATTCTCGACCACGACGATGGCATCGTCGACGACGATGCCGATCGCGAGCACCAGGCCGAACAGGCTCAGCGCGTTGATGGAGAAGCCGAACACGTGCATCACGGCGAACGTGCCGACGATCGACACCGGCACGGCCAGGAGCGGGATGATCGAGGCGCGCCAGGTCTGGAGGAACAGGATCACCACCAGCACGACAAGGGCGATGGCCTCCAGCAGCGTGTGGATGACGGCTTCGATCGAGGAACGCACGAACTGGGTGGGGTCGTAGACGATCTGGTAGGACACGCCCTCGGGCATGTTCTTCTTGATCTCGGCCATGGTGGCGCGAACGTTGTCGGAAATCTGCAGCGCGTTGGAGCCGGGCGCCTGGAAGATCGGGATCGCCACCGCCTGCTTGTTGTCGAGCAGCGAGCGCAGGCCGTATTCGGAGGCGCCAAGCTCGACGCGCGCGACGTCGCGCAAGCGTACGACCTCGCCGCGTGCGCCGGTTTTGACCACGATGTCGCCGAACTGCTCTTCATTCGCGAGCCGGCCTTCCGCATTGATCGACAATTGCAGGTCGATCCCCTTGACGTTCGGGGAGGAGCCGACCACGCCGGCGGCGGCCTCGACGTTCTGCGCCTGGATCGCGCGCACGATGTCGCTCGCGGTCAGGCCGTGCTCGGCGGCCTTCTGAGGATCGACCCAGACCCGCATCGAATAGTCGCCGGCGCCATAAAGCTGGACGTCGCCGACGCCGTCGATCCGCGCCAGCCGGTCCTTGACGTTGAGCACCGCATAATTGCGCAGATACGTCATGTCGTAGCGGCCGTTCGGCGACAGCAGGTGCACGACCATGGTGAGGTCGGGCGACGACTTCTTGGTGATGATGCCGAGCTGGCGCACCACGGACGGCAGGCGCGGCTCGGCCTGCTGCACGCGGTTCTGCACCAGCTGCGTCGCCTTGTCGGGGTCGGTGCCGAGCCGGAACGTCACCGTCAGCGTCATCGCGCCGTCGGTGGTCGCCTGGCTCGACATGTAGAGCATGTTCTCGACGCCGTTGATCTGCTCCTCGATCGGGGTTGCCACCGTCTCCGCGATCACCTTGGGATTGGCGCCGGGATAGGTCGCGCGCACCACGACCGAGGGCGGCACCACGTCCGGGTATTCCGAGATCGGCATCGCGAACAGCGAGATCAGGCCCGCCAGGAAGATCAGCACCGACAGCACGCCGGCGAAGATCGGACGGTCGATGAAAAACTTCGAGAGATTCATTGGCTTTGCCCCTGCGCAATATCTTGTGCGTCTCGAGATAGCTCCACCGTCATTCCGGGGCGTGTGCGAAGCCCGCGAACCCGGAATCTGGAGGTGAAGCGATCGGAGTCTCGTAACTGCTGGCCCGGGTTCGCGCTACGCGCGCCCCGGGATGACGGAAAGCACTAGCGTTGCACCACGTCCTGGTTGCTGTGGTTGGAAGCCGCTTGCTGCCCGCGCGCACCCATTGCCGCGATCTCCGTCTTGAGCAGGGCACCGGGCCGCACACGCTGTAGTCCGTTCACGACGATGCGCTCGCCGGACTTCAGACCCGAGGTGACGATGCGAAGCCCATCGACGGTGCCGCCGAGCGTGACTGGCCGGTAGACGGCGCGGTTGTCGTCGCCGACCGCCATCACGAACTTCTTGTCCTGGTCGGTGCCGATCGCGCGCTCGTCGATCATCACCAGTGCCTGCTGCTTCGGCTGGCCCATGCGCACGCGGGCGAACTGGCCGGGGATGAGGCGCCCGTCCTCGTTGCGGAATACCGCGCGGACACGGATGGTGCCGCTCTGGCCGTTGACCTGGTTATCGATGAGCTGGATGTGGCCCTTCGCGGACAGGCCGCCCGACGTGGTCATCTCGACCGGGATCTGGTCGAGCTCGCCGCGCCTGCCGGAGGCATCCGCGATCGAGTTCAGCGCGCGCAGCACGAGCTCTTCATCCGCATCGAACGAGGCGTAGATCGGATTGACCGAGACCAGCGAGGTCAAGACCGGGGACGCGGTGCCGGCGGCGACGAGATTGCCGACGGTGACCTCGATCTTGCCGACGCGGCCGTCCACGGGAGCGCGCACCTCGGTGTAGTCGAGATTGAGCTTTGCGGTCTGGAGCGTCGCCTCGGCCGCCTTCACATTGGCGATGGCTTCGCGGTTGGCGTTGTCGCGCTGGTCATAGTCGCGGCGCGTCACCACGGCGTTGCCGACGAGCTGCGCACCGCGCTCGAGCTCGCTCTGGGTGAAGACGACGCGCGCTTTCGCAGCTTCGAGCTGGGCTGCGGCCTTGTCGACCTCGGCCGCATAAGGGGCGGGATCAATCTTGAACAGCACGTCGCCGGCCTTCACCAGCGCCCCTTCGGTGAAGTTCGCCGACAGGATCGCACCCGCAACGCGCGGGCGGAGCTCGACGCGGTGGATGGCCTCCAGCCGGCCGGAGAAGTCGTCCCACAGCACGGTCTGCCGTGGCTCGATCATCGCGACGGTAACGGAAACGGCTTGTTCGGCCGCGGCGGCCGGTGCCGTCGCTTGCGCCGCGTGAAAGTAGCGGCCGGTCGCAATCGAGCCGGCCACGGCGAGGGCGCCGACGATGGCGACGCCGCCCAGAAGGCGGCGGAAACGGCCGGTGCGGGAAGTGTTTTGGGAGGGGGGCATTTGCGCGCTCCAGATATGTAGTGTTCACTACAGATGTGGAGCTGGATACCGCAGTGCAAGATACTTATGTACCATTCACTAAGAAAATTGTAGCGGCATACCGCAAGAATTGGAAGGCCCTGGGAAAGTAGAATTAGAACAAATAGTTAGGATTCGACGTTAAGCCTTCTGCAGAACGCGAATTCCGAGGAGACAGGCATATGGGCATGGGACGCCCCCGCGAATTCGACGCCGAAATGGCGTTGGACCAGGCGATGGAAGTGTTTTGGCGCCATGGCTATGAGGGCGCGACCATTGCCCAGCTCACCGAGGCCATGGGCATCAACCCGCCCAGTCTCTACGCCTGCTTCGGCAACAAGGAGGGCCTGCTGAAGGCCGCGCTCGACCGCTACACCAAGCTGCGGAACATCTGGATGGAGGAGGTGGTGGCAGCGCCCACCGCCCGTGCCGTCGCCGAGCGGATGTTGATGGGCATCGCCGACAAGCAGACCGATCCTGCCAATCCGCCCGGCTGCCTGCTGGTGCAAGGCGGCATCGCCTGCGGCACCGGCTCCGAGAACGTCCCCTTCGAACTGGCCGCGCGCCGCGCCCAGAACGAGGACCAGCTCCGCGACCGTTTCATTCGCGCCAAGGCCGAAGGTGATCTCAAGCCAACGTCCGATCCCGCCGCGCTTGCGCGCTATGTCTCCGCGGTGTCGGTCGGCATGGGCGTGATGGCGTCCTCGGGCGCGGACCGCGAAGCGCTGCGGCAGGTCGCGAGCGTCGCGGTGCAGGCGGTGGAAGCGCAATCGACTGACAAGACGTAGCTATCTCGCGGATCGCAGATCTGCCCATCGGTCGGGGTGGCAAGCTTGCCTGCGGTCCCGTCCTTCGCGACGCACGCCTACGGAGGGCCCTGAGGATGAGGTGGCGTTTTGCGGCACGATCGACCCTCGTGGTGAGGAGCCCGCCGAAGCGGGCGTCTCGAATCTTGCAGGTCCTGCGCCTCCGGCGGCCTCTCAGGACGCTTCCTTGAGGACCGGCGCGGCAGTCTCTTCGGCCTTGAGCTCTTCGAGGCTGCGATGTCGGGGCTCGATGCCGAGTACCCAGACCGTGACGATCTGCACCACGAGCAAGCCGATCATCAGGGCCATGACGCCCGCCATGCCGCGCGACTCGAACAGCGACACGACCAGGAACGGCGTGACGATCGTGGCGCCGCGCCCCATCGTATTGACGATGCCTGACGCACGCAGCCGGACCTCGGTCGGAAACAGCTCTGGAATGTAGATGCCGAACAGGAGCGCGACCAGGACGTAGATCGGCACCGTCAGCGCGAAGCCCACGGCCGGCAGCAGGATCGGATCCGAGATCATGGGATAGAGCATTCCCAGCGCCACCGAGATCAGCGACGCGCCGATGATCGTTGGCTTGCGGCCCCAGCGGTCGGCGGTCAATGCACCGATGGCCGCGCCGATCGGCGCGCCGAGCGCCATCAGCAGCGAATAGCCGAACGATGTCGCGACCGACAGGCCCTGCTTGACGAAGAACACGGGCAGCCAGGTCACGAAGCCATAGAGCAGGGTGTTGATCGTGATCAGGCAGATGGCGCCGACGATCATCCGTGACAGCAAGGGCGCAGTGAACAACGTGCCGAGATCGGGAGCGACCGGAGCGGGTGTCGTGGGCGCTGGAGCAGGCAAGGGCTGTCCTTGCGCCGCTTCCTTCTCGATCGCCTGCATCAACGCTTCCGCCTCGGCGGTGCGTCCCACGGCTTCGAGCCAGCGTGGGGATTCCGGCAGCGACTTGCGCATGTACCAGACGACGAGCGCGCCGATGCCGCCGAGCACGAACATCGAGCGCCAGCCGAATTGCGGAACGAGCACGGATGCGATCAAAAGTGCCGCTGGCAGGCCCGTCACGACGCATACGGCGGTGAGGCCGAGCCATTTGCCGCGGGTGCGGGCGGGTACGAACTCCGTCATGGTCGAATAGCCGACGACGTTCTCCGCGCCGAGCCCGACGCCCATCACGAAGCGGCAGGCGATCAGGAAGGCCATGTTCGGCGCGAATGCTGCGGCAAGGGAAGCGATGCCGAAAAGGAGCAAATTGAACTGATAGGTGAAGCGGCGCCCATGGCGGTCGCCGAGGAAGCCGGTGCCGAACGATCCCAGCATCATGCCGACGAACGTCGCGGAGATGAAGGCCGCGTTCTGAGCGAGCGTCGAAAAGCCTGATTTCAGGGTGACGCTGAGCACCGTCCCGGCAATGTAGATGTCGAAACCGTCGAAGAACATTCCGATGCCGATCAGCAGCATGATGCGGCGGTGGAATGGACCGATCGGAAGCCGATCGAGACGGCTGCCCGCGTTCACCGATGTCGACATTGACGCTCTCCCTTGACTGTCATTCTGATTGATGCGGCCCGCCTTCTATGGGCGGTCGGCCGGGTGCAGTTCTGCTAGTTCAGCCGCTTCTGATTGGCCGTGTCGCGATACCAGTCGAACGGCTGTTCGTGCGTCGCGACCATCACGCTCTTGGTGTTGAAGTGGTCGTTGAAGCTTTCGGTGCCGCATTCCCGGCCGATGCCGGAATCGTCGACGCCGCCCCAGGGCGAAGCCGGATCGAGCCGGTGATGATCGTTGATCCAGACGATGCCGGCCTTGACCGCGGCGGCGACACGGTGAGCGCGGGCGACGTCGCGGGTGCGGATGGCTGCGGCGAGGCCGAACGGCGAGTCGTTGGCGAGCCGAAGCGCATCGGCCTCGTCCTTGAACGGCGTCACCGAGGTGAAGGGACCGAACACTTCCTCCTGGAAGATGCGCATATTGGATTTGACGTCGGCGAACACCGTCGGCTCGACGAAATAGCCGTTGTCATGGCCCGGTACCTTCGCGGCGACACCGCCGGTGAGGAGACGCGCACCGTCGGCGTGACCATAGCCCGCATAGGCGAGAACGCGGTCGCGCTGCTTGGCCGAGATCACGGGGCCCATTTGGGTGCTGGGATCAAAGGGATCGCCGACGCGGATCGTGCGGGTCTTGGCCTGCAGCTTCTCGACGAACTCGTCGTAGATCGAGGCCTGGACGAGATGGCGCGAGGCGCAGACGCAGGTCTGCCCGGCGCCGATGAAGGCGCCGAAGGCGGCATAGTTGACGGCGCGGTCGACGTCGAAATCGTCGAACACCATCACCGGCGTCTTGCCGCCAAGCTCCATGGTCTGATGCGCAAACACTTTTGCGGCTGCACTGCCGGCGATGCGGCCCGCCTCGGTGCCGCCGGTCAGGACCAGCTTGTTGATGTCGCCATGCTCGGCCAGCATCTTGCCGGCGCTGGGGCCGAGGCCCAGCACGATATTGAAGACGCCGGGCGGCAGGCCCGCATCCGTGAAGATCTGCGCCAGCTTCAGGGTCGTCAGCGGCGTGTATTCGGACGGCTTGACGACGGTCACGCATCCGGTCGCCAGCACAACGGCGAGCGACTTGCACAGGATCATCAGGGGGTGATTGAACGGCGTGCAATTGGCGACGATGCCGATGGGGGTGCGGAGCGTGTAGTTCAGATAGGCGCCTTCGACGGGGATCACGGAATCGCGGCGCGACAAAGCGAGGCCTGCGAAGTAGCGGAAGAAATCGGGCAGGCGGGAGAGCTGGGCGCGGGTCTCGTTGACTGGGCGGCCGTTGTTGAGAGTCTCGAGCCGATACAGGCTGTCGAGATTGGCCTCGAACGCATCGGCGAGCTTGTTGACCAGCCTGGCCCTGGCGCGGGTGTCCATGCCGCCCCAGGCCTTGCCGTCGAACGCGGTGCGCGCGCTTTTCATGGCGCGGTCGATATCCTCAGCGGTTGAATTGGGAATGCGGGCAATGACATCGCCGGTCGCGGGATTGCGGACGTCCAGCATCGCGCCGTCTCCGGCTTCGACTTCCCGTCCATCGATGAAGTTGCCGTGGGTTTCGACGTCGATCGACGCGGGTTTCGAGGGAACGTTCATGATGACCTCTCTTCGACGATGACGGCGTTGCGCTTGAGCGCCGGCAGAACGCGTTTTTCGGTGTCCCCGATGTGGGCCTTGATGATGCGCGCCGCGGTGCGCGTTTCGCGCTGCTGCATGGCGTCGATCAGTGCGACGTGCTCTGCGACGAGCTTGGCCGGGTCGTGCCCTTTCAGGTTGGAAATACTGACGCGGACCAGCCGGTCGGCCTGGCCGATCAGGTCGCACAGCGCCGTCGCCATGCGGCGATTGCCGGAGGCATGGGCCAGCGTAGTGTGGAAGCCGCGATTGTAGGCGATGAAGTCTTCGTGGCTGCCCGAGAACCGGCGAAATTCGTCGAGCGATTTCAAAACGCTGTCCGGAGCGCTCTCGATCGCCTCGGTGACGCAGGCCGGCTCCAGCGCGAGGCGGAAGCGCAGGAGATCGCGGGCGTCCGAGAGCGAGATCGGCGTGACCCGATAGCCCTGACGGGGCTGGACCGTGACGAGGTGCTCGCGCTGGAGCCGCAGAAGCGCATCCCGAACCGGCTGCCGGCTCACCGAATAGCGTTCGGCCAGATCCTGCTCTCGCATTTCATCGCCTGGCGCAAAGCGACAGGCTAAAATATCAGCCCGCAGAAGATCGTAGATATTTTCGCGCAAAAGCATGGGAATTGGTGTCTCCTGCCGACTAATATCCTACTGGTGATATTTCACGTCAAGTGCCGAATGCTTGAATTTCCTGTCAATTGATTTATCAATCGGAGCTTCCAGGGCACGCGAGAGAGCGTGATCCGATCGATGCAGTTTGGGACAGGCCGGACATGGACAGGCTTCTTGCCAATGAGACCGTCAACGCCGCGCAGGCGGGCGAGGGGCCGCCGCTCTTTCTTTTCCATTCGCTGCTATCGGATCGGGCCAGCTTCGATGCGATCGTGCCGGAGCTTGCGGGGTCGTTTCAGACCATCGTGCCGGAGTTGCCCGGGTTCGGCCGTTCACGCCCGGTCGCGGGCGGGCTTGCTGCTGTCGCGGACCGGATGGCAGAGGCTGTGCGGGATGCCGCGGGCGGCGCGCCGTCGATCGTGCTCGGCAATGGCTATGGCGGCTTCGTCGCCTTGCAGATGGCGATCCGCCATCCGGGAATTGCCAGCCGGCTCATTTTGGCTGATTGCGGCGCGGCTTTCTCCGAGCCGGGCCGCGAGGCGTTCCGCAACATGGCGAAGATATCGCGAGAGAAGGGGCTGGAGGCAATCAGCGACGTCGCGATGCGGCGCCTGTTCGCACCCGACTTTCAGGCCCAGCATCCCGACCTGATGCGCGGGCGTCGGGAAGCCTTTCTGCGGACAGACCCCGATGTGTTTCGCGCCGCGTGCGATGCGCTGGCAAGCCTTGATCTTCGTGCCGAGCTCGCCGGCGTGAACGTGCCGGTGCTCGTCATGGTCGGCGAACAGGACGAGGCGACGCCGCCGCCGATGTCGCATGAGCTGGCCGCGGGATTGCCGCGCGCCGAACTCAAGATCATTCCAGGATGCGCGCACGTGCCACAGCTGCAAGCGCCGCAACTGTTTCTTGGCGCTGTCAAGGGCTTCTTGCTTTGATCGCCGTTCGGGCGTGCGTCTGAACTCGATGCTTTCCGAGCGGTTATTGGCATTGGCGCGAGGGCAAAGCCAAAATCGGCGATCGCGCAATTCGGCGCCTGTTTTGCCCGACGTGTCAAGCGTGCCTGCCGACAGGGCTCGCACCAGGCGGCGCGAAATTCTTCAATGATTTGTACTGTGCATGGGGTTGTTTTCGCGTTTTTTGTTTTGAGCGTCCCGCTTGCAGCGAAGACCTGAACGTCGTCCGCCGGAAACCGTATCGATACGGAGCGTCCTAAGGGTTTCTACATACAGTTCTGGCACTTTGGCGCGTCAACACCTGCACCCTGCATCGGCGCGTCTCATTGCGCGCACGAAAAGACCGGGCCGCGGGCATCGGAGGGGCGTAAGCCATGACTGCACTTGCTTCGGACGCCGGTCGCGCGAGGGGCGGGATCGTGCCGATCCTGTTGTGCGTCGTGCCGTTCAGCCAGATTCCGCTCGATGCCTATACGCCAGGCCTGCCGCAGATGGTGGTGGATCTCGCCGCTGACGCGGCGTCGATGCAGAACACCGTCACCGCCTACATGCTTGGCATGAGTCTCGCGCTGGTGCCGGTCGGCATCGCCTCCGATATGCTCGGCCGCCGCAACGTCCTGCTCGCAGGCCTGTCGGTGCTGATCGCGATGAGCATCGCCTGTGCGCTGGCGACCAGCGCCTCGCTCCTGCTCGCGCTGCGCTTCCTGCAAGGCATCGGCGGCTGCACTTGTCTCGTCGTCGCCTATGCGGTCGCCGCAGACTGCTTTCGTGGACGTGAGCTCACCGCGATTTCGGGACTGCTAGGAGCCGCGTGGGGATTGGCGCCCGTGCTTGCGCCGGCAGCCGGCGGCTTCATCGTCGAGCTGACGTCCTGGCGCGGTGTCTTCGCGGTCATTGCCATCGCCGCGGCAATCGTTGCCACGGTCGTCGTATTTCTTCTGCCTGAAACGTTGCCAGCGGAACGGCGTGCGCCGTTCGATCCGCGCCGCACCGCTCGTATCTTGCGCGAGGCACTCGTTCGCCGGGGCTTCCTGGCTTTCGTGCTGGTCTTCGCCGCTGCCGCCAGCGCGCAACTGGCGTTCGGCGTCGTCGCGCCGTTCTTCTACCAGACCGGCCTCGGCTATTCGGCGGCCATCTACGGCCTCGTCGCGCTCGGCCTTGGCGGCGTCAATCTCGCCGGCGAGCTCGGCTGCGCACATTTCGCGCGCTTCGTGCCGGCGCGCATGCTGGGGTTCGGCGCCTTCGCGCTGTTTCTCGCCGGCGCCGTGGTCCTGACCGCGACCGGCACGCTCTTCGGCCTCGATTTTGCGTCGATCACGATCGGCGGCGCGCTGGTGCTCGGCGGCTGCGGCGTGCTGTGCCCGATGATGTACGGCATGGCGCTCGGCCTGTTCGAACGCGACCACGGCCTGATCGGCGGGCTGATCAGCGCACTCTGCTATCTCGCGGTGAGCGGCGCCATGGCGATCGCGGCGGTCCTGCCTGAAGCGACGCCGGCGCCGATCGGATGGCTCTATCTCGGCCTCTGCGCCGTCGCCGGAACGTTGCTCGCGATCTCGCTGCCATCGGCGCGCCACTCGACACAGACCTAAGGGAGGAACCAATCATGACCACCGTTGCTATTCGCGGCACGTTCTTCGACTTCGTCGACGATCCCTGGAAGCACGTCGGCGACGAGCAGGCCGCGGCGCGCTTTCACCAGGATGGCCTCATGGTCGTCACCGACGGCGTGATCAAGGCGTTCGGCCCTTATGACAAGATCTCCGCCGCGCATCCGGGCGTCGAGATCACCCATATCACGGACCGCATCATCGTCCCGGGCTTCATCGACGGCCATATTCATCTGCCGCAGACCCGCGTGTTGGGGGCCTATGGCGAGCAGTTGCTGCCGTGGCTCCAGAAGTGGGTCTATCCGGAAGAGCTCAAATACCGGGATCGCAACTACGCGCGCGAGGGCGTGAAGCGTTTTCTTGACGCATTGCTGGCCGGCGGAACCACCACATGCCAAGCCTTTACCAGCTCCTCGCCGGTCTCGACCGAAGAGCTGTTCGAGGAAGCGAGCAGACGCAACATGCGCGTCATCGCGGGCCTCACCGGGATCGATCGCAACGCGCCAGCCGATTTCATCGATACCCCCGACAATTTCTATCGCGACAGCAAACGGCTGATTGCGCAGTACCACAACAAGGGCCGCAACCTCTACGCCATCACGCCGCGCTTCGCCTTCGGTGCCTCGCCGGAATTGCTGAGAGCGTGTCAGCGCCTCAAGCACGAGCACCCGGATTGCTGGGTCAACACCCACATCTCCGAGAACCCGGCCGAATGCAGCGGCGTGCTGGTCGAGCATCCGGACTGTCAGGACTATCTCGGCGTCTACGAAAAGTTCGACCTGGTCGGTCCAAAGTTCTCCGGCGGCCACGGCGTCTATCTCTCGAACAACGAGTTCCGCCGCATGTCGAAGAAGGGCGCCGCAGTGGTGTTCTGTCCGTGTTCGAACCTGTTTCTCGGCAGCGGCCTGTTTCGCCTCGGCCGCGCCACCGATCCCGAGCATCGCGTGAAGATGTCGTTCGGCACCGACGTCGGCGGCGGCAACCGCTTTTCGATGATCTCCGTACTGGACGACGCCTACAAGGTCGGCATGTGCAACAACACGCTGCTCGACGGCAGCATCGACCCGGTACGCAAGGACCTCGCCGAGGCCGAGCGCAACAAGCTCTCGCCCTATCGGGCTTTCTGGTCGATTACGCTCGGCGGTGCCGAAGGCCTCTACATCGACGACAAGCTCGGCAATTTCGAACCCGGCAAGGAGGCCGATTTCGTGGCGCTCGATCCCAACGGCGGGCAGATGGCGCAGCCCTGGCACCAGTCGCTGATCGCCGAAGGCGCCGGCCCGCGTACGATGGATGAGGCCGCGAGCATGCTGTTTGCCGTCATGATGGTCGGCGACGATCGCTGCGTCGACGAGACCTGGGTGATGGGCAAGCGTCTCTACAAGAAGAGCTGAAGCGGACGGCTGCCAATGAGCGCAACTCCTGACGCGGCCGGCCAGCCGGTCGCCCTCGTCATCCAACGCCGCATTGCCGACGATGGCTTTGCTGCGTTCGCACGGTGGAACGGCGAGGTCGGCGAGGTGCTCAAGGCATGGCCCGGCTTTCTCGGCCAAGAGGTGGTGCCGCCGCAACCGCCGGCGCATGTGGACTGGGTGACGATCCTGCGTTTCGCCAGCCCCTCCGCAGCACGCGCCTGGCTCCAGAGCGATGTGCGGGCACGACTCATCGTGGAAGTGCAGCGCTTCTTCGTCGGTTCGGAGGACGTCCATATCCTGCCCGACACCGGCGTTCAGCGCGACAGCGCGGTCTCGGCCGTCATCTCGTTCAAAGTCCCTGATGGGCTCGAGGATGCGTTCCTGAAATGGCAGCAGCGCATCCAGGCGGCGGAGGCCGAGTTCAAGGGGTTCTTGCGGCACAAGATCGAGCGACCGATTCCGGGCGTGCACGACGAATGGATCATCATCCTGTCGTTCGACTCTGATGCCAACCTCAATGCGTGGCTCGACTCGCCGTTGCGACAGACCCTTCTCGAGGAGGGCGAGCGCTTCAACGCCGGCATGAACGTGAAGCGGGCGAGCTACGGCTTCAATTTCTGGTTCCCGACCGGCAAGGCGCCGGCTCCCGAGCAAGGGCCGGGATTCATCTGGAAGAGCAACCTGATCGTCCTCCTGGTGCTCTATCCCGTGGTCTATCTCTGGGGCTACTTCATCAGCGCGCCCTTGATCGACAGAAACGGCGTGCCGGTCTGGCTGTCGCTTTTCGTCGGCAATCTCGTCAGCACGCAGCTGCTCGGCTGGTGGCTGGTGCCCGCCGCCTTCAGGGCGCTCGACTGGTGGGTGAGGCCGACGGCAACGCTCGGCCGCCAGATCGCGGGCTACGCGTTGCTTGCCGCGCTCTACGTCGCGTCGATGGCCCTGTACGCGCTGCTGCTCGCGTGGCATTGGGGACGGTGAGGCCGGGCCGGACGGGCGGCCTCAACCACCTTCTGGGCTCGTGACGACCATGTTCGCCCTGACATTTCTCGGGACCTCCGCCAGCGTTCCCTCGGCGGAGCGCAACCATCCGGCGCTCCTCGTGGAGGCCGCGGGCAAGCGTGTCCTGATTGATTGCGGCGAGGGCACGCAGCGCCAGTTGTTGCGCAGCGGCGCCGGCTTTCGGCGGCTCGACCGCATGCTGCTGACGCACGCGCATCTCGATCACATGCTCGGCATCCCCGGCCTCTTCTCGACGTTGGGCTTGCGGCAGACCTCCGACGTGATGACAATTCACGGCGGGGAAGGAACGCTCGACATCGTCGTCCGAATGCTCGCAGGCCTGTGGGGTGCGGGCAGGGCGCCGATCCCGGTCGAGTTCGCGCCGCTGACCGAAGGACAGGTCATTGACGCCGGTGAATTCGCCATCGACTGTTTTCCGGTTCGCCATCGCGACACCGACAGTTTTGCTTTCGTGTTCCAGAGCCCCGCGCGCCGTCGTCTTCGGCCTGATCGCCTCAAAGCGCTTGGTGTCCCCGACGGTCCCTTGCGCGGCGAATTGGCCGCGGGCCGGCCGATCGTGCTTGCCAACCGAACCGTCGACCCGGAAGACGTCCTAGGCCCGCCGAGCGGCGGCACGAAGCTCGTCGTGATCGGCGACACCGAGACCACCGAGGGGCTGTCGCAATACGTTGCCGACGCCGACATGCTGGTGATCGAGGCGACGTTTCTCGATCGCGACGCGCCGACCGCGCGGAATTATGGCCACCTCACCGCGGCAGAAGCAGCTTCCTTTGCAGCCACGAACAACGTCGGGCAGCTCATGCTGACGCATCTGTCGGGACGCTACGAAGACGAGGAGATTCTCGCCGAAGCCGCAAAGATCTTCCCGAGCACCCGGATCGCCGCGGACTTCGATCGCATCGTCGTCTGATCAGCCTGCCGCGAGGCTTGGCCAAGGTTGAGGCCAAGACCGGCTGAAAAGGGAGCAGCAAGACGTTTCGCTCGAGCGCGAACGCAGCGAGAACACGCGACGATATTCACAGAAGGACTGGACCCCGAAGGTCAGCGCGGCTATATGAGCGGCCTGCGAGCGCTGATTTGCCGAACGTCAGCCAGCCTTGCAGGACTTCCGGAGAAAGCTTAGCAATTTCAAGCGCTTCGGTGGGGAATGGTGTAACGGTAGCCTTTCTGATTTTCGGCTAACCCTTTGATTTTCCAACGATGGTTTTGTAAGTAACCCCGGTCTGCGCCCGAGGAATTCCGGGTAAAACCGCGGGTTTGCAAAACTCGGCTCTTGCTCAGGGGAGCCAGCGGGAACGAGTGCTGCTACAGTCCGCGGAGGTTGTAGGCGGCCGCTGCGGCAGAGGTCGCGTCTCTCACGCCCCGGACAGGTATGGCAATCGTTCGCAAGATTGTGGTCACGAATTTCAGAAGCCTCGAGAACTTCAGCTGGGAGCCGCAACCAGGGGTCAACGCCCTTATCGGTCCTGGAGATAGCGGCAAATCGACGATCCTTGACGCGATCGATTACTGCCTGGGCGCAAGACGCAATCTTCAGTTTGCAGATAGCGACTTCCACTGCCTTGACGTCTCGCAGCCTATCAACATCACCGTCACGCTCGGTAAGCTCGATGATGCTTTGAAGAGCATCGAGTCCTACGGCCCCTTTCTTCGTGGGTTTGATGCCCTGACTGGTGACGTTGCCGAAGAACCGGACGCCTCACTCGAGACTGTCCTGACGCTGCAATTGGTAGTCACAGCCGATCTTGAGCCTCAGTGGACCCTTGTCTCCGAACGTGCAGCCTCTCAGGGGCTTACCCGCAATCTCGGCTGGCAGGATAGGCTGAGGATTGCTCCAACGCGGCTTGGAGCCTTTTCAGACCACAATCTGAGCTGGCGCAGGGGCTCGATTCTCAACCGGCTAACCGAGGAGCGCCCGGATGCATCAGCCGCACTTGTTGCCGCCGCGAGAGAAGTTCGTGCGAGCTTTGGCGAGCAAGCAGAGGAACAATTGAGCGAGACTTTGGCGATCGTTGCCGGCGCGGCGAAGGAACTGGGAATCTCCCTCGGCGGCGGTATCAAAGCCTTGCTCGACTCGCATTCCGTGTCGGTTAGCGGAGGCACTATTTCCCTTCACGATCAGAACGGTGTGCCACTCAGGGAGCTTGGCCTTGGCTCAGCCAGACTTCTTATTGCTGGACTGCAGCGCAAAGCTTCCGCGAGCTCGCCGATCGCGCTGGTCGATGAACTCGAGTACGGCTTGGAACCACACCGCATCATTCGGTTGGTCGATGCGCTCGGCGCAAAGGAGCTGGATCCGACACTGCAGGTATTCATCACCACCCATTCTCCCGTCGCGGTTCGCGAACTCTCCGGCGAACAGCTCTTCGTTGTGCGCGAAGTAGATGGGCAGCATTCAGCCCGTCGTGTCGGTACGAATAATGACGTTCAGGGCACGATTCGTGTCTTTCCGGAGGCGCTTCTCGCGCCGTCAATCCTCGTATGTGAAGGTGCTACTGAGGTTGGCTTCATGCGTGGCTTGGACCAACATCGAGTCTCCGCAGGCAAATCGGCTCTTGCCGCAAACGGGGTCGCGCTTGTCGACGGCGGTGGCACCAATACCTTGCGCCGCGCCAACGCCTTTCGGTCACTTGGCTACCGAACCGCAGTGTTGCGGGATAGTGATGCTCCGCTGAATGCTGCCGCGGAAAAGCGTTTTTTAAACAATGGTGGCACTATTTTTTCATGGACTACAGGCCGGTCCATTGAAGATGAATTGTTCGAAAGCCTGCCAGACACCGGCATCGATGGGCTTCTGGATAAAGCGATTGAGTTCAAGGAACACTCGTTGGTGCGGGATCACATCACTTCCGCATCCGACAACAGCATTAGCCTTGCGGAAGTACAGCGCCAGATCCAGCGTGGAGTAATTCCGCGGGAGACCCGAGCGGTTCTCGCGAAAGCGGCGAAGAGCGGCGCTGGCTGGTTCAAAACTGTGTCGGCGATGGAGCAGGCGGCCCGCGAGGTGATAGGCCCGACACTCGGCAATGCAGATAGAGCGTTTCGGGCCAAGGTCCTTTCCATTTTCCGTTGGGTCCGAGATGACTAACAAGCTAAACCTACTTGCCATCGAGCGCGGGCTGGTCATCGCCCCAGCGGGATGCGGGAAAACCCAGTTGATCGCGAACGCGCTGGAGGAACACGATTGCAGCAAACCGATCCTCGTGCTGACTCACACAAATTCCGGAGTTGCTGCTCTACGAAGTCGTCTCGAACGCGCCGGTGTGTTGCCATCGAGATATCGGCTCTCAACCATTGATGGGTGGGCTATTCGACTGATCTCGACCTTTCCATTGCGGTCGGGACATGACCCGCAGATCATCGAAAGGCAGCGGCCGAATTATCCCGCCATCAGAAGCGCAGCGGCAGCGCTTCTAAAATCAAGGCACGTCAACGACGTGATCGCGGCCAGCTACTCGCGCCTGCTGGTCGACGAGTACCAGGACTGCTCGCTTCGTCAGCACGCGATTGTTTACCATGCTGCCAAAGTACTTCCAACTTGCGTTGTGGGTGATCAGGCGCAGTCAATTTTCGATTTTGGCGATGACGATCTTGCTGACTGGGATAAGCATGTTTGCGAGCACTTTCCAATAGCTGGTGAGCTTTCCTATCCATGGCGTTGGCATAACGCATCAGCCCCGGACCTGGGCGAGTGGCTACTTGAATCGAGAAAAAGGTTGATCGCCGGGAGGCCCATAGATTTGCTCGGCGCTCCCTCCGAAGTCACCTGGATAAAGCTTGACGGTTCAGCCGACGATTATCAAAAGATGCTCAAAGCTGGCCGCGTCAGGCCGCCCGGAGATGGGTCCGTTCTCATCATTGGAGAAAGCACCAGCCCGGCAAGCCAGCAGAGGTTCGCCAGTGCGATCCCAGGTGCAGTGACGGTCGAGGCCGTCGACCTGCGGGACCTGGTCGCCTTTTCAGCGCGACTGGATGTGCGATCGTCGGGAGCCGTAGAAGTGGTTGCTGATTTTGCCGAAAGTCTGATGACCAATGTTGGTTCGGCAGACTTGGTGCGACGCGTCGGCGCTCTCCTGCGAGGTACGGCGCGCCGGGAGGCGAGCAATGTCGAAATCGCAGCAATGGCGCTGCACAGCGATCCCAGCATACAGCGCGTCCGTGATCTGCTAGTAGAAATCAACAAGGATGCCGGCGTGCGCGTCTTCAGGCCGGCGGTGCTGCGCGCCTGTATGCGAGCACTTGAGCTGTCGTGCGGACCGGATGCGGTCAGCTTCCCAGAGGCGGCCGTTCGTATTCGTGAACAGGGGCGAGCTACGGGCCGTAAAATCAGCGGACGGTCTGTGGGCAGCACGCTTACGCTCAAGGGTCTAGAGGCCGACGCTGCCGTGATACTCGACGCAAGTGGAATGAACGCTCGAAATCTCTACGTGGCAATGACGAGAGGCGCGAAGCGCCTCGTTATCTGCAGCCGCAACTCAAGTTTGACCCCTCGGTGGTAAGCTCGAGGCTTAGGTCCTCTTCCTCAATCTTCTCTGCCGTTGACCACCTTCAGCCGCTGCTGCCCGTCGGCGCCGACCTTCATCTGGTCCTTAAAACGCATGTAGTGCTCGACGTTCTGTCTCGACATGCCGATGTCATTGGCAATTTGGTCGACGTCGTAGCCGGCCTCGGCGCGGGCGAGGATGCCGGTGCCGCGTAGACCATGAATGGTCGGATGGTCGGCGTCTTCTGGGTCAATGTCCCATTCGTACTTTTTGACCTGGCTGGCGACCCATAGCTTCCAGCGCTTGCACAGCGCGCGGCCGTGCTCGGTGTCTTCCAGCCAGCGATTCCAGCGTGCACGCAAACCGTCGCCAGTGTATTGCACGCCCTTCGGCGAGTAGAGATACAGGTCCTCGCGGAAGCGATCGATCGGCTTCTTCCAGCGCGGGTTGGTGTAGCGCACCGGCGTCTCCGCCCAACGGTCGAGCTCAAGTATATCAGCCGTCGCGAGCGGGATGTGGAAGGCGCGCCGGCGCTTGCGCGTCTTCTTCGGCCGGCACCAGATGCCATTTCGCTCGCGGTGCTCCGGCCCCATCCTGATCATATCGCTGCCGCGCTGACAGGTCATGACGCCGAGCCGCATCATTCGCACCAGGTCGGGCGGGGCATGCGCGCGCACGTGCTCGATCGCGAAGGCTGGCCAGGGCACGTGCCCGCGATCCGGGATCTCGAAGTCGCGCACCTTGTCGAATGGATTAACCTCGGCAAGCGCAAGCGGAATAGCCCAATCCCAGATCGTGCGGCCGACCGAGAGCATCTGGTTGGCCATGACAGGCGTGTCTTTCATTGCATCGCGTGCTGTCTGTACAACGAGCGGCACCAGCTCGCCGACGGCAACGAGGCCCCAGGTCTCCGCGGATTCGAAGCGACGCATGTGGACGTTGTAATTGCTCTGCGTGCCTTCGGAGAGCCGCTTGAATTCATCGCTGTCTCGGTAGCGGGTGATCAGGACGCCAACCGATCCGGGCGGCAACTTCGACGGCATCGCGTCGCGCCGCCGCTTCACTTCTCGCCAGAACGCATCCGGCTGCGTCTCCGCGCTCGGCAGCTTGATGCGCTCGCCCTCGCGAGCAGTGCCGCGCCCAGGATTCCAGTAATAGTAGGTGTAGACCTTGCCGTTCGGCTTGCGAACGATGGTCTTTTCGACGCCCTCAGGCAGCATCACGCCGGCTTCCCGGTTTCTTGCCAAAGTTAGCCGCTCCCTTCAGGGCGGCGTCGAGACCGGCAACCGCCCTGCCAGATAGCTTACGGTCAACGTCTTCCCAGCGCCAGCGAGCAGTGCTGGTCGGAAAACTATCGCACGGGGCGGGCAGAGTGCCGTCTTTGACCCAATTGTCCCATGTGTCCGGCGAGATTTGCAGCTCTGCTGCGCCGGTTTCTCTGCTGACATAGGCCGGAGTGCGGTCCCCGCGAAGCAGGTTTTCGTCCTTACGGATGGTCATCTCGGACCGTCTCGGCCAGGAGAGGGACAAACCAGGTGCGCGTGCGACGTTTCGTCCCTCTTCTGGGAGGCACCGTTGCGCGCGTTCGTAAGCTGCCATCAGCTTTGTTGTTGCGGCGGGCCTTGATCAGCAATTTCGTCTCCGATCCTTCATCGCCCGCTGAGATACGTGCAGATTCGGCGGCAACTCCAACGGAAAAGGGCGGAAATCAATTTCCGGCCTTGGAGAAATACGAAATAGGACTTGATGTTTTGTCGACACGGAGGGACCCTTTTTCCGGGACCTGAAAACCCGAGTCGAGTGATTTGCCGAAATCCCGAAGTTTGCCTCGCCTGTCAATTGACCGGGGGCGGCGGAATATGTCCAGGGGCATGAGATAAAGCCCTAAAGGCCGCCGGCCCGAAATCACTCGCGGCTTTTCAGCCCCCGGTCTTGCAGTCCGAATTGGTTTTCAAAAAGGAGAATCCACTATGCACCCGTTGCCATATTCCGAAGAGGCAGTTGCGCCGGAAGCGATCCGGTCTCGCGTGTTGGCCGTGAGCTGCTGTCGTGATGTGCCAATCAATACGCTATGGGGCGCGATGCGAGCGGCGGCTCACTTGGACGATGATGCTCAGAACGATTTGTTGTTTGCGTTCGCGAGCGACTTCGAAATCAGTCTGGATTGGCTGCTTGCGGGTAGGCCGAACGGGGTCGCCCCGAGGCTGATCGAGCTTGCCGCCGGCATTTTATCGCCTGATCTCAGTCACCCCGCGTTTTCCAGGTGACAATTCATGGGATCATCGAGGGATGAGAACTTCCTGCCGCTCGGACCGGCATTGGAGGAATATGGACAGTGGCGGATTGACCATTCGTCTGGTCTACCGCCCTTTCTATGTCGAGCGGGTAAATCTCCCAAAGCGGCAGAAGCACTCGCGGCAGCAGCCGCGCGTGGTTGGACACGATGGCGGAATTCGAAAGATGCTTGGGTGGATCTGCAGGAAAAGGTCGCTCAAGGAGATATCGAATTTTGGGCGAGGAAAGGTTGTCCGAGCGAGGAGTTGGTGCAAATCGATGGTGTCGCGGTCCGATTTTATGACATTGAAGATATCGAAACAGGTGTTTTGAGTGGACCGGGTGAACGACTCTATGACGTTCGCTTCTGCGATGGTTCGATAAAGACATCACCCCAACAAGCGCGCGGACGTCGCGAGGAGTATTTGTACAGCACCGGCCTTTTGACCTACCTGATGTCATTGTTGGAGGAGGCAGATCAGAGAATGAGAGATCTCCATCGGAAGGCATATCCGAAGGAGCCTGCCGAAAATGCTCCGTCGGCGTTTCCCTCCACGATTGGCAACCTGGAAGCCGGGTTTGCGGACCATTGCCTTCCAATACGGCGTCCCGGCAAAAGCTTTAATCCCCAAAAAAGACCGCAAGAATCGTCGGCCGGTGACTGGCTGAAGGAGCACGCTGCTCCTCTTGTTGAGCGGTGCCGGGCTCGGAAGCCCGCCAGCGGAAATTAATTCCCGCCCCTTTCCGTTGGGAGAAGTCATGCGAAGCCCGTAAGTCACCTTCATTCGATTCAAACACATGGAGGTGGCCTATGGGCCTGTTTTCGAGCATCGTGGAAAAGCTCTCTCGCTCAACGAGGTCGGAAGACTTCGCGAATGTTCTTCCCGAAATTGAAGCAAGCCTTGAGCGGCTGAGGCAGCAGCGTGCTGATCTGGCGGAGGAGCTCGAGGCGGCGATCTGTGATTCTCCAACCAAAGTTCAATCGGTCCGCAAGGCGATTCGTGAAAACGAGGACGAGCAAGAAACACTCTCGACCGCGCGAAAAGTAGCGCTCCGTCGTCAGAAGTCGGCGCAAGCTGATGAAGAGCGCAAGCGGCTGGAAGGGCTTTCGAGCGAAGCCAAGCGGGTGCAAGCTGATCTCCGTCAAGTCTACATCGAGCTGGACCGTCACTTCTCAGCGGCATCGGATCTTCTATCGAAGGCGCGAGATGCCGAAGAAAAGCTCCGGTCCACGAATGAACTAGTGCTCCGCCACGATCGGCGCGATCTTATCGTCCGCAGCCCTTGGTGGCATCTCGGCAACGTCATCGGGACTTCGCATCACGTTGAGGAGTTTCCGGTGACCGGAGTGCTCATCCGTGGCTATTACCCTTCATCTCCAAAGGCTGGACCCGCCTTAGCGCGTATGAAGGACGTCGAGCTGCCCTCATAATTGATGCAGGAGCGGCAAATGAATGAAGCGTTAGATGAGCCGGAGGCTGCGGAGCCTTCCTTTCTGGCCCTGGTTGCTCCAGCGCCGGTCACTCCGATCGCAGCGGAGCTTCATGCGTACTTTGCGAGGGGCGGCTCAAAGGCCGATGCGGTGCGGCTCGTTGAGGCTATCGAGCGTGCCGCGTCTCGCCAGCCGGCGCGCAAGCGCGAGGGGGCGGCCAGTAAGGGATCGCGGCTTCCTTCCGACTGGGCACCTTCGTCATCGGAGCTCGCGTATGCAATCAGCGCGGGCCTCCCGGAGCAGCGAATAGCCTTTGAGATCGAGAAATTCCGCAACTACTGGCTTTCAAGAACGGGCGCCGGTGCGACCAAGCGCGATTGGAGTGCGACTTGGCGAAACTGGGTTCTAAACGCATTGGAACGGCAACATGGATTCCGTGATCCAAACTACGGCGCCGCTGGCGCTGCCAGACGTTCAGCATCCGGATCGGATGCCGTCTTGGCCGGCATGGGTAAGCTCGCGGCTCGCCTTGATCAAAATGGTCGACCAGAAATCGGTGAAGCACGGGCGATACGGAAATATTCCGACCCTTCCCCGCAATTCGCTCTTGAGCCCCCCAGAACGCGCTGAGTGCGAACGGTACGCGGCCGCAATGGGGGCCCTGTTCGCTCAAACGCCCGACGGAGCGGCCCGGTGGCGCGACGAGACGTTAGCCGTCGTCACTTGGCTTATGTTGAACCGCGCCTCTCAGCACCAAAACGAGCTTGGCGTAGAGGCCTCTGGCGAGGCCTACCTGGTTGCGCTTGTGGACGTGCCATGGTGGGCCGTTAAAGCCGCGGCGTTTCGGTGGTGCAGGGGCGATTGTGGGGCGGCTCCAAACGGCCGTCCGTACGAATACCAATGGCGGCCGGATTCTGCGGCTCTACGTGGGCTAGCCCTCGAGGCCGCCTGGAAGCTGAGAGAGCCCTGGTTGCTGCCCATTGAGCGCCTCCTTGCGGCTGAGCCGCTTGTCGAGTTCGACGAGGCGCACTGCGCGAACATGCAGCGTCGGTTTTCCGAGCTCGCTGCGGAGCTGAGGAGGTTGGGTTAGGGGAGGGTGGTCTTCAAGGCGGGCCTTCGCTGCGTCGAGTCTCTTAGTGGGAAATGCCGCAATCTGCGGCATTTTCTGAGGACTACTTTGGCGTCTTTCAACCGTTCCCAATCGGAACAGTTGGGAGATCGGCGGCGGCTTCGCGCGACTCCGGCTTATCCTCGAAAACCTATTCCGACAAGGAACAGGTTTTCGGAGTCAAAACGCGGCTTCGTCGACCAGGACGAGGTCACTTGTGTGTGTACGTGGGCACCGGTCGGTTAACGGCGGCGGCGCCTGCGATAATGCCCTACCGTGGGATAGCAGCCAAAGGGTACACCCGGCCTAACGCGTGAGGGTGGCTGCCGGCGAGTGGACATCGTCGTAAGTAGACGCAACCCGTACGCCTGCCATCGGCAGTGCGGGGTCCGATAGCGACATCCTGGCTCCGCTAGTGCATGATCGTCGAGGACATGGGAAGCATCTCGATTGCGAAAGCGTCGGGATAGCTCGCCTATGTCCTCCGCAACAAACCTTCACCTGCTGTGCATTTGACCGTTGCTTGCCTTTGAATCCGCCGCTTCCAATGCGCATGACGAGACGCCCGCGGTGCCCAAGTCTAATTGTTCTCAATCGGAACAATTAGAGCGCGACGGTGCGGAGCGACGCGTGGGCGAACCCACAAACCCCTGACGAATTGTCAGGAGTTTTCGAGCAAGACGTTGCATCGAAACCCTTCCTGATTGGAAGGGTTTTGGCTTCAGCTGCTATCCTGGAGAACCCTTTAGGCCTGGCCTATTCGATCGCCGGAAGGCATTCGGTAAACGCAGGATCAACGGCGCTCGACGGGAAGGCCCAGGAATTCAGCGGTCTTGATGCCCGCCTCCATGCCGCCGGAGATGCCACGATCGACGTAGGCGACGACGGCTTGCACGCCGCCGCGAGGCCTTCCGGCAGCGGGTTCTGGGCATCGACGCGGGCGAACAGCTTAAGTGTCGGCAGGCCGCCCGGCATCGACGCGATCATCTTACGAACGTGGCGAAGGGCGGGCGCCCACGATCTGGAAAAACCAGTGAGGAGTTGTTACAGGTTTGCGAGCCCGACCTGCCGGAGACCGCATTGCGGGATCTCAGTGTATCCCGTCGGTTCTCATCAGGGGTGCCCACCTGTGGGCACCCCCAATCCTTCCAAAACGGAAGTATTGGCTTTGGATGACGCTGTAGCCTCCACCTGTTCTCCCACGGAACAGGTGGCCGAGGTCACAGGCTCGTGCCGAACGCCGTGACACTGAAGGCTTGGTGCCAATGCACGGTGAAAACTTCGCAGATTGCGAAGATTAAGTCCAAGCATGGGTCCCTCTGGCTATGCAGAATCGACGCGGGTAATTCGCACCCCGGACTTTCGCTAGCCGGAGTTTATAAAAAGCTGCCTTGACACACTTGACGTGCTTGACACTTTACAACTGACTTTCTCGCGAAGGGATTCGTCATGAGCGGGATGACACAAGCAGAATACGCTCGGCATCGCGGCGTCACTCGTCAAGCGATCAGCCATCTAATCACGGCGGGCCGGATTCCAGACTCCGCATTCGTCAACGAGAACGGCAAGCGTTTGATCGATGCTGCGGCCGCTGATTTCGCGCTCGGTGAGACGCGCGAGCGTGTTCTAGTCGGGGATGCCGGGGGCGATGATCCCGAAGCCTTTGACCCTACGTTCGGATCGAATGCCGGTGCCTCACGATCCCTGCAAGGCGAGAACATCGCCGCGCTCACGCGAGCGCGAACGGCCACCGAGATCTATCGTGCGCGAATGGCCGAGCTCGAGTTTGATGAAAAGGTAGGAAAGCTGCTGCTCGCCGACGACGTCAAGCAGTCTATCGAGAAGATCGCTTCCACAATCGTTCGCGAGCTGGAGGATATTCCCAATTTTGCGGATGAGATCCTCGCCGCGGGTACGCGGGACGGCGCCCTAGGTGTTCGAAATGTTCTGAAGAGTTTGATCCGCAATGTCCGCCTAGGGCTCGAGCAGCGAATTGAGCAGCTCGCAGATGATCAAAGTGCCGCGCCGGACTGACCGGACAGCGGCCAGCCTGGCATTAATTCACCCAGCGTGTGTTGGGATCTGCAGCTAAAGAATTCTGCCGATTTGTCAGAATTCTTTCCGAAAGCCGGAGCTTGCGCTGTTCTCGCGCAGAAACTCCCAATAGTGGACAGCCGATCAAAACTGTTCTCTTTGGGAACAGTATCGGCGGCCGGCTCTTCCTCCGGAATTGGCCCTGGCCGGTTGCCAGGGTCAATCCATCGCGGAGCTGTGGCTCGGTTTGGCGACGAAAACCCACCTTTCTCACCCTTTCTGTTCTTTCCTAGACACCGCCTCGGCGTAGTCAGTGAACGTGGGCTCGGTAGCCACCGGCGGTGTGGAAGTCGGCTTTCTCCCTTTCAACGGCTTCCGCGCCGCCGAACTCAACGAGAAAGGAATCTTCGAAATGCTGACCAAAGCTACAGCTGACGCATGGAAAGCCGAATGGGCCGCCACTCGGCTTTGCAGGCCGAGTTCGATACGCCCGACGCGTATGCTGCCTATCAGCAGGCAGTGAACTTTAGCGCAGCCAACTGCATCGGAGGACGGACAATCAAGGGCGACACGCTCGGCTTCAACCCTGTCTCGATGCTGGATCATCCCGCGTAGGTCGAACAGTCCCCCTCAATAATGCGGGCGTAGAGTGGTCTCACCGCCCAACGCCCGCAACCACAGTCTTTGAGAAAATCGGATGATTCAGTCCGAAGTTCTCGGTTCGCTTTCGATCGTTATCGGCAGCGACTGACTCGGGTCACGAAAAGGCCGCGGCTAACGCTGAGGGCTGGCTGGTATCGAACAGGAGAGAGCTGGCGACCACCGTCGGCAAGTTGAGCTTCACGAACGTTAGTCTGCGAGCCATGGACCCTGTTCTAACCCGCAGGGGTCGCTTTCGATAACGCTCGATTATCGACGTTCATGAAGCCGCTCATTCTGGGAAATCCAGCCCCAATCTCCGGATTGAAGCCGCTCCGTCTGCGTTACCCTGCCTCGCAGCAAGTTCGTAATAGCGAGCCGCCTCGCCGAAATCCTTTGGCAGGCCACCGCGGCCGGCTTCGTAGAAGCCTCCAAGCTTAACTTGCGCTTTGGCAACGCCTTGGTCGGCAGCAAGCCGGTAGAGGCGCGCGGCCTCGCGATCGTCCTTCAGCAGGCCACCGCGGCCGGTCTCATGATATCCAGCAAGCTTGAACTGCGCTCCGGGATTGCCCTTCTGCGCTGCCGTCTTAAAGAGGCGCGCTGCCTCACGATCGTCTTGCGGCAAGCCGCCGCGGCCAGATTCGTGGAACACAGCGAGATTGGCTAGCGCTACAGAATCACCATTGTCGGCAGCAACTTTGTACAAGCGCGCTGCCTCCCGGTCGTCCTTCGGCAGGCCTCCACGGCCGGTTTTGTATAACCGAGCGAGTGCGACTCGAGCATCATCATCGTCCCCATCGGCCGCTAGCTTGTATAGACGAGCTGCTTCACGATCGTCTTTCGGGAGGCCA